>CAWDMN010000051.1:0-132775 GCA_963803155.1 uncultured Acidobacteriota bacterium
ATTAGCCGTAACTACTTTGGATGTCGCGGTATGCTTATTTTTCTGGACCTAAGTAGCCACGCTGAGTGTTTTATGCAAGGCGTGGAACTCGGCAACATCGCTAAAAGCCCACGGCTCGTGGGAAATCGCTCATCGTGGCTTCGATTGGGGTAGATGACGCTGAGTAATCACCATTAATTTTGATTTTTTACAAGTGAGAGGCTCATGGACATCAAAGCGCTTCTAAATTCAGGCAACCTGGCCCAAGCTATTGACTCGGTGACTCAGCAGATCAAGAACGACCCCACTCAGCCGTCCCTGCGAGCGGCCTTGTTCGAGCTCTTATGTTTGACCGGCGAATGGGACCGGGCGGAAAAACAACTCCAGGTGATTTCGCATCAAGATGCGGCTCTGCAGATGGGGATACAGGTTTACGTTAACAATTTAAAAGCCGAACGGAGCCGGGTGCAGTTATTTGAAAAAGGGGTCCCGCCTCATTTTATGACAGAACCCCCACCGTACGCCGATCTTTTGGTGGAGGCCCTTCAGGCGCTCATTTCGGGAGATCTGGCCAAATCCCGTCAAATGATGAATGAAGCGGAAGAGCAAAGACCCGCGCTTTCGGGGCTTTTGAATGGAAAGCCCTTCCAGGATTTTCGGGATGCAAGCGATTTGACGGCGTCCGTTCTGGAGTTGATCATTCACGACAAGTACACCTGGCTGCCGTGGGAAAGCGTCAAATCGATTGAAATCAACCCCCCTCGGCAATTGCGGGATGTTGTTTGGATTCCGGCTAAAATAGAGTCCAAAGCGGGAACGGAGGGTGAAGTTTTCCTTCATGCCCTTTACCCGAACAGCTTCAAACACTCTGATCCAAATGTTCAGTTGGGAAAGACCACGGAATGGAGCGAAGCGGGTCCAGAGATTTTCCTTCCCGCTGGATCGCGGCTGTTCTGTTATGACGATCGGGATGTTTCGATTTTCGAGACACAATCGATCCAGTTCTCCGCGGCTTGATCCGGTGGCTGGAAGAGCGGAGCCCTTCATGGAATCCGGCTCCCACTTTCTAGTAATGGGGAATTATTTAGCGCCGCGGATTTGGGCATTATGGGGAAAGGTATGATCGCTGGCCAAACTTTCTTTGCCATTGATTTCGCGAGGACGGAGGTTAAAGACCTATCTTTTTTCGCGCACTTTCGATTGCATCCTTTTGGGGATTCATCCTTGACTTCGGCTATGCAATTGGTATTCATATAATCATCAACATTTTTCGGTAGAAGAAGTTTCGACTGATCCGTTCATTTTCAATAATGGGAAACATCGCGCCAAATTTGCCGCGGAGAACGATTCTCCAGACTTTAATATTAAGCTCATTGGGTCTCTTATCCCAAGTTCGGTTTCCTGAAATTGTCCCATCCGTCCCACGGGCGGGCGAAAACGATTTGTATCTTCCCACGGATTTTTCTCCATTCCCCTGGATGGAGTTTGCCTTGCGGGAATATGGCATTCGGGGAATATCCTCGAAGGGAAGGACCGTCAACGTCGTTGCCTACTTGAAGGCAACGGGGGTGGGTCGCTCCTCAGATGAGACCGCCTGGTGTTCGGCTTTCGTCAACTGGTGTATGTTGATGGCCGGTTTCCCGGGGAGCGGGTTGGCCAACGCCCGATCCTGGCTGAATTGGGGGGGGGTTGCCCTCGACTTTCCAGTTTACGGTTCGGTGGTGGTGCTCTGGCGGGAGAACCGCAATGGGCCTCTCGGCCATGTGGGATTTTTTGTTAAAATGCAGGGCGACAACCTTCTTCTTCTTGGTGGCAATCAGGGCAATTGCGTGAGCATTCGGCCATACTCCAAAGAAAGAGTGATAGGAATCCGCTGGCTGCAAGGTTTTCCGGTTCCCGAAGGGATCCCGGAATAGATCCTGGAGTGTCCCGGGGAAAATCTCGTTTGCTGAAATTGCTTGCTAACACTGGTGGAATAGTTGATGATTTCTCTTGAGTACAGTCATATACCAGCCAAAACACAATTGAGACCGAGGAGCACATTTTCATGACAAGTGTGGCACCGGTAGTGGACATTGAAGCATTGTTGGCGCCTATTCCCGGAGACAATCCCGCCGGATCCAACTTGCAGTACTCTGGTCTGCATGATGAGATCCGGGAAGCCCGGCGAGCTGAAGAGAATGTTGAAAAAGATGGCTATCAGACTAACGCCAAAGTCGCAGACTGGGACCAAGTGATCGGCCTTGCCACGGATGCCTTGACCACTCAGGGCAAGGATCTGCAAGTGGCTGCCTGGCTGGGCGAAGCGCTCGTCAAAGTTCACGGATTTGCCGGCCTTCGTGACGGCCTTAAAGTCATGCAGGGGTTTCATGAAAAATACTGGGATGACATTTTCCCTGAAATTGATGAAGGGGATCTGGAGGCCAGGGCCAATTCCCTTTCCTGGCTGGATCGGCAAGTTGCCTTGGCTATCAAAGAAGTGAGCCTGACAAAGGTTTCCAGCGGCGAGAACTATAATTTCAATCAGTACGAAGAGGCCCAGGAATTTGATATCCCGGAAAATCTGGACTCCCTCGACTCCACGGCACAGGAAAAGTTTCGGGGGTTGAAAGAACGCGCTGAACATGAAGGTAAAACCACCGGGGAAAAGTGGCGGGCCTCCAAAAATAAATGCCGCCGGGCCTTTTATGAAGAATTGGCCGGTACACTGAGTGAATCTTGGGAGGCTTTCCAGGCTTTGGACCGGATCATGGACCAGAAATTTGATCGACAGACTCCTGGATTGGGGGAACTGAAGAAGACACTCGAAGAAATCCGCAGCCTCGTTGATAAGCTCGTCAAGGAGAAACGGATTGCCGAACCAGACGTGGCGGTAGAAGCCGCGGGATCTTCCGCTGCTGGAGAGGCAAATTTTTCCGGAGCTGAATCTGAGGGGACGACGGGGCGCGTTGTCATGGGGACGATGGGGGCGATCCGAGGCCGTCAGGAGGCCTTGCGACGCCTCAATGAAGTGGCTAGTTATTTCCAAAAGACCGAACCCCACAGCCCGGTGGCGTATTTGGTGCAACGAGCAGTCAAGTGGGGGGAAATGCCGCTTGACCGATGGCTGGAAGATGTCATCAAAGACCCTGCAGTGCTGGAACATCTGAGGGAAACCCTGGGGATCAAGGCCAGTACTGAGGGTGAATGAGATTGCCCTTGTGGCCAAGGACCGGTTGCGGAGTAGATCCGGCCGGTTCCTTGGAGTCCCGGATAGAAGAAGTTGGAAGCGAAGGATTATCTCTCGTCGGAAAATCGAAAAGATGAGAGAGTTTGTTTTTCCCGTCGTATCGAATAGATGTTGAAATCCAAATTTTTGTATTTCTCATCACAAAGAAAGGAGATTAATTTATGCCTGGCAAGGAGAGTACGCAGCATAAGCTCAAACGGGTGCGACCCCCACGCGTTAATATTACGTACGATGTGGAAATCGGGGGAGCCATCGAAACCAAGGAATTGCCTTTTGTTGCTGGAGTCATGGGGGATTTTACCGGCAAACCTGAACAGCCTCAGCCCCGCGTAAAGGACCGCAAATTCATTGAAATTGACCGCGACAATTTCGACCAGGTGCTTTCTGGAATGAAGCCGCGCCTGGCCTTGCGCGTGGACAACAAACTAACCGATGACGGCGGCAAGATGAATGTGGAGTTGAAATTCAACAGCATGCAGGATTTTGAGCCGGACACTCTCGTGCAGCAGGTCGCTCCTTTGAAAAAGCTTGTTGAAGCCCGGCAAAAGCTAAACGATCTGCTTTCCAAAATGGATGGCAATGACAAGTTGGAAGAGATGCTGCAGGACATTATTTCCAACACCGACTCTCAAAAAGAGCTGAGTTCTGCCTTGAAGCTTGATTCTGACAAAGCCAAGGAGGACAAACAATGAACATGCCGTTAGAAGAAAAAAAGGCCCAAGTGCGGGAACAGCAGGTGGAAGAAACGGGATTGTTAAGCAAGATTCTGGACGAAGGCCGTTTGGCTCTGGACAAAACCCAGGCGGAGCGCGCCAAAGACATGGTTGCGGAATTTGTGCAGACCGTCATGCAAGGCCAAGTGGTGGTCGGGAAGAATGTGGAGGCCACTATTGCCGCACGGGTCGCCCAAATCGACCAGTACATCTCCGCGCAGTTGAACGAAATCATGCACCAGGAAGAATTCCAAAAGTTGGAAGGCTCCTGGCGCGGACTTCACCAATTGATCTCTGCCAGTGAGACGGGCACCATGTTGAAAATCCGGGTCATGAATGTGACAAAAGCAGAGCTCCTCAAAGACATGGAACGGGCGGCGGAATTCGACCAATCAGCCCTCTTCAAGAAAGTGTACGAAGAAGAATATGGCACTTTCGGCGGATCTCCCTTTGGAGCGTTGATTGGCGACTATGAGTTTTCCAATCACCCCCAGGATATGGCTCTTCTGGAGAAGATCTCCAATGTGGCCGCCGCGGCTAATGCCCCCTTCATTTCTGCCGCCGCTCCACAGCTTTTTGGATGGAACACCTACTCGGAACTGGCGGAAGTGCGGGACCTGGCCAAAATCTTTGAGCGAACCGAATTTGCCAAATGGCGTTCCTTCCGCGACTCCGAAGACTCTCGCTACGTAGGGCTTTGTCTTCCCAGAACCTTAATGCGGCTCCCTTATGGTCCTGACACCGCCCCTACCGAAACGTTCAAATTTGAGGAAAATGTCGATGGAAAGGACCATTCCAAGTACTTGTGGGGAAACGCGGCCTATTCCTTTGGCACGCGCCTGACTGATGCTTTTGCGAATTACCAATGGTGCGTGGCTATCCGCGGAGTCGAAGGGGGAGGCTTAGTTCAAGGTTTGCCCACTCATACTTTCAGAACCGACGAGGGCGAAGTGGCGTTAAAATGCCCCACGGAAATTGCCATCACCGATCGTCGCGAGAAGGAGTTCTCCGACCTGGGATTCATGCCGCTGGTCCACTGCAAGAATACGGACTATGCGGCCTTCTTCGGGGCCCAATCCTGTAACAAAGCCAAGAAGTACGATAGCGATTCCGCCAATGCCAATGCCCGGCTGTCGGCACAGTTGCCCAACATTTTTGCCGTCTCCCGTTTCGCTCATTACTTGAAAGCCATGATGCGGGATAAGGTGGGCAGTTTCATGTCCCGAATCGAGTGCGAACGATTCCTCAACAAATGGGTGACCAATTACGTAACCCCCGACGATACGGCTTCGCAGGCCACCAAGGCACAGTATCCCCTGCGGGACGCCTCCATTGAAGTCGTGGATGTTCCTGGAAAGCCGGGAGTGTACAAGGCCGTGGCTTATCTGAAACCGCACTTCCAATTGGACGAAATCTCCGTCTCGTTGCGAATGGTCGCGGAACTGCCTAAATCCGCTCGCAAGTGATGGAGAGGTTCGGGTAAAACCAAACAGAAGGATGGCTGTTTCTCACCGTTCGACTGTCAACCTCAAACACTTCTTTAGAGGAGGTATTTATTTATGGCGCTAGTAGACTATTTTTTGAAGCTGGATGGGATTCAAGGAGAGAGCCAGGATAAAACCCACAAAAATGAAATTGAAATTGAATCCTTTTCCTGGGGCGCGAACCAAACCGGGACCGCGGCTCATGGCGGAGGAATGGGGGCTGGACGAGTCCAGATGCAGGACTTTCATTTCATCATGCGGGTTAACAAGGCTAGTCCAAAACTGATGCTGGCCTGTGCCAACGGCGAACACATCAAAAATGCCACTCTGGTTTGTCGTAAAGCAGGGAAGGAACAGCAGGAATATCTGAAAGTCACTTTCACGGATATTCTAGTTTCCTCCTACAACACCAATGGCTCTGGGGCGTCCGATGTAATTCCCATGGATCAGATTTCTCTCAATTTCACAAAAGTTGAAGTGGAATATAAAGAGCAAAAGCCCGATGGTTCGCTGGGAGGCGCTATCAAGGCTTTCTATGACATGAAACAGCAGATTCATGGTTAACGCAAGAGTGGAAAATCGGGGGGCTGATCCTCAGGATTCAGCCCCTCTCATCTTCATCGATGTTTAGAAATAATCCCGACATCTTTTGATTTTATAAAAACATCTCCATGTCACGATTCGACAACGAGGTCCGTGTCACCATTCCTATTTTGGACAGACTGGTGGATTATGAGCCGGAAATCAGTCAGGAACCGATAGCTTCCCGTTCAAAAAACCTTCGACAATTGAAGCAATCCGTTATGCGGGATCTGGAGTGGCTGCTGAACACTCGGCAGATTGCCGAGGGATTGCCGCCTGAATTGGAAGAAGTCAATCGTTCCCTGCTGGCCTATGGCTTGCCTGATTTTACCATCATCAATCATAAGAATCCCGCCGACCAAAATCGAATGAGAAGGGCCATTGAAAATACTATCGCCATCTTCGAACCTCGATTGGAGGACGTCATTGTCACGATTGAAACCTCTTCCGAATACCTGCGCACCATGCGATTCCGAATCGATGCCCGTTTGAAAATCGATCCAGCCCCTGAACCCGTCACCTTTGACACTACCCTGCAATTCAACACGGGCCAATATTCGCTGAAGGAGACCTGATGCGCGACGAACTGCTTGCCTATTACGAGCGCGAATTGGTGTTCCTCCGGCAGTTGGGGGCGGACTTTGCCAACAAATACCCCAAGATCGCCTCGCGTCTGTTGCTCGAACCCGATAAATGCGAAGATCCGCATGTGGAGCGGATCATTGAAGCCTTTGCCTTTCTGGCCAGCCGGATTCACCTCAAGATCGACGATGAATTCCCGGAAATCACCGAGTCGCTGATGAATGTTCTCTATCCCCACTACCTGGCCCCGATTCCTTCCCTTTCCATCGTGCAATTCTCGCTCGATCCGGAACAGGGGAAATTGACTACCGGATATGAGATACCCAAAAAGTCGACCCTTTTTTCCAGGCCGATCCAAGGCACCCCTTGCCGGTTTCGCACCACTTACCCAGTTCATCTTTGGCCGATTGAAGTGACTTCCGCCTCCATGGAACTTCCGGATCGGCTGGATCCCAAATCGCGGAACTTGGGAGGAATGCTCCGGATCCGCCTGCAATGCCTTAACGACACCAAACTGCGGAAATTGCGAATGGGAAAAGAGGAGGAGGGACCTCCTTTTGACCGGCTACGCTTCTTCCTCAACGGGGAAAACCAGGTAGTTTACACATTATTCGAATTGCTCTTTTGTCATTGCGTCGCTTTGGAAATTCGCCCCGTCAATGGCAACGGACCGCGAGGTTCCAACACCAGAGGGCCGGCCGCAATTTCCCTCTCTCCCAGCAATATCTGCCCAATCGGATTCAAAGAAGAAGAAGGATTGCTTCCTTTCACCTCCCGGTCTTTTTATGGATATCGGTTGCTCACGGAATATTTTGCTTTTCCGGAAAAATTTCTATTCTTTGAAGTCACCGGCCTGGATGAAGCGGCTCGATCCGGTTATGCCGATCAATTTGATTTGATTTTTGTCTTTGCCGACAAATCCGCTTCGCGGCTCACGGTCGACGCCAACAATTTTTTGCTCGGCTGCACCCCCATTATCAACCTTTTCGAGAAAACGGCTGAGCCGATCCAACTGACCCAGCAGCAAAATGAATATCAGGTTGTCCCGGACATCCACCGGCAGATGGCCACGGAAATTTATTCCGTCAACTCTGTCATGACGACCGATCCTTTTCTCCAACAATCCAAGGAGTTTTCCCCTTTTTATTCGATTCGTCACAATACCGCGGAAAAAGCCGATGGCACTTTTTGGTATGCCACCCGGCGGCCCTCTCATCGCAAGGATGATCCCGGCACTGAGATGTATATTTTCCTGGTGGATTTGGCGATGGACCCGAGCGTGCCCGCAACGGAAACCATTTCCGTCCAGGCCACCTGCACTAATCGGGACCTGCCCGGAAAACTCCCTTTTGGCTTGCGCGAAGGAGATTTTGAACTGGAAGGACTTCGCTCGCTTTCGCGGATCCGTTGTCTCAAAAAGCCCACAAATACACTGCGTCCACCTTTGCGGAGCAACTTGCAGTGGCGTTTGATATCGCATCTCGCCCTCAACTATCTTTCCCTCGTCCAACCGGGACCTCAAGGCGAACCTGATGCTCTCCGGGAGATATTGGCCCTTTATGATTTTATGGAATCGCCCGCCACCCGGAAACAGATCATGGGATTGAGCCACATCAACAGCCGCCGGGTGGTACGGCAAACGGGATCTCACATCGGCACTACGCTAGTCCGCGGAATTGAAACCACGATTGAGTTTGATGAAGAGCAGTTTGTAGGTAGCGGCATGTTTTTGTTCGCTACGGTTCTCGAAAAGTTCCTCGGATTGTATGCTTCAGTCAACTCTTTTAATCAGCTGGTTATTCAGACCAGACAGCGGGAAGGAATTCTTCGACGATGGCCACCTCGGGCGGGAGAACAGATTCTCCTTTAAATCGACTTTTTTGGGATGAACCTTATCGCTTCAAATTTTTCCAGGCCGTCCGTCTTTTGGAACGGATGCAACCGGAGCGCCGGCCGGTGGGTTATCACGCGGATCCCAATAAAGAAATCGTCCGTTTCCGCTCGCGTCTTTCGCTGGATTTTCCCCCGAGCGAAATCCACGAGATCCGTCCCCAGGCCCATCCAGAAAACCGACAACCTCCGGAAATGGTGGTCGCCTTCATGGGCCTGACCGGCCCGCTGGGTGCATTGCCCACTCATTACACGGAATTTTTGATGGAAAGAGCCCGCTACAAAGACCGGGCTCTCTGGGAATTCCTGGATATTTTTCATCACCGCCTGGTCTCCTTTTTTTACCGGGCTTGGGAGAAGTATCGATTTCCGGTGGCTTATGAACGCGATCAAAATGACCGCTTCACCGTGCAGCTGTACAACTTGATTGGCTTAGGGACTGGAGCTCTGAGAGGGCGTCAGGATTTCCCCGACCAGGCGCTGTTGCTCTACGGGGGGCTGATCGCCCAAAAGCCGCACTCCGCCACGGCGCTACAATCTATTCTGACCGACTATTTTCGAGTTCCGGCAAAAATCCAACAATTTTGCGGCCAATGGCTGGAAGTTGATTCCGAGAGTCTCACCTTCCTCGGCCAGGCCAACTGTCAGTTGGGGGTGAATGCCATCGTCGGTTCCCGGCTCTGGGATCAACAATCCAAGTTCCGGCTCCGCTTAGGTCCCTTGGTATTCTCGGCCTTTTTGGCTTTTTTGCCCTCGGGGGATAAACATCGCCCACTCAATGAGGTGGTACGTTTCCTCATGGGGATGGAATTCGATTTCGATTTTCAACTGATCTTGAACGCGGAAGAAGTCCCTGCCTGCCAGCTGAGCTCCCAGCCTGGCAGGCAAGCCATGCTAGGATGGACCACTTGGCTTAAGACCAAGCCCTTTCAGCATGACGATCCGCAAGTGGTGTTGCACTCGCTGAACTGAGGGGATGCCCCGATATCAGGCAGGACCGGAAAGCCCAAATGGGTGACTGGCAAACCGTGACTAATGAGAGAAGAGGAGATCTTATGAACGTGAATTTGAAATCGTTAATTGGCCGTTTAAATGACACTACGCGCACGGCTCTTGAGGCGGCCGCCGGACTCTGCCTCTCACGCACAAATTATGATGTGGATGTCGAACATTTGCTTCTCAAGTTGGTGGAGACCCCCGATACGGATATCGCCAAGATTCTGCGACATTTCGAAATTGATGTTTCCAGGTTGACCAAGGATATCACTCGTTCTCTCGACCGGCTCAAAACCGGAAACGCCCGCACTCCAGCGCTTTCCCCACGCCTGCCTCGCCTCGTGGAACAGGCTTGGCTGTTGGCTTCCATTGAATATGGGGCCGCGCGGGTTCGCTCGGGACACGTGCTTTTGGCGCTCTTGAGCGATGATGACATGTCCCGATTGGCCGTGGAAATTTCCAAAGAATTCAGCACCATTTCAGTTGAACCCTTGAAGAAAAAACTGACGGATATCTGCGCGGGATCAACGGAAGACCGGGCGGCATCAAGCCTGGCTGGTGCGCCCTCGGGCGAACCAGGGGCGGGAACGCCGGGCGCGGGCAAGACCCAGGCGCTCGATCAGTACACCATCGATTTGACGGCCCGCGCGCGGGCCGGGAAAATCGATCCCGTATTGAGCCGCGATTTTGAAATCCGGCAAGTGATCGATATTCTCACCCGGCGCCGCCAAAACAATCCCATATTGACCGGTGAAGCAGGGGTCGGCAAGACCGCGGTGGTTGAAGGATTTGCCCTTCGCATTGCGAAGGGGGACGTTCCACCTCCCCTAAAAAATGTCATTCTCCGCACCTTGGACTTGGGACTGCTGCAGGCTGGCGCCGGCATCAAAGGCGAGTTTGAAAACCGGTTGAAGTCTGTCATCGAGGAGGTCAAATCCTCGGCTCAGCCCATGATTATCTTCATTGACGAGGCTCACACCATGATCGGAGCCGGGGGCGCCGCCGGACAAAACGATGCCGCCAATTTGCTGAAACCAGCCCTGGCTCGGGGTGAAATGCGGACCATTGCCGCCACCACCTGGGCCGAGTATAAAAAATACTTCGAGAAGGATGCCGCCCTGGCCCGCCGCTTCCAAGTGATCAAGGTGGAGGAACCCACCGAGGAACAAGCGATTGTCATGATGCGAGGCTTGACCGGAACCATGGAAAAACACCACAATGTGCGCATCCTCGACGAAGCGGTGGAAGATGCCGTCCGGCTCTCGCACCGTTATCTCTCTTCCCGCCAATTGCCCGACAAATCAGTCAGTGTGCTGGACACAGCCTGCGCCAAGGTTGCCATCGGCCAGTATGCCACGCCTGCCGCCATCGAAGACGCTCAGCGCCTTCTGGACCAGATTGCCGTGGAAATGGGGGTCTTGGAACGCGAAACGGCCACGGGCGCCAACCATGCGGAACGGTTGGAGGAATTGAAATTGGCCCAGGCTCAAACCGAGACTCAGCTAGCTCAATTTCAGGTCCAATGGGAGAAAGAAAAGGAACTGGTGGCAAAAATCATCGAAGTCCGCGGCCAGTTGGAAAAAGCCGCCGGCCAGCCGGATTTGGACAAAGCGGCCTTGCAATCCCAACTGGCACAGCTCAATGCCGAATTGCTCAAGGTTCAAGGCGAGACTCCTCTCATGCAGCCCTGTGTCACGTCCCAAGCGATCGCCGATGTGATTTCCGGCTGGACCGGCATCCCCGTGGGCAAAATGTTGACCGACGAGATAAAAACCATCATGGGATTGAAAGATAGGCTGGAGCTGCGCGTCATCGGGCAATCCCACGGCCTGGAAGCCATCGCCCAACGCATCCGAACGGCCCGGGCTGGATTGACCGATCCGCGGCGGCCGATCGGAGTCTTCCTGCTGGTGGGGCCCAGCGGAGTCGGAAAAACGGAAACCGCCGTGACCTTGGCGGATACGCTCTATGGTGGAGAGCGGAACATGGTAGTGATCAATATGAGCGAGTATCAAGAAGCTCATACCGTCTCTTCGCTGAAAGGTTCGCCGCCGGGATATGTGGGATATGGAGAAGGCGGCGTGCTGACCGAAGCCGTCCGACGCAAGCCTTACTCGGTCGTGTTGTTGGATGAAGTCGAAAAAGCCCACCCGGATGTCATGGAGCTCTTTTATCAAGTGTTCGACAAGGGCATGCTGGAAGATGGCGAAGGCCGGGAGATTGACTTCAAGAACACCGTGATTTTGCTCACTTCCAATGCCGCCACCGATACCATGATGAAATTGTGCGCCGATCCGGAAACCATGCCCACGCCGGAAGGGCTGGTGGCAGCCATACGGCCGGAGCTAATCAAATTTTTCAAGCCTGCCCTGCTGGGACGCATGGTGGTGGTTCCCTATTATCCAATCTCCGACAGTGTGATGAAACAGATTATCAAGCTGCAATTGGGGCGGATTGGAAGCCGATTGGCGGAAAACCACGGGGCAAAATTCAGCTACGACGATGCCGTCATCGCTGAAATTGCGGGCCGGTGCAAGGAAGTGGAAAGCGGAGCCAGGAATGTCGATCATATCCTGACCGGAACATTGCTCCCGGAGATGTCCGGGGAATTTCTCTCCCGGATGGCGGCTGGAGAATCCATCTCCTCCGTCCACATTGCCATTGGGGAACAGGGGAAATTCCAATATCGAATATGCTGAATTCAGCCCAAATGTCTCAGGAACCGGCTGTCTGAGGATCTCGGGCCCGAATCAATTTTCCTGGCTGTGTGCCTGGCTCCCAGACGGCTGAAAGTTAAAGGAGGTTTTTGTGGCAGGCTATAGTCCGGACAACTTGCGTATCAAGCTGGAAGTCCCGCAGGTGAAGGATGTGCTCCTCCTGCGGGACTTCCAGGGCCAGGAAGGTATATCGCGGCTTTTCCAATATGATTTGACGGTGTATTCCGAAAACCGCTCCCTTCCCCTCCCCACGATCGTGGGGAAAAAAGCCACAATCAAAATCTCCCTGACTGATGGATTCTTTTTCTTACATCAACGGCTTCCTCAACTCCTTTTCCCAAGGGGGCACCGAATTGATTGAAGCGGGGAAGACCGGCGTTACGTTAGCTATCTATCGCGCTACGCTGGTCCCCTGGATGTGGTTTCTCACCTGTCGCCAGGACTCCCGGATTTTTCAAAATAAATCGGTCCCGGATATCATCCAGGAGGTTTTCAAAGGCCAGGGCTTTGCCGATTTCAGATTGCAATTGAACGGCGACTTCAAGTCCCGTGAATACTGTGTTCAGTACCGCGAGTCCAACTTCGATTTTGTCTCGCGTCTGATGGAAGAAGAAGGGATATTTTACTTTTTTGAACATGAGGAAACCAAGCATACATTAGTGATGGCTAACCATCACAGCAGTTTTAAGCTTCTCCCCAAATTTCCGACCGTTTATTACCAGCCTCAGGAAAAGGGTTTTCAGACTGAGGAAATGATCAAAGAATGGAACGTCCGCCAAATCGTGCGCCCGGCGATTTATACTCTCCGGGATTTTAATTTTGAAACCCCTCATACAGACCTCACCAGCCAGGTTTCCGGCAAAGATGAGCGGAAATATGAAGTTTACGATTATCCGGGTGAATACGAAAAAAGAGGTGAGGGGGACCGGCTGGTTAATATCCGACTCGAGGAGGGTGAGACTTCCCTGCTGGAGATCAGCGGGAAGAGCAACTGTCTGGCTTTTGTATCCGGATACCGTTTTGATTTAAAGGATCATTATCGGCGCGATCTCAACAAGAGTTACGTTTTGACGGGCTTTTCCTGCCGCTGCGATCAGACCAACAGTTTCCGAAGCACCGACGAACATGCCGCGGGATTGTTTGAATATTCCAACCAGTTTCAATGCATTCCGTATCCAATTCCCTTCCGTCCTCCTCGAATGACTCCGACACCGGTGGTCCATGGAAGCCAGACCGCCATGGTAGTGGGCCCGAAGGGGGAAGAAATCTATGCGGATAAATATGGAAGAGTGAAAGTTCAATTCCATTGGGACCGGCTAGGCCAGGAGAATGACAAGAGTTCTTGTTGGATTCGCGTCTCTCAAGGCTGGGCTGGCAAGGGATGGGGCATGATGGCCATCCCGCGGATTGGACAGGAGGTTATCATTGATTTCCTGGAGGGTAACCCAGATCAGCCCATCATCACGGGAAGAGTCTATAACGCCGATTCCATGCCTCCTTATAACCTGCCGCAGGAAATGACTAAAAGCACCGTCAAATCCAATTCCTCCAAAGGAGGGGACGGCTTCAATGAAATTCGTTTCGAAGACAAAAAGGGAAGCGAGCAAGTTTTCATATTCGCGCAGCGCAATCAAGATAATCGAACCCAGTCAGATTCATTGGAATTTGTCGGCCAGGATCGCCACTTGATAGTCAAGAGAGATCAGTTTGAGATAGTGGAAGGCGACCAACACCTGCGCGCAAAAGGCGATAAGAATGAAAAAGTTGAAGGCACGGCATCCCTGAATGCGGGTACGAACATTCAGATCAAGGTAGGACAGAACTATGCCCTGGATTCGGGAACAGAGGTTCATATTAAGGCAGGCATGAACCTTGTTATAGAATCCGGCACTACGCTCACGTTGAAGGTCGGAGGAAACTTCATCAACATCAACAGCGGCGGTGTGTTCATCAAGGGTTCAATGGTTATGATCAACAGTGGTGGGGCTGCCGGGTCTGGAGCGGGTGCATCGCCTGGGGGGGTCACAGATGCCAAGGAAGCGGATTCCGCCAAGCCGGGACAGGTTTCGGCGCCCCCGCCACCCCAGCAACCCCCCAAATCGGCCACTGCTAGTCCAGCAGCTCTGGTGCTGAAAAATGCCGCGCAGAACGGAGCACCGTTCTGTGCCACCTGACCAAAGTAATAAATTAGCCCGTGCGGCTAAGGATACATGCAATGAAAAACATTGTCGAATCGGTGTGCCCTGTTCTCTTTGCTGAGGCTGAAACTAATGTCTTTGCGGTGCTGGATGGGGCTTCCATACCCGATTTATTGGCGCATCTTTATTCGCTGCAGCCGGAATTTGTCTGTCTTTACTTGGGGGATCTGGAGCCAGACATGGCGGAAGTCGCGCCTTATCTCGTACAACTCGCTCCGGATTCTGAATTCACCAGTTGGTTGCTGGAAAATGGATGGGGAAAACATTGGGGGATTTTTTCCGCCAGCCAAGCTGACCTGCGCGGCATGCGCCGCCATTTTCGCAATTTTTTAACCGTTTACGACACCAAGGGCAAACCTCTCGTTTTTCGGTACTACGACCCGCGTGTGCTGCCGGTCTACCTGTCCGCCTGCAATCCAGAAGAACTGGGCAAGTTCTTTGGACCCGTGGAATTCTATTTACTGGAAGACCAGGACACGGGCGCCGTTCTGCAATTCCGGTTAAGGTCTGGGATATTGCAGACAGAAAAAAAGCAGTTCCCCGGAGATGGATGAGCAACCGGAGACGTCCGATCCGTCTGGGAGGTCTTGGACTCCGGTATGATCGAGGAAATCGGACGCTTGCATTCTTGTCGCTAGAATGACAAATCTGATTTGTCAATTTTTATAGGAGCCACTCATGACGGTGGGTCCGTCACAACAAGATTATGAAAATGAGATGATAGAGACGGCCTGCCCTCAGGCCGTCTGAGCACGCTTGGCAAACTCAGGCGGGGTGAGGGCACCCCGCCTCCATCCACGCGATTTTCTGAGGAGTCTGAACCATGCCGCCTGCTGCCAGAACAACTGATCCCGTTTCTCATCCCCTTCCTCCGATGTTGACGCCGGGGCCGGGAAGTCCTACGGTGCTAATCGGTTTTTTGCCCGCCTGGCGCGGAATGCCCCTTGCCGCCACAGCCGCACTCCAAGCCGCCAAGCAAGCAGCGGACATAGCTATCCAGACCGCTGAAGCTGCCACTAAAGCCGCTGCCGGAACACCCGGCGCCCCTGCTGCTTACGCTGCAGAGCAGGCCACTAAAGCCTCCTTGCTAGCCTCGATGAGTAGCATGATTTCAAGCGCCTCGGGCGGAGCGGATATTCACGCTTGCACTACCCCGATGCCAGTTCCTCCTCATGGCCCCGGCGTGGTGATCAATGGATCCGCCACGGTCATGATCAATAATCTTCCGGCGGCTCGTCAAGGAGACACTATTCTGGAAGCAATCGGTCCAACTAATAGCATTTCCATGGGCTGCACCACGGTAATCATCGGCTGATCGATTCACAGAGGAGGGGGGCATCCTGCGTTCGGATCAACTCCCTTTCCGTTTTATGCTACCTTGGTAGAGGACTTGGATACCCACGGTATGTCATGAAGGGAGGGGGGGGATTCGGATAAGCCACCCCAAATGTCCTGATGCAGAAACGCTCTGCAGCAGTGTAATCTGCCTCGGTGAGAATGTTATTGGGATAGAGCACCGGTTGATCCGGAAAATTGTAGAGCAAAGCTTCCAGTACGTTCAGCCGGAGGGATTTTTCATACGCGCCAGGGACATCGATGGTCAAAGGGGTCCGCAAGCGCTCCGCTATGGCTTTCAGGCTGCGCGGCGTGCCCATCAAGCCGAGCGGCCTGAGTGCCTTGGCAAAGGCCTTGCCATCCGGCGCAGCCTCAGCGGCGGCGAGATATTCGTCTTCAACGTCGTTCGCGCCCAGGGCGGCACGGGCAATCTTGGCCGCTTCCACCTCCTTCCATTTGGCCGACCTGGCCAAGCGATCCACCAGTTCTATTTCACTCCGCGGCTTAGCCTTGGCCACTAACAGGAATGCCCCTTCGGTCGGCGCACTTAGCAGAGTCTTTACGAAAACCTCTTCAAAACGTCCGAGGTTGCTGGGCGTAACAAGCTTTCGCAAGGCTTCGATGGCCGCATTCCGGCCAAGATCCGCTTTGGCCAGACCGGATCCGGCAAGCAGTTCGATGATTTGCTGATTGCGCAGCACCTCTGCCCCCTTTGGTGAAAGGGGATCCGTCTGCAGTCCCAATTCCACCAACAGGGCAACGATTTTTTCACGAACGGTTGGGCTCGCAATGGCCAATTCCTGCCCCAGGACCTGGAGAGCCGCTCCATCCGGCTGGCCGGCAATAAGCAGCCCGGTCAAGGGACGGGTGAAATCCTCTCCGCGGTTAAAAGCGGCTATGTAATCCTGCGCGTTTTTTGGCATGGCTGTCTTCTCCATAGTAAGGCCTGCCGCCAGATTTGCGGTCATCAAGAAGATCATGCTGACAAACTTGGCGGTGCGTTTCATTTTCTTCAATCACGCGGGATTGTCTCCCACTGATTCTCCGTCTCCGCGGTCCCGGCCGGGTAATTTTTCAATCTTGGACAATACCGCAGCCGATCGTGGTTGTTGCCTTGCTGGAAATGCATGATATTCTGAGCATCTATGACATCCAGAAGATTCATGCCGTGATCGCGATGGCCAACCTCATGAAGAATCGTATCCTTGGCAAAATCCAAGCTAGCGTTGCCCTCCATGATTAAAATCGGGTCGCTTCCCCACCCCGCCGCCGGAAATTCCATTGCCTCTCCAGCCGCATGGGCATTGGCCAGCGCATTACAGGTAATTGTATTGCCGGCAACCGCCGTAATGCTCACGGTCTCCTGAGTTGCGCCTGCGCCAAGGGCAGCGGTGTCGCCGGGATGATAAAAAACTGCATTCGCCGCCGCCGTGAGGGTCAAGGTGGTTGCGCCGGCGGCAACTGCCGCGCTCAGATAATAATACGATTTCATGTCTCGAATGATCGCTACCCGGACCTTTGTCCCGGTGCCGGTCATGGCGGCCCGGATGGCATTAAGATCCGTCCCCCCGCCATTTGCGATGTCATAGCTCAACACGCCAGCGCCGCCCACATAAGTGATAGGGGTTGTGGCGTTGGCTGAATCAAAATTGGTGATGTTGTATTTGACGACAGCTTCCTTCAACTTGCCGTTGGCGGTGTTTGTGTAGGAGCCGTAATCCGCGGTGGGGAAGCGCAGGTAGGAGGTGGTTGGATTGTCGATCTTGGCAACAACGACATCGACTGCTCTTTCTTTATACACATGTACCGCGAGGTTGGCAAATGGCGTGGCATCGGAACAGGTGCATTTGGCATACAGGACGGTGTCCATCCTTGAAGTGCTGAGGTTGGCATTCACCCGCAGGTCGAAAGAGGCGGAGGCGGGCGGCGGATCAGGCGCAATGTCGCTGGAATCGCAAACGAAGTTGAAGTCCGTGCCAATGGCGCCTCCTCCGATGTCCACTTTCACAAACGTGTAGTCAGAGCTTTTCACGCAAACATGGTCGTCTGATGAATTGGCCGGAGTGTCATAATTGTCATAGCCATACCGCTGATTCGGCGAGGCGGAAAATGTTACTTTGGCCACCGTCACATTGACGGTTTTCACGAGAGACGGACATCCTGGCGCATCCCTTGTCACCGTGATGGTTTCAGCATCCCGGCCGACACTCGGGTTTGCCAACGCCTCGACGGAGACGGTAGAGGAATTGGGATCGTTCAGCCGGATCTTCGTGCTTGCGGTTGTCCAGGCATAGTTTCCCCCCGAATAACCAACCAGCTCACTAGCGGATAATCGCACCCTGCCGCCATCAGCCTTGATGATCCGGCAGGGTGCGTTGATTATAAAGTCGGGCGGACATGAAACATGGCAGCTGGCGGTGGTCCCGCCCACCGGATCTCCGGGAAAATTGTCGTCTGCATCCTCTCCCGCGCTGCTAAGAGCCGCGACTAAAGCCGTCGCGGCTACCACCACTGCTGCTACAATGGCAACGATGAGTCCAAACATAGAAGTCTTCCTCTAATCGCCTTTAGACGCTCTTGCGTTGCAAATGGTCAATCCCCGTTTTGAAAAGTTTCTCGGTTTTGGCGCTGGGATTTTTCCAGGATGGGGCGGTAAGGATCTCATTGGCCCAAGGCAATTTGGGATCTGTGTCAAATTCCACGCCGAAACTGACCATTAGGTCAATGTATTTGCAGACATCACGCTCCGCAATGATCTCATAAATTGCCGCCCGTTTTATTCCATATTTGATTAGCTCCCGACTCTTCTCTTCACCGAGTGCCTTATAATGCTCCGGGAAATATTTGCTCAAATGAATCAGCATGCGATTTTCAAAGCTTTTATAGGAAGCATCAGAAAACTTTTCCATTTGCTCTTCACGTATCACCACCATATTGGCCCCCTATTCTTCAAACCCTGGACGATCGGCGTAGAGAACAGATTCCCCCATGCAAGGTCCTGGCTGATTCGCACCGTCGTGTTTGTAGTCTTCTACATTCCATATCCAATGGTCTCGATGGCTGCTCTCAAAATAAGACTGCTAGCCTTTCCCAAAGATATTTTTATGACAGAGATGCATTATAATCCATAGAGAGACTTTTCCAAAACACTAAATCTGGCCAGGTGCTCAATGCGTGAACGCTGAAGGAACTTACGGGAGGAACACCCATCAAACTCGGATAATATTTGCATCTAAAGGAAGGACATCCTTTATCCTGTTTGCGGAAACCTTGGCGGAGTCAGGTTTTCGGAGAAATTAGCCAAGTTGTCCCTGATCTCTTTACTCACCTTGGCCAAGCGCGCTATCGCGTTTCTATAATTCTCATTTTTCAGGTTTAACTTAGCCAGTCATATTCATTTAAGGTCCACACCAGCAAACAAATAATCGCCGTTGGACTGGCTGTCTCCAACCTGTCCTCGCACAGGTCCCGGCTTGCGGTTTTGCCGCCCCGGGATCTTCTCAAGAGGTATCTGTTGGGTCCTAGATGCGCGATATGAAATGGTCGGGAGACGTTTCATGGTTCGTGCGTTTTCCCTCATGGTTAACCCAGGTGTTGAGTTATTTCCATGTTTTTAGCTTGGTTCATAAAAAACGATTTATGCTATAATTTGTTCACTGTTTGTCAACGTGTGGATGTGCCTTTCAACGAAAATCCTGTTGCCTTTTTCTTTTTACAAAAGGGAGAAGGTTTTGTGAAATATTCGGCAAAAGCAATAGGGTGCATGTTGAGCTTTTTGTTCGGAGGAATTTGCCTCTGCGGAGGGCAGGGCCGTGACATTGCACTTCAAAGCAGCCAGAACGTGGCTTTGGCGGAAAAGTCGGCAAGATTTGCCCTGCTGATTGGCATTGACCGGTATGAAGACACTCAGATCAACTCTCTACAGGGAGCGGCCAATGACGCTCGAGCCGTCAGGGACACTCTCATCCAATATGCCGGTTTTCCCGCCGAACAAGTGACCTTGCTTGCTTCTGATCAGCCCGCCCAGCGCCAGCCCACGCGCGGCAACATTTTGCGCCGTCTCTCCAATCTGAAAGCCCTCATCCAAAAAAACAAAAATGGATTATTGTTGTTTTTTTTCGCGGGACACGGGATCCAACAACAGGATCAGGGGTTCCTGCTCTGTTCCGACTCGCAACTCAGCGGGGATTTAGCCTTGCTGCGGGAGACGGCCCTTAACGTGGATTCTCTGCGTCGGTACATCCGCGAAACAGGAGTGCGCCAAGTCATTCTCATGCTCGATGCCTGCCGCAATGAGCCGGGAGGACGTTCCCTGGCCGACAATCCTCTCGGGGAAGCAATGGTCAACGCGTTGAATTTCGATATCCGCAATCGGGAGGTCGAAGCATTCGTAACTTTTTACGCTTCAGCCATAGGACATCGCGCTTATGAATTCATCGAGAAAAAACAAGGTTACTTTTCCTGGTTTCTCGTGCAGGGATTGAGCGGGGCGGCCGCAAACGAGAATGGAGAGGTAACACTGGCGAGTCTAAACCATTATTTGCAGGAACAGGTGCCCAAAAAAGTCCTGCTCGATTTGGGGGTGGGCCGCGAACAGAGGCCCTTTATCAGTTCTGAAGGATATCGGGCCGAAGAGCTGGTTTTGGCTGCTGTTCCATCCATGGCAAAAAAAACGTCCGCTGGATCCGCTCTCATGCCGGAAGACCTCCTTTGGACTCGCATCGAGACAAGCCGGGATTCTAAAGATTTTAAGTCTTATCTGGATAAATATCCCGGCGGCAAGTATGCTCCCCGGGCGGTCACCCGGATCAATGAGCTGGAAAAGATCACCATCGCACCCTCTCAGTTTGCCCGCCCCACTCCAGTGAAAATTACCACTCATCCATTTACATTTGAAACCGCAGCACTCAATCTCCAAGGAATGGTGGTGGACCGGAAGACGTTGCAGGGTAAAGAATTCACGGAAAAATGCATGGGTATCCCCCTCGAATTGGTGTTCGTACCGGGGGGCACTTTTCCCATGGGGATGACAATGACTGAGGTTGCCCTTTACCAAAAAGGACTTAAGACTTCCCGCGACCGATCTCTGAAATCCAAAGATCCCATTCAAGGGCTCTTCCGGATGATGCTCCCCATGCATCTGGTGACCGTTCCCTCTTTCTATATGGGCAAATTTGAAATCACCCAAGCCCAGTGGAATGCAATGCTCTCTCTCCCTAAAATTCAAACCATTTTAAAGGCTAATCCCGCCTCTTTGCGCGGTGACCGGTTTCCGGTCGATCAGGTTTCGTGGGAAGCGGCTCAGGAATTTTGTGCCCGTTTGACCCGGTTTACTGGACACCGGTATCGTCTGCCCAGTGAAGCGGAATGGGAATATGCGTGCCGCGCAGGCTCAACTACTCCATTTTTTTTCGGAGAAACCTTTAGTCAGGAATTCGCCAACTGTAAAGTGACGGATCGTGACGGGAGTTTTTCTCAACCTGACCGTATGGCTGAAGTGGGAAGCCGCGGATTGGCAAATTCGTTCGGACTTTTTGACATGCATGGCAACGTGCAGGAGTGGTGCCAGGATGAATGGCACGATAATTATCAGGACAGCCCGGTTGATGGGAGTGTCTGGACTGGCAGCGGCAAAAAAAAGCCCCCCGCATTTTACGGGGGGGAGCTTGGTCGACGGAAGGCGAACGCTGCCGTTCGGCCGAACGAGACTTCGCACCATCAGAGAGCACCAACGCCGGAATTGGATTTCGTGTGGTCATGGAAAATCCGGGGAAATAATGTGACTGTTCAGGGAAACCCGAGTCAGAAGATAGAAATCCGAAGCCAGAATGAAGGGACCAGCAACGAGATTTGAGAGCTATGTGATGGGGGAAAAGGTTTATCAGTTGGTGCTACAAGCTGTTGGAAGTCAATTCACAGGCCATTCTGGATTCTGACTCCTAAATTCTGTCAGCTTGGATGATAACGAAATAACAAATCGAAACGCGGCGCGGAGACAAAATGCCTGGCGTAAAATTGCTGCGATGGCGAATACTTTTCGGATCTCTTTTAATCCTGATTACCTTGACCAAAGTTGGATCTCAAACCGGCCCCCCTCTGGACATCATCATTTTACTCGATCAGGCTGCCGCAGTCAGGGATTATGATCCGGAACGACAACTCATCCAATCCCTTTCTCAATTCATCAAAAACTTGCCCGGGGGGACTTCTTTCGGCCTGGTAACTTTTGGAAGCCAGGCCTGGTCGCTCTATCCCCTGAATCCAGGCGAAGAGGGACGCCAGGGTTTGCTATCCTTGCTCCCGCAAATCCGTTTTGCAGATCCAGAAGCGAATCCAGCCATTGGCCTTGAGCGCGCTTTGTCGGAACTTGGGAAAGGGAGACTTGAAAGCCGAAAGATTTTGTTGTTGATTTCGAGCGGAGGAGAGAATGGAAACATAGGCCAAGAGAGGATGCGCCAGATCCGCGACGAGCTCTTGCCGACAGTCAAACCATCCATCATAATTCATGGAATTTTACTGGGGAAATCTCCTGGCGGCGAGTGGTTCCAGGAATTGGCAGCCCAGACCGGGGGCAGCTACTGGCGAGCTTTGGAAGCAGCTCAAGTGGAATCGGCTTGTCAATCCATTCTGGCGTCGCTTAAGCGTGAAGAAGCATTGCCTCCTAAACCCCATGCCTCCACCCCTGCAAACAATACCGTGGCCGCTCCCACTTCGCCACCCGCCTTGTCTTCCAAGATGACTTATTTGACATTGCTGGGAATAATTGTGCTTCTTGGAGCAGCCAGTATGATTGTTTTGATTCAAAGGAAAAAAAGCATTCTCCCCGTGCATCCAAGCAATAGCACTCTTCCCGCGGCACGATTAGTAGACCTAAAGAATGGCAAGGTTTTCGCCATAACAAAGCAAGATATTAGCATCGGCCGGAAACCCGACAACGATTTAATTATCCCAGAGACGACCGTGTCAGGACATCATGCTGAACTTCATTTCCGTAAAGGACATTATTATCTCCGGGACTTAAACAGCGCCAACGAAACCAAAATCAATGAACGGAAGATCAGCAGTGAGGTTCTCCTTAAGAACGGGGACATCTTGCGGTTTGATATGTTTGGTTTCACATTTGTGGAAGAGGCCGAAGAAGACCGGACGATTGTGCGGCCTATCAGATCCACGCCAAAATGATGCAACATAACCATTCAGGGGGGAAGCTGAAGGGTTCGGTCCCCCCCTGCACGGTTACGAAGCAACTAATTCAATCCCATCGGGAGAACCTATGCAATGGAGATTTGCCGGTTTATCTCATCCAGGACGGGTTCGAAAGCAGAACGAGGATGCCTTTTCATTGAAGCTGGCTCCACATGGTGTCTTTATTCTCGCCGACGGGCTGGGCGGTCATCAGGGAGGCGCAACTGCCAGCCGGCTGACAGTTGAGTGTTTAGAGGAAAGGCTCGGAACAACTCCGACGGAGGGAGGATGTTCTGAGCCAAATCGTTTATCCATTTATTTGCAGGAAGCCATTCTTCAAGCAAGCCAAGAAATTTATAACCGTTCCCTGCAGGACCCTTCATTGTCAGGTATGGGTTGTACCCTGCTGGTGGCCCTGCTTCGGGATCAACGCCTGCTTATTGCGCATGTCGGAGATGTGCGGGGATACCTCTGGCGAGAAAACAAACTTCAACAATTAACTTCTGATCATAGTGAAGTGGCTCATCTTGTGGCTAAAGGATACCTTTCAGCGGAGGAAGCCCGATTCTATCCATTCCGGCACAGGATTGAACGAGCTGTTGGTCTCTCACCTGAACTGGCAGTGGAAACCCGTGATTATGAAGTTCAGATAGGAGATCGCTTGTTGTTTTGTTCTGATGGACTTTGGAACATGTTGGAGGATGCAAAATTGTCTTCCTTGTTGAATCAAGAGCGAAACCTAGAGTCCTGCGCCGTGCGACTCGAAGAGGAAGCCAATGCCGCTGGGGGTGAGGACAACCTCACGCTCATTCTTGTTGATTTAATAGACTAATCAACATGCTCCATTCAGGGTTGGGTCAAATTGAAATTCGAGAGCCGAATCTGATCAGTCCCCGGCAAATAAAAACCAAACCTTCCGGCAGTAAAATCACGCGCTTCTTCCGTCCATTTGTCGAGCACAATCCACCGGTTCCCCGCGAGTATCTGGTGCACAACGGCATTGCTAGTCAATTCAATTTTAATTTGAAATTCCGGCACTGATTCAGTGACGTTGTGTGAAACCTTGAAGGCTTTTTGTTTTTTGCCATTTTGAAACAGAGTCCGGTAGAAACTCTTTTTGTCCACTGAAAATAGCAGGTAATTATTCGAATCGACAAAATTGGTGACCCACTGGAACTGTTTTGCTTTGTTGCCTCGAAAGATAGAAAACGAGAGAATCCCTTGAAGCGGAGATTGATCAAATAAGATAAATCCTCCTCCCTGCCGGACAAACCATTCCCCATCCTTTTTCCAACTACCGGGATCGCTCCATTTATTCATCCAATCCCCAACCGCCGCACGGAGGGGAGAAAGAGATAAATCGATAGTGGCGGTGCTCCCTCCGGTCAAATCGATGGTTTGGCTTCGATTCGAATAGCCAGGGGCCTGGGCTGTAAAAGTATAGGTTCCCTCCGGCAGATCCAACGCGGTCTCATGGACAAGCGACTCGGCTTGGCCGTGCTGCTGCATGACGACCCGGCTGTTGGTTGGAGAGATCGTCAAATGGATTTTCCCATGTGTCATTTCGGCCCCCCATTCACGGCCACTTAACTGCGCGGCTTCTCCCGCCGTGAATTGGCGAGTAACAGACTTTGGCTTATATCTTTCTTTTCGCAATTCAATATGATGCTCACCTGGCGCTAGCCCGTCCGATCGGAACGTGCCATCATTTTGAATAGTGCCCAATGATTTGCCATCCAAAAACACCTCGGCTCCCGCCCATTCCAAGGCGCTGTTAATCTGCAAATCCGACAGCGCGGGTTTCATGTTGAAAGTCAACTTGGCGTTCTGTGCCTTTTGAATTTTCACCTTTTGTTTATCCGGAACGCTGAAGAAGCCCTCTTTTTTTACCTGGACTTCATATTCCTTCACCTCTAGGTTGGAAAGTTGTAGTTGTCCCCGCTGGGTCAATCGCATTTCTTTCCCATTCAGTAGAACATGAACATTGTCTTGATCAGTCACCACTAATAGCTGTCCGACGTTGCGGTCTGAATTCAGAAAGGTCATCAACCTTGGTGCATTGTCACACTCCACCGGCACGCTCCAGGATTGCGGCTGCTGCTCCAAGGCAAGTGTGTGAAGGCCGAAAACCAAGGACTTCACTTCCACCCCTCCACGATCAACTGTGCCGGCGGGTTGTGAATCCACACTCAATGGCATGGGAGCCAGACTGGTCAAGATCTTCATGCGATCACCCAACGAGCTGACAAGAAGATATTTAACCTCTTTAAAAGAAGGATTCTCAACCACCGGAAGTGACCCGGGTTGAAATTCAAATGTATATGCAAGTTGGCTGCGGCTCCCTTCAATGCGCATGGAATGCCGCCCTGCTGATAAAGGTTCCATGGGAAGTTGTCCATTTTGCAATTCCTTTGCCGGTTGATCATCTAGCCAGACTCTCCCCCTTTCCAAATCCGTCGAGAGCGAGAAAGTGAGTGGTAGTGGCTGAAGAGATAGTTGGAATGGCCCAGAGTGACCCGCTGCCAAACTCACGGATTGGCTACTGGGGGCGTAGCCAGGCAATATAGCTTCAATCTTATAGCTGTTCGTCGCCAAAGATCTCCGCAGGGGGGAGATTCCCTCTTGTTTGCCATTGATGAGAATCCGCGCCCCTGGTGGGGTGGTTTGAAACTCCACACCGATCATAACAACGGCACTCCTGGAAATCCGGGAGGAATACCGCCAATGCCACACTCCCAAGGCAACCACTAAGCAGACGCCAAGGATCATGCCAGCAAGTACAATCCTGCTCAACGAGCGCTGGGTTTTCGCCTCTGGCTGCAGAATCTCTGACTCCAGAGGGGTTGTCTTTTCTGCTTTCCTTTTTTCCCAGAAACGGAAAGCGGGTTTGAATTTGGAGAATATTTTCAGCTTAACCCCCTCCTCACTGCCTTGGGCCTTGCTCTCAAAAGAGGGGCGCACCATAGTGCGATCCTCCGCCAAGGAGTCTGGCGCGGGAGGAGCGGGGAAAGGTTTTGGAGCTGAAACCTGCGGTTGAGCAACGGTTTGCAAAGGTGGCTCCCCGGGAATCGCGGTAGATTGCCACTTTTTCAGCCGCTTTTCCAGGCTTCCAACGGCGGTCTCCACTTCAACATCCCCGGCAAATGTCTGAAGGCTGGCTTGCATCAGCTCTTTGGAGGCCTCAACCGCTTTGGATTCGGCGCTGGAAGTCAATTCCACCTCCATCTGCTTCAGCTCCTCCAAAGCTTTCCGGCGGTTCTCGGAGCGTTGTTTGGTGAGCTTCATTTGCAGTTGCAGCAGCTTGTTTTCTTGTGGAAAGGTTTTGAGCCCTTTTTCCAACTCCGCCAATGCCCCCTTGAGATCTCCAGCCACCTGGAGTTGACGCGCCTGGGAGGCAAAGCGATCTAGCTGTTCCTGCCGTCTATGGTCCAGCACCAAGGTTCGCAAGCTCCTAGCCATGGGATGGTCCGGCACAAGCTGAAGGGCTTGCTGGATCAAGGGTTCCGCGGACTCCCAATTATTATCCATGGAGAGGCGTGCCTGCTCGACCAAGGCGTCCCCCAACAGCTTCTTGATTGAAGGGTCCCGATCGTTTAATTGGGAGGCCTTGCGCAGAATTTCGACCCCTTCCACAATTTTCCCCTGGCTAAACAAGACCTGACCTTCCGCGAGCAGCCGTTCAGCCTCCGCAATTTGAGCCGTACCCTGCTGCCCCAGCTTTTCTAATTCCGCCAGTTCCCCATCATTGGGGAATTCCAGGCGGACAGATTCCAACAAACCCAAAACCTCTGAGAATTGTCCTTTTTCCAGCAATCCATCCACTTTATCCACCAGACGAGCCTTTGCTTCCTCCCGCACCTGCTGGTTCCGCCGCTTGGCTAGCCGCTGGATTTCAAAGGTGAGACCTGGGTATTGACTGTAGATGTTCTGAAGAATTTCCCACTGTCCAAGGGCTTCATTGAATTGAGAATTGTCTTCTAACAGACGGGCCTTGGAGACAATTGAATTCACTAAATCTCTTTTGTCGCGGATCCTTCGCAGGGTCTGTTGAAAATGGCTCTCGCCGGGAAAGCGTTCTGTAGCTTCCTGGATGAGGCTTAATCGCCGGTCCAGATCGGGTTCAGATTCAACCCGTCGATTGATCTCCACAATATAAGCGGAGAGATCCTGCCGCTCCTGTTCCTCGATGTCATATTTCAGTGCCTGGAATAGGGCATGATTCGGGTATTTCGAGAGATATTGCTGACAAAGGGCAAGAGCTTCAGAGAAATTCTTTTCCGCCAGATGCTTCTTGGCCTCCTCATAACCACTTTTGATTCCATCATGTTCCGAACGAACTTTATTATAGAGATTTTGAAAAGTAGTTGCCTGCTCCGGAGCGGAAAGGTCCGGAGCCATGCGATCCAATTGGAGCACTTTTTCCAAACGGGTCAGCGCACTGCTGACTTCTCCTTTTTGCCAGGCTTCCAGCGCCGCCTGGTAAGCCTGCTCTTTTTGTTGGCGAATGCGCAGATACTCCTGCTCCAGGCGGTCGACTTCCCCTAAAAGCTGGCGGGCCTGCGTATCTTGTGATTTCAGCTGGAGGACATTCTGAACTGCTTGCCGGGCGTGGTGGAAGGAATAGTTATTGATGTGTTGCCGGGCCAACCGGAACCAATCCTCAATTTTCTGGCGAGTGCGCCGGCTTTCAATGTTTTCCCGCAAGTTGACAGCTTCCGCGTTGGTGGGATCCAGATCCAGGATCTCCTGAATCTTCTGAAGTGCGAGAGGGTATTCTTCCTCATCGAATCGCCGCCGAGCGCTGCTCATCAACTGTTGCAAGGTCTGCTGCCGTTGGGCCTGATCGACTTGATGCCTCAACATCGTGATGGAATCGTCAAGGTGCCCTTCCGCCTCCAATTCAGAAAGAATTTCACTGACAAACTGATAGTCTCCTTTCTCAAAGGCTGAAGATGCCCGTTGCAGGCGGGGCTGAATGCGAGCCAGGTCGAACATCTCGATCGTCTCGTTCCGGCACGCTTTTTGTAGAATCTCTGAAAATTCGCGGGCACTTGCAAAGCGATTCCAGGGTTGTTTGGCCATCGCTTTGTGAATCACTTGGCTGATCATCCGGTTAGCCGCGGGATTAAAGGCTGAAACCGGCGGAGGGATCTGGCGGAGAATGGCCTCCACCAGCTCGCTTTCTGTGTTTCCTTGAAAGGGGCGCCTCCGTCCGAAGATTTCATAACAAATGACTCCCAGGGAAAAAATATCCGAGACGGCCGAAAGCGACTTCATCTGGATCTGTTCCGGGGACATGTAATGGAGTGTCCCCATTTGATGGCCGGTGGTTTGCATGCTTGCCATCCGGGCCACTCCAAAATCAATTACCTTGACGGAATCATCCGACATAACAAAAATATTGCCGGGTTTGAGGTCGCGATGAATAATGCCTTGTTCGTGTGCCGCTTGCAGTCCCCGGCAGGTTTGAGCGATGATTTCGACACACCGGTCTACCGTCAGCCGGTTTGAGGAAGAGCGGATCAAGGCTTCCAGAGTCACCCCATTTAAGTAAGGCATTACAAAAAATGGCTTCAATTCGCCATTTTCTTCCCATTCCCCCATATCAAAAATATCGACGATGTTAGGATGTGAAAGGCTAGCTAAAATCTCACATTCCTTATGGAACAATTCCATCACCTTTTTTTCCGGACGGTCGCGTAGGGTTTTGATGGCAACATCGTGGCGTGTAACACGGTCGTAAGCGCGAAAGACCGCGCCCATGCCGCCCTGCCCTAACCGATCTTTAACCTCATAACGGGTTTTCAATTTGACCATAGGTGACATATGCGCACCTCCCGAGAAATGAAAAAGGGAAAGGACTTCCTTCAATTCAATCTATTGATTTCAATAACTTCGGATTGGAACCAGGATCGGGTTTGCCTGCATAGATTATAGCTCAGATTGGGCATAGGTTTTCCAAATTTTTACAAAGGTCTGGTGTGCCCCTGGATGCTTCAAATTACAGTTGTAAGTTTTTTTCAGGTTTTGACCGGGATCTATCTTTATGAATTGCTTTAAAGGTCAATCTTAAATAGTCTCTCCTCTCGATCGGAAAAGAGGATTAATTCGTGTGGTTGGTCTGGAGACCCATCACTTAGGATTCCGAAAGAAATCACTTGGGCAAATCCTCCTCATCAGGTGAGGAGAGGACTGGCATTGTCGGTTCCTCCATCCACGAACGGATTCGCCGAACCGTCCGGCTGCTTGAGCCCCAGTCGACGCTTTCAGCGGTGACAGTGGTCATCCAAGCGGTCCACCTTGAATGAGCCTTCTCCTTGTCAATATAAGGAAAATGTTATGGCTACCCTATTTTCAGGAGAGTCTTGAGCTGGGAGAAACCATAAAATTATGAAATCTTCTCAATTTTGCCAATGTCGAGTATGATCATGCGAGGAATCGATACCAGTGCTAGGGAGGATTCTTGGAACCTGTTCTCACTCCATATGACTTGGTCGCTTATCCAGGATTCCCTTACAGTCAAACCCATCCCGACCGTCTAGCCACATTGGCCCATTTATATGGGATGACTCCAGCCTCCGTGGAATGTTGCCGAGTCCTCGAATTAGGGTGCGGCAATGGCGCCAATCTAATCCCAATGGCCATGCAGTTGCCAGCCAGCCAGTTTCTCGGAATAGACCTTTCCTCCACGGCTGTGGCGAACGGGCAAAAACAAATCTCTGACCTTGGTTTGTCGAATATTCAACTGTGTAGAGCCGACTTGATGGACTTTTCTCCAGTTGAATCTTCTTTCGACTACATTATCGCCCACGGTCTTTTTTCCTGGGTCCCTCCGGCCGTACAAGAAAAAATTTTGACCATTGTTCAGTTGAGTTTGGCGTTGCAAGGAGTCGCCTATATCAGCTACAACGCCATGCCGGGCGGACACCTGCGTCTGATGATAAGGGAGATGATGCAATTCCACGGCCGACAAACCGAATCGTCGGAAGAAAAGGCAGCACAAGGAACCGCCTTGATTCAGTATCTGGCGAATGCGCCAATCAAACCTAACTTGTATGCAAGCTTTCTGAATGAAGAGTGGGAAAAACGGCTTTCCAAACGGGATCCTCACGTTTTGATCCACGACGAGCTTTCGCAATACAATCAGAATTTTTACTTTTGCGACTTTATGACATTAGCCTCGGCTCATCAATTGCAGTTTTTGGCTGAAGCTGATTTCTCGGATATGCAACCCGCCAACTTTCATCCTCAAGCTGGACACTTATTGCTAGAGTTGGGTGATGATATTATCGCGCGGGAACAATACCTGGATTTCTTGAAAGGGCGCCGATTTCGTCAGACTTTGCTTTGTCATTCCTCAATCCCAATTCATCGTGAGATTTCTCTTGACCGCATCTCCCACCTAATGGCGGCTTCATCGGCAAAACCATCCATTTCATGCCCTTCGCTGGAGAATGATGCTCCTCTTCAGTTTTGCGGACCCCATCAATCCTCCATCACGACGGCTCACCCTTTTGTAAAGTCCGCGATGTCTTATTTGGCTGAACAGTGGCCACGCCGGATTGCCTTTTTCGAGCTTTGCGACAAAGCAACCGCCATGATGACGGTTGCGGGGTTGCCTCCTGACTCCTCTTCTTTGGAAGATCAGACCGCTTTGGCTCAAATTTTGCTTCTCTGTTATGGGGCCGGATTGTTGGAATTGCATACCTGGGCCCCAAGAATGACCTTGTCTCCGGGAGCTAAACCGATGACTAGTCCATTGACGCGATTGCAGACAGCTCGGGGAGAAAAGGTTACGACACTGTGCCACGAAACCATCGAGATAGAAGGATCCTTGGGCAAAAAGCTTGTCCAATTGCTCGATGGAACTCGGGATCGCTCCCAAATTTTGCGGGATCTAACCTCGGCCATCCTTGAGGGTGAAATTGAATGGATTGAAAATGGAGAAGCGATCCATGACTCCGCAAGAGTGCAGGACTCGCTCGTTTCAGCCTTGGACACTCAACTGATCCGCTTGGCGCGATTGGGATTATTGCAAGTTTGAGAAAACAAGCATTAATTAAAATGTCCGAATGGCGGTTCTCGTTTGGAAATCTCACAATCGAATATTATTCACCCGAGGCTTTGAACCGGAGTGCTCTATTCCGTATTTTTTGCGATTGAGTTCTTGGGATGACTGCCAATAAATCGAGAAGACAAAAGCAGAGTCACCTCCTTTCTGAATCCTGCGACTGCTAGGCAAAGGCAGAGGATTTGGCGGACCTACAGCTATGGCTGCAAGAAATCCAGAAAATCTGAAAGGAGCCTCACACTCCAGATGCTCTCAACAATAATCTCCTCCAATCCTTCGGCTCAACCACCTCAGTTTCCTTTACGGCTAGGTGATCCCGCGGACTTCTTGAGAGTTCGCGAGTTTTTCAAAACAATCCCTTTTTCAGAGGAAGACATTTGTTCGATCCTGGATATTGAGACGCTGGCAGATCTCCACAGTGTAAATAAAGAACAAATTGATTGGTCGAAATCATCTTCCGAAGCTTCAAACCTTTGCATTCGTCTTTTCTTGCTTTCCGAAGTTCTGGAATCCAATGGCTTGATTCGGCACCTCCCCTCTGAATTGATTCAATCATTTCTTAATCTCGATCTCCTTCGTCATGCCTCTGATCGGGAACAGGCACTCCGTGCCACGGTCCTGCTCTATCCGGTCCGGGACTTGATGATTGCCTCCGATCGGATTGGAAATCCATTCAAAGCGGAAACCCAGTTTTTCCCCGACATCGTATTTCCAGCCATCCATGTGGGAACCCGCACTTTTTTGCAGATCATTCCCCAGACCCCTGCCGAGTCGGTTTTGGATTTATGTTCAGGAACCGGAGTGGCGGCAATCCTGGCCAGCCGGACTTCCCAGGACGTGGTAGCCGCGGACCTCGTTCCCCGCTCCAATCATTTTGCGCGTTTTAATTGCCGGCTCAACCAAGTTGAGAAGGTGGAGATCCTCGAATCGGACCTTTTCTCCGCGCTGCAAGGAAGGAGTTTTGACCGAATCATTACCCATCCTCCTTATGTTCCAGCCCTGACTCCTATCGCTTTTTATCGGGACGGGGGCCAGACCGGAGAAAATCTGATTCAAAAAATCATCCAACAATTGCCGGATCATTTGAATCCTGGGGGAACCTTTTTTGCGATCTGTGCAGGACTTGACACCGATCAAGGCACCTTCGAACATCGGGTACGGAACTGGCTGGGGGAACGGCAGATGGAACACGACATTATCTTCGCCCGAAAGGCTCAAAGCACTCCCCAGGAATTTATGCGAGAACTCATGTGGGCTCAGCAACACATGGAGTCCGCCGAGATTACACAGTGGCAGGAAGTCTTTAAACAAATCGGAGCCTATAACATGTCTTATGGCGTCTTGTCCATCCAGCGCCGTCAATCCCCCACTTCCGCTCCTTGGACAGCCCGCACACTCATGAGTCAATTGACTAGCGGCGAAGGCATTGAATGGGCCTTTCATTGGCGACAACAGTGTCTTCAACCCGATCCCGAGAATTGGCTGACAAAATTGCAGCCAAGACTCTCGCCGAGGCTTCGGGTAACGATCACACACTCAGTCGAAAATGGTGAATTGGCGCCGACAAATTTCGTTTTATCTTCAGATGCCCCATTCTATGCTGAAGCCAGAGTCGAACCTTCCATGGCCACAATTGTGAGTTGGTTCGATGGGCAAAAAACAGTGGGGAATATTTATCAGGAAGCAGTCCAAAAGAAGCTTATTCCAGCCGATTATCCTCTGAGTAGTTTTGTGAACCTCATTGCCATTTTCATCGAACGAGGCTATCTTTATTTTGCTCAGTCGACCACATAATGCGGTGGCTTAAATGACCAGGCTAGGCCGGTGGGCATTCAAACAACCTTGCGATCAAAGGTTGGAAATGATGAGTTGGCGCGCTCTTCGCGGCAGACACAAGAGGGAGAAGAAATACGGCACGCCCATCCCTGCGGATCAGCGAAAACTAAAGATAAGTAGATTTCAATAATCGGCTTTCTAGAAGTCAATTCGATTTGCTTTTGGCAGAAGCGCGTGCGAAAAATTCGTTTTCTTCGAGGGGTGCACAATGAATAATTTCAGGCGCCGGATTTTTTTCAATAAGGTCTTTGCCAGCCGCTTTGCAGTCGCCGCTGCTCTCTGGTGTTGTGCCGCTCTTTCAACCCTGGCTTCCGGGTTTGAAATGAAGTCGCGCCAGCTGACTCTATCTATTAATGGCCAATTCCAGAAAGAGATCCGATGGCTCAATCCGCACTCACAGAATGTGGTGGCTTTTGATCCCTCCGCGCAAACAGGCCTGCAGGTGCAGGGGCTGGCCTGTTATTCGTTCCGTCTCGATCCAGGAAAATCCTCTTGGAAAGAGCTGATCGATCCTGAGTTTGGCGCTGCGCAAGAAGGAATTGTTGTCGGTTTTTATGTGGAGGAAGAAAAGGGGATTTTTCTCGAGCACCGGTTACGAATCCTGCTACCAGAGAAATTCCCCGACGTGATTCTCTTTCAGAGCAGTTACTCGAACTTTGGCAAGAAGGCCCTGCATCTCGATCGAATCGATAGCCAGCGCCTGCTACTCGACCGTAGACTTGCGGATATATCCGTCCATGCCTGGGAGTTTGCCACTTTTCAAGGCGGCGCCTACAAATGGGGAAATGATTACGCCGTGATTCGGCTGCAGCCTGGTTTTTGTCAATCCAATTTCCAGGGTGTCGAAGATGTTAAAGGAGCAGAGGGGGTCGGCGGTGGAATGCCTTTCATTGATGCTTGGTGTCCTTCGATGGGAGTGGCCTTGGCTCATTTGGAAAAGGAGCCGCGATGGCTTTCACTGCCCGTTGCTGTTCGCGATGATCAGAAAGTGGAATTGTCCATCGTGGAAAAGCCGCAGGCTAGACTGGGCCAACAAGAGTGGCTGTTGCCCGGACAGAGCTATCGCACCGTCTTAAATGCCGTCATCTTCCACCGGCTCGATTTTCATGATCCTTTGCGCCAGTATGGGGAATTGCTCCGATGCCGCGGAGTGGCGATTCCGGAAAAATCCCCCGCCTTGGCCTATGAACCTTACTGGAAAAGCTGGGGATTTGGAAGGGATTTTACGCTCGCGAAGATGCTGGCTCTGTTGCCTGAATTGAAATCTTTTGGCATCACAATCGCCAATTTAGACGACGGGTGGTATGACTTCATGGGCGATTGGCAGCTCAATCGCGCTCCGGGGAAATTTCCAAATGGGGAAACGGATATGGTGAATTTCGTCCGGAGAGTTCACCAGGAGGGATTCAAGACAAGTCTATGGTGGTATCCTCTCGGAGTGGATCCCAAAAGCCGTTTAGCCAAAGACCATGCCGATCTTCTGGTTCAGGATGAAACGGGAGAATATCCGCTGGATCCCTCTGACCTTTACCAGCTCTGTCCCGCCTATGAACCCTCAATGCAACATATCGAGCAACTGCTCAAAAAAGTCCTGACAAGTTGGGATTTCGATGGCGTCTACACCGACTTCATGGGTCTCTCCTCAATCCCTGCTTGTTTTAATAAATCGCATCATCACAAAACCCCGCTTGACTCTTTCCAATCTTTGCCAAGAGTTTTTGAGTTAATTCAGCGAACCGTCCATCAATTGAAGCCGGAAGGATTGCACGAAGTCTGCATTTGTTCCCTGCCCCATTCGCCCTACAACATGCCGTTTTACGATTTGGCAAATGCGTCGGACCCTATCAACTCCTTCGAGGTGCGCAGCCGGATCAAAGTGGAAAAAGCCATTCGCGGTCCGCACTTTGCCGTGGGAGATTGTTACCAGGTGCCGCTTCAGGAGTGGCTGGGATCTTCAGTTGCGGAGGATTTTGAGAGTGCCATGGGGGCCGGCGCACAGCTAACCACTTTTTACGCCAATCTCAACCCTCAGCAGAAACAATCATGGAACCGCTGGTTTCACCAATATCGCGAGTTGGATCTTGCCCGGGCTGAGTACGTAAACCTTTACGATCTTGCCTTTGACCGGCCGGAAGGACACGCCATACGCAAAGCAAATGAGATGTTCTATGGCTTTTTTGCTGAAGCTTGGCCAGCCAACCGACCGATTGAACTGAGGGGTTTGGATGCCAAGAAAGATTATCAGGTGCTGGACTATCAGAACGGCAGATCTCTCGGAACAGTGAAAGGAAATCAACCCCAAATCAAAGTCCCCTTCAAAGGGAACCTTCTCCTCCGGGTTAGTCCGGTCTCTCACTAGCGAGAGCCGCAAAACATAGTGACCATTTTCCAGAAGGCATTACCCGACCGCCAAAACACCGTGCCTGTGCTGGATTGAACGAGTGACTACATCACTCCGCAAGACTCTATGTTAGCCAAAGAAATGGCACAATGGTTTGTGAAGATCAATAGATTTGGTTTTGCGGGGAATCAATTGCAATGAGACAAGTTGGAAATTAGGTGGCCAGTATGATCGGACGAAGCTTGTGTATTTGCCGTTCGTTCGACTGCAGAGGGCGGCTGAATTTCTGCCTTCTGGCCAGGATCCGATGGATTATGCCCACAATATGTAACGCAAAATGCGCGACAAGCTTTTCGGTTTTAGCCGAAAAGGTCTCATTAAATCATGGATCGATTCTTCCAATTCCACCAGAGCAGAAGATGAGGGTCGGGATCCGGGGTGGAGGCAAAATAGACCGCGCAACGAAAAACATACAATACGCAGCGATCCACGCGATAGCCTTTTAAATGGCAAAATCGTTCATAGAGATCCTCGGGATCCTGGTACTTCAACTCTTCCGGGCGGCGGATCCCCAGATCACAAAAATCCTGGGCAATCTTAGGCCCTACGCCTGGTATTTTTTGAAGTGATTTCAGACTATTATTCATGCTGCCTTTGCTATGAAAGGAGCGGTTTGGCAACTCCGCAGATACTTTTCATAGAACTGAGCCAATTGGTCAATTAAAGTCTCATAGCCCGTCAATAGCCCGTTTTGTAGCTTATGCCGCGAATTTACATTGCGAGGAAGATCACGAGTTTTTGTATAATGAACGCGAATGGCATTTCGAATTGCCGCCTTGTCGTCATCTGAAATGGCCGCGCTGAATGTAGCCAAGGATTCATGTCCTTCGGCCTTTGGATTTTCTTCTGCAAGTACTGCCCGATCCTCAATGGTCCGATATATGTCAAAGGCACACTCCGTCAACCCCCATTGGATGAGCAACCCAACACATGATTTTTCAAGTGCCAGCCGGGCCCTAAATCGATTTAGCCAGAGAAGATCCTCTGCCGGAATTGAATTCATATTGCCTCTTTATGCCATGGTGATTTATCTGATGCCACGATCCAGAACCAAATGAGGAGACAATCTCCAAAAGCCAAAATCCCCGCGACGTGACAATATTCTCCAAAAATCGGAAGAAGTAACGCCTGCTTTGCAAAATAACTGAACGATGCGGGGCAAAGTTCCAAGCTAAAAAAATCAGGAGTATTTGCGGAACACACCGACCAATTTACCGATAATCTCGACTTGATGAGCGGGAAACTCCATTTCGGGGAATGCGGGATTTTCCGGCTTCAAAATTACTCGATCCCCCCGCCGATAAAAGCGCTTCAGGGTGGCTTCATCTCCATTGACCCGGGCTACCACCAATTCCCCGTTTTCGACATTGGGCTGCTGTCTCACCAACGCTAGATCATCCTGAACGATATGAGCCTCCACCATGCTGTCTCCTCTTACGCGAAGCATGAAAACTCGCTCATCCCGCGCCCATTCTTTAGGAAGGGGTAGAGTCCCTTCCAAGTTCTCTTCCGCCAGAACAGGCAACCCAGCCTGCACACGACCTAGCAAAGGGACGGAAGTAATATGTTCCGCGGAGATGAAGAGTCCCGGACATGGAACATTGGCTCGCGATTTTTGCGGTTGATGTTGGAGGAAACCTTTGGCACGCAGACTCTCAATATGCTGTTGGATGGCTTGGGCTGACTTTCCCAAAGCTTGCGCTATTTCCCGCACAGAGGGGGCAAATCCCTTGCTGGCAAAAAAACTGGAAATGAAATCCAGAACCTGCTGTTGCTTTTGTGTAAGCACCATGATTTCTTTCCCCTAACGACCTGCATATTTACATTTGTAAGTATAGACATGTGTAAGTATTTGTCAAGTTTTTTTTTAAAAATCGCCAGCTAGAAGCCAATACAACTCCAACATCTTGCCGTGACTGGGTATGGTTCCTAGGAAAATATGCTTTGGATGCTTCAACGAGGTTCAATATCAAATAAAGGGAACATGGTAAGCTGCCGGGTGGATTCTTTCGCAGGAGGGGCAGGGCAAGCTATGGATTTCAAGGTAGGATAAGCTTCCATCAACTTTGGCATTACCAGCACAGGCGACCCCGTAAAATGATTTAAAAATTCCAATGCGTTTTTGATTTGATGGGCGCGATAGTGATTATTGAATATGATGTAAAGCACCCCATTTTTCTTTTTGACTTCTCGAATCATTTCAAAATATTTCTCATATTCTTCTTGAGAGTAATCATAATCATACCGTTCGGCGACCCCTGCATCATCTGCAAACCAGGTTTTGGAATTCCGTCCATGCAGCCGCAAATAGGCCAGAGATGGATGTGTGAGGATACTCGCAGATGGCATTGAATAAGAAATTTGGGGTTGGTCGATGTTGGCAAAAGCCACGGATTCTTGTTTCAAAAATTCAAAGAACGATTGTCGATAAAAAGATCGGTGGCGGAATTCAGCCGCCATAGGGAAACCCCTAAATAACTCGAATACCCGTTTTATGTGATCGAGATTTGCGCCGGTGTGATGAAATCGGTAGGGGAATTGGATTAGCAGTATCCCCAAAAGGCCCGAATCCAGCATCGGTCTGAATGAATTTTTGAATGATGACGCCACCGAAGAGTCCAACCCGGGATTTCCTTGGTCCAAATCCGTGCCATGCGTGAAATGCTTATACAGCTTTGCACAGAAAGAAAATCGGGGATTAGCCTTGACACTCTGAATCCACCTTTCCACGATCTTCGTGGTGGGTATGGAATAAAAGCTCGTATTTATTTCGATGGTATCAAAAAAAGCGGAAAGATACTCCAATCGATCCAGCTTCGATTCCCGAGGATAAACAAGCCCTTTCCAATCCGGATAAGTCCAGCCAGCGACTCCTACCCGGAAATGCACAATCGTCGAGAGGGAGGGAGTAATATCGTTTGGATCGCTCATTTTTATTTCAGACGGTGGCCAGAATGATCTAAAAATAGATTTCGCCATAAATATTACAAATTAATTGGCATTCCCGCCAAAAAAAGTTAGCCTGATAGTAAATTTTTGTAACCGTCGTATCTTTTGATTCGTCCTAAAGATCATGAGAACCGGGGCTACGCTGAGGACAGGAAAGCCGTTAAATATGAAAGCTGACCGGGATCTAATCGAAAGTTGTCTGAATGGGGACCGGGCAAGCTTTGAGCGTTTGGTCAAACTCTATGAAAGAAAAGTGTTTGGCCTGGTCTACCAGACTACCCGATCGGCGAATAATGTGGAAGATTTAGCCCAAGAGATCTTTGTCAAAGTTTATTTTGCATTGCCCCAATTCAGGCTGGATGCTTCATTTGACGCCTGGCTCTACCGGATTACACTCAACCACTGTTACGATTACTTGCGCAAGCGTCAAAATACCCCTCAAATTTCTGAGTCTGAGCTTTCCGAAGAAGAAAGTCAGACATTTGATATCCTCAGTTCCCAGCTCCCAGAAGCCGGAATCGATCCAGCCAGGAAAATGGAACTAAGACAAATTACCGACAAATTGTTGGGGCTTCTTCCTCCGCTGGATCGCTCCCTGTTAGTGCTAAAGGAAGTGGAGGATTTTTCCATCGAGGAATTGACTAAAGTGTTTAAACTCTCGAAAAGCGCCATCAAGTTGAGGCTCTTCAGGGCGAGAAATCGATTAAAAGAAGAATATTTAAAAATAGGCAGGACAAAAAGAGGCAGGCCATATGAAAGATCAATTTGAACACTGGATTGAAGAATATCATGAAGGGTCACTTCCTCCTCCTCAGAAACAGGAATTGGAGGAACACCTTCAGGGGTGCCTGCGTTGCCGCCAGAGACTGGAATTGACACAATGGAGCAGCCAGGTCACTCGTTGGAGTGCCGGGGATGCTGAAGTTGTCGAACCTTCTCCCTGGTTTGCGCAAAGAGTGTTATCGCAAATTGCCCGAAGGAATTCAGAGGTCTTAACCTTATGGAATCCCTTCATCCGGTTGGCACAGCGCGCCATTCCAGTGATGATGATTTTGATTCTCATACTTGGTTTTTTTGCCTATCGGGAAATGAAGCTCACTCTCTCTTCCGGAAGCGATGATGCGGTTTTGATTTCATATACGGACCCGGCCAAATCCTGGGGTGAGGAATTCTATCTATCGGAGGCTTCAAACCTTCCCGCTTCTGCCTCCGATGTCCAGAAGCCGGCTCAACCACCCGTGGGAGGAAGATAGATGATCCAATCAAAATCCAAGGCGATTTTTCTTTTATGTATTATTTTCATCTTGGGAATGGTGGCTGGCGCCTGTCTAACCACTTTCTTAACTCGGCAAGCTCAGATGAAAGGAGAAATCAGGGGTTCGCATAGCGATAGGGTCCTAGAGCATCTCAAGAACCGGTTGCAGCTTGCCCCGGATCAAGTGTCCCAGGTACGATCCATCATCGCGGATACTGACCGGCAGATGGACCAACTTTTTCAGCCTCTTCGCCCTCAGCAGGATGCCATTTTCGCAAAAATGCAGGAACTTGTCCAAAAGGTTCTGACCGAAGATCAGAAAAAAGAGTATGACAAAATGAATCGGGAATGGGCAAAACGGCATGAAAAAAAATGAGGAACGGATCGGGATAGGAAGGTGAATTCGGCACAACAGGCCAGACGGCTTATAATTGCGGCTTTTGCGCTGGCATCCTCCAGCGAATGAGTCGATCTACAGGCATTTAATTTTACTTATTGAGCCTATTCAGGCCTAACAAGCCTTCGCTAATTTTGTTTTATTCAAGGCAATCCTTCGCTCAGGAACCAGAATCCCTGAGATCAGCCAAAACTGGGTTCAATCGCCCCAATTCTTGCTCCAACACCGTCAAAGCAGCTTCAGCCTGGGAAAAATCCTGATCTCGTCCCATCGCTTCAAGTCTGTACGCCGCATCATAGGCAAATTTGGCGCAGAAATTTCCAACCGATCCCTTGAGTGTGTGAGCTGAATGTTGCAGAGCTTGTGCATCTCTATTATGGATGGATTCTCTGATTTGTCGCACCAGTTCAGGGCAGTCCTCCAAGAATAACGCCACCAATTCTTTTACCAACTCCAAGTCCCCATCCACTCTCTCCAATGTGGCATTCTTGTCAAAAAAATTTTCGGGCTCATTGTCCACCATCGTATTCTCCTTTGTTTTTTGCTGTCGATTGCTCGTGACCTGATCAATTGCATCAAAAAGTTCACTGACTTTAAAAGGTTTGGTCACATATCCGTCCATTCCGGCCTGCATACAACGCTCCCGGTCTCTCTTCATTGCATGGGCTGTCATGGCAATGATTGGCTGATAATGTCCCGTTCTCTTTTCATTTCGACGAATGATTCCCGTAGCTTCATACCCATCCATCTCCGGCATCTGCACATCCATTAAGACTACATCATATTTATTCTGTTTGAGCTGAGCAAGAGCCTCCTTCCCATTATTGGAAACCACCACTTCGTGTCCCCTTTTGGAGAGTAGATTGGTGGCCACTTTTTGGTTCACTTGATTATCTTCCACCAGGAGAACTTTCAGTCGTCTGCGGTTTTCCCGAATTGTATGTTTCGTGATTAATGGGAGAGTGGCTTCCTCCTGGGCTTTGGTCCCCAAGATCATCAGCATGGCATCGAAGAGTTCAGATTGGCGCAACGGCTTCGTCAGATAGGCAGAGAATCCCAAGGAGCGGCATTTGGCGCCATCTCCCCTTTGTCCCACTGAAGTGAGCAAGATGACAGACGGGCGATTCTTGCTCTCCGAACCGGGCAACATGGGAAGCAGGATCCTCTCGGCAAATTCAAAGCCATCCATTTCCGGCATGCGGGAATTGATAAGAAGGAAACGAAAGCTCTTCCCTTGTGCCCAAGTTTCCCGCAAGATCTCCAGCGCTTTGGCGCCGCTTTTGATCAGCGTGACCCGCATCTGCCATTGGATCAGCATTTCCCCTAGAATCGATCGGTTGGTATCGTTATCGTCAATCACGAGGACTGGAAGATTGACGAGGTGGTCAAAAGAAACGGTGGTAGGCCGGATGGGATCTTTTTGAAATTTGAATTGCACGGTGAAATGGAAAATGCTGCCTTTCCCGACTTCACTTTCCACCCAGATTTTGCCATTCATCAACGTCACCAGGCTTTGCGAAATGGTAAGACCTAGTCCCGTGCCGCCGAATTTGCGAGTCATGGAATTGTCTGCTTGAGAGAAAGCTTCAAAAATGACTTTTTGTTTTTTGACGGGAATGCCAATCCCCGTATCGATCACCCGGAAATGCAGGGTGACAAATTCTTCGGTTTGAGACTCCACCTCCGTCCGGACGACAATTTCTCCTTTCTCGGTAAATTTAATGGCATTCCCCACCAGGTTAATCAGGATCTGACGCAAGCGCCCAGGATCGCCCACGAGTGGCTCGGGGACATCGGGATTCAGATGGCAAATCAATTCCAACTTTTTCTGTTGAGCTCGAAAAGCCATCGATTTTATAGCTTCTTCGATGCTGTCTCGCAAATTGAAGTCGATGGGATCCAACTCAAATTTTCCCGCCTCAATTTTGGAAAAATCGAGCACATCATTGATTAAAAAAAGCAATGAATCGGCGGAGCACTTGACTGTGTTTAGAAAGTCCCTCTGTTCCGCGGTAAGATCAGTGTCAAGGGCAAGTTCAGTCATCCCAATGATGCCATTCATCGGAGTGCGGATTTCATGACTCATATTGGCCAAGAATTCATTCTTAGCGCAACTGGCCAATTGTGCTTCGAAGGCCATGCGGTTGGCTCGGGAAATAGCTTGTTCCATTTGTTGATTTACCGATTCCATCTCGCGATTGGCCTCTTCGGCAGCTTCCTTAGCCCTTAGCAACTCGCCTTCCACCTTCTGGCTCTGCAACAGCTTCTGCCGAAGCTCCAGTTGATGGTTTTCCAGGACTCGCCGGAGCTTTCGCTCTTGATCTTTCAAATGGCGAATTTTGGCAGTCAGGACTGCGCCTCCCCCCAATGCGGAAAAGAGGAGGAGGATAAAAAAACTCCAGGAATTCCCAAAGTGAATGGATAAAAAATGCATCATAGACAAAATGATCCCCTCTGAAGGAAGCAGAGTGTGAAGAAGGGGGGGGAGATCTGAATTCCCCCCAATAGAATGAAAAGACACACATCCATTTCGTAAGTTTTCCAGGGTCTTGAGCCGCGATGACTGACAAGGTTGAGCCGGATTGGGGTTTGTTCATTCCCTTGGTCTTTGCAAATGCCATCAGGTCCCAACGACTTATCAAAGACACAACGGCCGGTATTCATGAATCGACCATTATCACAGCCGCAAATTGCTACGATCTGAGACGCATCCCTACTGAAAAATTCTCTCTGAAGCGCAAATATTCAAACAATCCGAATGACCTCCGCCAGGCGGGGGACGGCAAAAGGCGTGAAACCCTTGCCAGTTGCTTGTTTTAGACGCGACCAGACTCGGAAAATTTCGAGACTGTGTCCATCGCCGGGAACATTTGCTTCTCCGAAAGCTTTTCGAAAAAATATTAAAATCTCCATCCGCTTATATCGGCAAGACTTAGCCAGCCATTACATAATTTCGTCAGCGCTTGCTCATGCCATTCCGTGCTGGAACATCCCCAGCCATCCCATAAAAAAAAATGGAACTCTGGCGAACTCCTTTGCGTTTATGGGAACAAGGAGGAATGAGAAAATGCAAAAAATGAAACCGATGAGCGGATTGGCGGTTCTTTTCATGTTGGCTGGCATGATATTCCCTTTGCAGGCACAAACTAAAGGGTCCTGGATCCACGTGGAAGTTCGTGAAGGAAAGGCAGACCCTGAATTAGTCAAGGTGAATCTGCCGCTCTCGATGCTGGAAACCGCTTTGGACATGGTGAAGGATAAAGACATTCAGGGCGGTCATTTGAAACTGCACTCTCATGACCTATCTGTTGCGGAAATGAGGCAGCTCTGGAACGAAGTGAAGAACGCCGGCAACGCTGAATTCGTAACCGTGCAAAAAGCCCACGAAACTGTCCGTGTGGCACGCGACGGGAACTATCTTTTGGTCAAGGTTGACGAAGCCAAAGGGAAAAATTCCAAGGTGGATTTGAAGGTTCCTCTGGCCGTTGTGGATGCGCTTTTCAACGGAACGGGAGATGAACTGAACGTGAAAGCAGCTTTAAGTGCCATGCAGAAGTCGGGTGTGGGAGATATTTTGACGGTCCATGATGACGATACGCAGGTTAGATTATGGATTGAATAGGGGAGCGCCATGCTACTAAAAAAGATTTTTATGGGAATTTTAATTAGTTTTCTGTTGATGGCAGCCCTGGTAATCCAGGCGGGAATAGCCATTGTGGATATTAAGACGGATGACACGCGGCTATGGATTCCGGTTCCCCTCTTGGTGGGGCATGTGGCGGGAGCATTCATTGACCTCCCCATCTCCAAGGATAAAGATTTTAAGGAGTTCATGGAATATCGGCCGGTGATTGTCGAACTTCTGAAGCAATTCAAAGATTTGCCCGATGCCGAACTGGTAAGCGTGGAGAAGCGGAACGAAACAGTGCGGATCTTTAAGCGGGCGGATGCCCTATGGGTAAAAGTCGAAGATGCGAACGAAAAAGTTCAAGTGCGGATTACTACGAAAATGTTTGAGCGAATGATCGCGGTTTTGGAATCCCCTCATCCAACGGTGGGAGATTTGGTTTCTTGTTTGGAATGGCAGGCCAGTGGAGATTTAGTCCGGGTTGAAAATGAAAGGGAGAAGATTCGGATCTCAATTCTTTAATAACCCCGCACAATATTCATATAGACAGCGCGTTGCCACGAGATCCTGGCTCGCGCTGCTTTTCCAACCGCAGGATAATCAACTAAAGGAGCAATGTTCGGTCCGGGCGATGATTTCGTCCTGAAGCGATTTGCCGAGATCGCAAAAATAATCGCTGTAACCTGCCACCCTCACGATCAAATCCCGATATTGGCTGGGATCCTCTTGAGCCGCTCTCAACGTGCCGGAATCCACGACGTTGAATTGAATGTGATGGCCGTCCAATCTGAAATATCCCCGAATCAACTGTACCAGCTTGTCTAGCCCCTCATCATCTGAGAGCAATTGAGGAGTCAGCTTCTGATTCAACAAGGTTCCACCGGTGCGCACATGATCCATTTTAGCGGCGGATTTGAGGACCGCGGTCGGGCCATGCCGGTCTGCTCCCTGAACCGGCGAAATCCCTTCAGAAAGAGGAGTGCCCGCTAATCGCCCGTCAGGCGTAGCCCCCGTAACCGATCCGAAGTAGACATGAACGGTTGTGGGCAATAAGTTGATGTGATAGTGCCCGCCGCGCGTGTTTGGCCTCCCCTCGATCGCTTCAAAATAGGCATTGAATACAGCCACCATATTCTTGTCGGCCTCGTCGTCGTCATTACCGAAGCGAGGAGTCTTGTTCAAAAGCATCTGCCGAGCGCGCTCTTCTCCCTCAAAATTGGCTTCGAGAAGCCGCAGCATTTTTTCCATACTCAAGTTCTTTTTCTCAAAGACATGGTATTGGATGGAAGTCAAAGCGTCCGTGACGCTTCCCAAACCTACGCCCTGAATGTAGGAAGTATTGTAGCGCGCCCCGCCGTCATGGTAATCCTTTCCTTGGAGAATACAGTCGTCGATCAGCATCGATAAAAATGGGGCAGGCATATAGGTTGCATAGAGCCGTTCGATGACATTATTTCCCCGGATTTTGATATCAATAAAATAATTCATCTGCCGTCGAAACGCGTCAAAAAGTTCGTCATATGAACCAAAACCGCCGGGATCCCCCGTGGCAGGGCCAATCCGTTTCCCCGTGCGCGGATCCACTCCGTCATGCAAGGTCAATTCCAGGATTTTGGGAATGTTGAAATAGCCGGTCAGATTATAATTTTCTTTTCCAAAGGCTCCAACCTCCACACAACCACTGGACCCTCCGCCGCGGGCATCCGCGACGCTTTTCCCCTGACGGACTAATTCCTGCACGATCAAATCGGCATTGAAAATCGAGGGCTGTCCGAATCCAGTTCGGATGATTTTCCCTGCCCTCTTGATAAATCGGTCCGGGTTTTTCTTGCTGACCTGGATGGAAGAACTGGGCTGAAGCAGCCGCATCTCCTGGATGACGTCGAGAACCAGATAGGTCAACTCATTCACCGCGTCAGAACCGTCGGGATGCACGCCACCGCAATTAATTTGGGCAAAATCAGTGTAAGTGCCACTCTCCGCAGCGGTCACTCCCACCTTGGGGGGAGCCGGCTGGTTGTTAAACTTAATCCAAAAGCAGTGGAGCAACTCCTCGGCCGCAGCCCGCGTCAGGGTGCCTTCAGCCAATTCCCTTTTAAAAAATGGGAATAGATGCTGATCCAAATGGCCGGGACAAAAGGAATCCCAGGTATTCAACTCCAGCGTCACCCCCAGGTGAACAAACCAATAGCATTGGAGGGCCTCCCAAAACGTGCGCGGAGCGTGAGCCGGCACGCGAGTACATACGGCCGCTATTTTTTCCAGCTCGGATCTCCTGGAGGGATTGTCTTCTCTCGCTGCCATTTCCCACGCTTTTTCGGCATGCCGCTCGGCAAAACGAATCAGGGCATCGGCACAAATCTCCATCGCCTTCAATTCTTCCTGCTTTGAATAGGCATCCGGATCATTGAAAAAATCCAATCGCCGCAAACTGGCTTGAATCCGTTCCTTGAAATCGAGGAATCCCCAGCGATAAATTTTGTCATCCAGCACGGTATGCCCCGGGGCGCGCTGTTCCATGAACTCCGTGAAAATTCCGGCCTGATAAGCTTCAATCCATTCCGGCGTCATCTCCCGAAACAGCAGTTCCCGCAAGGAATTCCCTTTCCAAAATGGAATGATTTCTTTCTCGTATTTCGTGCGTGCTTCGGCGGAAACCGCAAAACTGATCTTTTCCCGCGAATTGAGAATTTCCAGATCTTGCAGGCTATGGCAACACAGCTCTGGATAAGTGGGAGTCGCCTTGGGGGCGGGGCCTTTCTCCCCGACGATGAGTTCCCTCTCCCCGATATGGATGGTGGCGCTCTCGATTAAATATTTGAAAGCCAGGGCTCGCTGGATGGGAACGGAGATGAGCCCCGCGGTTCTCGTCCGGTAAAATTCAGTCGTCAATTCAGCTCGCTCGGTAGACAACACGGGTTGGGAATCCAAGCTTTGTTGGCGCAGAAACGCGACTCTCTCAGTCATTGCCATATGTCGTTTTTTGACCTCCAATTTCCACTCGCGGAACATATTCCCGGAGCCAGTTTCGAGCCTCCTCGATTTGTGAACCGGACAGATCCTTGATTTCGGATAGCTGATACCGCCGGCCCAGCCGGGGGTATTTATCCGCACCTAGCTGATGATAAGGCAAAATGACCACGCCTTCCAGTGAATCCAATTCCGCGGCCAGCATCCCAATCTGGCGAAGATTCTTCTCATCGTCATTGATGCCGGGGATTAACGGGATGCGCAAGACGATCCTTTGGCCCGAGGAGGAAAGCCCGCGCAAGTTTTCAAGAATAATGCCGTTGGACACGCCGGTAAACCTGCGATGACGCTCCTCCTCCACAATTTTCACATCGAAGAGAAAAAGATCCACCCAGGAACGAACCCTCTCCATTACTTCAGAAGGAGAAAAACCGGATGTATCCAGCGTGGTATGGATCTCCTCAATCTTGCAGGCTTGAAGCAGTTCCAATAGAAAATCCGCCTGAAGCAAGGGCTCTCCACCGGAAAATGTCACACCTCCGCTTGATTCGTCATAAAATGGCCGATCGCGCAGTATTTCCTTCAAAACCTCATCAGAGCGCATTTCCTTGCCAACAATCTGGCGTGCGTCAGAGTAACAATCCTCCAGGCATTCTCCACACAACGTGCATCTCTCCGCGCTGGTGACTGGAAATTGCTCTCCCATTGTTATGGCGTTTTGAGGACAGGCATTCACGCAGGCGCCACATCGAAGGCACCTCTCAGGCCGAAAATAAGCTTCAGCGGATGCCGAAATTCCTTCAGGATTGTGGCACCACCGGCAACTGAGGGGGCACCCCTTGAAGAAGATAGTGGTCCTAATGCCGGGTCCATCATGAATGGAAAAACGACGGATATCGAAGATCAGCCCGCTCGACAAATCAGCCTCCGCGTCTGTTTTCATCGGATGAGGGTGAGCCCACCTATGCCGGGCACAACCGTATGAATTCACTTTTTGAGCCTGCTGCGGTCTCCACCGGAAAGACGGTGGCGAGTTATCACGGTTCCTAACGAAAAAATATAAATCCTCAAGCCCGATCTTTCCTAAGCTCGCCAGTACATCTTATCTTTTCAGCCTGATTATAGCCTTCCAGTGTTGAGTAGAAAATGAGAAATCAAAAAAACCATGAGTGATTCTAGCCTGACAATCTTTTATAATCGCGAGGAAAGGTTCCGCCTTTGCTTGGCAACTGCTCAGCACCTAAGCTGGGCAGAACAAAAGGGCGCGCATACGAGGTGCGCGCTTCAATAAAATACCCCGGCAGGGGTTTAAGAAAATAGCCCCGGGTCAGAAAAGTGGCACGAGGCCACTTTTCTGACCCGGGGTAATTGATTCAAAAAAAGAAAAACCGTTGCTGAAATCCGCCATGGACGGCGGATTTCAGCAACGCAGCCAAACTTTGGGCAGGACGCCTGCTTGGCAGATATGCATCCTAGGACAAAAACTCCAGGCAGGGTGGTGATTAGTTACTTTGCTTGAAACTTGTGACAGATCTAGGACTCAGTGGACTATATGAATAAGCCGCATCGATCCATTTATCGAATCATCCTGTTGATCCATTTCTTCTTTGCCTTCTCGATTCTTTCTTCTTCCGCGGCTCCAAGCCTGACGGCTGGATTCCTGCCGCCGGATCAGGCCTGGGTCAAAAGGCAGATGCGGCGGCTATCCCTTCAAGACAAAGTGGCCCAACTGGTGCAAATCCGGGTATTCGGCCGTTATTATCATGAAAAAAATCCCGACTACCTTGAATTGATCCGATTGGTCGAAAAGCAACACGTGGGCGGAGTCATCCTGTTTGCCGGCAATATTTATGAATCTGCCATCTTGCTGAACCGATTACAGAGGGCAGCGCCGTTGCCCCTCGTGGTCGCTTCTGATTTTGAAAATGGGGCGGCCTTCCGCATCACGGATACAACATCCTTCCCCTGGATGATGGCAGTGGGTGCAACAGGTTCTGAAGAGCTGGCATGCTCCATTGGCAAAATCACTGCTCGAGAAGCCCGCGCTCTTGGAGTCCATTGGGTTTATGCCCCAGTCATGGATGTTAACAGCAATCCAGAAAATCCCGTCATCAATACTCGCTCTTTTGGAGAACAACCGGAACTGGTTGCCCGGCTTGGATCCGCGTTTATCCGGGGTTGCCGGGGAAACGGAGTGATGGCCACGGCCAAGCATTTTCCCGGACATGGCGACACCGCCGTCGATTCTCATATCGGCCTCCCGGTTCTTACGGCGGACATGGACCGGTTGGATTCCCTGGAATTGGTCCCATTTAAGGCGGCTATTGAGGCAGGAGTGGACTCGATCATGACTGGCCATCTGGCCGTCCCGGCTTTGACTAATGACGCGACGCTTCCCGCCACGCTCTCTCCTCAAATCTTGAAGGGATTGTTGGGAGAGAAAATGCAGTTTAAAGGTTTGATCGTTACGGATGCTCTGGAAATGGGAAGTATTACCAAAAAATACGGAACCGAAGATGCAGCCGTGATGGCGATCAAAGCAGGGGCGGATTTATTGCTTTTGCCCTCTGATCCGGAATCCGCGATTAAGGCGGTGGTTCAAGCTGTCATAAGCGGGGAAATTCCAAAAGAGCAAATCGACCGGTCCGTCAAAAAACTCCTCATGGCCAAAACCCAGTTGGGATTGAATCGGCGACGGATTGTGCCTATCGAAAAAATCAGCGCGGTGGTTGCGAGTCCCGAAGACCTTGATCTTTCCAGACATATCGCGGAGAAATCGATTACCCTGGTGCGCGATGATAAATTGCTGATCCCCCTGGCCCCGGCAGGGTCTTCGCGGATGGCCGTCCTGATTGCCACGGATGGAACCGAATCCAATCCTTTGCCCACTTTTCAATCTGAACTCCGGCGCCGCTTTTCCGGCATTCGGATTTCGGTGGCGGATTCACGAATGACTCCGGATCAGGCCAATTCCATTTTGGAGAACTTGCGGCAGACTGACCGAGTGCTGCTGGTTACACTCGTGAGAACGGCTTCTAATAAAGGAACCGTGGGGCTTCCCGCTCCCCTGCGCCAGCTAATGGAAAACGCCATTGGCTTGGGGAAACCCGCCATTTGGATCTCCTTTGGGAATCCTTATCTGTTGAGTCTCTTCCCGGAAATCCCCGCGTATCTGTGCACCTACGGCAGTTCAGAAAACTCTCAGTTGGCTGCCGTGAAAGCTTTGACGGGAGAAGCTGCGATTTCCGGCAAATTGCCAATCTCAATCCCCGGCTGCGCAACAGTGGGAACCGGAATCGAACGCCCTCTAGCGCCGCAACCATGACAAGATCTCTTCGATCCACTGCTCCTGACCAAAAGTTCACCGCGAAAGAACGCGATAGCGAAAGCGGACTCGACTACTTCGGGGCAAGGTACTACTCCGGACCACAGGGGCGTTGGACAACTCCTGACGATATTTACAACGACATGGATCTAACCAATCCCGCCAGTTGGAACTGATGTGTCTATGTCCTCAACAATCCAATGACAAATGTGGATCAAAACGGTGAGTTCACCGATGAAGCCGCCAAATGGGTGGGAGCCTTTTGGAAGCCTTTTGAGTTGCAGCCTTTGGGCAGCCTTTTGGGTTACCCTTTAGGGTCAGAGCTGAATGGCCCTGCTCAAGCTAATTAAGCGCTTCCAAGAGCTGGCGCTCGGTCAGCCTTTCCATAGGTTGAAGCAGAGCTCAGTCCGTGCGTTCAAACTAGCAGTGCAACAATTACATTTGTCAATCGGCGTGGGATTTTGATCAACCCTGATTATCAAGAAAGACTGGCGGAGAGGGCGGGATTCGAACCCGCGTGGGAGTGATTAGCCCCCAAACCGCTTTCGAGGCGGCCCCGTTACGACCACTTCGGTACCTCTCCGGTCGTGAATTAAGGAAAGAATTCCTGATGCTTTTAGTTTTTGTCAGATGCGGATTCCTCGATTGGCCTCTCTTTTCAATGCGAAAAATTGTTTCAACAAATCTCTCGATTGCTCCCCCAAAACTCCCGATACAACTTCGACTCGATGATTCCAGAATTTCTCTTTCAACAGATGAATCTTCGAATCCACTGCTCCCGCTTTGGGATCCGCCGCTCCGTATACTAACACTCTAATGCGCGCCCATATCAACGAGGCAGCGCACATGGCGCACGGTTCCAGTGTGCAATAAAGCGTGGCACCCGTCAACCGGTAGTTGTCGATTTTTCGGGCCGCCTTTCGCAGTGCCATGATCTCGGCATGGGCCGTTGGATCATGCCGGGAAATGCTCTGGTTATATCCCCGTCCGACAATCCTGCCCTCTAGCATAACCACGGCGCCCACGGGGACTTCATCCCGTTCAAACGCACGGCAGGCCTGTTTTAAGGCTTCTCGCATGGGTTGGACGTGAAGTTCGCGGGAGGAAAGGCTCAATTTGCTCGCAGAGGAAATGGTACGCGTGGCAGGGATCGAACCTGCGACCTTTGGTTTCGTAGACCAACGCTCTGTCCAACTGAGCTACACGCGCACAAAATTTCAGGATAGCCAACTACACTGCTTGGGACACATTCCCAAGCGGTGTAGATTTTTACCACATTCGAGCCTCAGAATCAACCGGATTTACGGACTGTTAACAGTGAAAAGAGAATAGTGGTTTGTGGATTGCGCGGAAAGAATGGCCAATAGCGCGTTTCAATCCTGCCTGATAAAGAAGGATTTCTTTTTGTTGCCCAAAGCCGCTAGAATGGGAGTGGCTATAATGATGAGGGGAACTCAAACTGATGAATTACCGCTACTCCACCAGCACCATTTCCTTTGGCGGCCCGCTTACACCCGGCGTAAAGCAGATCATTCTTGCGACAGTGCTCGTGTTCATCGTGCAGATGATTGTCGGACAGCCATTCAATTATTATTTCAGCCTCACGCCGATTTTGTTCTGGCAAAAATTCTACATTTGGCAAGTAGTCAGCTATATATTTCTGCATGGCGGAGTGTGGCATCTGGTTTTTAACATGCTAGCCCTCTTTATGTTTGGATGCGAACTGGAAAGAGCTTGGGGAATCCGCCGTTTTATGCGGTATTACTTTGTGACGGGCATTGGGGCCGGCCTTTGTGTGTTTATTTTTCCGGGGAATTATTACACTTCGACGCTGGGAGCGTCAGGCGCTATTTATGGCTTATTATTGGCTTATGGTCTGCTATTCCCCAACCGGGTGATCTATCTCTCCATGATCATTCCCCTGCAGGCAAAAGTGTTCGTATTCATTATGGGCGCCATCGCCTTTCTTTCCGCGCTTTCCAGCGGCAATAGCGGGATTTCGAACGTGGCTCATCTGGGAGGGATGCTTTTCGGTTATCTCTTATTGAAGAGAACTCGGCACTCTTCTTCTCTGGGCCGGATCCGGCAGAATTATTACGAATGGAAATTAAGGCGGGCGCGCCGAAAATTTCAGGTTTATCTCAACAAAAAAGGAAGAAACGGCCAGGATGGCCCTACGATCCATTGAGGTGGCACAACACCATCTTTATTTTTCAGTGAATACAAGCCAAGCGAAGAATTGCCCGGTTCTGATTGAAGACTCTTCTCCCAGGCTGCCAAGGGGAGCCGGGATTAATCTTTGGGAACATAGTAAGAGGTCCGGCTACGCACCGTCAGCTGAGGATTCTCCACCTCCACTCTCAGTTTTCTGATGGTGCCATCTCGCCAGTGATTCTTCGAATAAAACGCCAATGTATAGGTGTTGCGCAGTTCATAGGCGACTTTGGAGTATTCCCCGGACAAGTCGTTCAGATTCCTGACGGTAAGCATTCGTCCGCCCGACTCTTCCGTGAGCGTGAGCATTCTTTCCGTTTGGATTTCATATACTTCATCCAAAACGGACAAGCTATTTTTGGCATTCGTGATCAGCGGCTCTTCCGCCTTAGGACTCTTCAAATATTTTTCCAGCAAATTTCGCTGATCTTCCTGGTTCAATATGGTCACTGCATAATAGACCATATCATTGCGTGCAATCAGGGAGCGCAAATCCTCAAAGCGGAGAGTGCTGGAGTTTTCCATATTGTCACTCAACAACACCATGGCCTTGCGTCCCGGATTAGATTGCCGCAGGTAATTGATCCCTTCCGCCAGACCATCATAAATTCTGGATCCGCCATAAGGGTAGGTGGACAACCGGTTAATCTCCTGGTGCAGATTCTTACGGTTGCTGGTGAATTCATTGAGCCTTCTGACAAAATAATTGATCTCTACAAGGGAGATTCGGTCATCCGGACGCAATTCATTGGTAAAATTGATGGCCGCCTTTTTGATGAGGCTCAAATCCGCCTTTGTGCTATTGCTATTATCCACCAACAAAACCAGCTGGAAAGGGGCTTCCACGGGCATGAAAACTGAAATGTCCTGCAATTCTTCATCTTCATAAAGCCGGAAATCTTCTTTTTTCAGCCCAGTGACATAACTCCCTCTTTCATCGACAACCGTGGCATTTAAAATTACCAGATCGACATTCACTTCCAGTGAAAATGGGTGCTCTTCATTTTTATTTTGACCAAGACAGCTTGAATCAGGGGAAAAAGGGAAACTGGCGAGATAAAGCAGGAGGAAAATGGGAAATGAAATCAAGAGCCATCGCTTCTGGCGCATCCAATTAATCATGTAGATTATGTTAGCACGAAAGCGATCGGGGCGAGCTTCCCTGAATCGCAAAAGCCGAAGGTTTTGAGTCAAGTGGTGTCTTGCCGTAATTATCGATTTCGATATGACGGGAAGAAGGCCCGCTGGAAATCGCAGAGTCATTTTTTCGGATTCGGCAGCAATCCAGCCAACATAGCGTTTGCTGATGAGGGCCCAGCGTCGAGAGCTTCTTTCCAGCGGGCAGTCTGCTGTTGAAACCCCGCCATATAAGCTGGACTGATCGGAGTAGAGGGAACCGATCGGATGGATAGCGGATTGATAAACTTCCCGCCTCGCGTAATACGGTAATCCAGATGAGGGCCGGTGGCCAATCCCGTGGCTCCAACGTACCCGATGACTTCACCCTGATTCACACTGCTCCCTGAATGAATCCCGCCAGCGAAGCGACAGAGATGGCCATACATCGAAACCATCCCATTGGGGTGACTGATTTGGATGAAGCGCCCAAAGCCACCCTTGTTTCCCGCGAATTGGACTCGTCCCTTGGCGGCAGCCACAATGGGCGTGCCTACCGGGGCGGCATAATCAATTCCCAAATGGGGGCGAAATTTTTTCAGAATGGGGTGAAAACGACTCCGGGAAAAGCGGGAGCTGATGCGGGCGAATTTAATGGGAGACTTCAGGAACTCACGCCGCACTGATTGTCCTTTCCCATTAAAATAATCAGAGTGACCGGCTGGATCCGTATAATAAAAACCGGTATATTGATTCCCTCGGTTGACAAATTCAGCTGCCCGAATTTTTCCATACTTCTTGAATTTCCCTTCCTGATATTGTTTCTCCACATAAAGGCGGAACACATCGCCAGGCTGCAGATCGGTATGAAAATCGATATCACACGAAAAAATATCCGCCAGATCCATCGCCAACTGATCTCCTTCGTTGATCTGGTTGATGGTCTGAAATAACGAGGATTGAATTGTCCCTTCCACAAACTCCAATTTTATCTCAAAGGGGATCGATTTCACGGTCGCCTTGTATCCATTTCCGGTCAAATCCACCTGGAGATATTTCTCCATGTCGATCTCATAGAGGAACTGCTTCAATCGTCGATCTGGCATCAACTCCATTTCAAATCGATTTCCCACAATCAATCTTTTCAAATTGTATAAAGGCTTTGCTGTGTCCACTAACTGCGAAATTAATTCTCGCGGACAATTGTAAGTATTCAGAACATCACTCAAAGTCATATTTCGCTGAATTTGACCTTTAATCCGCTCCATCATGGTATGGGGCGCTAATGCAGTTTCTTTCAGCCGGGCAATGATGGTCAGGTCTTCAGGAGAGGTTTGTCCTGGAGAAAAAAAGTTCCCCAAAAAAGCAGAAAGAGCAATAACCGCCAAGATAATATTGGCCAAAACCAGAGGCTTGTTCTCTTTATAATTCCAATTCTTTTTCAGGTTTAGTTTTGGCAAAAGGACAGTTTTAAAATTCATAGTGATATAAAGGCTCTTTGGATTCAGATTGGACAAAACTTAGGAGGGAGAAGATCCCGCTAACGATCAAGCAGAAAAAATATCAAATTATCGAGAGAAGATCAACAATTTGATAATAGTCCATTACTATCCTTGGAATTGGACCAGTTTACCGCACCTCTCCTTTCTTTATTGCAAAATGAATCGCATTGACCACCCACGGGGCGATCATCGCCTTACTCGCCGCGATTATGCATTGGCTGGTGGGAACGATCGCGAAGAAGAGAGAGGCAAGTACATGACCAGGATTGCCGCGAAATTCCTTTGATTTATTGTATCCAGTGGCTTCGTGCAAGGGAACAACTGCTCTTCCCGTTCTTAAAAATCCCTGCAGAGAGGGAAGATCTTGCCGAATACATTCTTCTATTTCAAAATGCATTCCAGCAGTTACCCCTCAGCGAAAAAAATCGAATGCAGCTTGTTTTGAGTGGAAAAAAGTCAAATACACTTATCAAGCGAGTGTGTGCTCCGTCTGGCAAGCCAAAGCTTCCGCTACTTGGCGAAGGACTCCTTCTACATCGGAATTGCTGCAATGCATATTTTCGGCAATCCGGGCGATTTCAAGTCCCTGATAATGGCTCCAAATAAACATTTTTCTTTGTTGCTCAGGGAGTTGGGCCAAAAAATCCAGAATGCCCCGGGTTACTCTCTCCCGCATTTCAAAATCACACATCTTATCCACCGAGCCCATCTTCCTCACCTGCCTTTCAATCTCAGCCAATCGTCCGGACTTACCTCTATAGACGCAATCCATGGAAAAAAGTTGCATTTATTTTGAATTATCTGGTTGCCGTCAATTGAGGATCAAGTCAAAAGTTACAAATCAGTTTCGGTTGGAAAGACTTGAATTAGTGAAGCCGATTCATCTTTTTTTACCGCAGCCGAAGATCTCGCGCAATTTCTTGCGGCTAGGTAACAGGTCCCGGCGTACCGGCCCTGCTCCACAAAAGTCTCCAGAAGAAATGGACGAATGTCGCATTGCCCATACCATCGTCAGGCAGTTGGTGGGTATCCAGTGACAGTACCTGGCTGGCAAGACCTTTGACTTCCACCAAAGGAAGGATCAAAAACCGAAGGGATCCACGAGATTAGCCGGGTGGAAATTCAGAAAAAATTCCATCAAAGGCGAATCACCATTAGGAAATGTCTTGCCTCGGAAGAGGAAGCTTTTCAACACTCCGGAGAAATAGAGCAAATGGCCGCACCTGAGATCGGCCTTACCATCGGATCCAGTCTGGACTTCTATCGCGAGGTAGATATCGGCATTGGCACATCCAGGGATGGCTCCTGAATTAATTTTCCCATGGCCTGGATAAATTTTTGGTTTTCCTCTGGAGAACCAATGCTGACGCGAAATCCAAGGGGAAAACCGTTGGCTTTCATTGGGCGGATGATGATTCCGAAGCGCAACAACTTCTGGAAATCCTGGAGGCAATCTTGCCCTCTCTCCACCAGAATGAAGTTGGCCACCGATGGGACGAAGGAAATGCCCATTTTCTTCAGTTCACGGATCAGGAACAAATACCCTTCGCGGTTTATCGCCACGGATTTCCGGACGTACTCCTGATCATCCAAAGCGGCAATGGCCGCGACTTGCGCAAGACTGCTGGTGTTGAAGGGGGAACGAACCTTGTTGAGGGCGCCGATGAGTTCAGGATGCGCAAGACCATATCCAATCCTGAATCCCGCAAGTCCGTATGCCTTGGAAAATGTTCGCAGCACCAACACATTGGGATATTGCTTTAGATAATCGATTGAGTGAGAGTAGCCTGGAACCTCCACATATTCATAGTAAGCTTCGTCGATCACGACGATGACGGAATCCGGCAAATCGCGCAGAAAGCGGTCCAATTCCCCGGCCGAGAACATCGTCCCCGTGGGGTTGTTTGGATTGGCCAAGTAAATCAAGCGTGTATTGGGATGTACCAATTCCCGGATCGCATCCAAATCGTAGCTATACTCTCTCATCGGCGCGCAGATGACCGGACAATTCATTTCTTGTGGAGCGAGGTAGTAAATCACAAAGCTTTTTTCGCTGGTGAGCGCTTCATCCCGCGATGTCAAGAAAGTCCGGGCCACCAACTCAAGCAGTTCCGACGAACCGCTTCCCAGGATGACTTCATCCATGGAAACGCCAAAACGAGCAGCCAATTTTTCGCGTAAAAAAAATCCATCGCCAATGGGGTAATAATTTGCCTTGGGAAGAAATTGATGAATAGCTTCGACCACCTTCGGCGAGGGGCCAAACGGATTCTCATTGGAGGCCAGCTTAACGGCGCTGATCCCTAATTCCCTCTCCACCTCCTCGACTGGCTTGCCTGGAACATAGGGAGCAATATCGCGTATATTCTTGGGCATCAGCTCTGCAATCGTCATGGATTCATCCTTAGTCAAATTTCCCGCCAGGTTTTCTATCGTAATTCCGTCCAATGCTGACGTTCTTTTCCCCTCCGGGGCTATGCGCGGAGATGCGTTTGGCCTTCCCGTAGTCTGATCCTAATCCAGCAGCCGAGCGGTGAACCCGCTCTGCTACAGGTTCCCGTCCAGTCTCAAGACTTACTTTTTCCGTTTTCATTTTCAGGAAGCGCTGGACCTCCGGCGCGGTTAGGAAACGGTATCCACCTGACTGGAGGTGCGGATCGCTCAAAAATCCGATTTGCACTCTTTTCAGCTTGCTGACCCGGTATCTGATTGTTTCAAACATTCTGCGAATCTGATTGTTCTTCCCTTCAATGAGAATCACCTTGTACCAGGGATTCTCGCCCTCCTTGACCCGCTGAAGCTTGCAGGGGGCCAGCTTCTTCCCTTCAAGCATAATTCCCTTGGACAACCGGTCTATTTCCTGCTCAGTTGGATTCCCTTGAACTTTAACCAGGTACGTTTTAGGACAGTGCTTTCCGGCACGGCTGACAATTTGAGCAAAATCACCATCATTGGTCACCAGGATCAAACCCTCAGTCTGCATATCCAAACGCCCCACGGTAAAAAGCTTTTTTCCACTTTCCGGGATCAGGTCAATGGCGATCGGCCGGCCTTCCGGGTCAGAGGCCGTGCAGAGGCAACCCTTCGGCTTATTCAGCAGGTAATAAACTCTGCGTTCGTCGAACTTCAATCTTTTGTCGTCGACTTTGATGGAATCACATTCAGGGTCCGCTTTGGATCCCAACTCGGTGGTCAATACCCCATTGACCGTCACTCGTCCGGCGAGTATTAATTCCTCGGCTTTTCGCCGGGAACAGATGCCAGCCTGGGCGATCAATTTCTGTAGACGCTCCAACATTATTCCTCATTCCTCCGGTTCGACGGGAACCATTTCTTCATTGTTTGCGGGCAGATTCAACTCTCCGGCGGTTTCCTTCGCCATTCCAGCTTCATCCAGGGCAAGACTACCCTCTGGACCGAATGAATCCTCTTCTGAGACATCTCTAAGGTTTTGCTTATCTATAGAGCCGCGATCAACCAAAGGAGCATCGCCCCGCGCGTCCGCTGGGATCGTACTCTCCGGAATTGATTGATTCTCAATTTCCGTCGAAGTATCCGCTTGAAAGACTTCCTCTATTGAACCTTCTAAGATTACCGGTCCGGCAGCTGTCTCCAAATTTTGAGCGATGGCTTTCAACGGAGACGACGGCTCTTCCGCTGACGAAATGACCGTGGATATTTCCGCTTCCAAGCCGAGCGGAATTTGGGTTTCGGCTCCCGCAGCCCCAGGAATAGCGGCAGCCCCGGACTCAAGCGCTCCTTCCATAACCCCCTCGGAAGCCTCTCCGCCAAATTCAGATTTGGCCAATTCTTCAAATTCTTCGAGACTGGGAAGCTCATTAATATTTTTCAATCCGAAATGAAGCAGAAATTCTTTCGTCGTTTTGTAGAGGATGGGGCGGCCCACCACATTTTTCCTGCCCGCCGTAGTGACCAGTTTTCTGTCGATCAATGTCTTGACGACCCCGGTGGCGTTCACTCCGCGAACATCTTGAATTTCCGGCAAAGTAATCGGCTGACGGTAGGCAATGACCGCAAGAGTCTCCAGCGCAGCAAGAGAAAGCCGCATGGGTGGAGTCTGGATTTTTACATAGTTCCGCACCCATTCATGATGTTCCGCCTTGGTGCCCAGGCGATAACCATTCGCTACTTCCTTGATCTCCAATCCGCGCTCGGGAGACTGATATTCCGCAATCAAAGAAGCCAGCTCCCGCCGGATTTGATCCCGATTCTCCTTTCCAAACAATTCCAGCAAGTTGGCCTCAGTGATTGGCTCTTCAGCAACATAGATTAATGCTTCCAGAACAGCTTTTAATTCAGAATCAGTCATAAAAAATTTTCAAATTCCAGATTTCAAATTAAGAGGTCCGCTGCAATATTCCGATAGAGCGGACCTTGATCGACAGGCCAGACATTTATGCCATAAATTTCTCAACGATGAACGATTTGACAAATCATTCATATCTTTGGTTCCACATTTGGCCCTGGATCAAATTCTTGATTCTAATTTGGACCCCGTCAAGTCAAACCTGACTTTCCCATCCACTGATCCATTTGACTCATCACTTCCTCAAATCTATCCCGGCGCCGAGCCACAATATCGCCAAATGTCTTTCTTTGAATCAAAGCAATGGCTTGAAAGGAAACCATTTCCAGGATGGCCAGAAAGGCTACAATGATGTTCCCCCGGCTTCGATATGATTCAAAAATTTCCGTCAAGCTTATGGGGCCGCGCGATTGGACAAACAGAGAGCGCAACCGCTCAATAACTTGGCCGACCGTCATTTCGTCTCGTGAAATTTCCATTTGAGCTTGTTGTTTCGCCCGCTCAAGAATCTGGCGAAAGGTGGAAACCAGATCAAAAAGGCTCACTTGAATTTCTTTTTCCTCTTCATTGACCTCAAACTCTCGCAAGCCAGGGACTGTCCAGGTGGAATTGGCTATTAGCTCTTTTTGATAGAGCATCTGGGCGGCGTTTTTGAATTTCTCATGTTCAAGCAACCGTAGCGCCAACTCCATCCGCGGGTCCTCTTCCGTACCCGCGGGTTGAAGGGGATCTGGAGGCAGCAACATCTTCGATTTAACATAAATCAAGTGAGCTGCCATTAACAGGAATTCTCCGGCAACATCGATATCCAACTCCTCCATCGCCTGCAGCTGGCTGAGGTACTGCTCCGTAATCCTGGCAATTGGAATATCATAAATGTCGATTTGCTGCTTGCGAATCAAGTCGAGCAACAAATCCAGCGGCCCGTCATAGGCGGGAAGATGAATTTTGTATTGAACTTCCATCCCTTCATTCCCCACGGTCAATCTTGAAAATGGTTCGAGAATTCACTTTTCTCGCTCGTTCCGGATTGTGACGAAATCAGATTGCAAGCCGAAAAATCAAGGATGCAGAATCCGGATCCGCACGCCAGGACAATCAGATGCAATATCCACCTAGTCCAACTTGATTGCCCGACGGACCTCACTCATGGTCAGTGCGGCCACTTCATTGGCCTTTTGATTGCCGGCTTGGATAATGTCCCTAATTTCATCCGTCCGTTTTTCATATTCCTTGCGGCGTTCGAGAAGCGGATTGATTTCTTCGATCAACTTTTCGCTCATCCACTTTTTACATTCAATACATCCAATTCCCGCCGAACGGCATTCCCGATTGACCGTTTCCAAAGTATCCTGAGTGGAATAAATCCGATGATAGGAATAAACTGGACACAACTCGGGGTTGCCCGGATCCATGCGACGCTTCCGGGCTGGATCAGTCATCATCGTGCGGATTTTTTCGGTTATCTCCAAGGGTGAATCCGACAAGGAAATTGCGTTCCCGTAGCTTTTGCTCATCTTCCTTCCGTCCAATCCGGGCAATCGGGGCACGGGGGTGAGCAAAGCCTGCGGCTCCGGGAATACGCCTCCATAAAAAGAATTAAACCGGCGGCCAATCTCTCGAGTCAGCTCCACATGCGGCACTTGGTCTTCGCCAACCGGCACAAAATCCGCCTTGTACATCAATATGTCCGCTGCCTGTAAAACCGGATATCCCAGGAATCCATAATTGCCCAAATCTTTGTCCGTAATATTATCGCGTTGTTCCTTATAAGTGGGAACTCTTTCCAGCCATCCCAGCGGTGTGATCATGGAAAAAATCAGATGGAGCTCCGCATGCGATGGGACTGAAGACTGCACGAACATTACGGATTTCCGTGGATCTAGTCCCGCGGCCAGCCAATCAATCATCATTTCAATCCGGTTCTGTTTGATGTCGCTGGTATCGGCATAATCGGAAGTCAACGCATGCCAATCCGCGATGAAATGATAACAGTCATACTCATTTTGAAGCTTTACCCAATTGTTTAAAGCGCCCACCACGTGCCCGAGGTGGAGCTTTCCGGTAGGGCGCATTCCGCTCAATACACGCTTTTTGGTCTGGTTCATCAAATGCGTTCCTCAAATCAATAAAGAAATTATTCCCCAAAGGGGAGCCAAAATGAAATTGAACAATCCAAGGTACAGAAGTCCCAAAAGCAATATAAATCCATAAGGTCGAATTCCTTCATACATCGCGGCAAATCTTGGGGGCAAAAAATGCGTCAATATGTGGCTGCCATCCAGGGGGGGAATGGGAATCAAGTTAAAAACCGCCAGAACAAGATTCAACTGAATTCCAATTTGACTCATCAGGATCAGCGCTCCCAGGGGAGAACCGAACCGGGGAGCCAAATGCCCAATCATGGAGGGCGATGACATGAATCCGAACAAAATCTTATAGGTCAGAATAAATCCAACCATGGCAATCAGATTACTAATTGGACCAGCGGCCGAAATCCAGATGTCGGCCTTGCGCCAATTCTGGACAGAGCGAGGATTCCATGGCACCGGTTTGGCCCAACCAAACATGGGCGCACCCGTGAAATAGCCTATGGCTGGGAATATGATGGTCCCCATAAGATCCAGGTGAGCCAAGGGATTAAGCGTCACTCTTCCTAAATGCCTGCCAGTGGAATCGCCAAAGCGTTCCGCCATCCAGGCATGGGCAGCCTCATGGACACTCAAAGAAAAAAGGAAAACCACCATGTATAATCCAAACACCGCAACCGTTTCCGCCCCCACTCTCTCACCTCCGCAATTCTTCGGTTAACCGCCCGTTGGCCTTTCCGCCGAAAATGACAAGATTAGCACAGGAATAGCGAATTGAGTAAGCTGAAACTGCAAAACGATGGAACAATAAATCGGGCGCCACCAAATGCGGGGATTCAACCCCATGAATCATAGAGAAGCCAGTGTTGTAGCAGCTCTGCCGTGATTTCCAAAAGGCAAAAAAAAGCTGGATGTCAATGTGTTTTGCAATGGCAAACTATGGAGAGCCGAAAAATGCGAGAGAGCCAGCCGGGCTCACAAAGGAATGATTTCAATCTTGTGTCCCATGGAATCCAGGGTATCGCTGATCAGGAAAATGACTTCGTCTACCGCAGCTTCCTTAATCACACAAGAAGACCGGGCAATAACCATGGTTTTCTCATCATTCATGTGGAAATATGGCCCTTGGAATTTTCCTTTTGCGCAAGAGGCGGCCGTCGAAAAGATAGTATCAGAGACGCTCACCGTCTGCCGATAATCCTCACTAATCACATCCGCATCAAAACCATCTTGTTTCGTTTTGATTACAACCTTTACCACAAGCTCTTGCTCCTTCCAAACGCTACCGCGAAATGGGAGAGAAATTCATCCGAAGCCAACACATATACATGGGACAAGGAAGAATCTTTATGAATTTTGTCTGAACGGTGTAGATGCCAAACCGCGCCGGGAACATCAAAGGTCCAAGTGCCAACCCGCTCCACGGATACAAACATCCACACCACCTATTTTCCTTTTCGGCAACAATGCTCACCAGATTAGTAAAGTTTGGCAGTGCACGGGACAACTTGTTTGGATACTCTGGCGCATGTATAATCAAGGAGTATTCGGGAGCAATCTTTCCTTTGTTCGCCCTAAGTGGATTTGGATTGTAGATAGTACTTCTGTTTCGTTGTTTATTGGCTGGTTTGCCAGAAGATCGGAACAATATCCCGGTGGACTCTTCCTAAAGGAATCCAAGTCAAAATGAGCCTCGTTTTCCTACGTCTGACTTTGGCCCTTTATTCGCTTGGTCTGCTTCATTCATTTCTGACTATCATAACTCGCCGTCAGCGGATTTTCCGCGTAGCACTGGCTGGTTTTCTGGTGGGGTTCCTCAATCACATCATGTCCATCGCATTTGCCTGGCATGAGACTGGGCATCCTCCCATTACCAACATGCAGGAGGCCCTATCGTTTTTCGCCTCTTTAATTGTCCTCCTTTATCTCGCGATCTATTGGAAGTATCGTTTGACATCCTTGAGCGTATTTCTTTTCCCCTTGGTATTCATTTTGACACTAGCCGCCAGTCTGATTACTCCCACAGAGACCGCAAACGCCACGCTTCTGCGCAGCTTTTGGTTTTATCTTCATATTCCGACTACTTTCTTGGCTTATGCCTCTTTTTTTGTAGCCTTTGCCGCTGCCATTATGTACATGATTCAAGAAAGAGAATTGAAGAGAAAGAGGCCGGAAGTATTCTATTACCGGCTCCCCTCTTTGGAAATATGCGATGATTTGGGTTATTGGGCATTGGGTTTTGGATTCATCCTGCTGACTATTGGAATCATTGCGGGTGGCCTTTGGGCCAGACGGGTCCTGATTGGTCCTTGGGAATGGGATCCCAAAATTCTTTGGTCTGCCGTGACCTGGTTGATGTATGCAGTCGTCATCCACTACCGAATCGCCACTGGATTGCGAGGGCGCGGAGCCGCCCTGCTCTCAATTGCCGCCTTCATTTTTGTTTTGCTAAATCTGGTTTTGATGCGTAGTCAGGGGCTGGCTCACCGGTTCATCATTCCCTGATTGAGGCCTAAAACATCATTTGGTCATGGCTAAATCGCAGACTGGATGCGAAGTAATACGCACGATAATTCGAAATGATTATGTTTGTAATGGATGTTTCGGCCGCCCAAAACATTTTTTTTGAATGGGACAATTCCGGCATTCGAACGGTTTGCCCAATTTTTGATTTCAGTGTTGAAGCGGATACCTCGAAAGAGGGAATGTTCAAGTTCAATTTTGTTGAATCATTATGAATCTTGTAGTCGTTGGTTTGAATCATAAGACAGCCCCCGTGGAGGTTCGCGAAAAATTTTTTTTCCCCGAGTCCCGCATTCCCGAAGCGCTGGGGAGTCTCACCACCGAATTTAAACTCCAGGAATCTCTCATCCTTTCCACCTGCAATCGAGTCGAGGTTTTGGGTGTTTCCCCCAACCCGGAGGAAGCAGCTGATCGCATTTTTGAATTCCTGGGCCTATTTCATCAGCTCGAACTTCTTCCCATGAAGCCTCACCTTTTCATTCACACCGGGCCGGAGGCGATTCGGCATATCTTCCGCGTGACTAGCAGTTTGGACTCCATGATTTTGGGGGAACCCCAAATCCTGGGCCAGGTAAAAAGTGCCTTCAATGCCGCCCAGCAATGCGGAGCCTCCGGTCCTTTTATCGCGAATCTGATGAGCCGCGCTTTCAACGTGGCCAAAAGAGTCCGCTCAGAAACAGCCATCGCCAGTGCCGCTGTTTCTGTCAGTTACGCCGCCGTGGAACTGGCAAAGAAAATTTTCAATCAGCTGGACGGCAAAACAGTCATGATTCTCGGAGCTGGAAAGATGGGTGAACTTTCGGTCAAACATCTTAAAGCCAGCGGGGTTTCTCAAGTATTGGTATGGAATCGGACCCAATCCAGAGCCGGGGAACTGGCCGCACTTTTTGGGGGCGAAGCCGTCCCTTCCGATGAGTTGTATCGCCACATCGACCGGGCGGACATCATCATCAGTTCCACGGGATCTTCTGACTTCGTTCTCAGACGGGAAGATGGAGAGAGAATCATTCACCACCGGAAGAACCGGCCGCTTTTTATCATCGATATCGCAGTACCACGGGACGTGGATCCCGAGATCAACAAGATCAATAATATTTTCCTTTACGACATCGATGATTTGCATCACGTTGTGAATGCCAATCGCAAACAGCGGCTGAGGGAAGCTGTAAGGGCCGAGGAAATTGTGACCGTGGAAGTCGCGGCATTTTCTCGAAAACTGATGGGGCAGGACGTGACTCCCATCATTGTTTCCTTGCGGGAACATTGGGAGACTGTCCGCCGCGATGAAATTTCCCGATTTCAAAAACAATTCGGCCCCTTAAGCGAAGGTCAACAGGCCGCCATCGATAACCTGACTCAGAGCATGCTCAATAAATTCCTCCACGGCCCAATCACTTTTCTCAAAGAGTCCGGCCAAAGACAGGAGGCCGAAATGCTCATAGTGGAAATCAAGAAAATGCTCGGCTTGAAGGAGCGGGGATAATTAAAAGGACCGGAAACTATCATCTGGGAGATTCACAAAGAAAAGTCATGCCCAATCCAAAGTTGACCATTGGAACGCGTGGGAGCAAGCTGGCATTGACGCAGACTGCCTGGGTCAAAGCCGCGCTGGAGAAAGCTCATCCCGATGTTTTGGTGGAGATTAAAATTATCAAAACTTCCGGCGACCTTTTCACGGGAGCGCCATTGCACCAGCTTGGAGGGAAAGGCCTCTTTACCAAGGAAATCGAAGAGGCGCTATTACACCGGGAGATTGATTTGGCGGTTCATAGCCTCAAGGATCTCCCGACCCAATTGCCTGAGTCGCTTTGTCTTGGAGCCATAAGCCGCCGGGAAGATCCCCGGGATGCCTTCCTTTCGATTGACTTTGACTCTTTCCTGAGTCTTCCTCCTGGAGCCAGCCTGGGCACAAGCAGCTTGAGACGGCAATCCCAGTTGCTGGCCCTGCGGCCCGATCTTAAGATTCTTGATCTGCGGGGAAATTTGGACACCCGTTTACGCAAGTTGGACGAAGGGCAATATGATGCCATTGTTTTGGCTTGCGCCGGGTTGATCCGGCTTGGAATGGCTAGTCGCATTCAACAAGCGCTTCCGGCCGACATGGTCTGTCCTGCAGTGGGACAAGCTGCCTTGGGGATCGAAATCCGATCCGGAGATTCGGCAACTTCGAGCATGATCCAATGTCTGCATCACAGGGACACGGCTCTCGCGGTTACGGCAGAGCGTGCTCTATTGCGACATTTGGGCGGAGGTTGTCATGTTCCCATCGCCGGCCATGCTTGGTTGGAGGATGATCAAATTATTTTGCATGGTGTGGTTGCCTCAATTGACGGTGCGCGGTTAATAAAGGATTCCGCACATGCGCCGCACCGGCAAGCTCAAGAATTGGGTAGAGAGTTAGCTCATCGTCTTTTGCAGGCTGGGGCCGGAGAATTGCTCGGGCCGTTGCCGGAATGACGAGATGAGTGAGTCACCGTTTGGCGGGTGAGTGAAAATTTTGCACTTCCTCTCGCCTGGTTTATTTTTAGCGGTTATCTTGGGGTGGCAGGCCGCAGTCAATCTTATTGTTCTGTTCGCCCCCTTGGCGTCACGGGAATATTTTCAATCCGGTTTCTCATTTATAGTTTGCTGCCGGCTTTCTCCAGAAATTACTTTAAGAACCCTTGGTTCGTTGAAGGAGAAAACTCGAATCAAAACTCTCCGCCATGGACCTCACTTTAAAACATAAACGAATAATCATAACCCGAGCCCGGCAACAGGCCCTTGAGTTGTCGGAATTGCTTGCCTCCAAAGGGGCGGAACCAATTCCCTTCCCCACCATCGAGATTAAGGAGCCCAGCTCTTGGGAACCGCTCGATCAGGCGCTGAATCAGCTGGAGCAATATTCCTGGCTGATATTTACCAGCGCGAACGGAGTGAAAAAATTCTTTGAACGCCTGAAGGGCCGCGCCTGGGGATTCCCCTCAGAAACAAATTTGAAGATAGCGGCCATTGGACCAGCTACCGCTAGGGCCATCGAAGAGAGAGGAATCAAGGTTGAATGCTTTCCAGAAGATTTTGTCGCTGAAGGGCTCGTGGAAACGCTAAAAAACAAGATTTTGCCTGGAATGAAGGTGTTAATTCCCCGGGCCAGAGTTGCTCGAGAAATTCTCCCGAACGAGCTACGAAGGATGGGTGCCATCGTCGAGGTGGTGGAAGCTTATCAAACGGTTCTCCCCACAGGAGGACGAGAGGCTTTTCTTCATCTCCTGGATCCACACTCACCTGACATGATCATCTTCACCAGCTCTTCCACGGTTCTTCATATGGCGGAAATGTTGGTTCCCGCTCCGTTACCGGAAGTATTGGGAAGTATGGTTGTCGCCTGCATTGGACCCATCACTGCCGAAGTGTCACGGAAACTGGGGCTAAATGTGGCGGTGATTCCATGCCGTTACGATGTGCCTTCACTGGTGGCGGCAATAGAGGATTTTTTCTCCGCCAATTTGAGGTAATATAGTTCTGGCGAAAGGGATTTCCGTCGCAATGGCTGCATTTTTGAACGATGGCAAGGAGGCATGATGCGCTGCTGGAATTGTGGGACTTTGATTGAGGCAAGTTCCGAACCGCTCAAGATCGGAAAAAGCGAGAACTGCCCCGATTGTGATTCTGACTTGCATGTCTGCAAAAACTGCCGTTTTTATGACCGCGCTTCCTATAATGAATGCAAGGAGACTCAGGCTGAATGGGTGCGCGAAAAAGAGAAAAGGAATTACTGCGACTATTTTGAGCCGAACACGGTTTCGACCTCAAAAAGCGACAAAGCCAAAAATGCCCGAAACACCTTTGATCGTCTGTTCAAAGACTGAAGGGCGTCTTCCGGCACTCCTCTCGAGGTTTGGGGACTCACCGGCTCTTCGCAACCATCATGGAAGAGCTGGTTTTTTTTTGCTTTGCCTCGCCGCCTGTCAATTGTGGACCATTCCTGTCTTCCCCGCTTCAAACAGTCTCTTGTCCATGCGGGTCAGTTTGTTCTCCATCCGATTATCCATAATTGGATAATGGGGCCATTCCCAGAAAAAGTTGTTGATATCCCAGAGTTCATCCTCAGCCGTCATCCATCCCCGGCTGTCGAATCTCTTCAAGTTGAGCGGGCGGCTATATCGCCGCAATGTTTTTTCTCCTCGCAAATTATAATAATGCTCGAAGTAAGTCATTACCAATTCCCGCACGCTGCGATAAACCGGCTCGCGAAAACGGAGTCCGGCATAATTGGATTTGGCAATGGCGCCCCAATGACTGTTATTCCGAAAAACCGCCAGCACATGGTCGTCATCGCGAACAGCCTCCAGATCGACTACGAGCGGTGGGTACCCGTTGACCCGCAATGCGGCGGCCGCCAGCAAGGCGCCTTCAAAACAATGACCTAATCTGTCGCGCAAAACCCGCCGGGGAGAACGGCAGGTCTCCCCATCTTTTTCTTTGTTGTAGGCAATGTCTTCGTCAAGAAAACGCTGAATCTTTTCGGGACGATTAAGTTTCTTGAGGACAGACACCTCTTCCCGGGTGAGCCCCCAATGGAGAGTTATGCCTGTTGTCGATGCTTTCATGGATTCCCTTGGCAAAACGCGCGTCTGAATGAAATTTGTGATGTATCGAAGGAGAATATTTTTAACTTACAGACATCGGCTGATTGGGAAGGGATTCTGGACCAAACAGATTCGCATGAGCAGAGCATTGTGCCCATGAAAGTGCAATTGATCGCGGCAACGGCACTATCTCCACAATCTCTTTTTCCCGGTCCCGATTGTCTCTCCACGAGTAAAAAGTTGAATTTCAGATCGAGGGGAAATCCCCCCTCTTTAATCCGCGGATCAAGACCAACCTTTGGAGGGGTGCGCCGCATTTGACCTATAGGGAGATATCTTCCCCAGGGCAGAAATCCTCAACATTTTCGAGAAGATCCTGATCATTGCGAGCGTCCCCAGAGGACGGGTCACCAACTGAACGTCACCTCGCCGAATTGCCGCCGCAATGGATTCATAATCGTTAATGGGTGCGAAAACCAGGGCAGATGTGGTATCGATCTGTTCCAGCAAATGGCAGTCTGAAGTTCCCACGATTGGTTTTCCAGAGTCTCCGGCAAATTGCACGGCCCGCCGATTGAAATTCACGCTAGGTGTATAGAAATGAGAAAATTCCACTCCATCGAAACAATCGCAATACTCCAACAATTTATTGCCTAAACAAGATTTTCCCGGATAAAAAGGATGTGGTGCAAGGGTCAGCACTTCCGGATGAGCTTGCCGGAGGGCACGCAATTGCGCAAAGTTCATGGGCGAACGATAGCGCCTAAGGCCATAAATCAACACATGGAATCCTTCCACGGTCGCTTCCACTCCGGGGATCAACGTGATGCCTCTATCCGAGGCAAATCCGCGCAATTCTTCCGACCATTGCAAAGCATTGTGACAGGTAATAGCCAAGGCATGAAAACCCAGTTGAGCAGCTTTTTCAATTAACTCATGGGCCGAATATTCAACCGCATCCCGCGGATCAAAATTCGTATGAGCATGTAATTCGACCTTTAATTCTTTTTTCTCCATTCTTCCTTCAATTCTGCAATCGATATTCGACTGCCAAGAAACAGCAGTCTTAAACATAGTAATCATATCGGTAAAAAAGCGTCAATCATGAAGCCTTTCAGCCGACAGAGTTGAGACAATCCTATTCAGCGCAGTCCGCAGGACCGATTCCTCCTGGGTGAAAGTCAACACCAGGTGAGGAGAGCGCATTTCATAGAAGTATCCTGGATGAACTAAAACATGCGACTTCTCGAGTAGTCTCAGAACCAGATCCTCCTCATCCATTCCCTGGTCGCCGATTCGCAAAGAAAGATAAAAACCCCCTTCGGGAGGGACATAGCTGAATTCGTCTTCCCTGGATAGAGCATCCATGGCCGCATCCCGGCATTGCCGCATCTTTTTTTTATACGAGTCCAGGAATTCACTTCCCTTTTCAAATATGGCCGGGACACTGAATTGAATCAGCTCATTAACCGGGAGAAAAGTGTCAGAGATCAACTCCAGGGTGCGCAGGGCATTCCCGACTCTAGCGGGCTGTCCGGAGACGACGATCCAACCCAGCTTCATGCCGGGCAAAGCGAACATTTTTGAAAAACCATTCAAGGTAAAAACCAGCGGGGCGCGAGTGCCCGCGGGACGGGGCAAACGGAAGGGAGAGTAAAAAAACTCGCTGAACACTTCATCCGCAATGATTGCGAGTCGATGCCTTGTGGCAATTTCGGCGATTTCCCGCAGTTCAGATTCGTTTGCCACCATGCCGGTCGGATTGTGGGGGGAAATAAGCACTATAGCCCGCGTCCGAGTGGTTAAACGGGATTCCAGGTAATCCACATCAATCCTCCACTCCTGGTCTTCGCGCAATCGATATGAAATAAGATTGACCTGACAGATGCGGGCGATCAGATCAAAGAGCGGATATGTGGGAGTAGGGCATATGATTTCATCGCCAGCTTCGGCCAATAAGCGGAAACAGTAAAGGTAGGAAAGACTCGTTCCGGGGGTCAGCAGAATCTGCGAGGGAGAAAAATCCAATCCCTGATTTCGATAGTAGCTTGCAATTGCCATCCGGGCAGATTCCTGGCCCAGGGAATCCGGTCGGTAGTGGCAAACGCGCGGCAAACTTTCCAATAAAATTTGCCGCAGGACAGACTCCGGAAAGAAAAGCCCCGCGGCCGATACATTGCCAGAAATCAGATCGATGACGGCCTCTCCAGCTGTTTTCAAACGTCCATGGAGTTCATAAATCCGGTTGGTCAACCGGGGAGACAGGCCCAAATTCAAATCATTAAAATCCATTAAATCAGTTTCAACTCCTTGAGCTTGATCACGACATCTTGTGCCGCGGTCCGCGGATTGACCTGTTTGTCGATGAAAAGGATTTTTCCCTCTTTTCCAATATAAAAGGTCCATCGGGCCGGAAAGGGACGGATCAGACTCACTACTCCATACGCTTTGGCGGCATTTTTGTCAGGATCACTCAGGATGGGATAATCCGCGCCTAAAGAATCGGCAAAATTCGTATTCGTCTCCACTGTATCACAGCTGGCGGTGAAGTAAGCAATCCTGGCATCTTTGAGAGGCTGGCCATTCTCACGGAATGACTTGCACTGAGCAGTTCACCCCCCGGTGAACGCTTTGGGGAACCAAGCCAGAACAACCACTTGCTTGCCCCGGTAATCGGAAAGTTTGTGAACCTTGCCATCTGAACCAGTTAAAGAAAAATCAGGAGCCAAATCCCCCGGCTTCAAGTCTTGTGCCCTGATTGGCCCCCCGCCCAGCATCGCCGAAACGATCAGGGCTATTCCTCCAATTTTCCATTGCATAAAGGTCTCTCCGCTCCTTTCAGCTCATCAGACTCTTCTTCAACTATAACAGAGGAGAAATCGAAGAGGGCATGATCCAGCAGCGTAGATGGGTGCACATGTTCAAGGGCGGCCAACATGGAATCCTGTAACCTAGGTATCTCTTTTTGCAGTCCCCCGATCAATTCCTTTATCCGTTTCCTCTGCAGGTTAGGTTGTGAGCCGCACACATTACACGGAATGATTGGAAAATTCATGAGGCGCGCATAATCAGCGATGTCATCCTCAAGGCAATAAGACATGGGGCGGATTACAATGTTGCGTCTATCATTGCTTCGCAACAGGGGAGGCATTCCTTTGAGAGCACCTTCAAAAAAGAGATTCAACAAAAAAGTCTCGAAGATATCGTTAGCGTGATGACCCAGCGCGATTTTATTGCAGCCGAGTTTCACTGCGGCGTTATAAAGGATCCCGCGTCTCAACCGAGAACAGAGAAAGCAACTCGTTTTGCCTTCGGGAATTTTGGAGCGCACAATCGAATAAGTATCTTCTTTTAAGATGTGATAAGGCTGTCCTATCGAATCAAAATACCGGGGAAGCACGTCTGCCGGGAACCCGGGCTGTGATTGATCCAGGTTTACGGCTAGCAACTCAAAATGGACCGGCGCCCGAGCCTGCAAATCGCGCAGTAGGGAAAGCAAAACAAAACTATCCTTCCCACCGCTGACACAAACCATGATTCGATCTTTTTCCCTGATCATGGAATAATCCGCAATGGCTTTACCTACACGGCGCAGGAGACGTTTCTTAATTTTTTCCAACTGATTCAAGGACATGATAGGAGATTCCCCTTAGGCAGAGCCCCATATCGGCTCGGGAGATTTTATCTCCGGTTCCCCTATCCTCACATAGTTGGCTTTTCGGCAACAGGGGATGAATCCTTCCGCGAGAATGGATTCCCGCAACAGGCCTTCCGTGGCTTTATGACAAGCACCCGCGGGGGAAATGACATTCTCTTCGATCATGATGCTGCCCATATCATTGGCGCCACAATGCAAGGCCTGACGGCCGACTTCCAATCCCTGGGTCAGCCAGGAGACTTGCATGTTGGAAAAATTGTCGAGATAGATCCTGGAAAAAGACAACCACTGCAAGTATTCCTCGGCGGGAACGCGGTTGGGAATCTTGCGGCCCATGGCGGTGTTGTCAGGCTGCAGAGTCCAGGGTATGAAGGCAACAAACCCGTGCGTATGACATTGAAGTCGATAAATTCTTTCCAAATGCTCGATACGTTGAGCCCAGGTCTCCCCGATTCCGAACATCATGGTGGCGGTGGTGGGGATTTGCAGACTATGGGCGGTCTCCATTATTTCGAGCCATTCGGCCGTATTGCACTTGGTAGTGTTCTTTCGGCGCACTTGATCCACCAGGATTTCCGCCCCGCCTCCTGGAAGGGAATCAAGTCCTGCTTCCTTGAGCCGGCGCAGAATCTCAAGAGAGCTTAATCCGGTCAGATGAACAAGCCCTTGAATTTCCGGTGGTGAAAAACAGTGGAGATGAACCGAGTAGCGAGTCTTCAATTGCCTAAGCAACTCCTCATACCACTCGAATGGCAGGTCGGGATGGAGCCCCCCCTGCATCAAGATGCCACTCCCCCCCAAATTCAGGGTCTCCTCGACTTTCTTAAAGATTTCATCAAAGGTTAGCGTATAGCCATCAGAAGCGCCGGGCCGACGATAAAAAGCACAAAAAGTGCAGACCGCAGTGCATAAATTGCTGTAGTTGATGTTCCGATCGATTACATAGGTGACTATGTTATCCGGATGCAATTCTCGCCGAAGACGGTCTGCTTGCTCCTTCAACCAAATCAAAGGCGCCTGGTCCACTAATTCAAGATATTCTGATGAATTGAGTCTCTCTCTCTTCTCCACTCGATTCTGCAATTCCTGCATCTGTTTGCTCAACCGAGCCTCACTTTCTGATCCAATCCCACATTTTCCCCGACTCAATATCCAGTCGCCGCCCGGATACTATTATCCACCCGCGCACCTCAACTTAAAATCCCAACCAAGCAAAGGTGGAGCAGGCACTCGGTGCACGCCGGTTCAGCGGGCGAGGCTCGCTACGCAACGCGGGATGAAGCGTGCGTCCCGCCCTCCTTGTCCATTTTCAATCTCTGCTTTTACCGGCCACGCTGGCGTCCGGGGCACTCGGAGGGAGGGTTGTTTCCCCAACTCCTCCATGATGAAAATAGGAATCATTCTCTTCGTTAACTCAAAGTCGTCTCAGGTGGAATCCCCCGTCAACATTGATTACTTCACCGGTGGAGTAAGGAAAATAACCTTGTGCAATGGCCGCTACAGCTTTAGCCACATCCTCCGGCTCCCCCCAGCGCGGAATTGGAGTCAACCCAGCCTGAAACATTTTATCGTACTTTTCCTGAACGGCGGAGGTCATATCCGTGCGGATAATCCCAGGACGAATCTCATAAACTGGAATCCCACATTCTGAAAGGCGATCCGCAAACAGCCGAGTCATCATGGAAATGCCTGCTTTCGTCAGACAATAATCCCCGCGATTGACCGAGGAGGTGTAGGCGGAGATGGATGAAATATTAACAATCATGGGGATGATATTAGGGATTTCATTTCTTTCCTCAACCATCCATCTGGCAATCCTTTGAGTCAGAAAAAAGGGTCCTCGCAAATTTGTGCTCACTAGATAATCGAAACTCTCTGGAACCGTCTCCAACAAATCAGCCCGGACCTTTGGGGCCACCCCGGCATTGTTGACCAGCAAATCAATCCGTCCAAAGCGCTGCTGGATAAATTCAACCATCTTTGCCTGGTCTTCCAAAGATCCCACGTTAGCCTGAAATGCTTCGGCACTTATCCCGATTTTTCGAGCCTCGTCACAAACCAGCCGCGCCGCCTCATGATTGCTGGCATAGTTGACTGTTAAATCAAAACCGTTGCGGGCCAAAGCCAGGCAGATAGCTTTTCCGATGCCCCGACTTCCCCCGGTCACTAAAGCACATTTGCGAGAATTCATTTCCAGACTCCATCCATAAATGATTTACACCTAAAAATCGAGTGTCGGCAGCCATCTCCGCAAGATTTACGGAAACAATCCGAATTATGCCATTCGAGCGTCGAATTTGACAAATTTGTTCATGGGGAAGAATTGGAATTTGTCTGTTCTTAAAGCCCGCTGTCTATCGTAAAATAATCCCTGTTTTTCTTGAGCTCGCGGAAGCTTGGTTGATCTTATTCCATCATATGAGGAGATGGAAGCAGATTGCGTCAAGCGGGAGAATTCGCCGCATCCAAAAGGAGACTGATTTATCTCCAGCAAATTATGAATGTCACGGAAGCCGTCACCATTTCCATCCAGTCTCTTCGCGCTAACAAGCTTCGTTCCTTTCTGACCTTATTGGGTTTGATCATTGGCGTCATGACTTTGATTCTGGTCATGACGATCGTGCAGGGAGCCAACGTTTATGTTGAAGAGAAAATCGCCAACCTTGGGACGAATGTCTTTCAGGTCTCGGCGCGCCCGCTGGTGGTGACTGATTTTCAGGAACTGATAAAATCTCAGCGCAACAAAGATCTCTTACTGGAAGACTTGGAGGCAATCAAGGCACAATGCCGGGATTGTATGTTGGCCGGTGCACAAGTCAGTACTACGGCAACCGTCAAATTCGGCAATGAATCCGGCACTGATACCAGCATCCGCGGCGTCACCGCCAACATGAGTGAAATTGGCACGATTGAAGTGGAGACTGGCCGGTACATCTCCCCCTTTGAAGAGAAGGATGGGACGCGTGCTTGTATTGTGGGAGCCGACGTAGTTGAGAATCTTTTCCCCCACCTAAATCCAATCGGAAAAAATCTGCGGGTTGGCGGCCAGGAGTACCAAGTGGTGGGGATTGCCGAAAAGATGGGCAGCATTCTGGGACAGACACAAGATAATTTTGCCCTCATTCCAATTACGGCTTTTTTCAGACAATTTGGCTCCCGCCGAAGCATTACCATGAACATTAAAACCCGTGACGGCAATATATTGAGTTCAGCTCAAGATCAAGTCCGGATGATATTGCGCGGGCGCCGCCAGTTATCCTACCACCAAACCGACAACTTCTATATCGCCACTTCGGATACTTTCTTATCCCTATGGGCCAGCATCAGCTCTGCATTCTTCATGGTTTTCATCATGATTTCTTCCATCGCTTCAATTGTGGGGGGGATCGTCATCATGAATATCATGCTGGTGTCCGTCACTGAACGGACGAAAGAGATCGGCGTTCGGCGCGCCGTGGGTGCGCGCCGCAATGACATCCTGCGCCAATTCCTGATCGAGGCGCTGGTCCAATGCCTTGTGGGCGGAGTTGTGGGCATATTGTTCGGCTTTTTGGCAGCCTTGCTGGTGCGCCAATTTACTCCTTTCCCCGCCGCCGTGCGGCTATGGGTCGCCTTGACTGGATTCATTCTATCTTTAATCATCGGGCTATTTTTCGGAATTTATCCCGCACACAAAGCCTCGGCGCTGGACCCCATCGAAGCCTTGCGGCGAGAGTGACGCGAGTTCCCGATATGCCAATCCATTTAAAAGACCGTATCCGCAAAGCTCATTTTCTCTTTCAATTTCATGAAAATCTGGGCATCGCGCTGGAGACCATCCGGAGCAACAAATTCCGCTCCTTTTTGACCATCCTGGGAGTTGTGATTGGAGTCACCTCCGTCATCTCCGTTGCTTCCATCATCCAAGGGCTGAACAACCTGATCGCAAACCGGGTCAACCAACTGGGAAGCAATGTTTTTTTTGTTTCGAGGATTCCCCCTTTCACTTTTGGCCGTTTGCCGGAAAAAATCCGGCAAAGAAAGTATCTTCGGTATGAAGATGCCCTGGCCATCCGGGAACGATGCCCTTCCGTGAAGGAAGTAACGGTATTCCAGACCCGCTTTGCCGGACTCGGAGGCTTTAATTTGGTGCGCTGCGGAAATGAGCATATCGAAAATGCCATCCTGCGAAGCGCTGAGCCAGCCTATGGCCGGGTTCTCCCCATATTCTCGATTAAGGATGGCCGGACTATCACGGATTTCGACAATGAACATGCCTCCAACGTTTGTATCATCGGTTTAGGAATTGCCGACGCTTTGTTTCCCAACATCGATCCCATTGGCAAAGATCTCAATGTAAATGGGACCATTTTTCGGATTATCGGCACTTTTGATCGAGATCAAGGATTGTTTGGCGGGCCAGGCATCGATCAGTTCGTCGTCATGCCGTACAGAACATTTCATCGCATGTATCCGGAAATTGAAGACAACATTATCGCCGTCAGTGTTCGAAATCCCGAACAATCTTCGCGTGCGCAGGATGAAGTCGTTGAAGCCATGCGTCGCCAGCGCAAAATTCCAGCCAACGGAGAAAATGATTTCGACATTTTCGAGTCTGACATTCTCTCCACTATTTGGAAACAACTGACCGGAGCCGTGGTCATCTTGACCTTGGTCATCTCGTCGATCGGTTTGTTGGTGGGAGGCATTGGCGTGATGAACATCATGCTGGTTTCGGTGACGGAAAGAACTCGAGAAATAGGGATTCGCAAAGCGGTGGGGGCACAGAAAAAAGATATTCTTCAACAATTTCTTATGGAAGCCATGACTCTGACCGGCGTGGGCGGCTTTCTCGGAATCTTGATCGGCTTTTTGCTCAGTCAGCTTATCCGGATTTTTTTCCCGGCGCTTCCCACCCAGGTGTCACTTCTATGGGTGGGGATTGCTTTCTCGGTCTCGGTGGCGGTGGGTCTTTTCTTTGGAATTTTTCCAGCCAAACGGGCCGCTGAAATGGATCCCATTGTGGCCTTGCGATATGAATGACGCGCGGCGGGAGAAAAACATCCGCGGGCAATCTCATACCCCGGCGAATGATTCTAAATCAGGTTCGTTTCTCCCTTGCGATTTGAGGGTGGGGTGATCGTTCAGAGGCTTTGGCTTCCTTGCGAAGCACGGCGGAGTGTTTGGCAAACACCTCCTGGAAACGGGCAGCTTCCGCGGGATTTTCCCAATTATGCAGCAATGCCCCGCTTTCTTCTTTTGAGAAAATCAACTTCTCATTCGCTTCATCATAATCGATTCGAACCATATCCCCCAACGACACTTGGCTGGTCGCCACCAAATTGGAGAGCGGATAAACCAAATGCCTTTCCAGAGTGCGCTTCAAATGCCGGGCGCCATATTTAATGTCGGTTCCCTCCCCCAACAAAAAGGCCTTGGCCGAAGGAGTACAGTGAAAGACAAATTTCCCTTCACCTCGCGAATTGAATATGCGCTCCTGAATCATTCCCAATTCGATGTCCAAGATCTTCTGCAAATGCTCTGTTTGCAGGGTACGAAACACCACGACTTTATCAATCCGGTTCATAAACTCTGGAGAAAATTTTCTTTTGGATGCCTCGAGGGCTGTCCGGTAAATTTTATGATCCAGCTCTGACTCCTGAACGGCAGCGGAAGCTGGCGGAGCAAATCCTATCCCACCGGATATTAGTTCAACCATTTCGCCGGCCCCTAGATTGCTCGTCATAAAGACAACGCAACGGCTCATATCGACGCGGCGATTGTCTCCCAGCGTCAACGTTGCCTTGTCCAAGATTCCCAGCAGGAGCTGCCAAAGGGCTTCATTCGCCTTTTCAATCTCGTCAAACAGGAGAAAAGTCAACTTCAAAGAATCAGTGTGGTACTGATCAATGGCCTCTTGAGTCAGAAGAGGAGGTGTCTCCCGGTGCCCCAGATATCCGGGGGGAGAACCAATCAATTTGGCAATCTCGTGACTATGTTGAAATTCCGCACAATCAATTTTAATCACGGCGCGGACATCGCCGAATAAAATTTCAGCCGAAGCTTCTACAATCCGGGTTTTGCCTGATCCAGTCGGTCCGAGGAACAACAAATTCCCTATGGGGCGACCGGGTGAAGCCATCCCCGACAAATAGATCTGATATAAATTGGAAATCTGCCGGACAGCTCGCTCTTGCCCAACCACTCGGGCTAACAATTTCTGCTCGAATTCCTGAGCATCATTGCTTTTTTGAGTCGGATCTAATAATATCCCGCGATTCATAACATTTTCCCAGTAGAGAGACCGCCTTCCCCAATCAGGAGCGGTTCATATTCATTATCGGGGAAAGTGAATTTTTCTTTACACACTAATTATAGCAACTTTCCCCCCCCAATTTTAATTTTCCCTATTGTGTCCCCTTCACTTTGGAGGTCAAATTTCAATCAACTATGTGCGGCGGCAACTTGAAATGCCAATCCTAGGAAACTAACAAGAAGGGGAGTCTTGACGGATTATGGGAACAAATCAGCTGAAGCATGGAGAACTCCCCCAAGTCGTTCCTTGGTCTTATCGCAGTTCCTCCCCACCTCATGAGGTTTCCACGGTAAAGCAGCTCTTTCAATGCATATTACCTCCCATGATGGGAACCCAAGGAATCACACGCGCAATCGAGAGCAATTAAAAGGGGCGAATAGAGTGTCTCTTATGGAGTGCGGTGACCGTGTCGCCGCTTCCCTGGCGCGATCCGCCGACTGCCGGACCAAAATCTGTGCACATCAAAATGACCCGCCTCGTGATTCCTTTCTTCTGTTCGCAACTTTTAGATGCACCCCGCATAATCTAAAGACAGTGTCACAATCTAAAGACTTGAAAAAGCAACCATTCTTCCAGTACATTAATCTACAATGATAGTTTTGGGAAGGAGCTTGAAGAAATCATGAAAAAACTCATTGTGGTTGGACTTGTGGGAGTAATATGGATTATCTGGGGTTCTTTACTCCATTCTAAGCCAGCCGATGCAAAGAAGACGGAAAAATCCTGCATCTACTGTCATGTGGAATATGGTTCCAAGGAATTGACCGAGGCTGGAAAATATTACAAGAAGAACGGTAGCTTGACCGGATTCAAAGAAAAAGAGAAAAAATAAGAATCCCGTCAAGAAGGTTCTTTCTGGAATCGAACGGACAGGTGCTGCCCTTCAAATTAATTTTCACAAAAAGGAATCCGCTTATTAATCTGCATACGTGTTAAATTCCAGCCTCATTTTTGCCTCCCTTTCGAGAAGGAAACGATCCCTATCGATTTGGATTTCAGTGGGATCGAGCCCCGGCGGCGGAACATCATTCGAAATCTAGTGGTTCCATTCACATTCAGAAAAGTTCAAACGGAACTCCCAGTGCGGCCTGCTTTTCTAAAATGAGGATTCAAACTTCGGTTTTAACGAGAGTTGTCATGGAGGAACATGGTCTCATTTCTACAGGCAATTTGCGATGCATGTCCCAATGCCAGCGAACGCATAGGCGTTTGATAAATGGTTAACTTTTCTTAAAAAACTCTTTCACTATCCAGCAATATCGTAACAGGGCCATCATTAATGGACTTCACCAACATCATGGCTTGAAAAACGCCAGTCTCGACAGGGAATCCTTGTTCCCGACATTTTTCCACGAAGTACTCATACAAATGGACGGCAAGCGCCGGAGGGGCGGCCTCGCTGAAAGAGGGCCGTTTCCCCCGACGGCAATCTCCATACAATGTAAATTGGGACACCACCAAAATGGAACCTTTTGTTTCTCTCAAGGAGAGGTTCATCTTCCCCGATTCATCTTCAAAAATGCGCAAGCCGAGAATCTTTTCACAAAAGTAATCGGTTTCATCTTCCGTGTCGTTCTTTCCAACGCCCAAATAGACCAGCAAACCATGTTGAATTGCTCCCGAGACTTTTCCTTCCACCTCCACTGCCGCATTTTGTACTCGCTGGACGACTGCACGCATGAATTACTCCCGCAATAAAAATTGAGTCTGATGTTTCTCGGGGTTGACCATCTTCCCCTCACCATGTAAAATTTGCATTTATAATTGAGGTTAAAGAATGCTCCATACTAACAGGATCCGTTATCATACCATGGTTCATCTTGTGATCATGTTTCTGATGGGATGGTTGTTGGCCCCAACCCTTTTGGCTCAAAGCACAGGACAGCGGCAGGATTCCCCACCCAGCAAGAGTCCAAACAACTTGGTGGTCAATGTCGATTTGGTCAATGTTATTTTCACGGTGATGGATCGGCGCGGCCATTTGGTGACCAACTTGGAAAAAGGCGACTTTCTGCTTTATGAAAATAATGCTCCACAACAAATAACGAATTTTGCGCGAGAAACCGATTTGCCTCTTTCAATCGCTCTCCTCATTGATACAAGCACAAGCATTCGGGACCGGTTCAAATTCGAGCAAGAAGCCGCCATTGATTTCTTAACCAAAGCTTTGCGGCCACGACAAGACAAAGCTTTGCTCATTTCATTCGATACTGGAATTGACTTGGTGCAGGATTTTACCGACGATCTTAAATTGTTAGACGAATCCATCCACCAAGTCAGGCCCGGCGGCGGCACTAAAATGCTGGATGCCATTTATTTGGCTTGTGAGGAGAAACTGCGAGGAGAACGGGGCCGGAAGGTTTTGATCATTATCAGCGACGGAGACGATAATTTGAGCATTCGCACGGTGGCCGCTACCTTGGAAATGGCTCAAAAGTCCGATGTCACCATTTTCTGTATAAGCACCAACTCCGCCGGATTTTTTGGAGTAAAAGCTCCTCAGGCGGATAAAGTGCTGAAAAAACTCGCCGAGGAAACCGGGGGCCGCGCTTTTTTCCCCTTCAAAGCGGAGGATCTTTCCCATAGTTTTCAGGATATCGGGGATGAATTGCGAAGTCAGTACTCTCTTGGCTATAAATCTTCCAATCCGGCCCGGGACGGCTCTTTTCGCACGATTCGGCTGGAAACAGAGCGTAAAAATCTCAAGGTCAAATCGCGCCGGGGTTATTATGCCCCCAGAGGTTAGTTCTCTTTTGCCTTTGGATAAACAGATCATTCTCACTGACCGTTCCCCCCTGAACCTTGAATGGTTGCTCTGACGGAGATGCCGCCGGTTACCATCAATCCCTCATTCTGGCTGATAAATCCTTTGTGATGACTTGGCGCTCCACCCACCCTCGTTTTAAGGCATGGGGCCGGCAATTATCGTAGCTGAAACCAAGCCTAAGTGGAGTTGATGAGAGGCGAAACCTGACGATAACCGGACTGCCAAGGCAGGAAGGACATTGCGACAAGGCTGGAAGCACGGCTAAATTTCGAATGCAGTGGTTAAGCATAAAGATGATGCGAATTTCCACGGGATTCACTTTTTTCCTGTTATGCGATTGGTTTTCATTCCGCCCTACGGGAATCCTCAGGGGAATTCCACCTGCGCGGGCTCATTTTATTCGATCCATGCGGCTTGAAGAGGAAGGCCCAAGCTCATCCTTTCAGCGCCGATCCCATTCAAAGCACCTTGCTCAGAAATCGGCTCGATCCATACCTCTGAAGATCGACATAAATCGAGCCAGTGCGGAAGAATTGAAAAAATTGCCTGGCATCGGGCCAAAACTAGCCCAGAGAATCGTCAATTTCCGTTCCCAGAATCCTCCATTCCGGAAAGTCGAAGAGATGCTCATCATCAAAGGTATCAACCGTCGTCTTCTCACGAGGATTCGCCCTTACATTATAGTCGAATGAGTTGGGAAGATCTCTTGGCCAAATGTCGGCAAATAGATGTCACCGGCTATGCAAAAATCGCCTTGGCGTCTTTTGATCCTGCGATATAATGTGTGGGGTTTCAAATCAATCCTGATCTTTGAGGTTCCTTTATGAATGAGTTGGCCAAGCTAGAAATGGATGGAAAAGTTTATCAACTCCCCGTGGTGGCTGGAACGGAGAACGAACAAGCCATTGATATTTCCAAATTGCGGTCAGAGACCGGATACATCACTTTGGATGAGGGATATGGCAACACCGGTTCCTGCCAAAGCTCCGTTACCTTTATTGATGGCGAAAAAGGGATTTTACGCTATCGGGGAATTCCCATTGAAGAGTTGGCGGAGCGCTCCACTTTCGTGGAAACGGCCTATTTGTTGATTTTTGGCAGACTTCCCAATGTAAAGGAAATCAAAGAATTTTCTGACTTGCTGACTAAGAATGAGATGCTTCATGAGGACATGAAGTTCCATTTTGAAGGATTCCCTTCACATGCCCATCCCATGGCAATCTTATCTTCCATGATTAATGCCGCCGGATGCTTTTACCCTGAGTTGTTGGAATCGGAAAAAAAAGAGACCTTTCTGCTGCAAGCTGCTCGATTGCTCTCGCAAGTCCGCACCATCGCGGCATTCTCTTTTCGGAAGTCTCGGGGTCTCCCCATCATTTATCCCAAGCCGGTCTATAAATACACCGCAAATTTTCTTCACATGATGTTTTCGGAACCATATCAGGACTACGAATTGCAGCCGGAAGTGGTCAAAGCCCTCGACTTGATTTTTTTGTTGCACGCCGATCACGAGCAGAACTGTTCGACCTCCACGGTCCGGATGGTGGCTTCCAGCAGAGCAAACCTGTTTGCTTGCGCAGCTGCGGGGGTTTGTGCTCTTTGGGGACCTCTACATGGGGGCGCCAACCAGGCGGTCCTGGAGATGTTGGAACAAATCCACAAGGAAAAGGATGACGGTTCTAAGTTCCTCGCCCAGGTAAAGGATAAAAAATCCGGCCAGAAGCTCATGGGATTCGGCCATCGGGTTTACAAGAATTATGACCCTCGAGCCCGCATCATTAAGGAAAAATGCGACCAAGTGCTCTCCTCTTTGAGGGTGAATGATCCCTTATTGGACATCGCCAAAAAACTGGAGGAAACCGCTCTTCAGGACAGCTTCTTTGTGGAGCGCAAACTCTACCCCAATGTCGATTTCTACAGTGGAATTATCATGAGAGCCATTGGCATTCCCGTACAAATGTTCACTGTAATTTTTGCCATTGGACGAATGCCTGGATGGATTGCCAATTATAAGGAAATGCTGGAAGATCCCAATGGCAGAATTTACCGGCCACGTCAGATTTATACTGGGCCGACGGTAAAGCATTATGTGCCCTTGAGAGAGCGGGTGCAGAGTTTTTCGGAATGAGACGAGCGTCAATATTTTGAGCACTCCGTATTTAAGCGGACATTTCAAGGTAAGCAGGCATTGCCCTCTTGACAATGCCTGCTTACCTTCTTTTTTATTTTGTTTTCCCCTGTGCATCCAGCCGTGTTTCTGGGTGTTTCGGGTGCGTATTTTTCTATCCGCTGCTCTTCAATGATTCGCATCGGGATGAAGAGCAGATCCCTTCAGAATGAAAAAAACCCAGTTTAGTCTATTGTCCGCTCCTCTGGCTGGACACGAATTCGCGCCATTCCCGCCCAAAATGAAAATAAATCCGCAAGTCCGAGAGAATATTTGGGAACCCACGGATACCATTTTCTTTCCCTTCTTCCCGTTTCTGTTTTAAAATTTTGGCGGCCGTTTTTAAGATAGCGACAACTCGCAAAATCAAGCCACAATGAGCGGGAGCGCTCATATCAATTCAACTCAGTGAGGAACCTATGTCCATGGGGGAGTTTTTAAATTGCACCGTAGGTGATCTTCTTCTCGAAAATGCACGAAAATATCCCGAACATGAGGCTCTGGTCTATTCCGATCGCGATTTGCGATATACCTACACTGAATTAAATTCCAGAGTGAACGAGCTTGCCAAAGGACTATTATCGATCGGCATCGGAAAGGGCGATCACATTGGAATTTGGGCCACCAACATCCCAGACTGGATCCCGTTCTTTTTTGCCTCCGCCCGAATTGGCGCCGTGCTAATTCCCGTCAACACCAGCTACAGGATGCATGAATTGGAGTATGTTCTTAAACAATCGGATGCCAAAGTGCTGATTCTCATTGACGGCTATCGCGATGTCGACTATGTCCAAACTGTCTTCGACCTCATCCCCGAATTGAGGAGCGGCTCTCGCGGGAATATCCAGAGCGAACGATTTCCTTCCTTGCGCGAGGTCATTTATATTGGCCCCAAACTTCACCGCGGCATGCACTCGTTGGGAGAATTGATTGCCCAGGGGGCTTCCATTCCTGACGCGGAACTGGACTCCATCCGTTTGACGTTGAGCGCTCACGATGTAGTCAACATGCAATACACTTCCGGCACCACCGGCTTCCCCCGTGGAGTGATGCTCACTCATTACGGAATTGTGAATAATGGGTTTCAGATCGGGGAAAGGCAAAAATTCACCCACCAGGACAGGCTCTGTCTGCCAGTGCCTTTGTTTCATTGTTTTGGAATTACTCTGGGGGCCATGGCAATCTACACTCATGGCGGCGCCTTCTGTCCTTTGGAAACTTTTGATCCTCTCATGGTGTTGGCAGTGGTCCAAAAAGAACGATGCACGGCATTATATGGTGTCCCCACAATGTTCATTTCCGAGCTTCATCACCCCATGTTTAATATGTTTAATCTCCGTTCCCTTCGGACCGGGATCATGGCAGGTTCCGTCTGTCCGGAACCGTTGATGCGGGAAGTCATCAACAAGATGTATATGCGCGAAATTGCCGTGGTATATGGCCTGACGGAAGCCTCCCCTGGAATCACTCAAACCACAACCAACGATTCGTTGGAAGTCCGTGTTTCCACCGTGGGCAAGCCCTTTGAAGGAGTCGAAGTGAAAATTGTCCATCCTGAAACCTCGGCTGTTCTGGGAATCAACCAACCCGGAGAACTCTGCTCCCGGGGCTACAATACCATGAGGGGTTATTACAAAATGCCAGAAGAGACAGCACGAGCCATTGAACCTGAAGGCTGGTTGCATAGTGGCGATATTGCGATCCTCGATGAAAATGGCTATTACCGGATCACGGGACGGCTTAAAGACATGATCATCCGGGGAGGAGAAAATATCTACCCCAAAGAAGTCGAAGACTTCCTGCTTACCATGCCGGGAATAAAGGATGCTCAGGTTGTGGCAGTTCCCAGCGAAAAGTACGGCGAAGAAGTGGCGTCGTTCATACAATTGAAGAATGGAACAAACCTGGAGCCTGAGGACATTCAAGATTATTGCCGCGGACAGATTGCCCGTTACAAGATTCCCAAGTACATTTTCTTTATTGATGAGTTTCCGCTTACAGCAAGCGGCAAGGTGCAGAAGTTTAAGCTGAGGGAGATTGCCGCTCGCAATCTCGGATTAAACGGGACTAGAGATTCCGCCTCCGTTTCGAAAGAAATGATTTCCGCCTAATAGCCGCAGTGGCTGGCGGCTGTTTCAGGGACATCCTTCAGATTACCAACCAGGCCTGGCTCCAGAGACGAAGAGTCACTGAGGCAAAGGGCTTCGGAGAAGAACGAAGACAAAAGAACATGTGGCATTTCCCTCAAGACTTGTTCGGAAGGGCCGGCCTGATTTGTATAATTTTCAAAACAATACTATTTGACATGGAAGATTATGGTTAAGACGTTTAGGACGATGCCACTCCATTTTGATGGGATAGGGTTCGCCGCAAGTGATGTCGCGTACTGCCTCCGAGTTGCTGCATCTTGAGAAATTGCTTTTTTTGCTGGATTAGCCGATATGGGGCAAACTCTCATTCGTTTTTACGCTGAGTTGAATGACTTTCTGCCAACTCATCGCCGGGGAAAAACCATTCCCCACTGCTTCCAACAAAACCCGGCGGTAAAGGATCTCATCGAATCTTTGGGAGTCCCGCACACTGAAGTCGACTTGATTCTTGTTAATGGAGAATCAGTCGATTTTGACCACCCCGTCCATGACGCTGACCGAATCAGTGTCTATCCGGTTTTTGAGTCAATTGATTTGACTCCCATTCTGCGGGTTCGACCACATCCGCTAAGGGAGGTCCGCTTTGTCCTCGACATTCATCTCGGGAAATTGGCTTCACTGCTGCGCCTGCTCGGTTTTGACACTCTATATAAGAACGATTACGATGACCCAGAACTGGCAAGGATCTCCCGAACCGAAGGAAGAATCTTGCTGACCCGGGATCGCGGTTTGTTAAAGCGCAGCCTGGTCACTCATGGGTATTGCGTTCGCGAGCACAATCCACGCGCCCAAATCAAGGAGGTCCTACGACGTTTTGATTTGGCGCGTGGATTCATCCCTTTTTCACGCTGTCTTCGTTGCAATGGCTTGATCCGGCCAGTCGGGAAAAATGAAATCCTGCAGCTAATCCCCTCCGGGGTTCAGAAGAGATTTGTTTCTTTTTACCGGTGTGATTCCTGCCGCGGGGTCTATTGGGAGGGATCGCACTATGAGAAGTTAAAGAAAGAGGTGGAGGAATACCGTGCGTTATCCGGATGATGAGGAAACAGACAATGCCTCTGCTTATTTTAATCCGTGACTTTTTTTCAATCCTGACACCCAGACAGATGTTTGAGCGCAGACTCTTTCAAAGCCTTCGACACTCAAGCTGATTCTTTCCCGGGATTTTGAGGAATCAGTCCGCAGGTTCATCCCTTCCGCTCCCAGACCGATCCCGATTGATTTCGCCGCTAAATTTGAGAGAATTACAACATCCACGGTGATTGGGGGGTCAAACAAGGGAGTACTGTGATGCAACCGGATGGCTTCACTTACTGGTTCAGGGAATGCCCATTTTTTGGCCATGGCCTGGCCAACTTCCGCATGATCGCAACCGAACAATTCCTTCTCCGCTTCGACAAACGAACATTTTTTGCTTTCAATCATCGCAAGGATATCCGCCAATTTCCCCTCCATGTACCTTACCATCAGCAGCTTCCCTAGATCATGCACTAGTGCGGCAATGGTCGCTATGGGGGGAATTCGGCTGTTGTGAGTCTCCTGGATAATGGCTTTCGCGGCCAGCGAGGAAGCGGCGGCATGAAGCCATAAATCATTTTCCGTGAGATCATATAAAGGAGCGCTCACTTTAAGAGATTTCAAGTAATTCCCCAATGCCAGGTCAAGCAGGATGTTTAGACCCAAATGAACTACAGCGTCTCGCAGCTTCTCGATTTGGAATCGACCGGCATAGGCGGGAGAATTGGCCACTTTGAGGATATTGGCGGCGACTGCCTGATCATATTCAATAACATTAATCACATCCTTCATGTTGACATTTTCATTCCCCAACATATGAACGAGCCGCTGCAATGTGATGGGCAGCGGGGCAAGTTTGTCAATTCCGTTTATGACCTTTTCAGGCAATGCCATAAAGTAGGCTCCTGGACCGATTGTAACGACATACTAATTTTTCCCGCGAGAAGTCGCGGATCATCTTGCTCTACACCATGGTTTCCTGGAAGACATACCACTCCACGAAGACCATGGTTATGATATCGGCATTTTTGTCGATTAATATATAGGCCAAATCACTAGTACTACTACGTTAAGTGAGAACATCTTTTCTTGACCCGCTGCTTGCTGGAGAATCGAAAACCACACAACGGGCAGGAGCCAAACATGCGGATCAAGACTTGTTGTAAGCAGCGACGCACCTCAGGCAAAGTCATGGGCAGAGTTTTTTTTATTGCGTTGCCGTTCCAACAACAAGAACGCATAGGCCAAACAGACCAGAGTAACATGGTGATGCCATCCTTGCCATCCGCGTCCTTCGTAATGATCCAGCCCCAATTCTTCTTTCAGCTGTTGGTAATTTTGCTCCACGCGCCAGCGCAACTTCGCCAAGCGCACCAGGCGCTTCAGCGAGGTCTGAGCCGGCAGGGTGGAAAACCAGTACTGGGTGGGAGCCGGTTCCTCCGCCGGCCACTCGATCAGCAGCCCGACCTCTTCCAATTCGGCGTCATTGCGGAGGTGACCATGGGCCGGTTGGACCCGCAGAGCCGTGAAGCGGCTTCTTTTCGGCCCTTTGCTTCCTTCTCGCCAGTGCACCTTTTTCCAGGCACTCGGCGGCAGCGCAGCCGCCAGCCCCTCCAGCGAGGAGGGTTTTCCTTCATAACGGAGGGCGGGCGGACGGCCCTGGCCTGCCTTACGGGGCGGCTGAACCCGGCGAGTCGGCTCCCGCCAGATGGCCGTATTGGGATCGACTCCGACCACATACGGAAGTTGGCGGTCCGCCAAACCTTGTCGGAATTCGGTATTTCTTCCATAGGCCACGTCGGCCAACACGGGCAGCTTCGGGATCCCCCAGGCCAGCAATTGATCCATCAAGGTCAACGCCAATTCCGGTTTGGTTCGGAACGGCGTGGGATCGGGGACCCCCGCTTTGCGGCAGCGCTCGGGATTGTCGATCCACTCTTGAGGAAGATACAACGCCCAGTCCAGAGGCACGCTTTGCTCTTCCGTGGTCAAGTGAATCGATACGGCAATCTGGCAGTTGCCCACCTTTCCCAAGGTTCCCGAATACTGCCGGGCCACCCCCACCGATTCTTGGCCTTGTTTGGGGAACCCCGTATCATCAATGATCCAGCCCGCCAACGGCACCAGCGCCTCCAGCATGCGCTGCGCCAATTGCGCGCGGACCGGCTCCCAGGCCCAGGGACTCTGCCCAACAAATTGCTGCAAGGCTTGAACGTTTCCTCCCGGAACGCGAGTCGCCAGCGGCTCGATGGATTTCCTTTCTCCGTCCAGCAGCAATCCCTGCACATAGAGAGCTCCGTGCTCACGGCGCTCCGACCGACCAAGAGCAGCCAGCAGTTCGGCCATGAACACTTCCAAACGCGCACCACATTCCTGCAATTGTTTTTCGTTCATGCTTCCGCAGCGTAAAGAAAAATCGCGCGAAAGTCAACTTTTACTTAACGTAGTAGTACTAGTGTCCGGTTTTTAAAAACTGGCTAACTGTAACTCTTAGAAAAAGGAAATGTTTACTGAGAATGTAGCAATATCGGATGAATAAATGCCAGTCTGTCCGTGGTTCACGGAAGAAGTGGCTATAAAAGCCACGAGGAAAAAAGCATGAAGAGTGCTTCAAGCAAAAAAAGGCAGGGCTATAAGCCGAATTCTGTTCCGCGGGATTTCTCCAGCAGACGTAGTCATTCCTCTAGTCCGACGGTTTCCCGCCGGATCCAGCTTCCTACCCGGATGTCAGACGGCGCGGGCCACGCCTCCATCCCTATTTGGAATTGCTCCGTGTGGGGTTTGCCAGGCCTGCCCATTGCTGGACAGCCGGTGCGCTTTTACCGCACCTTTTCACCCTTACCCGCTTTGAGGCGGGCGGTATATTTTCTGTTGCACTTTCCGTACCCTTGCGGATCCCCCGCGTTACGAGGCACACTGCCCTGAGGAGTTCGGACTTTCCTCCCGCAAAGTCTTGAGAGACCCTGCCGGCGACCACGCACCCTGCCGGTACTCATTGTAATGACTAAGTGGGCGATTTGTAAACAACGGATGGCACAAAGGAGTGTAATTAAAAGCGAGAGTAAGGATGAGAGGCCTTTAGCGCTGGGGGAGAGGAAACATTTTCGGAATGTAGGAGGCGCGTGCTCGACCACCGTCACACGGACGGCGTCAGCTAGGTTGCCTGAAAGTGTCCCCCTCCCACAATAGCCATCCGCGGCTTGATCTCCCTCCCATTTATATTTGCACCCAAGCGCAAAATGCGGACAAATTAATACGGATGCAAATCCATTGAACTTGAAGAAACAGGCTCGCCGAAGATTTTCCAATCTGCCGCAAAAGCGCCGAACAATAAGGAATCGTCTTCGCCTTTGAATTTCAGCCGAATACAATTCGGCAGCTTACATGCTGAAATTTGACACGTGCATTGGCCGCAATTTAAAAATCACTCTGGGAATTTGACTCGGCCTAAAAGTGGATTATGGTAAACTTCAAGCAGAACGGCCGTATGGACTTCATGCCTGTCGGGCCACGGTTATTACCTCTCAGAGTGATGACGGACCGCGGCCGGGATTATGCTGAACATGATCAGATTTTTGGCGTCCGAAGCGAAATGGAGTAAATAGTGGAGAATAGCTCAACGGCCTCGCCGAGGCATCCCGAATGGCTCAAAGTTAGATTCCCAGGAGGGGAGAATTATCATGAATTGAAGAAGCTGGTTGCCAACCATCAATTGCATACCGTGTGCGAAAGCGCGCGTTGTCCGAACATAGGAGAATGTTGGCAAAAGAGCACCGCCACTTTCATGGTCCTCGGCGATATCTGCACCCGTCGTTGCGCCTTTTGCGCCGTAAAAACCGGAAGGCCTCTAGGATATGATTTAGACGAGCCACGCCGCGTGGCCAACGCGGTAAAAATTCTCCGTTTGCGTCACGCCGTGATTACATCCGTCGATCGCGACGATTTGCCAGACCAGGGTGCTTTGGTGTTCGCCGAGACGATTCGCCTGATACGTCAATTTAGCCCATCCACTTCGGTGGAAATCCTGATTCCCGATTTTCAAGGGTCAGAAGCGCCATTGAACCAGGTTTTGGACGCTCAACCCGAAATTTTAGCCCACAACCTGGACACTATCCGGAGGCTCTTTCCGAAAATCAAACCTAAATCCTCCTATGCCCGCTCTCTGCAACTTTTACTCGACTGCAAAAAAAGAAATGAACTCCAGCTGACCAAAACCGGATTCATGTTGGGATTGGGTGAGACACCTGAAGAGATCACGGAGGCAATGAGCGATGTCCAAAAAGCAAAAGTGGATATTCTCACCTTGGGCCAATATCTTCGCCCTTCCCCAAAACATGCCCCCCTTTTCAGACACTATTCACCCGCCGAATTTGCGGCATTGAAGCAGGCGGGAGAAGCCGTTGGCATCCCCCATGTGGAAGCTGGACCGTTGGTTCGTAGTTCTTATCATGCCGCGGAACAATTGGACAGCTTGGCCGCACTTTCATGACGGGAAATAGGACAACCTGTGACCTATCTCTATTTGAGTATGCAGAAACATCTACAATTGCTTGGACACCTTGGGCCAACTGGCGGGAACATGGGAGAAGCGGCCTTTCAATTGATCAATGCCACTTCGTCAAGAATTTCACGGTTTTAGACCACATCGGGAAGTGTTATTCCTGATTTTGAGGATGCTCGGGGTCAAGCCGGACAATAAAGCCCTCCTGGCGCCTCTCATGAAGCCTCCGCAGTTCTTGAAGCGCCTGATTGTAATCTGAAAATTGTCCGGCAAAAACGCGATAAAAAGTACCCCGTTCATCATCGAAAGTCCTGATAATCACTGGCTGCCAAGTCTGCTCCAGAAGTCTCTTGAGGCGTTCCGCATTGGCTTTTTCCTTGAAGGCGCCAGCTTGAAGAGTCAATGGCTGGAGGGAAGGGGTTTGACTTAGGATGTCTAAGCGGACATGGGAAGTCCCTGGCCCAACCAGCTCAATTTTTTTCGCGGCCGCGAAGGATAAATCGATGATCCGGCCATTCACAAAGGGACCCCGATCGTTGATCCGAACCTGCACTTCTTTCCCATTATCCAGATTATGAACCTCTACTAGGGTATCAAAAGGAAGAGTTCGATGGGCAGCGGTAAAATCGTTCATGTCGTATATTTCACCGTTGGTAGTTCGCCTGCCGTGGTATGGGTGGCCATACCAAGAAGCCACCCCTTCCATTTCTTCCGAAGGCAATTCGATAGGCGGGGAGGAAGGAACACTTGGCTTGGAAGTGGGGGGTAAGTGAAGTGATGGCGGTTGAGGGCGGGGTGCCCGGCGATGACACCCGCTAAAGCCAATGAGCAGGATTAATACCGCAAACACGAGTATCCGCTGAATTCCAGTTGAGTAGCGGCAGACAGCCGGAATTGCCATCCTCAAATCCTCTTTTCTCCTAATTCTTCCGGACAGGGAGTCTTGGGACGGCTCAGTCTTCGCCGGTCCTTCACCAGCTTGTTTTCGACCAGAGTATCCACAACCAATTTCCGGCTGCATCCCAACAATTCAATAATCTCCGGAATTGACTTGAGGTGATTTGCGAATAAGTTGCAGATTGTCACTTTCCTTTTGGACAAAGGATCCAAGGCATAGAAATCGTATTCTCGTGGATCCGGCATGGGATATTCAGCCTCGATCGCTTCAAGGTCTTTGCCCCCGGCTCTAGTCCGCGTCTCCGGATCGGGAACTCGATTTGGCTTAGGCTCCGCTTTATGAGGCGGATTATCCTTTTTGATCCGATCGAATAGTTTCATTGCACTTTTAACCTCCGATGGCGGAATGAATCCGTGTTTACTGGGTCAAGGGGACATTGAATGAAAAAGTGCTCCCCTCGCCAAATTGGCTTTCGGCCCAAATTTTTCCGTCGTGGGCTTCTACCATCTGTTTGACGATGTATAGCCCCAATCCCGTCCCGGAGATGCGTTGAGTCTTGTCATTCTTGACCCTGTAAAATTTGGAAAACAACTTCGGCATTTCTGAGTCTGCAATCCCAAAACCTCTATCCTGGATGCTGATCACCATCTTTCCTGCCTGCTGGTTTGGATTGGCAGTAACGATAATTTCCCGCCGGTCCGGATCGGAATATTTAATGGCATTGCCAATCAAATTCTCGAGGATTTCATGCAATCGCAATTTATCGGCCCGCACTCGCGGTAAATGCGCGGGAATTTTCTTCACGAAGAGGCACTCATGCTGATGGATGGCAATGACGTTGTCAAGAATATCCAATAAGTTCAGGTCGCAGAGATTCAATTCGAACACCCCGGATTCTATCCGTGACACTGCCAGTGTATCTTCGATCAGCCTAGCCATCATCTGCGTTTGAGAAATAATCTCCTGCAAAGTCGCTTCCCAACGGGCTGCCATCACATCCGGACGTTCGAGCAGGAGTTCAGCATAGCCGGAAATCACGGTTAAAGGGGATTTCAGATCGTGCGAGATGATGTGCAGCAGGTCAGATTTCATCGCATTGAGCTTCTTCAATTGTTCGTTGGCCGCCCCGATCTGACGGAACAATCCGGCATTGTGGAGCGAAATGGTGGCAATATTCGCCAGGGTTTGGCTAATTCCCAATTCCCTTTCGGTAAAATTGTGATCGATGCCAACTTTGTTCACTGCGATGATTCCGATGGCTTGTTCCTGCACATTTAAAGGGATGTATAAGAAGGGAGTAGGTTCGGTAGTCTTCATCTGATCGGCAATCCGGCGGGGCAACAATTTGCTGTCGGTGTGATAGGTAACCGTCGCCTGGCGCGCTTGTTGAGGGGGCGACAACTCCGGATAATCATCCAAGATAATTTCCACCGGGGGTTCACTGCGCACATCGCTATCCGAAATGCGGTGATAGCGGCGCAGACTCGCCAGCCCAACATCCTTGAATTGGATCAAGGCCAGACGCGATTCCGGCAATGATTCCAGCAGCCGCTGGGCCAAATGGTCCATAATGATGGGCAACTCCAAACTAGCACTCAAATCGCGGCTTACATGGAGCAATGTGCCCAGTTCTTTCCGTGTCTGGTTTACCTCTGTAAAAAGACGGGCATTTTGGATGGCAACCCCGATTTGGCTGGCGATATTTTCGAACACCAGCATATCGAAGGGCTTGCAATAAGCTCCGCTGGCACAAACCAAATAGAGAACGGCAAAACATTGGCCTTCTATTTTAACGGGTATATAAAATTCCTTGCCGATTTTGCTAACGAGCGCGTCCTGCAGCAGCTTCTTCGACACTACGAGCACTTGGCTCTGCCCAGTCTGGGCTACTTTCCCCATCGCACCTTGAGCTAAGCCATGGCGGTAATTGGCGGGAATAGACCCAACATACTCACCCGTTTGAGCCTTCAGAACCAATTCATTAAATTGATAATCTATTTGAAAGAGAGCGACATGACGAAGGTCCATCGAAAAGTGAAGGGCCTCTACCGCGACTTTGTAGATGTCCTTCTCGTCCAGCGAGGACAGCATGACACGGCCAATCTCATTGTAGAGATTAAAGCGCTTCGACAATTCAGCTTCCAGCGCCGAATCATCATCTTCAACAACCCATATTTCATCTTCTTCGTTGGCGTCGAGTGAATAATAGTCGTTTTCCATGGGGCTGCCCACACACGAGAAAAATCAGTCGCTTCCTCTGACTTATCGTCATTAATCTAATTAAGGTTCAACTTTTGCTTTGGCTAAGAATTTGTCCACCCTCTCTAATTTATCTGAGTCCGCTAGCCGGTTAGGCTCAAGTCTCGCGTACAACGTTGGCGCTAAACGGTAAGGTATTTTCAAGATAATTCCATTCCGTTCCACTGTCAAGTTTACTGTCTGGCCGGGAATGTAGATGCTTCGCAACTTCAGCAATTCAAGCGGCGAATAGAGCGAATCCTTTTCAATATTCAAAATCCGGTCGCCTAACTTTATTCCACTGGGTTGAACGTCGTACGTTTTTTCCACCGTGCACGATTCGGAAAGCTGAAATGCAAAGGAGGGGATGTTTCGTTGAAAGAGGATTAGGCCAAAAGGCTGTAATAAATCCTTCAATGGAACAGGGGTATCCCCAAACAATATCTCGGCATAATGTCCAGCTCTTCTTTCCTTCCTGAATTGTTCGATCCAGGGCACTGACTTTTCCTGCTCTTCCACATCTTCTGTTTTAATTTTTGCCAAAAGATCAACTAGATTCCTATTTTGCCGCCCGAAACATTCGAGCCATAAGTCCATAAGGAAGTAACGGCTGATTCCCTCAAGCCGAACCGATTGGATTGGATCGACAACCTCGGATTCAGACGTCGTTTGAATTGTCGGCTTTGTTATCTTGTGCGCTGAAGAAAGGTGGATACCCTCCGCCATGAGCTCGAGGAAGTCTTCCCGGTCGATTTCGCCGCTTTTGAGCAGAATTTTCCAGGAAAGATAATGGAATAAATTTGTAGCATCAGGAAGAGCCTTTCTCTCCGCCGCAATTCCTGGATAAAAAATCCGCAAAAGCCCAAAAGCCATACTGCGTCTCCTGGCCAATTGCTTGGAAAAATCGGCTTTCTCCTTCTCCGCCAACGGAATAATCATCACACCTGGAATCGGAGAAAAAATATTGGAGGATCGTGAGGAACTTGAAGCATCGAACAAGATCAGCAAATTTCGGTTTTTTCGAACTCGTTCTGCCTCCAAGAGGCACAAGCTCTGTTTTTTCAGGTTCCCCAACAAGCGAGCAGTCCCCCCATTGGAAGGCTCTTCGTAGACACAGCGCAAACTGGTCCTCGGCCAGAGGATTTTTTCCATGCTGTAGGACGTGATAAAAAAGAACTGATCGGTTTCGGGAAGAAGGTCAAATCCCATCTTCTTTCCTACAATAGTTTGGGAAAAGAGGTCCCAACCCGCGGGAAATTTGAATTCCACCTGAGACGGTACATCATCGTCAAGAGAAACGGCAAAGTCGCGCGCAAAGAGCAAGCATTGTTGGGGTTCACAAAAGCTAAAGTCCCATTGGCCGGCATTTGTGCAAGGAAACAGACGGAACGAAAAAGAAAATGAACCGGATACAGGAACATCGATTTGAAAGGCCCCGTTATTGATGGCGATGGGTATTGGTTCCGAATTGGCCGGCTGCAGGGCAAGATCGTTGATCTGCAAAGGCGCCCGTCTGCCTGAACATGAGGAGGGAAGTTTACAGGCGAGAGGCGCGGAGGGAAAATCATTTGCTTCAACCTGGATCAGGAAGTTTCTGGAATTTGCCGCGGGCAGCTCCACCCTATAATGAAGTGAGGGGAGTCCTCTTCCCTCTCCGGCAAATGAGAAGAAGCTTATGAGTAGAAGTCCAAAATATGCGCCAAAAGTCTTAAAGAGCCACAGCTGATCAATTACTTTTCTCAATTCACGATCTCGTCAAAAATCATCACGCGAATTCCGTCCTCGTTAGGGTGAATAAATCCATCACGCGAGGAGGCAAACCCTTACCTCGTCCAAACTATGGGACGCTGTAGATTGTCAAATTCACGCCTCCGCAAATCGGCTTGAATTAGCTGTTCAATATGCTCGAGGATTTTTTCCTGATCAACTCGCGTGAGTTCATCCATTTTCCGCCTGATAGTTTCTCTTAACGTCTCATCAGTAGCAGCCTGAGCCTGAAAAAAATCAAAGTGATTGTTGGCTGAAGTAGAAAATCCCATAAAAGTCCATTCATCAAAACAATTAAGTCCCATCACGTTTTGGGCTGAAAAACTATAGACCCAAAGTCTCGTTTAGGCAACAAATTTTCTTTGACTCCTCCCCGATTCTGCGCCCTCTGACGAGGCAAATTCCAGGGGGCCTGCTTACGTCCCAAAGATCGCCGCGGCCACCTGGATCACAAATTGAATTTGTCATGGGATCATCTTTTTGACATCATTTAGCGTCATGTTTCATTAAGGAGGATATCGTTAAGCGGAAATGATAAAAGGATCAAAATTTTTGGTTGCGTTTTTTTTATTGGATTTTGCCTCCATTTGGGCTGGACCGATATTGTCTCCTCCGGGTACGGCCACGGTAGCCAGCTTTTATCTACGAGTTTCTCAGGATGATAAGAGTCCCAAAATTCCTCTTCGTTTGCTGAATGGGTTGCAGCAGGGACAAAAAATTCAATATGAGCCCCTCAAACTCAGCGCGGAACAAAAGGAAAAGGGGAAGGTAGCGCTGATTCTGGCCCCTGCGCAGACAGGTTCTCTGGCGGTTTTGCGCGCCCAAGCTGCTGGCAAGCCGGCAGAATGGATTGTTCCGTTCCGAACCAGTCTGGTGGCTTTGGTCTTTGGCCCCGCCGGACTTGATGTAAAGAAAGTCCAGATGCTTGTAAAGGATAATCAGGACATCATTTCTCAGCTGGCAGATTATGCAACCCAAAGCGCTCAGATTGAGGCCCTCATAGAAGCATTGGCCGCCTGGGAAAAATCTCCGGCCGGAACTCATGATCTGCATGCCGCGCTGGACGGATTTTCCTCCCGTTACGGAGTTGCTCTTCCCCAAATCAACCCGCACGCTTCGACTGATCAGCAGGCGTATACCTTGCTCAGCGGCGTGCTGCCGGTTCTTTCCACCTATGACCCTCTTTCGCCCCAACGCGATATGGTGATGCAACAGTCTGCCAGCCTGGCGGCATCGGTGGCAGGTGTCTTCTTTGGCACTCCAGCCGGATTGGCCGTGGGGGGTGTGGCTTTATTTCAGAATCTGCGGACTATGATTTTCCCCGGCACCGATTTTCGTCACGCCATTCCCCAAAATTTGGACAACGATGGAATTGCGCTCTGTTCCAAAGCCCAAGCCTATCGAGCTCGAACCAGGCAGGCATTCCTTTGGGCCTCCCGTTTTTCCAATGCCTCGCCGCCATTCCTTTCATTGGTCGAGAATCAACATATCCCCTTGGGCATCAAAAGCCCTCTCGAATTCAAGAGCTTCAATCCTGCTCAGCGAACGGCTTTGGCGCGTTTAAGAGATTGGAGACTGACGGGAGGTCCGGGAGCCCAGACTATTCCCGTGAAAATTGAAATCCAGGAAAAAATCTTCCTTGATCTTAATTCCGAAGCGTTACCGCCCGGCCAATATCGACTTTCGGCATATTGGGATTGGACTCCCATTCAGTGCGAGGGGCTATTGGATTTGCACCCCCTCACCAACCTCGCGGAGACTATAATTCGTCCCGAGTCCGCCGATTCATTGGTGAAAGGGGCAGGATTGGTGGATCTCGCGATTCTCGGCCCGGATTTCCAATTCATTGACAAGATCACGCTCTCCAAAACGGAGCGTTATGGCCAGAATGAAAGAGAGTTGCCATATCGTCTTCCCAAGGGTCGAAAGGGCGGCGAACAACGCGAAATGGCCATTGGCGTAAACACCAGCCAGTTGGGCGCTGGAGAATATAAGTTGACCTTACATCAAGTCGACGGCCGCTCCAATTCCATGCCTGTAGCCATTCATCCGCCCAATCCTCAATTGAGCAATCTCCCTCTTCGCGCTAATCTGGGCGATTCTGCTCAGACCCTTTTGCTAAAAGGCGCCCGCCTGGAACGAATCGTGAAGATTATCTGCCCGGAAGCCGATTTTGTTCTGGAAAGTCCTTTGCCCAAGGAACAATCCGAAAGACGAGTTCAGATTTCTTTAAAGCCCGGAGTGAAGCTGGGAACTCGACTGGGAATCGATCTCGAAATTTCCGGATTAAATCATCCCATTTCAATTCCCGAAGCGTTGGAGATTGCCGCCCCCAGGCCACGCATGGTGAAAATCGACCGTTCGGTTCCCTCGCTCTCTACGCCAGATCTGCGCCAAGGTGAATTGCCGGCGGGTGTCCAGGTAAATTTCGCCATTCAGGCTGAGAATACCGACAAATCTACGACCATGGAACTATTCGCCGAGAATTCCACTTCAGCATCGCCTTTGATTTTGAAGCCTGGGGAGCGACATCAGGGGATGAAATTCGATTCGGCGGGCCGAGGATTATTCTTTCTCTCCATCGATCCAGGCGCCATTTGCCAACCTGGGAGTCCCCTCACTGCACAGCTTGTATCAGAGAGAGTGGGAGCGTCCGATTCAATCAGCTTGGGAAAAGTTATCTTGTTTCCTCATATCGGCCAATTATCGCTCACCGAGGATAAGATTTCCGATGACATCTACCTGGGAATCCTGACGGGTGAAGATCTGCAGGTAATAGAAAAAACCGGCTGGGATGCCCGAAACGGTTACTCTGTCCAGGGGATTCCCGCACCTAAAGACGACGAGCCCCAACGCCAGACTCTTAAAATCTTGCTTCCCTGGCCTCCTCCATCACCGCACGCCCCTCTTTATATTTGGTTGCGTGGAGAAGCGGATGGCCGGTTGACCAACGTGAAATACTGAATCCCAAAATGTGTTATGCTTTGGTAAAGGATTTTAATATCCTCGATAGGTTTGAAACGGGGGGAATATATGGACCGTCGAGATTTCATCAAAGCCGCGGCCTTTTCTTCTTCAATGCTCAACCTTTTTCCCGCCATTTTAGAGGGTACCGAGCGGATTCAGAAAAAGGGACAGATCGAGAAGCGGATTCTGGGACGTACGGGCGAAAAGCTCTCTATCATTGGATTTGGCGGCATTGTCGTCATGAATGCCACCTCCGCTGAAGCTTCCAGCCGCGTCAAAAAGGCGATTGATACCGGTGTCAATTATTTTGATGTAGCGCCGAGTTATGGAAACGCCATCGATATGCTCGGACCGGCCCTTGAACCGCACCGGAAAAATGTGTTTTTGGCCTGCAAAACCACCCGGCGGACCAAGACGGAGGCCATGGCGGAATTGAATGAATCGCTCAAGAAAATGCGGACTGATCACTTTGACCTATACCAACACCATGCCGTCACCACCCTGAAGGATGTGGAAACGATTTTCGGCCCCGCTGGCGCCATGGAGGGCTTTGTGGAGGCCCAAAAAGCTGGCAAGATTCGCCATATCGGCTTCTCCGCCCATTCAGTCGAAGCAGCCCTCTCCATGATGGATCGGGCTAATTTCGATACGATTCTTTTCCCATTTAATTTCCGCACATGGCATGCCGGAAATTTTGGACCCCAGGTGCTTGCCAAGGCTCAAGAGAAGAAGATGGGAATTTTGGCGCTGAAAGCGATGGCGAATCGTCCCTGGCCGGAAAATGCAGTCAAGACCCATCCCAAATGCTGGTATGAACCCTTGAGCGATCCCACTCAAGCCGCTTTGGGGTTGGGGTTCACCTTATCGCATCCTATTACAGCCGCCATCCCTCCCGGCGATGAGAACCTCTTTGAATTGGCTCTCCAGCTGGCTTTGGACTTTAAGCCGCTTGGCCCGGACCAGGTGGCGAAGCTTAAGGAACTGGCTGCAAAAGACAAACCGCTTTTTAGTTTTCCCAATCCCGAAGCCTAGGAGAAACGGCTCCCCTCTGGGAATTCGTTGTTTTTACACCACTGCTCAGCTCTCTGCAGCCAAGCGATCAAATCGAGAAGCACAAAACTTAAGCGATTATTGAGGGTAGCAGTACGGAAATGGCAAGCCGATTCGCGCGAAGCTGCGCTGATCCCCCATTGACACCTCGCGCTTTTGACCATCTAAGAAGCAGCAGCCATGCATGGCAAAAAAAGCATAAAGCAGAAGCGAGTGATCAGTGGTTCTGTATAAAATCATAATGCTAAATTTCTGCAGAGGCCGCGGAAAAAATGCCTGGGCCTAAATGATCACGTTTTTCCTGTTGATTACCATGGTTTCCAGAGCGGCGACAGCATTCCGTTTCGAGGCAAAATCGCTCCGATCCTGCCTCCCATCCGCATTTATTGTATGTCCCCCCCACAAACGCTTTGAATACTACATTTTGTAGATCACTCAAAAAAACATGCTAAATCTTGTGGATTTTTCCTTGACTTGAGGAGGAAACTAGTTAAAATTCCCACCGAGATCATAGGTTGAAATCAGACTCAAAGAAGGGGAATCCCTGGAGTCAGTAGAGAACGGGATTACTTTGGTTTGCCTATCATCTCGGAATTTGTTCGAGAGAGGATCTACATGCTCGTTAAAGAGAGAATTGACATGGTGGATGAAGTTTCTTCCCAACGAGTGCAACGGGGAGAAGAGGAACGAGTCGTACGATTCAAGCGATTGTTTTCCCGGCCGGGAGTTCACCCTTTTGACTCCCTCAAATGGGAACGGCGAAAATCCGTTATTAGCAATGAGAAGGGTGAAGTTATTTTCGAACAACCCGATGTGGAAGTCCCGGCCGCCTGGTCTATGATGGCCACCAATGTGGTGGTCTCCAAGTACTTCCGGCGTTCTCCCGATGGCCGCGGCCGGGAGACCAGCGCTAAACAACTGATCAACCGGGTCGTCGAGACTATTACACAATGGGGCCGGCAAGGAGGCTATTTTGCCTCCAGCGAGGATGCGGATGCCTTCGAGGCAGAATTGTGCCATTTGCTAGTGGAGCAAAAGGCCTCCTTTAACAGTCCGGTATGGTTCAATCTCGGAATTGAAGCTAAGCCGCAATGTTCCGCATGTTTTATCAATTCGGTCGAAGATCGGATGGAATCGATTTTGGAGCTGGCTAGAACTGAAGGGATGTTATTTAAATTCGGCAGCGGCACCGGGACCAATCTTTCTGTTCTCCGCTCCTCGAAAGAGCGGTTATCCACCGGCGGCGTTGCTTCCGGCCCCGTCTCTTTTATGAAAGGGTATGACGCGTTTGCGGGCGTCATCAAGTCGGGAGGTAAGACGCGCCGGGCGGCCAAAATGGTGATCTTGAATATCGATCATCCTGATATCGTTGATTTCATTATCTGTAAAGAAGCCGAAGAAAAAAAGGCCTGGGCTTTGATTGATGCCGGCTATGACGGCTCCTTTGGTGGGATGGCATACAGCTCTGTCTTCTTCCAAAACTCCAATAACAGTGTCCGCGTGACCGATGATTTCATGAAAGCAATCCTCGCCGACAAGGAATGGAAAACACGGGCAGTCACCAATGGCGAACCCATTGAGACATTTCGAGCCCGTGATTTGATGCGCATGATTGCCAAAGCAGCACATCTTTGCGGCGACCCGGGAATGCAGTTTGACACCACGGTAAACGACTGGCATACCTGCACGCGCTCTGGCAGGATCAACGCCTCCAATCCCTGCAGTGAATACATGTTCCTGGATGATTCGGCCTGCAACCTGGCTTCTTTGAACCTGATGAAATTCCGCAAGCCCTCTGGCGATCTGGATGTGGAATCATTCCGGCATGCCATCCGGATCGTCATCACTGCTCAGGAAATTTTGGTGGATAGCGCCAGTTACCCTACTCCAGCCATTACTCGCAACAGCAAGCTGTATCGTCCGCTGGGGTTGGGTTTTGCAAACCTGGGCGCTCTTTTAATGTCGTTGGGATTGCCTTATGACAGTGAATCCGGAAGGGCTTACGCCGCCGCCATCACGGCCCTGATGACTGGCGAAGCCTATCATACCTCGGCACAACTTGCCGCCGATTTGGGTCCCTTTGCTGAATACCCGCTCAACCGTGACTCCTTTCTGCGCGTCATTCAAAAACATCGGGCCGCGGCCGCCAAACTCAATCCATCATATCTTCCCAAGGACCTGTATGAAGCCGTGCAGAAATCCTGGAGTGATGCCCACAGCCAGGGGGATCAGTCCGGCTACCGCAATGCGCAGGTTACCGTCTTGGCTCCCACCGGGACCATCGGATTCATGATGGATTGCGATACAACTGGCGTGGAACCGGACATTGCCCTTGTGAAATACAAAAAGTTGGTCGGCGGCGGTTTGCTCAAGATTGTCAATCAGACGGTCCCTGAAGCTTTGCGGCGGCTGAAATATAGCGAAACCCAAATTAATGACATTGTCACTTACATCGATGAGAATGAGACTATCGAAGGGGCTCCCCATCTGGCGGAGGAACATCTCCCTATTTTCGATTGCGCCTTTAAACCTCTCAACGGTGTGCGCTCCATCCACTACATGGGCCATCTAAAAATGATGGCCGCGGTCCAGCCTTTCCTCACTGGCGCTATTTCCAAAACCGTGAATATGCCGGAAGAAGCCACCGTCGAGGAAGTGGAGAGCGCTTATCTGGAAGCCTGGAAACTAGGGCTCAAGTCGCTGGCCATTTACAGGGATGGGTCCAAACGCTCCCAACCTTTGACAACAACGGTGAAGGGAGCCCCGAAAAACGGCGAAGCTGGGCGTCCCGTGCGGCGCCGTCTACCGGACGAACGCCGATCGATTACGCACAAGTTCAGTGTGGCGGGTCATGATGGCTATATCACCGTGGGAATGTACGATGACGGGACTCCTGGCGAAATCTTTGTGGTCATGGCCAAACAAGGTTCAGTGGTGTCCGGTTTGATGGATACCGTGGCTACCTCCATCTCACTGGCTCTGCAATATGGTGTTCCCCTGAAAGTGTTGGTCGATAAATTCAGCCACACTCGTTTTGAACCCTCGGGATTCACCAACAATCCTGAAATACCAATTGCCAAATCGATTGTCGATTATATTTTCCGCTGGTTGGGACTCAAATTCCTTTCGACGGGAAACAACTCTGCTACATTGGAGAATAATGGAGCCATTCCTTCCCATCCCGCCGCTTCTTCCGCTTCTCCCAATCCGGGATTGGAAGATCAGGAGCGTCAGGTTTTCCAAACCCAGGCAGATGCCCCGCCCTGCCCCGAATGCGGCTCCATCATGGTGCGCAACGGCGCCTGTTATAAATGTTTGAATTGCGGAACAACCAACGGATGCAGTTAGCCTCTTTTATATACTTTTACGGGTGCAAGTGCCAACTTGCACCCTTTTTTTGTTGCCGCAATAAAGCCGGATAATACGGAATGCATGCTACTGATCCTTATGCCAACCTTGCCGAGCTTTACGATTCCTTTGCCATAGATGAGTCTCTTCAGATTTTCTATCGTGAATGGAGGGATTCCCTTCTTGCAGCCATTCAAAAATTTCAAATCAATGTGCAAGTCTTGGTCGATCTTGCCTGTGGCACCGGGAACAGCACGATCCCATGGACAAATCAGCGTGGATGGATGGTAATCGGCGTCGATCGTTCTCGCGCAATGCTGCGGGAAGCCAGGAAAAAATCAAGCCTGGTTCGATGGCGCCGTCAAGATTTGACGCAGCTCGATCTTAAAGAACGGGCGGATGTGATAACCTGCCATTTCGACGCCCTTAACCACATCCTCTCCTCTCAGGCTCTACAACAAGTGTTCCTCCGGGTGGCCAATACCCTGAATGAGGGCGGTTTGTTTCAATTTGATTTGAATACCGAAGATTGGTTCCAGTGGTTGAAGGTTCATGAAAAATTGTTCCGGGTGGGCCCAAACTGTTTCATGGCTTACAATGAATATGACTCCAAGCAGCGGATTGCCACGTTCCATCAGCTTTGGTTTCTTAAAAAGCGGCGATTGTATGAAAAGCGCGAAGTGACAGTTCAGGAGAGAGCTTTCACTGCCTTGGAAATCCGTCAAATGCTGAAAAAGGCGGGTCTGCAACTATTGAAACAAGAAATCCAACGCCAGATGGAGGGCAAGCCTATTCGCATGCTCTATCTGGCGAGACGTCGTCCCAAGGATTAGGGACCAACGAAAGTATTCAATCTGAAGCCGGCGCATGATTGAGATAAGAATTAACGATGGAGACCGCAAAGAGCAATCAGCTGAATTCCTTTGTCGATCTCATCTTCTGTATAGCCAATCCTGGTATTGTTGCCAGTCTTGATTAATTTTCTCCTGTCTTTTGGCTTCAGAGATTTTTTCTGATGGAGGTACTCCCCTCATATAATATGGATATTCAGCGTAAGCCAAGACATCACGGTAGTCCTGTTTGGCCATATCAACATGAGGCCGCACTTCGTCGAACCGGCCAGCCGCAAGTTTCAGAATGGCGAGACGCACTCGCACCTCCTCTCTATGCCATTTCTCCGTTCCATATTCATCTAGCATCGATTTGACCAAGTCGTGCTGGCCTGGCGGGAAATCACGCCGCACAATACGTTCAACATTCTCGGCTACGCACCTCGGAACTGGCTGCATATTTGTCTCCCTAAAACGAACGAGCAATTGAATAGGCTCAAGCAAACCCGCAATTTGTGGGCAAAGGTGAAGATGTTTTTCAGACCGTGGAACTGACAGACCGCCGAGCCATGTCTGAACACATGACCCATTCCATCGAGTTGCCAAATATTTTCTGGATTCTCTCAGCTAAGGCCGTGATTCCTTCCAAACCCAGCCCTGTGCCTTGTGTGTAAAGCGACTGCCAATGTGTCACCAGCACGACGGGAAATCCACCCTCGATCAAATCGCGAATTCGACCCGTTCGACCGTCGGAGGATAAAAGCCGGTCGATCCCCTTTTTTATAAACTGCACTCGCTCCGCCTGACTTGGCAATTCCATGCTCCAAAAAATTTCATCGCAATTGGCTGGAACACTCACCACGACTTGATTCCGCTGTCGGGATTCATACTCGACAGTGCAATGCCGGGGTTTTCCCCATCCCGTGCCATATAGAAAATACCAGGTTAGTTTCCGCTCGAACATTTTCCATTGTGCTTCGCCCAAGGCCTGGGCGTATTTTTTCTCCACATCGATGCCGGAAACCCATGGCGAGGTGATCCCCGTCGAGATCAAGCCCACGTTCTTGAGGATGGTGAATGCCAACACGAAGTAATCGACTATTTCCTCCATCGGAGCTCCCGAGATCCAGACATCTTCATAAATATGCCCATAGGTTTTTGTCTTGAGATCAAACGCCCGCAAGTGGGTAAGGAATTCAGGCGTAATGTCGAAACGCGGCGCAATCCGGTCTCTCACCAAACGCAGGAAACTTTCCAGATGTTCCTTCGGCACCCGCTGCAGCGATTGGTCGATACGGCCAAGGCAACTGGGCATGGGAATAACAGTGAACTTTCCCCGTAAATCAAATTTCTCAAAAGTCTCCGCCACTCGCCTGGTAAACTCAGCCGGGACTAGAAATGGCGTCTCGTACCCTGGGATTTCGTAAAACAACGGATCGACCGGTGCTCCATCGTCAATGATGAGCGAAAAAGGAATCTTACCTGATGTGTTCTTGATGGAAGGTTGCGATACCTGGTTACTCCGGCTATCGGCGTCGCTTGCCAGGGTCATCCCTGGGGTAGAGGAAAATAATCCCGCGGCCATACTAGCACTTGCTTGTAGCAACATTTGCCTGCGAGAGACGCCGCATGGTTTTGAGAATTCTTCATTGATGAGTTGGATAGGAATTTCAATTTTTCTCATGGTCCCTCCAAAATAACCACAATAGAGAAAAGCAATCCCGGCTTCCCGAATTGAAAAAAATCTTAATTCAAAAGTCGGATGAAACAAGAATATATTCTATTTATTTGGAAGGAATCAATGCTCATAAAACAGTCCTTGCGGCATAGATTCCCTGTAATTTGAATCTTGCATTTTGTCTATTTTCAACACGCTTAGAAAGACTAGAGACTCCGCCATGCGCCAAAGGCATGCTCATGCAACCTCGTAATGAAAATTTGCCCCCTTCACCACTCCTTTAGAATTGCGGGGTATTTGCCGGGAAATCCCATCATTTTTTATTTGCGGCCATATGATAGGATGATATGTTACGGCTGATGGAATCACAGACTCCAATATTCATTGCTTCGTGGCCTGTTCTGTCAAGGGGTCTGCTGTTCGCCCAGGATTGAGTGGAAATCACTCCCGATTGAAAGGAACCCAAAATTATGACATTTTTCACAAACAGCAAATTCATTTTTGCTTTTCTCTTCCTTGTTGCGGTCTTCTGTATAGCCTCATGCCGCCCCAAAAATCCGGCGGGAGATTTGACTTCGTTAAAACAACGGTATCTGGATGGACTCTTTCAGGCCAAGCCGCACCTTGCCACTTTCATGGGAGATCATCGATTTGATGGACTATTGGCTGACTTATCCGCTGACGCCACACAAAAGCGCATCCAACAGTTGGAGCAACAAAAAAACAGTCTTTCTTCGCTCCTCAAAGAAAAACTCAATCTGGATGATCAAATCGATGCCTCGATCCTTTCGGATGGAATTAATTTGGAATTGCTCTATCTCAAAGAAATCAAGGAATGGCAATGGGATCCCCGGTTGCATGATTCTTTCCCTTACTACGACCCCCGCGAAATGGTGGCCAGCCGCATCTCCGACATCCTGCACGGAGATTTTGCTCCCGTGGAAGAACGCATGCGGAGTCTGATAGGCCAGATGAAGGCGATGCCTGCATTTTTAAAACAAGTGGAAGGGCAACTGAAGAATCCCGCGAAGATTTATACTGAACAAGCAATTGAAGACAATAAAGGCCGGTTGACCCTATTCAAGGATGAAGTGCTCCCCTTCATCAGCCAGCCCTCTTTGCCGGCGTCCGCGAACCAAGAAGCACAATCTGCTTACAAGAGCGCTTATGCGGCACTTGAAGAGTTCCAGAAATTTCTGGAACAGGAGTTGCTGCCGCGAAGCACGGGGGACTGGCGTCTCGGCTCTGACCTGTATCATAAAAAGTTCCCCTTGGCCCTGCAGACCAATCTGGCTCCGGAAGCAGTTGTCCCGCGCGCTGAAATGGCCTTCAAGGTAGCCAAAGCGGAGTTGTTTCAAGCTGCTCAAGAATTATATAAAGAGTTGTTCCCAAGGAAAAAGCTTCCCGCTTCTTCTTCCGATCCCAGCCTGCAAAACCGCATCCTAAATGAAGTAAAAGCGGAGTTGTCCAAGGACCATCCCAAAGCTGCGGAATTGGTCGAAGCTCATCGGCACAACCTGGATGATTTCCGAAAATTCATTGAAGAACATCATCTCCTGCAACTCCCATCCCCGGATACCCTGGTGGTTAAGGAAATGCCCCCTTTTAAACGGGGAGTTTCGGCCGCTGAGTATCTCGCACCGGGCGTTTTGGAAAAGAAAGACAAATGGCAGGCCACTTATTATGTCGATCCTATTGATCCTTCTTGGAGCTTAGAGAGAGTAGAATCGTACCTTCAGGGAAACAACACCTATGAAGTTCAGCTCACGGCGATGCATGAAGCCTATCCCGGCCATCACACCCAGTATTCATACTCCAAACGCTCTTTGAACCCGCTGCGAGCCGTTTTATGGAATGCTCCCTTCGTGGAAGGTTGGGCCGTATACGGCGAAAATCTGATGACGAAGCTTGGTTATGGAAGAGATAAAAATCTCCGCTACCACTTTTTTGCCCGCCGCGGCGATATGATTGTCGCCACCAATGCAATCATCGACATCAAACTGCACACTGGACAAATGACGGAAGCGGAGGCAGTCCGTTTTATGGTGGAACAGGGCTTTCAGGAACAAGCCCAGGCGGAAAAGAAATTGCGCCGGGCTCAATTGGATACGACGCAGCTTTGCCAATATTTTCTGGGCTACGATGAAATCCTCTCATTGGAACGGGATTATCGGCTGCGGAAAAAGGAATCCTTTAACCAACAACAATTCGATGAGGACCTGATTGGCCACGGATCCATTGCCGTGCGCTATCTCCGCCAATACCTCTTGAAATAACCAAAATCGAGCTGCCTTTGCTGGCGCGCTTGAAATACCCATGATTCCCCACCTGATTCAAATGCACCACTGCGTGGTTCATTTGAATCAGCGGCTTGGGTAAGATTTTCCAACCCAATACCGAAGGTCTGTTTTCTCGTCTCATCCTTGTGCTGAATTATTTTCATAATTCTCCGCATTTCAATCAATTCACTCCATACCATTATCAGCCCCTGCATTCCCTTCTCCGCTTGGCCTTCCATTTGCTCTATCAGCCGTGTTAGTGATGTTGAAGTCAACTTCATCATAAGAGGAGAAAGGCCATGAACAAACAAATTATTCAAAGAATCGGATTGATCACACTCGCGATTGGTTTGTCGAGCCTCAACCTCAGCGCGGAACCTGGGGACAAGTGGAAAAAGCATGACCGGGATGAATCTTATCGCTGGATGCATCATGAGAGGGATCACCGATGGAACGATAAGCATAATGAACGTTGGAGAGATTATCGGAGAGAAAGAGACCATCGGGATTACTACCGATCCTATGCCGCGCCGCGCCGGACTCAGGTGCAAATTTACTTCAATACGAATGACCGTCGTTACCTTTGTGATTATTATCGCGGCCACGACCGGCATTACTGGGCCAACCACTATCCCGTCAACCTGCCTCCCGGACTGTATAAACAGCTGGTCCGGAATGGACATCTGCCGCCGGGAATTCAACGACATCTGGCCCCTTTTCCTTATGAGATCGAGAGGCATTTGTGCCCTCTACCCAGAAATTACGTCAGATTCACGTTGGGCGGAAAGGGGTTGATTGTGGATGCTCAATTCAACATCGTAGATGTGATGGATCTCTATTGACAAACTTGCCGGGAATTTTTGCGGAAGAAATGTGCGCGATCCTCATAAGGCAATTGAACATTGCAGTGGAGCCACTCATGCCAGCGTGGCTGGCATGGCAAGAGGATGAAAATTTATTCCCCCTTTGAAGGGGGATTTTCTGAGGAGACGCGCATGTGACTACTCTCAGCCGCATGGCAACACCAAGGTCGCCGGTTGGAGTCCACCTCCCACTTTATGTCTTCCCCCGCTTGACTTATCTCTCACTTTTATTGCACCCACATTGCCAAGCAACATTTGTTCTTGCCAGTCAGGTCAGGTATGATGAATGCAATTGCCGGAAGAATGGTTTTCAGCATAGGGAGCAAGAGTTTCCCGGCGAGCTTTGTTGTATGCCGATTTTGAGAAAAACCATGAACCATTACGTCAATCGGGCAGATGCCGGAGAAAAATTAGCCGAATTGATCAGGCCAATATCCTTGACTTCGCCTGTGCTCCTGGCCATTTCGCGAGGAGGAATCGCCGTTGCCACCAGTCTCGCCGCTGCGCTGGGATGGACCTTTCAAGTATTGCTGCTCCGACCTTTGGCCTTGCCTTATCATTCGGAAGATCCTTTTGGATGCATCGACTCGCGTGGAGAACTGTATTTAAACCAGGCTCTGGTGGGCCAGTTGAGGGTTACTCCCGCTCAAATCCGCCATTTCGCCCGCCAAGAACTGGCGGCATTGGAAAAAGATCTGGAGCGGTGGAAAATCGACTTCCCTTCTCGGTTGGATGAACAAACTCCGATTCTCGTGGACGAAGGGATGCACACCGGGTGGACCATGTATAGCGGCGTTTCCGCGGCCCGACAACTCGGAGCAAAAAAAATATTGGCGGCTTGCCCAGTGAGCCACCGGCGTGCGGTTGACTTCTTGAAAGCTCATTGTGACAACGTAATCTGCCCAGCCATTTCAAATCTCGCTCTCTTCTCCATCGATCGTTTTTATGAAGACTATACGCCAATCAGCGACAACAAAATCTCCGAATTGCTGGCAAAAAAACAGCCTCTGAAGATCTTTGCCTGAGCATTGCCGTCGGCAAATATGAAAACGAGCATGCCGGCTTGAGTGGAGCAGAGTCCCTTTGAACATCTCCACCACTGGAGCCACACCTCAAGTGCGCCCGCGAGAACTGACCTTCCGCGTTTTTTTTCTTGACATCTCGTTGTCAGAATTTATAATTATTCATTTTTTCGCATATTTATGCGGAGTCCACATGGAAAAGCAGCGCCGGCGTCAACGGATAATAAAATTGGTTCATGAGAAGTCGATTGCCAGCCAGCAGGAGCTGGCGTCATTTCTGGAACGGGATGGGCATCCCGTCACTCAAGCCACGCTCTCGCGCGATTTGCGCGAACTGAATTTGGTCAAGACGGCTCGAGGTTATCGTCTCCCCTCTGATTTGAATCAGGCGCGGCCTGGAGGAAACAACCTCCGGCAATCGATTGGCCAATACATGGTGCTTGCCAATGTCGCCAACAACTTGGTGGTTGTTAAAACACACCCGGGCACTGCTTCTCCGCTGGCGATCAGCCTGGACTCGATGGGATGGGGAGAAATTGTGGGTACCGTGGCCGGTGATGACACTGTTTTGGTGGTCACTCCCACGCCGCAATCCGCGCGGGCCGTGCAACGCCGCCTCATGGATTTGGCAGGAAGCGAGGAGTAGCAAACGGCGGCTCTGTAGTTGCGGAAAACAGGCTGGCAGGATAAACTGCCCCACTGACTTTATGAAGAGGAAGACGAAATGTCTATTAAACATAGCGTGGCCATCATCGGATCCACTGGATATTCAGGCGCGGAAATCATTCATCTATTGCTTTCTCACCCGGAAATAAACATTGCGGCGCTGATGACCGCCAATGTGGAACGCAAAGGGGCCAAAGCGCAAAAGTACAGTGAAGCTGTTCCCTCTTTTCGAAACCGCTGTGAGATTGAAATCGAACCGTTTGACATCGAAAAACTGGTCCGGCTCGGTGTTGGACTAGTGTTTCTGCCAACTCCCAATGAGACTTCCCATGAACTGGTTCCGCAACTATTGGCGAGGAATTTGAAAGTCGTCGATCTGAGCGGCGCTTATCGCCTAAAAGACGCGGCGCTCTATCCGAAATGGTATGGATTTGAGCATCTCCATGCCGATCTTTTGCGGGAATCCGTCTACGGGTTGACTGAAATCAATCGAGCTCAGATTCGCAACTCGCGGATTCTCGCGAATCCCGGCTGCTATCCAACCTCGATACTGCTGCCTCTAATTCCCTTAATGCGCCGCGGAATCATCGAGGAGGGTAGTGAAATTATTTGCGATTCCAAGTCAGGAGCCAGCGGCGCCGGAAAAACTCCCACCGCCGGCACTCACTTCGCAGAAGTCGCCGGGAGCTTCAAAGCTTATAACGTTTTGAGACACCGGCATGCTCCGGAAATCTGGCAGGAATTGGAAAATTCCAGATTGATCTTCACGCCTCATCTCCTGCCGATCGATCGCGGAATTTTGTCGACGATTTACGTAAAAATTCCCGCCGGGATTACAGAATCCGCGGTTACGGATTGCTTTGCCAAAATCTATGGGGATGAGCCTTTGATCCGGCTTTACCCGGCGGGGACGTTTCCGGAAATCAAATATGTCGCCCATTCCAGTTATTGTGACATCGGCTGGAAGCTCGATTTGGAGCACCGGCTTTTGATCGTCATTTCAGCCATTGACAACTTGGGCAAGGGAGCCGCTTCTCAAGCAATCCAGAACATGAATATCATGCTGGGTCTTGAGGAAACAGCAGGATTGCTCTGATGAATTGCCCGTTGAGGGAAAAGCCAAATTATACCCGAGGGAGGCGCAGAATTGAGAGTTGTAGCCAAGCTGGGTGGAGCATTATTAACGAATGCGGAATTATTGCATGATATCGTATCGCAGCTGATTACCGTCAGACAGCAGGGGCATGAATTGATTCTGGTCCACGGCGGCGGCCGGCAGATCAAGCAATACTTGGAATTATTGAAGATTCCCAGCCAATTCCATAATGGCCTTCGAGTCACCGATGCGGCCACGATGGATGTGGTTCAAATGGTTCTGACCGGCTTGGTCAATAAACAAATGGTGGCTTCCTTTGCCGCCCAAGGACAGCCCTCCGTAGGCTTGTGTGGCGGAGACGGCGCCAGTTTCATCGCCAGGAAATTCCAGGACCCGTCATTCCCGGATTTCGATTATGGTTTTGTGGGGGAGATTCATGAAGGTGAATCCAGGTTGGCGGACCTGTTGGTTCAAAACGGATTTATCCCGGTAATTGCCTGCATCGGCATGGATCACGCGGGACAATATTACAATGTCAACGCCGATGAAATGGCCTCGGCGGTCGCAGTCTTTTGCCGGGCCGAAAGACTGCTCTTTTTGACGGACGTGCCTGGAATTTATGATTCTGAAAAAAAAGTCCTCTCCCGACTGACTCGCCATCAAGTCGCGGAATTGCGGGAAGCCGGAATTATCTCTGAGGGCATGCTTCCCAAGACCCGTGCCTGTGAGCGGGCATTGGATCACGGACTACGGCAAATCAACATTCTGGGCGGTCGGGAGCCTCGCGGAGTTCTTCGCGTTCTGATCGAAGGAGAAAAGATTGGAACCACTATCTTGTAGTTTTATCAGTTCTGGTACCTAACCAAATTTTGCAGGTTCCCCGCTCATGGCAACGAGGACCGAGTAAAGGAAAAGGATTGGGCGTATGCAATTAAACAGTGTAGTTGAGTCGGAAACACGGTATCTATTGAGCAATTATAAGCGGTTCCCCTTGCTGGTGGATAAGGGGCGTGGCTGCATCGTCTATGACTATGCGGGAAAAAGGTACTTAGATTTGCTCGCGGGGATCGCAGTCAATGCTCTGGGATACAATCATCCACGGATTAACAATATCATCCGCAAACAAATCAAAAAGACTATTCATGTCTGCAACCTTTTCTATCATCCCTACCAGTCTCAATTGGCGAAGCGTTTGGTGGAATTGGCTGGACTCGACAAGGCATTTTTCTGCAATAGCGGCGCGGAAGCCAATGAAGCCGCCTTCAAACTGGCCCGCGGATATGCCTACAAAAATTTCCCCGGCCAGGAAAAATATGAAATTTTGACTCTGGAAAACGCTTTTCATGGCCGGACATACGGCGCTCTATCCGCTACGTCCAACGAAAAGTACCGCCGCCCCTTCGCTCCGCTGGTTCCAGGCTTCACCTTTGTCAAACCGAATGACGAGGAAGATCTGCGCCAAAAATTTACGGGCCGGGTTAGTGCCTTGATTCTGGAGCCGATTCAGGGGGAGGGTGGAATTAACGAATGCTCCCGGGAGTTCCTGGCCACGGCTCGCCAGCTTTGCGATCAACACCAGGCTCTACTGATTTTTGATGAGGTGCAGTGCGGAATTGGACGGACGGGCCGGTACTTCTATTTTCAAAAATACGGCATAAAGCCAGACATCCTCACTCTGGCTAAGCCGATCGCCTTGGGCCTTCCGCTTGGCGCGCTGTTGACCACGGACAACATTGCTCCCACTTTCGGTCCGGGGGACCACGGCACGACTTTTGGAGGAGGCCCTCTAACCTGTCGAATCGGAATTGAATTCCTGAAAATTATGGAAGAGGAAAAACTGCTGGATAATATCCGGGCGACCGGCGAATTTTTCAAGCAGAAACTCCAGGAGCTGAAGCAAAAGCATGATTTTCTATTGGATATCCGCGGCGAGGGATTGATGCTGGGGGCAGAGCTTGCCTTCCCAGGGCGCGAAGTCGTGAATCGTTGCCTGGAGGCCGGCTTCATTATTAATTGCACTCACGATACGGTGTTGCGTTTTCTTCCCCCGTATACTATTTCAAAAAGAGAAATTGCCAAATTTATTAAAGCCCTTGATAAGATTCTGGCCGGCTTTTCGGCATCAACCAACGCATCGAATCCCACTCCACATCCCGCATAAGGAGAAACATCCATGGCCCTGAACAGGAAAAAATTGAGTGTGAAGGACCTGATTTCGATTCAGTATCTGACGGTTGACGATATCTACAATATCTTCGACACGGCCCGGGAGATCAAGAAAAATCCCCGTGATTTTGCCCATGCTTTGGATGGAAAAATTGTGGCACTCATTTTTGAGAAGCCTTCTCTTCGCACCCGAGTGACCTTTGATGTGGGGATGAAGAGCATGGGTGGGGAAGTGATCTTTCTCGACCATACCGGCACCAAGCTGGGGGAGCGGGAATCAATCCGCGATACCGCGAAAAATCTGGAGCGTTGGCTCCATGGAATTGTGGCGCGGACCTACAAGAACCGTTCGGTCGTCGAACTGGCGGAGCACGCCAACATCCCGGTGGTGAATGGATTGACCGATATGTTGCATCCCTGTCAGGGATTGACGGACTATTTTACCGTCCTTGAAAAATTCGGACACCTGAAAGGGATCAAATTTGGTTTCGTAGGTGATGGGAACAATACCTGCCACTCCTTGATTTTTGGCGCCTCCAAATTGGGAATCAATCTTTGGATCGCCAATCCGGAAGGATACGAACCCAACCATCGGGTGATCAGCGAAGCTGAAAAATATGCGCGGGAGACCGGCGCCGAAATTCACATCATCAACGATCCGGTGGAAGCGGTAAAGGACGCCAATGTGGTGTATACCGATGTTTGGGCCAGCATGGGTCAAGAAGCTGAGACTGAAGACCGGGCCGGGGTCTTTGCCGACTTTCAGGTGGATAGCAAATTGATGGCCCATGCCCGCCCCGATGCGGTGTTCATGCATTGCCTGCCCGCCCACCGCGGTTATGAAGTGGCTCCCAGTGTCATCGACTCTCCGCAATCCATCGTATATGATGAAGCGGAAAACCGGCTGCATGTGCAGAAAGCCATTCTCTATCTGCTGCTGTCCTAAGATAAGCGCAATCCCAGAAAGGATTTTCGATATGGTTAAAAAAGTTGTCTTGGCTTACTCGGGAGGATTGGACACCTCCATCATTATTCCTTGGCTCAAAGAGAACTATCATTGCGAAGTAATCGCCATGGCTGGCGATGTTGGACAGGGGGAAGAATTGGAAGGCCTGCAGGAAAAAGCCCTCAAGACCGGAGCTTCTAAGCTTTATGTGGAAGACCTAAGAGAAGCGTTTGTGCGCGATTATATCTGGCCCACTTTGAAGGCGGGGGCAATTTACGAACGAAAGTATCTGCTCGGAACCTCCATGGCCAGGCCGATTCTGGCCAAGCGCCAGGTGGAAATCGCATTAAAAGAGGGAGCCGATGCCGTTGCCCATGGCTGCACCGGGAAAGGGAATGATCAAGTGCGTTTCGAGTTGACCTTCAAGGCGCTGGCACCGCACTTGAAAGTGATTGCTCCCTGGCGGGAATGGGACATCAAATCACGAGAAGACGCCATTGATTACGCGGAGAAACATCAGGTTCCCATCAAAGCCACCAAGAAGAAGATTTACAGTGAAGATCGTAATATCTGGCATATCAGCCATGAAGGCGGAGTGTTGGAGGATCCCGCCAATGAGCCGGAAGATTCCATGTGGCAGCTGACGCTTTCGCCTGAAAAAGCGCCGGAGACCCCGCGGTACGTCGTGGTTGAATTCGAGGCGGGGACTCCCGTAGGGGTTGATGGGAAGAAGCTGAATCCCGTGGAACTGGTAAATAAGTTGAATAAGATTGGCGGCGAAAATGCCATCGGCCGGATCGATTTAGTGGAAAACCGTCTGGTCGGGATGAAATCCCGGGGGGCCTACGAAACTCCGGGAGGCACAATCCTCGCTCAAGCTCACCGTGAACTGGAATCCATTTGTCTGGACAAAGAGACTCTGCGAATTAAGGACCAGTTGGCTATCAAGTACGCGGATCTCGTGTACAACGGGCAATGGTTTACTCCATTGCGAGAATCGTTGGATGCCTTCGTCAATCAAACCCAGAAAAATGTGACGGGCACGGCCCGATTCAAGCTCTACAAAGGAAACTTGATTTTGGCCGGATTGAAAAGCCCTTATTCGCTTTATCGGGAAGATTTCGCCACTTTTGGGGAAGAGGCTGTCTATAACCAGAAAGACGCGGAAGGTTTCATCAATCTCTTTGGTTTGCCCGTTGTCGTGCAGGCGCTCTTGAACAAAGTCCGACAATAGCGGCAAGATCGGCCCGACCGGCAACGTACACGCCAACGCCCTGGCTTGATTGGCCGAGCAGCAGGGATTTTTCGAGGAATCCCAAGCACTTGGATGACCGGCACAAGAAGAAGTGGATGCAAATTTCCAGACCTCACAGGTCTCCAAGACCTGTGAGGTCTTTGCGACGTGTTTTTCAAAGGAGCATTGGATGAAAACGTGGGGAGGCCGGTTCACCGGCAAAATTGACGACACGTTTGAGCGTTTCAACAATTCATTCCCGATCGATCAGAGATTGATTTTCGAGGACATTGAGGGGTCAGCCGCTTATGCCACGGCTCTTGAAAAGGCCGGCATTCTGACTCTCGAAGAATTAAAGCAAATCGGCAAAGGCCTCGCGGAAATCAAGAAGCGGATCGAAAGCGATCCCGGCTGGCTGAAAGCCAAGTCCGCCGAGGATGTTCACACTTTTGTGGAATCACGCCTGGCCGAATTGGCGGGAGACGCCGCCTTAAAGCTTCACACCGGCCGCAGTCGCAACGACCAGGTGGCGCTGGATACGCGGCTCTATATGAAGCGGGCGATCATCCAGGTTCAAGTCCAACTGAAAGCCCTCAACCAGGAATTTCTCCACCAGGCAAAGGCCTTTTTGGATGTCGCCATCCCCGGCTACACTCATTTGCGAAAAGCGCAGCCAATCTTATTGGCTCACTACTGGCTGGCTTTTTTTGAGATGTTTTTGCGGGATTACCGCCGTTTCGATGACTGTTTCCGGCGCACGGATTACATGCCGCTCGGTTCCGGAGCATTGGCTGGCAACGGTTTCCCTATTGACCGGAATGAATTGCGCAAGGAACTCGGATTTGGTCAATTGACCCGCAATAGCCTCGACGCCGTGAGCGACCGGGATTATCTGGTGGAATTTATTTCTAATTCAGCTTTGATCCTCATGCACCTCAGCCGCCTGGCGGAAGACTTGATTATTCTCTCTTCTCCGGAATTCGGGATCTTCGAACTTTCAGACGCCGTCACAACGGGAAGCAGCATTATGCCGCAGAAAAAAAACCCGGATTCGTTGGAGTTGATCCGAGGCAAATGTGGCCGGGTGTACGGCAATCTTACTGGAATCCTGACTGTTTTGAAGGGCCTTCCGCTCGCTTACAACAAGGACCTGCAAGAGGATAAGGAATTGACCTTCGATACCTTGGACACCGTGCTCGATTGCTTGGAGGTCGCCCAAGTAGTGATTCAAACCTTGAAGGTCAACCGATCGACGGCCCAGCAGTCCGTAACCAAAGATTTCATCAACGCCACGGATCTGGCGGATTATCTGGTCCGCAAGGGGATGCCTTTCCGCAAAGCCCATGAAGTAGTGGGAAAGCTCGTGCTTCTCTGCGAATCCCGCCAGATTGAGTTGAACGCGTTGCCCCTGGAGGAATATCAAAAGCATTCTCCTTTAATTGGAGAAGATGTTTTTGAAGCCCTCCGGTTGGAGAACAGCCTCAATATCCGCTCCGTCGCTGGCGGTACGGCTCTGGCCCGCGTGAAGGAAGCAATCCTTGAGGCGGAAAAAGTCATGCAATTGGGCCGATGATGCGAATTGGTAAATTGCTCGACACTACAAAATCGCGCCTAATTACGGGAGAAAAAATTGAACTGGAATATTTATGAAGATCGCATCACAGCCCCTTCTGGATTCAAGGCAGCAGCGGTTTCAGCCGGCATAAAAAAGCGGGATGGGCGGTTGGACTTGGGGCTCATTTTTTCCGAGCAGCCTGCTTCCGCGGCCGCACAATTCACCACTAACGTAGTCAAAGCCGCTCCGGTACTGCTTTGCCAGGAGCATCTGGAAAAATCCAACCACGGTTGCCGGGCCATCCTGGTGAATTCGGGCAATGCGAATGCCTGTACGGGCGATCGCGGGTTGGGGGACAGCCGGCGCATGGCTCAAATGGCTGCCCGAATTCTGGGAATCTCCGCCGATCAGGTGCTGGTGAGTTCCACTGGAGTGATCGGAGCATTCATGCCGATCGAGCGCATCGAGGAAAAAGAAGACGATCTAAAAATCGCTCTAAATTCGGAAGGACTGGATTCAGCAGCCCGGGCCATCATGACCACCGACACCCGGCGGAAAGTTTGCACGGCGGAAGGAATGCTGGGAGGCAAACATGTCCGCATTTGTGGAATGACCAAAGGCGCTGGCATGATTCATCCTCGCATGGCAACGACATTGGCATTTGTTTTAACGGATGCCAGCATATCGAAAGCACTTCTGATTAAGGCCCTACGCGAGGCCTGCAATAAAAGCTACAACCGGATCAGCGTCGATGGAGACACCTCCACCAATGACACTCTGGCGGTCCTGGCCAATGGTGCGTCAGGAGCGCCATTAATTGACCAGGAAGGAGAGGAGTATCTTCATTTCGTTGAGGGGCTGACTCTGGTTTGCGGCAGTCTGGCGCGCCAGATTGTACGGGATGGCGAGGGCGCCAGCAAATTCATTGAAATCACCGTTCAGAACGCTGAGAGCGAGGAGGCCGCCACCCAGATTGCACGCAGCATCGCCAACTCTCCATTAGTTAAAACGGCGATGGCCGGTGAAGACGCCAATTGGGGGAGAATCCTCTGCGCGGCCGGTTATTCAGGAGTTTCTTTCGATCCCTACCGGGTCTCCATTTGGATTGGCGGCCTTAAAGTCTGCCAGAACGGAACCGGAGTCATCTTCGATGAAGCCCAAGCCAAAAGCATTTTAAAAGAACATGACATTCGCATCCTTATGGATCTGCGGACGGGATCTGCCTCTTCCACAATGTGGACGTGCGATTTAACCAGCGGATACGTTCACATAAACGCGGATTACCGGACTTAGCCGGTTTGAGCCCAAATCAATTTCTCCACGCTGGCATAGGTTTTTATAGCGTGACGGGGTGGATGCCCCCTCGCCGGGGGAACCAGATGTCTGGCGTTCCGAATTTCGACACACTGGGTTCGCACGAACCGATGAGAGGAAAGCCTGCCAATTCTCCGATGGATATTGTTCGCAAAGCGTCGCAGTGGTACTCGGGCTTGATGATTGTTTCGATTAGCTGGCTTTATTTTCAGAAACAGCTGAGATGGTCTCTTTTTCTTCAGAATGACCGCATCGAGATTTTGCTCGATCTATGTATTGGCATGGGGCTGGCTCTGGTGTTGGTTTTATTTTCGCTCTTCGCCAACCATAGCTTCTCCTGGGCCCGACAACTCGAGTTGGAATTTCAAAAAGTGCTGGCTCCGCTCCCCTTCCCGAAAATTTTGCTTTTGGGTTTGACGAGTGGAGTCGCGGAGGAAACTTTTTTTCGCGGATCCTTGCAGAACTCCGTTGGACTTATTCTATCGAGTCTCCTTTTCGGCGCCGCGCATTTAGTCCCCAAACGAGAACTCCTGCCTTGGTCCCTTTATGCCGTCTTGGTGGGATTTATTTTTGCTTGCCTTGTGGAAATCCGGCACTGTCTGCTGCCGGTCATCCTGGCCCACTCCGTCATGAACATCATCATGATTGGACTGCTGAATCGCCGCGCCAGAATTGTTTCATAAAATATCCATGCCCCATGAAGCCCGCCTGATGGCTCTGTCAACCACACTAACTGGGCTGTGCAGAAAGCACGAAGCGAAGCGAGTGATCAGGGTGGCAGCACAAAACAAGCATAGCAGCGGATGAAGCGACTGCAGCTGGGCTGATCGCTCGTTGGCACTTCGCGCTTCCGGCCAACCACAGCAACTGGGCTGTACGGAAAGCACGAAGCGAAGCGAGTGATTAGCCAAGCTGTACAAAACCATGCCCGAGAAATTAGAGTGATCAAAGATTTCAGAGTCCGTTAGTGTGCTTGAGCCGCAAAAGTCGACAATTTCGAGTCAAGTTTTTATTGGACCCATTGGTAAATCCCTATAATCCGAGACGAAGTCTAGTTAGTCTAGGTATTCCAGCTTAATTAAATATTTTCCCACCGCCGCACATTCCCATCCAAAGCAGAGATAGCCGCTGTATCCAATTATTGGCATCTCGAATATCCGGAATCTTCCCACCCAAGGGATGGAGTATTTCCATTGCGGCAGGCTGAATTCATTCCACATTTCCCAGAATAAACCGCATACCAAGGCAGCCAGGGAGAATTGGACGATCCGGCTCCAGTCGCCATCCTCTAATGAGGAAAGAATAGTCTCTTTCCCCAAACTGCTCTCCAAAACCACCAACAATAAAAAAGGAGAAATCCAAAGACACGGGAACAAAAAATCCGGGGCCAAACCGCAGGTGATCAATGAAAGAACTGAAACGAGTGGGATTGCGGTTCGAAAAAGCCCGCTTTTGACAACTTTGACCGGATACCATGCCCGGAAAGAATTTCCCCAGCCAAAGCTTGAAAGCAATTCAGCCGTGCTCCAAACAGCCGGCAGGACGGTGGCAAACGGCAAAGAGGCCAAACAGAGGTATTTCCAGGCAGGATAACTTTCGGTTTGAAGGTAATGCCAGTTCTCGGTAAATCGGTTTAAGAATTCAAGGCTCCACCAAAATATGGCGCTTAGAATTGAGAGTCCGCCCAAATCCCAAGGATGCCGGGTCAAAAGACTGAAACCTTTTCTTTTGTGGCTCCAGCCATTCACCATCAGAATATAGCCAAGCCACAATGGAGTAAATGTGTGTTGTCGCCAAGAAGGCTCGATTGGAATGATCTGCCAGGCCACAATCCAACAGAAAAGGGTCAAACATAATCCAATCCAACCCCACCAGGGAATTTTTCCTGAATAATCTGTATTGCTAAGATTATTCTTCCATGGTTGACGCCGTTTTAAAAAAGGAAGAAGCAACACGATAATCAGGAATGTCAGGGGCAGAAACACAATCCACGAAAACGGGGCATGTTCGGCTTGCCTCGGAATTGGAGGAAAAGCCAGCCAAGGAGCAATATCTTCTCCTAACATCCAGAGGCCGGACAGAGGGAGAACCAACAACAATAAAAAGAAAATCACCAGGATATACATCTTTACCCCGTCTTGGTTCCTCAGTCATTCACTCAGCATCTTAGGGGTGCGAAAATAATCCACGGAAGTAATCCAGCCCGAGTAATTTCATGATCTGTAGCTGACACCGCAATTCGGACGGACTCCTACAGTCGTCAGCGCCTGAACGGCGCTACAGCTTTCCGGCCTGAAAGGCCAAGTTATTACAGCCCAGGACAACGCTCTGGGTAACGATAATCCCCGCCATTTCACCAGCACTGAAGGGGCGGATCAACTCCGGCCTTTCAAGCCAACTGATCCTTGATGTGTCGTACTCACATTTTTTCCATCTCCAGAAATTGCCAAGCTATGGCCCAAACCGAGGCGCGCATTTGGAGGCTATGACTATCTCTTCATAATTGAAACCCAAGAAAGCTTGCCTTCAAAGCCGCGCAAAATTTCCCAAAAACGATGGAGACTAGAAACTGATCCTGGCTCCGAGCTGGATGGTTCGGGCGCTGCAATCCGATTGAGGACATTTGCCAAACACCCGGCCAAACCGGGTGGGATCGCCGATATCCGTTTCAGGATCCTGCCAGAAGACGCGGTTGAAGAGGTTCTGAATGTCTGCCCGGATTTCGAAGTTAGCTCCTTCGCGGAATCCCAGCGGAATCCTCTTCATGATCGACATGTCTTCATAGCTCTTGCTCCAACCTCTCAAATTGGGAAGAAAACGCGTTCCATTCCCCAGGCGCAATGCCACATTATTGGCTGTCACGGGCACATTGCCAAAGGCATTCGGATTCAAATAAGGCACTCCCCTTGACTCGTCAACCAGGGTGGGCTTTCCCGCTAAAATTTGCTGGTTCCGCGGCAACAATACATCCGTGTAAAAGCCCGGGTTGAAAAGTGCCTCGGTGGTAGGCCCGGAAGAGGACCAAATTCCCAGGGGATTGCCGGATCGATACTGCTGGATGGCGCTCATGGTCCACCCTCCGAAGACCGCACTTCTCCAACCGGAAGATGCCCATTTCCGGCTCTTCCCAAATGGCAGAACATAAATCCAGGTGATCTTGAGGTCTTGCGGAACGGTGAACGAGGAAACCGAATAATCGGCCTTGCGGTTGTAAATGCTTTGGCCATAACCACCGTAGCCATAGCCAATCGCATCATCCGAGGTGCCCAAGGTTTTGGAAAAGGTATAGGCAACCAGGAAACTCAGCCCCTTGCTGCTGTGCTTGGTGGCCGTAATCTGCAAGGCATTGTAATTTGACCAGCCCCCATTGGTGCGGTGGGAATATATACCCAGGTATTGTGGAAAAGGGCGCAGGGATTGGGCCACAGTCCCGCTGAAGCTCGGAAAGGGTTTCTGCAATTCCGGGTGCTGCTCGATGTCCTCCATCAATGTGTCACCCAAAGTAAGATATTTTGGGTCCACTTGGTTGAGAACGTTATAGTGGTAGGGTTCACTGAGACGGGTTCCACGATTGCCGATGTAATTGGCTTCGACTTTGGTTTGCCATGGCAACTCATACTGGACCCCGAAGTTCCAGTTGGAGACCATGGGGTACTTCTTGGTCTCCGGGGGATAGTAAGAAATAGTGCCCCCATTCAACTGGGCCGGGTCGTAGTTGGGCAGAGAGGCGGGGTATTTGGGATATGGGGTGTCCCACCAATAGGCGGGATCATTCGCGGTAGGGCGGTCGGTTCTGGGGTTTATGTTGTTAATGCCACTGAAGCCGTCCCACCAATTATAGTTCCAGCCATCGAGGATCGGGGGAGCATAGTTGATCCCGAACCCGCCGCGCGCAACCAGCTTGTGGTTGGCGGCATATGCAAAACCAACGCGTGGGGCGACTTCTCCATAGTAAATGTCAGTCCAACGGTTCTTTCCATTGCATTTTGGACAATTTCCGAGGAAGGTCAATGCCCCGGGATACCCGTCCGCTCCGGGATTGGGCAGTTTCGGGTCCAGTCCGGACATGGTGTCATTGGGGCTGCTGTAATTGGCCGGGATGTCCCAGCGAACGCCCAGGTTAACTGTCAGTTTCGGCGTGACCTTCCAGTCGTCCTGGGCATAGAAAGCCGTGACGCGGGAGCGGACTCCCCAAGTGACGCCATTGATGTAGGAATCGGCATTCCGCGCGGCCCCCAGCAGGAAACTGGCAAAGGCAAACCCGGTCTGTTGGGCAAAAGGTTGGCCGGAAAACGCCGACAAGGCAGTCTGGTTGCTGTCGAAATAGTAGGTCCCCGGAGTATCCTTGGCACCGCTATTGTCGTAATAACGCCGATGTTCTCCCCCGAACCGAATGCTGTGACTTCCCCGAATCCAGGTAAAATCGTCGGAGACTATGTTGCTGCCATCCGGGCCATTCCAGGCATTCCCATCCCCCCATTTTTTATAGGAGCCGCTCAGGGACGCGTCTGGAGCACTGAAGGCAATGACTGGAAAGGTGGCGCCGCCCACGTTTTGCATCCCCAAATCAGCAGCCCAATCTTTGACTTCATAAGTGCTCGACATAATTTCGTTGTTGAAATGGTTGAAACCATAGGCAAAGTGATTCAGCTTAGTGGGGCTAAGGGTCCAATCCTCGGCAAAGCGCACCATCCAGCCGGGAGTCGCCTGTATCCCATCTCCCGTTGCCGGCACGTTGGGTATGTTGCCAGGGAGATGATAACCGCCATAGACATAGCGGAACCGGTCATTGGAAATGATGGCAATGGATGCCTTGTGCCTGTTACTCATCAAGTGGTCAAATTTCAGGCTCCAATTGTTGATGTGCAAAGTTTGCAGTCCGGTTCCCACTCGCAGGGTGTTCCCCCTGAGGGTCTCTCCCTGCTCGTTTCGCAGGGGAAAAGTCGGATCGGGCAACGCATAGGCGGGGTTGAGGATCCTTTTGGTCAGTTGACTGAACCTTTCCGTGGGAATGATGTTGCCGGGAAAGGGATCCCGGATCCAGGCGCCGTCGGACAGCTGCCGGGTGGTGGCGGGATCGTAAATCTGGCCGAACAGCACGTTCCGCCCGAGGGCATCCTGCCCGACGACGGTCCCGGACCGCTCGTCCTGCGTGAAAGCGGGGTCCAGCAGCTTTGAAAAATCCCCCTGCTTCATTTCCCTGGTGGGAGAACTATCATAATTGGAAGAGAGATTCTGATTTTCTTGCCGGTGCAATTCAAATGAAGCAAAGAAGAAGGTCTGGTTCTTCTTCAACGGGCCGCCAAAAGATGCGCCCTGGTTATTCAGCCTGGTGGGGGAATGCAGCGCTTTTCCGGTGTTCGGATCGAGGGTGAGGTGATTGTTGGCCCAGGTATTGGCATTGAGTGCCGAGTTCTGATGGTACCAGAACGCCGTGCCATGGTAAGTGTTGGAGCCGGATTTCAAGCCAAAATTAGTCAGCGCCGTCTGGGTGTTGCCGTACTGAGCCGACAGAGCGCCGGTCTGGAGCTTGAACTCGCTGACGGCATCGACCGTCGGGGTAAATTCCACCATGCTGCCCCCGTTAATGTCCATACGGCCGATCGAGATCCCATCCACCAGAATCTCGTGGGAAAAAGCCTGCCCCCCGTTGATGGACCCTGCCCACTCGTTCCCCTCGGCGCCAGGCATGCTTCGGAAGACAAAACTCTGCAATTGCCGCGTCCCGTCGCTGACCAGGATCGGCCAGGTATGCACTTCCGTTTCAGTATTAGCAATTCCAATTTCGGAACTCGATGCTTCCAGCAGCGGCGGTTCCGCGCTGATGGTGACCTCTTCTTTCAACTCGCCCACCGACAGGTTGAAATCGACATCTATGGTTTGAGTAATGAGCACTTCCACGTTGTCGTGGACGGCAGTTTTGAAACCGTCGACGGAGACTGAAATCCTATACAGACCGGGTTGAATGTAGGGTGCGTGGTAGATCCCTGCATTCGTGGTTATAGCGCGAGTGGTGATCCCGGTCTCCTGATTGACAATCAGAACTTCAGCATTCGGCACTGCTGCACCACTGGCGTCCTTGACCACTCCGGTGAGGGTTCCGCGGCCGCTTTGAGAATGTAGCGGCAGCGCCATGTTGAGCAGGCATACCGTTGGGATAAGAATCCAGATGAAGAATGTTCTCTTCAAGTAGCCCCCTTTCCACTGTTCCGAGCCTGGACTGCTATTCCCTGTGCAAAGATTCATCACCGCCGAAGAGCTCCGCCAAAAATGAAGCCCTTTCCTCTTTCGCCGTTCCCACCGCCAGGTATTATAATCCTTTGGTATTTTCTGGATACTCACCCATGGTTTTTCCGCTAAATCACAAATGTTGTTTGGAGGCTGGCCATTCTTCGACTGGCCTGAAAGGCCAATTTAATACAGCGCAGGGCATCGCCTTGGGAGAATGATATGCCCCAATATCCACGCTAGCCCCGAAAGGGCGGATTAACAGCCATGTAATCGTTGTACTTTTATAAATGCGCCCTTTCAGGGCTCTCACGAAATTATGGTTTTCGTTTATTCCCAATTCAATTCATGGCCGTCCCCAGTCCATCTCCTCGAACCACTCACCTCGGTCCTCGAACCTCACCCCTCGAACCTCGCACCTATTTAAAGTTTTCCACCAGCATCAGGTTGCAGCGCAGCCATTCGCCTTGAGTCAGTAAGAACCAACCCTCGTCGGCAGATACCGTGAATCCCCACTCGACGTGGCTGCCTTGAATGGGGGCAAGAAGCCTTGTTCTTCTGCTGGCCAGGTCGAAGTAGAGGAGACTTGCCTTTTCGTAATCCCCTGACGTGAAATAGATGCCGCGCTCCTTCACTTCGAAATTCCCGTGATAGACATCTTCCAGCACCTTGGTTTCCTCGCCTCCGCCGACAGGAACCATGCAAAGGGAAGAGTTCTCGCCATATCCCTTCAAGTAGAACACGGTTCTGCCATCCTTCGATTCCTGGGGGTCGGAGCCGCCGTTCCTGGTTACCTGCAAAGGCTCTCCCCCTTTCACCGGCATCTTCCATACCTGTTCTTCATCACCCCTGTTGCATCCGAAGTAGATCCATTGCCCATCCCGCGAATAGCTTGGTTTGTTTTTATTAAATGGAGTGTGGGTCAGTTGCTTCGACTGTCCACCTTCCGCAGGCATCCAGAAGATTTCAGTCTGATCCCGTGAAGCCATGGAGAAGACAATCTGTTTCCCATCCGGAGACCAGCGAGGATAATCCAGCATGGGACCGCCAAAATGGGTCAGCTGCAGAGGATTCGATCCATCACTGTTCGAAATCCAGATTTCGACGCTGCCTGACGCATAGGAGACAAAGGCAACCTCCTTGCCGTCAGGAGAAAATTGCGGGCAATCCTGTGTTTGAGTCGAGTAGATGAATCTTGATGGCGGTGCTGGATTATCTTTGGTCCTGGAGATCCAGTGACGCCAATTATTATAATCCAAAGACACCAGATTGTAGACCAATCGGTTTTTCTCGAGAGAGACCGAAGGATTGCGAGCCGAACCCTCGCCAGAGAAGGAAAGGGGTCTCGGCTTGTCAGGAGCGGAGACCGAAATTCTCCAAAGGGAACAGTAGTGCACATGACTGCCGTACACGAAAACGAGTTCCTTGCCATCTGGCGTCCAGGAAGGGGAAACGGCCATCCGGTCTCCAAAGGTGAGTTGTTTTGGCTCGCCCTCTGGTTTAAGTTCGGCGGAAAGTTGAAGCACAAAGATTTCCGAAGCCTTTTCGAAATGCCGCGAGAAAGCCAGCCGACGCCCGTCGGGGGAGAAAGCGGGATCTCCGTCTCCGCCGATTCCTTTGGGAGGGGAAAACAATCTGCGCTTTTCACCTGTTTCCAGGGAAAGCAGGAATATTGCACGAGGTTCAACCGGAGAATCCTTGCAGGCGAGGGCCAGCCACTTCCCGCCGGGATGCCAGCAGATGCCCCCCACATTTTGAAATTCTGCCACCTGGCGTTCCCGCCCTCCATTTACCGGGATCAACATGACAGCCGACTTGTCGGGATCCAAATCACGGAGAAAAGCTATGAACAAGCCATCCGGCGACCAGACAGGCGAGTCGTCCTCATGCGAGCCGGTAGTCAGCTGTCGAGGAGTTTCGCCGCCGATTTGCTCGATGTAGATGTGATAGGTAGTCCCTGCGCCTTCGTTCCACGTGAAGGCCACCTCTTTGCCATCGGGCGAGAAGCTAGGAAACATTTGAAAACCCGGAAAAGTGGTGAAAGGGACGGGAACCATGGGCGCTTCTGATGTTTCTTTTTTTGGCTGAAAGAACCAGAACCCCAGACCTGCAACCAGCGCAATCAGCGCCAGGACAGCAGCGATGCTCCCGACGAGCCACTTCACCCTTGGCTTCGTTGTCCGTGCTCCCTCCCGGATGGCAACCACTCTGCCCGAATCCGTGTCGCGCTTCAGCCGTTTCAAATCGGCGCGGATTTCAGACGCAACCTGGTAGCGCACCTCGCGGTCCTTTTCCAGCGCTTTGTCGATGATCTCCCCCAACCGGGCAGGCAGGTCCGAATTCAACCGCACCGGAGAAGGGGGCGTCTGGTTGAGGATCGCGTTGAAGATCGCTCCCGAGCTGTCCCCTTGGAACGGCAACGTCCCTGTGGCCATTTGATAGAGCACAACCCCCAATGAGAAAAGATCGGACCGTTGGTCAACCTCCTGCCCCAGCACCTGCTCCGGACTCATATACTGCACTGTCCCCATGATCAGGCCCGGAGTGGTCTTGGACTCAGTCCTGGTCTCTGTTCCCCCAGCGGGCTTCTTCTGGGGGCTCCTTTTTGCCAGCCCGAAGTCCAGCACCTTCACCTGCCCCTGCGGCGTGAGCATCAGGTTGGCCGGCTTGATGTCCCGGTGGGTAATCCCCTGGCGGTGCGCTTCGTCCAGAGCGTCGGCCACCTGAGTGCTGATGTCGAGAATCTCGCCGAGACTGAGCCGGCCCTTTCGAATCCTGGCCTCCAGCGACTCGCCCTTTACATACTCCATCACAATGTAGTGGACACCTGCAGATTCGCCCAGCTCATAGATTGTGGCAATATTGGGATGCTCCAGGGCAGAAGCGGCTTTGGCCTCCCGCACGAAGCGGCGCAGCCGTTCGGGATCCTGGGTGACTTCCGCGGGCAGAACCTTGAGCGCCACTTGCCGGTCCAGACGGGTGTCCCGGGCCAGATAGACTTCCCCCATTCCACCCTTTCCCAGCAGGGAAAGGACCTCACAAGGCCCCAAGCGACAGCCCTCCAGGCTGGCGGCGGCCTTCTTGTGGGCTTGTGCCACCAACTCGAGCGCCGGGACTTCAAGGCCGGCTCCCTGGCTCTCACGAACCGCCAGCAGGGCTTCCACCTCAGCCCGCAACTCGACATCGTCAGCACAAACCTGGTCGAGGTAGGCCCGTCGCTGCTCTTCCGCCTTGTCAACGGCGGCTTGGTAAATCGATTCGATATCCTTCCAGCGTTGGCGGTCAATGGTCATGGGTTAGAGTCCAAAAAATCCACTCCTCTTCTGCCATCGCCAGACTCGGCGGGACACCGGGCCACCCTCAGGTGTGAGTGGTCGTATCCGACTGCAGTGAATGAAAATCAGCTTCCTGTTGGGAGCTGAGACAAAATTGTTCTGAATAATCTAATGCGGGCCAGGTTCAACTTTCCTCAGGGAAAATCAGTGCTGGTTCTCTCTCGTCTTCCGTCTTCACCATTCCCACTTGCCGCTCCACTGCCTGAATGACTTGGAATTGGTCACTCGCCATTGGAAATGGGTGACTCGTTTGCCGGAAGCTCACCATTGACATCAGGTCGATGCCGGGTGGGTTTTGAATGCTCACCTGTCCCCCCGAGCTGTTTGGACAACCAAGCCTTGGCCAAGCGCCAGTCGCGAAGAACCGTTTCCCGGGAAATATTCAGCACCAGGGCCGTTTCTTCCACGCTCAGGCCGCCAAAAAAACGCAATTCAATCATTTTCGCTTTGCGGAAATCAAGGATTGCGAACTCGTGGAGCGCCTCATCCACCGCCAGCACGTCCAAACCGGGTCCCTCGGCACCCACTACATCTTCCAGGAGCGGGACAGTAATGGTCTGGCCACCCCGTTTCTCGCTTCGGGCTGAGCGGGCAAAATCCACCAAGATCTGCCGCATCAAGCCGGCACAGATGGCGAAGAAATGAGCACGGTTTTCCCAGCCCGCTGCCCTGGCGCCGACTAGCCGGATGTAGGCTTCGTGAACTAAAGCGGTGGTTTGGAGGAGATGGGCGGGATTTTCACGCAGAATATAGCGATGGGCCTGGCGCCGCAGTTCTTCGTAGACCAACGGAATCAGCTGGTCCAGAGCCTGGCGATCGCCAAGATTCCAAGCCTCCAGCAAGCGGGTGACTTCGTGGAAAGAAGACAGCATCTGAATGCACTTCCTGATCGGAGTTGGCTTAGGAATCCAAAACAAGTATAACACGACCTGCATCGGTCGAGGCTGATTAGAGTCCATTTATAAAGTCCGTTTTCGGCAAATATTGAGAAGGCCGGAAAAAGCGGCACAACCTGTAGGGCGGTTGTGTCAACCGCCGTGGCTGCTTCCCCGGCGTTTTACAGAAACGCCCTAAAGGATGGTCATCCTTGCGGCTCAATATCATGCCTTTATACAAGGACTTCGATTAGGCAGAGGAATGAGTCAGGAACACGGGGGGACAACTCTCTTAGGAACCTCATGTTTATCGGAATGCAGGCCCAGGCCATCATTCATTCAAGTGTTTTGCCAGAAAGACGCCATTCAGATTCTCCCGGCCCGTCAAGGTCCGTACGACGGCGCTTGGAGATCTCGACTAAAAATAATCTCGGTTGATGACACCTTTTTCTCTCCTTTTCCGCTTTAAGGACAGGACAAACAAAAAAGGAGGTTGTTATGAAAAACTTAAACTTGAAGATCGTGGGTATGCTCGTCTTGTTGACTTTGGTCACTGCCTGGCCCTCGCTGGCGCAATCAGTCAAAACGCTGGCTAAGGCCGAGATTCCCTTTGACTTTGTCGTCGGTCAGAAGACTCTGCCCGCCGGTGAGTATGCGATTAGTCCAGGAAACAACTCCAACAAGGACATTCTCTGGATCAAGAAGTTGGACAGCCGGGCAACTGCCAACGTGGTTACGTTTGGCCAGAATGTCAAACGTCAACAGGCGGGCCCTTACCTGGTGTTTAATCGCTATGAGAACCAATATTTCTTAAGCCAGGTGTGGGCGGAATTTGATCAAGTGGGAAGGCAGGTGGCCAAGTCAGTGCAAGAGAAGGAACTGATCCAGGGGAGAGGACCGAAAATGGACGGCGCCAGGTCGGAAGTCGTACTACTTCGGGCCAAGTGAGCAACCTTTCTCCCATGGAAGCTCTAAATCCCTCGATCCGGATTTCAGGACAGCGAGCAAGAGGTCCAGGAAGAACAGACTTGGCCTTCTTGCTCTTGTTGTGTTGATTTCGATCATTTGCTGGTGTTTTCGGGGGCGGTGCTACATTAGTATTGCCACCGCCACCCACGCTTCTCGATAATCCGAAAATGGAAAATCATCTTGCCAACCAAGAGGAATCAATCCTCTCTTTGCACACTCAATTGCCCCTTCTGGCCTGAAAGGCCAAGTTATTACAGCCCAGGACAACGCTCTAGGTAACGATAATCCCCGCTATTTCACCAGCGCTGAAGGGGCGGATCAACTCCGGCCTTTCAAGCCAACTGATCCTTGATGTGTCGTACTCACATTTTTTCCATCTCCAGAAATTGCCAAGCTCTGGCCCAGACCGTGACGCGCATCTGGAGGCTATGACTATCTCTTCATAATTGAAAACCAAGAAAGCTTGCCTTCAAAGCCGCGCAAAATTTCCCCAAAACGATGGAGACTAGAAACTGATCCTGGCTCCGAGTTGGATGGTGCGAGCGCTGCAATCCGATTGAGGACATTTGCCAAACACTCGGCCAAACCGTGTGGGATCGCCGATGTCGGTTTCCGGATCTTGCCAGAAGGTGCGATTGAAGAGGTTTTGGATGTCGGCGCGGATCTCGAAGTAAGCTCCTTCGCGGAACCCCAGCGGAGTCCTCTTCATGATCGACATATCTTCATTGCTTTTGCTCCAACCTCTCAAATTGGGAAGAAAACGAGTTCCATTCCCCAGGCGCAAAGCCACGTTGTTGGCCGTGACAGGCACATTACCGAAGGCACTTGGATTCAAATAAGGCACTCCCGCTGACTCGTCAACCAGGGTGGGCTTTCCCGCGATAACTTGCTGGTTCCGTGGCAACAGCACATCGCTGTAGAAGCCTGGATTGAAGAGCGCATCGGTGGTAGGCCCGGAGGAAGACCAAATCCCCAGTGGATCGCCGGAACGGTACCGCTGGATGGCGCTCATCGTCCAGCCTCCCAGGACCGCACCTCTCCATCCGGAGCTCGCCCATTTCCGATTCTTTCCAAAAGGCAGATCATAAATCCAGGTGATCTTAAGGTCTTGGGGAATATTGAGGAAGGAAACTGCATAATCTGCCTTGCGGTTGTAAATGCTCTGGCCGTAACCACCGTAGCCATAACCAAACGCCTCATCGGAGGTGCCCAGGGTTTTGGAAAAGGTATAGGCAACCAGGAAACTCAACCCCTTGCTGCTATGTTTGGTGGCCGTAATTTGCAGAGCATTGTAATTAGACCAGCCTGCATTGGTTCGGTGGGAATATACTCCCAGGTATTGTGGATAAGGCAGCAAGGATTGGGCCACGGTCCCACTGAAGCTCCGATAGGGTTTCTGAAATTCCGGATGCTGCTCAATATCTTCGATCAAGGTATCGCCCAACGAGAGATATTTCGGATCCACTTGGGAGAGGCTAAGGTGGTAAGGATCATTCAAGCGGGTCCCGTGATTGCCAACATAGTTGACTTCCAGTTTGGTGCGCCCCGGCAATTCATACTGAACCCCGAAGTTCCAGTTGGAAACCAAGGGGTACTTCTTTATCTCAGGGGGGTAGTAAGAAATGGCGCCCCCATTCAACTGGGCCGGATCGTAATTAGGCAGTGATGCGGAGTACTTGGGGTAGGGATCATCCCACCAATAGGCAGGATCCCTGCCGCTGGGTGGGTTGGTCCTCATGGCGATATCGTTTACCCCATTGTAGCCATCCCACCAACTGCAACACCAGCCATCGGAGATTGGGGGAGCATAGTTGGTCCCGAAGCCGCCGCGCACGACCAGCTTGTTGGTTACAGCATAAGCCAATCCGATCCGTGGGCTGAACTCCCCATAGTAAATATCGGTCCAACGGTTCTTTCCATTGCATAGGGGACAAATCCCCAAGAACGTCAAAGCCCCGGGATACCCGTCTGCTCCGGGATTAGGCAACTTGGGATCCAGCCCGGACATGATATTATTGGGGCTGCTAAAACTCGTAGGGATATCCCAGCGAACACCCAGGTTGAGAGTCAGTTTGGGCGCAACTTTCCAATCGTCCTGTGCATAAAAAGCTGTGACGCGGGAACGGACCCCCATGGTGACACCATTGATGAGAACAGAGGTGTTCCTCACCGCCCCGAGGATAAAACTGGCAAAAGCAAAACCGGTCTGCTGCGCGAACGGTTGGTCCGCAATACTCTGCAACGCAGTCTGATCGCTGTCGAAGTTGTATGTTCCAGGAGTATCCTTCGAACTGGTATTATCGTAATAGCGCCGGTGTTCTCCTCCAATGTGGAAACTGTGATTACCCCAGATCCAGGTAAAATCGTCGGAGACAATGTTGCTGCCATTCGGGGCAAACCAGCTGTTCTCATTCCCCCATTGTCGATACGATCCACTCAGAGCCACGTCGGGACCACCAAACGTAATGGCTGGAAATGTGGCGCCGCCCACGTTCTGCATACCCAGTTCAGCAGCCCAATTCTTGACTTGATATGTGCTCGACACAATTTTGTTGGTGAAACGATTGTAACCGTAGGCAAAGTGGTTCAGCTTGCTGGGGCTGATCGTCCAATCCTCGGCAAAACGGACCATCCAGCCGGGAGTTGCTTGTGTCTCGTCTCCAGCTGCGGGAACGTTTGGAAGAGGGCCGGCAAGATGGTACCCCCCATTATAGCGATAGCGATACCTGTCGTTGGAAATGACAGCCATCGACACCTTGTGCTTGTCATTCATCAGATGATCGAGTTTCACGCTCCAATTATTAATATTCAAAACCGGACAACAAGCTCCCACT
>CAWDMN010000052.1:0-147288 GCA_963803155.1 uncultured Acidobacteriota bacterium
AGCCGATGACCTGATGCTGATGGAGTATTTTCCTTGTGTGACAAGTGACGTGTGGCGAATGACAAGTGATGAGCGGGGCGGTGAGCTATCAGCCTTCAGTGGTGGAGGAATCAGCCCCGGTGAGGCTGAATTCCGCTCCGTATGCTGCTTCGCGGGAGGGCCGGAAGCGGGTCAAGAAGGGGAGAAGCCTGATCTTGCCGTAATCATGTTTGCGGCTTGATTACGGACCTTCTCATCCGAGCTAAGATTGTGGAATTGACGCGCTCATGGGCAGCCTATATACTCCACCCCGTAATCACATTATCTCATCCTCAGTTCAATAAAAGGAGGTACCAAGGGATGTCTCCTAGATTTTTTTCTTTCACGTTGGGATGGGCCCTTTTCTTTGTTCCGATCAGTTTGGCAACTTCAATCGAGCAGGCGAAGATTGCGGAGGTCGAATCGCGCCTATTGAAACAAGCGGCAGATGGGGCGGAGAAATTCCGGAAAGGGGACGCGTGGTTAACCTTCAAAACGCGGGATGGTCAACCCCTGCCTGGAGCCAAGGTTGAAATTCGCCAAAAGACACATGATTTCTTATTTGGAGCTTTATTATTTGGTTTGGTTAGCCATGCGGGGAGCGAACCTTACCGTGTGGAGGATTATAAGGAACGATTCAAAGCTTTATTCAACCTGGGGGTGTTGCCCTTTTATTGGGAGGGCTATGAACCCATTGCCGGAATGCCCCATTGGTCTGGACAAACGGGCGTGATTGAGTGGTCCCTGGCGAACGGCATCACACTCAAAGGCCACCCGTTGGTTTGGACGAATCCCGCTGGCATGCCTGGGTGGCTTTATCCTCTCCCGGTGGAAACAACCGAGACTCTTCTCTCGGCACGTGTCACCAGCACGGTTCTGGGGCTGGCAGGCAAGATTAACATATGGGATATTGTAAACGAGTCAGTCAACATGGTTTCCTGGCGGACGGCTCATTCACATCCATCAGAAAGCGAGGGAGGCCGCTATCAATATATTCCGATCGAAGAGGTCGCCCGCTGGATCACTCCTTATTACCGGATGGCCCATCTTGCCAATCCTCAGGCCACCTTGGTGCTGAATGAGTTTAATCAAATCATGAAGCCGGAGGTTCGCCAGAGGTTTCAGAGTCTTGTGCTCCAACTTAAAGCCGAGCATGTTCCGATTGGGGCCTTAGGGATTCAAACCCACGAACCCCTGGATGCCTGGTTCCCGCCGGAAGAGGTCGTGAAGACGCTGGATCTTCTTGGCTCCCTGGGCTATCCGCTGCAAATCACCGAATTCATTCCTCAGTCCTCAGGTAAGCCCATCTCCGGCGGATGGCGCGAAGGACGTTGGACCGAAGAGAGCCAAGCCGACTATGCTGAACAGCTCTACCGACTGGCCTTCGGGCATCCTGCCGTGGAGTTCATCAACTGGTGGGGCTTTTCCGATCGAGATGCCTGGCAACCGGGAGGCGGATTGGTCACTGCCGAATACGAACCCAAACCTGTCTACCGCCGCTTGATGCAGCTAGTCCATCAGGAGTGGGAAACCCGATTGACGGCCACAACCGACGAAGCCGGCCGCCTCACATTTCGCGGCTTTTATGGGGAATATGAAATTTTGCTAAAAACCACTCAAGGAGAGCATCAAGGCTTTAAAATTCATCTCTCGAAGAAGAATGGGCAGGATAACCGCTTTACACTGAGCGTAGCTCCTTAACCAGATTTCGGAAGGGAGGATGCTCACCCTCGGGAATCGACCGATGGACGGAAATTGCCTTGCCGAGAGAAAAAGTCCCTTTTCGATGAGCGTTGAGATCCCTTTTCCCCGCGCGCGGGGAGAAGGCGGAATAGTGCTGCATCGCCGCGAATGAGGCCGGAATCCAGCTCCGATTTAGTCTTGTCGACCGATGCCAGCAAGAGAGTGAGAGCACCTGACTGTTTCCGATTTGTGATATGCTGTCAAAAAATTTGGCATACGCTCGGAGATGTGGATGCAGAGGATCTTAGTAGCTTCCATTGGATGTTTGCTGGCCGTCGGATTCCAGGCGAGCGCCGCGGACACTGGGCCAGGGCGGGAAGCCGTTGGGACCAGGGGCGTGGTCGTCTCGGGCACAAGCGCTGCTACCGACGCCGGAATCCGCATTATGGAACAGGGCGGCAATGCTGCCGATGCAGGAGCCGCTACACTTCTTGTCCTCAGCGTTACCACCGTAGGGGCCTTTTGCATCGGTGGAGAGGTTCCCTTACTGATTTACGATGCCGCAAAAAAGGACGTCAAGGTTCTGGCGGGGCAAGGCACCGCGCCGCTGGATCCCAAGGCCATAGAATGGTATCTGAAAAATGGAATTCCCAATGGGGAGGTCCGTGCAGCTCCGGTTCCTGCCGCTCTCGACCTGATCATCTCCTTGCTCCAGCGGAACGGAACAAAGAGCTTCCGCGAGATCGCGGAGCCTACTCTGTCCATTTTGGATGCCGGTGGCCCCAGTTGGTACATCGACACCTCGGACCGGCAGAGGATCGAGACCGGCCACAACTGGCGGGCAGAGCTGGCTGTCACCTTCCGCAAGCTGGTGGAAGCCGAAGAAAAAGCCAAGGGAAGCCGGGAGAGCCGGCTGCAAGCGGTGGCGGACAGGTTCTACCGCGGTGACATTGCGGATGTCCTGGAACACTGGTATATCGAAAAGGGAGGTTTTCTTCGCAAACGCGATTTGGCGGCGCACCGGACGCGAGTGGAAGAACCGGTCGAAATTGAATATCGCGGTTACCGGGTCTTGAAGTGTGGCCCGTGGACACAGGGGCCCTACCTCCTCCAGACGCTGCGCCTGCTGGAGGACTTCGACCTGAAGAAGATGGGATTCGCTTCGGCGGACTACATTCACATAGTGACGGAGTCGATGAAGCTGGCGCTGGCAGATCGGGACGAGTATTACGGCGATCCACTGTTCACTCAAGTGCCCCTCAAGGCCCTGCTCTCCGACCGATACGCGAAGATCCGGCGGCCGTTGATCGACCCGCGGAAGGCGTCGCTCGAAATTCGTCCCGGGGATCCCAACAGGATGTTGCCGCTGAAGAAACCTTGGGCCCCCTCGGGGGCGCCGGGCGGTACCACGGTCATGTGCGTGGCGGACCGCTGGGGCAATGTCATCGCTGCCACCCCGAGCGGGTTGGGCAGTACGGCAGGTGTGGCGGGCGATACAGGCATCATCCACAGCACACGGTTGACCAGCCTCAACTCCTGGAAAGGGCATCCCAATTGCATCGAGCCCGGCAAGCGGCCTCGCGTCACGCTGACCCCCACGCTGGTCCTCAAGGAAGGGAAGCCAGTGCTGGCCATTGCCGTTGCTGGAGGCGATTTGCAGGACCAGGCTGCCCTGCAACTCATTCTCGAAAATGTTGAGTTTGGCATGGGAGCCGAAGAGGCCATGCTGGCGCCCCGCTTTGCCACTGCCCATCACACCGGATCGTTTGGACAGGACAAGCCGGTCCTGGGCAGCCTGCAAGTGAACGACAAGATTTCCGAGCAGGTCCGCAGCGACCTGAAAAACCGGGGCCACTTGTTGACTGTTTCGAAGGGTAACATCGGAGGAGCCGCGATGTTGTCCATTGATGCTGACACGGTTACCGTTCATGGCGTGGGACCTTCCGCGGGAAAAGCCAACTGAATAACATGGGGGGAGATTAATTTGAATCGCACAATTGGATTATTGACCGGCTTCTGGATGCTCGCCTCGGGTTTCGCTTATGGGGCTCCCTCTTTCTATGTATCCACCATCGGAGACGATGTGAATCCCGGCACCAAAGCCAGGCCGTGGAAGACGCTGCAACATGCCGCCGAACAGGCGATTCCAGGAACCACGGTGAATGTCCGTGGAGGCATTTATTGTCAGCAACTGGCCGTCAAAACCTCGGGCAATGCACAGCAGGGATTCATCACCTTTCGGAGCGAGCCGGGTGAGACAGCAGTACTCGACGGAACGTGCCTAGTCCCGCCGGCGGGAGGCACCCGCAACAGCGATGCCTTGGTGACGTTGAACAACGTGAGCTACGTGCGGATCCAAGGGCTGGAGATTCGCAACTACAGGACCGATGACCGCCGCCGCACGCCGGCCGGGATACGCGTATCCGGCAGCGGAAGCCACATCGAGATCCTAAAGAACAACGTCCACGACATTGAACAGAATTTTTCGGGGCGTGATCGGCCGGGAAGCGGGGGCAATGGGTTTGGGATTGCGGTCTACGGCACCGACATCAAAATCCCCATCAGCGACCTCGTTGTCGATGGCAATGAAGTCCACCACCTAAAGACCGGCTCGAGCGAATCGCTGGTGTTGAACGGCAACGTGGCGGGTTTCTGGATCACCCGCAACGTGGTCCATGACAACAATAACATAGGGATCGACCTGATCGGCCATGAACGCACAGCACCGGATCCGGAGGTTGACCGAGCGCGGGACGGTGTGATCAGCGAGAACCTGGTCTACAACATCACCTCAAAGGGAAATCCCGCCTACGGCGACGAGGTGAACTCCGATGGCATTTACGTGGACGGCGGCACACGCCTGCTGATCGAGCGCAACATTATCCACGACGTGGATTTCGGGATCGAACTGGCGAGCGAGCATTTCGGGAAGACCACCAGCTACATCACCGCGCGGAACAACTTGATCTACGACTGCCACACCGCCGGCATCACCATCGGGGGTTACGATGCTAAGCGTGGCACTACCGAGAACTGTGTCATCGTCAACAACACGCTCTACAGCAACGATTCCTGGGGCACAAAAACGGGCGAGTTTCAAATGCAGTTCTATCTGCGGAACAATGTCTTTGAAAACAATTTGATTTACGTCGGCAAGCATGGCCGCGTTATGACCAGCAAGTCAGGGCGTATCGATCCAACTGCGCCGACTGTAACTCTGGATCACAATCTGTATTATTTTCCTGGTGGCTCAACGGGGGCGAAATGGTCGTTCGACGGCAAAGACTACCCTAGCTATGAGGATTACGTGCAATCCACCGGTAACGACCGGAACTCCCGCTTTGCAGATCCGCGGCTGGTCAATCCGGCGGGCCGGAATTTTCACCTCCGGCATGGCTCTCCCGCGCTGGGCGCGGGCCGCGACGCAGGTCCATCCGTGGTGGGCGCGAAGGACCTCGACGGTGCTCTGCGGGTGAAAGCCGGCAAGATCGACATCGGGTGCTACCAGGCGAAATAATTCACCCAGGCCCAGCGGTAACCATGTCAGTGTGCCGCTCAATCCTATAAGATAGCAGTGCCGTTTCCGGTGATCTGGAGTTGCCTACCCGGCTTGCAGGTTGCGCGCGAGAGTCAGAGATCCATCCGGATTGGTCTTTTGGTGGCATGCCCACCGGACCAGGTATCGCACGCCTTTCACGTCGAGTTCCGCCTTGAGTTTCAAACCTTCCCACTTTGTTCCCTTGGGCAGGGGGAAATGGGCTTGCCGAATCTTGCCGGGCAAGGGATACCCTGGGTCGAGCCCGCCCTCCACATTCACTTTGCCATCCTCGCTTACAACGGAGATGTGCAAAACCCCTGGGACTCCGGCTATGCCGTCATTCGCGAACCCGATGATCAAGCCGGAATTATCGCCTTCGCAAGACCAGATGAAGGAAGGCCTCACGTTGTAGCCGATCTTGCGGCACATCCGGTCGATCATTTGAGGATACTTGCGGTAATAGTTCATGATGGCCGCGGCGTTGATCTGATGGCGGTACCACAATGACCAGTAGTTCGGGCCAATGTCCATGACGTGCTGGATGGCGTTGTCGGTGGATGTCACGCCTTCGCGAGCGCGGATGGCCTCGTCCGATTCCTGGACGATTCCGTCTGCTCCGCCCACCTCGACTGCCGCCGCGATCCACGGCGGACGATTGCTGACCGTCTCGATCTGCTGGTTCTCGATGAAGATGGTGTCCGTGCGCAGCCAGTTGTGGCTTCGAACGGTGCGGTCCACCAGTTCCGCGTTTCCCACCCGGCTGACATCTGGCTGGGTGTTCGTCATCAAAGGCGTTCGGGTCCAGTGCTCCAGTTGCACGTCGAACATGCGAAGCCAGGTGCGCTCCGCAGTCGCGTAATCCGGGAACGGAGTGTTCTTGAAGGGCCAAGTATGGCCCTCACCCCAGAAGCCATACATGAATGTGTCGAAGAATTCCACCAGCGGGTTGCCGTTGAATTCCGCCGCCAGCATCCCGTTGAGTTCCCGAAACGCTTCTTGAAAGTAGGGGTGATCGTAACGCGGTTCGTCGTAGTACGGATGATCGTAGCGAGGTTCGACAACACGAGACGGTCTCTCCGGGCGCCACACACCTTCGAGCCTCACCATGGGAACATTTTGCAAAATGAAATCGGGTAGAGCTTCCTCGCGGTAGTCCGGGGCTCGCATCTGGATGCGGAATCCCACTCGCTTGTTATGCTTTCGTGCCAGGTCAAAAACCAATTTCCAATATTCCGGGAAATCCAGCCGGCCGCGGACCTTCTGGATCTCGCGCCAGGTAGGTCGAATATACAGCTTCTGGCCCAGCGGAATCCGCACAAGGTCTTCAATGGCCTGGAACTTGTTGTCGCCGACGATTTCGGCCAGACCCATATTCCCGGTGATGTAGGTGATCGGTCCCTTTCCGAAGTTGGGTACTACCTCCTCCGTTGGAGTGGTAGTCATCACCACATCCCCGCCGGGATACAGATCTTCGGGAGCATACTCCGGAAATGGTCCCTGGTTGAGCCGGTCTTTCACAGATGGGCCCGAACCAAAATCGTACTTGTCCCAGTTGTGGGCAACCGCGTACCCCGCGGACTCTCTCACGGTCAATGGAGCGGCTAGCCCCGCCAAAGCCAAAGTCTTGAATAATGTCCTTCGCTTCATCGATGATGTTCTCCTGTTTCGCGATCTTGAATTCCCGAGTTAGCCTCGCCCCAGGTTCCGGCGCAAAGTGAGCGAACCGTCCGGGTTGGTCTTCTGGTGACAAGCCCATCGGACTGGGTATCGCACGCCTTTTACGTCGAGTTCAGCTTTGAGCTTGAGACCTTCCCACTTCGTCCCCTTGGGCAGAGGGAACTGAGCTTGCCGAATCTTGCCGGGCAAGGGATACCCCGGATCGAGTCCGCCCGCCACATTCACTTTGCCATCTTCGCTCATCACGGAAACGTGCAACACTCCTGGGACGCCGGCTACTCCATCATTCGCGAAGCCGATGATCAGTCCGGGATTGTCGCCTGCGTAAGTCCAGATAAAGGAGGGCCGCACATTGTAACCAAGCCTCCGGTTGATTCGGTCGTAGGTTTTCTGATACTGGCGGTAATCATTCATGATTCCCTCCGCGCTGATCTTGTGGAAGTTCCAGAGTGACAGGTAATTTGCACCCACATCCAGAACGTGAGCGATGCGGTTCTCTGGATCGCCGACTCCATCAAAGGCCGGAGGCGGCGTGGCGGACGGACCAGCATGCATTCCCACCTCGAGGACAGCCGCAGTCCAAGGCGGACGGTTGCTGAGCGACTCAATCTGCATGTTCTCGATAAAGATGCTGTCTGTGCGGAGCCAGTTACCGGTTCGCACTGAGCGGTCGAGCATCTCGGAATTCCCGACCTTACTGAAGTCCGGCTGGGTATTGGTGACCAGAGGAGTCTTTGTCCAATGCTCCAGTTGCGTTTCCATCATCTGCATCCAAGTCCGCTCGGCCGTCTGGTAATCTGGGAATGGGTTGCCCTTGAAAGGCCAGGTATGGCCCTCGCCCCAGAACCCATACATGAACGTGTCCATGAACTCGACCTGCGGATCCCCATTCAATTCCGTGGCCAGCAGGGCATTGAGTTCCTGGAAGGCCGCCTGGAAAGAAGGATGATCGTAACGAGGCTCCTCGAACGTCGTCTTCCCATTCCTTCGCCACTCGCCTTCCAGCTTCACCATGGGCACCTTTTCCAGGACGAAGTCGGGAAGGGCCTCCTCACGATAATCCGGGGCTCTCATCTGAATGCGAAAGGCGACCCGCTTGTTGTATTGGCGGGCCAGATCGAAGGTCTGCTTCCAATAGTCCGGAAAATCCAACCGACCGCGCCGCTGCTGGATTTCGCGCCAAGTCGGACGGATATAGAGCTTCTGCCCGAGCGGCAGCCGCACCAACTCTTCGATGGCCTGGGGCTTATTGTTCCCAAGAATTTCGGCCGTGCCCATATCCGCGGCGATATACGTGATTAAGCCCCTGCCGAAGTTCGGCACGACTTCTTCAGTCGAAGTAGTGGCCATCACCACATCCCCGCCGGGATACAGATCTTCGGGAGCGTATTCCGGAAACGGTCCCTGGTTGAGCCGGTCTTTCACAGATGGGCCCGAACCAAAATCGTACTTATCCCAGTTGTGGGCAACTACGTATCCAGCGGATTCTTTGACGATCAATGGAGCGGCCAGCCCCGCTAAAGCCATAGTCTTAAATAAGTCTCTTCTCTTCATAGATTGCGTTCTCCTGTTTCCCAATCTTGAATTCCCGAGTTAGCCTCGCCCCAGGTTTCGGCGCAAGGTGAGCGAACAGTCGGGGTTGGTCTTCTGGTGATGAGCCTGTCCCAGGTGAATTGCTAATTCGTAACACAATTCCTGGAGATTCAAGGGAATGTTACCATGGAACAATGAGCAATCTGATCATACTACTTTTCATTCATCTCGTCGCAACGATTGCCCGGCTCCTGGGTCCCGGCGGCATGCGTTCTGTGGTGGCAGAGTCTCTCATCGTAAAGCAGCAACCCCTTCTCCCCGCGCGCGGGAAGAAGGATGAAAGCAATGTTTTCAGCCCATAGGCGAGGTGGGTGAGCGGCAGCTGAACAAAGATCCGCTGCCCCTGCCGCGACAACGTTTGAAGAGTTTTTGGCGCCAGGGTGTCCTTAAGTAAGCGCCCTTCAGCCGATCCGAGCGTCCCCGAATGCCCGTGAGCTGAATTTCCGAAAGTCGGAGGACTCTCCAGTTTTTCTGGTTGCTGGATCTTGGCTGCTGGCAAGCGCGGAACTGCTCGCTGAACCTTGCTCTATGCCTGTTTCGCAGAGCAATGGCGCGGCCTCGTTAGTTGTTGACAAGGGGAAGGCGGGTTCGTATAATCGCTCTGCTTTTTATCGGCCAATGGCCGCGCCTTCCTTGATGTGGGCCGCTAGCTCAATCGGCAGAGCAACTGACTCTTAATCAGTAGGTTCGCGGTTCGATTCCGCGGCGGCTCACCAGCTACGTGCGATTCATCGCTCTACCCTTCTTTCCAGACTCTTATAAAAAATTCCAGTAAAATGCTCATTGAGTTTAACCCGTTTTTTCGCGGGGATTAAATCCCTCCAAAAGAATTCCCATCACTTGGAGATGGATTTTGTTCTTAAGGGAGCCGCTCTTGGGAGCAATGTTCGCTCTGTACCAAAAAGATGAGAACCATTACCCTTCAACGGAAGGGAAGCCGAAGGCTGGGGGTGAGTTAAAATTCAGGAGAGCTTTTTTTGATGATAGTTTTCCCGCCAATTAAAAAGGTCCATGCGAGACAGGAATTATTGATGATATGATTCTCCCGTCCGGATTCATTATGGTTATCCGGGAGGAACCATATCCCCCGTCCTTTTCAGTCATGGAGATTTCATTTCCCGATTCATGAGGAATGGATCACTTCTATCCGGAGGCACTCCAATCAAATCCGCGAGATAAAGATTCACTGTGCACATCGGCTCCCAACGCGGAATAACAGTGGCCTGATTGGAAAAACTGATTCTCATTATTAAGTCCTCCAAAAACTGGAATGGCGCCTGATAGAGATGGTCCAACAGACATAGAACATGAAGTTGGAGTGCTTAATGGCAATCAGGCATCAGGCTCCGAATGGCGTCTAATACCGTTATGACGGGGGAATCCTTATTCAGGAACCCCACTTATGGGACTTCCAGCAAGTCTTCCCGACAAGCAGATGAAAGAAGATTTATACTAGCCGATTCGAAAAAGGAGGGTGCGTTATGAAACGCCGTGAATTGCTTACGGGCAGCCTGAAGGTGGTTGCCGGAGGTTCTCTTCTTGGGCATGCCGTGTCTGCTGCCGCCCAACAATCCCTGGAGTGTGCACCCTGTGCCCCTGCGCCTTTTCCCTCAGCTCCTTCCCCCACCGCCAGGCTCCGGGTAAAGCCCATTATGACTAATATGATTCATTCCGGCGTGTGGGAAGGCCCCTGCCGGTTCAATGTAGTCTCGGTTGCGGAGGAAAAGGAAAATGTGCGACGGTCCTATGAGGATTGGACCAAATCTCTTCGAAATGGTGAATATTCCTTCGGACCCGGAGCGGAGATTTTGGAGCCTACCCTAGTGACCTTTAACGAGGATTTCAACCTGCCAGCCGCCGCCTTTGCCGAACTGGAGCGGGACGCCCGGAGCGCCGATGTATTCTTCATTGCTCCGCAGGGCTCTTCCAATGCAGCTTTCGACATCGTGCACCGCTTCGGGAAAACAGGCATTCTATTCGGAATCAATTGTCGAACCGTGGATGTTTCTGCTTACGCAAAATCGCAGGGAGAAGAGATTCTGATTGCGCAGGATGCCGGGGAACTTCAACGCATGCTGGATCTTTTGCGCGCGCGCAAAGTTTTCCAGGAGACCAGGGTTCTTTTTCCAACCCATCGCGGTTTCCCTTCCGTGGCCTCTCTGACCGGCATCACCGATCTGGCGGAATTGGAAGCGCGTCTCGGCGTGCAAGTCAAGATGATTCCCTATAAGGCTCTAGCGGAAGCAATGGAGCGCGTAATCTCCGATCCGGCTGCTGGTAAGGAGGCGAGAGCCCAAGCTGAGGATTTAATTCGTGGGGCCGTTCAAACATATCTTGATGGCGATAATGTTGCCCGCAGCCTTCTCTTCAAAAGAACCGTCGAGAATCTGATGGATACCCATGCTTGCAACGCCTTCACCATCGAGTGCTTTGAGTTTTGCGCCAGCCGGCTGCCCGAGAAATGGAGGATTACTCCCTGCCTGATTCACACACTTTTCAAAGACCGTGGTATCGCATCCTCTTGCGAGGGGGATATGGGCGCGCTTCTGGGCATGCGGCTATTGATGTCACTGTCGGGCAAGTCGTCACACCTCGGGAACATGTTTTTCCGCGAGAAGAACGAGGTAGAGATCAACCACAGCGCCCCTGGAATCAAAATGAATGGATTCGACCAGCCCGGCCTGCCTTACAAGCTTGGGCGATTCGTCCAGTCGGGATGGGGGACAAAAGCGGTAGTGGATTTCGTGCAGAATGCAGAGAAACGGGTCACCGTCGCCCGGATGCATCCAAACGCCAGACAGGTACTCGTCATGAAAGGAAAGCTGATTCGCTCTGAAGGTTGGGATAAGGACAATCTTGGCTGCTCGGTGGCGGCTTTCATCATTCCCGCCGATACCGGCGACGGTGAATCTTTCGTCCGCAAACAGGCTGAATATGGTAATCACCTTGTTTGGGTCTACGGTGACTATGCCGAGCCGATGCGGCAACTCGGCGACTTGATGGGGCTCCAAGTTGAGGTGGTTGCATAGAAATCAGTTCCAGTTGGCCACGAGTTCAAGCCAACTTAGCTACCAGGCTTCGAATCGTATTCTAAAAATCACTTTATTGGCGGGGTTCAAATCAATCGTAGCGTCTATGTGAATCAAAGTCACGATACGACCCGCACACACCCGCCGATCGGTTTAGTTTGCGGCTTTCCGTCAGAGAGGGATGGCAACTAAATAAAGCACCATAAAAGCAGCCATGCGCTTGCCGCCGGCATTCTTCCGCCCGATCCATATGGCTTTGACTCAGAATAGAGCCGCAAAAAGCTTGTCGGCCGCCGATCTTTGTGCGTGAATCGGCTGGTTACGCTTTCGCAAGCACCTCGCGAATCCGCTTCGCCACAATTTCTGCTTCGCCTGGTTGCATCATCCAGACACCGACTTGGATCCCCTCGCCAAGGTTAAGAATGCCGATGGAGGGCTGCCCGTCGCGCAACAATTTGATAGCCTCGACATTGGAGAGTCTCACTTTGTTTGGTTCCCAGGTGATCTTGATGTGAGGCACATGATTGGCGATTGGCGGGACGAAGACCTCGGCCTTAACGCCGGCAACAGAGGTGGCGCTCTTGCGGATCAACTCCGCCCGGCGCTCGAACTCTCTCTTCTCTTTTTCATGGTCGATCGAAAGGTAACGCTCCACGGCCATGAGGAGTCCCAGCATTTCTTCCTTGTTTACTTTCATGCCGCGCCCGATGGCGTCGCCGTTGGGCGCGGCGTTCAGACGAGCCGCTTCAATCAGGTCTTTTCTGCCCAACAACAGGCCGGAACTCTGCGGCCCGCGCAATCCCTTGCCGCCTGAAAAGGTCACGAGGTCGAAGCCCATCTTCGTATATTTTTTCAGATTGTCCACCGGGGGGACGTCAGCCGCGCAGTCATTAAAGGTGGGAATGCCGTGTTTCTTGCCCAAGGCAACCCATGCTTCATCTTTAATTTGGCCGTCAGGATTCGCGAAATTAAGGAACATCATCATCGCGGTCTTTTCGTGGATGGCGCGCTCCACGTCCTCGGGCGTCTCGACTTCCACCATCGTGACGCCGCAGTTGCGGATGGCATGTTCATAACCGAAGTGGTGTTTTTTCTGAATGAGGACTTCGCTTTTCATGCCGTTCAGGCCGGGGAGAAGGTGGACCCTTGCCGGATCCTTGCCAGTGAGCACTCCGGCCGTGCCGAGGGTTAGCGCCGAAGCCGCACCGGCTGTAACCATCGCGGCTTCACATTCAAGCAGCTGAGCCAAGCGACGGCCGACCGCGTCATGTAATTCATCGAGCATGACGAAATGCCGTGAAGACCACTGAATCGCCTGCATGACTTCCTCGGGCATCAGCGAGGCAGTCATGGCAGTGTAGGTTCCGGCCGCATTGATAAATGGCCGCACGCCGAGCTCGGCGAAATAATTGCGGGAGGTTTTCTTGGACGCGAAAACGCTTTCACTCGAGATCAGCCCGCCGAGCCAGGGAAGACTGGAAAGGGCTTGTAAAAATCTGCGACGATTAGGCATAAAGGGTTTTGCTCCTTTGCGTTTTGGCAATACTATAATCCACTGACTCCCCAATAACAAAAGAAAGGAATTCCCGGTCGATACAATCCCCTGCTATTCCCGGTTTGACGATTTGAGCCTCAGCTTTTTTTCCGCAAAATCGCGGGACCGTTAAAACTCTTTTCACATCTGTGAGAGAGTAAACCGTGGAGATCGTGGTCATATTTTGAACGCGCTTATGGGCACTTTCTTGCGTCTCTTGGCAAGGAAAATGAAGCTCGGCAAATTTTATGTGCTGTCCTGAAAGGCACCAGACAGTAATATTGTGGTCCTGTCATGCTTTCCACTCTTTATCTGGCGCTTGGCGAGAATGACGAGGCTTATCAGATGCTGGAAAATGGTTGTTGGGCGCATTCCCCTCGAATAGTTTTGTCTGACGTCGATCCAAGATTTGACAGCCTGCGCGCTGACCTGAGATTCCAAAAACCTAAGACAAAGAATTGTCCAGCCAAATTCACCGGTCATTCAGCGGGATATTTTCGACGGTCTTGCTTGGGTGGCTGCAAACTTGGAGTGTTAGAGAACCTTGTTGAAATGTTTGTCCCATCCATTTTCTTGAAAACAATAAAAGGGAGTCAATTGTAGAATCCGGCAGAAGTCGAGTGGGTATAGCTTTCGGTGAGCCCAATCGATCCCTCTTCCCGCCTTAAATGCTTCGGATATCCCAATTATCGGCGGCAATTAATTCAGAATCTTCAATCCAAGGTTGGGGAAGGGCACATTCCATTTATTACCAAATCTTCATTAAACGATGTAGATAATAATTCTCGAATAAATTTCCGCGGAACGATAGACTTTGATTGGGAATCGAGCCAAGGGTTCGGGCCAGTTTCATGACAATCCTGTCGGGTGAATTACTCCTCTCCATCCTAGACCCTCAAGCACATTCCACTGATTGACGGGAACAGCTTCGGAGCGGTTCTTAATTTTGATCGCGGCCTGTCCGGCCAGGATGATACGATTCCGCGGTTACTCGCATGAAATTGCATGGAGATGGATCGGGAATGGAGCAAAGCGGCACAGCCCCTCCTTGCATCCGGAGCTCTGCCTCCCTCACATTTCCAGGGGTTGGCTATTCCCATTTGTCCGGACGAAACAGAAGGTATCCCCCCGCAGGAAAGGAGTCTTCAGGATGTGGATCAGAGGTCAGGATGACGAAGTCTTCTCAGGGGCCACGGATCATCGAGAATGGGTGGTTGATGATGATCCATCGAGCGACTTTTTCCAGAGAGGAGAGAATCCCGAGGGAGGAACGAGTTTGGAGGAAAGGGAACCCGCCGAGGGAGAAGGAGTTGATTTCGGAGATATCTCCGGTCATCCATGGGAGGATGAATCTTCAATACATCCGGTGCTGGAAGAAGTGGAAAACAGTGGTCCATTTCCTGATTCAATTACCCAATACCTCAAGGGGATGGGGACGGTTTCGTTACTCGACCGCGAGAGGGAAGTCTTTCTTTTTAAAAATCTCGCGAGGGTGAAAGCCCGTCAGTTACAGGTTTTGGGGCGTCTTCCGCTGGCGGCCACCGCGATTTTACAAATGGTCGACAATGCGGAACTGGGAGAGAATTTTGACTGCTTTGAATTCAGAGGCGAGTATCATCAGGATAAGATATTTAATTGGCAGCGTCAGCGCATGGCTCAATTCAAAAGCGCCATCCTGAACTGGCAACCGCAAGTGGCACGGGCTTTCGAAAAGCTTCACTCGACGGAATCTTTCGATGCGAGTCCAACGCTGGAGTGGCGAAGGAAAAGGCAATACCACCAACTCCTGGCTGAGGGGGGGCGAATATGGATGGAGTTCCTGCCGATGGGTAGACTTCAATCCGCCGTGGCGGATTCGATCAGGGAAAAAGCCGCTCAGGCAGAAGAGTTGAAGGCTACGATCCAGGCGGTACAGCTGCGGCTGAAGAAAAGCGGAACTCCCGTGTCCAAATCGTTAAGACTCAGTCTGACTCAATGGGAAAAGGAATGGAAGGACCTGACATTCCAGCTAATAATCGATCCCGAAACTTTTTCGCGTGCTCTGCACAAATTTGACCGGCTGGGACTCCAAGAAAAGAATTTACGCAACAGTATCGTCGAAGCAAATTTGCGGCTCGTGGTTTCCATCGCCAAAAACTATTATCACACGAACTTGACTCTGCTGGATCTCATTCAGGAAGGGAATCTGGGATTGATGAAGGCCGTGGACAAATTTGATTATCGGCGGAACATCAAGTTTTCCACCTATGCTTCCTGGTGGATCCGGCAGTCGATTACCCGGGCAATTTTTACCCATGGCAAAACCGTACGCATCCCTGAACATCTTGCTTGGATGGCCCAAAAGATGGCACGAGCCCAGAAAATTCTTTCCGAGAAACTAAACCGCGAACCCATGCCGGATGAAGTGGCGCGCGAGTTGAAGGTTCCTTTGTCCAAAGTTTTGAAGACTCTTCACTCGGTCCAAGACACCATATCGCTGGATTCCCATCGGGGGACGACGGACTTGTCCAGAATAAACGCGATGGCCGATGAATTGGCGATCAATCCGGCCGAGGTGACCATTGCCAGAGATTTCCAACGGAAATGCGAGCGTTTTCTGGGCGACTTAACCGACCGCGAACGGGAGATCCTTTACTGGCGGTTTGGCTTCATGGATGGGATGGAGTACACCTTCGAAGAGATTGGCCGGAAGTTCACTTTGACGCGGGAGCGGATCCGACAAATCGAAAAAGAGGCGCTGAACAAACTGAGAAAATCCGCCCAATTCGGGACGCTGCCTCCTTCCTGCCTGCCGGACGAGGGAAATCATTCCGGGTTTCAAAGATCCCTTGATTGCCTGGCGGAGACATCGGGCAAAAATGATTGGGCTTCATAGGAAGCCAACGGGAATGATCGGTCGGAAGCAGACGCGCCCATAGATCCCACGATCGGCCGCTCCTAATAGGATTGAGAAGTCCCTTTGGCTCCGTAAATCATCGCTCTTCGTCCATTTCCAAAAAGATCAGACCGCTGTTCATGTTTTTGAGCAATGCTCAGGCAAAAATCATTGAACCGAGGGAATAAATGAAAGGATCTACTTTGGGGGGAATGGAGGAAGATTCTTCGGAAGAATCCTGGCTCGAGTTTTCAAATTTATGAATTCGGCCGCCTGATTATAAGTGGCGCAGTGAAAACATTCCTTGAGCTGTTCCAGGCAGAGCTTGCTGGGACTGATCCAGCAAGGGAGCCTCCCTTCCGTCCGCATGGAACAATTATCTCGTTGTTCCTGGTTACAGGGTTTTATCTCCCAGCAGGGCAATTGTGCCAAGAGGCGCCGAATCCCGGCAAAGTTGACCCCTTCCGAAAGCAGCTCTTGAATCTCCTGAATCCATCGGATGTTAGCTTCTGAATACCAGCGCGTTCCCTTGCTCGATTTGAATGAGATCAGCAAGCCTTCCGCTTCATAAAGCCGGATGGTTTGCACGGAGAGATCGACGAGCCGAGCTACATCCCCAATTTTTAACATCCCGGGGAGAGGTTTTTCAAAGCGGGCGAGTAATGGAATGGAGGGAAGATTCTTAGCGGCGCACCCTTTGGTTTTGGCTGCCGGTTTGATTTTTCGTTTTTCGCTACTCATCATAATTTGATAACTACAAAGGTTGTAGCCAGAAGCCAGAATTCAGTAGTCAGAATGAACACGCCAGCAACGAGATTTGATGACCTTGTGGCGTGGCAAAAGGCTCATAAGTTTTTGGCGCAATCTTTTAGAGGCCTATTCGTAGGCTATTCTGGATTCTAACTCTTGAATTCTATCTACCAGAGTAGTTACATAATTTGAAGATATAACGCCCAATCGCCCCCCCCCAAAGTGGGTCTGAAGAAATCATAGCAGATTCATAAATGGAAACAAAATAACGCCACGGCTAACTCAGTCTACTCATTTCCGATGTGGGAATGAAAATCCGCTAGGCAAGCTTTTGGAGGGACAAGGGCAATTCTAGATGATTTTCTTCCATGAGAGTTTGATCCTTCAAAATGGCCAGAGCCGGGCCGTCGGCCACAATCTGACCCTCTTTGATGACAAGACATCGCTCGCAGACTTCCAGGATGAAATCCAGGTCGTGAGAGGCAAGAATCTTGGTGTGTTTAAAGCCTTTCAGAAGCTTGATCAAATAGCGCCGGGATTTGGGGTCGAGGTCGGAAGAGGGTTCGTCCATGACCAGGATATCCGGCTCCATGGCCAAGACTGTGGCAATGGCCACGGCCTTTTTCTGTCCGCCGGAAAGATGGTGGGGAGGCTTCTCCTTAAGTTCCAGGCACCCGACAGTTTCGAGAGCGGAGTTAACCCTATCAGCAACCCTTTCGGCATTCATTCCCAGATTGAGAGGGCCAAAGGCGACATCTTCAAAAACCGTCGGCATAAAAAGCTGATCGTCTGGATTTTGAAATACGACTCCCACTTTTTTTCGAATTTCCTGCCGTGTGTTTTTCTGGAGGTCCAGATCTCCAATACGGATGACGCCCGCCGAAGGAAGGATGTAGCCGTTCATCTGCAAGAGGAGCGTCGATTTCCCCGCCCCGTTGGCGCCGACGATGCCGACCGACTCTCCATGAGTAATGCGGAAGGTAATACCCTTTAGGGCTTCCGTCCCATCGGGATAGCGGAAGGCTACATTTTTGAAGTCGATAATATGATGGCTCATTTTGCGGGTCAGAACATCCTTTCGGCTTGCCGGCCTATGAAGTTTACCAGGGGGAACACTCTAAAAAGGATCAGGATCGCTCCCGCGATTGCCAGGCACAATACATCCGATGGCGTGAAGCGGTATATTTTTATGGAAGGTATGTTGCCGCCAAACCCACGTGATAACATGGCGTAATAAATTCTTTCCGCCCGCTCAATCGTCCGGATGAAGAGGGTTCCAATAAGGTGAATGAAGACTCTTATCCCGTGGCCCTCTTGGCCGAAGGACCTCACATCCCTTGCCCTGACCATCTTCATCATCTCTTCCATGAGCACAAAAAGGTATCGGTATAAGAAGAGCAATTGGGCGATGAAAATATCGGGAACTCCCAATTTCCCGAGCGCATGCGAGATGCCCGGGAATGAGGTAGTCGAGATCAGCAGCAACAGCGCGGACATCGTCAGGAAAAATTTCAGAATAATGGAAAAGAAAGAAATCCAGCCTCCGGAAATCGGAAGGCCGCCGAAGCGGAAGAAAACTTGCGTATCCAGGATGGGATTAAACAATCCAATGAATACAGCAAACACCGAAACCAGGAGCGTTTTTTTGAGGATGACCCAGACGGGAATATCGCCCAGGGCAAAAGCCACCACCGGGAAAAAAAAGAAAGGGATCAGCCCGGCGATTTCATATTTGGGGAATGAGACAACGGTAATGATAAAGGCCAAAGCGACAATCACTTTGGTTCTCGGGTCAAGGCGATGAATTAATGTATCCCTATAGGAGAGCCTATCCAGGACACCCAGGTTGAAATATTCTCTATAGAAATCCATCGTTACTCTTATCCGTTAATTAAAACGAATTCTGGCGGGCGCCAGTCGCCAGTGGTTAGCGATCAGAAGGCCCATTTCGTTCTTGGAGACGGGGTGCCCTTAAGCCGCCTGGGATTGCCAAACCTGCGCAGACGGCCTGAGGGCAGGTCGCCTCCATCATCCCTTTCTCATTGTATTGTTGCGCAAACCAAGCAGGCATGCGAGGATCCTCAACTTTTATGGAAATGCGACTCTGCATTTAGACTTTTTCCAGCCCCTTTTTTTCTAGCCGCCTTGATCCCGATTCCGATTAAGAAAATGACGGCAAGTATCATCAATGAACCCAGAATGCCTGAAACCGAGGAGCCGGCTCCAACCTTGGGCCACGCGTTCCTCTGATACTTAGCAGCTTCCACGTTTCCAGTCGATTCTTTTTTGGGAAGGGAATAATCAGCCAAGACAGCCGTTTTGGCCTGGATGGTTTTCAGCAGGGCCGCTATACCCTTTTGGCGTTCGGGCAAGTTGGATTTGCCGTACACTTTTTCAATAGCCCATTCAAGGCCATCCGGGTGAGACGAGGCAAACCAGGAAAGGATACCGCCCATGAACATGGCCAGTGCTAGAAAAGTGAGCGCGATCTTCTTCATCTGGATTGCCGCTGGCAAAGGCCGCGACTCGGCAATGCTTCCTATCAGCTCGGGGCGGGCTGCTCTCACATAGTTGACGACACCGGCAGTGACGAATCCCTCCACCAATCCGATAACGAAATGAATGGGCAGCATCAGCAGCACAAAGGCGAAAAAAGGGAGTTCACTCCTGCCGGAGAGAGACGTCTGGAGGACCACGGAAAAAGCGCCCAGTTGAAACCCAGCCACTGACGCCAGCAGAGAAGCCAACAGGATGCGACGGGATGACATCGTTTTCCCTGTGATCGGTTTGTAAATGAAAAGGTATCCGATGAAACAAGGATAAATGGCGAGATTCCAGATGTTGCAGCCCAAAGCCAGAAGTCCGCCGTCGGCAAAGAAGAGACACTGAATCGTCAGGACCGATGCCATTACGATGAAGGCAGCCCAGGGGCCGAGAAGAATTGCCAGGATCATCCCTCCTCCCAGATGCCCGCTCGAGCCGGTGCCCGGAATGACGAAGTTGACCATCTGAGCCGCGAAAATGAAGGCCCCCATCACTCCCATGAGAGGAATTGTCCTCTCATCAAGCTCTCTCTTAATTTTTTTTGAACTGTATGCGATCACCCCCAATGTGCCGGCCCAAAAGGCGGCGCCGACCACGGGCGAAAGCAAAGCATCGGACATATGCATGTCTTGCTTTTTCGACCTTTCTCTTCACAACTAGCCGATAATGTGATTCTCCCCAATTGGCCAATAGCGGCGAGATTTAGGGTCACTTCGGCGGACTTCCCCCTGGGCCACGGGCATGGCGGCTGATCCAGATTGGCTTCTGGAGGAAGAAGCTCACCATATCTATACCACCGCGAAACAAGGGAAATCAACCGGATTCAGAAATCGGGCTAATCAGCGCGTAGTTCAACGTAGGAATGGGTAATAGAAATAAAGACTGGAAAAAGTAGGGGAGATCGAACCTTCTAGTGAGCTGGTCTTTGACTTTGGCTTACCGCTGACAATTCGGCGGGAGCCCCCCCCCCTCCCGGCGTCCTGTCGGCTCTTTCAGCCAACAGACTGTTTATCCATCCTGTCTCACTTGGAATTGCGCCAAGCTGATCATCTCCCGTGGACGTTCTATCGAAAACAGCGCTATACTCTCTCTTCAAACTGCGGGATTCGGTCTGGAGTTGTTTCCGTCAAAGCATATTTTCTAATTTCACAATGAGGTGGGGCGATGCAAAAAAAGGGAATTGCAATTCAAATGAGCAATCGGCGTAATTTTTTGGAGCAAATTGGCTGGGGGGCCGCCGCCACATTTGTCACGACATTCAATGTGGAAGCCAGCGGTGGAGCCGGAGCCAAACCGTCCAAGATCGCTTTTAACACGGCAAACTTGGTTGCCCGGGTGAGCAATTATCGTTTTGAACTCAGCCATTGGATGGAGCAGCATCAGAAAACCGTGAAAGCCACCGATGAAGCCGCCTGGCGGGCCATTTGCGGAGAAATCGCGGCGTGCGGATTCAAGGCTGTGGAAGTGTGGGCAGCTCACGCTTCACCAGAGACGATGGATAAAATTAAAGTGATGCTTTGGAAGAAAATCCTTCAGCAGTCGGGATTGAAGCCCATAGGCTATGGCGGAGAGCTTAGCCGCGAGACCGCGCAGATTTGTGCCTGGCTCGAAATTCCCGCTATTAATGGCGGATTGGGAGCTCTAACGCCGGAAAAGGGAACTGCCCTATGCAAAGAATATGGTGTCGCCTTAAACTTGGAAAACCACCCGGAAAAGAACTCGGAAGAAATTCTGAAGAAAATCAATGGCGGCAATCAATGGCTGGGAGTCTGCATTGATATGGGTTGGTTGGGGACTCAGGGCGCCTCAGTTCCCGATGTCATAAAGAAAATCGGCCCATTGGTGCGACACGTCCATGTGAAAGACGTCAAAGCCGTTGGCAAGCACGAGACCTGTTTGTTAGGGGAAGGCGTCGTCAACGTGGCCGGGTGCATCAAAACATTGCGGGCTCAAAACTACACCGGCTGGTATTCCTGGGAAGACGAGCCAGAAGACCGCAATCCCTTCGATTCAGCCCGGCGCAATCGCCAGTGGATTGAAAAACAGTTGGCCGGATAGGCATTAAATGACTCGTGACTTCTCAGTTTCCATTCGTTTGGCAGCCACGCTGAGTGCGGCATGCGAGGCGCAAAGGCCAGACACATAGCCGAAAGCTCACGCCCTCCGGCTCAGGCGGACTCACCGTGGCTGCTATTGAAACAAGGAACTGAGCGGCCACAAAAATTGATTATCACCTCCAGCGATAAAGCCAGCCCCGCGCCTGCAGGGTCTGTTCCTGATCGTTCAATCTCACTTGAGCGGGTTGATCGTTGAAGTTTTCCATAACCCAACTGCCATCTTTAAAAAGATAAAAGCCAATTCCGCTCGGAGCCTGAAGAGCAGTTTGAAATGGCTTTAAGAAGGGTTCCCGCAGAGCGTTGACTTCTCCGGCGGGCATTTGCAATAGAGATTTCGGCGCGCCATTGACTTTCAATATTCGCACGTTGGAAGCCTGCCAATCGATTTTTTCCTTCAGGCGGGATGCCAATCCATCAGTGATCAGCACCGGTTTCCCGGATCGGATAAAGCTGGAAATTTTTTCTCCCAGTTCAGGATCCTTCAAGGCATGGATGGAGAAAAAGGCCGCGGGAGCTTCCTCAGGAAATTGGTGGCAGGGGACCAGCGGGAAACCGAGCATGCCCAAAAAATCAAATATATTATTTTCTTTGCCCGGATCGCTGTTGGGTGGTTTGTAAACGGCGATGCCGATGATGGGCCGCCGTTGAATCTCACCGGCCACCTCAAAAAGTTCGGGCACATGTTCCCGCAGAGCCGCCACATTTTTAGGACCTGTCTCGCTTTGCAGGCCGCCATAACAAAAAAGCATCGACTCACGGGCGCCACCAAGGACCGTTTGGCGCGCTTGTTCAATATAAGTTTTTTCAGTTGTTCCAAGCCAATCGTACCAGCCACCGCCGCATTTTTCTCCTCCAATTTGTCCCAGCCAGCGCATGAGGAAAAAGGCGGCATAGGGGACATTCCCGCCCCATTGTTTGTCAGTATAATCTCGGATTTCCGTTCCCACCCATGTCCGGTCGAAGTCCGCCGTTTCGCGGATCACTTCATAACCTCTTTCCTGGAACAATTCGTACCATTGAGGGAATTTAACAATGAAGGTCACCTTGGGATTGATCTGACGGCCCGCGGCCAGGACATATTCGCGCGATAAATTCACCATCAATTCACAGCGATATTCGCTCCAGCTGTCCCCAGGAACGGGGAATGTTTTCTCTCCGATTCTGACCGTCCTGGACTTTCTAGCTGTCGTGCATTCAACGCATGAACAATCGTTGAACCAGAAATCGTCAATCATGATTTCGTCGAACAGGCCCGCGGCGTATTCAAAAATGCTTTTGATCCGCTCCTGGTTGGGACGGTGAGTCAAACACGAAATTTCTTTTCCCCAGCCGGTGGACGGCTTTCCTAGGCGAGTGGTGGTAATACAGCCGGAGACTTCGAAGCCCTCCTTCAGAAAGGCTTCTTTTGCCTTCAAAAGGGCATCGCGTTTGGCCTGGTACCCATCACGAAATTCTTCAATGTAGACTTTGGTCACGCCAGTCTTTTTGCACCATTGGATGGCCTCTTCAGTTCCTTTTCCCTTGGAAAGCAAGTCACGAACATCCTGTGCAGTAAACAAAGTGGATAAACGGTGGACTTGTTTATGATTTTGGGCCATTGTCCAAAGGTCTTCCGCGGACGAAACCTGCACAGTCCATATTAAGGAAAAACAGAAGGTGAGCAGGCAGAGAGAAATTCTCCGTAAATGTTTTAGAATTTTCATGGGTGATCCGTCCTCCTGAATGTATTCGGTTTTGTCTTTTTCCACGGCCATCTCGGCCGGTTTATGCTTGTGAAAAAGCACAAAAAACTTCTTCCGCGGAATCTGGTCCAGATTGATTTATTAACTAGAAGAGGGCGTCAGTTCAGATCCATAAAGCGCTTTGTGGATCAGAGCTATCAGATATTGGGAATTAAAAGGCTTGGTGACGAATCCGGCGGCCCCTTCCTCAGCGGCTTTTTCCATGTCGTACTCGCTGGAGCGCGCGGTTAGGAAAATGACGGGAATGCCGGCCGTGCGCAGGTTGGATTTCAACCGCTGTAGGACCGTGTGGCCATCGCCGGCGGGCATGCCAATATCGAGGACGATCAAATCGGGAAGGTCGCGCAACGCTGATTGTGTGGCCGCAAATCCATCCCCAGCCATCAGAACATCATACCCTTCCGACTTTAAGCGCATGCTCAAGGATTTCAAAATATCCACCTCGTCATCGACGATCAGGATTTTTTTCTTTTCCATGGTTCATCTCCCCTCTTCAATCAGTACTTCCGTCGGTCATAATTATTGCTTATTAAGAATGATTATATATCAGACTTAGGCTTCGCCAGAGTATATCTCAAAATCTAATCTATTTCTGTGCAGGGTGGAATAGTTGTCGGCGGACCCCATTCCATAGCTCTTTTATCAGCGCAGGGAACCACCTATAAACCCAAAAACTCCGGCTATTAATGCCCATGCCAATAAAAGTCATCGGCTCAGCAGCGTCTCAACTTTTTCCAGCAGTTCGGAAATGCTAAACGGTTTCATGAGGAAATCATCACCGCCCAGTGCGAGCATTTCCTCTCGATGATCAGAGTACCCAGATATAATCAGAAAACGGGTTGACAGAGCCCGGTTCCCTTGTCTCATCGACTTCAACACTTCTCGACCGTCAATTTCCGGCATGACGACATCCAGAATCACCAGGTCCGGTTCGAATTCACCATACCGGATGCAACCTTCGTATCCACTGGCAGTGGTCTGAACTTCCAGCGGCAGATGGCTATGCGGCAACAATTCGGCGATCATTTGCAGGACCTGGATTTCATCGTCTATGACTAACACCTTGCGGCGCCAGAGGGAATCTTCCCCTCCGATCCAGGGAAGGAAATTTTCTTTTTTCAAAGTGGCCAACATTTCCCGAGGAGAGCTATCTAGAAACTCGCCGACACGGAATTCCAGCCGGTCGATTCCTTCCAGGCGGGGAGGGAGCATTCGGGAGATTCTCTGCAACAAAACCCGGCTTCCAGCCTTGTCGGTTTCCAACAGTAAGAAAAGCAGTCTTTCTTTTTCCGTCAGAAGCGACTCGTCGCGATAGTCCCGGAAAGTGGAATCCGCGGCCTGCTGGACTTTGCGCAGGCAGGCAAGGTGTGCGGGGGGATTCTCCCCTTGGCCGTCGCGGCACCGGATCAATACCAGGGAGAGAGGTTTTCCCCGCCCGCGGGATAGTTTCAAATGGTCTTCGATAAAAACCTGGAGCTCCTCCTCTTCCTGATGCAAAGGCACGGTAAAATAAAACCGACTCCCCTTGCCCAGTTCACTCTCCAAGCCAATTTCACCTCCATGCAACTGGACGATATGGCGCGAAATGGTCAACCCCAATCCAGTCCCCTTGGCTCCGGGCCCTTCGGGGCGATCCAGCTGAGTGAAGGCTTCAAATATGTGGGATTGATTGCGCAAGTTGATTCCCATGCCATTGTCTTGCACCTCGATTCGGACATAGCCCTCCTGAAGAACCACGCGAAGCCAGATTTTGCCCCCCTCCGGCGTATATTTCTGAGCATTTCCCATCAGATTGAAGAGAACTTGACTGATCTTAGTGTGGTCGCAGAGAACGGGAGGCAGATCGTCCGGCACTTGAAGTTCCAGGATTTGGCTGGCGGCTTGACAGCGGACCTGAAAATCGGCGAAACACTCATCCAGGAGCGACCGGAGATCAGTTCGGCGGCGCCTCATTCTAGCCGGCCTGACTCGATGCGGGAAAAGTCCAGCAGATCGTTGATCAGCGTGCCCAGCCGGTCACAATTTCGCAGGGCGGCGGAAAGGCATTCCGCCTGTTCGGCGGAGATTGGCCCTGGCACTCCATCGTGCACCAGGGAAACGTATTCCCGGACGATGGCTAATGGAGTCCTCAACTCGTGGGAGGCGGTGGAAAGCAACTCCATCTTTAGCCGTTCATAGCCTTTTAATCCAGAGAGATTCTTTTTGCGTTCTACTGCCATGGAAAGAACCAGCAGAAGAGGAAAATGCCGGCCCTTTTTTTCCACGACTATTTCCTGTACTCCAAGGCGAATAGATTCAGATAAGAGTTCCAGCGACCATTCCCGGATGATCAGCACCAAGGCGACTTCAGGGAATTGCCTTTGGGATTTTTCCAGGATGGAGAGAGCTTCTTGAACATTTTCTCCGGTGACATATACGATTACATCAAATGAGGCCTGGTTGAGCAGTTCAAAGGCCTGCCGAAAATTGTGAACGCTAGTCAAACGAATTTCCTCGACACCTTCCTTTAAGAGCCGGTTCTTCAACCGTGAACAGCGCCGGGAATCGACAGTCCAGAGCAAGATATTCAGTTCATTCTTCATAATACAATTCCTCGATCCGACTTGATCGCAAAGCCTTGGGCATGGCCCGCTTTCAGAAAGCTTATCGGTTTTTCCTCCCGAGATGATCATTCATTCCATGGCCGTTTTTGCATCTTGGAGTCGACACAATATGCAAAAACCATAAAGCTATTTTACAAAAACGCCGAACATACACTTGCACCATAAGGTGCGCTGGTTTCTTTTTTTCTCTTCCGTTGATTATCCAGCCTTTTTGGAGGTTGCGGTCCCAATTCAGTCTCAAATCTTTCAAAACTGCGATCTGACTTACCAGGAGGTATAGATGTCTTTTGATTTTCTTACCATTCGGCAACGCTTCTTAGTTGCGACAATTTTTTCGGTGCTTTTAGGTGGAATTGTAGGTTGGAAAGGGAGTGGCTCATCCGGCATTTTCCTCTTTGTCGTCGTAGGAGCCATTGCGGCCGGAGTCGGTCTATTCCTGGCAAATGCAGTCGTGGATTCCTACAAAAACATTTCCGAGACTTGCCGGGAACTCTCTACGAGAGATGCGAAGGCCATGGTGGAAAAGCCCGTTCTTCAGGAATTTCGTCCTCTTTTAAAAATATTGGAAGAAGTGCGGGAACGCTTTTACTGGTACAAAGGGTTGCTGGACTCCATCCCTTTCCCCATTTCCGCCACTGACATGAATATGAACTGGACCTTCATCAATAAACCGGTGGAGATGTTCCTGGGTGTCAAGAGGGACGACATCGTTGGGAAGCAATGCCACAATTGGAATGCGGATATCTGCCGGACCGAAAATTGCGGCATCGAGCAGTTGCGCAAGGGAAGCCTGCAAACGCTCTTCTTCCAGCAGGGGCGCAATTTCCAAGTAGACACGGCCTATCTGTCCAATTCCAGCGGCGGCCGCGTGGGCCACATCGAAGTGGTCCAGGAAATCACCGACAAGGTCAAAGCTTTCGATTTTCAGAAAAAGCAAGTGGAACGTCTGGCCCAGCTTTTACGGCAAATGGCGGGCGGCGATTTGACCTTCCAGATGAGTGTAGACGAAGGGGACCAATACACCAAAGAAGTGCGAAGCAGCTTTTTACAATTAACCGATAATCTGAATGAAGCAGTCAATAATCTGAATGACACTTTATCTCAAGTGACGATTGCGGCTGACCAGGTTACTTCAGCCTCTGGTCAGATTAGCACGGGGAGCCAAGGTTTATCGCAAAGCGCCTCCGATCAGGCCAGCGCTATTGAAGAGGTATCGAGCAGTTTGGAAGAGATGGCTTCCATGTCGAAGCTCAACGCTACCAATGCCAAGGAGGCCCAAGGACTCTGTGCCCATGCGCGCAGCAGTTCCGAAAAGGGATCCGTCAGTATGCAGAGACTATCCGATGCCATCAATCGGATCAAGAATTCTTCCAATGCCACTTCCAAGATTGTGAAGACGATCGATGAAATTGCGTTTCAAACCAATCTTTTGGCCTTAAATGCGGCGGTGGAAGCGGCCCGGGCAGGCGATGCCGGCAAAGGATTTGCCGTGGTGGCCGAAGAAGTGCGCAATCTGGCCATTCGTAGCGCGGAAGCCGCCAAGAACACAGCCACTCTGATAGAAGAATCGGTACACAATGCCCTGGATGGGGTAAGCATCAATAGGGAAGCCATGGAAAATTTGGATGAGGTCACCCGGCAGGTCATTCGCGTCAGCGAAATGATGGCGGAAATTTCATCTTCCTCTGACCAACAAAGTATGGGGGTAGAGCAGATTACCGAAGCTGTCGGCCAGATGACCGAATTGACTCAATCTGTAGCAGCCAGCGCTGAAGAGTCAGCCAGCGCAGCTCAAGAAATGTCCGGACAATCGATGGAACTGCAATCCATGGTGGCCCGTTTTCAGTTGAAATCTGGAGAAGAAGGCGTTCCATTGCATAATGCCGCTGCCACGGCTCCTGCCGGCACGAAGCGGGCACTTCCAAGGAAGAACAATGTGCGCCAGTTGCCCGCTTCCTCAGCGAATGCTTCCCGAGATCACAAAAAAGTGATCCCCCTAGATGAAGATGACGACAAAGAAGTGTTAAAAGATTTATAGACGCGAAGCTTCATCTCGATTTGAGAGGGGCCACAAGGAGTTTTTCTCCCCTTCCTTCCACCCCAATATTTTGTACAGGATTGTTAAATTATTTTGTCGCAGGTCCTTTGGCTCCTTATGGCTCATCAGAGAATCTACATGAATCAAGCCGCCAGCTCTTGGCCTAAAGCCCCTGGAGTCGCGGAAGCTGTACTCCAAAGCCTGGAAGAGCTGCCGGAACATCCGGATCGGAGCACTTCTTTGGTTATCGATCATCCGGGCTGCTGCAGGATACAGCTTGCCAGATTGCTTGGAATCACCGCTTCTGACCGGGTCGTTCTAGCGGGGAACGCGACACATGCCTTGAATTTAGCCATGCTCGGAGTAGGCGAGAGGATTCGCCGAGTGGTGACTAGCGTGACCGAACACAATTCCGTTCTGCGCCCTTTAAGGCACCTTTGCCGCCGTCGGAAGGCCGCTCTGGAAATTCTTCCCCGTGATCCGAAAGGTGGGTTGAATTTAGAGCGCTTTGAGCAGGAGTTGAAAAAAAAACCGGACCTGGTAGTTTTTAATCATGCTTCCAATGTAACGGGACGGGTGTTGAATGTCGGACCTCTCTTTAGAGAGGCCAAGGCTGTCGGTGCTATTACGCTCTTGGATGCTTCTCAATCCTTCGGCCAAATTGACGTTCATCCGGAAGAATTGAATGCCGATCTGGTGGCATTTACCGGCCATAAGTATTTGTTGGGTCCGCCGGGAACAGGCGGGCTCTACGTTTCTCCTCAACTGGAACTTGAACAGTTCCTGGTCGGAGGCACGGGAGTTCGCAGCGATTTGGAGTTTCACCCGGAAGACATGCCCGTGCGACTGGAGGCAGGAACCCCCAATTGGCCAGGATGGGCTGGGCTGTCTGCTGCCCTCGCCTGGCTGGACTCCGAGCGAGTTAATTTTTTGCACAAGGGGGAAACACTCTATCGGCGCTTGCTGGAGGGACTTCAGAGCATTTCCGGGATAGAGTTGTTGGATTCCCCCCATCCTGATCAAAACTTGGGAATCGTATCCTTGCGCCTGAAGGGGTGGAGCGCCGAAGAAGCAGGATATGCGCTCCATGAGAGTTTCGGGATTATCTGCCGGGCGGGATTACATTGTGCCCCTTTGATGGCTCAGTCATTGGGCTGTTTTCCCGAAGGGACGATCCGATTGAGTTTGTCGGGAAACAACAGCGAAGAGGAAGTAGAAACTGTCCTGGTCGCGCTACAGAAAATGGCGCAACGATCCTCAGGTTGGGCGGCCCCGCGGATCCTGGTGGGAGCTTGAGGTCAAGTGTCAATCTATGAAAATTGTTGAACAACGCAAGTTGGAAGACTGCATCGACGGAAGTCAAATCTATCAATACTCTTTTGACCAGCCCTGGACGGAACTTCGAATTCTGTCTCTTAAGAAGTTGGGCCGCTTAGAATATTTCAAAGATTTTCCGCGGCCTTTTTTCCGGCTCTGCGGAACACGTGGTCTGCAAATTAAAGGGGTCGGTGGAGGGACCACTTGCCAAATCTTTTTCCCGAGCACTGGAAAGGAGGTCCTGTGGGAAGATATTCGGCTTTTTTTTGAGTCTGAATAGAGAGATTAATTTTTACTTTTCCAACTTATTTATCAGGAGTTGCCTATGGGTCAGAAATTGATGAAGTGTTATGAGTTTGTGGGCCAGCAGGGTGGATTGCAGGCCCAGATGCGGTTGGCCATGAAGACCGGCTGCCCCTCTGCCAAGGCCGTCAACGCTCCGGAAACTCCGGACCTGGTTGCGAAGTTCAAGGCGGCAGTGAAGGAAATTACCGGGAAAGATGCTCCCATTGTATAAAGGAGGAAGGATATGGCTATATTCAAAAAAACTGAATTTCAAATTGATCACAAGTTTGATCCAAAAAGTTGCCGGCACACTTTGAATGGTGTCAATGTTGCCCTTCATTGCCATCACTTTACTTCGCTTTACACGCAACTGGCTGACGATTGCAGTATGTTCGATGCCAAAAAGCTGTTGGCGGAAGCGACCGAAGACGCCTTTTTTGGAATGCTGAAAAACTATTTTGAAACACAACAAATATGTTGTTCGCGTGACCGGATCTCCCTGGCGGAACAGTGTTATGCCGCCATCGGTCTCGGCCAGATGAAAGTGGCCTTTGCCGGACCTGATTCAGGAGAAGTGGAATTACAGCATTCGCATGTAGACTCAGGCTGGATAAAAAAATGGGGCAAGCGCAACAATCCGGTGAATTTCATAACCTGCGGCTATATTGCGGGGCTATTCTCCGCCGTATTTAATCACCCCACTCGTTCTTATGATGTCATCGAAACTCAAAGCATTGTGGCGGGGGCAGCTTCTTCCCGCTTCAAAGTCATTGCCCGATAAGAGGAGAAAAAAATGGCCATAGATAGGAAACGAATTATCGACGCTTTATCGAAGATCGAATTGGTCGGCAATGAGGAAGGTCTGATCCCCGCTTGCAATGTGCTGGTGAACCAGTTGCCTTCTTCGCTGTGGAACGGTTTTGCCGAAAAATTAACCATGCATGTCGAGGCGGATTTGTTGGAGGTGGCTGAAACTCTGCTCGTGAATGCGGCCCATGAATGCGGATACCACACCGGCTACGGAATTATTACTTCGGAAGAATGGAAAGCCGTTGTTGCTCCCATGGTGGAAAAAGTCCCGGAAGATATCCTGCATGGCGCTTTTGCGGTTTTTACCGCTTGGGGGTGGGCAAAGAGCGAAATCGTGGAATTAGTTCCCAACGAAAAGATGGTGGTCCGAGCATACGATTACTATGAATCTGATGTGGTGAGCTATGGTGCCAGCAGCAAGAAAAGTGCATACATGATCCGCGGCGTCTGTGCGGCGTTTATGGACTTAGCCTATGGAGGACCATATGACGTTACGGGAAAGACGTCATTAAACACTTTCCAGTGCGTCCAGACTGCAGGGATTGAATGCGGAGATGAGTATGGGGAGTTTGTAGTGACTCGTGCCTGATTTTATCTCGGGATTGAATGAGTTGGATGCTTCCAATAAGCTCAGGCCTGAACTTACAAGATCTAGCTTTCCAGGAAGGGTCGCATCCCCCTTGTAAAAACAGCCTGAGCCCGCCCTGGTTCAAAAAATCACCCGTAGCTAAGACTCCAAGGCCGGCGTTCTCAGCGCCGGCCTTGGCATCCTTTGGATTTTTTCAAGCGGCTTTGACCGTGATTTTCTTTACCTCTTTTTGTGCTTGAGGAGTCTTGGGAAGGCTGATCTTCAGAACTCCCTTCTTGAAGTGAGCTTCCACCTTCTCCACATCAATCCCTTCCGGGAGCTCAAAGCTTCGGCTGAAAGAGCCAAAATTCCGCTCCACAAGGTGGTAGTCTTTCTGCTTTTCTTCCTTTTCTTCTTTCTTCTCCCCCTTGACCGTCAGCATGTTGTTGTCAATGGACAGATCGATATCCTTTTCGTCCATGCCGGGCAGTTCGGCGGAGATCAAATACTCTTTCTCGTTTTCCTCTACATCCAGGCGGGGCGAGAAATTTCCCAGTTGCCGCTCCCCTGTTCCTGCCGGGGCTAGACCGACCCCCCCGAAAAATGAATCAAACATGTTCGCAAGATTTGCATTCCAAGGCCAAAGGGATGGAACTTCGACTCGGCGCACCGGGAGACATTGATTTCTCCAACTCCAAGGTATTAGATATTTCATGGTTAGCTCCTTTATTCTTGAGATCAAGCGCGGGCTTCAGGTTGATGCCGCGTCTTTCTGCTTGCGGCTTTTATATAAGATCACAAATCGCGGTTGTCAAAAGGGGATGCGGTTAGCAAGAGATGCCAATGGGAAATGGCTTAACTACTTCTTAAATTCTTGATCGCGACCCCTGGTTCAAAGCGGAAATCTCCGTGGAGCGTAGGGGAGAGCATATTCAAGTGAGTTCCCCGATTTTCGTGGGGGGGGGGGGGATGACCTGGGAACACAATGGAAAGTTGCCCATTCCGGCGGATTTTAGTGACAAGGATTGTTTGTGGGATCCGGAGTGATGAAGACAGGGCGCAAAAACATCGTGGGGCTACATCTCAAACAGTCTGGGATGCATTGGCAGCTTCCAAGGGCCAATGCCATGATCGCTCTGCGTTGCAGGGATTTGAGTGGCTGCTGGGAGGCGTACGCAACTGCTTGAGTTCGCGCCCTACAAATTTGTCCTACACCCATCTTTTTGAAACCTCCCTCCGAAATTTGGCAAAATTCTACAATTTTTCGAATAAATTTTCTCAACGGCTTTAGGTCATCAACTGGAAACGACGCATCAAAGATCACTGGAATCAACTAATTACATAGCTTTGTCAAAAACTCTGCGATTCGGAACCCAATTTGCATTTCTTTGGTCGCAATCTGAAGAAAATCGCTATATTAACCCTGCTGATTCTTTGGGCAACTATTTTCATTTATTGCCAAAACTATTCAGAGGTCTTCGATGGGTTGGCTGAAACCGGCTCTGCTCGTAGTTGCTGGGGTTCAAAAAAATGGCTCTTATGTCGGGTATGGCCCCGGTAATAACCGTGTTTCACTGGATACAGGCATACAGAATCTGTCGGTGGTTCTCATGACAAAGCTGCCAAAAACGAATAAGAGGAGAGAAACGATGATGAATCATTATCGGTCGAGCCCAAGATTTTGGATACTCTTCGGGTTTGTTTTAGTTTTAGTGCTCCCTATCCAATTATCCGCAGATGTCACGGGAGCGTTCCTGGGAGTGGCTAAAGATCAAAGCGGAGCGGTCCTGCCTGGAGTTCATGTCGTAGCCACCAATCTGGACACCAATCTAAGCAAGGAATCTCAGACCGATTCAGCGGGCCAGTATCGCATCCTAGCTTTGCCCATCGGCAGGTACAAAATTGAAGCCACGCTCTCTGGGTTTCAGAAGTTTTTAGCCACTGAAATCGCTCTGAGCGTCAACGATCAGCATCGGCTCGACGTTACCCTTCACGTGGGCAATGTCGAGCAGCGGATTGAAGTCAGTGATACAGGGGTTCAAGTCCAAACCACTAATACGCAGTTGGGAGAAGTGATTGATGAAAAGAAAGTCCTGACCTTGCCTCTCAACGGGCGGAGCTATATCGACTTGCTGGGACTGCAGGCCGGTGTGGTTCCCACCACTTCAGGATCCATAGAGCAGAACCGTGCGGTATCCGGGGGACTCTCGGCTGGAAACGTTTCCGTCAATGGGCAGCGGGAAACAGCCAACGCTTTCTTGGTTAATGGTGGCGATGTCAGTGAGGGACGGAACCTGGGGACGTCCGTGATCCCCAACTTGGACTCGGTGGCGGAGTTTCGTCTCATTACCAACAGCTTTGATGCCGAGTATGGGCGTTTTAGCGGCGCCGTCATGAATGCCATCACCAAATCGGGTTCCAACGGTTTTCATGGCACTGCCTTCGAGTTCTTAAGAAATGAGGCGCTGGACGCCAGAAACTTCTTCGATCCAGAAAAGAAGGGGCTGTTCCGCCGCAACCAGTTTGGCTATGCGATTGGCGGTCCGGCCATCAAGAACCGGCTCTTCTGGTTTACCGACTACCAAGGCACGCGTGAAACCCGCGGAATCAGCACCGGCCTCGTGACATTGCCCTCAGTGGCAATGCGCGGGGGAGACTTCTCCGCAATGCCGGACGGCTTCCTGGATGCCGACGGGAATCCCCAAACTGTCAAGGGACCTGGATGGGCCTCAACGCTGTCGGGTCGTTTGGGTTATAGTGTGCGGGATGGCGAACCTTACAGCCCTGCGGGCTGCACGAGCACGGCGGATTGTGTCTTCCCGGGTGGAATAATTCCCCAGCGGGCCTTCTCTTCGGCCGCCGTCGGAATGATGCCGTATATTCCTCTGCCCAACTCGGGCCTCGACGGTTTCACGACTGCCGGCGCTAATAATTTAGTTAGAGATGACAAATTCGGGCAGAAAGTGGACTTCATCAACAAGCTGACTGGGAACTGGTCGATTTACTACTTCATTGACGATACAACCTTGACCAACCCTCTGGCTGCCGCCAACGTGCCCGGGTTTCCAACCATCACACCGACGCGAGTTCAGCAAGCGTTGGTTAGCAACACCTATGTTTTCGGTCCATCCGCCGTGAACGAAGCTCGCATAGGGTACACTCGAATGTCAACCACGATAGACAAGCCTGCCGGAGGGTTCGGGGACCTCGCTCAGCTGGGATTTGTGACTGGACCAGGTACTTTAGGATTGATTAACTCAGGCCCTCCGGGTTTTGATGTTGTCCCAAACGTTGCCTTAAATAATTTTCAAATTGGACCTCCCACCATCACGACCGGTCAACCCAACAATACGTTTTATCTCACCGACAATTTTTCCAAGATCTACAAGAGCCATACCTTCAAATTCGGGGGTGAGGCTCGCTACTTGCAGGTGAATGAACGAAATGTCTGTGCACCAACAGGCAATTTTACCTTTGATGGAACGGAAACCGGAAACGATTTTGCCGACTACCTGATAGGTGCACCAAATAGCTTCACTCAGTGCAGCCAGCAGTTCCTGGATTCCCGCAGCCACTATGGAGGGCTTTTCATGCAGGATTCATTCCGCATCAAACCTAACCTCACCCTGAACTATGGTCTTCGTTGGGAATACAGCCAGCCCTGGTGGGATACTCAAGGCAAAATCGAAACGATAGTCCCGGGCCTTCAATCCACACAATTTCCGACTGCTCCTCTCGGCTGGGTAGTGCCGGGCGACCCGGGGATTCCCAAAACACTGGCGCCTACAGACTACAACAACTTCGCGCCGCGAATCGGTCTGGCCTTCTCCCCCGGGTTCAGCGAGGGCGCGCTGGGGAAGATTTTCGGGGGACCGGGAAAAACCAGTATCCGTGCCTCTTTCGGGATTTACTACACAGCCATTGAAGATCTCAACCTCTTTTACGAAGTAGGGGACGCCCCCTTTGGTAGATATTGGACCGCTCCTCTTCCCGTAAAATTTGAAGAACCTTACAGAACCCGCTTTGACGGGACTTCCCAGGGCCAACGTTTCCCGTTTACCTTTCCCGTTCCTGGCGATCCCGCCAACGCAACCTTGGACTATTCAGGCTATTTGCCCATTTCCTATTCACCCGGCTACGACATCCACAACCGCCAGCCTTATGCCGAACACTATAATTTCACGATTCAACGGGAATTGTCTCCCTCGACGGTCATGACGCTGGCTTACGTCGGCACCCAGGGACACAAATTGATCTCCCAGTATGACGCCAATCCTGGCGATGCCCAGCTCTGCCTGAGTTTGACCGGAGCCGGGGTGATGCCGGGCACGCCCGAATGTGGACCCAACATGTCTCAGCAAGATTTCACGCGTCCGGATGGCTCCATCGTTCATGGAACTCGCTGGCGGCTTGGCCCGGCGTTCGGGTACGGCAATACGTTTACGGTCAACCTCGCCAACTCCAATTACAATTCCTTCCAAGCAACTGTCGAAAGGAAGGCGGCAAATCTCACCTTCCTGGGAGCCTATACGTTCTCCAAGGGCATCGATAATTCTTCAGCATTTAACGATTGGGTGAATTTCTCCAACTACCGGCTGAGTCGCGCCCTTTCCTCCTACGATCTGACTCACAATTTTGTATTCAGCTACAATTATCTTCTCCCATTCGACCGGACTTTCTCGACAGCTCCAAAGCGATTGACGGAAGGGTGGAGTATCACAGGTATTACCCGCTTTGCCACTGGCTTCCCTGTTTCCATCAGGCAGGGAGAAGACCGATCATTGACGGACAGCAATACAGATGTTCCAAACTTTGTTGGTCCTGTGAAGATTCAAGATCCGAGACTGCCTGGTCCCGACGGGAGTCCTAACCTCTACTTCTACCCCGACGCCTTCCAAACCGGCCCTTACGGACAATTCGGGAACTCAAGTCGAAGGTTTTTCCATGGGCCGGGATTTAACAACTGGGATTTCTCGCTGCAGAAATCCACCAAGTTGCGGGAAAGCATGTCATTGCATTTCCGGGCAGAATTCTTCAATATTTTCAACCATACTCAGTTTGATAACCCAAGTGGTAACTTCAGCAGCAGCCGATTTGGAAGGGTCACCGGAGCCAGAGACCCGCGCATCGGCCAGATGAGCTTGAAGTTCATGTGGTAGATCAAAACCTTCCTGGGGGCGGTCTTTCTGGATCGCCCCTAAGGATTCATGCAACCCCATTGCCTTCCTGAAAGATCACTTGGTCTCAATAAGCAACCAGATTAGGAAGTCTATTCTTTAGGCATTGCAAAGACGAGATGCACGGGCTAGACTTTTTGTGTTCGGAGACGGAAATAATAAGAAGAACACATCAGGCAGATGAGGCCGTAATTTGTTGAGAACATCCCCACTCTCCCTTCAAGCCGTCCTTTCTAATGGCTCCGGCATTCTGATTTCCGTTTGGTTGTTTCTCTCCTTTGCCCTGCCTCTTTCTCCTTCTCTAGGTCTTCGAGCTGAAAGCCAGGCCGAGCTGTATCGACGGCAGGCCCTGAAATACTCGAGGGACAAACGGTGGAATGAGGCCGTTGAAAAATACCAGCAAGCTCTGCGCCTGGAACCGAATGATCCGGATACCCATTACGATTTAGCGCTGAGCCTGAAATACAAAGGCGATCCCCAGGCGGCGGTTAAAGCCTTTCAAACCTCGCTGCAACTAAGACCCAAATGGGTTGAAGCCCATTTTGGATTGGGAGCCACCTATTACGATTTGCATGACGAGGCCAAGGCTTTGGGTGAGCTTCGGGCGGCACTGAAATTGAATCCGAGACATGTCGGGGCTCGCTATTTTCTGGCCATAGTTCTCTTGGAGCGAGAAGACTTGGCGGAGGGTATCACGGAATTACAGGCAGTACTGCGGCTAGACCCTTCCCATTGGGAGGCGCGTCACCGTTTAGGCTTGGCGCGGTTGCAGGACAATAATCCCACCTCGGCCGTCGAAGAATTTCAACGCTGCCTTAAAATAAAGCCTTCCTTCGTTGAAGCGCATTATCACTTGGGATTAGCCTTGGGGCAACTCGGTAATCTTGAGGAGGCCCGCCTTGAGTTTCGGCGCGCCATTCAGTTGAATCCCGCGTTCTCGCTTGCTCACTCTCGACTAGGTGTTACACTCCGGCGCGCAGGAGACCTGAAGGGGGCGCTCGCGGAGTTTCGCGAGACGGTTCGTCTTGATCCCACCAACCCGGAAGCCCATTTCAATTTGGGAATGGCATTGAAGACTGAAAACGATTTACCGGGTGCCATCCGGGCCTTTCGCCAGGCCGTAACGCTTAGACCGGATTTTGAAAAGGCTCGCTACAATCTGGGGATCATACTGCAAGCTCAAGGACAGAAGAAGGATGCTGAAACGGAACTGCGTCAAATAGGGGAATTGCAGAATTTCAGGTTTCACCTAACCCGCGCCAAAAGCCTCATTCTTCAAGGCGTGGCTTCCCTAAAAAAGGAAGACCTGGATGAGGCTTTGGGATCCTTTCAAAATGCGATCGCGGAAAGCCCTGATCTTCCCATTCCTCATTACTACCTGGGCGTCGTGTGGGACAAGAAAGGAGACTCCGCAAAGGCCAAGGCGGAGTACGAGAAGGCCCTGGAGCTTAAGCCGGACTACGCTCAGGCCCACTCCGGCTTCGGACTTCTTTGCTGGCGGCAGAATGAGCGTACGAAAGCTTTGGAGGAATTCCGACAGGCTGTCATGAGCGACCCGGACCTCGCCGAGGCTCACTACAACCTGGGTTTGGCACTCGCACAAACGGGCCATCTACAAGAATCGGTCCAGGAATTCACTGAAGCCGTCAGCTTGAATCCCAAATATCTCGAGGCTCGCATCAATTTGGGCTTGGCTTTAAGCCAGAACAAAGACTTGACAGGAGCTGCCAACGTCTACCGGGACATTCTCAAAGAAAATCCTAATTCCGCCGAGATCCACAACAATCTGGGCCTGGTGCTCTTACAAGCCAAAGACTATTCGAGAGCACAGGCGGCCTTCAAAGAAGCTTTGCGCTTAAAAGCTGATTACGCCGAGGCCCATTACAATCTTGGATTAGCCTTCCTTCAGTCTGGGAACTCAGCGGAGGCTCGCGCTGAGATGGAAAGGGCCTATCAACTGGCGCCGCGGCTAAGAAACCTGCCACCAAGACCGGAGTGAAGTCCGCGGCAGCATATTTCAAAGCGATGGTTTTTGGCCCAGAATAGGTGCTGTATCTGCCTCCTCGGCCCCCCAGCCCCTTCTTACGGATAGAACGGCCAATTCCTCGCGTGCTCATCAAGCATGCGCTAAGCACCTGCTCCGCCCGTCTTGCGCGGTGCTGAATAAATGCAACCTTGCGGTTCCCAGGCGGATAATTGCTCGCTTTATCCATTTTTTTTGCCACTTATCGGTTAAAACCTGCCTCTCACCGAAAATCGAATGCGTCCTGGGCGCCTGCGTGCCATGATGTCATCAGATCAGGGGCAGTCAACCAAATGCGCTTTTCCCCTGAGCGAATTGTTAGATAATTGGAGGTGCCCCATGCCCCGTTATAGTGAGATAATCTCGAGACCCCATTTATTTATGGGGTTGACCTTAATCACGGCCGGTGTAGTGATTCTTCTCGACAATGTGGGTTTGGCTCCAGTAGATGATTATTGGGAATATTGGCCTCTTTTACTGGTGATTATCGGTGTGACGCGGCTGGTGGATGATCTCTGGAACACTCGAAGGGAAGAGAAAAGAATTCCAGTCATGGGAATGAAGGATCAATCGATTCTCTAATCATCCCGGTTTGCTGAATGTTAAAAGAAATTCCAGTTAAAATCGACAAAAACGGAGCAGAGCCATGGAACCGAAACCTTCAATTCGAATCACACCTCAATTAATAGCGGGCCTCACCATCATTCTGGTGGGAGTGCTCTTCCTTTTAGATAATCTGGGAGTCATACACGCGGAGAATTTTTGGCATTATTGGCCGGTTTTTTTGATTGTCGTGGGAGCCGCAAAATTGACGGAGACCGGAGGAGACTGGGGGAAACTTTTTGGCGCCGGCTTGATGGGCTTCGGCACTTTGCTCCTCCTCGACAATCTGCATGTCACCCACGTCGATTTCTGGAAGTTCTGGCCAGCCCTCCTGATTTTGGCGGGCATTGCCCTCGTCTGGCAAGTTTTCGTCGGAACGAGTGGAAAGAAACCGCTGGAATCTCAGATTCGGGGAGCTGCCGTGCTGGGCGGATTCAAGCGGAGTTCCCGCTCAAAAAATTTTCAGGGCGGAGAGCTGACGGCCATCATGGGGGGGTGTGAAATTGATCTTCGGGAAGCCTCCATCCAGGCAGAACAGGCAGTGATCAGTTGTTTCGCCTTTTGGGGTGGCATCGAAATCAAGGTGCCGGAAGACTGGAATGTATTGATGGATGCCGTGCCAATCATGGGCGGATTTGAAGACAAAACCCGCCACCCCCAAGAGGCTTTTTCGAAGCAATTGGTGGTCCGGGGATTTGTGCTGATGGGTGGGGTGGAGGTAAGGAATTAATTCTGAATTGCGAACGAAGATTGAATGATTTTGCCGCAATTGAGAGGGGACAGCCAAAGTTTTTGTTGCACGGTTTGCCTGGTCATAATTTCAAAGATTCCGCTTGTCTCAGGCCATTCGCTTCATGCACCCAATCTTGGTTAACACACGAAGACTGTTTATCTATTTGACCGGTTGGCTTTTGTTTTCCGGAATGGTGGGCTATATGCTCACTCTTGCGGAAATCCTCAATTGGATAGAAGCCTTAGCTTGGCTGCTGCCTTTGGGATTGATCAACGCTTTCATGGGATTAGGATCCTGGTATTTCTGCCGGACTTTTTCCCTAAAAAAAGCGGTATGGGGGCAACAACTCATCACGTTGGGCGTAGCCACCCTTTTTTCAAGCGGGCTTTGGGTTCCCCTTGGGATGGTCTGGGCGAAGATGCTCGCTCTGGCTCCCGGATTCGAAAAATTGCCGGAGAAGGTTCAGCCGTTAAATCCTCTTCTTTTCGCGATGGGAGTGTTGTTGTTCGCCCTAGCCCTGGCCATCCACTATTTGATCCTTGCCATTGAGGAATCCAAAGCCGCAGAACAAAAAGTGCTGGAGATGCATTTGCTGGCGCGGGAATCGGAGCTTAAGGCACTAAAAGCTCAACTACACCCCCATTTTCTATTTAACAGCCTGAACTCGGTCAGCGCTTTGACCAGTTCCAATCCGGCGGCCGCCAGGCAGATGTGTTTGCAGTTGGCGGATTTCCTGCGCAAAAGCCTGAATTATGCTGGGATGGATTTGATCACTTTTGGCGAAGAGATTGAATTGGCGGGGAATTATCTTGCCATTGAGCAGATCCGGTTCGGATCCAGACTCCAGGTTCAGAAATCCATCGCGGAGGAAAGTTGCGGATGCCTCTTCCTCCCGCTTTTGTTGCAGCCTTTGCTGGAAAATGCCATCAATCACGGCATTGGCCATTTGCTTGAGGGGGGAAACATCAATCTGGAAGCCCGATGTGCGGGGAGCAAATTGAAGCTTTCGGTGGAAAATCCCTGCGATCCTGACCGGCCAAAATCAAACAGGGCCGGTTATGGTTTGTCATTAGTCCGACGACGCTTGGAAGAATTTTATGGAGATCAGGCCTGGATTAACTATGATGATCAAGGCTCTTCTTTTCAGGTGAGATTGACTCTCCCCGCTGAGTTCAGCGGGAAAGGGATTGTACAAATGGAGGATAAATCGAAGCCATCCCCTCGGACGGCCTGAGATTACAAGTGAAAGTTCCGCGAGGTTATGAAAATAATCTCAATCCGAGGGATTAGGCAATTTGCAATAGGATTGTTTTTCCCCGGGATGGAATGCCTGGGAGGGCGAGCCTACCGCCTGGGCGGGAGCCTAACCCTCCCGCCTATTGTTCAATTCAGCCAGCCAGCACGGCTGGTTTACCCTGTTGCACCTTGAATTACACTTATCTCTTGAATGAATATGACCAGTGAAATGAATACGGGAAATATTCGGACTGTCCTCGTCGATGATGAAGCCCTGGCCCGACAACTTTTAAGAGAGCTGCTTTCGTCCCATTCCGATATTGAAATTGTAGCGGAATGCGGCAATGGCTTCGACGCGGTCAAAGCCATTAATGATTTCAAACCCGACTTGCTGTTGCTCGACATTCAAATGCCAAAATTAAATGGGTTTGAAGTTTTGGACTTGATTCAGCGCGAGAATTTGACGGTGATCTTTGTAACGGCTTTCGACGAATTTGCCTTAAAAGCCTTCGAAGTCCATGCGGCGGATTACTTACTAAAACCGATCTCGGTTGAGCGCCTAGAAAAAGCGCTACAACAGGCAAGAAAACATTTGAATCCACGGAATCGTCCTCCCCTCGCCCCTTTAGCGGAGACCGTTCGGAAAGGTCAACCCGGTTTGGAGAGAATTCTGATTCGCGATGGGGCCCGAGTTCATGTGATTCCGGCTCGCAAAATTGACTATGTCGAAGCGCAGGACGACTATATTTGCGTGAAATCGGAAGGCAAAAGCTATTTGAAACAACAACCCATGGCCGAAGTGGAAGCCTCCCTTGATCCGAGGCGTTTCATTCGGATTCATCGTTCCTATATTTTGAACCTGGACCGTTTGTCCCGGCTGGAAATGATGACTCGGGAAGCCTGGACCGCCATCCTGATGGATGGGACACAACTGCCCGTCAGCCGGAAAGGGTATGAGCGGCTGAAAACTTTGCTTTAATGAGCTTTGGTTTCAGCTGTTAGAAATTGGCACATTGTCTGGATCATCTCTCGATTAAAATCCACCTCCCTTGTCATATTCAGTAAGAATGCGATCCAACAAATTGTCCATGGCGGGATTGATTTTCTGGCGGCTAGGATCGGCGTCGAACCATGCTATAGATTGACGGATTCCTTCCGCAAAAGAGACTTTGGGCTGATATTCCGGGACAAATTTCTTAATTTTCGAATTGTCATAGACCAGGCTATACATCTTGTCGCCCCGCAAACTATCTCCTATCCTGGCATTGAAACGGGCGATGAAATCGGATGGAATATGGACCAGCCGGGGAGCCGCTCCCGCAGCGCATCCCAGTTGATGGTATATGGCATCCCAGGTCAGGACTTCGTCTGACGTAATATGAAAACATTTCCCAAGGGCTTTCGCCTGCCCGATGAGTCCCACCAGTCCCACGGCAAAATCGGTGTTGTGAGTCATGGTCCAGAGAGATTGTCCGTCCCCATGCACAATCACCGGCTTTCCTCGGCGGAGGCGATTTACTACCGTGAAATCATGTCCTCCCACCGTGCAGGGTATCCAGGTTTTTCCGTAAGTCAAGGAAGGGCGGACAATGGTGGCCGGGAACTCCTCATCGCGAAAAGCTTGAAGCAGCCGATGCTCGCAGGCCATTTTATCGCGCGCATACTTCCAGAAAGGATTATCGAGCGGAGTCTCTTCGGTTATGAGATAGTGCCGGGGCGGTTTTTGGTAAGCGGATGCCGAACTGATGAAGATATATTGGCGGGTTTTGCCTCGAAATAATCGAATATCCCGTTCAACCTGCGCGGGCTCAAAGGCAATCCAATTGACGACCGCATCCCAGGTGCGGTCCTTTAAAATAGCGGCCGCCCCCGAATCATCCTCCATGTCGACTTGGAGCCAATTTGCTCCTTCGGGGATTGGGGCGCTGAGCCCGCGATTAAGAATAGTCAACTCCAAATTCCGCTCGATGGCCAGCGTGGTGGAAGCCGAGGAGATGTTGCCTGTCCCGCCGATGAAAAGTACTTTCATTTTTTCTCCATTCACAAAGGGAGAGATTGGGAAGCTTGCCGTCGTTTCCCATGGAATCATAATTCCATCACGGCATTCTTGACAAGGTTGGATGTGTTGCTAAATTTTAAAAGATCCTCGGAATACTGAGATAGATGAGACGAAGCGGGCGGGGGAGATTCTTAACTCTGGAAACCTCGGTTCTTGGAATCCAGGATTTCCCGAACCAAACGGGATAGGCTCGCGGGGGAAAACGGCTTGGGGATATATTCAAGTCCAGGCTCCAACACTCCATGATGAACTATGGCGTTTCGGGTGTAGCCCGACATATATAAGATTTTTACTTCGGGCCGCAGGAGCTGAACTCTCCTTGCCAACTCACGCCCGCTGATTTGGGGCATCACTACGTCCGTGATCAACAAATGGATGGTCTGACCAGGTTGAGTGATAATATTCAACGCCTCTTCTCCATTCGCCGCCTGCAGGACATGGTATCCCCTTTTCTGAAGGCTCAAGCAGGTCATGTTCCTTACGGTGCGTTCATCTTCAACCACCAGAATGGTCTCCCATCCTCGCAGGGATTCAGAAATAGGACGGGGCGAACTCTCCAAGCGTGGGTTATCCAGAACTGCCGGAAGGTAAATTTTGAAGGTTGCTCCCTTGCACGGTTCGGTGTAAACCCAAATATGGCCGCCGCTTTGTTGGACAATCCCATAAACGGTGGAGAGACCAAGTCCAGTCCCTTTGCCCTTTTCCTTGGTGGTAAAGAAGGGCTCGAAGATATGGGAAAGCGTGCCGGAATCCATTCCGATCCCGGTGTCACTAACGGCCAAAAGGATGTATTGTCCGGGAATGACGGAGACATGTTGCCGGGCATATTCGTGATCCAATTCCGCGTTGTGGGTTTCAATCAATAATGTGCCACCCGCGGGCATGGCATCCCTGGCATTTACCGCCAGATTAATGATCACCTGTTCAATTTGTCCCGGGTCTGCCTTGATCCTGCAAAGGTCAGGGCTCAGTTTCGCGATCAATTCAATATCTTCGCCAATCAGACGGAAGAGCATCTTGGTGTTTTCTTGAATGAGCTGGTTCAAATCGAGGATGCGCGGCTGCAGCATCTGCTTCCGGCTGAAGGCCAACAATTGGCGGATCAGTCCCGCCGCCTTTTCTCCCGCGGACAGGATCTCTTTGGCCGTCTGATAGCCCGGATCCCGCCGTTTCAAATCCATCAATAAAAGTTCAGCGTAGCCATTGATGGCAGTCAACAGGTTATTGAAATCGTGAGCGATTCCTCCCGCCAGACGTCCCACGGATTCCATTTTTTGAGACTGGCGCAGTTGCTCCTCGAGGGTGCGCATTTCGGTGACATCCCGTCCCAAGCTGGCGATTCCGGAGACTCGTCCCTCGGGTCCCCGCAAGAGCGTATGATCCCATAAGATGGTTCTCCTTCCTCCATGGCGCGTCAAAATGATGCCCTCTTCATTGGGAAATATTTGGGATTCGTTGAGCGCCTTGAGGAATTCCTCTTCGCGCCTTTGTTTGTCCTCGGGGGGGATCAAAGTGGCAAACCAGTTCCGCCCCTCCAATTCCGAAGCCAGCCAGCCGGTTTGCTGGGCCAGAAAACTATTGCAGAAGCTGATATTGCCTTCAATATCCAGCATCACCGCCATTAGGTTAACGGTTTCCAACATGTTACGGTAGCGGCGTTCACTCTCTTGCATGGCGGCTTCAACACGGCGGCGTTCCGTGATGTCCCTCGCAAATACCGAAACCCCGCCGATTTGGCCATCCGATTCGATGGGATTAAAGGACAATTCAAAGAAATGTTCTTCCCCCTGCATATTTAATTGATAGGGAATGATAAACCGTTCCCCGCGCATGGCGGTGCCATATAACTCCCGCCAGAGTTCGGCTTCCCGCGGAGGCACTAATTCATCAGGAGTCAAACCCGCCTTCAAAGGATGTCCGTAAACTAATTGGAACGACCGGGCAAAGGGGCTGTTGAAGGTAACCATGCGGAAATCCCGATCCACGGAAAAAATCGAATCAGGAGTGTTTTCAATCAGGGAAAGCAAATTTGCCCGAGAGGTTTTCACTTCTTCTTCCATTTTTTTCCGTTCCGTAATGTCCCGGAAAAAGGCCACCATCCGCTGGGGTCCGGTTTGAACGGCATGGACTTCAAACGCTCCCTGAATTACTTGATCTTTATAAGTGATCTGTTCGGTTTCGTAGTTTTGCCCGGTGGAAGCCACCATCCGATAAGCAGCGGGGACGCCGGTTTCAGCCAACTGGGGGAAGATTTCTTCGAACGATTTCCCGGCATACTGCTGATGATCGATATTCAGAATTTGGTCTGCGGACCGGTTGGCTCCCGTAAAGATCAAGGCGCCATCCGGGCGGAGTTCGTACAGGTGGGCTCCGAATGGCGCCGAGTCGATGATAGAGCGAAGCCGGCATTCACTTTCTTCTATTGCTAATTCGGATTTCTTGCGCTCAGTTACATTGGCCGCTATGCCGAGGGCCCCCGCCAAAGTGCCGTCCGGACCGAAGAGCGGTTCATAACGAGTTTCAAAATATTGCCCTTGAACAAAGGTGGTGGAGATTAAGGACTCTCCCTGTAAGACCCGAGCTAGAGCATCGATAATTCCCGCATTTCCCGCATAGATTTCGAAAGCGGACATTCCCACCACCTGACCGGGCTTTAGCCCCAGAACCTCCAGCCCTTTGCCTTCGGAGAGTGTGAAAATTCCATTTTTGTCGATGGAAAACAGGACAATGGGGATATTGCTCACCACTGAGCGCAATCGCTCCTCGCTGAGACGCAGTTTTTCTTCGGCCTTCCGATGGGATGTGATATCCACCGCAATCCAAAAAACTGCTACAACCTTTTTATTGTTGTCCTTGAGGGCGGTGAAGGTTGCGTCGGCCCAAAAAGTCTCTCCATTTTTCTTGAGGTATTTTTTCTCCGTGCGAATGTGATCAATTTCCCCGCTTGAAAATTTCCGCAAATCTTCCCTTGTTTTTTCAACATCATCAGGATGAGTCGCGGTGAGATTCTGCATTCCGATTAATTCAACTCGGGTATAACCTAGCATTCGGGTCCAAGCATCATTGAAGTAGAGATAGCGCCCCTCCAAATCTATGCACCCCATCCCCATGGATTCGGTGGCAAACAAGTTGTGCCAGAAACTTTCCGTCCCTGGCATCTTGAAGGTGGGGGGAAGAGGATTGTCGGCATTTTCCAGCAATTCTTTCAATTGCCGGCGCAGAAAGTTAATTTCATTTTTTAAATCTTCCTGGGACATAAAAAAGGATTGCGCATTTGGCCTTTTGGATATTAAATTTCCCCCGCGAACGGATGGTGGAGCCGACTCAAAATTCCGTGAACCATGGAGCCCAATCACCCTTTTGCTTTTTGTTCAGCTTGTTGAAATATTAACATACATTATTTTGACAATGTGACCTCTTTTGTCTATGTTAAGCGCTGCCATAAAGGGAGATCGGGGATGGGAGCGCGATGTTTTTGACATTGGTTGCTTTTTACTGATTGTCTAAATCTTGAGTTCATAGCTCTAATAAACAGTTGCCAATTGTTTGCCTGTATCAGCTTTTATCAGTGTCACAGGGACAATTTCATGGGAGAAATTGATTCGCTATGATGCGGCCAGGAACCACCGGATGGATTGAAGTTGTGTGTGGGAGTATGTTCAGCGGCAAAACCGAAGAGTTGATCCGGCGATTGCGCCGCGCCCAGATTGCGCGCCAAAGGGTACAAATCTTCAAGCCAACGATCGATGTCCGTTATAGCGACGATCAAATTGTTTCACACAGTGAGATGCGCCTGCGTTCCGAAGTGGTTGGTTCCGCAGCGGAGATTCTGGAAAGGCTGGATCCACGTTCCGAAGTCATCGGAATTGATGAAGCCCAGTTCTTCGACAATCAACTAGTGGAGGTCTGCAATCGTTTGGCCGATTTGGGGAAGCGGGTGATTGTGGCCGGCCTTGACAAAGACTATTTGGGCAAGCCCTTCGAACCGATTCCTCAACTTTTGGCCGTAGCCGAGTATGTGGAAAAAACCCTGGCGATTTGCGTCAAGTGCGGGAACCCCGCCAACTATACGCAGCGCCTCATTGAGAGCACTGACCGGGTGCTGGTGGGAGCCTCCGGCACTTATGAAGCCCGTTGCCGCCGCTGTTTTGAGCCGATTCTGACCCCTCAGCAGAACCCGGAAAATTCCTGAATGCTCTCAACGATGGAGTTGTTAGTCCACACTTCTCTAGACGCGCCCAACTATTGCCTCCTCACCTCCGAATTATCGTTCCCCCTAATTCCGGCCTCAAGGAGCCTAATTTTTGGAAAGGCCCTAAATTTCTCGAAATTATAACTCTTCCCCTCTTCCAATGGACGACCATCTTGTGAATAGAGAACTTCCCCCGTGCTGTCAAGAAGGAGGAGACGGAGATGGACAAGAATCTCGGGGAATTTTTTTAGGGAGGCGCTGTTTTTGTTGTCCGGGCTGTGATTGATTTTCAGCAAAACATAACTGACATATCGAATGTCTTGAAGATTCTTGTAATCATCCTTGAGAAATTTTAAGTGGGCCGCCGTGGTATAATCTTCTTCTGAAAGACCATGTGCTGAGGTGTTCTGAATGCCAATCTACGAATTCTATTGCCCGGAATGTCATCGCATATTTAATTTCTTTTGCCGAAGTGTGAATACGGAAAAAGTCCCAGGCTGTCCGAAATGTGGCCAAGAAAAAATGAGCCGGAGAGTTTCCCGTTTTGCCACGATATCAAGCGGAAAGAAGGAAGGGGAGGAAACCCCCGAGGGGATGCCGGATTTGCCTATCGATGAAAGCCGCATGGAACAGGCTATGACGACACTGGCCTCAGAGATGGAAGGATTGGATGAAAATGATCCCAAGGCTGCCGCCCGCTTTATGCAGCGTTTCACCAACCTTACTGGATTAGAATTAAACGACAACATGAAGGAGGCCTTGCGCCGCATGGAATCCGGCGAGGACCCCGATGCACTCGAGGAGGAGATGGGGGATTTGCTGGGGGGAGAAGAAATGCCCTTTGCCTTGCCGGGTCAACAAAAAGGGGGACTCGGAAAGTACAGCCGGCCTCCCAGCCGGGATGAAACGCTTTACGAAATGTAGAGGGGATTCAAAACACAGGCATTATATCGCGGGGACGAAGAGAAAAAAGGCGCCTCGTTTTAGAATATTTTCAATCTATTAATCCATTGGTGAGACTGTTCTTTTTCCAAGGCAGTCAGCTTCTTCAGCCACCGTCCTGCAACTCTGGTGATGAATTCAAAAACTGAAAAAACCGCGATATTCACTTCTCATCCCTCATCCCTCATCCTTCATCCTTCCTCCATCCCTCATCCCTAAAACACGATCCTCTTTTCCATGATCTCACGCCGAATCGTTTCCAGTTGCTCAACCCGCCCGATGTCCCGCCAAAAGACGCCTGGCACTTCAAAGGCTTGAATGGATTTTCCTTCGCCCGCGAGCCGCAAATAGGTGCGATTAATCGAAAAAACTCCTTCTTCCGTCATCTGCGGAAAAATGGAGGGAGAAAGAATGTGGATGCCGTTGAAGGGAAGAGGCCGTGCCCCGCTGATTGGTCCCCTTGCCCAGAGAGTCCTTCCGTCCGGCATTGATCGCCAGCCGCAGAGCCTGTCATTATCGTCAAACAGAAAACACCGGCTGCTCTCTCTCCCTCCACAATAGAGAGTAGCCAGGTTGTTATGGTCGTTGTGGTGAGACAACATAGTCCGTAGATCCAGCGTTGCCAATACATCCACATTATGGAGAACGAAAGGGTGGCCATCGCTGAAAAAAGGGGCGACTTTTTTCAATCCACCCCCGGTATCCAACAGCTCGGTCTCCCGGGAAATTTTGATGTGAATGCCAAAATTGTTGCGGGTTTCCAGGAAATGGATGATCTGCTCCGCCAGATGGAAAACATTTATGATCACCTCTCCGACCCCGGCCCGGATTAGGCGTCGAAGGATGATTTCAAGCACTGGAGTGCCATTAACTTCAATGAGAGCCTTGGGGCAGGTATCAGTCAATGGCCGTAGACGGCTTCCCACGCCGGCCGCCAGAATCATGGCTTTTAATGGCATGGCGAACCCTCAGGAAAGGAGGAATGATGAATGAGGGATGAAGGATGAAGGATGGGAGAGGAGGGATGAAGGATGAAGGATAAGGGCTGAGGGATGGGGGACGAAGGATGAAGGATAAGGGCTGAAAAAAGGGAGATGAGGGATAACTGAAGCTTGGATTTATTCAGTTGTCGAATATCCGATCCAAAGTTTTTGCTGCCCCAAACGATTTCTGACAGGAGGGATCGGCATCTTTCCCTAACAATATTTCGTCCTTCCGTACTCATTCCGCGTCCTGAAATTTCTCCAGTTCCCGATGCCGGAGTTCGATGTCGATGCGATATTTGTCGCGCAAGTGCCGGGCCAATTGATTGGCGCAGTATACCGAGCGGTGTTGTCCACCCGTGCATCCGAACGAAACCATCAGATCGGTAAAATTGCGCTTTTGATAATTCTCCACGGTTTGATCCAGCAAGCCGTAAAGATGGTTCAAAAAACTATGAACCTCTTCCTCTTTTTCCATGAAGGCAATAACCTCCGGATTGTTTCCCGTCAATTTAGAAAATTCCGGCAAGCGGCCGGGATTGGGCAGCGTTCGGCAATCAAAAATGTAACCGCCGCCATGTCCGCGCTCATCGCTGGGGATTTCCTTCTTAAAGGAAAAGCTCTGAATGCGGACGGTTAATTTCAAATCGGCGTTTCCATACTGACGAAGCAGCGAAGAAGCCACCATCCTCTTGATAATCTGCAGCAGGGCGGGCAGTTCAATCGGCAGCTCCGCCGTCCGCAAAAGATACTCCAAATTGCGGATTGCATATGGAATGCTTTGCAGAAAATGGGTCTTCTTCTCGTAAAAACCGCGAAGACCGTAAGCTCCCATTGCCTGCAAAATCCGGATATAAACATATCCCGGAAAATATTTTAGAAATTCCGCCCGATCCAAGGGAATCAGCTTCTCCGCGGCATCCAGATAGCGATTCAGAAGTTCATCCCGCAGTTCAAAGGGCAGGTCTGCTTTGGCATCGTAGAGCAGGGAGGCGATATCATATTGGAGCGCTCCTTTGCGTCCGCCCTGGTAATCGATAAAAAAGGGATGTCCCTCCTTGATCATCACATTGCGCGATTGAAAGTCGCGATACAGAAAAAAATTACGATTCGCGGAGAGCAGGTAGCGGGTAAATTTGTCGAAATCATTTTCCAATTCCTGTTCGTTGAATGGGATCTGGCTTAAGCGCAGGAAATAGTATTTGAAATAGTTGAGATCCCACATCATCGATTGTTTGTCGAAGCTGGATCGGGGATAGCAGACGCGGTAATTCAAATTCTTGCCGGCGAGAATTTGGAAGAGGGGAAGGATTTGAACCACCTGCTGGTAGATTTCCATCACCGGGGTGCCAAGCCCATCCGCGTTGCGATTCTCGGAAAGGAATTTGAAAAGAGATAAGTCCCCCAAATCTTCCTCAAGGTATATGGTCTGTTCCGGATTCTCCGCGTAGATGGCGGGGACGGCGAGACCGCACTTGCGAAAGTGACGCGAGAAAGTGAGGAAGGCTTGGTTTTCCTGCCGATCGGAATTAGTAACGCCGATGGTGGTGCGTTGCGAATTGACAAGCCGGTAAATCTTCCGGGTGGAACCATCTCCCTTGAGCGGAAGCAGCTTTTCCACGGCTTCGCCGAAATGTTTTTCAAAAAGAGATTTGAGTGCATCTTGCATATTCGTTTTAAACGCCGATAGGGCCGAGTGGTCGGTGTCGCGGGTGCTTTAACCTTTTTCACGAATTAAAAATACTAAAAAGAAATCCCATCGTTTCGCCTGAGCGGCAAAAACCATCGATCTTGCGTCAGGCTTTAAAATATGTCAGCCAGAGGGCTCTAAAATTCTGAGATGCAGTTTCGCTAAACTTCCCATCCTTTTCTGAAGATGGGTTTCAACAAATCGCTGGCCGCGGAGGAATTGGAGAACCGGCCGGCTGCGCTATCCCAGTTTAATTTTCCCCCCACGCGTTCCGCGATTGCGCCCATGAGGATGACTTCCACCATTTTGCCAATGGCTTCGAAATTGGCACAGGCCGGTTCGCCGCCTTTGCAGGCATCGATCCAGTCGCGATGATGCCCCTGCAAGCGCCGCAACGATTTGGGTGGGCGCTTATATTCCTGCATCGCCTTCTCGGGGATAAGGCGAGGAGACTGGGCCCAGCCGCCGCCCAGGATTTTTCCTTTCTCCCCAACGAGCAATATTCCATGAGGCGCCAATTTCCGGTTGGGCCCCAGTTCTTCCGGGGTAGGCGGCATCAATCCGCCATCATACCAGTGAATCCGGACTGGAGGCATGTCGCCGCGCGCGGGGAAGTCCATGTAAATCAAAGCTGCGAATGGATAAGTATTCTTTCCCGCTCCAAAATGATTGGCTTCAATGCTTGTGGGATAACCTAACTTAAGCGCGGTAAAAGCCGGATCAAGATGGTGGCAGGCAAAGTCGCCCATCATGCCGGTCCCAAAATCATGCCAAGCCCGCCAAGTCACCGGGGCATAAGCCGGATGAAATGGTCGTTCCTGCGCGGGGCCGAGCCAGAGATCCCAGTTAAGGCCCTGAGGAACAGGAATATTTTCGGTGGGATATTCCTTTAAATCATTCAGGGGAGGGAAAACCGCCCAGGCATGGACCTCTCGAATTGGCCCGATGGCTCCATCCCAAACCCATTCGCAAAAAAGCCGCAGACCTTCTCCGCTATGTCCCTGGTTGCCCATCTGCGTGGCTACTTTTGCTTCGCGGGCCGCCGCCACGACTTTCTGAACCTCGTAGATGGAATGACAGAGCGGCTTTTCACAATACACATGTTTCTTCAACTGTAACGCCGCCAGAGTGGCCACGGCATGAACATGGTCTGGAGTGGCTACCAGCACCGCGTCAACATCTTTTTCTTTCTCCAGCATGTCGCGATAATTGACATACTCCGCACAGGCTTTAAACGCACTCCCCTCTTTTTTCCGATAGACATCATCGACTAGTCTTAGAGCAGGCTTCCGGCCGGCAACGCCGCCATAATAAAACTTCGAATAATCACTCTCTTCATTGGGATCCGCTACGGCGATAATGCGAACATCTTGCTCCTGCAAAAGAGATTTCATGTTGACAGTGCCCTGGCCGCCAGCACCGATGATGGCGATGTGGAGAGTGTCGCTGGGAGCGGTTTGGCCTTGCCCCCCCAAGACGTGACGAGGCACGATCATGAAAGCGCCGCCAGCGGCAGCACCCAAAAATTGGCGGCGATTCAAAACAGCTCCGGTAGAGAATTCGGTTTGAGAGGGAGATGAAAGATTTGTTTTTAAAGGATTTCTTTTCATCAAATTGTTCATGGGAGGGTCCCCTTGTGTTAAAGATAAAAGAATAATTGGAGCGTCCTGTGGAAATTTCACACATGATTTTGACGATCCAAAAAACTCATTTCGTCCCATCTTGGATGAAAAGTCAAGCCCATATTGCCTTTGGAGTGCGATCAAAAGTGACGCTCTAAAAGGAAGGAATCGCGAAGCGGTTAATTTTGGAGTGCGTGAACTTGTCCGCGCCATGTTCCAGTCGGATGCGTCGCGCCAAGGAAAGCGGGGATATAGTCACCATACTCCAACAAGAGGCGCACCGTATGCAATTTTCAATTGCACCCTCGCCTTTGAGGCGCAAATAAAAGTGAGCGGCAAGCGATTGCGGTAAATTTCCCAACTGAGATAATACTCTGGCAGGGCTCTTGTGTGACCGTCGTCACCGCCGAAAGCACCCGTTTGGTAGGTCTTGGATTTCTAGAAAAATGAAAAGTGGCGATATTTTCAGGAAATCTCTTGACAGCCCTTTCCTGAAGATAGTAATTAACAGGCAGGCTCAAAAGCCTGAAGACAAATCTTTCAAAAGAGAGGGTTATCTTATGGCCTGCAAGACTGGTGGCAAGGCAAAGGCTGCGCCGAAAGCCAAACCCGCGCCGAAAAAGAAAAAGTAGCAATGTTTTTTCCAAGGCCACTTATGGTGTTTTCCGACATAAGTGGCCTTTTGTTGCGCACTCCTTTTGCCAAATTAGTTTTGTTTTCCTTGTAAGGCATCCTGCCAAAATATGCGTAGTATAAGCGGGCGTGCAGTTCCTCATGCCAGCCGGTGTTCGGTGTTTCTTCCTACCCGCGTCCTTCTTTTTCCCTTTGATTGTCATAATTGCGCGGTGCACTTCGACAAAGGCGATTAGAGGGCTCGCCAGGGAAGCTTCATGGATTGCCAGACCGAAGCCCTCCGATTCCAAATGATGCGGCCTTTCCGCTTGGAACTTGGAGTTACCATCCCCCCTTGAAATTCCGTGTAGTGTAATCGATCCGAAAATTGTGCGGGAGGAGTGGGGATATGTGACCACTGCCACAGATGAGCGTTCCCCTGGAAGGTGGCAACGCGCGATGGGTGACTTCGTCACACTTGCGCGTCCCACCTTAATGTCTATTTTCATCATCTTGTTGAGCCAGCCACACTGGCATGGGCAACTCCTCTGATTTGCCATCAGGAGGGAGTGATGTAATTATTTATTTTTGGTTTGTTGGAACAGTTTTGGCATCAAATCCATCAAATAAAAAGGAGAAAACCATGGGTGTTCTTGTGGGCAGGAAAGCCCCCGACTTTAAGGCTACAGCGGTCAAGGAAGGCCAATTCATTGAGAATTACACGCTCTCCGGCAATGAAGGCAAATATGTCCTTCTCTTTTTCTACCCTCTGGATTTTACCTTTGTTTGTCCCACCGAGCTGCATGCTTTTAATGAAAAATTGCCGGAATTCAAGGCTCGCAACGTGGAAGTGGTGGCGGTGAGTGTTGACTCTCATTTTAGTCATCTGGCTTGGTTGGGCACCCCCAAAATAAAAGGTGGGATTGAAGGGGTGAAATACACGATTGTTTCCGATCTCAACAAAACAATTTCTAAAGATTACGATGTGTTGGTGGAGGGGGCCGGGATTGCTTTCCGAGGCTTGTTCCTAATTGACCGCCAGGGCATCGTTCGCCATCAGGTGGTGAATGATTTGCCTCTGGGCCGCAGCGTCGACGAGGCTTTGCGAATGGTGGATGCACTCCAGTTCTTTGAGGAGAATGGAGAAGTTTGTCCCGCCAACTGGCACAAAGGGGAGAAATCCATGAAGGCGACCCAGAGTGGACTGAAGGAATATTTTGGTGGGAAATAAATAACCTGAAGAGCTGGGGAGGCACTGAGGATCAAACGGTTTGCGGCAAGGCCGCAGGTGTGGAATTGGATAGAAATTGGCGGTTCAGTGCCTCTCGGCAGGCAATGTTTATCTCCTCCTCAAATTCCCCAAGGCCAACGCTGAGCGCGGGATAACATGGCGTTGGCGTCATCGTCGTTTCTAAATCTTTCCATGATCGGATCCCAGAAGAGTCTCCGTTTTAGCTTCATGGCGATGTGACTCACCAGGCAAGCGCTGGTAGAGCGATGACCCACCTCAACGGGTGAAATCGGCTGCTGCCCTGAACGGATGCTCTCCAGCCAATTCCCGTGCTGATCTGCACTCTTAGGAAGATGGATTTCGCCGGGTCCGATCTCCGATGCGAGGATTTTTTCATCGCTGGCCAACAGAGATTGACTCTTCTTTTCCCGAGCCACTGGATCGCTCGAAGTGACCGAGTAATCGCCTCGCGTCACAAAAATCCAACCTTTCGTGCCTTCAAACCGCACTCCGTTGGGCAAGTCTCCGCTGATGCGCATAGTCACGCCATTGGCATAGCGAGCCGTCACGGTATACTTCCCGTGAACGTCCCAAAGACCCTTGGTGGGAAACTCCGCGGCGGCTTCAATTTCCACCGGGCCGCCATATTCCGTGCCCATCCCCCAATGAGCAATATCTACGTGGTGAACTCCCCATCCTGTAATCATGCCGGCGCCAAACTGTTCGCAGCGGAGCCATCCCGGACGGGAATAATCGCTTTGCGGGTGGACTCGTTTCTCGGTGTAGTACACGTAGGGAGTAGAACCCAACCACATTTCATAATTTAAATTGGACGGAATGGGCATGGCCTGTTCATCTTCCCCGGATGGATCACTTGGAAGGCCAATTCGAATGTTCTGCAGCTGTCCGATTCGGCCATTGCGCACTAGTTCGCAGGCCCGATGAAACTGAGGCATCGAGCGTTGTTGAGTCCCCAGTTGAAAAACTGAGCCCGTGCGGTGGACTGCATCACTCATCATGCGTCCTTCCGACACTGTCAGAGATGCGGGCTTTTGGAGATACACGTGCTTTCCGGCGCGGCAGGCCTCGATGGCGGGTTTGGCGTGCCAGTGGTCTGGAGTGCTGATAATTACTGCGTCGATTTCAGGGTTCGCCAGCATCTCCCGGTAGTTCGTAAACATCTTCACATCGGGGGGAATGGTCCCTTTCCCGCGATAATGCTCTTCTACAAATAGTCTCCCTTTGCTGCAACGCCTCGAATCGACATCACACACCGCAATGATTCTCGCATTCTCGTATTTCAGCACACCGGGCATGTCATGTTCCCTGGAAATTCGACCCACTCCAAGGGCGCCAATCTGGATACGATTGCTGGGAGCATTGGCTCCAAAAAAAGAACACGGCACAAGCAGGGGCGAAGCCAATGCGCCCGAGAGCCCGGCCAGGGAGGACTTTAGAAAATTGCGTCGTGATTGTTCTTTTCTGAATGGAATCCGAATATTTCTCATCACCCGTTCTCCTCCCGAGAAAATAGCGTGGATGGAGGTGGGGTGCCCCCATCCCGTCTGGGTTTGTCATGCTTGCTCAGACGTCCTGAAGGCAGGCCGCCTCCATCATCCCATTTTCATCATCTGGTTGTGTCAGCTCCGCAGGCATGGATAGCTGCTCAGTATTTTGAGGATCCATCCTTGGTTTTTTTTTCAAATCCAACAGCCCGTTGGATCATGAAACCGCTTGACTTCAATTCTGTCAAGACATTAGATTCAATCGGATATTGAATTTTCATTTGAGGCGGCAAAAAAAAGTGAAACCAGCCTTCCTTTGTTTGATGGCCTGTATTCTAATGATTGCCTGCTGGACTATGCCCTTCGTTTTTCCCCGTGAGGTCTCTTCTCCCGTGAATATTTCCGCCGAGAGGTTGGATGATCGGTTGATTGTTCGAATCGATGGGAAGACCTTCACGGTTTACCGTTTTGGGTCCGGGCAGAAATATCCCTACTTCTTTCCTGTCAATGGTCCGCTGAGCGGCCAGTCTCTAACCACGGAATCTTCTCTCCCTTATCCGCATCACCGTTCGCTTTTCTTCGGCTGTGACCGGGTGAATGGGGGGAATTACTGGCAGGAGGGAAACGATTTGGGGCAGATTGTATCGCGGGGGCCTGCGTTGATCAAAAACGGGCCGGATGAAATTGTGTGGAAAGACGAATGCGATTGGCATAAACCAGGGCAGGATCCAGTTCTCAGGGATCGCCGTCAGATCCGCATTTCAGTTCCTGGAGAAAACTTGCGTTTGATTGATTTTTCCATTGAAATGGAAGCGCTCAATTCCATTTTCATTGAAAAGACCAACCACTCCCTTTTTTCCGCTCGCGTGGTTTCCGCATTGTCGGTGAAAGAGGGGGGGACGTTGATCAACGCGACTGGAAAGGCAGGAGAGAAAGACACTTTTGGCCAGACATCTCCCTGGATGGATTATTCCGGAGTTATCTGCCAAAAGCGGGAGGGGATCGCCATCTTCGATTCACCTCGCAACCGCTGGTACCCCAGCCCCTGGTTTACGCGGGATTATGGGTTTTTCTCGCCAACCCCCATGGAGTGGCTGGATTCAGATGGATTATCCCTGAAGCGGGGAGAAACTTTGCGCTTGAGTTACCGGGTGGTGATTCACGCGGGCGATGCCATGGAATCAAGGCTTGCCGGCCTTTTTGCTGAATGGGAAAGAGAACAAAAATAAAACCCAAAACAGTAAATGCGAAATTTGAATAGGACTGGCTGTGACCTGCAAGGTCAGGATCTCTTTTATTCTTCCTCCGGCATCGATCGCCAAAAGTGCCGATTCAATCCCGTGCGGCAATAACTCGACCTGCACTAGCAATTCGCCGCATTTCCCAATTTGAGCAATTGAGATCATAACCGGTGCTCCCATGGTCTTTCCCATCTGATGCGATATTACTCTCTTTTAGAGGTAGTACCCTGTTTCCGCCAGAGGGCGCGGAGTCCGCTACTCCTGGAAGCCTCTAATCCTTTTTCTTCAATTCGCGCAAGACAGACACTCATTGTGCCTAAGCACCAAGCTTACTTGGCGCATGTCAAGTCAGGCGCTGTTATACCGCTATATATCTTTCGGGCGGATTCAATTATTTTTTCAGGCCCTTCTCTTTCTTTTCTCAGCAATGAAGGTGCGCATGAGATGGAACAGCATGCATCCCTTTTTATGAAATGGAGAAAAATCGTGTAAGAAATATCTCCCGCAATCGACTACCTTATATAAAGGGTTAAGAATGGCGCGATGAGAGGGGAATGTGACCGACACTGAAGAATCCTCGAAACAAGACGCATTATATCAAGAAGCAGCCCATGATTATGGAGCGGCATTAGATCGGCTGACGCGGGCCTATGAAGCCAATATAGAAAGGCGCCGCGATTTGCTGCAGGAGATCCACATTGCTTTGTGGCGAAGCATGGCTAGCTTTAATGGCCGATGTTCGCTGCGAACCTGGGTGTATCGGGTGGCTCACAATGTGGCCACCTCTCACGTAATCAAGGATCGCCGGATCAATTCAAAAACCTTGGTCAGTCTTGATGTACTCGACACCATGGCGGATGAGAGTGATGTGGAGCAAATCACCGATCAAAACCGGGCACTGGATCGGCTCATGAAATTGATTCAGCAACTGAATCCCCTGGATCGCCAAGTGATTCTGCTTTACCTGGAAGCGATGGACACAAATACCATTGGCGAAGTGACCGGCCTTTCGCCATCCAATGTATCGACCAAGATTCATCGTATCAAAGAAATCCTTGCTCACCGTTTCCATGGAGGGGGAAAAAATGACAAATGAACTATTTAGTATTCAATCCCTTTGGCAGAACCAGCCGGTGGAGCCATGGGTGATGTCACTGGAAGAAATTCGCAGTAGAGCCAAAGGTTTCCACAATAAAGTGCATTCATATACCCTGCTAGGTTATGGTCTACTTTACAGTTTGATTTTATTCTTTGCTTGCGCATTCTTCTTCATTTGTTCGAATCTTTATCAGTGGATCGGCGCAGGTTTATGCATTGCCAGTTTTGTATACCTAATATTTCAGGCGAAGATTAACGCGGCCAGACCGTTTCCTGATGAGCTGGTGTTGGAGTCATGTGTCTTCTTTTATCGATCAGAACTTGAAAAGTTTCGCAAATTATTGCGCAGTTGGCGTCCCTGGATAAATTTTCTGTCGCCATTCCCGGGAATTATCATTTTTCAAATCGGGATCGTCAGATCGGATCCGAAGGCTCTCATCGGAGTATATTTGACCGGGGGTCTATCTATTTTGCTCATACCCTTATTTGCCTATATCAAGAATATTCGTCTTCAAGAGCTGGAGCAGGAGATCAATTTATTGGATGCCGCAAAAACTGAAAGTTGGGAAAGAGGTCAACAATGAAACCCTTCATGATCATATTGTTTTTAGGAATTACTATATTAGTGAACATTGCTTTTGCTCAAGCCCCCGCGCCTACTGCTGTGGCATCCGACGAGGAAATCCGCCGAATCCTTGTCGAACGGGTTGAGGCCAAGCAAAGTGTTGGGATTGTCGTGGGCGTTATTGAGCCGGAAGGACGCAGGATTGTTGCCCATGGCAGCCTCGCCAAAGGGGATCAGCGGCCACTCAACGGAGAGACGATTTTTGAAATTGGCTCCATCAGCAAAGTCTTCACATCGCTTTTGCTGGCCGACATGGCACAGCGGGGCGAAGTGGCACTCAGCGATCCCGCCGGCAACTATTTGCCTTCCAGCGTTAAGATGCCGGAACGCGGCGGCAAGAAAATCACGTTGCAGGATCTGGCCATGCATATTTCGGGGCTGCCGCGCCTGCCATCGAATTTAAATCCGAAAGATCCAACAAATCCTTATGCTGATTATTCGGTTGAACAACTTTATCAATTCCTCTCTTCCTATCAATTGACTCGTGATATTGGCGTGCAATATGAGTATTCCAACCTGGGGGGAGGATTATTGGGGCATATCCTCGGACTGCGCGGAAACACAGGCTACGAGAAGTTGGTTCAATCCCGCATTTGTGAGCCGCTCGGCATGAAAAGCACTGCCATCACGCTTTCGCCTGAAATGAAAGCTCGCTTTTCCACAGGACACAATGCGTCAATGGAACCGGTGCCTTACTGGGATATTCCGACACTGGCGGGAGCCGGGGCATTAAGATCGGATGCCAACGATATGCTGAACTTCCTTGCGGCCAATTTGGGGCACACAAAATCGTCTTTAGCTCCAGCCATGGCCGTCATGCTTAAAGAGACTCGCCCTACAGGAGTTCCCGGAATGAGTATTGCCTTGGGTTGGCATATTTTTTCTCGCGAAGGAAATGAAGTCGTTTGGCATAATGGTGGTACAGGAGGATTCCGCTCCTTTGTTGGCTATAATCCCAAAAGTCGGGTTGGAATCGTTGTGCTTTCAAATGCATTTACTTTGGTAGGAATCGACGATATCGGACGACATCTGCTTGATCCCGGTTTCCCGTTAATCCCGCCACCCAAGGCCCATCAAGCAATCAGCGTCGACCCCAAATTATTCGATGGCTATCTTGGCCGATACGAGTTGGCGCCCACCTCCGTTCTAACCATCAGCCGGGAAGGTAATCAGCTTTATGCGCAAGGTACCGGCCAGCCTAAGGTCGAAATCTTCCCTGAAAGCGAACGGGATTTTTTCTTAAAAGTGGTCGATGCACAAATTAGCTTTGAAACCGATAGCCAAGGCAAAGCCACGCAGTTGATCCTCCACCAAAACGGCGTCAACCAGCCAGGAAAAAGGATTGAATAGGGGGACCGGGTTTCTGCCGCAAAAGGTTTTTCATAAACAGCAGTTTCTGAACGTATATTTAATTCGCTTCAAGCGGGTTCCTGTGGTTTGGACATTATCGGCCTCAAGTATCGGCGTACAAGATAGGCGCTCATTGCTTGCTTTCCCAGATGTGGGCAATTCAAAGTGCAGCAGGATGGAGAGGAGGCCAAAGGATAGAATGCAGGGATGGTGAGACTCCAGCTTGGGCGGACATTCCCTGGCAGGCCACCTGTGCGTGCCATTCCCACCCTGGCGGGTTTGGCAGGAGGCTCAATCCTCCCGTCCATTACTCAGTTCAGCCGGACAGTGCGACTGGTTTACCTTGTCGCACTTTAAATTACACCCTTCCCTATTGTTGGAGATCCAAAGGGCTGGCATGATTGCCTGCTCCCCGAGGAGTAAGTTTTTTTGGTGATCGATGATCAACAATTTGTGGGCGCATTCGGCCCTTCCGAGGAGAATGTAGGGAGAATTCCCTTTTTTGTGGGAAGAAAGGCAATAGCAACGGCGCCCAAGAGAGCGAGGAGGATCAACAAAGCAAAGCCACTAGCATAACTTTTGGTCAAGTCGAACAGCCTTCCCACCAGCATTGGAGATATGGCTTCCGCGAGTCCATCGGCGGTAAGCACGATTCCCATCACTCTACCCAGATATCGCACTCCAAAAAGATCCGCCGCCATGAGAGGGATGATCATGTAATCTCCGCCCAGTCCAATCCCAAAACTAATGGCAAACAAATAAACTCTTCCTGGGAACTCGGGAAGCAGTAAGAGGGGAATAGCGCTGGCCACAATGAAATAGATCAACAGCATCACGTGTTTTCGTTGGAAGCGGTCGGCCAGCCACCCCATCAACAAACGGCCAGCCAGGCTCGAAAGAAGAACGAAAGAGATAATGCGGGCGGCATCTCCTTGGGAATAATTCAAGTCGCGAAAATAGAGTTTAAGGTGCTGACTGGTGCCGCCAACGGCTCCGATGGAACACATGCTGCCGATGGCGAGCAGGTAGAAATAAGGGGTTTTGAGAACCCTGCTGATGGGTAGTTTGGAGGCTTTCGTTTTTTCGACATCATATTGGGCTGGGGTTTCGCGGATAAAAAAGGCCAACGGGAATGCAATCAAAATAATCAACACCCCCAAGGTTCGCAAAGCTCCATGCCAACCGAATTGATGAATCAGCCAAACTGAAAGCAGCGGCACGCAGGTCCCCCCGATGCCAATGCCCAGATAGGCAAACCCCATGGCCTTGCCGCGAGCTTTGTCAAACCAACGGGAAAGCAGTACCTGATTGGGCAAGGGCCCGCCACACACGTAGCCTAAGGCATTAAAAAGATAGGAGAAATAAAACATCCAGAGAGCTGTCATCACACTGAGCCCCAGCAATGCCAGACCCGCCATGAGAATTCCCGCCAACATGACACGACGAGGCCCGTAACGATCAACCATCCAGCCGGCGATAAATCCGAATACAGGGCCAACAATCATTTTGCTGATTGCATTGCCGGAGGTTACGACCGCTCGCGACCAGCCGAATTCCGCCATCATGAAATCATAAAAAAAAGGCAATCCATAATAGGAAAAGCCAACTATGGAAAATAAAGCCAGAAAGGACGTCATGGCAACCTGGATCTGGCCGGACCGCGAAACCTTTGGTGAAACACTGGTCAACTCATCGATGTTATGCATAGTATTATTAAAAGTATCAGCGAGAGGTGCAATACCAAGAGGGAACAATAATAGATTCGTCTGAAGGGAGCAACATAATTTGCCATGAACCGAACTTGCGTAGTTCAAAGCAAATCCCGCCCAGAAAGAAAAAAAATCGACTCGAAAAGTGCAAGCCGTCAGCGAAATATTTCAAAAAGCGGAGAGGCATTGTTTCTTTACGTTGTTTTCGATTTGTTTTTTTTGCGGAAGTGACGGCGGCTTTCGATTTATACTAAAGAAGTTCGGCTGCAAGTTCTGGTGGAAACCCTCCCTATTCTCGGTATAGACTCTACGTTCTGCATACTCTCCGGCTCTTGCAGACTATCACTTTATCTATAAGGATTTTTCGATGAAATCAATCAACCGCAGGGATTTTGTGAGAAGCAGCCTCCTCTCCAGCGCTGCGCTGGCTCTGTCTCAATCCAGGATTTTAGGCGCGAATGACGACATTCGAATTGCCGTGGTGGGAATCCGGTCCAAAGGAAAGGATCATATCGAATTGTTTCGGAATACCCCGGGTGTCCGGATTGTCGCCCTCTGCGATGTTGATAAGGACATCCTCGATCGGGAAGCCCAAAAATTCAAAGACCGTGGGGAAAAGATCGATCTTTACGCGGATGTCCGGAAATTGTTGGAGAATAAAAATGTCGATGCATTGGTGGTAGCCACTCCCAACCACTGGCACTCTTTAATTGGAATTTGGGGATGCCAGGCGGGCAAAGATGTCTACGTGGAAAAGCCGGTGTCTCATGACATTTGGGAAGGCCGTCGATTGGTGGAGGCCGCGCGCAAATACAACCGGATCGTAGAAGCCGGCACCCAATCACGTTCGGATGAAGGACTGATGGCGACCAGTGATTACTTGAAGCAGGGAAGCCTGGGGAAAATTCTCTACGCCCGCGGCTTATGCTACAAGCCACGCCCTAGCATCGGCAAAGTGACAGGCCCTCAGCCGGTCCCTCCTTCGGTGGACTACGACCTCTGGTGCGGACCCGCTCCCCAAGAGCCACTCATGCGCCAGCAACTTCATTATGACTGGCATTGGTTTTGGGCGACCGGGAATGGGGACATAGGAAATCAAGGAATCCATGAAATGGATAAATGCCGCTGGCTGATCGGCCAGCAAGGGCTTCCCCCGAGAGTAATGAGCTTTGGGGGACGGTTGGGATACATAGATGACGGCCAGACGGCAAATACTCAAGTGGCTATCCTGGATTATCGGCCCGCGCCCATCATTTTTGAAGTTCGGGGTTTGCCCGCCAAAGCGGGGGTGCGGTACATGGACCACTATCGGGGCATTGACATCGGCGAGGTCATTCAATGCGAGGGGGGATATATTGCCGGAGATTTCGCTTACGATAACGACGGCAAAAAAATCCGGCAATTCAATCGGGATGGAGGAGCAAAGCATCACCTCAATTTTCTCCAGGCCATGCGCAGCCGCAAGGCCAGTGAATTGAATGCTCCCATCGAAGAATGTCATTTCTCAAGCGCTCTTTGCCACATGGCCAACATCTCATACCGGCTGGGACAGCCCGCGGGAGGGGAGGCCATCGTGAAGGGGCTCGAAAAGAATTCGATGTTGATGGACTCTTTTGAACGCTTCCAGGAGCATCTGCTTCTCAATGAAGTCAGCGTCGGCAAGACACCTAGAATATTGGGCCCGTGGCTGGAAATGAGTGCGTCGGCGGAGAAGTTCACGGGTGAATGGGCAGAGAAAGCGAATTCTCAATTGCGAAGAGAGTGCCGGGCGCCATTTGTGGTCCCGGAGAGGATTTGAGATCTGGGGTTTGATTCTGAAGATGGGCGTCCCAGATCTCGCCCGTTGGGAACGGCGGGAAATGATCGAGCCGGTGTTTTGAGAGGATCAGGGTGTGAAGTATTGAAGGCACAAGATTGACTCCCGCATCGACCCTCATGCTCTTTTAAGAAATTTTCACAAGGCCCACGCCAAAAGGAACAGACCCCATCGAAATGATGGGGAGCTTGCGAAATTCCTGGATCTGCCATGGTTGACGACTCTGAGCAAATTTTTTAAAGGCCACATCGGTCGAACCCTTTAAACTGATACGAAGTCACGCGTTCCCATTGAATCCAAGAGAAATCCATGACCTTTCCGACTTGTCAAAGCCGTAGGGCATTTATGAAAGCGCTGAGTAGCGGATTGGTGGCTGCCTCTACGCCCGCCTTGCTGGAAGGAGCAGACCGTGCTCGTCGAGCGCTGCCGCATTCTCCGGTGGCCGCGACCCGATGCCGGCGGTATGACTTTGAGGCTCTTCGGGCCAGCCTCACTCAAATGTTCGAATGGATTGGCGGAGTCAGGGATCTCGCGAATGGGAAGACTCTGACGGTAAAAGTGAATCTGACGGGAGGTTTGACTTCCACTACTTACACTCTATCCCCGTTGGAAGCGACTTTTACTCATCAGATGGTCACACTGGCTGCCTGCTCATTGTTTAAAGAATATGGGGCGCGCCGCATCATCATTGCAGACAGCTTGAATTTGAAGAGTGAAGATCCCCGCGTGGATTACCAAACCCTGGGCTATGATGTCCCTCTTTTTGCTTCCACCTTGAGTGGTGTCGATTTGATTTGGGAAAACACGCGCAACTTGGGCAGTGATAAGAATTATCGCCACTTGCCCGTGGGGAGCGGAGATGGTTACTTTTATAGCTCTTTTGAGGTGAACCACCGCTATGTGGATACGGATACTTTCGTTTCCATTCCAAAAATGAAGAATCATCAAATTGCCGGAGTGACGCTAGGGATGAAGAATTTGTTTGGCGTTCCTCCCAACTCCCTGTATTCGAAGGAGACGGTGGATGAAGGTTCTACCGATGCCCGAATCGCCATTTTTCACGATGGAGGACAAACCCCGGCAGGCGGAGAGGTGACGCCGGTCCTTTCCAAAAATTATGGCGAGCGAGTTCCCAGGATCGTGGTGGATATCGTGAGAGCCCGCCCCATCGACTTGACTATTATTGACGGAATTGTATCCGCCCAGGCTGGAGAGGGACAGTGGCATGGGCCCCGATTGGGGATTGTCGCGCCGGGGTTGCTTATTGCGGGCCGGAACTGCGTCTGCACCGATTCCGTTGCTGCCGCGGTCATGGGATACGATCCTGAAGCGGAGGATTATTCAACCCCCTTCCAGAACGGCGTCAACACATTTCGATATGCCGCCTTGAAAGGGATGGGCTCCAATCGAATCTCGGATATCGAGGTGGCGGGGCTTAGCGTTGCCGATGCCCGTTACTCTTTTCTTCCTGTTTATAAAGAGTAAAGGAGGCTCACCTCTGAGTATTTCCTGCTTTTCCGTAAGGTTGAGAACCACCCGGGCAGTCGAATTCGAGCACGGTGGCACTCTGCTGTTTTCTCCGCGCTGGAGGCGTTCCGCGTGGAATTGTGGAATCTTGTGGCCGTGCTCCTGAAAGTTTGGCTATTCAAGCGGGTGTTGGTATCTCTTTTCATGCTGCTTGATTCGCCAGGGCTATTGAAAAGAAATCTTATGCGGGAAATTCTTGCCGGAATATTAGGTGCGATATTAATGAGCGTCCCGTCCGCTGGTGCGGAGGTGGACTCGTCTCCCACTTTTCATCATGACAATCAGCGCACCGGCCGCACGCAAAACTCCGTCGCAGCCTCAAGGGTTTTATTGTGGAGCTTTCGAACTGGAGGATCCGTCGAGGCCTCGCCCGTGATTGGCCCGGGAGGCACGGTTTATCTGGCTTCCAGCGACGGAAAGCTCTACGCGTTTTCACCGGAAGGGGACCTTCTTTGGACCTTTCTGGCACGGGGGATTCTTTTTGCCACTCCGGCCATTGGCCGGGATGGAACCATTTACCTGGCGGATATTTCCGGCCGGTATTATGCAGTCAAACCGGATGGCACTCAAAAATGGGTGCTGACATTGACGGAAGGAAGTGATCGGCGGATCCTGACTTCGCCGGTCGTGGCCGCGGATGGCCAATCTTACATCGGCGGGTGGAACAACTACTTTTATGCAGTCAGCCCGGAGGGTGCCATTGTCTGGCGCGCCGCCTTAAAAGGTTTAATCACTGCCGCGCCAGCTCTGGATCCACAAGGGAGTGTTTATGTAGCGACGTTGGGCGATGCTGCGGACACTCCTGACATCGACTGGGACGACAATCAGCTGACGGTTTACAAATTTCATTCCAACAGCTCAGACCCGGTTTGGAAATTCAGCGAATTCATACAAACCAATCGCAATCGCATCCTATCCTCTCCCGCGATTGATGTGGGGGCGGGGCGGCTCTACGTAGGGGCCTCTCGCGAAAACGATGGCATCCTGGCGGGAGTGGACTTGGCCAGCAGGCAAAAAATATTTGCATCCACGTTGCCTCGAGGGATTGTTTCCTCGCCAGCGCTAGGCGCCGATGGGACTATCTACGTAGGATGCCTGGACGGGAGTCTTTATGCCTTGGACCCGGCGGCCGGGGTCGTTCGCTGGCGGTTTGAAAGTGGAAGTATTTTTATTTTGGGCTCTCCGACCATCGATGGTTCCGGGAATATTTATATAGGTGATAGTGATGGGGTGCTGCATGCGGTCTCACCGACTGGCTTGGAAGTGTGGCATTTTGCCGCTCAAGCCAATGTCGCATCTGCTCCGGTGATTAATGAGAAGGGCAGCCTTTTTTTCACTTCTTTCGACAGCCATCTTTACACTTTGGGCGCTCCGACCCGGCGCTATTGGCGTGAGCGATTTAACCGCGTCAATCCTGGACCTTCGCGATCTCGCCCATAAGCAGCGCGGCTTCCTTGCCATGAAAACCGGATGGTCAACTGCTCTACCGCAAAATGCACGGCATCGCGGCGCCAAGAGCTGAGACGCCAAGAAAGCGGACTCCCAATCGAGACCAGCGGTTTGAGAAAATTGGGTATCATAAAAAATGGATGGATATGGGAGTGATTTTGATTGATCGGCTCTTGCCTCGCGGCTCTCGCTCTCCGTTGATTTTTTGATGATATGTGCCGTTGAGCGTTCCGCACTCAAGTGGTCAAATCAAGAAGCACAACGCCAAAGAGAGCATTGAGGGGGCGGCTTGGGAATCGCAAACCAAGGCACATGAAGCTGAGCTGATCGCTCATTGAAATTTCGCGTTTCTGGCATGGGAAAACATAGCAACTAGGCAAAGCGAAAAATTGCGAAGCGTATGCGAGTGATCAGGGTTGTGGTACAGAACTATGCGGTCAAATTTCCTTGGAAGCCCAGGAGAAAGTGCTCGGGCCTGAGTAATTACCGTACCTACGGCAAATGGTGGCAAATGATTAAACTTTCCTATTGGCTTGTTGGTCTCATCTTATGCATTCCAATCAATGTCCGGGGACAAGAGGTGACCGGCCCCCAGCTTTTGCGGAAGGTCGGTGAACTCTATACTGAGCTAAAGAGCTATTCCTTTGAGGGGATGGCGATTTGGGAAAAACAATCGGAGGGGAGTTACGAACGCCGGGAATTTCCCTTTCTGAAAGTGGGCAAGGAACCAGCCAGGAACCTTTATGAAGCGGGTTGGCCTCGGAAGCGAGTCAGTTTTTGCATCGATGAGGAAAGCGCCTGGATCTATCTAGCGTCCAACAATCAATATGCCAGAGGGAAACTGGAAGAAGTGTTGCAGGTCATGAGAGATTTGCCGGGGATGTCTGAATTGACGACAGTCAAGAGCTACCTCAGAGATTATTGGAAGTTGGGTGACTTGGCTGATGGGGCTCGCCTGGTGGGGGAGGAAAATCTTGAATTGGAGGGCCGAAAATTATCCTGCTATTTGGTGGAATACAATGATCCCATGGGACAAGCCAAGGCTGGCCCCATGGAAGTCTCTCCCAAGAAAATTTGGATCGAGAAAACAGGTCTCGTTATATTAAAAGAGGTTGCCCATTGGCGTTTCAGGCCAACTCCGGGGGAACCGTTTACGGATGCCACTGAAACTTTTATCCTGACGAGCTTTCAGGTGAATCAGCCGATTGAAGAGAGCCGATTCGCATTTCATGCCCCGGCTCAGGCTCGTTCGTTAATTAGTTCGGGCGGAAGCATTTCCTCTGCTTCATCCCTATTGGGAGAGGCGGCCCCGGCTTTTTCCTCAAAGAGTTTGGATGGGAAAGAGTACACATTGGAAAAATTCAAAGGGCAAGTGTTGTTGCTAGATTTTTGGGCCAGTTGGTGCAAGCCCTGTAGAGTCGAGATGCCTATTGTTGAAAAGCTTTATCAGGAATACAAAAACAAAGGGTTGGTTGTCCTGGGAATCAACGATGAAAATCCTGAATTAATGAGGGAATTTTTGAGGGAGAGTAGAGTCAACTTCCCTCTGTTAGTGGATGATGGAGAGATCATGCATTCCTTTAAAATTCGCGCCATCCCAACGTTGATTATGCTCGACCGGGAGGGAAAGATTGCCTGGCATCATGTTGGGACTTCAGGAGAGGGAATGCTCAGACGAGTATTGGAAGAGGCTGGATTGAAGTGAATGGCCGTGAAAACTCAGCTATTGAGTTGGCGTTGGAAAAAAAAGTAACCGCTGAATCTTGGAATAATTATGCGAAGGTAGATGATAAAAGAACCGATAAGTAAATGAGGCCATCCACCAGCAAGGTAAAAACCTCGAGACGAGGCTTTATCGTCAATGTGAGTCTGGGAAAGCCTTTGGGTTCAAACAATTTGTTCAACTAAGTTTTGCGGAATTGCTTCGAAAGTGGGTCCCGGTTTTTCGAATGGAAATCTGTTCGGGCTTTCCTGCACGAAATCCAGGACTTTTCCCCCAATAACTTTTCCTTTGCATGGGGAGGAGAATTTCATTAACATTTTTCAACCTGACTGAATCGGAGTTCCATAAATCTGTCCAGAACGGGTAATTTTTTCTTAATATGAAACTAACTATTCCCTTTTCAATATTGGCGTCCCTTTTTGTGTTTGCTTATCCGGCGGGGGATGCTGCCGCTCCTGATTTTCCGAAGGTGCAAATTTCGCAGTCGGATGTCCCAGCCGAGAGTTTGGCGCTGAACCAATCACTGCGCCAACTGGAGAGGCGCCACTACAGTCCATACACTCAGGGGATTTTAGTGGAGACGCTGGATGGCCGGGTTTTGGCGGAGTGGAATTCAGATGTTGCCTTCAATCCTGCTTCTGTCCTTAAACTTGCCACATCGTTCATGGCTTTGAGCTATCTGGGGGCTAAACACCAATTTGAGACTTCGGTTTATGGCGATAATAAAGTTGATCAGACGCGAAAAACTCTAAGCGGAAACCTTGCCATTGTGAGTGACGGGGACCCTGTTTTTATGACGGCGGATGCTTTGGCCTTGGGTCGGGCCCTGTTGAAAAAAGGGGTAAGAAAAGTAGAAGGAGATCTGGTATTCATGGGGCCTTTCTCCATGCCCGTTCGGGGGGACATTACTCTGGAACGATCCGCGGATGGGTTGCGTCGGGCATTCCGCCAAATAGGGATTCAAGTAAACGGTCGATTGCAGTATGCCCGACGCGATGCGGCGGTTTTAAAGAACAAAGTGCATTTTTTGAGCCGTCGTTCCCCTCAATTGCTGGATATTTTGTGGGTTCAAAATGCGCATAGTGTAAATCAGTGCGCGGACCGCTTGGGTGATTCACTTGGTGGGGCCGAAGTATTGCGTCAGTTTGTGTTGGATATTACTCACGTAGATCCCACGGAGTTTTCCGTTTCCAAGCCCTCTGGACTGGAACACAACCGGATGTCCCCCCGTGCTGCCATATTATTGATGCGTGCCATGTACGATTGGATGGAGGCACATCACTTGCGGATGCAGGACATCATGCCCGTGGCGGGTCTGGATGAGGGAACCTTGGCGAGTCGTTTTCGTAATCCCAGTTACTGCGGGGGCATTCTGGGTAAGACCGGAACTAATCCTGCCAAGGATGGCGGGGTCAGTTCATTGGCGGGGATTGCCTACACTAAGGACCAAGGTCCTATTTTCTATGCAATTTTCAATACTCACGGTAGCGTTAACACTTATCGTCATTGGCAAGATAAACTGCTGCAGGGAATTATCGAAGAAAATGGCGGAGTGGGCCAGTACTTAAGCGGAAAGGGCGACCTGATTGATGTGTATGCACGGCAGGAGTGGTCCCCTTCCGATTATTGGAATTCGCTTGAATCACAGCCGGGGGTCTACAGGGCGGTTCGGGTCTACAAACCTCACAAGCGAACTGTAGCGGCTCATAAGTCAAGGACTTCAAAAGCCAGAGTCTCCTCTGTCACCAGGAAAAGAACCCGTTCGCATGCGGGCTAAAATATGAAAGCGCCCACCAATTTTGTGGTTGTTTAGGGAAGCGGATTTTTGCCTCACCGATTTGAGGCTGGGGGAACTACCGCATGAATATTGCTTCCCGGTGGTTTTCAAAATTGAGGGTTTTATCATTTTCTGGTGGCAATTGAGAGGAAACATGGCCCCTATCTCCCGCCTTTTTCTCCCAATGAAAAGCCTGTTATTGGATGAAGCGCTCCAGGTGGAAGGTTTCATGCGGATTTTGATGAAACGGCGCAACGGCAGTCCTTGGACAACGGAGGAGCGTCGCGCCTTGGCGGGACATTTGAATTCCATGGCCAAGGCGGTGCCAGCTTTGCTGATTTTTTCCTTGCCTGGCGGGATAATCTTGTTACCGATTCTGGCATGGTTCATTGATCGTCGCCAAGATAAAGCCCGGAGAGCAAGGGCTGCCATTGACACATCAAAGGCTTCCCAAAAGGCAGGGGGAGAAAATATTGAAAATTCACTATTAAAAACCAATACAAAGTAAGAACGGAATCTGCTCTGAATGTAGATGATAAAAATTTCTTAAAAATAATTTTCTTGAAATTTTCAGGTCAAATGGTACTCTATTAAAGGTTTTTGTTGTAAAGGGCAAACCATCCGAAAGAATGGGACGCAAAACTTCTGGCCTAAACTCTCTCAGAGGAGCAGGGCAGCAGGGTTGCCAACGGAAATGTGCGAATCAATATTAACTGCCGATCGCTCCTTCCTGTCTGGCTCTCAATCTTAAAAATCTATTGCGGTAGCCGCGGAAATTTTTCCTATGACACTCGAATCTATTTCGAAAGTTTCATCCCAAAGCACGGCCTCACTCAAAAGTGGAGCTATGAACCCTGAGCGGTCCGGCAAGACGAAATCCGCCGCCCCGGAAGCTCCCCCAAAAGAAGACAGCATAAAGATATCTCATGAGAGCAGACAGCGCCAACCTAGATCCAATGTGCAAGTCGAGGGAATTCAAGCCAATTCAAAACGTCCCTCGGCGAGCGCACATCGTCCTCAAACTGAAGGACAATCAGAGGTGCCGCCCTCACTTCGAGGATCCTTGACGGCGTATACAGCCCATCAAGACCAGCAGAAAGGCTCCACCATTCGCTTTTCAGCCTAAGAGACTTTGACGCCTCCGAAGTCTTGCGCGATCTCAACGCACTATGATTTTTCCTCCCATTCAATTCCCGACTTTTTAGTGTCAGGTCACAATATGCACCTGCCTTCAATAATCTTTAGCATTTTCGAGAAATGGCTGGAGTCCGCAATTCCCCGTGCGGGGCAGATTCAGGTTCTTTGGCCATTTGGCGATGATTCAGTATGACCATAGCGGGGGCACTTGATCGCGTTTGTCTCCCTATGACGGCGATATTTGCCACAAAGCTCCTCCCCATAGGTATGCCGATGGGTGTCTCGCCAAGGCGCCCAGGCGAGTGGTTCTAAACAACCATTATTAACAATTTGCCAATTCTTTCTGGTTCATAGCTTTAAAAAAAATCCGCCCCAGCATTGAAACAGTGCGAGCTCTCAGGCGATACCCAAGTTAAAAACAACCTTAATGGTGGTCTCCACTCTGACCGGATTCCCGTTAAGCAGCGTGGGGCGATAACGCCACTTTTTGACTGATTCCAAAGCTGCGGGGATGAGCAGTGGATGACCGGATATCACTTTCAATTCTTCAACGGTGCCTTCAGGAGAGATGATAGCCCATAAGACTACGGTCCCTTGAACGTGGGCCTGCTTGGCGAGAACCGGGTAGGCTGGGGTCAGCCTGGAAATCAAATTGGCCATCTGGACAATGCCCCCCACGTTGATTCGAGTTGGGCGTGGCTTTTCCTGGGCAGGTTCAGGTTTTGCGGAAGGGGGTGGGACGGTTGGGCCGGAGCCCCCCAGCAAACTTTCGAAAGCATGAGTGATTGCTGCACCAGGATCCCCGCCTATGAGAGTAGTCAGTCCTGTGTGCGGCCCATCGGAGATGGCAAACTTGTCCACGATTATTCTCACACCCTCCGGAATTTGTATGGGAGTAGTGAGGCGCGGGGTTGATCTTGAAACATCATGGATCTTTCCCCTAATAAGGTTCACTGATGGGGGCGGACCGAGCGGTGGCAGCGGCGGCATTATTGCCGCGACAATTTCAATGGTGTTAGCGAGAGTACGCGGAAATAAGAGTGGAAGGATCAATAGAAGCCCGATGGCAAGGATATGGATAGTCAGTGCCAAGGTGAAGGAAAGGGGCATTCTGGATCTGCTGTCGGGATGGGCCGATTCAATGAGTTGAGCAAACATGGTTTTCCCTCCTTTGAAATCTGGAATGTTTCAAGGGAAAATCCAAGGCCTCGTTCTATTCCATTCTCCCAAAGCCGCATTCATGCTGCTTCCTGCTGTATTAGACAATCACAATGCAAAATTGTTCCCAATTACTTTTTTCAGGGAAAGTCTGAACGATTTCGGAAAAAAATGCACCTCGGCAAAAATATTGAATATGCTTTTTGAATGGCATTCATACCTTTCGTGGGATTCCTTACGATGCGGACACTTCTGGGAAAAAATGTTTTATCCCCCCAAAAGAAACCGGGGCAAGGACAGCGATCAAGCCCGCGTCTGGTGGGGCAATACCGCTCCCCAAGATAATGAAAAACGATTCGCCAATCCTTACGCTTCTTTAATCGGTATCTAGAACTACGGTGAAATCAGTGAAGATTGCCCGCGGATCAACGTTTGGACTCCTGCTCTTGGCAATTGGGGTTACACCTGAATGGTGCTGACTTAAGTATTAACAAGTCTCGGAGGGACAATGGAGAGTAGCTTGGGACCAGAGATGCGTTCGCATTAGCGGACGAATTTCGTCGTCTCTGGACACAAGATAAAAAAGTTCGCGCCCTGGAGGGGCGCGGGAGTGAATTGTTTGAGGTGCCTCCTCCACCACCCCTGCCGGAGCGGAGGGGATTCTCCTGGATCAGTAGCCAGGGGTGCCGCAAAAGCCGCGCCACTCCTGGCTATTCTCCAATGTCCATGCCGGGACAAAATTTGAACGAATTTATCGCCATGGGATCCGTAAGTCAGCGATATTCAGGTGACCTCTGTATTCGACTGGTGATACTCCAGGGGGAAGGGCCTTCCCCGGAGATCTCTCGGTTTGATTTGATTTGGGATTTGCGAATTCGCGGTTTCCCCCGCATCTTCTCGCGGTTGGGGAATTGCGGAAAATGAGACATTCCTCCATTTCCTCTGTCTCAACGATCACAATCCCTGCCCGGCCAGGAAGCTGCCGCTCAAATCACGTAATGCCGCGTTAGTCCGAAACGCCTCCTCGTTAATCGTTGTCTCCATCCAGCAGGCCTCCCAATCCTCCAAGGATTGAACCTTCTTCTCTGCGGCTTCCGCCCGCCTTGGGAGCTGCCGCGTAAATCCGGTCAGCGAGCCGGCTGAAAGGCAATGACTGAAGGTATACTTTTCCGGGTCCGGCCAGGGTAGCAAGAAAAAGCCCTTCTCCACCAAAAAGAGTATTTTTGATTCCGCCCGTGAATTGAATGTCATAATGGACGGAAGGCTGAAATGCCACGAGGCAACCGGTGTCCACGCGCAACGTCTCCCCCGGGCCCAATTCTTTTTGAATAATTGTTCCCCCTGAATGAACAAAAGCCCAACCATCTCCTTCGAGCTTTTCCAATATGAATCCTTCGCCGCCGAACAATCCGGCACCGATTCGGCGCGTGAAGGCGATTCCCACCGAAGTCCCTTTGGCCGCGCATAGAAAAGCATCCTTTTGACAGGTGATGCTGCCACCAATCTGGGAAAGATTCAGTGAGATGATTTTGCCTGGATATGGCGCGGCAAATGCCACCTTCTCCCGCTGGCCGGAGTTGCAGGTGAAGAATGTCATGAAAAGACTTTCACCGGTCAACACCCGCTTGCCAGCGGATAAAAGCTTATCCATAAAACCGGCATTGGGTTGGCTTCCATCGCTAAATTGGGTCTGCATGCCGATACCCCCGGTCATATAAAACATTGCGCCAGCCTCTGCAACCACGGATTCGCCGGGATCCAAGGTGATTTCCACAAACTGCATATCATCCCCAAACACCTCGTAATCGATTTCGTGGCAACGCTTCCAGGCCGTTCCAGACGCGGGCGGCGGAGGAACCCCAGGAGAGGAGGCCTGGAAAAATTGGTTGAATTGGGAAATCTGTCCAAGGGGAATCCACTCACTCATTCCTTGGGAAAAGGCAAAGGTCTGCGCATCGGCCTGCTGAGAACGAATACGGTTGGCAACTTCGTCTACAGTCATGGGACCTTCAGATTTTCCATTCATTGCCAAATACCAATAGCTCATTTTATTATTCTCCTCGATTCAGGAAATCCAGACTCTGGATACTATGCACCCGAATTTACCTCATTCTTTTCTGGCATCAAACAGAATAAGGGGGCAATAAAAAGTGGGAGACAAAAGATTAGCGTGAATTGTTCATTGGCGGGGACCAGTGGCAGGGTGCGCTGTTCCCGCCAGTGGCCTTCTTGCCGATGGCCAAATGGTCAATATTGCGGCCTGTGTTTAATGGATAAGGAAACAGCGGAACGATGGCAATGGAATCCAGCAGATGCCATTTAAAACTAAGACGAGGATGGTTTTCGCTGAATCCCGCCCTGGATAAGATCTTGCCGAGAGACTCGGCCATCCGCTTAAATCAAAAAATCCTTTGCCAGACGGCATGGCCGACAAAGAAGGGTCCCATCGACTGAATATATTCGGAGGTCTGACGGGTCTTGCGCATGGACTGCACCACGTGGGAAAGCGGGTAAAGCGCCTGGCCAAGGAGGCCGATGACGAATTCGTTATCTTTTGCATCCAGCCCATGGCAGGCCAGCCGGATATCATGGGCCAGATCGGCTTCACCATAAGCCCGGCCGATCATGGCGTGTTCGCGCAAAATGGCTCCTTGTTCGTCGTGCGGTAAACGGGCAAATCCACCGGTGCGGCGCAAAGGATACCAAACCGCCCAAGGCCACGTAGGATTGGTGACGCTCTTGCGAGGACGGTCAATAAGCCAGTACTCCAGATCCTGTTCAAATCCGGTGGAATAGGTCCGGCCCAGCATGGAGAAATCAGACTTTAAGTGCAGGTCAATAAAAGGTCCCGAATTGAGCAGTTCCCTCAGAGTCGAGACAAAAAAATTCGGATCTTCGTGCAAAGCCAGGACCCCTACTCCACGAGGATCCAAAGCATCCTGGTAAAGTACTCCTTCCACTTTGCTTTCCGCCAGAGCTTTTATCAGCGGATTGGTGTCAAAGCATCCCGTGAAGATCTGCAGCAGCATAAATAGGCGGTGATCGGACGTTTGACGTTGACCATCCTTCATCGCTCCTCGTTCCTTCAATTCATGTCGCAAAAGATTGGTATTTTCCATAGCCGTTGAGTGGATCATCTATGACAGCGCTAAAATTGACAATAGATGCGAATCGTTTTATCCCCCCAAGATTCTAAGTATTCTCCGCCCAGGTTATTGCGTAATTGGCATTTTAATTGAGGCGTTCTTTGATTTTTTCCTCCAGCCGGGCCAGTTCACTTTCCACCCGCCGTTGACGCCGGGATAAAGAAAAAAGGTACCAGGACAAAATAATCCAAATGGCTGTATAAGCGGCAAACAAATAATTCATTTTCCCTCCGAAAGGCGGACATTCAATTCCCGCTGCAAAGCTTCCAGCCGGTCACTGCTTTGATCAATGCGACATCGCATTTGCCAGAGCAAAAAGAAAAGAAAGGTGAAGGCCGTCATGGAAAGCAGGAAAGTAAAGAGCATGCTGGGATCCAGACCAGAGCTTTCTCCGCCGCCTATCACCGGTTGCGGATGCTGAGTACGCCACCAGCGGTTCGACATGTAGACAATAGGCACGTCAATGGCTCCAATGATTCCGAATACCGCAGATAAGCGTGCCCGCTGAAGCGGCGATTCCAGAAGACGCCGGAGCAGGAGATAACCCAGGTAAATTAACCAAAGCACAAAGAAGGAAGTCAACCTGGCATCCCAAGTCCAATAAATTCCCCAAACTGGTTTTGCCCAGAGAGGTCCGCTGATCAGCACCATAGTCGTAAAAATGGCTCCCACTTCGGCCGCCGCGGAAGCGCGAATATCCCAAGCCCGATCATTCTTAATCAGAAACAATATGCTGCAAATAAAGACTAGAAAAATGCCGAGGAATCCCGTCCAGGCTGACGGAACATGGAAGTAAAAAATCCGCTGCACCTCGCCCATGGAAGCTTCCGTGGGAGCAAAAAGGAAGATGCAGTAAAGCGAAGCCAAAATCAGCATGATGGCGGGCAAAAGCAACCAGTTCAAGGATCGCATCCCGGATTACTCCTCCAAAACATAATCAAATAGCAACAGGGGAACTGTAATAAATATAACATCAAATGCGAACAGGAACTTAAGCCAGAAACCCAGGGCTTCACCGGGAGGATCCGTAAAAGCCGCGGCAGTTGCCTCCACCGATCCAATGGCAGAGGGAAGAGCCACCGGGAGAAGGAGCAAGGGCAACATCACATCGCTCATCCGCGTATTCATGGAAACGGCGGCCAATATAGTCCCAACGGAAGCAAACCCAATTGTGCCCAGCGGCACGATCAACAACAACCACCCGATTTTGGATCCGAGGGATAAATTGAAAAAAACCGCGAAGCAACCCAAAATTGCAGTTTCCGCCGCAAGCATGAAGAGCAGGTTGGCAAGCATCTTGCCAAGAAAGATTGCACCCCAATTGACGGGGGCGAGCATGAGTCCCTGCAACGCTTCATTATCCCGCTCTGATGCAAAGGCCCGATTGAGTCCCAAAATGCCGGCAAAGATGAAGGTGGTCCAGAGCAAGCCGGGACCGAATTTTTGTGTCTCTATACTATCGGGCTCAAAGGCAAAATGAAAAGTCAAAATCACCAGCAGCCCAAACAGAAGCATGGAGGTCAAGGCATCACGAGTCCGGTATTCGTTGAGGAGGTCTTTCCAAAAAATGGCCCCGGCCTGATTAAGAAATTTCACGGCGCCCTTCCTTAAGAAAATTCCGATACTCTTCCCGTATGGATTGAACGTCACCCCACGCTTCATGGCAGATTTTCCCTTGGTTGAGGAATAACCAGCGGCTGACATGCTCCAGACCATGTTCGAGGTCATGAGTCACCATCAGGATAGTCCCGCCATCCCGGAGAAATTTTCCCAACCAACTACTCAAGATTTCCGAGGCTTCCCAGTCCAATCCCGTGAAGGGTTCATCCAAGAGCAACAGTTCCGGCTGATGCAGCGTTGCCCTTGCAATAGCCAGCCGCTGTTGCATCCCCCGTGAGAACCCCTTCACTTCCCGGTCCGCACTGCCCTGCAAACCCACCTGTTCCAAGGCTGCCTCTATTTTAGGTTCCCTATCCTCAAGTCCGTATAATCTGGAATAGAAACGAAGATTCTCGCGAGCGGTGAGATTGCGGTAGAGAAAGCTTTGATGGCCCACAAACCCAAGACGATGGCGCACCTGTTCCGCGTCCTGATCCAAATCCAATCCACACACTTCCACTCGTCCGGCGTTAGGCCGGACCAGTCGGGAGACGATGCGCAAAAGCGTCGATTTTCCGGCGCCGTTTCGTCCCAACAAAACCATGAAATCACCGCGGTGAATTTGGAGGTTGATCCCCTGAAGAGCGACCGTAGGACCAAACCATTTTTCCACATTTTCCAGATGCACCACGGGCGAGAAATCAGAATTCATTTTTTCTTTTTAGAGGAAACCGTCTCCAGTTGGGAGGCCGATTGGCGTATGGCAAACAAAATCACCAGAACGAAAAAGAATCCCAAAGCGCCCAGAATGATCCCCCTTTTTTGATAAATCCGGTTGGGGATTCGTACTACTCGTTCATCATCGGCTGAAGGCGGCGCGGTGGAAGCGGTGTCACCGCTGGCTTCGCTCACTTCCGGTGCTTGGCCGGAGACAACAATCTTCAAATCTTTCTGGGGTGATAGTCCAGAGGCAATGTAAGCGGACGATCCTGTTTGAGGGTCGGATCCTACTGAAGAAAGGGCACTGGACTCAACCCTCAAATCAGCTGGAAGCACCAACACCCGCGTTGAATCAATATCGTAAAATACCCGGTGCTGGAAAAGACGCTCGCTGGACGGGTAATTCACCCGATAGGAAATTCGCACTTCATTCTTTCCAGGCTTCATGGGATAGGCAATGAAATGTCCGCCCTCCTTGCGTTTTCCCGGAGTCTGCGGCAGAGGGATGCCGGAAAGGCCCAGAACGGAAACGGCGAGATCCTGAATCGCCTGGTCGGCGGGAAAGTCAAAGAAGAATGTGCCCGCGGGATTTTCCAATGTCCTCGGTGGCTGGCTGTTGTTCTCCACGAAATATTGTTCCTGCACCAGCAATGCCATTCCGCTGGCTTGCAACAGCATGATCGGCAGAGAAACACGGATCTGCCGGGAATCAGCGGTAGATTCAAAAATCTTGATTTCGATGGGCGAAGCCGAACCTGGAGAAACCGCCTGATTATAATTCACCCCTTGATAAATAACCCGCAACAGCATCTGTATGGCCCCTTCAGCGGAAGAGGCGTCAAGCCGGAAAGTCCCGTCTACGGCGGTGTGAGCCTCTGCTGTGGAACGCATCCCTTGGCTAAGGACCATCAACTCCACCGTTTGGTCCGCGGCGGGTTTTCCAGATGTGCCATTCACTACTTTGCCGGTTATGACCTTTTGGGCAATCCCCAGGACCGGACAATATAAAATCGATATGAGGCAAAAGATCCTCGAGAGCATCCGAAAAGGCAGGGAATTTAAATGGAATTTGATCATTCTCGTTTAAAAGACCTTTGCTGAAAGTCAATTGGCAATTACTTGCTTCGCTTCGAAGATTTACAGTCTATCCTAAATTGACCGGCGAGGATCGAAAATCTTCCCATGATATCCCCACAAAAAAAATGCCTTGCCGCTGTGTTCTCTTGTCTACCTTTTGACTTCGCCAAGCATCTCTCGCGACAAGAAGACTGGATTGGCAAAGGCTCCAGTTGAGAGACGACAAGGAACTATTTCAGCGGTATACACTGTATCTCAAATGTAAAAATCCGCCGGAGATCAATCAGAACGGAATCGGTGATCAACGGTTGATCTGCGGAAAAATGAATCAAGATTTTCTCTTTTTAGATGAATTCTCGGCCAGGACGGATATGATTTTTTTTTCTCCCGGTTTTTCGAGGGTCTGCGGTTGCAGCCGATCAATTTGCCGCATGACATTCACAGCCTCCCGCGTAAAATCCTCGCGCAATTTCTGGTAATCCTCTTCCGATAGCTTTCCCATTTGATATTCAAATTCCAAGTCTTTGATGTTCTCGTAGATTGTCTGCTTTTGATGAAGCAGAAGTTTGATGGGACTGGCGCTCTCCCAACCCATGGTGAAACCACTTGTGAGGATCAAGGGATAAAAAATGTAGAGCAGGCTGCCGGCGGTGATAAGGATTCCCATCAGAATAAAAAGGCTCATCCGGAACGTCTCCTTACAAATCTTTTAATTCCTCTTCCAAGCGTTCACGATACTCGTCCGGGACTGGAGAAGGCGATTCAGTGGCGACCGCATCGACGGCTCTGCGGCGTAGCCAATAATGAATCACGATGGCGACGAAAAAAAATCCCACGAGGAGCATGAAGAAAGGCAAAATCCAGGCAGTCAAATCAAAACCCTTGGTGGTAGGAGCGGAAAGGATCCGTTTGCCGTATTTGGCCACGAAGAGAGACGCAATTTGATCTTCGGTTTTCCCTTCCCGCAAGAGTGCCGCGATTTCCGCGCGCAGCGGAGTAGCCGACCCGCAGTTGAGCATGGCGCATGCCGAGAGCTGATGGTTGCAGCCACATTGGCAGACAAACCGTTCAGACACTTTTCTCACTTCGGGAGAAACAATCTGTGCGCAAAGATGGAGAGGGAAGCCAATGGTGAAAATAACCGAGAGCAGAGTTAATAGAGGAATTTTTAGCTGAGCAATTCTATTAAGCAGTGACCACTCGCGGGCCAGAATCAGCTGGAAGAGTTGCTTCACAATAGCTCCAGAAAAATATAGGTTGGCTTTTGTGCAAAAGAAAACCAAAATACGCTAGCCTGCGTCAAAGACTGCCGCGTCCCCGCCGCATTTTCCCCTATGTCCGGGCAATGGACTCAATCACCCCGGAATCTGCCTCAGCGGGGATGGCAATTATTTGTTCCCTGACAGCCGTCTTATTAGGGATCAATGCAAGCAGCGTCCCGAGAAACATCAGGCCTCCTCCCATCCAAACCCAAGAGACTAGCGGATTCACAAAAGCATGGATAATCGCCTTGGAATTGTCGGGAGTAAAGCCCGCCAAAACAACATAAAGATCCTCTTTGAGTCCTGAATGTAAAGATACTTCAGTGGTCGGCTGCTCACTGGCTTTATAGAAACGGCGTTCCGGGTGCATGATGGCGATTTTCCGGCCATTCCGATAGGCAGACAAAATTCCCACCGATCGTTCATAGTTGGGCTGATCGGAATTCTGGATATCGTCCAAAGTCAATGTGTAGTTACCGATTGCAATTTGATCTCCTATTGCCATTTCCTGCTGAGATTCCTTGTTGAATCCAGCGCCGGCAAAACCGACGAAAAGAAATACAATCCCCATATGCACCACATAACCACCATAGCGGCGGGTGTTGCGAAACGTCAAAGTCCAAAGGGCATGGAGGTAATTATCCCCTTGCTTATGCCGAACGCGCGCACCGCGGTGGAATTCGGTCACGATGGTGATGGCCACAAAAATACAGAGGATCAGACACACCAGGGGATAAAAAGAATGAATTCCTAAGGCCAACAATAGAATCCCTGCCGCCAAAGAGATACTGAGCGGGAAGAGGAAATTTTTGCGCAGGCTAAGAGTCGAAGTTTTGCGCCAGGCCAGCAACGGTCCCACACCGGTCAAGAAAAGCAAAAAGAGGCCGATTGGAATGTTGACGGTGTTAAAGAAAGGAGCGCCGACAGTGCGCTTTTCCCCAGATACCGCCTCGGAAATTACGGGGAAGAGCGTCCCCCATAAGACCGCAAAACCGGCAGCCAACAAGACGAGGTTATTAAAAAGGAAGCTGCTCTCCCGCGAAACCACCGAATCCAGACGGTTCTCGCTTTTCAGATCCGGCAGCCGCAACAGCAGGCAGCCGAGGGAAAAAGCAATCATCAAGAACAGAAAAGTCGCGAAATAAGTGCCAATCGAGGATTGGGCAAAAGCGTGGACGGAGGATACCACTCCACTGCGGGTGAGGAACGTCCCGAGAATACAGAGGAGGAAGGTGGTAAGAATGAGCACCACATTCCAAATCTTCATCATTCCTTTTCGCTCTTGCATGATGACGGAATGCAGATAAGCCGTGCCGGTCAACCAGGGCATGAGAGATGCATTCTCCACGGGATCCCAGCCCCAATATCCGCCCCACCCCAAAACGACGTAAGCCCATTTGGCTCCAAGCAAAATTCCCGTTCCCAGGAACAACCAAGCCACCATCAGCCAGCGGCGGGAAGTGCGGATCCACTCATCATCCAATTGGCGCGTAAGCAGCGCAGCCATGGCAAAAGCATAAGGAATGGTGAATCCCACGTAGCCTAAATAAAGAATCGGAGGATGAATCACCATGGCCCAGTATTGCAGCAATGGATTCAAACCACGCCCATCCATGGGAGTAAATGCAACGGCGGGGTTGCCGACCCGCTCCACTCCCAGCGATTCAAATGGGTTGGCCACGAAGTTGTTAATCACCAAGAAAAAAGCAATCACAATCGAAGTCACGCCCACCATATACGGCATTAACCGCTGGCTGTCCCGCCGATGAATCCATACGGCCACACTGGCATATAGCGTCAACAGCCAACACCAGAAGAGGAGCGAACCCTCCTGACCTCCCCACAGTGCGCCAAATTTGTAATACCAAGCCATATCCCGGTTGCTGTTGGTCGCAATGTAATTCAGATTGAAATTATTGATCAGAAACTGGTACCACAAAGTGAACACGGCCAGGCTCACTAGCCCGCCAATCACAAGCACAGCCCGGCGTCCGGTCTCAGCCAAACGGCGGTGTCCAAGCCCCCCCCCCAAAAAAGAGGCGGCAATGGAATATAGGGCAAGGCCGAAAGCTAGCAGCAAAAACAACTGCCCCAGGTCAGCCATTATTCTTTCCATGGAGAAACCTCAGTAAATATTTTTCAGAAAAGCCTCTCTCGCACAGGGTCGGAAACAAAAGATATATAAATGATCCGAAAGACCGCTGGCGATAACACGGGAGAGGGGCGCCAAATGGCCAGTTTGTCCCTATGTCGCCTTATGACTTTCCGGCTTTAGCGGCGGCTTCGTATTTCGAGGCACATTTGGCCTGGATTTTGGTGGCTTCAAATGCGCCGTCTGAGGAAAGATGCCCCTCGGCAAGTGCTTGAGCGCCATCCTTGAAAGTGTCAGGAAGGATATCTTTGCCCGTGTATTCGACCGGCAGGATTACCCCTTTTTGCTCTAATTGGAATCGGACCCTATGGGAGGATCGTTCAATGCTGCCGGCGACGACATTGCCCGCCACCCGCAGCCGTTTTCCGTAAGCATTTCCCTTCATAGCTTTCAGCTCATCCACCGTTTTGTAATAGGCGAGGCTCTGGTTGAATCCGCTTAAAGCCAGCCAGACAATGGCGCTGATGATCACCAGGCATCCAATCAGGAACTTCAGGTTTCTTTTGTTTAGCATAATCATCTCAGGATAAAAATTAAAATCATTACCCTAATGGAGCGATCCGAACATTAAGCGGAAATCATTATAGGGACTTCTCTAGTTTGCTTGAGCTACCAAAGTCGACGACTTTGAGTCAAGTTTTGGAATGGGCATCGACAAGTCCCTATAGTCCGAGACGAAGTCTCACTAGACCTTTTATATCTTATCACTCCGTATCGGATTGACAAAGACGGCGTATAAAAAAGTTGGGACGCCTCCTTCGTCTGTCGCCCGGCACGGAAAAAAAACACCCAGGAGCCAATGGCGAGATCCAGCGATAGAAATTAGTCGCGGGATTCTCTGCTTCCCCAAAATTAAAAGTGTTTCGGCCGCCCACTCGATGGTGTTTCCTTCCGCTACGGCATCTTTCCCGTTGTTTCCGGGCAAATCCTAATAGCGGGCATCGTATTCCCGGATTTTTCCAGAGAGAATATTTTGGAGAAAATCGCCCGCATGGTATCCGCCGCCGTGAACTGGGACCCCCAACCGGTCTTCCAAATTCCGCTTGTGCCAGTCATCCAGAAAAAGGCCATCGTCCCCGATCATGGCTTCAGAAGGAACAATCAGAAAATCCCCAATCGCTTCATCTTTCACGGCTGAATAAATGTCCCCTCCCGCCAGCAATCCAGCCACCGTGATTGCCTTCCCCAGAAAAAGATTCGGAGCCATGCGACACTTCAATTGAGTTCCAATCTTTTGATTGATTGCAGCAACACATTTTTCGAGAATTGGATGGAATATCTTGCCCGTCACGATCGTCCCCCGGACTTGGGTAGCTGGCTTTTGCCATTTGCGTCGTAGTGCAGCCCGAAATTCATCTTGGAAGCGCCGCACCATGCCGACTCCATTTTCCAGGATGGGAAATTCTCCATAATGATGGCGACCCGGCAATGGGCGATCAGCTAAAATGTAGAACTCATCTCCCAGGAAACAAAAAGAGGTGCCGTGGCTATTTTGAATCTGTTTTTGATACCTTTGGACCACTCGAATCGTCTGCCGTGCATAAGCGGGATCAACGGGTGTTAATGATTTCAAGCCTTGCCGATGGTCTGTCAACCCCACGGGCACAATGGCGACTGTTTGCAGTCCCGGGTAAAACCGCAGCAGATCAAAAATGCTTCGTTCCAAATGGACTCCATCATTCACCCCGGGCATTAGAACAATTTGTGCGTGAAGGGTGATGCCGCCGTTCACCAGTCGGCCGAGATGTTTCATTAGTTGGTCCGGGTGGCGCGATTGCAGCAGGTACTGGCGCAATTTGGGCTCTGTGGCATGCACCGATATATATAATGGTGAGAGATGCTGATCGATAATTCGTTGAAAGTTGGAATCAGACAAGTTGGTGAGAGTCAGATAATTTCCGTGCAGGAAGGAGAGACGAAAATCTTCATCCTTTACCCGTAAGGTCCGACGGATATGCTTTCCACGGGGGAGTTGATGGACAAAACAAAAGATGCAGTTATTCTTGCAAATTCGGGTCTGAATATCCTCCAATTCGATTCCTAAATCTTCCTCCTCCCCTTTTTCAATTTCGACGTCCCACAACTCTCCATCTGCCTTTTGGACTCGCAAAGTTACAAATTCCCCGCTATTGGAGACTCGAAAGCGGTAATCCAAGCCATCTTCCAGCTCATTGCCATTAAGAGCGACCAGCCGGTCCCCTGTTTCCAAACCAATTTCGCTGGCAATAGAGCCCTCGCCGATTGACTCGATTTTGATTCCCGGGACCATCTCGTTTATTGACATATCGAAGTTTCCTAAAATTGTGGAAAAACTTGTGGAAAAAGTTTCTCCCTGTCGAAAAAAACTATTGTTAACAACAGGTTAACTATAAGCATTTTCCTGGAGAATATATGTTATGTTGTTTGTAATGAACAGGATAGATATAAAATTCGTATGAACGGGGAATGAAACCGCTGGAGAATGGCAATTCATCCGATTGGGAAGATTTCAACAGAATAGTCGTCGGATTTATTGTGCGCAGCTGTTGCAATATATCGCTCTCCTTAATAAAATATATCAAAAAAATACAAAGTGACTCCATCAATTTTTAAGCAAACGGTCTTCAGGTCACAAATTTGATTTTAACCATCTATTGGCGGCAGTATAGGATGGGTGTTTTTTCTCTTCTTGTTTAAAATGTCTTCCATGTTTATTCTTAAAATCAAAATTTGAGGAGGTGGAAAACTTTACATGAAGCATCTCATGATACATGATGTAAGAAAGCACGAATTCAGGGACTTGGGATTGGTCAAACCAACGGCTGATGGTAATGGAACGGTGTGAAGGATCGAAATGTCCCAAAATTCGCCGGCTTTGTTGTGGACTCCACCCCAAATTGACTGCGGAAAGTTCGTTGTTGAAATAAAGTCCGTTCAAATGGTCATAAAGAGCAGAAAGATTATAAAACTGCCCACGAGGATCGCCGAGAAATTTGCGACCGCGCTGACGGCGGGAGAGGGTCGCCCTGTTTTTCATGGCGGCGGATTCAATGTGTTCCCGGTAAACGGCAATGGCCTGTGGATGAATCCGTCGGCGATATAGTTTGGACAGCAATATGATCGAAATAGCTTTAAAAACCTGGCGGGGGGCGTCTTCGAAAAGGTCGCTGAGACGGACATGTACAGCTTGTTTCTTAATCCGGATGGTGTGATTGATCCCCACAAAGGGATAGAATTCGACGTGAAATACTGGACATCCCTGGCATAACCTCAAATCGCGAAACGAATCAGCAAAAATAGTCTTGACGGATTCTATTGGCAGAGGAAGTTCTTTTTCAAAGAGAGAGAGCGGTTGCATGTTCATAAAAACAGAATTCCGGCCGCAACTAACGTGCAGATTTACCTGCCAGCCGGAGCAGAGCAAAGGTGGGCCAAGCGCAGCCGGATGATGGAATCTTTATTGCCGCTGATGAACACGGATCAAACGCGGATCGATCATGGAGAACCATGAGTTTGAATTCCACATTTTCCCACCCGAAATTGATCAGAAGACCCATCAAAATGCCGGTGGTTTTGAGGTCATTGAGCCATTGAGCCTCATCCGCTGGATTATAATACTTGGATGCCATTAGCTCGACTAGGACCTTTTTCTCACCCGCAGATTGGCAAGGGGGTCACCTACAACACATTATTTTAAACAATCCTTGATGGATTCTTCCAACTTCATTTGGTTTTAGCTCCATCTGTCCGGCTTTTTGATAGACTCTTTCAAGTGACCCACCATCCAATATCCGATTAACTTTAAAAGCGGCCCCAATGATATTTCTCGTTATTTCTTGTTGGTCCAGCTTCATATCCCCTTGATCCGAGTCAATCTGCGGCTATTTCTTTTTCTCCAGAGTTTCCAACAAGCGGTTCAGCGTCCTCCCCAAGGCTCTTATTGGCCGAGATGCTTTGTCCTCAGACTGCTGGAGGCGAGTTGGCATTAGAGCATTTCTACTTTTTACTTTTTTTCTGTACCTCTCGTAAAACTTCATATTTTTGAATCACTGCTTTTGTCATCGGAATAAGATCTCGCAATACCTCGGCAGTTTCAAGCAAAGTCTTCTTTTCGATTCCCGTCAACTTCGGGATCGCCTGATCAATCCAGTTCTTTTGCCGCGTCAAATCCGCATCCAGCGCCCCCAATGCCTTGAGAAGCGGCTTTAGCTCAATTCGTTGGGAAGAAAGGTCCCCCAGATTTGTCTCAATGTCCTCCAGACACTGAGTGTATTGTTGAATCCAACCGAGAAACGAATTTGGCCGTTCTTCAGCAAGGGATTCCTGCTCCTGGGGTTCAGCCTCTTTCTTTTTTTTTGAGTGTTTTCCCTTTTCCTTGTTATCCTCTTTGACCTCCTTAGGGGCAACGCTGGAAGAAGTGGGAATAAGTTCCTTCTTAAATTCAGCGGCACGATCAAACCGCAGATTCAAAAATTTCCGGAATAGATCTATTCGTGGTGAAGATTCCTGGAATTCCTCCCGCAGCTGGGCAATTTCGGAATCTGTCAGATAATCTTCCTGAGCGCAGAGCTGGCCTGAAAAAAAGCCCGAAACACCCAGCAGGATCAACAGGACGCCCCGCAATACACTCTTTAACGAAAACACTCTCCCCCCTATCTTATTGTGGATGGCGGATTCTCATAGATTCCCGAGATTAAAAGAAAAAGGAGTTCAATTTTGGCTCCTTCGAGAATTGGCGGCGCCCCTCACATTTTCTTCACCAAAAAGGTAACTCAGCAAATCTTCTCTGGTCTTCTGAGCCACTTCAATGGCCTGGTTGATTATTTGCTGTTGATCGAAGGAATAATTGGTCTTCAAGTTTTCCAGTTGCTTGATTTGTTTATGCAGCAGCATTTCAGCTTGGCGAAATATGTTTTGATTCTTTTTTGGCGCTCTGGCATATTCTTGGTGGAATCGATTTTGTGCGTCCTTCACCCAATCCATGAATTGAACTAATATCTTATCGACCTTTTGCAAGTCATCCGCTCGAGACTCTTGAATTGCCTTATTCAAGTGCCATCCCGCCAATTTCAGCATGAGGCGGCCTTTTTGGGCGGGAATGTTTTCTCTCTCCAATTGAGCTTGCAGCTTTTGATATTCCGATTGCGAATCCCCCTCGGAAAAAGCAACGACATAGGTTAAAAAGCCTAACAACAAGCCCAAGAATAATTTCGTTCTTATCATTCTCATGGTGTTCTTTCCCATGGGGCCGGTGGAAGTGAAAGACCGCTGGGAATACATTCAAATTGCCATTCTTCACCACAGGCGGAGTCGTTTGAAAGGATTTAAACCCTCGCCAGACTCTAGCCGATGCCCCTCTGAATAAACAAACCTGAAAACAGTCTATTCAAGATTACCGCCTTTTTAAACGATTTTCCAATGTCTTGATTCTCTGACGGGCCTGAAAATCCTGCTTTTCAGTTTTCCCTTGATCCAGATCGAGAAATTTCTGGTAATTGGCCATGGCGTTTTTAGTGTCGCCATATTTATCATAAATCGTGGCCATATAAAAATAGGTGCCTGCGGTTTGAGGACTCAGCTTGCTAAAGCGAATGAGACAATCAAGGGCTTGGGGATGTTTTTCCTGCAAGAGGAAGGCGGATCCCAGGTTGCTCCAACAGGAGGCGCAATCTGGCTTCAACTGAACCGCGATGTTGAATATTTTTTCGGCTTGTTCAAATTTCCGCTGATGCATGTAGAGCGATCCGATTTGTAGGAATAGATCGGGATCTTTCGAATTGGCGGCAAGGCGAGTCAAAATCTCAATGGCGCTGTCTATGTCTCCACCCTTTTGATAGGCCTGAGCGGCCGATTGTAGGAAATTCTGTTGGATCGAGAGATCCTTTTCGTGATTTGCCGCCAATTGGTAAGATCGGGCTGCTTCCATGAAATTGGAATTTTCCGAATACAGCCTCGCCATTAATTCATGCGAACGAGCATCGTCGGGCTGGCTCGAAATCCGCTTTTTCAATAATTCCAGCGCTTTGTCCTTGAAGCCGGCTTCCAGGAAATATTGAATGGAGAGGACCTCCAGGGTGGCCGGATCCGCTTGAACCTGACGGGCATTTCCAAGTTCTTTTTCAACGGTGGGGAAATCTTTTTTTGTCAGCGCCAGGCGAGCCAGAGCTAAATGGCATTCCCCTTTTTCTTGATCTGACGCGGCATTTTGGAGCGCGTGCAGATAGTCCGCCATGGCCTCTTCACGTCTTCCCAGCAGTTCCAAAGTACGGGCAGAGAAAAAGAACGACTGATAACTCTTAGGATTGAGTTCCTGGGCTTTCAAAAAATGTTGAAGTGCCTCCTCGGTCTTCCGCTGGTCGTATAGAAGCAATGCCAGGTTGAAATGCCCTTCCCACATATCGGGCTTCAAGCGGAGTGCTTCCTGATAAGAAACTTTTGCTTCCTCGAATTGTCCCGTCATGAATTGGGCCAGGCCGAGCTGGAACAGAATGCCTTCGTTTTCAGGATCTTCCTTCAAGGCAAGTTTTAACGCTTCGATGGATTCTATGAATCTTTTGGCCTGGAACAGCTCCATCCCCTTTTGCAGATGTTCCTGGGAATGGAGGAGGAGATTGAAAAACAAACTATGTCCGAAGAAGAAAACTAGGAATAGATGGGCTCCCTTTTTTTCCATCAATGGACCTTTCCTCCATTACCATTCCCGTTCCTGGATGCAATCAGGACTGGTTTTAGATATCGGCCGGTGTGGCTTGCGGGCACATCGACCACCTGTTCGGGGGGGCCGCAGGTGACGATATATCCCCCTTTTTCACCGCCCTCCGGACCAAGGTCGATGATCCAGTCGGCGGTCTTGATGACATCGAGATTATGTTCAATGATAAGCAGTGTCCCACCCTCAGCTTGGAGACGACGAAACGCCAGCAACAACTTGTTGATATCGTCGAAGTGCAAACCGGTCGTTGGTTCATCAAAGATGTACAAGGTTTTTTGATTGATTTGGCGTGAAAGATAATAGGCCAGCTTGATCCGTTGTGCTTCGCCTCCCGAAAGGGTGGTGGCGGATTGGCCCAACCGCAGATACCCAAGCCCCACCTCTTGAAGGACTTTTAATTTGTTAATAATCTTGGATGATCCGGAAAAAAAAGTAAAGGCTTCACGAACGCTCATCTGCAGCACTTCGTAAATGTTCTTTCCCTTATACCGGATATCCAATACAGACGGCTTAAACCGTTTTCCCTGACATTCCTCGCAGATCAGCTCCACGTCCGCCAAAAACTGCATTTCAACGGTAACGGTTCCGTCGCCTTGGCAGGTTTCACAGCGTCCCCCGGGAATATTAAAAGAGAAATGACCCGCTTCGAATGAATGAGCCTTGGCCTCCCGGGTGGAAGCAAACAGTTCCCGGATTGCGTCAAAAGCCTTCAGATAGGTCACTGGGTTGGAGCGCGGTGTCCGACCGATGGGAGATTGGTCGACCAATATGACATCCGCCAAGAATTGATTTCCTTCCAGGCGGTTATAATTTTCGCGGCTTGCCGATCCAGCGCGCAGAGACTGCATGGCGGGATAAATGACTTCATGAACCAGCGTAGATTTGCCGGAGCCGGAAACCCCGGTGATACAGGTCAGGAGGCCCAGGGGGATATGAACATCAATGCTTTTCAAATTATGTTCCCGGGCGCCAAAAACTCGCAGCCATTGAGTTCCCGGAGCGATGCGCTGGGAGGGGACATGAATTCGCAACTCCCCTTTGAGATAACGCCCAGTCAAGGATTGTGCGGACGCTAACAGGTCTGGGTAGGAGCCGGAGAAGATAATTTGCCCTCCCTGTTCTCCCGCGCCAGGCCCCAAATCGATAATCTGATCAGCGGCCCCCATCATTTCCGCTTCATGTTCCACAACAATTACTGAATTTCCCATATCGCGCAACTTTTTCAAAATGAGGATCAGTCTTCCATTGTCGCGCGGATGCAGACCGATAGAGGGCTCATCTAGAATATAGAGAGCGCCCACCAAGGTCGAACCTAGGGAGGTGGCCAGCTGGATCCGTTGCGATTCGCCTCCAGAGAGAGAAGAGGCCAGACGATCCAGGGTCAAATAATCCAAGCCGACATTATAAAGAAAACTCAGCCGAGTCTGGATTTCCTCCAATATTTTCTGGGCGACTGTTCTTTCCGCTTGAGTCAATTGAAGGCCTTGAAAAAAAAGAAAAGCCGACCCAATGGTCATTCGAGTGACTTGAGTGATTTCTAGACCGCCGAGTTTGACCGCGCGGGCTTCCCTCCTCAACCGTGTGCCCTGGCATTCCGGGCAGAGGGTGTACCCGCGATAGCGGCTCAGGAAAACGCGGATATATAGCTTGTATTTTTTTTTCTCCAGGTATTCAAAAAAACCTTTGATGCCAATGAATTCCTCATCGCCGTCAAAAATCAATTGTTTTTGAGCGGAGGTCAATTCGGCATAAGGGAGCTGCAGAGGAATTTCATGACGCTTGGCCCAACGTTTGAACTCAGCGACCAGGGAACGATAACGAGGCTTGGTCCATGGCTCAATGGCTCCTTCCTGCAGGGATTTTCCCTGATCGGGAACCACTAAGTTCATGTCAAAATCAATGGTATTTCCAAAGCCTTGACATTGCGGACAAGCGCCGAAAGGATTATTGAAGGAGAACAAACGAGGTTCTGGATTCTCAAAGGTAATCTGACAGCTCTTGCATTGGAATTTCTCATTGAAAAAAAGGCGTGCGCCCAGAGTCAGTTGATCCAGCCGCTGAGAATAGACTGGGCGCGGGACTTCTGCCCCATCGTCAATGGAATTGGCCGGCCTTTCCGGATTTTCCATGAGCCCGACAATTTCGGCAAGGGCGTGGCCTCCGCCTTCGTGATAGCAAATCTCAAGAGAGTCGGCCAGTCGCTGCCGGATATCGGGGCGGATCACCAAACGGTCTACCAGGACAAAAATGTCAGCTTCCAGATCTAAATTCAGCAGCGATTCTGGAGTGGAGAATTCCACGACTTGTCCAGACTGACATAACCGATTAAAACCATGTTTGCGCAGCTCGAATAAAACGGCCTTGAGAAGCTGCTGTCCCTGGAGGGGTCCCTTTTTCCTTTTTTTTTCTTTCAAGCCCGCGGAGAGTTCGCAGTACTTACGATAATTCTTCAGGGGGAATTGAAGATAAAGACGGGTCCCTTCCGGCAGAGAGAGCAATAAAGGCACGATTTCATCGATAGTATCCCGTTTGACTTCCCGCTGACATTGCCAGCAAAAGGTGCGACCAGCACGGGCAAAAAGAAGACGCAGATAATCGTAAATTTCCGTGACCGTGCCCACGGTAGACCGCGGAGTCCGAACCGTGTTCTTCTGACGAATGGCGATGGCAGGCGCGATGCCATTAATTTCATCCACATCGGGCTTCTCAATGCGCTCCAAAAACTGCCGAGCGTAGGCGGACATCGATTCAATATAGCGGCGCTGCCCTTCAGCATAGATCGTATCGAAAGCCAGGCTGGATTTTCCCGAACCGCTCACTCCCGTGATCACGGTGAGGGTGTTATGTTGAATTGAGCAATTAATGTTTTTGAGATTATGGACCCGTGCGCCCTTAATCTCCAAAGTATCTTGATCCATGGGAACTGTGATATCAGGATCTCCTTCCGTGAATCTCCCCACGAGTTAAATCAGAAATTATAGGCTACCCCATAAGGGCTTGTCAAAAATAGCCCGATCCAGTTGGGGTGTATTTCAGTGTGAGACAGGGCAAACCAGTTGCGCTAATCCGCTTCACTAAGCAATAGCCGGGAGGGTGAGGCTTCCGCCAAGGCGGACTCCGCCTGCCGAATCGGTTTGGGTCACACCACACGAGCTCGGCGGGAGGATCTTCTGCTCTGGCCTGCCGATTCTGGACCTTCGGAAAACGACTATTCCGAAAATAACTCTTGACAGGTAGGAAGCTGGCTGAGTAGTATGGCAATCGTTTGCCGCAAACGTTTGCGCTACGAGTCGCTTTTGCGCTTGAGCGAACCCGCTCCGCTCGGGAAAAATTGTCCCACTCCTATTGTGGAGTGGTTCTCAGGGTGTTCCGCGTATCCAAAGTCCGGCGCGCCCCCTTCTATTTCGTGGAAGGATTTATGGGCTACAAGCATCCCCTCGGGCATTTTCTCGCGAGGCTTCCCTTTTTTCCTTGGGGTTCCTGGAACTGGGGGAACTCGCGGAAATTATTTTGGATTGTCCTTTCTTTCGCGCTGTATGTCCTTCCTTCCTCAATGTCCGCTGAAAGCGCCGCCAAAAGGCCCATCATCCTGATTTCCGTTGATACACTGCGCGCGGACCGGCTAAGCTGTTATGGCTATAAAATCCGGCAGACCCCCCATATCGACGCCTTGGCCGAAGGGGGGACTCTCTTTAGTCAAGTCAATTCCCAAGTGCCGTTGACGCTTCCCTCTCACACCAGCCTTTTGACCTCCACGTTTCCCTTTTCAAACGGGGTTGAAGACAATGGCAGCCTTCTGGCGCCGGGCACTCTGACCTTGGCCAGATATTTGAGATCGCACGGATTCCGCACGGCTGCTTTTGTGGGCGGTTTCGTTCTCGATAAACGGTTCGGCCTGGATCAGGGTTTTGATATGTATGACAGCCCCTTCAATCTCCGCCGGCAGCGCCGCGACGATCCCGGCGATGTGAAGCGCACTGGCGAGGAAGTGATCAAGTCCGCAATCGCTTGGCTCAAGAATGCGGCTGGCTCCCCTTTTTTCCTTTTTCTTCATCTCTACGATTTGCATGCTCCTTATGAATTGCCTCCAGCTCAGATTCTCCCTCTGGGCCATGCTGGCTACGATAAAGCGCTGGCTTATGAGGATCAGGTTCTGGGACAGTTTTGGGATTTTCTCGATCATGAAGGATTGGCGGACCGTTCTCTGATAATCTTTACTTCAGATCATGGTGAAAGCTTGGGGGAGCATGGTGAGGCTGCTCATGGTTACTTTGTCTATCAAAGCACGCTGCGCGTCCCGTTGATCTTCCGCTGGCCGAAGGGGACCGTTGGAGTCTGGAAGCGTGTGGAAGAGCCTGTCAACTTGATCGATATTGCTCCCACGATTCTGCAATATCTTGGATTGCCGATTCCCCGTGAATTTCAAGGGAAGACATTGCTGGATTTGATGCGGACCCAACCGAAAGGAAGACCTGGGGATGCCTATGGCGGCAGTCTTTACGCGCGAAACCATTTCGGCTGTGTCCCGTTGCGGAGCCTGCGCTTGGGGCGATACAAATATATCGGAGCCCCTCGTCCGGAGTTTTATGATTTGAGCGCCGACCCTGGAGAGACTCGGAATCTTTACTCCCAACAGGTTTCCATCGCCCGGTTCTACCGGGACCGGCTCAAGTCGCTCCTGGAAAAATTCCCGTTGACCCAGTCTGTGAAAAGTCCCGCCCAAAGTCAGGAAGTTGCCGCCGCCCTGCAATCGCTGGGATATCTCACTTCTGGCTCGAGTTCCGCGCCGACGGTGGAGCCGGTTGCGGATCCCAAAGATCGAATCGCCGATTTCGAAGAAAACCGGCGCGCCTTCGATCTTGCTTCCGCGGGGCGCAGGTCTGAAGCCGGCCAGATATTCGAAAAATTGAGCCGCAAATATCCGGAAGTTTGTGACTTGCGTGTCAGTCTAGCGGTGAACCAGCAGCGGGAAGGCCGCGGCAGGGAAGCAATCCAGAATTTCCAGGCAGCCCTGAAACAGGACCCCATGAATGTCCGGGCCCACTTCGATTTGGCCAACGCTTATTTTGAAACACAGCAACTGGAGGCTGCCTCCCGTGAATTGGAGGCAACCTTGGCTATTGCCCCTTATTACAACCGGGCCGCGGAAATGTTGGGAGCCATTCTGCTTCAAAACCGCAATTACACTGGCGCGCGCGCCCATTTTCAGCGGATGCTGGCCTCTGATCCTGGCAATTACATCGCAAATTATCAGCTGGGAACCATGGCAACGCAGGAGGAGAAATGGCCGGAAGCGGAACGCTTTTTTAAAGAAGCAGCCAAAGCCGATCCCAAATCGGCTGAGGTTTTGAACGGATTAGGGGTTGTCTACATGATGGGTTCCAAATTGGAAGAAGCCCGGACCGCTTTGCAGGAAGCCCTACGGTTGGAACCCAAATGGGCGGAAGTCCATTTCAATCTCGGATTGGTTTACCGGCAACAGAAGCAATTGGATGAGGCTGCCAAGGAATTCCGCAATGCCTTATCCGTGGATCCGCAATTCGTTCGGGCGCGCCAAGCATTAAATAGTCCGGAGTTCCGAGGGCGGTAATCCGGATCAGCACTGCGATGACAGCTTGATTTTTGCCTTTCGTTTAGACCTTGCATGGCGATGGAGTTTCATCTCTGGCAGGGAGCCGTTTTCCTTGATGCATTGATAGCGGTTCACAACAATTCACTTGCTTCATCAGAAGGAATTTGGAAAGAGGAGGTCACAATGGCAGGCCATGGCAGGAAACTTTTTTTGTTTGGTTTGGGCTTGATTTTGCTCCTGTCAATTAATGGTTGGGCGCAAAACACCACGGCGTCCTTGACAGGATTGGTGACTGATCCCAGTGGAGCGGTGGTCACCAACGCTGAAGTGGAGCTGACAGCGGTCTCCACCAGTGTGGTGACGAAGGCTGTCACTAATGCGGACGGGCTTTACAGTTTTCAGAATATCCTCGCTGGTCCGTATGAATTAAAGGTTACAGCCTCTGGATTTCGGGAGTTCCTGCAAAAAGGCATTAAGATCTCCTTGAATGAAAGAGCACGGGTGGACGTGAAACTCTAATTAGGCGAGCAGAAACAGATTATTGAAGTTCAGGCCGATGCTTCACCGTTGAATGTCGAAAATTCAGAAGTAGCCGGCGGAATTGCGCCGGAGACGGTGAATGAATTGCCGCTGATCATGACCAACAATGGCGGGATGCGTTCGGCTGCCACGTTCATGACATTGCTGCCCGGCGTAACGGCTCCTCAAGGGGATATAATCAGCGCCCATCTAAATGGAGCCCAGAAGTATACCGGCGAAAACTTGGTGAACGGAGCCTCTACGATCAACCCTTCCGGCGGCAATGGAATGTGGTCGGCCGCTTTCGATTTTGGCCAGTCCCCGGAAATGGTCAGCGAGCTGAAAGTCATCACCTCCAATTACGAACCGCAGTATGGTTCCACCGGGGGGGCTATTTTCATCATGGAGACCAAATCCGGCACGAACCAAATTCACGGCAATGCTTACTACTTCGGCAAAAACGATGCCTTGAATGCCACACCTTGGAACAATGCCGCGAAGCCGTTGGATCGGGAGCACAATTTTGGAGGTTCCATTGGGGGCCCCGTGAAATTGCCGATTCTATGGTCTTCCAAAACTAAGACTTATTACTTTTTTAATTTTGAAGGGTTCAGACAGTCGGGAGGTGTTACCCGCAACATTTTGACGATTCCCTCGTTGCAGGAACGTCAAGGGGATTTCCGGGACTGGGTGGATGCCGATGGCAAATTAATTCCCATTTATGATCCGGCGACTACCAGGACCGTCAACGGCGAGGTGGTGCGCGACCAATTCATGGGGTGTGACGGGAATACTCCGAATGTGATTTGTCCCAATCGCATCCAAAATTCACTGGCAGCTGCCTGGTTCAAGTACCTTCCCCAGCCCACCTATTCAGGCCCGCTGAACAACTTCATCGCCCTGGATTCTCCGGGCTCCTTCTACAATCACACCAATCATTTCACCATCCGGGTGGATGAGTATCTGGGTGACAAGGATCGGTTTTTTGTGACGATCTACCATCGCAAAGCCGGACCAACGACGGCCACGGAACTTCCCAAGGAGATAAGCAATCAAGGCAATGTATACAAGGATCCCTGGATGAATCGGCTCAACTGGGACCACACTTTTTCTCCGGTATTGCTGAACCACTTTGTGGCTGGCTACCAGGATGACATGTACCATGGCGGTTCTCTGGCCGCTCCTTACGCCGATCTTTTTCCCAAGATTCCTGGATCATCCCGTAATGCTTATCCCCCCACTATCAATTTTAGCGACGGATTCGCAAACTTCAAGGGGGATGGCCGGGCAGGTCCGGAACAGAACAAGAACCCGGCTCCAGCCCTGGTTTTTACCGACTTGCTGACTTGGGTCAAGGGCAAGCACACCTTTAAAATGGGGGCCGAATATAGAACCTCCGCCAATAGCATGGGCTGGACACGCGATGAAGCAGGAGACTTTTCGTTTGGGCGTGGCCAGACAGGTCTGCTGGGAGGCAACAGCGGAAGCCCCATTGCCAGCTTCCTGCTGGAACAGGTTGACTATGCCCAAGTGAATTGGCAACCCTACAGCATGTTCTCGATGCGGAATCAAGACTACATCACTCACTTTGGAGATACCTGGAAAGTTACTCCCAAACTCAGCCTCAATTTAGGGCTCCGCTGGGAGCTGCATCCGCCGTATTATGAAATCCATGATGTAACCTCCTTCTTTGATCCCTACGGTCCCAATCCGGGAGCTGATGGAAGGCCCGGACGAGTGGTTTTTGCAGGGACCCGCTGGGGTTCCGTCAGCTATGGGAAGCGCTATCCCGAAAGCGTATTTAAGAAGGCTTTTTCACCGCGCCTAGGCATTGCTTATTCCATTTCACCGAAGACCGTGATTCGAACAGGTTATGGAATCTTTTACGATGCAGGCATTGTCCCGGGCTGGAGTGGAGGATATGACACGACAGGATTCAACTTCTACAAGCAATTCGGCAACTCCAATGCGGGGCTGTCTCCTGCCATTATCCTGAGCCAAGGGATGCCCACGGATTATCAAAAACCTCCCTTCTTGGATCCTACCATCAGCAATGGCCAGAATGCTCCAATCTACCGGCCCATAAATGCCAATCGACTGCCGTATTCCCAGCAATGGAATTTTACTATTGAACGGGAAATCACCCCGGATTTGTCCATCAGTGCTGGCTATGTGGGGACGAAAGGAACCAGGCTATATTCGCAGTTGGCTCCCATCAACACTCTGGATCCCAAATTGTTGTCGATGGGCAGCAAGCTTTATGATGAATTCTCGCCTGGCCAGACGGAACTGGACGGGGTCAAGGCGCCCTATGCCGGTTGGGCAGAACAGATGACCGGATGCGCTCCTTCGGTGGCTCAGGCCATGCTTCCTTATCCTCAGTATTGTAATTCGATTTACGGCAACAACGAAAATGCGGGCAACTCCACCTTTCATTCTCTACAAATGAAGGTTGAGAAGCGTTGGTCAAAAGGGCTTTGGCTCCTCGGTTCCTATACATTGGCCAAGTCGATTACGGATGCGGAAACCAACCAGTCCACTGAAATGTTGTGGGGCTCTGGCGGGGCCATATCAACTTTCGAGCGGCATCGCAACAAAGCTCTCTCGGCTGATGACGTGCCGCAGACTTTGGTTATCTCGGCAATGTACGATCTCCCCTTTGGCAATGGACAACGTTGGCTTGGAAAAACCAATCGCCTGGCAAATGCTTTAGTCGGGGGATGGAAGATCAGCACAATTTTCCGGGCCTCTTCGGGTACTCCATTTTATTTCCGAAGTTACAACCAGTGCAATGTGCCGGGCCAGTTTGCCGTTTCCTGCATTCCAGCCATACTGCCGGGAGCCAATCCGTGGGCTCAAGACAAGGGCAACTTTAATCCCGACCAGCCTCTGTTCACGACCGCAGCCTTCGAGTCCATAGATCGATTCAACTATTATTATGGGGTGGGTCCCCGGGTATCGAATTTAAGGGGATTTGGGTACCAAAATCAGGACTTCTCTCTCGCCAAGAGCTTCCGAATTACGGAGCAAGTCCACTTCCAGATGCGGGCTGATACGTTCAACATCTGGAACTGGCATCACTTCACCTCGTTCAATACGGATATTTCGAGCCCCGACTTTGGCATGATATCGGGCGGTGCATCCTCCCCGCGCTATGTCCAGGTCAGTGGCAAGATTATTTTCTAGCCTTGTGAAGCGGGCGGGGCCGCTCGGCCCCGCTGTTTAATCCTTTTGTGTATGGTAATGTTAATAAACTACCGGTTCGAAATTCCCCTCGAACGAGCAGCGGTAGCCGAGACGAAGTCGAGGCCGGGGTGGTGCGAAACCTGCTACTTGGATCCAAGCAAAAACCGCAGATCACTCCAGACGCGGCTTGAAGGCTGCATCTTTCCACTTGTCTGAGGAGCTGCACATGCCAGCGTGGCTGGCCCAACAAGATGATGAAAATCTATTCCCCCTTTATAAGGGGGATTTTTGAGGGAACGCAGTCGCATCGCTTGTTTCTTTACGAAACCCGATGGTATTCACCGCCATGGAAAGAATCCCAGAATGACCGAGCTGAAAAAGGACATCCTGCGCCAACCGGACGAACTGATAAAACTCATCGGCCGGATTTATGGCGAGGATCGGAGTTCTTATGCGAAAGCCGCCGCCCTGATCCGTCAGGCCGGACACCTTTACCTCACCGGGATTGGGGCGAGTTGGCATGCGGGGATGGCGATTCAATCTTTGCTGGATGCCGGCGGCTGTCAGGTCTCATTGCTGGATGCTTCGGAGTTGCTTCACTACAGCCGGTTGCGGCCGAATTCAGTGATCCTCATGCTTTCCCGCAGTGGGAAAAGCATTGAGATTGTCCGTCTTTTAGCCAAAGCAACTGAAGCGGGAGCCAAAATTATCGGCATTACCAATGCTCCTCAAAGTCCGTTGGCACAAAATGCCGAGGCCGCGATTCATCTGGGGGTCCCTTTCGACCATTCAGTTTCGATTCTCACTTATTCGGCGGTGGCGCTGGCCGGGGGAATTCTGGCGGTCCAAACCATGAGCGGATATGACGAATCTTTGAGAAAATCCCTGGCGAAGTCTTTGCAGGCGGCCCAGGAACAGATCGAACTTTGGGAACAGCAGACGTACGAAAGCGATTGGTTTGATCCGCATGCCGCCACCTATTTTTTGGCCCGGGGAACTAGTCTAGCCAGTTGTCATGAAGCCCGACTTTTATGGGAAGAAGCAGCCAAGGCCCCGGCCACAGCCCTCTCCTCCGGCGGCTTCCGGCATGGGCCGCAGGAGATTCTCGACCAAGGAATCCATGTTGGAATGTGGATCGATAGGGACCGGATGCGGCGGGAAGATCTGGCCGTAGCCGCGGATATTCGAGGTTTGGGAGGCAGGGTCATGCTTGTTGGACAAAACCTGTCCCCGAGTGATGGTGACTTGGTCTTTGAAGTCCCCCAAATCCTGCCGGAATGGCAGTTCCTATTGGACATTCTCCCGGCCCAGCTGGCCGCGGAACGACTTTCCCATTTGAGAAAAGTCGATTGTGACTCCTTGCGGATTTGCTCCTACGTAGTGGAAAGTGAGTACGGGATCATTGGGGACGATTAATTGAGCGACAAGTGATGAATCGGGAATCTGATCCTGGCCTTTCTATCCACTATTCACTTGTCAATCGTCACTGGTCGCGGGTTCCATGCCTGTGGCGCCGGGGTATTGAATCAAAACTCCTGTCGAGAGGCTCAATCCTGTGTCTGGACCCACTTCTCGTGAAATTTTGTTACAGGCGATATCCTGCCAAAAGCCTGAGCGGGTTCCCTGTTGCCTGATGAGTTTTCGCATCATGCGGGATCGTTGCCGCGATTGGTTTGAAGTGGCGGAGCGGGAAAAGGCAATGGGCTTGGATCCCATGTTGTTCATCCCTCCCACCGAGCGGAAGGAACGGGCCGAACATCCAGATTTGCGAGGCCTGCCCATTCGATTTCCCGCCGATATTGTCATTCGGGAATACAAGGAAATCGGCCGGGATAGCCCCTATCCCTTACTGCACAAGCATTACGAGACTCCAGCGGGGAATCTTTCGACCATCGTGAAACAGACGGAGGATTGGCCTCACGGCGATCATATCCCTTTCATTGACGATTATCAGATCGCGCGGGCCCACAAGAACCTGGTCATGAATATGCAGGATCTCGATCCTATGCGCCACCTGCTGATACCGCCTCGGGCCGCGGATGTTGAGGAGTTTTACGAGCTGGCCCGCCAGGCGCTCAACTTCGCTCGCCAACACGGGATATTGGCGGCCGGAGGATGGGGTGTCGGGGCCGATATGGTGGGATGGCTGTGTGGCCTGGAGAACATGGTTTATTTGGCCGTGGACGATCCGGATTTCCTGCATGCCTTATTCGATTTGATAGCCCAATGGAACCGGCAGCGGATGTCGGTCATTCTCGACGCCGGAGTGGACCTCTTCATCCGTCGCGGCTGGTATGAGTGCTGTCAGTTCTGGTCTCCCGCTCTATATAGAGAATTCATTCTCCCCGATCTCAAAAAAGACGTGGAACTCGCTCATCAGGCTGGAGTCAAATTTGGCTATATCATGACCATGTCCACCATGCCGCTATTGGATATGTTTTTGGAAGCTGGCATAGACGTTCTCATGGGGGTTGATCCTTCGTCCGCCGCCCAAAACAACCTGCCGCTCATGCGGGAAAAGCTTCGCGGCAGAGTCTGCCTCTGGGGAGGTGTGGATGCCGCGCACACCGTGGAATTGGGAACAGCGGAGGAAGTCAGACAGGCAACGGAATGGGCACTCGAGACTCTTGGCCCGGAAGGATTGGTCTTCTCCCCGGTTGACAACATCACCGTTGATACACCGAACACTTGGTCGAACCTTCAAGTAATGATTGAAACCTGGAGAGGATATCAGATTCAAAAGGGGTGACAATGATGTGTTTGAATTCGATCGGAAGTCCCCTTTTTTATAAAACAAATTTAGCGCATATCTGAACATTGCCAGCCAAGCTAAGGACCACCTTGACGTACTCATGCAAAGCCTGCACTTTTCCCTTCGGCGGCAGGCTGTGCGGGGAATGCCGTGATTTTGCATAGCCTGAATAGAAGACATCATGAATAAGAATTCTTCTCATCGCAAGTGAAATGGAGATTACAAAAAGATGAAATCAAAATTTTTATGCGCCTTGTTTATGTTGGGAATTTGCGTGCCATTGAAATTCGCCGGTCCTTTGGACGGTGAAAAAGAGGCTGCTCCCTCCTCGCGCACAATCATTGAGCCATTTCTGGGGAGATGGGATTTGACCATCCAGGGAGCTGACCGGATGTATCCTTCCTGGCTGGAGCTTTCTCAAGAAAATAAGGTATTGAAAGCCCGATTTGTCGGGCGTTGGGGCAATGCCCGCTCATTGGCCAAAGTGGAGCTCCGAGAGGGGGAGCTTCTTTTCGTTTCACCCAAGGAAGAGGAGGGGAGTAGGAATGATTTAGTCTTCCGGGGAAAATTGACCGGTAAGACCTTGGCGGGGAAAGCGGAGGGGCCTAACGGAGTGGCATGGACCTGGACGGGGCGGCGGGCTCCCACTTTGAAACAGGCCTCTTCTCCTCAATGGGATGGAACGGTTTCTTTGTTCAATGGCAGAGACTTTACGGGGTGGACCTTTGATAATCCGGCCAAAGCTTCCAGCTGGAAAGTGGAGAAGAATACTCTGGTAAACAAAGCAGCTGGATCGAATCTAGTCACCACGGGAAAATATGCGGACTTCAAATTGCACATTGAAGTGAACTGTCCGCCCAAGGCCAACAGCGGAATTTATCTGCGTGGCCGATATGAAGTGCAGGTTGAGGACGACTCCCTGCGCGAGCCCCCCAGCCATCATATGGGAGCGGTGTACGGTTTTCTGGCCCCCTCGCCGGAACAGCCCCGCACACCTGGGGTTTGGCAAAGCTTCGATATCACCTTGGTGGGCCGCTATGTCACGATCCTGCAAAATGGCAAAACAATTATCGATCACCGGGAGATTCCCGGCATTACCGGTGGTGCGCTCGACAGCCACGAGGAGTTGCCCGGTCCCATTTACCTCCAGGGAGATCATGGAGGGATCGCTTATCGGAACATCACCCTCACTCCGGCAAAGTGACTTCTGCATGTGATGCGGATTTGATCCAGCAAATCCGCGGCTTTTCGCCCAGCTTAATCGCCGTCGACCCGCCGAGGATAATCGCCGTTACGGGTATGCGCTCCACGTTTGGCCTAAGCTATAAAGATCGAGCGTCTAATCGAAACTGTTCTGCCAGGAGATGCCATTTTCATCTGCCAGGTTGGCGGCCGCGCTGGCAGGAGCGGCTCCGTGAAAATTCCTGCCATGTGGTGATCCATGCTAGCGGAATGGTCAGAATATGCTTTGCCTGGAAAGTGGGGATCCTCTCGACGTCCTTGAACTGTCTGTATCCTCTTCGGGCTCGCGGGAACTCACCCTGCGACAGAGCCTATAATGGTGGTGTTTCATTGCTGAAGAGGTGCTGATCTTATCTTTTGGCTTTCATGATACACTATGATTCCCCTAGCCGTAGAGGCATGCTCCAGTTAAACCTGGTGGAATGCCCGTGGCCCGTTCTGATGAGTATAAAGACCCTTGGAGATTAAACGGAAAGACGCAACGTTGATCTTTTGGCAAGGTACGTATCTTCGAACAGACAACATCTTGTTTGAGAGGAATCTTTTCCACGATGATGAAAAATTTGGAAAAACAGTCTTTAATCGGAGTTGATTTGGGGGGAACCAATGTCCGCGCGGGTTTGGTGCGAGAAGGGCGGCTCGAATCTTCCCAATCAAAGCGAATTAATGCTCAAGGCACAATGGAGGAGGTTTTCGAGGAGATTGCTGCCGTGATCGATTCCGTTGCCTCTTCTCCAATTGCGGCAATCGGTGTCGGTGTCCCTTCAGTGGTGGATGTCGAGAAGGGAATTGTCTACGACACTTTGAACATCCCATCCTGGACGGAAGTTCCCGTCAAAGCCATGTTGGAAGACCGGTTTCATGTGCCGGCTTATGTCAACAATGACGCCAACTGTTTTGTGCTGGGAGAAAAATATTTCGGAAAGGCAAAAGGGCTCAAAAATGTCGTGGGAATTGTCGTCGGGACGGGCCTGGGGGCCGGCATTATCATGAATGGACAGCTCTGCTGCGGCAGCCATTGCGGCGCCGGAGAATTTGGCGTGATGCCTTTTCGGGACGGGATCGTGGAAAACTACGTAGGGGGACAATTCTTTCAGCGCTTTTACACTAGCTCCGGAGAAGTCTTCATGGAAAGAGCCAAAGCCGGGGATCTTGAGGCTCTAAAAGCTTTCCGGGAGTTCGGGGCCATCTTCGGAGAAATCATCCAGATTGTTATGTACTCCGTGGATCCTGAAATGATTGTTTTGGGCGGTTCTGTGAGCAAATCTTTCGAGTTCTATAAAGAGAGTCTCCGGGATTCCTTGCGAAATTTTCTCTATCCGCGCTCGGCCCGGGATTTGCGCATCGAGGTCTCTGAAATTGAGCAGGGCGCTATCTTGGGCGCGGCTGCCCTCTGCCTGGAGGGGATCTAGGATCTGGTTGGTTTTAGGCCATACCGAGTTGCTTCACGCCTGGTGCCGAAGCTTCAAAAAAAGGAAGGGCAAACTCCCGTTTAGGCGGACTCCGCCTGGCGAGCCACGCGCGCGTGCCACGCCTACCCAGGCCGCTTCGGCGGGGGAGCCTCACCCTCCCCCCCGGCCGGCTTTTACTCAGTCCCGCCGATTAGCGCGACTGGTTCACCCTGTCGTACTTTGAATTTCACCCTCCCCTTCCTGCATGCTTCAAACCTCTTTTGGACTGCATTTTTTCCAAGCAGAATCTGCTCTATTGCCTTTATTGAGATTAATCAAGGGGCTCTGCGACTTGTGCCATTTTTTATGCCAGGTTGCGGAAACACTCTCTTCGGTTCGGGTGATGTCGGTTGGGGTCGATTGACAACGGACCTTCAGATTCGGTAGCATGGACTGTTTTGAGGGGCGATTTCTAAAGGGGAGCAGGCCGCATTTTTACAATTGATTTCTCCGCCCTTTTTCCCTAGGCAGGAATGATAAAGATGCAAATTAAGCGGATGGCAGCCTCGATGTTGCCGACAAAATTCGGGCGATTTAGGATTATCGGTTACGAAGTGCAGGATCAGAAAGTGAAGACTTCCTACGTGGTCCTCATCAAAGGGGGAATAAATCCCGCCAAGAAAATCTTGGTTCGAATTCATTCCCAATGTTTGACGGGAGATGTATTTGGATCAATCCGGTGTGATTGTGGCGACCAATTGCATCGCGCCATGCGACTGATTCACCAGGAAGGACAGGGCGTGCTCATTTATCATCCGGAAGAGGGCCGGGGGATCGGCCTCCTCAACAAACTTCTGGCGTACGAATTGCAGGATCGAGGTGCAGACACCGTCGAGGCAAACCGGAAATTGGGATTTCAGGCCGATGAACGGGACTATGCGGCTTGTGCGGAAATCCTCAAAGACTTGGGTATTTTCAAAGTGCGGTTACTCTCCAACAATCCCCACAAACTCATATCTTTGAAACAAGCTGGACTGAAAACCGTGGAGCGTGTGCCTCTGGAGATATCGCCCCGCCGCTCCACCGCTCGCTATTTGAAAACGAAAAAGGAAAAGATGGGGCATCTCTTAATAAAAGTTTAATCTTTCTTTTGCCTGGAAAAGGCGGGTGAATCCGCCGATGAGAGAGCCTTCCATCATTGCCGGGCTTTCTGCCAATTTTGTTTCCGGAGAATCCAAGGTTTGAAGGTTTCCAAACCCGCCTTGCTTGGCCTTTTTCCGGTTGCGCTCAAGGTAATCCCACGGAATGAAATGCATGTCCTCCATATTTTCGACAAGGATCATTCCCCTAGGGTTGGGTTTTGTTTTGCTGGGATTTCTCTTGTTGAAGTCTTCAATGAACGAACCTCACCTTTCGCCCTCCTCCCTTTTTGCATCAGCGGCTGATAATCCTGGTCCGATGCCCTCGACTGAATCTGGCCATGCCGATGTTCCCACGATTTTGCTCTCGATGGTAATTCTTCTTTTTGCCGGCAAAGCCGGAGGCGACCTATTTGAAAGGATTAAACAGCCATCTGTCCTGGGTGAATTGGTTGTGGGGATCATCTTGGGAAATCTTGCTCTGGCGGGATATCATGGACTTGATTACCTGAAGGCAAATGAAATCCTCCATGTCTTAGCTGAAATTGGCGTGATTCTCCTGCTTTTTGAGGTGGGCTTGGAATCTAATATAAAGCAAATGTTGGATGTCGGCCTCTCCTCCTTCCTGGTGGCGCTGTTGGGAGTTATCACACCCCTGCTGTTGGGATGGGGAGTGAGTGCTTATTTTTTGCCCGCGGCTGATGGCCTTGTGCATGTCTTTATTGGAGCAACTTTGGCGGCCACGAGTGTCGGTTTGACGGCGCGGGTTTTGCGTGATTTGGGCAGAATCGACACCAAAGAAGCTCGGATAATACTAGGCGCGGCCGTAATTGACGATGTGATGGGATTGGTTTTGCTCGCCGTGGTCAGCGGGATCATCGTCAGTGCCACCCGAAATGGGACAGGGCTCTCTTTTATCGATATCGGATTCATTATCGGGAAAGCGATCCTCTTTCTGCTCTTGTCGGTATGGATAGGGCAAAAGCTCTCTCCGAAAATGTTTAAGCTGGCTGCCCTGTTTCGCGTCAATGGAATGCTCTTGGTGACCAGCATTTCGTTTTGTTTTTTCCTTTCCTACTTGTCCAGTCAAATGGGTCTCGCGCCGATTGTCGGAGCTTTTGCGGCCGGACTTGTGCTGGATCCCTTCCATTATGAGAATTTAAAATCGCGCGGCCCAGCCACGATTGAAGAGCTGATTTCACCGCTTACGACTCTCCTGGTTCCGATTTTTTTCGTCCTGATGGGCCTGCGAGTGAATCTGGCCGCTTTTGCGGATTCTCAGCTGCTGTTATTTGCGGGAATGCTGACGGTGGCGGCGATTGCAGGGAAACAAGTTTGCGCCCTGGGCGTCCTGGAAAGAGGCCTGGACCGGATATCCGTGGGGATTGGAATGATTCCCCGGGGGGAAGTCGGATTGATTTTCGCGGGCATCGGTTCCACCATGGTCTTGAAGGGATTGCCAGTGATCAGTCCTGCCACTTATTCCGCGGTGGTCATTATGGTGATGATCTCGACCCTGGTGACCCCGCCTTTATTGAAAATCTCCCTTTCGCGAGGAACTCGCAAACGCGAGTGAATTCGGGAGTGTCCAATCTATTTCTCCGATTCTCAGGATGTTGATTTTTGGGGAAGACTCTTCCACCTCATTCTTGTTTTTGATCTGCGGTAGGAAGGAGAGAATTGGAAGCAGCAGGTTGACCAAATCCCCCACCAGACATGGTGATTATGACAAGCAACCAGCAAAAAATAATCCTGGGCGGAATGATTTTGGGAATTTGTCTAGTGTTGGGCTGGGTTTTAGACCGGAAGGAAGAACCAGGGGGAGCCATAACGGAAGGAAGCTCGTTGCCGGCTTGGTCCTTCACCGATGCCAACGGACAATTACACCGATTCAGCGAATTTCGAGGCCAAGTTTTGCTGATTAATTTTTGGGCCACCTGGTGTCCTCCTTGCATTGAAGAGCTACCGTCGCTGAACGCTTTGGCACAGACCCTGAAGGGAACTCGGATTGTTTTTCTTACTTTCAGCGCCGATGATTCCTGGACCCCGGTTCGTGATTTGTTAAGCCGTCAAGACTATCGATTACCGGTCTATGACGACTTTCAACGCGGACTGGCGAAGCAGTTTGGCACCTTTAAATATCCGGAGACTTACATTGCCGACAAATCCGGCATTGTCAGACTTAAAGTCATTGGGGGGGCCAACTGGATGTCTCCAGAAAAGGTGGCTTTCATAAGAAGGCTTGCCACGGAATGACGTTTCAGCTTTCAGGATGGCCGAGGGCTGAACCATTAGGCAGAACAGCTGGCTTTGCGGCTTGAATCATTCCATACACATTTCCAAAAGGTTCACTCAATCACCAGACATTTTCTTTTTTAGTAACTACTACTACGTTAAGTGAGAACATCTTTTCTTGACCCGCTGCTTGCTGGAGAATCGAAAACCACACAACGGGCAGGAGCCAAACATGCGGATCAAGACTTGTTGTAAGCAGCGACGCACCTCAGGCAAAGTCATGGGCAGAGTTTTTTTTATTGCGTTGCCGTTCCAACAACAAGAACGCATAGGCCAAACAGACCAGAGTAACATGGTGATGCCATCCTTGCCATCCGCGTCCTTCGTAATGATCCAGCCCCAATTCTTCTTTCAGCTGTTGGTAATTTTGCTCCACGCGCCAGCGCAACTTCGCCAAGCGCACCAGGCGCTTCAGCGAGGTCTGAGCCGGCAGGGTGGAAAACCAGTACTGGGTGGGAGCCGGTTCCTCCGCCGGCCACTCGATCAGCAGCCCGACCTCTTCCAATTCGGCGTCATTGCGGAGGTGACCATGGGCCGGTTGGACCCGCAGAGCCGTGAAGCGGCTTCTTTTCGGCCCTTTGCTTCCTTCTCGCCAGTGCACCTTTTTCCAGGCACTCGGCGGCAGCGCAGCCGCCAGCCCCTCCAGCGAGGAGGGTTTTCCTTCATAACGGAGGGCGGGCGGACGGCCCTGGCCTGCCTTACGGGGCGGCTGAACCCGGCGAGTCGGCTCCCGCCAGATGGCCGTATTGGGATCGACTCCGACCACATACGGAAGTTGGCGGTCCGCCAAACCTTGTCGGAATTCGGTATTTCTTCCATAGGCCACGTCGGCCAACACGGGCAGCTTCGGGATCCCCCAGGCCAGCAATTGATCAATCAAGGTCAACGCCAATTCCGGTTTGGTTCGGAACGGCGTGGGATCGGGGACCCCCGCTTTGCGGCAGCGCTCGGGATTGTCGATCCACTCTTGAGGAAGATACAACGCCCAGTCCAGAGGCACGCTTTGCTCTTCCGTGGTCAAGTGAATCGATACGGCAATCTGGCAGTTGCCCACCTTTCCCAAGGTTCCCGAATACTGCCGGGCCACCCCCACCGATTCTTGGCCTTGTTTGGGGAACCCCGTATCATCAATGATCCAGCCCGCCAACGGCACCAGCGCCTCCAGCATGCGCTGCGCCAATTGCGCGCGGACCGGCTCCCAGGCCCAGGGACTCTGCCCAACAAATTGCTGCAAGGCTTGAACGTTTCCTCCCGGAACGCGAGTCGCCAGCGGCTCGATGGATTTCCTTTCTCCGTCCAGCAGCAATCCCTGCACATAGAGAGCTCCGTGCTCACGGCGCTCCGACCGACCAAGAGCAGCCAGCAGTTCGGCCATGAAGACTTCCAAACGGGCACCACATTCCTGCAATTGTTTTTCGTTCATGCTTCCGCAGCGTAAAGAAAAATCGCGCGAAAGTCAACTTTTACTTAACGTAGTAGTACTACTCAGGTAGACAGAATTCAGGAGTCAGAATCCAGAATGGCCTACGAATTAGCCTCCAAAAGATTGCGCCAAAAACTTATGAGCCTTTTGCCACGCCACAAGAGCATCAAATCTCGTTGCTGGCGTGTTCATTCTGGCTGCTGAAATCTCGCTTCTGGCTACAAGCTGAGTAGTCACTTTTTTTAAACTACAAAATCCGAGGAGGGCAGGATGCGCTTATCGAATGCGGTAATTCAAGGTCCTTATTTCCAAGACTTGATGGTTCAATCCCAGGCTGTGGAACGGACCCTGCAAGCCTTGCGCGCTCAAAGAGAATTCTCTCAATTTTTAGAAGGGACTATTGGGCGAAATCCCCGCAGAATCGTATTGACGGGAATGGGATCTTCCTTCCATGCCCTGCACCCCCTGCATTTGCGGCTCATTGCGCGCGGTTGGAGCAGCCTGATGGCGGAAACCGCTGAGTTGATCCATTATCAGCAAAACTTATTGGATTCTGAAACTCCGGTCATTGCCGTTTCCCAATCAGGCGCCAGCGTGGAGATTATCCGGCTTTTGGAAATTGCTGGACATGCCATTCCGGTCATTGGAGTAACCAATACGCCTGGAAGCCCCTTAGCGACAAAAGCTCGATCTATATTATTTACCGCCGCCGGGGAAGAATATACCGTATCCTGCAAAACATATTTGGCCACCATAATGGCACTGGAATGGTTGGGATGTCTGCTCACTCGAGAAGGAACCGCCCGATGCGAAGCTGTTTTGGCTGAAGCGGCGGCTCCGATTCAACAATATCTCTCGGCCTGGGCGTCGCATGTGGATCGGTTGAGTGAGTTCTTGATGGATGTAAAAACTCTTTACCTGGTGGGACGGGGAGCATCACTGGCGGCAGCCGGCACCGGAGGATTAATCATAAAAGAATCGACTCATCAACAAGCCGAAGGAATGAGCTGTGCCTCCTTTCGCCATGGCCCCATGGAGATGTTAAGCCAGGAGGTGTTCGTTCTGATTTTTGCAGGCGCCGCGAAGACCCGGCAATTGAATGAAAATCTTCTGGAAGAGGTGAAATCCATGGGAGGGCGCGTTGCCTTGGTTGGCGGAGAGAATCCACCGAGCGTGTTTGGTCTGCCGCATGAAGCGGAGGAACTGCGTCCGCTGATGGAAATCCTGCCGGTGGAAATGATCACTCTCGCCAGAGGTGCGCTATTAGGCCGGGAAGCGGGCCGCTTTGAACGGGCCAGCAAAGTGACCAGTAAGGAATAGAGGTCGCGAGACTTCTCCCGGCTTGGAGCCATCATTGGCTGCAGAGGGAGAAGACACAACCCAAAAAAGGGAGCAACCACTCATAACTTGGTTTGCTTGAGCCGCAAAAGTCGATGACTTTGAGTCAAGTCATGGAATGGGAATCAATAAGTCCCCCATAGTGTGAGACGAAGTCTCGCTAGGCCTTTTCTTTTCGACGGCAGAAGCAAATTGGCGAGACTTTCGCCGCCAGCGCAGATCCTTTTGTCATGCCACAAATGCAGAGTGTAAACGAGAGGTTGGCACTGCATTGCCGCCACCTTGAACACTCGCTATCACTCCGAGCTCCATAATTCAATCGCCGTTTCGAGGCGCGAGGAGAAGCCCCTCTTATAGAATGGACACTTCCGTGCTCTGCCACTCGCGAAAGCGCTCCAAAACGGAGCGGGGTGCTTCTACCTCGAGCAAAATCCCATTATCCGTGCAAGTTCTCGATATCACCCGGGAGCTGTCGTACAAACGGGACATGCTGGCGCTTTGGGCAAAAGAAAATTCGAACCGGCCCAAGGCCAAAGGATCGTATGCCAAAAGGGAGTCAATCTTCTCCAGTACCTTATCCAAACCAGTGCCCAGAACGGAGGAGATGAAAAGGGCATTCTCCCGAAGCAGCATTTGAGGCGGCCCATTCAGCAAGTCCGTTTTATTATAGAGCTCGAGGATGGGCTTCTCCTTTATTTTAAGCTCTTCAAGAACCTGATATACCGCGGTTCTCTGCTGCTCGCACAGCGGATTGGCCAGATCTATCACATGCAGGAGCAAACTGGCTTCCCGGACTTCTTCCAAGGTTGCATGAAAAGCCGAGATCAGCGTATGGGGCAATTTGTGGATGAATCCCACGGTGTCGGAAAGGATAATTTCCCGGCGCGAGGGAAGACGCAGCCGGCGCAGCAGTGGATCCAGCGTGGCAAATAACTGATCCGACGCAAAAGTTCCGGCATGGGTCAGCGCGTTAAAAAGCGTGGATTTCCCCGCATTGGTGTAACCCACTAGAGAAATCACGGGAACGGGAATAGAATCGCGGAAGGAACGGTGCAAATGCCGATGCTCCCGAACCCGCTCCAATTCCTCTTTGATCTTGTGGACTCGGCGCCGGATCTTGCGCTGATCCGCTTCCAGCTTGGTTTCTCCCGGGCCCCGGGTGCCGATGCCGCCGCCCAACCGAGATAGCTCAACTCCTTTTCCCGCCAGACGCGGCAGCAAATAATTCAACTGCGCCAACTCGACCTGCAGCTTGCCTTCCCTGGTGCGGGCACGGTGCGCAAAGATGTCCAGGATCAATTGAGTCCGGTCAATCACTTTGGCATCGGTAGCGCGTTCTAGGTTGCGTTGCTGGGCCGGAGAAAGATTTTCATCGAAGATGACGGTTTGCGAATTATGCGCGGCGAGGGTTTCCTTCAATAGTTGCAGTTTCCCCGACCCTATAAAAAACGCGGGATCTATCTGCTCCCGCTCTTGCGTAATCCGGGCAACCACCTCTCCTCCGGCTGAGGCGGCCAGAAATGCCAGCTCGTCCAGCGATTCTTCCAGGGAGAGGGGGTGAGAACCCAGCAGAGGATTATGGGAAGAAGATTTTACGGCGCAGCCAACTAAGGTGATGCGTTCTTTACACGAGCCTTCTTGCTTCATGGCATAATCAGACATCCCAAGATTGAATGCACGATTTGGTCAGAAAAGATTGATCCGCGCGCCGACTCTTCCCTGGCCTTTTTCGTCGAATTCTTTACGGCGCTCAATGAGAATCAGAGCCGCCTGAAGAACTGGACGGTGAGCTTGAATGAGCGGCGGGATTGGCCGACCGACCGGCAGTAACCGTGGAAATCGCATGTTTAAACACCAACTGCTCCTGATTGTTGGCTTCCAGGATGACGGAGTATTTGTCGAAACTTTTGATGCGGCCGGTAAGCTTTACTCCGCTCATTAGGTAGATGGTGGCGACAGTTTTATCTTTGCGTACGTTATTGAGGAATACATCCTGGATGTTCTGAACCGGCTTTTCCATAGGTCCTGCCTCCTTGCTCATCACTGAATCCGCCGCAGCGAAAAGTAAATACCATTTTAATCATTTCGGTGGATTTCTCCAACTGGACTTTTTAAAAAAATTCGCGTGAAAAATGCAGGGTAAAAAATGGAATTGAAAACAAAGACGGCAAATTTCTGTTTGCGGGGGGGATCCTCTGGAGAAAAGGACATCGAAATCGCGGATTAAAGCAAATGATTCTTTATGCGACGCTCAGCGGTCAAAAAAGTCTCCAGCTGATGACCGAAGCCCGCAATCCAATTCACATCTAGCTCCCGACGGAACCAGGTCAATTGACGTTTGGAATAATTCCGTGTGAATTGTTGAGTCAGAGTGATCGCCTCCTCCAGTGAAATAGAACCGTTTAGCATTTGGAGAACCTGAGCATACCCGAGCGACTGCAGGGGTTTTAAATTAGCCGAAAAGCCCATATCCAAAATCCGTTTCACTTCGTCAGCCAAACCGCGCTCAAACATCTGATGAACACGCTGATTGATGGCTTCATACAATTGTTCGCGGGGAGGGTTCAAACCGATTTTCAAAATGTGGAACCCTTGCAAAGGATCTTTATCCGATAGGAATTGTTCCGAAAGCGGACGTGAAGTCAGCCAAAAGACTTCGAGTGCACGAATGAGTTTTGGTTTATCCCGCGGAGATATTCTTTCGGCACTGAGTGGATCCACTCGGCGCAGCAAACGGTGCAGTTGTGAAATCCCCCTTCTCGCGACCAGCTGCAGGAAACGCCGCCGCAAATCCTCCGAACGTTTGGGGCCTCGAAACAATCCATCCAACAAAGCTCGCAAGTATAGGCCGGTTCCCCCTACGACCAATGGAATCTTTTCCCGCGATTGAATTTCGGAGAGTATTTGTCTTCCCCGTGTCATGAAGTCCCCGGCCGTAAAGACGGCGTCCGGTTCGAGGAAATCCAGCAAATGATGAGGAATTCCCGCCTGCTCTTTAAGAGAAGGCTTCGATGTTCCTACGTCCAGGTGCCGGTAAACTTGAACGGAATCGCAATTAATAATTTCTCCAGAAAACTCCGAAGCCAGGCGGAGGGCAAGGCTGGATTTCCCGGAGGCCGTAGGACCAAGAATGACAATGAGAGGCCAATTGTTCAAGATAAGAAAATAGTCCTTATGAAGAGGTAAAGCAGGATGAGTCCTGCCAGAATGATGAGTCCGAGTTGTTGCCCCCTGGAGTATTTCTTCATTCGTTTATATTGGGAAGCCTATCGAGATTTACCTGCCAGTTCCGAGAGATTTAATCCGTGCTTCCAGTTGCAGGGTTTGAGTATCATATCAAAAAGTTGGAACCTCCCCAAAAAGAACAAGGCACTCGGAGTGCGATCAGCAGATAACATGCGCCCCGGCGAATCTTGGATGGAGACCTTTTGTCTTCATGGTGCGCCGCTGTCTCGCACCGGCTTTTTGGTTTTGATTCGGGGTGCTTGGATATCTGCTTCCCCTAGCCGATCCGGGCCGGGCTGGATTACAGTTGGATGTTGTAGAAATAGGAAAATTGGATTGTAAGGTGATCACCGTCGAAGGCGGGAGGGAAGTTCGGAAAGGGAACGGAAAGGTTGATGGAGGAAATGGCCGCCCGATCATAAGGCTGAACGCCAGAGGTCTTCGCCAATTGGAGATTCAAGATCCGTCCATCTTTCAAAACATCGAAAACTAACACGGTTTTGCCGCGAGTTCCCGTTCGGATCAATTGGGGGATGGCGGCGTACCAATTGTCGCGGACGCGGAAATAGACGATTCTCAACCAAGCCCCAAAATCAACTCCGCGGGTGTCACTCAGGATGGTTGGCTCATCCACTGAAAAATTGGCCTGACGATTGTCGAATTTACGCATCCCCCCGCCGACATCCCCAATCCCACTTCCACCACGAAAAAGCCCTCGGCGGATGGCGTCGTCGATGGAACTCTCGATGGAATTACCGGGAGTCTCCATTTTCGCCATCAGGTCGCGCAGATTGGTCCCATGCTTCCCTTCGCGATTCATTTCTTCAGGGAGTGATAATTTCCCTAACATTTTTCCGTCTTCCTTTGTCAAGCCGGCCTGTTCTTGATTTGTAGCGGATGGAGGCGCCTGTGCTGTTTCGACCGGTGGGGGCGCTGGCGGCGAGGTTCCCTTGACTATAGGTGGTTCCTGCGCCTTCGTATCAACTTCGGAGGCAGGAGATTTTTGTCGGGGGGGAGTGACCATGGGGGTTTTGTCGGCGGACATTCGGTCATTGTCGGGAGGATTAGGGATTTTTTTTATCTTCTGGTGATCTTCAGGCAGTGGCATAAAAACAGGCCGATTGGCTTCTAACCGGGTTATATCCCGGATTGAAGGCAAGGCAGGCGCTTTTTGCCAAGGCCAGTGTAAGGATGGAGAAAAAATAATCAGCAAGATAAGAAGAAAGTGAAAAAAAAGAGAAAAAAGAAGAGATTCCCCTTTCCTTCGGACTGTGGTTTTTTGGTCGAAGGAGTCATTTAGCAGAAAATGGAGATCTTCTTCCTGACGCATAGCTGGTTTGATGCTACAAAAAGTTCAAAGTAGAGGGCACTCGGGAAAAAAACAGGTAAAAATGATTTGCCTAAGGATGTTGAAGGGGCAGCTACACCCCTCCTCAAGGTTTTCGTTTCACGGCGGATTTACGCCGCATTCTTCTCAGCTCTGCTGGAAAGCGATGATCCCTTGATTTTATTGATTCTCGATCAAGTCTCATTCGGAGCCGCCGATCAGATCCTATTCAACGAGGAGAAGGCAGCTGGATATTCTGAACATGTGTCTTAATCTGCTCCACAATCTGCTGAGCCAACTCCAATGCCCGTGTGCCATTTTCCGCGGTGACCACTGGAACTCCACGAGTCCGCACTTTTTCCAAGAAGGATTTGATCTCTTCTTTGAGCGGTTCTGCCTTGGGAGGTTCGATTTTATGAGGAACCGTTACAGGCCTGTCGCCGGGCTTGCCGGGTTCGACTCGAACTGTAACCACATCCTGCCGCGTAAAATCAATGGAAACGTATTCCCGAGGCTGGAAAAAACGCAGTTTCCTAACTTTCTCCGTACTGACCCGGCTGGCGGTCAAATTGGCCACGCAGCCATTTTCGAATTCCAGCCGGACATTAGCAATGTCGATTTTGGGGCTTAGAATGGGTAAGCCGACGGCGTGAACCGATCGGATCTGGCTTCCCGTGAATTCCAGCACCAGATCCAGGTCGTGGATCATTAAATCATAAACCACATCGACATCCAGACTGCGGGATGTGAAAATTCCCAGCCGATGCACCTCAAAAAAGAGCGGGCGGGTCAACATTTTCTGAACTTCCACCACCGCGGGATTGAAGCGCTCCAGATGTCCCACTTGTAGAATGCGGTGATACTCGGTGGCGAGTTTCCCCATTTCCCGGGCATCCTCAACTGAAGAGGCGATCGGTTTCTCCACCAAGACATCAATTCCCTTCTCCAACAAGGCCATGCTGAGCCGCGCATGCTCCGTGGTAGGGGCAGCCAGGCTGACGGCGTCCACTCTTCCCAGTAGAAACTCAAAATCCGGATAATAATTTGTGCTAAATTCGGAAGCCACGGCTTCCCCGGTAGCCGGATTTTTATCCACAATTCCGATCAGCTCTACATCCGGCAATTCCCGATAGATTCGTACATGTTGGCGACCCAGGTAGCCCACTCCAATGACACCGACCCGCAACTTAGTCATAATGAACTCACTCTTCGATGATTAGAACCGCATCCTTCCCATTTTGCCGATTCCCCCGAAGTAATTCGTCCCGGCCCATAAAGATCGGCAGATGCGCCCATACAAAACCTGACTAAAGTCCTTCAGGTAGCGGGGCTCAAACAAGCCATCAGAATCTGCCTCTGGCTATTACGTGGGGGCTGCAATCTACTTGGTTTCAGACTCCAGATGTACTAGGTCAAGGCAAATACAGGAAGTCAATTCCCCGCGAGATAGGCGCTGATACTGATTTGACGCTGATCGGCCAATTCAATCACTTTCTCCCGGTCCATCACCAGAGTCTTATGGGCGTCAATGGCCATAGCGGTGGCATTCACTTCCGCCATGAGTTGGATTGTCGGAAGGCCAATCACGGGAACATCGAACCGCATATCCTGATTGGGCTTGCTCACTTTCACAACTGTAATAGGTCTTTGGCCGGCAAGTTCTGCCGCCCGCCGGATCACTGCGTCAGTTCCCTCCATGGCCTCAACGGCTATGCAAGCTTGTTCCCGGACCACGATAGTCTGTCCCAAATCCAGCCGGGCAATTTCCTGGGCGATTTGGCGGCCATACAAGATGTCCTTTTCCTCTTCTTCAGAAGGGGGACGGCGAGTCAGAACTCCGGGTTCGGGCAAAAGCGGCTTAAGAAAAAGGGTCGAATCAAGCAGCTGGATTCCTTCCTCGTCTAGAACCCGGGCAACAGCTCCGATTAAAGAATCAGTGTTCCGCGAGGTGAGGCTGGTAAGTAATTTCAACAATTTCAAGTCCGGAACAATGGAACTGAAGATTTGCTTGTGTTTTACTTGGCCAGCCATGATGGCCCGAGTGATTCCTGCCTGATGAAAAATCTTGATCAGTTTTCCGAGTTGTCCCAGCCCAAGCCAGTGCACCGTCTTGGCTGCCTGGGCAATTTCGGGGAAAGCCTCTTCTTTGATGGCCGCCACCACCATATCGATTTTCCGCGAGCGAGCCGCCTCGAGGATTAGGAAGGGGAATTTGCCATTTCCGGCTATGAGACCGTATCGTTCCATAAGAATGTATCAGCCGCCAGGCGTCAGAGGGCAGGGATAGGAATCGGGAGAATGGCGGAAAATTGCCGGAATTCGATTAAACTGATGTCGCGTAATCGCCACCTGTTGCCTGACACCTAGCACCTGACACCTGCTTTACTTAATCACTCCCCGTTCGCTCTGTTCTATAAATTCAATCAGAATTCTCACCTCGGAACAGTCCCGAAATCTTTCTTTGAGGAGAGCCAGTGCTTGGGAAGTGTTGAGTTTGGATTTCAATAGGATTCGGTAAGCCTCCTGAATTTTGCCAATAGACTCCCTGGTGAATCCCTTGCGCTCCAAACCCATGGCATTTACGCCGTAATTACTGGTATTGCGGGCACTGACCGTTTTGGAATAAGGGAGGACATCTTTGGTAACGACCGAATACCCTCCCACAAACCCATATGCGCCAACTTTGCAGAACTGATGAACACCGGAATAGGCTCCTATGCTGGCATGATCGGCGATGGTGACATGGCCAGCCAGCGTTGCGGCATTCCCCATAATAATATGGCTGCCAAGCAGACAGTCATGGGCAATATGGACATTGGCCATGCAAAAATTATGATTTCCAATCACCGTTTGTCCATTGCCTAGAATTGTCCCCCGGCTAATGGTGACATACTCACGGAAAATATTGTGATGACCAATAATCAGCTGTGTATCTTCCCCTTTATATTTGAGATCCTGCGGGGGGAATCCAATCGAACACATGGGGAAAAACTCGCAGCCGGGGCCAATTTCCGTGGTCCCTTCGATGACACTGTGCGCCCCAATCCGAGTCCCTTCTCCGATGGTCACCCGATCACCGATGATTGCATAGGGTTCCACCGAAACATTGGGACCGATTTGTGCCCTAGGGTGAATGATAGCGGTGGGATGAATCTCCATTATTCGCTCCGGTCCACGATGGAGGAAAGGATCTCCGCTTCAGCGACCAATTTCTCTCCGACAAAAGCCTCTCCCCGAAGTTTTCCATGCCGAGGCTTCATTTTGATCACTTCGACCACCATTCGAAGCTGGTTGCCTGGAACAACGGGCTGGCGGAATCTGGCCTGATCGATGCCCATGAAATAAACCAACTTTTTGTTCCGGTCGGGGATGTCTCGCAAGACCATAACGGCGCCTACTTGCGCCATGGCTTCAACGATTAGCACTCCAGGCATGACGGGAGCGCCGGGGAAATGGCCGGGGAAAAAAGGCTCATTAATGGTGACGTTTTTAATGCCAACAATCCGTTTCCCGGGTTCCAGTTCTTCAATGTAATCGACTAAAAGAAACGGGTACCGATGCGGCAGAATCTTTTGGATTTCATTCACATCCATCAACATGATTCACATCCTTGGCAATTTAAGATGCTTCTTCTCAGGGCCAACCAGGGCTGACCCGCGGCGGAAGTCCCCTCGAAAACCGAGTGAGCTTTGATCGGCAGCCCGTTAGTTTGGCATTCCAAATATTTATTTTTTCGCTGGTGCGGCCGCTGCCGTGGTTGCGGAGGTGGGATTTGCGGCATCGTACCGTTTGATTATTTCACTCGTAACGTCAAGGGCGCTGTTTACAAAGAGCAATTGGCTCGACTGACTCGATCCATCGAGAACCAGCGAAAAGTTGTTTTCCTGGGCGTACTTTTGAACAATAGGTCCCATCTTGCGCCCAATGCGTTCCAAAATTTCATTCCGCATCGCGTTAAATTCTTTTTCCGCGTCTTCTTGACCACGCTGTAATTCAGTGCTTTTTAGCTGGATATTTTTGTTCAAAACCGCCAGAGACTCCTCGTTTAGAGTTTGGCGTTGGGTCTCAAGCTGTTGTTGCAGAGCTTGGATTTCTGACTGCTTTCTCTGCAGTTCCGCTTTTCTCCCCTCCAGTTTCTTTTGGAATTCATCATTAGCAATTTTCCCCTCCGCACATTCCACCAAGGCACGAAAATAGCTGATGACACCGATCTTTTGGGGGACAGTCCCTTGGGCAAAGAGGTTGCTTCCCGTCGCAAGTCCCAGAATCGTGCCGGCAATCCATAATTTGCTTTTCATTGAGCAAAGGCTCCTTTTATCTTTGAGATTACTCTTTGGGCCCTATCATTTTTTCTTGAAAGGATGAGTTTAAAATGAGGAATGACGAATAATGAGGAATCAATGAACCCAAGCTAATTTCACAACTTAGGATGGAATCCAGGGATTAAAAACACCATTCAATCCCAAAAAAACCCCTCTATACAAACCAAAAGGTCCTCTTCACATTTCTCTTGCCTTTGGAAAGAGGACCTTGGCAAACCGATATTTTAACCATTTCAACAAGGAAAAAAAGCAAAAAAACCAAACTGATAATTTACTGAATCGGAGTCGCTTCCAAAAATCCGCTGGTATTCGACCCGCTCCAGACCCTGGAGACGCTCAAAATAGCATTATTATTGGCATCGGAAATTTCCAAGGGACCGTAGGTACTTGTGGTTAATTTGAGGTATGAAATCATATCATCCGTGATAAAGAAGCCGCCTGCCGGGATCAGGATCGTACTGTCGGTCGCCAACACTTCCCCTTTGTCATTGCTTCTCAAAGTCAATGTCAAGCTGGCCGAGACACTACCCGGATTAAAAATAACGACTTGGGAATGGTATGCCCCCACATTGGTAATGGAGTTGATCAGCAGCCGGTTAAATCCGGCAGTTCGTCCAATTTCTATGCTGGGATCGTTGCTTACGTTATCAATTACAGAAGCGAAACAGGCAAAAGACTGATCAGAGGTTAATGAGAGGGAACCCTGAACATTGGTGAGACCCTCGCTCCCTAAAAGATACCTCACCACATTATTAAGCTGAAGCATTCCCTTACTCGCAATAGAGACGGAACCAGAGCCAATCAAGGTCCCCGATTTGTCCCGCAATTGTATCTGAACGGTCGAACTCTTCTCTCCCAAATTATTAATCCCCAGGTTGGAGCGGAAGGCTTCTGAATCGGCAACCCATGGGATGTTTTGTTGATACCCCATGGAGACAACATAAATGGAGTCTTTCGTGGGGCTGCAAACAATTGCCGTGTTGTTGGTGGAGTTTACCGTAATTTGAGTGGTCCCATCCCCCAAGTTAGCGCTAGTTGTGCTCATGCGGAAGAGGTTGGTTTTGTCGTTCAGATCGACGTACGCAATGGTTTTCGATTCTGAAGAGAGAACAGCGGCCCGGTGATTAATCGGATTAATATCGACGGATGTAGGACGCATTCCCAAGTTCACGTCGCTGACGCCAGACAAATTTGGCCAGCCGCTATAATCAATGACGGATACGGTGCTGGACGCCAGCTGGGAATTGGTTACCACGAAGAGTTTTTTCTCTACATCAACCGCAATAGAAGTCGGCTGTAAAAAGCCGAGGTAGGGAAAATCGAGCAGTTTGACTTTATTTGTAAGATCGATCAAGGTAACACTTTCCAAAAAAGTCCCACTCCCTGAATCGGTCCCGACTCTATTGACGACGACGGCTCCATCTACATCCGGCAAGTAGGCCACGGCAATGGGTGCAGTTCCCACAATGATAGGAGTGGCGAGCAGATTCTTCAGAGTATTCAAATCTACAAATGAGACACTATTTGCGGTCAAATTCGCCACGATGGCAACATTTCGTTTGGTGTCAATGGCGACGGCGCGAGGATTCTTGTCGACCGCGACTACCCCAACAATAGTCGGATTAGCGGGGTCCGCCAAACTGACGACCGTTATGTTATTGCTATCGAAGTTTGTGATAACGGCTTGATTGGTATTGGGATTGATGGCCACGCTGATCGGACCCAACCCGCGTTTGGTCGTATCCGTATCCGAATCGAGCTGAAAGGCCGTATTGGCGGTGTTCTTGCCCAGATCAATGGTCACAATGCTGTTGGTGTACCGGTTGACGACAACGGCAATGTTGGTTTGCGGATTGAGGGCGCTGGCATAAGGGCCGCTCCCATAGGCAACCGGGATCACCGCCTGCGCCCAGAGTGCCGGACTCATCAAGAATAAGAAAGCCAAGGCAAAACTCAATTTCATTTTCATTCGGCATTCCCCCAACTATGGAGAAAAAGTATAGATTAAAATTACAGGCAATGGCTCGAATCGCCTACATCGTTACTCACTGAGCCGCAGGTTGAAGAAGTCCACCCATCCTGTTTTTGCTCAAAGAATAATGTCCAAACATGAATCGATAAAACTGAACAGTCTCAGCGCCGCGATTTATAGACGATCCTTTGAATCCAAATGTCTAGCGAGACTTCGTCTCGGATCAAAATCATCGGCTTTTGCGGCTCAAGCAGAGCAGCATTCAAAAAAAATCGACAGTCCAAATAAAAAAAATCAAACGATGAGCGGCCACTCATCAGAAAGTCCGTCCCACGGTAAACTTAATGTCATGGGCTCGTTCCCGCCATCCGAAATAGGGGTTGGTCGCATTCCAGGGATAATAAAAAGTATTATCGTACCGCATCGGATTATAGGCAAAAATCAGCCGGAAAGGAGCATTGACCACGGGAAGAATCACCTGAATTTCCAACCCGGTGCTCGATCTAAGCTTGCTGCTGCCGGGAGCCAAATTAATGGGGGTATTTTCAGGGAAGGGAATAAATGTGTTAGTAGTTGTGTCCAGCATGGATAATCCAGGGAAAGCCTTGGGAGAGATGACCAGTTGGCTCTTCCTCAAATTCCACGCGCCTCCGATGTCAAAAAAAGGAGCCACTGTGACCGGCCCCATGATCGGGATGCGATATTCCAAGTTCAACACAGCCTGAGTATCGCCGCCCATTGGGTAAATGAAGGAGCGATACGTGTCGACTGGTTCGGTGACTTGCCCGCCGCTGGATGGATCAATAATGGGATTTCCATTGGCATCTCTTTTAACATTATATACCGTCACTTTTTGAGTGATTTCCGCCAGAGGACTGACCATTCGCAAGTCGAACCCGCGGATAGTATCTTCGCCACCGGTAAAGAATCGGTCATAGATGGGAGCCGATAGACCGCCATATCCAGAAACATGAGCTAAAGTGAGGTGCGTGCCGATGGTGTTCCGCCGCTTATTTACTGGGTGGAACCAAGTCGCTTGAACAAATGGTTTGACAAACTTAACGGCTCCGCCGAGTCCGGCAAATTCTACCGCTGCGGTGTAACTCTTCCCGCTGTGAGGTTCCATCGGGCTATCCACGGTATTGAAGGAAAGCATGGGGGTGATTTTACTGGTCACCAATCCTTCGTACATCCCGCGGCCGGTAAAATAATCGGTAAATTGGAAGGCACTATAAAAGGCGGCGGTATCGGAATTCGAGAAGTTGGTGGTGGAGCGATCCAGCGAGTAGGTCAGACCAAACCGGGTGAATGGCCGGATTGGATAGCTTCCATACACGGTAAAACCAGTGCTGTTTTGTGAGAATAGCTGATTTCCCAGGGGAACCATCCCAGCGTAAAGGTACCCATAGGTATCCCCTTCATGGTAACTATAGCTGCGGTGAAAAACGCTAAAACCGGTGGTTAAGGGGCGATCCTTGAAGTATGGTTCCGTGAAACTGAAGACATAAGCCGATTGCCGTGTACCACCCTGAAGAACCACTTCGAGGTTTTCACCAAAGCCCAGGAAATTGTTGGTTCCATAATTGATTCCCAGGAAGGTGCCGCCATACCCGCTAACCCCGCCAGTGAATCCAATGGAATTCTTCCCTTTTTCCTTTACCTTCAATGTGACGTCCACATCGCCATAATTCGGGAATTCCGGATTCGGCTTTGAATCCGGTTTGATCTCGGCATCTTCGGTCTTGATTTTGTCGAAGAATCCCAACTGGTTCAGACGAAGCAGGCTGATGTCCCAGAGGTTGGTATTGAAGATGCCACCCTCTGCCACTAATACTTCCCGGCGGAGGACTTTATCCCGCGTGGTTGTATTGCCCGCGAATTCCAGGGTTCGAAGCAGGTAGGGTTTCCCTTCATCGAAATCAAACACAACGTCGACTACTTTTTGTTCCTCATCAATATCTTGGCGAGGGATGGGGGTCCAGTTGATGTATCCAAGGGCCCCGTAAATCTTTTTCAAATTGTCAAATCCCTTACGGATTAAATCACCGTTGAACACATCGCCAGTCTGCATGCCAAAGACTCGAAGTAATTGCTCTTTGGTAAATCGCGCATTTCCAGTAAAATTAACATTGCCCACTTTGAATTGAGCGCCTTCCTCCAGCTTGACATCCACAAAAACCCTTTTTCCTTTCCATGTCTTAAATGGAATCGGGAAAAGGGAAACACCGGTAACATCGCGAACCTCGATTTTGGGATCGTCAATCAATAGCTTGATGTATCCCTTTTGATGATACTTGGCCGTCACGCTATTTTCGTTGGCGTAAAGGCAATATTCCAATTTTTGTTTGTCGTAAGTAGATTTGCCGGTAAAGGTAGTAAGAAAGCTGGAAGGCCGGATGTACTTCATGGACTTATGCAAATCCTTGTCCGAGAAAACGGTGTTGCCATGAAAATCAATTTTCGCAACTTTTACCTTGGGGCCTTCGTTGATCAGGAAGGTAATGATCTTTCCATTGGGCGGCGAGTCAGTAAACTCTGCTTTGATCTCGGCGTATTGGCGGCCTTTTTCCGCCAGCATTTCGAGAAGAATCGTAATGGCGCGTTGAATCTTGGATGGATCGAAAGGAGTCTCCAACCCGAGGCCAAACTTTTTCTCCTTGAATTTGTCCAGAATCTCAGTTTGAGTCAGCGATTTCAACCCCGGGTATTTGACATCGCGAATCATGGGTTTCTCATGAACCCAGACCACCACAATAGTCCCCGTCTTTCCCTTTTCAAGTTCTATTTTCAAATCGTCAAAAAATCCCTGGGCCCAGATGGATTTGAAATCCCGCCGGAGTACCTGCGGATCAAATCGGGAATTTTTTTGCGTCAGCATGTAATGCTTGACGGTTTCTTGTGGTACGCGACGAGAACCCCGCACTTCGATGTTCTCGATAATCGTATCTGAAAAATCCTGGTCTTGTGCCAACAAGAAAGAAACTTGGAAGGAAGAAAGAAAAAGAAGAATGGCCAGCAAGGCAGTATGACGGACCCCACGTTTGAGCATCAACGCCTCCACGCGTTCATATCCCCGGGCTCAAGGGAAGGTATACAGTCCCTACCTCCCCTAAAGACAAAGGCCAATTATATGCTGAATTTGATGCAGAAAAGAGGAATTTATTTGTACGACAAAGACGGTTCCAGCTCCGAACTCTTTAAGTTCCTGTAATTCAACCCGTTAACGTCCTCAAAAACTTCCACATCGGACCCCGGTTCAATCTCTCCTTGAATGAGCGCCTCCGAGAGAGGGTCTTCCACATATCGCTGCAGGGCTCGACGCAAAGGACGAGCGCCATAAGACCGATCTTGACAAGTATGGTTAAGAATCCAGCGCTTGGCTTCAGGCGTTAAGTGAATGGCAACTTTTTTGGCGGCCATGCTCTGATTGATCTGGCCAACCAACAACTCGATAATTTGTTCCAAGTCCTGATCCGATAAAGAATTGAACACGATGGTCTCGTCGAGCCGGTTGAGAAATTCGGGATTGAAAACTTTTTTGACCTCGGCCAATACGAGGTCCTCAATGTTTTTATTGGCCATGGCCTCATCGGCGCTATGAAAACCGAGAGAATGCTTTTTCTCCAGGAATCGGGCTCCGATGTTTGAAGTCATAATGAGAATCGTGTTCTTAAAATCTATGGTATTACCCAACCCATCGGTGAGTTGTCCATCCTCGAATACCTGCAACAAGATATTGAAGACGTCATGATGAGCTTTCTCGATTTCATCCAACAGGATGACGGAATAAGGGGAGCGTTTCACCCGCTCCGTCAACTGACCGCCCTCTTCATATCCGACATATCCTGGAGGGGAGCCAATAAATTTAGACACCGAATGCTTTTCCATGTACTCCGACATGTCAAAGCGAATCAAAGCCTTTTCCGTTCCGAAAAGAAAATGGGCCAGACAACGGGCCACTTCAGTCTTCCCTACTCCGGTGGGACCTAAGAATAGAAATGAACCAACCGGACGGTTGGGATTCTTCAAGCCAGCCCGCGAGCGGCGGATGGCGCGGGACAAGGCGTTAAGGGCTTTATCTTGGCTAACGATGCGTTTATGTAATTCCTCTTCCATGCGCAGGAGTTTTGCCATTTCTTCTTCTTTAATCGAAGTTATGGGAATGCCAGTCCATTTGGCCACGACACTCTCAATATCTTCTTTGGTCACCAAGCCGCTTTGGTTTTCCTCCGCATGAAGTTTTTCCCTTAACAATTGCAGGTTCTCCAGCTCAGCTCGTTGTTCGTTGCGATATATTTCCGCCTTTTCAAACTCGTGATTGGAAATAGCGCTTTCCATCCGGGTTACAATGACTTTGATCTTCTTCTGAATTTCCGACATCTCCCGGGGAACAGCATCCTGGCGAAGCTTTACCCGCGCCCCGGCTTCATCGATCAGGTCGATGGCTTTGTCCGGCAAAAACCGATCAGGAATATAGCGCGTGGCATTGTAAACCGCGGATTCGAGGGCGCCAGCCTGGTATGACACCATGTGGAATTTTTCGTACCGGTCTTTGATTCCGGTCAAAATTTGGATCGACTCATCTTCGGAGGGGGGGGGACTTTAACCGCTTGAAAGCGGCGCTCCAGAGAGCGGTCCCGCTCAATGGTTTTGCGAAATTCCGCTGGGGTGGTCGCGCCGATGCATTGAATTTCGCCGCGACTCAATGCGGGCTTCAAGATGTTCGCGGCATCCAAAGAGCCTTCGGCCGATCCGGCGCCCACCAAAGTATGCAGCTCATCAATGAAGATAATGGCATTTGGATTTTCAACCAATTCCTTCATAATGGTTTTGAGGCGCTCTTCAAATTGGCCGCGGTACTTGGTTCCCGCCACAATTAAAGAAAGATCCAGTGCCAGGATTCGTTTATCCGCCAGGTAGCTCGGGACGCCTCCCTCCACAATTTTTTGCGCCAAACCTTCCACAATGGCGGTTTTCCCGACTCCGGGTTCGCCAATCAACACCGGATTGTTCTTGGTGCGCCGGCATAGGATCTGAATGACCCGCTCTAATTCGTTGTCCCGGCCAATGAGAGGATCCAAGGAGTTTTCCGTGGCCAATTGAGTCAAATCGCGGCTGAATTCGGCTAGCAGCGGTGTCTCTTTGGGTTTGGAGGCATATCCCTTGTCGGATTGAGTCCGGCCTAGTTCTTCGCGAATCGCATTCAAGCGCAATCCGCGTTCATGCAGAATTTCGGCGGCAATGGAGCGGTCTTCCCGTAAAATGCCCAACAACAAATGCTCCGTGCCAATGTGGCGATGACGCAACCGCTCGGCTTCTTCCGCGGCATAGGCAAGAATGCGCTTGCATTCAGCGCTCAATGGAAGTTCGATTGAGGTGGAAACCTTTTCGCGAATGATGGTTTTCCCCTCAATCTCTTTGCGGATCGATTCAAGAGAAGAGTGAGAGCGCAAGAAGCGGGTAGCCAAGCTTTTGTCTTCCCGCATCAGACCGAGCAATAGGTGTTCGGTCTCAATTGTGGGGCTGCCGAATTGGCTGGCCTCATATCGGGCAAAAAAGATCACCCGTCGCGCTTTTTCTGTATATCGTTCAAACATAATCGTTCGTCACGTCACTTAACAAGCCGTTTTCCAAAAGCAAGACCCTATCACATCTAGAAGCTATTTTAACATTATGGGTTGCCAGCAGTGAAGTTAGTTTTTTCTCCCGCTGGACTTCGCGAAACAATTCAAAGACCTTTTCAGCCGTAGCGTTATCCAAATTGCCCGTCGGCTCGTCGGCTAATATCAGCTTAGGTTGATTGACCAGTGCCCGCGCTATGGTCACACGTTGTTGTTCCCCGCCCGAAAGTTCCCCGGGTCGATGATTCATCCGTTCTTCCAATCCAACCCGGCTTAGCAATTCGGTTCCCCATTTTTCATCTACGCTCTCACCGGCGATCATCCGGGGCATCAGGACGTTTTCCAGCGCCGTGAATTCCGGAAGCAGATTGTGAAACTGAAAAATGAATCCGATGGAATGACGTCTAAACCGGGCCAGCTCCGCGGCGCCATATTGGAATATGTTTTCATCGCCGAAAAAAACCGATCCATTTGAGGGCCGATCCAATCCTCCAAGAATATGAAGCAGCGTACTTTTTCCGGAACCCGATTGGCCGATGACCGCAACCATTTCCCCCAAAGCAAGCGTCAAATCGATGCCTCGCAAGATCTCGAGGTTCTCATTGATCGTAACAAAGGAACGTTTGATGTCAACTGCACGAATCACGGGATATCCTCTTTCGCATCACGAAACTCGAAGGCTGCCGCGCATGGCAAATCTCAGTTCGTAAGACTACTCATACCGTAATGCTTCAACGGGATCTAATTGAGCCGCCACTCGGGATGGATAGACTGTCGCCAGGAAGCTAATCAAAATGGCGGCCAGCGAGACCATAATTCCATCGATGGGACGCAAGTTGAAAGGAACATACGGTATGGAATATATATCCGCCTGAAGCCGGATCAGATGATAATGATCGCAAAACCATGCCACCGTGTAACCGGCAAGATCCCCCAGCAGAGCTCCAACAGCTCCGATGATCAACCCTTGCGACACGAAAATTCTCCGGACATTTTCGCTCGTGGCGCCCATGGACATGAGGACTGCAATGTCGCGATTCTTTTCCACGACCATCATGATCTGCGTCGTGATGATGTTCAAGGAGGCCACAAAAACGATCAGCCCAATTGTAATGACCATGACCAATTTTTCCAGCTTTAGGGCCTCAAAAATTGGACGGTTGAGATCCTGCCAGTCTACCACGGTGAAATTCCGTCCCACCGCGGTTTTGACTCTTTCGGCAACTCTTTTGACCTGGTAAATGTCATTCACGCGGCATTCGATGACCGAAACCAGATCGCCCGAACCAAAAGTTCGCTGGGCGGATTGTAATGAGGTAAATCCCCAGGCAGTGTCAAACTCGTAAAGTCCGGAGGCATAAATGGCGACCACTTTGAAAGTTTTTTGGCGGGGAACATATCCAAAGGGTGTTAGCGCTCCTTCCGCGTTGGTGATGGTGACAAAGTCTCCAATGTTGACTCCGAGATTCTTTGCCAACTCTTCTCCGATGGCAATCCGATCCCGCGCGGTACTCTCGGCCGGGGCTGCCATTTGGCGCAAGTCGCCCTTCAGGAGTGAAAAGAAATCGCGAGTCAAAGCCTCGGGATCGTCAACAGACATCCCCTTCAGCGTGACAAAATGCTGCCGGACTCCACTGCTGATCAAGACATTTTGATAAATGGCCGGAGTGTCGCTTCGAATTCCCTCTACCTTTTTGATTCTGCTCACCAGGGAAGAATAATCGGCTATCCCATCGCTGACCTGGACTGGAAGGATATTCAAATGGGAAGTGCCCTTGAGCAATTTGACCTGCAGATCCTCCCGGAAACCGCTGCTGATGGAGAGCGCAATAATCAACGCCATTACGCCGGCAGCTACACCCAGGATGGAAATCACCGTGATTACCGAAATCACGGCTTGTTTCCGCCGGGCTTTGAGATATCGAAGGGCGACAAACAGCTCGAATTTCATGAGTCTTCCCGCGCCTCTGGACGCATATGTGGAAAAAGGATGACATCCCGGATAGATCGGGAATTGGTGAAAAGCATGACGAGCCGGTCAATTCCGATTCCTTCGCCGGCGGTGGGAGGCATGCCATGGCGCAAGGCCCGGACGTAATCTTCATCCATCTGATGCGCTTCATCGTCTCCGCGTTCGCGGGCAGCCATTTGAGATTCGAAACGGCGCAGCTGTTCCTCGGGATCGTTCAGCTCACTGTAGGCGTTGGCAATCTCCATCCCGGCAATGTACAACTCGAAACGCTCGACCAGCGAGGGGTCATCGGGTTTGGTTTTGCTCAGAGGCGACAATTCAATAGGATATTCGTAAACAAAGGTGGGTTGAATCAAGTGATGTTCCACCACGGCTTCAAAAAGCGCGCCTTGAAGTTCGCCACACGCGCTGAATTGTCCAAACGGCACGGTTTCCAGCGAGGTTCCAGCTACATGCTGGTTCCAGCGTTTCGCCACGGCTTGCAGGGACGGCATATCCTTTAATTCATTTTCGGTGGGCGCGGGCGCCAATTGTTCCGGCCAGTAGACTTGGATGGATTCCAGCACGGTAAATCGCTTCCATTCCCGCAAAGAAATGGTTTTTTCGTCAAATTGAAATTCAAGGGTTCCCAGGATTTTTTCGGCCAGCTCTTTGAAAAGATTTTCAGTCAGGACCATCAAGTCCCGGTAATCGCTGTACGACTGGTAAAATTCCAGCATGGTGAATTCCGGATTATGCTTCGTGGATATCCCCTCATTGCGGAAATTTCGGTTAATTTCATAGACTCGTTCTAATTGACCAACAATGAGCCGTTTCAAATAGAGTTCAGGAGCAATCCGCAGAAAAAGATCCATGTCAAGGGCGTTGTGATGCGTCTTAAAAGGCTTTGCGGTCGCGCCGCCGGAGATGGGCTGCATCATGGGGGTTTCGACTTCAATGTAGCCGCGTTGATCGAAATAATTGCGCAGCTCTTTGATGATTTGGCCGCGTTTGATAAAGATTTCCCGCACTTCCCGGTTGACAATCAAATCCAGATAGCGTTGCCGGTAGCGGATTTCCACATCGGTCAATCCATGCCATTTTTCGGGAAGAGGGAGCAGCGATTTCGAAAGGAATTGGAGGCTAGTAACGTGAACGGTCAATTCGTTGGTCTTGGTGCGAAACAAATAACCTTCAACGCCGATGAAATCTCCGATATCCAATAGATTAAATAACTCGTAAGTCTCCGGCCCCACTTCGTCGCGTTTGATGTACAATTGCAGTTTTTCTTCGCCGCTGCTCAGATGGGCAAAACTGGCTTTTCCGAATCCCCGTAGAGCGAGGATTCGGCCGCTGATCCGCACCTCGATTTTCTCAGCTTCCAAAGTCTCACGCGGAGTTTCGCGATGCCGCCGGACAAGGTCAGCTATCGTTTGTAGGAACTCGAATTTCCGCGGGTAAGTCTCATGTCCCAGGCTTTTAATCTTTTCCAGCTTGGCGTAACGCTGGGCGATAGGGTCCAGAATCTCCTGATTGCTCTGTGTCAAGCGTTCCTCCCGAATATTACTAAATGTAAAATTTTGGCTGGGGGAATGCCATCCGCGAATTATCAACACCAACCGCGGATTCTCATTCGCGCTCTTCCTTCTTCTTCCTGATGCTATCCAGAATGCCGTTGATGAAGTGGACGGATTCAGGGGTGCTGAATCGGCGGGCGATCTCCAAAGCTTCGTTGATGACCACGGGGTAAGGGGTCTCTTTTTCGTAAAGCAGCTCAAAAGTGGCCAACCGGAGGATGTTCCGGTCTACAATGGCCATCCGCGCCACACGCCAATGTTCCGCGTGGCTAGCCAACAGCACATCAATACCCTCGATGTACGCAATGGTTCCGTTTGTTAGATATTCCGCGTATTGCCTGATTTCCGGCTCCACCGCATGATTAAGAATCCAAAAACTCTCATTAACCGCGCTAATGGAATCGTGGCTCAAATCCCATTGGTACAGCATCTGCAAAGCAAACTCCCGGCCTCTCCGTCTTCCGCCCATCGATGATCTCTTTTTTTATATCCGCGATTTTTGATTTGTCATCCGGTGAAAGGAAAAAACGCCCGGCCTGAATCCAGATGATTAGAGCTAAGGCCAAACTAGATCAGATCTGTTTTAGCAAATTGGCCATCTCCACGGCAGACATAGCCGCTTCATATCCCTTGTTGCCTGATTTTAAGCCGGCTCGATCAATGGCCTGTTCGAGAGTGTCCGCGGTCAATACGCCGAAAATCACCGGGATGCCCGATTCCAGGGAGACCAGCGCAATTCCCTTGGTGACTTCACTGCTGATATATTCGAAATGAGGGGTTTCGCCTCGGATCAATGTTCCCAGACAAATCACGGCGTCGTACTTTTTTTCCGACACCAGCTTTCGGGCCACGAGAGGGATTTCAAAAGAGCCGGGGACTTTGACCACCACGATGTCCTGATCGGCGGTCCCAGTTCTCTCGAGAGCATCCAAAGCGCCACCCAACAGTCGATTGGTGACAAAATCGTTGAAACGGCTCGTCACGATCGCGAATTTCAATCCGGCTGAATTCAGATTTCCTTGAATGATATTTGGCACTGTCTCCTCCCCTCACAGTTGGTATTGAAACCGGGGCTGCCATGTCCTTCCGGCCTGAGCCCCAATCCCAAGAAGATTAAATTCTATCCTATTGCACATTTAGGCACAATATTCTTTGCATCGTCGCCCTCTTCGTGTTGTATTAATATAAAAGGCGTGGGAACTTTTGCCTGACTCCCCGCTTTAGCCTGGTCTTCTTGAACTGCCCGTGACAATGGACTCTTGTAGGGACACAATAACGGGACCTCCTGAAATTGGGTCTGAATTTGATTTGAGAGATTCTCTTTATGTGGCAACAGCGGCTGCGGTGGAAATTGAACCGGTATCAAAATCAGCTTAAAGAACAACTGGATCATTTTTCAAATTTATGGCGGGGAGCGCAGGGCAAATCCCGGATGTGCCCCTCGTGCCGCGCCTTGGTCGGCACGAATGAAACCCGCTGCCCTTTTTGTGGATCAGGTCTGCGGCGACGCCCTTCGGGAGTGGGGAAGTTTCTCCAAAATTTTTGGCCGGATTATGCTCCCATTTCGTATGCGTTACTGATATTAAATTCAATTTTTTTCTTTCTCATGTTACTGGTGGACTGGAATCCTGCTCAATTCGATATTCGGCAACTGCTCTTTGGAGGAAGTTCGAGACTACTGGCCGCCTGGGGGGCGGACGCCGGCTGGTTGGTGGCTCACGGTCAGTGGTGGCGTCTGTTTTCGGCCATATTCATTCATATTGGATTGATTCATCTTTTTTTTAATTCATATGCCTTGATGTTCATCGGACCCATGCTGGAGGACGTTCTCGGCCGGGAAAGATTCCTGGCTCTGTATCTGCTTACCGGGGCCGGCGGTTTTTGGGTGAGCAATCTCGTCCATCCTCCCTGGAATGTGACGGCCGGCGCATCGGGCGCCCTTTTTGGATTGATCGGAGTGGCCATCGTCGTATCCCAACGATATTCCACCTGGGGCAGCCTGTTTCATCAGCAACTGAAACACTGGGCCATTTATGGTTTTGTCTATGGTCTTCTAATTGGAGCCAACAACGCGGCGCATATTGGCGGCTTTTTGAGTGGAGTAGCCCTCGCCTTTGCCATCGGAAATCCTTCCACCTTTTCCGAAAACCCCTCCATCCTCTGGCGAACGCTTTATTGGATTCTCCTGACTATCACTATTCTTTCGCTGTTTCTTTCCTTCTACTCCCGCCTGATAGCTCTGAAGAGCTGAGAAAATTCCCTGGACATTGAAAAGGGGGATTGACGATTCAGCTAATCGGCATTCGCATTGAATCAAGGCGGGGAGGATGCCGGATTGTTTACTGCGATCTTTCCCTGTCATAAATTCGCTCGATCTTCGTCAAGTTTCGCTGACAGGAGAAGGTATTCTATTTGGACGATTTAGCGCCGAAATTATCGGGGGGAAAAAGAGCCACTCTGGAACCCTCCCCCAATTGCTTCGACGATCTTACAAGAGAGAGGTCATCATGTCCGCGTAGATTTCTGCCGCTTGAGCGACTTGCTCCAATTCCACGAATTCCCGCGCTGTATGCGCCTGATCGATATTTCCCGGGCCCAGCACAATGGCCGGAATTCCGATCCGGGAGAGTTTGCTGGCATTGGTCGCATAAGGAACTCCGGAGATGGAGGACGTTCCGACCCATCGATAACAGGCGGCTGCGGCGCTCGCGATCAGCGGGTGCTGAGCAGAGGTCTCCAAGGGTGGGTCCTCCAGCGATAGAGGATCCTGGATTGCCCTGAAATCAGGGTCACCTTCTTCAAGCTGGCGAATCGTTGCGGCAAACTCCCCAAGGACCTCCTCAGCGTTTTCACCCGGCAGAGTCCTGCGATCAATGGCAATCTCACAATCAGCGGGAACCAAATTGACTTGCACGCCGCCGGAAATGGTTCCCACATTAAAGGTGGCGGGACCCAGCACGGGATGAGCGCGGGCGGCATAACACGGCGGGAGGTTTTCTTCCAAGGTTTGAATCAGCCGGGCCGCTTTTACTATGGCATTGATACCCAGATGTGGTTTAGCGCTATGAGCCGAGCGCCCCCTCACTCGGATCTTCCATCGCAGGATTCCTTTGTGGCAATTGACGATTCCCAATTCGGTGGGTTCGGCTACTACGGCTCCCACCGCGGGAATGATATGCCGCGTCAGATGCCGGATCCCCTGAAAAGAATGTTCTTCATCAATGCTAGCCAGCACGCAAATAGACACGGGGGGTATCTCTCCACTTTGGGCAACTTGCCGGAGAGCCATCATCATTGCCGCCAATCCCGCCTTAACATCGCAAGACCCTCGCCCATACATTCGGTTGTTATGGATTTCAGGAATAAAAGGGGGAATGTCCATCCCTTGCGCGGAGACGGTATCCAAATGGGCGTCAAAGAGCAGATAATGCGCCGGGTCTTTGCCTTTGACTTTCCCTAGGACATTGAATCGGTCCGGCAGGACCTCTTGCCTTTCGACGGACACTCGATGGTGTTTGAAGAAATCCGCCACATATTGGCCAATCTTGGCCTCGCCCGAAGATCCAGGGGCAAAGGCGGGATTCACACTGTTAATCGATATCAAATCGGAGAGAAGATTAAACAATTCGGAGCGGTCTATTCTGCTTTCTTTTTTCACGATGAGCCTCAACAATCGGAAAGGGTAAAATAATCGCTTGCATAGGGGGAAAAAAGTGGAAGAATTATTTCCCACAGGACAGCGCATTTATTATGTCACACGAGTTCGAGACTGGGACCGCGATCAACTGGGGCAAATTCACACCCGACCGAAAAAAGTGCGCAGATCTCTATCTGTCATGAAATTTCGCAACTTCCCAGAACAACATTTTTTTCGGAATCGGTTTCGGCGATTCGTATCGCAATCGAATTTTCGAAGCCGATGGAAGCCCTTTTGATCCCCCACATAGTCAATACCGAGCCCGATTCGCCCAAGATGGAAAAAACCACTTGAGCAGTCACGGAGTTTCTTCAAATTGCATCTTCTCCCGGTTTTTCCTGACATGGTCAGGCCGGAACACTTTGCCATTCATGGTGAGATAGACACCCTCTGGAAGTGTCTGCACGGCAGCCACTGCGCAGCCAATGTTGAACACTGCGTCAGTGTTGCGAAAACGGGCGGGGGACAAGGACCCCGTCAGCACGATGGTTTTCCCCGGCACTCTCTGAAGCAAATGAGCTGTTTCGATCATGGTGTCGGTTCCGTGGGTTACGATTATATGCCGATGCGGAGAAGCCAGGACTTTTTCGAGAATCAACTGGCGATCACTTTCGGTCATGTCCAGGCTATCTTTTTGCAGAATTGATTCCACGCCATAATGAAAGGCGACATTGGCTTCTTCCAATACTTCATTGATCTGTGGTTCTCCCACCTGAAACTCACTCAGCTTGTCGAAATAAACTTTGTCGATGGTTCCGCCGGTCGTGTAAATTTGAATTGTCATAACTGTACCACTCAACAATCTCCATTTTCTCATTTTCTGCCATTAAATCTACGATACCTACAGAATCAAAGTTGCAGCGAATATTTTAATTCCCGAACAAAACTGTGAGGTCTTTTTCTGTGAACCTTGACGATGCAATTATCATCATAGACCATGGTTTTTTCCAGCTTAACGATCATTGTATCCCATGGGGTCTCATAGGAAAAAACCAAGCATCACCTCCTCCTTATATTAATATGCTCGAAAATCTTTATCTTCGCATCGGATTTGCGAAGTAGAATCTATATTTAGGAATGGCGGGTCCGTCAAATTTTCTTGGCAGGGGAATCATTTATGACGGCGCGGTCATCGGTGCAAGATGATGAAAATGGTACATTGCCTCCGCCCCGCAGTTCCGGGGCATCTGAAGGCGGAATAGGCTATCCTGAAATGGTGAAGCACGAGAGCGCCGTGCTCTCATCCCGCTGGCGATACAGAAAGCCGCGAATCGTTAGTACGGCTCCGCGCTACACGCCGTCGCAGGTCATCATACGGCGCGGATTTTTGGGGATCTGCTCATGCCAGCGTGGCTGACACAATAAGACAATGAAAGTGGGATGATGGAGGCGGCCTGCCCTCAGGCCGTCTAAACATGCTTGGCAAACCCAGGCGGGGTACCCCGCCTCCATCCACGCTATTTTCTAGGGAGACTGCCTTAATGAGACCAACGATATTTTTCGGAGTAGTGCGATTGAGTCTGGCTGGATTCCTTTTGTGCAATCTTCTTTATGCGGAAGAAAAACCTAAGGCCTTCCAAGCCGTCCTGGTGATTCATGGAGGCGCCGGAGCCATTTCTCGCGACCAAATGACTCCGGAAAAGGAAAAACAATACCAGGAAAAATTGCAGGAAGCTTTAATTGCCGGATTCCGTTTATTGGAAAAGGGGGGAAGCTCGCTGGATGCCGTGGAATCATCTATCCGCATTCTGGAAGATTCTCCGCTCTTCAATGCGGGGAAAGGAGCCGTCTTTACGGCGGAAGGGACCAACGAACTGGATGCATCCATCATGGATGGAAGTACTCTAAAAGCTGGAGCTGTAGCGGGATTGCGGCACATCAAGAACCCCATCTCCCTGGCCCGCCAGGTCATGGAAAAGTCGGCCCACGTGATGATGGTGGGAGGTGGAGCCGAAGAGTTTGCCCGTCAACTGGGGATCGAAATGGTCTCTCCCGACTATTTCTATACGGAACCCCGCTGGCTTGAGCTTCAAAGAATGAAGCAGCTGGAGAGACAACAGAGCCGTGGGATTCGAGGCCAAATACCAAAGATTCCCCCGGAAGAGATCCCTGAAAAATTTGGCACCGTTGGAGCGGTAGCGCTGGATCGGGCGGGCAATCTGGCGGCTGGAACCTCCACGGGCGGGATGACCAACAAGAAATTTGGCCGGGTTGGAGATTCCCCCATCATCGGTGCGGGAACTTATGCCAATAACAATTCTTGTGCTGTCTCGGCGACGGGGCATGGAGAGTATTTCATCCGCGCGGTGGCCGGACACGATATTGCCGCCTTGATGGAATATCGCGGTCTTTCTCTCGAAGCGGCAGCGAAAATGGTCATTCTGGATAAAGTGGGGAAATTGGGAGGCGCCGGCGGAGTGATTGCCTTAGATAGAGCAGGAAACATTGCCACTCCCTTCAACACCTCGGGTATGTATCGGGGCTGGATCAGCGCAGGCGCCAAACCAATCGTGGCAATTTATAAATAGCCAAGGCCCCAAGAAAATCCACCTTGTCGAATTGCGGACCTTCTCAGGAAAAAACGTGAATGGAGGCGAGGTGCCCACACCTCGATGCGGATAGCAAAGCATGCTCTAACGGCCTGAGGACAGACTGCCCCCCTCAACCCATTCTCTTCATTCGTATTGCGACGATGAGACCTCACAGGTCTCCGAGACCTGTGAGGTCTTTCAATCCACGCTGGCCTGCGATGTCCCTCAGATCTGATCTTTCCGCCAGCGGCGGCCGTAAACACGGTCTCGCTCTTCTTCATTAAATTTGACCCTCTGCTCAGCCGTGAATTCCGAAAAATCAAATTCGCCATCGGGCTTGCGTGGATAATCCGACGCTTCTCTTTCTTTAGCGGAGAGTTGAGAAGGTCTAGGCTTCGATGCAAATTGGCGAGCTGGCTTTGGAGTTGTGATTGCAGCCGTGGGCCGCGTCCCCGCGGAGGATGTGTAACTCATCACTGGGTTGGTGAGCTGTAGATCGTCCGGCAGCGAGCGGTATGGAGTGATGCCGAGTTTTTGGAGGACCCCATGATATGCGGCAACCGCCTCTTCTGGGGAAATTTGATCATCGGCAATCAGACGAAGGAATTCAATAAACGCTAGTTGATGCTCCGCATTGTTGATTTTGCGTCCGTAAAGCCCCACGCGAGCTCCGTATTTCTTGGCTTCCGCCAGCAGCTTAAAGGCATCGTAAGTTGTGCCCGAAGCGCCACCCAGAATCCCCGGGATCAAGTGGGGATCATAGGCCGCCAGTTGTTCCATGAATTTTGGCCCATGGTAGACAATTTTTAAAAAAATAGGCCGCCCCGCTTTGGGCACACCCGCTAAAGTGCGCACAATTTGATCATTGATGAAATGTCCCAGCAATTCGGGGGGAATCGCGGAGGGGATATTCGGATCAAAGACCTCCAGAAAATGACGAAATCCCTTCTGTTCCGCTTCCAGCCGGAACTGTTTGTAGGCTTCCAAACTCTGGTGGTCCCGTTCAAGATCGTTATTGTATGTAATGGAATATAGTCCCAAGTTTGAGCCCAAGTGGCGCTCTTCCGGCAGACATTCAACTTTTCCGCATTGCATTTGATCGATGCTGGCTGTTCGGAACGGCCGGGAGGGAGACTGAGCATACCGGGCTCCCCGGGCGGCATGAATGTCGGTGGTATCGTTGGCGCGAGTAGCTGGCGTGACGCTGGTTCCGTCGAAGATCCGTTCTTCAATAGTGAGGACTTCGCTGGTGCTGGCCGACATGAGGATGATGTCCACCAACCCCTGACGCACCACTTGACGGATCAACTCTCGATAATCAGTCAGAGAACGGAATTTGCCTTCCTGGCCGTAATACTCCGGGGATTGTCCCGGCGCCGCCAAGCCGAAAGCCATATCGGCATCTTTTGCGTCGGCCAAGATAAAATCTTTTGCCGTGCCTGGATTCGCATGTAAATTTTCCAATTTACGGTCAAGATTTTTTTCCATAATGCTCACTCCAGTGGGCTAATCTGAGCCTTTTAATTTAACCATTGATGGGGCGTAAAAAAAGCAATCGTTACTCCAGAGAACACCAGGATCAAGAAGTTCATCCTTCCAGAAATTGCCGCCAGCGGCTTTTTCCCGAATAGCTCAAAATCCCAAGATAAACCTGACTAAGAACGCAAGATTGCCAAAGCTGTTTCCACAGTAGCTCCCGCATGAACAATGGACTTGCAGGCAGCAGCCATCTGTTTTGGCCTTGGGTGTTGATAAATGTTGCGACCATAAACAATACCCGCTGCGCCCTGCCGAATCAATTCAAAGGTGCGCCGCAAAACTTCCTCTTCGGAGATACGCGAACCGCCCCGTGGAAGCACCGGCTTGCCGGAAGCAGCTTCAATGACCTTGTAGTATTCGTCAAGAGCTTCGAATGACTCTGCTTTGATTACATCGGCCCCCAACTCCACGGCTTGCCGCACCAAGGCAGCATTGCGCCGAATATCGGAATCCGGTTGATACACTCCACGCTGGCTATCTCTGAGCATCACCAAGGGTTCAACCATTAAGGGCACCCCGTACCGTTCACATTGGGGTTTTAGGGCGCAGACGTTTTTCAAACATTGGTGATAAAGCTCCGGCTGATCGGGAGCCCAGAGCAAATTGACCACCATCGAAGCGGCATCCAAAGCGAGGGCCTGCTCAATGGGATCCTGGATGAGTTGACAAAAGACATGCTGGGGGGTTGGCATTCCATATAGGTTTGTCGGATCAGCTCGCAAAGTCAACGCCGGTTTATCCCGTCCCGGTATGGATTGCAGAAAGCGGGCCTGGCCCACGCTCAATAAAATGGCGTCAGGACCAGCGCTAGCCAAAAGTGGAATGACCTCATTCATTTTTTCAATGCCGGCCAAAAAACTCCACTCATAATGAACACCATGGTCCACGGCGATTTCAAAACATTTCCCTCCAGGGGAGAACAACCGGTTCAGACGGGGCTGAATGGACATTTAAATAATGCTCCTTCGCTTGAGTCTAATTTGGGACGAGTGAGATTCATTAAGATGCCAAGGGGATCTCGCTTTTCAGGCAAGTTCAGTGTCCGCTGGTTCAGGCAATATCCCTGCGATAAGGGAATCGCTCTTGCATGTTCAAAACCTGCTCCCAGGAACCAATCCCGCCAGTGGTGGTCAAATCACTCAAATTCATCGCTCCAGCGCAAACCGCAAAACGTAACATTTTCTCATGGCTCCATTCGCGGGACAAGCTGTAAAGCACACCGGCGCAAAAGGAATCGCCGGCTCCGGTTGTCCCCACAATAAATTCGGCGGGAAGATTCAAGGATGGCTGAAAATGTTCTTTTCCGGATTTTGTCATCAAATATGCGCCTTCCGGGAAATGGATGACCACAAACTCGCGCACGCCAAAGTCCAGGATCCGAGCGGCAATCTGATGGAGATTGCCGGTCAGAAGACGACCTCCATCCCGAATCGGGACCCCAGTCAGCTTGGCGGACTCGTAGTCATTCATGAGGCAGTAGTTGGTGTATTTCAAGGCCGGTGGGACAATTCGAGAGAAACGATCGCTGTTCTCGGAAACCAGATCAATGGAGGTTCTGATATTCCGTTGTTGGATCCGCGCCAGAAATCTCGCCGCTACGGTCTGGTACTCCGCATCAGGGGAATCCATGGTGTCCAACAAAAGGAGGTAGCCGAGATGAAAAATGTCGACGGGCAAATGGTCCAGATCTACAAATTCCGGGGAGAATAGCCGGTTAGCTCCGCGATGATGAAAAAAAGTCCTCCGCCCCGTGGACTGGACGTTAAAGACGTCGGTATAAGAGGTCTTTTCATGGGAGAGCCGGTGCATTTGATTGCGAACGATGTTGGGATATTGAGAAGATTCCTCCCACAGGAAGTCCCCGTATATGTCTTGGCCAATCACTCCCAAGGCGTGGAGGGCAAGAGAAGAATCAAACTTGGCCAGGTTCAAAATGACATTGTGAGCACAACCACCGCCTCCCATTGACTCGGCCAGGATGTTAGCCAGGGAAGATTCCTCAGGATAAACATCCACCACTTTTACCAAGTCCACTATCCAATTCCCGCCGCACGCAATCGCAGAATTTTTGGTTACGCTCATTTTGCGTTTCTCCCTAGATGAGGTTCCTCATATCAACCTGGTTCGCAGTAAGATACAATATCCACATTCGGCTTGAACAGATTTTTCACGCTGCGCATCGCCGGAGGAATCTCGTTATGACAATGAGAGCGAGCGTCTTCGACAATGCAAATACGGGGATATGTTCTGCTTCTCCAGTGCCTAAGCAAAATATGGGACTTTGTGCTGGCCACGCGCGGAATGCGGCGTTTTTCCTTCAACCGAGGACGGAGTACAAGATTTTTATGGCACAAAAAAATGGGAAGCCCTCGCCCATGAGTCTTTGCATGTTATCATCAATAGCGGTAATTTGGGGGGATCGGAGTGGAGCAGAATGGTGATTCTGATTTCTTATTCCACGGAAATTATGGACCATGTGACTAATGGAGCTAATATGACCACTAATTTGGAAATTGACTGGAATACTTCATTAGAACGAACTACTTGCCGAGGGGCTCGGTTTTTAATATCTTTCATGGTTGTTGTCTCCCTGTTGATTTTATTGGCCGGGTGTGGAAATCAAAATTCCGAGCCTGTTTCCGTCAGTTCCTCTTCTTCGAGACTTCAACCGCAGACTGCCCAAAAGTTGGGCGGGGCCACTGGCGAAAAAGTGTTTGGACTTTTCCGAGCGACAATACCTTCCGGTTGGAAAGAGCAGACACCGACCTCGAGCATGCGTAAAGCTCAATATTCCTTGCCGGGTCCCGGTGGCGATGCTGAATTGGGGGTGTTTAATTTTCCGGGACAAGGGGGCAGCGTTGAAGCCAACATTGATCGTTGGATTGGACAATTTTCTCAGCCCGATGGCTCTTCCTCGAAGTCCAAGGCCAAGACTCGGCAAAAACAGGTTTCCGGGTTGCCGGTCACCATTCTCGATTTGAGTGGAACGTACTCTGGAGGGATGATGCCGGGGATGTCAGGAGGCGCCCCCAATTCAGGGTACCGTATGGTAGCCGCTGTTGTGGAGACCGCGGAGGGGCCATGGTTCTTTAAATTGGTGGGCCCGGAAAAGACCGTTGCGGAATGGCTTACATCGATGGATCAAATGCTTGATAGCATCCACACTCGATAAGGCAAGGCAATAAACTGGAATAATAATTGCCTTCCGAGTATTCTATCGGGGAAAAAGGCTCAAATGGAGAATGCAGGAGGAATCTCTCGATTTTGTTTTGATTTTTACTCCTGCTTTTTTTAGATTGGACTAGATCATTGGCAGCAAGAAGTTGTCGAGCCTAAAAACCAGCATTGTGGTCCGACTTTTTGAGCTTTCTCATTTCAGAGACGTCTGGCGAAATGAGCTCATGCCCGAGTGTATTGATTCTCCTCGTTTCCAATTCGGAGGGGGAAGATCGGGAGCGGCTTCGATGCCAATGACCTTTGCCGTGAACCAAGTCTAGCTAATTTTGGAATGGTGTTTTCTCATACGATCTAATTCAATCCGTTGGGAGCGATAAAACTCTTGGGCAATACGAATTCATCAGACTCCTCAGATCCAATAAAGCGAAAAGTCGTGCTGCGCAAGCTGGACGGCAAAATTCTGAAGGGATTTTTAGATGACCTTCCCGATTGGTCTGAGGATGAGTATCTCACCATCACATCATTGACGGACGAACCCATTCAAGTACAGAAATCGGAGGTTAAGGCAGTATTCTTTGTGCGTCGATTCGGCGGGAATAAAAACCATGCCGAAGTCCGTTTCTTCGATACCCATCCAAAAATTGACGGATTGTGGATCAGAGTAACCTTCAAGGATGAAGAGGTGTTAGAGGGGATAGTAGCCAATTCCATCGAGTTCTTTGTACAGGATGGTTTTTACATCAAACCTCCGGATCCCAACACCAACAACCGCGCAATTTATATTTTGAAAAGCGCCTTAAAAGATTTGACCATCCTGGGGATTCAATATTCCAGAAAAAATCTTGCCGAGTTTTGTGAAGATTTTCAAAATGCCAAGACCTCTGCCGCGAATGCCTCTTCATAAATCCTAACCAGATTGTCACCAATGATGAATTAATGAATAATCATCTTGAGAAAGGTGTTTGGAAATTCCTATCTATATGCCTATAGAGCCTGAAGAGCCGCTCCCCCGAGATTTTTTCGAACGAGATACCCTCAGAGTGGCGCGCGATTTGCTGGGATGTCGATTGGTCCGGTTATGGCAAGGAGTTCGACTTTCCGGGCTGATCACCGAAACGGAAGCCTATATCGGCGAAAACGATCAAGCCTGTCATGCCCGGGCGGGCCGAACCCCTCGCACGGCGGTGATGTATGGAAGAGCTGGGCATGCTTATGTTTATTTCACTTATGGCATGCATTGGATGCTGAATTTCATCACCGAACGGGAGGGATTTCCCGCTGCTGTACTGATTCGTGCCCTTCAGCCATTGGAAGGAATCGAAGTCATGCAGCAGCTTAGAGGGGGCAAGGGGATCCATCAGCTTTGCAACGGCCCGGCAAAATTGACTCAAGCCCTCGCCATTGGACGGGCGGAAAATGCCTTGGATTTGTGCGGAAGAGGAACGAGATTGTTCCTTGAATCTGGAAGCCCGGTTGCCCGGCGTCAGATCGGATGCAGTTCTCGCATTGGCATCTCCTATGCGGGGGAACCCTGGCATTCAAAACCCTGGCGCTTTTTCATCAAGGGCAATCCTTGCATCTCCCGTTGACATTACTGCATTGGAAAAGTCGACAAACTTAAATTGTCAGGAATTCTACTCACGAATAAAAACGTGGCTTGGCGGGCGGAGATAAGAGTTTTCTTGGCGGATTGACGCCGCGGAGTCGCCGGAGCAGCCCCGCGGGCAGAGGTGATCAGGATTAGGAGCGGCAAATTATTTTTTTGCCTTGCCTTGGTCGGCCACCGATTGCATGGCTTTGGCGATTTCTTCGGGATCTCCAAGATAATAATGCCGGATGGGCTTCAAGGTTTCATCATCAAGTTCGTAAACAAGGGGAATGCCAGTGGGAATATTCAGTTTGAGAATTTCCTGTTCGGAGACATTGTCCAGGTATTTCACGAGTGCCCGCAACGAATTTCCATGAGCGGCAACGATGACTCGCTTGCCTGATTTTACCGAGTGGGCGATCGTTTCATGCCAATAGGGAAGAAAACGATTCACGGTGTCTTTCAGGCATTCCGTAAGCGGCAGTTCCTGAGGAGTCAGGCTGGCGTAACGGGGATCATGCCCGGGATAACGAGGATCATTCGGTTCCAGGGCCGGAGGGGGAACATCATAGCTGCGGCGCCACACCAGGACCTGTTCATCGCCAAATTTGGCGGCGGTTTCCGCTTTGTTCAACCCCTGCAGCGCGCCATAGTGCCGTTCATTCAGCCGCCAGGAACGAATAACGGGGATCCACATCAGGTCCATTTGATCCATCACTGTCCATAAGGTGCGAATCGCCCTTTTGAGGACTGAAGTGTAGGCGATATCGAAAGTGTACCCTTCGGCTTTTAATACCGCTCCCCCTTTCTTTGCTTCTTGCAGCCCTTTTTCAGATAGATCCACGTCGGTCCACCCCGTAAACCGGTTCTCCTTATTCCATACACTCTCTCCATGCCGGAGCAAAACAACTTTCTTCATATATTCTCCTTAAAATGAATTACAAATTCCTATAAACAGTGCGGGGACATCCCGCGCAATCGCCTATTTTGGGGGGAGAGGAAGGAAAATGCAATCTCCTTTTAAAACTCCTCTCATTGAAATAGACAAGTCTCTTGAAGCCTCCAACATTTGTACAAAGCGAAAGACATTGAACTTTCACCGAGGAGTTTCGATGATGGTTGGAATCATTCACAGCCTATTATTACCAGATTGACACCTAGCCGAGGAGGAAGGAAGAAAATTTACTTTTTTGGAAACATCATTTTCAGGGAAGCCACGCATGACGGTGTGTTTGTCACAACAAGATTATGAAAATGGGGTGATGGAGGCGGCCTGCCCTCAGGCCGTCTGAGCAGAGGTTTGGCAAGCTCAGGCGGGGTGAGGAAACCCCGCCTCCATCCACGCGATTTTCTGAGGCGCCGCTTATGCCAGCCTGGCTGGCACAGCAAGAGGATGAAAATGGCAAGGTGGGACCCGTCGCGCGTTGTCTGGCCATCCCGCCTGCTGAGCCAGCGTGCACAGGTGACGGCGGTCACTCGCGCCCGCTCCACCGGTACACCTTGTTGTCCCGCAGCGTCTGAATTGTTTCCATCCGACTACGCGGTGGGGATTTTTAAGGGAATGAGGATAAGTGGAATATTGCCTGATTCAAACTGCTAAGGGCCCACTGTGCTCGAATTGGATTGACACTTTTTCCTTCGACTCCTTATACTCAAAACCCTGAGTATATCGCTCGGACGGCTGACTTGCAGGGTTCTGTTTGGTTTAGGACTCTGCTCGAACTTAAGTTTAAGTCTTTCTGCCGGAAATTATATTTCCGCGACGGCAGGAATAATTGATCCATTGCCCATGCCTTTGACGCTCACGCAAAATCCGCCTGTTAACTTCATTCGCAAGCTGGCACAACATCGCGGTCTGATCAAGAATTTGGTCATCCGCGATTTGAAGGCAAGATACGTCGGCTCGGCCATGGGGTTCTTTTGGTCAGTCATACATCCGCTGGTTTTGTTAGTCAGTTATACTTTTGTGTTCTCCGTGGTGCTCAAACAACAACTTGGCCCTGAAGTGGGCATCCGCAATTTCGCGGTTTACCTGTTTTGTGGCATCCTCCCGTGGTTGTTGTTTCAGGAGACTTTAACCAGGGCGAGCAATGTGCTCATCGAACATGCCAGCCTGATCACAAAGACCATTTTCCCTGCTGAGATTTTGCCGGTCTCCATTTTGCTGGCCAATCTGGTCAACCACCTCATTGGTATGGCAATATTGTTGGGCATTTTGGCGATAGGCTTCCACCATGTGGAATGGCTAATCCTTCTGGTTCCAATCTATCTGTTGCCCTTAATGCTATTTGCTCTTGGATTGGCATGGTTTATATCGAGTGTCCAGGTTTTTTTGCGCGACACGGCGCAGGTGATGACTGTCATTCTAACTTTCTGGTTCTGGTTTACGCCCATTTTTTTCGATGAACGGCGGATCCCTTCCAGTCTCGTATTCCTGATGCGTCTGAATCCCTTGGCTGAAGTGGTAATTGGCTACCGTCACTGTTTTTTGAGCGGTGAAATGCCCTCCGGCCAAGGATTATTGTATCTTTATCTAGTTGCCGGGACAGTTTTCATCTGCGGGGGCCTCTTCTTCCGGTATACCAAGAAATCATTTGCGGATGTTCTTTAAATGAATGCAGTTGTTATCGACAAGATTTCCAAAAATTACCGGATTTACGCCAAGCCCGCGGACCGTCTGAGAGAGCTAATTTCGCGCAACAAGAGGCATCGCGATTTTTGGGCCTTGCGAGATGTGAGCCTGGAAATCCGCCGCGGAAGCACTTTTGGAATTATTGGGGAAAATGGCTCCGGCAAGAGCACCTTGCTTCAAATCATCGCTGGAACTTTGCAGCCCACCAGTGGCAATCGTTCTATCCAAGGACGGGTAGCTGCCTTGCTGGAGCTTGGTTCTGGTTTTAATCCCGAATTTTCCGGATTGGAAAATGTTTATTTAAATGGTTCTATCTTGGGATTGAGTGACCAGGAGATCACCCGCCGATTGCCTGATATCGAGCGCTTCGCTGAAATCGGCGATTTTATCCATCAACCGGTCAAGACTTATTCCAGTGGAATGTATGTCCGGCTTGCGTTTGCCGTGTCGATTAATGTCGATCCGGAAATCCTTCTGGTGGATGAATCACTGGCTGTTGGAGACGTCTATTTCCAGCAAAGGTGCATCAGGAAGATCCGGCAGATGAAGGGAGAGGGGAAGACCATCTTAATGGTCTCTCATGATGCCGCTGCCATAAAGAATCTTTGCGATACTGCCCTCTGGCTGGAAAAGGGGGAAGTCCGGGATTTGGGGGAACCCGACCTTGTGGTATCCCGATATCTGGCAGTTATGACCCAACGAAAGGACCCCTTTGCCGCGGAAGGATCAAGATCCAACAAAGACAACGGGGTGTTGCCGGAGGCTCATCCACAAGAAGGTCCTTTAGTGGTAACTTCTCTTCAAAATCTCGATCATCGCTGGGGGAACCGGCAGGCCGAAGTCCTCGGAGTGCAGTTGTTGGATTCTGAAGGCCATTCCGCGGAATCCGCCTATCACGGAGAAAACATTTTACTGCGAATGTCCGTGCGCTTTCAGGCAGCTGTTCCGCAACCATTGGCAGGCTTTCTGCTCCGCAATCGGTTAGGGGAAGATATAACCGGGGTCAACACTTCCATCATAGGTTCCCCGTTGCCTTCAGCCAAAGCAGGGAGTATCTTCACACTCGATTTTCAAATCCGATTGCCGTTATTGCAGCCGGGAAATTATTACTTTACCGTGGGGATATCCAATGGAACTCATGAAGATTTTACCGTCTGCGACCTGGTGGAAAATGTGGCGACTCTGGCCATCAAACAAAAACAGTATGTGTATGGTTATCTGAAATGTGAGTGTGAAATAGATTTGAAGTACATGAGTGATGATTCATTTCAGTCCTCTTGATTCAACCACTGATATACTCAGTTGCTTTCACCGTGGCAAAAGAGGGAGGAGTCGCCCTCAAATTTTCAACCTGCTGGACTGATTTTTGAAACCTGACACACATCTTCCCAACAGATATAAATCTTGGAGCCTGTCTTATGGAATTTACTGGCGAAAGACTGATTCCCGGAAAAGTGGAAGCGGATCTCTTCAATGAGCATTTGGCCCGCTACCTATATGCCCGCGAGTTGGTAAACGGGAAGCGGGTTTTGGACTTGGGTTGTGGTTCCGGTTATGGCTCGAGGAAACTTGCGGAAAGTGCCCGATTGGTTTTTGGGGTGGATGTCTCCCCGGAAGCCATCGAGTATTCTCGATTGAATTTTTCAGGAACCAATATCAGTTTTGTTGCCGGCGACGGTACTTCCCTCCCTTTCCAAAACCACTCCTTCGATACGGTGGTCTGTTTTGAAGTGATTGAGCATCTTTTCAACCAACAGGCGCTGCTGGAGGAGGCTGCGCGGGTCTTATCCCCAGGCGGTTTTTTGATGATCTCCACTCCCAACCGGATCTTCTATACAGAAGAGCGCCAGGAGATAAATCCATTTCATACGCGTGAATTCAGCCAGGAGGAATTTTCCAGTTTCCTTTATGAAACCTTCCCAACAGTACAGCTCCTTTTTCAGAACCATCAGGAGATCATCTACCTTGGGAATCCCAGATTGGGCGGGGAAGGCTTTCTTCATCTGGAGGACAAAGATCCAAAAGCCATTACCCACTGCAATTTCTTCATCGCCTTCTGTGGCGAGAAGCTGCTGACCTTCCCCGCCTCGGCAATTTTGCCTTTGTTCCCTCTGCGGCTAATTTGTTGAGGGAACAGCGTCTGTATATCGACAATTTGGAGCAACGAGTCAGCGGCAAAGATGAGAAAATCTTGCAGCTTCAAGAGGACTATGAGGAACGCACCCAATGGGCGAAAAAGCTGGACGCGGAAGTCATTGACCGGGATCGGCTGATTACCGCTCTGCAAGGTGAAGTTGAAGAAAAAGCGGCCTGGGGGATCAAACAAAAGGAGGAGATTCAATCCCGGGACGATACGATCCGTGAGTTGCAGAGAGAATTTGACGAGCGCACTCAGTGGGCACTTCAGCTAAATGCTGAGTTGAAAACATGCCAATCTCAATTAAATGACATCCAAACGCGAAGGGTCTACAAACTTGCTGCTAAATTACGATTGCTTCCCAGATATTAATTGGGCGAGACTTGGTCGTAACGACTTTTTGGAGGAAGAACGATGATGAATACGAAGAAGTTTTGTCCTCTCTCTCTCTCTCTCTCTCTCTCTCTCTTTTTGTTTGTTTAATTGAGTACAGTGGGCCCCCACACACACACACACACACACACACACACGCGCGCGGCGGACGACGAT
>CAWDMN010000053.1:0-16509 GCA_963803155.1 uncultured Acidobacteriota bacterium
AGTGTAGTGTCTCACAAACGACTGGAGTTATTCTTCTTTCTGCGTCGAGGCACGGTGCAGCCGGGGTGAATCTGTTCAAGTGTTTGCCTGCAACGTTGAAGTTTCTTTACAATCGAATCCACGGTTGCCGTCCACACAAAGGGCTGGGGATCATCATTCCAAGCTGCCATGAATTCGTCAATCGCGGCAATGAGATCAGGTACGCTGACAAATGTTCCGCGCCGGATTCGCTTTCCTGTCAATTCCGCGAACCATCGCTCCACCAAATTCAGCCAACTGGAACTGGTGGGAATGAAGTGAGGAATGAATCGTGGGTGACGCTTCAACCACGCCTTTACCTTGGGATGTTTGTGAGTTCCATAGTTGTCCATAACCATGTGAAGCATCAACTCTTGCGGGAACTCATCCTCCAAGCGCTTGAGAAACCTCATAAACTCTTGATGCCGATGACGGGCATAGCATTGGCCAATCACTTTCCCATCGGCCAGTTCCAAGGCGGCAAACAAGGTAGTCGTCCCATTGCGCTTATAATCGTGGGTCATGGTGCCGCAACGGCCTTTCTTCAGCGGCAACCCCGGTTGGGTTCGATCCAACGCCTGAATCTGGCTCTTTTCGTCGACACAAAGAATCAACGCCTTCTCCGGCGGATTCAGGTACAATCCCACTACATCCGTGAGCTTTTCCAGAAATTGGGAATCTCGCGACAGCTTAAAACTCTTGACCCGATGCGGTCGTAGATTGTGGCTTCTCCAGATGCGCTGGATCGTCGCTTTACTAACTCCTTGAGCCTTCGCCATCGAGCGACAGCTCCAGTGAGTAGCGCCTCTGGGCTTACTCTGCAACGTGGCTTGTATGATGGTCTTGATCTTCCTCGCCGAATAGACCGCTTTCCTCCCCCGTCCAGACGCAACTTCCCAAAGACAGCCGACCCCTTGTTCCCGGAAACGACCTCTCCACAATGCCACCGTTTTGAAATTGATCCGCAGATCGGACGCAATCTGTCGGTCAGCCTGTCCCTGGGCCGCAGCTAAAATTATCTTACACCGCTGGGCCACTTGTTGTGGCGTCCGATGTGCACCTACCCAGCGTTCCAGATCTTCGCGATCTGAGTCGCTTAAAATTATCCGCACCGTTATTCGTGACATATTGCCAGTATGTCACACTTTATCACTAAACACCAGTTATTTATGAGACACTACACTAGCATAAGGTTTTTGAAGCTATCCCCTCCAATTCTCAAGAAGCCGATCCCGCGGGCATGATATAATCTCCAGTTTCATGACTGCCGCCGGATATTGGCCGACGAGACCTTGAAGGGATTTCAAGAAGACGACAGCTCAACGATTAGGAGTTCTTCAATAATGATTTTTTCACATTTGAAGCCAGACGTTCATTTGCGCCCTCTGGCTGTTTTTTCCGATTTTGACGGCACGATTACGCATCCAGACACTCTCAATTTTCTGGCTGAGACATACGGCGGAAAAGAATTCCGCCGTGCCATCGGGAGGAGAATTGCCTCTGGAGAAGTTTCTCTGCGCGATGGAATTCTGGAAGAGTTGGCGGTATTTCGGGGAAGTTTTGAGGAGAACTTGGATTTCCTGCGGCGTAATATCGTGATCGATCCGGAATTTCCCGGCTTCGCGCGCTGGTGCAAACAAAGGAATATTCCTTTGACGGTGTTAAGTGGGGGGATGAAGGAAGTGATTGAACAGCTCTTGCGGCCGTTCGAATTAAATCATGTGCGGATCCTGGCCAACCATCTGATAATTGATGACGGTCACTGGTCTTTGGAGTTTTTGGATGGAAGCGATTGGGGGCACGACAAGGGCATTGCTATTAAGCAAGCTCATGCCGAAGGCTATTGCACGGTCTTTTTGGGAGATGGTCTCTCCGACCGCGGAGCGGCGGAAAATGCAGATATTATCTTCACCAAAGGCAGCCTGGCTGCGTTCTGCGATGAACAAAATATTCCACATCTGCCCTTTCAATCCTTTAAGGAAGTCCAAACACATCTTTCCTCATTCTTATATACTCGAAGCAATCTGCCCGTCTAACTTGAAGTGATGATTCGAGGATTGCCGCTCTCGAGATCTACGGGACCTCCTTATTCCAAGGAGCGTTCAAGATGAGACTAATCCATCCACGATTGATTTGAAGTATAAACTCATCATACAGGTTCCCGCTCGCACTTCGACAAGCTCAGTACGAGCGGAGGTTGGAATGCCGCTCATCCTGAGCCTGTCGAAGGATGAGCGAAATCAGGGGATGGACTCCCTGTGGTGGATCGAAGCAACAGACTCATCATGAAAGCTCATTGGAATTACCTGCACGGAAAAAACTTGCTCTGCCGGAGAAAATTCGCTGGATGAAACCCTGTGCTATAATTGTCCTGTTTGGAATCTTCATTGCATTGAGGAGGGCCATATGACCAAGCCAAACTCCGGAGTGGGAAGAAGCTGCTTCTCTCTCAATCCGGCAATAAGCATTCATCGTCAAGTAATTCAAGGATTGATTGCAATCGTGCTGATTGGCTTCCCATTTTCCTTGCTGGCCGCTACGGATCCCGCGATCGCCCCCAAATCAATTGCCGCCTCTACGACTTGGGTTATACCCTCCTCCGCCAATGTGGCTGGAGCAAATGGCGCCTACTTCAAAACAAAGGTCACTCTATTTAATCCAACCAGCCTGTCCTTTAATGTGAGTGCCTCGCTCTACAACAATCTGGGGCCAGTCCAGACGATTTCCCTGCTCATCCTCCCCTCCCAAAGTCTAGCTTGGGATGATTTTCTGGGCACGGTCTTTAATTTCGTGGGGGCGGGAACCTTGATTTTGGACAGTTCTGCCGCCGGCAATGTTGATTATGTTTTCCTGGTAAACGCGGAAGTATATACGGATTCCTCCTCCGGAAGATACAAGACCATGGTGGCCAATGGGACGGCCATTGATCCCATCAGCTCGTCGGACCTGTCCTATAATATTGGCATATCCGTCGATACCTCTAGCCGCACTAATATCGGCTGTTTCAACACTCTGTTCACTTCGGTCTCCGTCGTGGTTGACATTCTGGATTCGAGCGGAAACATGCTGCAGACGATTAACCTAACTTTGAATCCTCGAAGTTGGTACCAGATGTCGCTGACGACATCGGTTACCAATGGAATCATCCGATGGCGGCCAAACGGGACGATTTATGCCTATGCAGTTGTGGTGGACAATATTTCCAATGACGGTTCGTACTCAGTGGCGGGTGAGGTAACGAGCAGTTCTGGAGGTGGCGGAGGCGGCAGAGGATGATTTTCATCCTCTTGTTGTGCCAGCTACGCCTGCATGAGTGCAGCTCCTCAGAAAATCGGTGCAAGTAATTGAACAATCATGAGCGGCGTCATTCAAGCCAACAGCGCCTATAGGTAGGGTGCTTTCGCCGAAAGCGCCGCCTGTGCCAGCTTTGCTTTGCGCAGGCGGACGGCTCGGCGAGCCGTCCCTACCGGTCAAAGCCGATCTTCATCCTCTTGTTGTGCCAGCTACGCCTGCATGAGTACAGCTCCCTAGAAAATCCCAATTAGGCAAAGGTGGAGCGGGCACGAGTGACCGCCGTCACCAGTGCACGCTGGCTCGGCAGGCGAGGCTGGCCACGCGACGCGCGAAGGATCGCGATTCCCAGCTCTCAGGATTTGTCAGAATGTGGTGAATTTCTCAAAAGCTTGGGGAACAGCCAAAAGGCCTTGAGATGATCCCGCTGAAAAATTCCGATGCTCAGGCGATAGCCGGCCCAGCCAAAATAGACAATAGTCATTGGGGCGTGAGTGTGAGGAAAAACGAATTGAATGAACCAAAGAACAAACAATCCCACGGCTTCGAACCAGTCATATTCCATGTTGGCGAGCAGCAACATACCCAGCAAAGACTGGGCAATGGTCAGCAGGATTTCCGCCCGTTGATCGGCGGAAAAAGGAATGATGCTCACATGCCCATGGCTAAATGAATAAACAATGGGCAACATCGCCACCAGCATGGTCCACTGATTGATATTGGACGAAACCATATTCATTACAGCCATGGGCGCGGAGTCGACTTTTCGGGCCCAATAAAACGCGCTGATCTTTTCCGGAAATTCAGATAAAAATGGGGCGACCCACTGGACAAAAATGAATGTGGAGAACCCCATGCCCAGCGCCAGCGCCAACATGCTTTCCAGGAAGGGTTGAGCCACTAGATACAAAATAAGAGCCCCTCCCACGAAAAGTGAAGTGATAATGGAGTTCCGAAAAAGGGGTTTTTGATTCAAGATCCAGCGAGGAATGGCTTCCATGTCCTCGATTTTTTCCTGTTCCTGCGGGGGGATTCTCTTTAACACCACCAGATAAGCAGCATATATTGCGAACAGAACGAAAGAGTCGGCCAGGGTAAGAGTCGCCTTAAACCAGATAAAAAAGAAATAAAGCAGCGGCGGCGCCAGGGCTACGACTTCAACGCAATGTTCATCCTCAAGCTTCAAAGTGCGCAAAGGCCGGCCCGTGCGGCGGCGATGGAAAAATGCGGCTGTGACGTAAATCATCGGCCAGCCCAAACCGGTCAGAAGACGCAAAGCTCCGGTAAAGTTGGCCGTCATCAAATGAATTCGGGAGGGGTCGCGGCCCGACTGCCAAGCAATCACGGCTTCAACGGCAAATTCAGGCAATGTTTGAACCCAGGCGAGAATGGCCAGGGCCATTCCTTGGGAAATGAGGAATTGAGCGCTCTCCGCGGCCCAGGCAATCAGCAGGGCTGAAAAAAGCACCGACGGGAATGTCCAGAGGGCGGAGATTGGAGTGGCTGCAGTCTGAACCAGTTCCACCAGCATCAGCTTCAAAGCTGCGGGGGATTTCAACAAAGTAAGAAATTTCAATTTGCCATCCTGAGGCCGGATCTTCAAGAATTTTGCGGCCCTCGTGATTTATAGCAGGAAGTCACGGGAGGGTCAATTTGAATGCTCTTCAAGGGTGCAATTAAAAGTGGCGTACAAGAAAGACCGTAGCGTAGTCGTTTATTAACTCCGAGGCATTTCCCTTGGCGGATGATGCGCCAGGTTGATGCGCTGCCAAAAGCCGCGGACTCGTTGAATAGCGCGAGTCTCGGGCTGCAAGCAACGTTCATGCTTTGACAATCGATCACTGCCAAGATTTTGCGGAACTGATGTCGCTGACTGGTGTCACCCATTTTGCTTCCCCACAATCCAGGCCTGTACGTCACTTCTAGATGAATCCGTTATTTGCTCTTCAAGCGGATCCCGCAGTTCTATGCGAGAGTATGAGCAGGGACTCTTCTCCCTCTTGTTTGCCTGATGGGTTTCATTGTGAATTGCCTCCAAAAATCAGTTTTCAATCGGAGGTTTGGAATTGCCGAATCATAAATAAGAAGAGTCTATCAACTCTTGGTTGGCGGGGATTCTCACAGTCTGATAAAATAAGGTTCATGCATCATAAAAGCAGAATGGAAAAACATGACTGGCTTCCTCGAAAAAACTCCGCTAGTGTGGCGCCTGGATGGTGGTTCAAATTGTCAATCATTGCTCTTTGTTTGGCGGGACCGTGTTGGTGGCAGGCTTTTGGGGCTTCCAACGATTTGGATCAGGCGGTGGCGGCGCTGCAGAAAAAATATTCTCAAGTGCGCGACCTCAAAATGGAATTTGTGCAGAATCATCGGAATCCCCGCCGGGGACCCCGCACTGAATCGGGCATTCTCTATTTACGACGCCCTGGCATGATGCGTTGGGAATATCGGCAGCCTTCGGAAAAGCTCTTTGTTTCCGATGGCAAGACGGTAAATTTTTATCTGCCGGAAGATCGACAGGTGCAAAAAGGGAAGGTGAGGGAGAGCCGGGATCTGCGCCTCCCCTTCTTATTTTTGCTCGGTCGGGGAAATTTGAAAAAAGACTTCTCCCGGCTCGAATGGGTTGCAGATGAAAAACCTTTTTTTGAGGGGAATCGAAGCCTCTATGCTTACCCCAAAAAGGGAGGGGAAGAATTTGCCAAAGTGCTGCTGGAGTATGATCCAGCCAACCTGCAACTACAGCGGATCGTCATTTTTAGTGTCGATGGCTCGAGGAGTGAGTTCATATTTACTCGAATTCGAGAAAATGCTGGTCTAAATACTACGCTGTTTAATTTCCATGTGCCCGCGGGTGTCGAAGTGGTCGGTTTCGAAGATGAATAATGCTGAAATTGCCGTTTGAATGGTCTCTGAAGGGAATGGGCTACGGTTCTGGCTGAGTTTGGAAATGCCGAAGTGCGAGGATGAACCAGGCGGATTTTTGTGAGGATTCTCCGTCGCCGGAAGGTATTCTATCACTCCAGCAGCGAGTGTTATGTTAGGCGGATAGTGTAATCGCGAGCGGTTCGAGGATATCATGGCGGAATTTCATTGTCGTTTAGCCAATAACAACGGTGAGATTTTCACGGCCCGATATACATCGGCGTCGGAATCTGAATTGCGTCAGCGCCTGGCCGAACAAGGTCTTTTCGTCTATTCCATTCGGGAAGTCGGCAGAGTGCTATCCTTTAAAGTCGGATCCGGCGCCAAACGAATCAAACAATCGGAATTTATTATTTTCAATCAACAATTTGCGGCTTTGATTCGCGCGGGACTCCCGATTCTCAAATCGCTGGAACTGGTTACGCAACGAATGGCTAACCCCCAGTTCCGCGATGTGTTGACTGAAATTGCCAACCGCGTCAAAGAGGGAGCCTTGTTGTCAGAGGCTTTTGAGGCGGCGGGGATTTTCCCCAAAGTATACACTGCCTCCCTTTTTGCGGGAGAAAAAAGCGGCAGTCTAGAAGAGGTGATTCGGCGGTTCATTGAATTTCAGAAGACCATTAATCAAACAAGGGGCCGGATCCGGAGTGCGCTTACGTATCCTTGCATCGTTTTTGTTCTCATGGTAATTCTCGTCACTTTTCTCATGGTCAAAGTGGTGCCCGAATATGCCACGTTCTATCTATCGATGAATCAACGGTTGCCCACCCCCACACTCATCCTGATTGCCATCTCTGCAGCCATCCGGAATCAGATCCTTTGGGCGATATTGCTCTTTGGTGGAATGGGCTTGGGACTTCGCCTTTGGGCCTTGACTCCCGCGGGGAAACTGAGACTGGATGGTTGGAAATTCAAATTGCCGATTGTGGGCGATCTTTGGAATAAATTTGCATTTTCTCAGCTCAGCCGGACGCTCTCCATTCTGCTTTCTGGAGGGATTCCTTTGGTCTATTCCCTCGAAGTGGTGGCGGATTCCACGGGCAATCAGAAAATCACTCAGACTGTCCGATCCGCCATTAACTCCGTCAAAGAAGGACAATCTCTGTCAAATAGCCTGGAAGCCAGTGACGTTGTGCCAGGCATGGCCATTGAAATGATCCAAGTGGGCGAATCCACGGGCTCATTGAGCGAAATGTTGCGTCATGTGGCCGACTTTTACGATGAAGAAGTGGCCACCCGGCTCAACCAAGTTTTCACTTATGTTGAACCGATCCTATTGGTGGTTTTGGCGACGATTGTCACCTATGTGATGGTCTCCCTTTACCTGCCAATTTTCCAATTGTCCGGCATGTTGTCCCGTCAATAGGTGGGAAGTCAGGAGACTCAATATGAATCATAAATTGGCCAGTCCTCTCCCTTCCAAGCTGACATTGCCCAGGGAAGGGCAAAACAGGGCAGGGGATGAAGAGGCCGAAGCGCGGCGTTTGGCCCAGCGATATCGGTATGAATTTATCGATTTGAAAAATTCTCCGATAGATCCTGATCTCTTCCGTTCGATCCCGGCGGAGATGATGTTCCGCTATAACTTCGTTCCCTTGCGCAGTGAGGAACGCGGACTTACCGTCGCGATTGCCAATCCCGGCGAGTTGCCGCTCACGGATGAATTGTCGGCCTTGCTGGGCCGGAAGTTGATCATCAAAGTGGCTACTCCCGCTCAAATTGCCGACATCCTGAAAAAGAGTGAATCTTCCCAGCGCGTGCTCGAAGAGGCAACCGAAGGATTCACGTTGGACCTGATCAAAGAGGATGAGAGTGGAGATGAAACCATCTCCATCGAACGTCTGACGAGTGAAACCGAAAGCCCCATCATCCGACTGGTGGATTCCACCATCTTCAATGCTTTGGAACGGCGGGCCAGCGACATTCACATCGAGACCGAAGATAACGATGTCATCATCAAATACCGGATCGATGGAGTGCTGCAACGCGCCATGCAACCGATCGCCAAAGAGCACCACTCCACGATCATCTCCCGCATCAAAGTGATGTCTGAGCTGGATATCTCCGAGCGGCGGGTCCCTCAAGACGGCCGGTTCCGTGTGCGGTACAAGGGAAGGCTGATCGATTTCCGAGTGTCTATCATGCCGTCCATCTATGGGGAGGACGCAGTGCTGCGCGTCCTGGACAAGGAATCGATGAGCGAGAAATTCCGCAAGCTGACGCTTGAAGTTGTCGGATTCTCCGAATCGGATTTGAAAAAGTTCCGCCGTTATATTAGCGAGCCTTATGGAATGGTGCTCGTAACCGGCCCCACCGGAAGCGGCAAAACCACTACTCTCTATGCCGCCATCTCTGAAATTAAAAGTGATGAAGATAAAATCATTACCATCGAAGATCCCGTGGAATACCAGCTGAAAGGGATAACCCAGATCCCGGTCAATGAGAAGAAAGGATTGACGTTTGCCCGCGGATTGCGGTCTATTCTCCGGCATGACCCTGACAAAATCATGGTGGGGGAAATTCGGGATCCTGAAACCGCGCAGATTGCCATTCAATCGGCGTTGACGGGCCACTTGGTTTTTACCACGGTGCATGCCAACAATGTTGTGGATGTGTTGGGCCGATTCCTGAATATGGGTGTGGAACCCTACAATTTTGTCTCGGCCTTGAACTGCATTTTGGCTCAGCGGCTGGTCCGGGTGATTTGCGAAAATTGCAAACGGCCTTATACGGCGTCCCGACAGCTGCTCGATGAGTCCGGACTGGATTATGAATCGTACCGGGATTATACTTTCTACGAAGGAGCTGGTTGCCTGGATTGCAGCGGCACCGGTTTTAGAGGCCGGACGGCCATCCATGAACTGCTGGATTTGTCTGACCGGATCCGGGAATTGATCCTGGCCCGCAAACCCGCCTCTGAAATCAGACGCGCAGCCAAGGAAGAGGGCATGACTTTCCTTCGCGAATCCGCGATACAAAAGGTATTGGCGGGTACCACCACTTTGAAGGAAATTAACAAAGTGACATTTATTGAATAACCTCTTCTTCTCAACGGATTGAAATGTTCCAACGCGCCCCTCATTTCCTGAAGAATTTTTTTGCTCCGCAACTGCCGCCGGTGGCCTGCGAAATTTCAGACCGCCACCTCGCGCTGGTTCGGATGAATCCTGGCAACTTGCATGAATTGGAGCGCTACATTTTGACTCCTCTGCCGGATCAATTGGTCAACCCTTCGTTGACCGTTCCCATGATCTCTTCGGAAGAAGATTTTCTAGAAGTGTTGAAGAAGGCTTTTGCTCAAACCGATATCAAAACCAACCGGATTTCCATTGCCTTGCCCGACCAGGCTGCCCGAATCTCCGTTCAACTTTTGGATAATTTTGCGGGCAACGCCACGGAAAAGGCCGAGTTGCTAAAATGGAAGCTGAAAAAAACGCTCCCATTTAGTGTCGAGGAAACGCGGCTTTCCTATTGGGAACGGCAGAGTTCCGATGGGAAAATACTTGTGCTGACGGTGTGCTCTTTTAATCCCGTGGTGAGTCAAGTGGAAGGACTTTTTGAAAGAATCGGCTTGCGGGCCGGTCTGATCACTCTTTCCTCCCTGGCTGCGCTGGAGCTTTTCTTCCGGCTCGAACCGATCCAACTCAATCAAACTACCCTTCTTTTGACGTTGCGGCAGGACAATATTTCCGTATTTGTCCTCGAAAAAGGATCAGTAGTCTTATTTCGCCAGAACCAATTGGCCCGTCAGTCCTGGAGGGCGGGCGAGGGCGTCTCGCAACCGCTATCCATACGGGAATTGTATGATGAGCTTCACCCTTGCCTGATGTATTATCAAGACAAGTCGGGCCGGGAAAATGTTGACCGGATTTGGGTCGCCTCCTATTTCCACTTGTCCGCGGATTTTTCCAGTGAATTAGCGGCAAAGGCGGGTTGCCCTGTTTCCATTTTGGATCCGCTCAAATTGGTGCATTCGCGTGGAAACCACGATTTACAGGCCGACAAGTATCCTCTGATTCCCAGCCTCGGTTTGGCTCTGGGGAAGTTTTGAGTATGTTGAAACTTGATATCAATTTATCGTCCAGACCTTTCGTCAACCAGCGAAAGTTTTTTTTGATTCTGACGTCGCTATTGATGTTGCTTGTTCTTAGTGGGATGTGGAATGTTTCCAGATATCAGTTTATCCGTCAGCACCAAATAGTTGCGAATGGGAAATATCAGGAAGGCCAGCAGCGAATGGCGGCGCTGCAAAAAGAAGAAGAAACAATCCGCGCCCGTTTGCGTGGGGCCAGTACGGCGGACTTTTTGGATCGGATCGAGTATGTCAATGGCTTGATTGATCAAAGGATTTTTTCCTGGACGGAGCTGTTGAACGACCTGGATCAAATCATGCCTCCCAATGTTCAAATTGCTTCCCTTCGTCCCCGCATCCTTGGCCAGGAAATTTCCGTGGAAATTATCGCCAACGCGCGAGGGTATCAGGATGCCATTGAATTTGTGTCCAACTTGGAAAAATCGGGACGCTTTTTCAATGTTCATCCGGTATTTGAGGATATTGCCAAGACGCCGAGTATGACTGGGAAGCAGATTGCCATCGAGGTGAGTTACGGGAAAGGGCCAAAACCGGTTTCCGCTCAAGTGTTGGGCGAGCAATGACGAAACTCTCCCCGCTTCTCATTTCATTCTTTGTAAGGACTGAGCCGCGCACTTTCCAGCCGCATTGGAAGGGGGCTATGCCGGCTCGGGAGATGACGAGATCTTTTGAGTAGGGAGCCTCTGGAGAAATAATGGTTCTAAACAGGCGATCGAGGGGACAATTGCAGCGGTTCGTCTTGATTGGTCTTTCCTTTTTGATACTGGCGGAAATACCCGTTTACTTCTTCTTCACCCGGCCCGAGATGGAAGTGGATAAAAAGGCCAGCGCCAGACTCGAGGCCATTCATCAGGAGATTGCCCGGCAGGAAAGGGCCGTTAAGACTTTGGTAAATTTTGAATCCCGTCTCGACTTATCCCGCCGAAATTTCCGGGATTTTTCCCGGAAACATCTGTTCCCCAGAGATCGCATAGGGTCTGAATTGCTGCGCAATTTGGAGAAGATTTCACTTGAGGCGGGACTCCTGCGCAACCGGGTCGCGTATCATTTTGAAGGGAAACCGGTGTTTGGACTCCAGCGGATTGATTTTTCCGTTCCCGTGGAAGGAAGTTATGGCAGTATTCGGCGGTTTCTGAACATTTTGGAAAGCAGCCCCCATTTTATTCTGATTGATTCCATCTCTCTTGAATCGGACCGGGAAGGGACAGGCGGGGGAATCCGGATGGATTTGAATCTCTCGACGTTTTGTGCGGATGAACCATGAAAGATGCCAAGAAAAAATGGCAGCTGATTATTTTGTCAGTCCTCCTCGGAGTGCTGGCTTTGTCCCTCATTTTAGCCTGGGCGCCTGGCAGAGAAAGCAAAGCCAATCCGACCCCCTCCTCTGGGGGCACGGTTCCGCCAGCAGCCCTTAAGGAGGGAGTCCTTTATTTCGAGAGAGCATTGATTCTGCATGGCAGGAAAAAGGAGATTCCGATTTCTCAATTGGATCCAACTCTGCACGTGGAAAAATTATCGGGTTTCGATCCGGGAGCGCCATCATCCCCCCGCAACATGTTCTCCCTTTCAGCTCCAGCCGTTCCGGCTCTCCCCAAGAATGCGGCACCCGGAAGGGTATCCTTGCCGACGGCACCTGGTCAACAAACCGTTCCCCCCTCTGGCCGCTCCTCTTCTCCATCGCCCGTGGTCATTAATCTCAAATACATCGGTTTTAAACAGGAGGGGCCGCGGGCGAAACGACAGGGCTTTTTCGCGGAGGGGGCGAACATATTTCTAGCAGGAGAGGGAGAGCTTATCGCCAACCGGTACAGAGTCACGAAAATCCAGGAAAATTCCGCGGAAATAGAAGATTTCCCTTCCAAGACGCATCAACAATTGGTCCTGGCGACCCCCTGATTTCCTGACCGGCCATGCATCGTCACTAGTTGATATGCGGATTGTTGTCGCGGCTCTGCGACGAGACCGCTAATAGCCGGATTATTTGGATTTTCGACTGGATTTTCAGTGCCATGCCGACTTTATTCTATAAATACCACAGCTTGATGAATTGGACGGAAGGCCAAAAGTGCCTCTGCTTGGTACTTTTCTCTGCCTTGAAGAGGAAAGGCTTTTCTCCCTGGGTTTCGGAATTCAAAGGAAAACGTCCAGTAGGGAAAAACCAGCGGGGATATATATTGCCCGCCCTAATGGTTTTTGTTACCGTCCTCTTGGTTGTGTTGACTAGCGCTGAAATCAGCTGGCAAAAGCGTATGCAGAGAGAAAGGGAAGAGGAGTTGATTTTCCGCGGCAAACAGTACATGCGCGCTGTGATGCTCTTCCAGCGCAAGACGGGATTTTATCCCACCAGTGTCGAAGCTCTTTTAAATACCAACAATTTGCGGTTCCTTCGGAAGCGCTGGAAAGATCCCATCACTAATTCCGAGGATTGGCGCTGGATCCGGCTTGGCCCCAATACTCCCCTGAACAGCTCGATGAGCGGGGGAACCGCCGGATTTAAAGGTGCATCCTTTTCAGGAAGTGGGGGACAGATCCAAGGGTCGCCTTCCGGGACGCAGACCGGTCTCGGCAGTTCGGCATTAAACCGGCAGGGTGGAGATTCGGGGCCTTCTGCTTCCGGCGGATTTGGAGGGAAGTCGGGGACATCTTCCACCGGGGGGGCTGGGATGATTATGTTTCCCATTATCGGAGTAGCCAGCAAAAGCGAGAAACAATCCATCAAGACTTTTAATGGACAGACCAAATATAACCGGTGGGAATTCGTCTACCTTCCAGGGATGAACATCACGTGGTCTGTGGGACCGGGATCTATCGGCCTCGCTGGAGGAGCAGTGATGCCGGGCTCCACCACACCCGGATTGGGACCTGGGGCGCAGCCTGGGAATCGGCTTGGCTCTTCCGGGGGAGTGGGGCCAGGGATGCAAAGTCCTGGATTGGGCCGAAACTAGGTGTGAGGAATTTTTTTTGCCGAATGTCTTCTACTCGGGAAGATGTCTTAATGAAAGTGTTCTCTTCTCGTTTTGAGAATCTTGGTGGCTGGGGGCACGCAGGCCAGATCGTCTGATCAAGAACCCGATCCTCCACCCAAACTCCGCAATCTTCAATTTAAAAAATAGCAACCAGTCAAAAGAGCGAATCAATCCGATCCTGAGAGGGTCGCAGCCCCTTTGTAAGCTGCGCCCCCTCCCGGGGTTGTTTCTATTATTGCCTATATCCGGGGGTGGCGGCCCAACGGCCTTACCCCTTGGCTAATGGCTGTGAATTCTTCGGGTTCCCACCTGAACGGTTACCAAAAAAAGACTCCCTCTAGATCGCTGCTCCCTCAGGTATTATCGATCCCTTAGGAATTACCACGATGCCGTCGCGCACGGAATAATTTTCGCCATCGAAATTGACATAGCCATGAACATTGGTGATTTGGGTGTTATGCCCGATTCGCGCATTCTTGTCGATGATGGCATTGCGGATCACCGAATGATTTCCGATCCCGGTGTTGGGGATATTATTCCGTCCATTCTCACGAATTTCCTCCAATGTCTCGTAAAAATCGGCTCCCATAATGTATGAATTCTCAATAGTGCTTTCATAACCCACCCGGCTGCGGATTCCAATGATCGAATGGTTAATGGTGGCCCCGCTGAGGAAAGATCCTTCCGAGATGATACATTGGTGGAGCTGGCAATTGTGCACCTTGGAACCAGGCAAGCGCCGGGCGCGCGTATAAATGGGAAACTTGGTGTTATAAAAGTTGAATTTCGGGATAGTGGCCGTCAAATCGAGGTTGGCCTCGTAAAATGAGCGAATAGTTCCAATGTCGGTCCAGTAATCAAAAAACGGGTAACTCATGACCTTATATTTCCCGATTGAATCCGGAATAATATTTTTCCCAAAGTCATGCTCACTCGAGCTTTCCAATATTTTGATCAACAATTCCCGGCTGAACACATAAATTCCCATGGAAGCCAAAAAGGCGCGACCGTCGTGGAATTGGTCAAAGGGGACATGGTCGGGAAGACGGCTGTCCAGTCCATTCAAGTGATCGGGGGATGGTTTCTCGTGAAACTGATCGATCCTGCCGGCATCATCCACTTTCAAAATGCCGAAGGAGGGCGCCTGTCCAGCCGTCACGGGAATTGTGGAAACCGTGATGTCCGCGCGACTTTCCTCGTGAAAATGAAACAGTGGACGGTAGTCCATTTGGTAGAGTTGATCCCCTGAAAGAATGAGCACATGGGTGATGTCCAGCTCCACAAAGTGGCGAATGCACTGTCTGACGGCGTCTGCCGTCCCTTGAAACCAATTCATGTTCTCGGGCGTTTGTTCCGCCGCCAGAATGCTTACAAAGCCTTGAGTAAACCGGTCAAACCGGTATGTTTGAGGAATATGCCGGTTTAAAGAAGCGGAATTAAATTGGGTCAGCACATAAATCTTGCGCAAGTCCGAGTTGATGCAGTTGCTCAGCGGGATATCCACGATGCGGTATTTTCCCGCCAGCGGAACGGCTGGTTTGGAGCGGAAGCGGGTGAGTGGGAAGAGACGTCCCCCCGTCCCCCGCCCAGGACGATGGCCAGCACTTCGCTCATTTTAATGCTCATGAGAAGCCTCGCAGGAATTTCTTGGTACAGATCAGATTATAGGGAGGGACAGCGAAAAAGGGAAGCCAGATTTGTCTTCAGCGCGGCCCGGTCAGTTCCATTCGCGAATAGCAGATAAGACGGCCGTTTTGGCGCTGACTGCGGATTATAGGCGGGTTGCCAATCTCCTTGTTTCGCGGATTTTGTTCTTCATGGCTGCCATGCGGAGTGGCGCCGAATAGCGACTTACAGTAAATTCAGGGAGTTTTTGAAAGCTGGGGAAAACGCTGGCGGTAAAACCAGCGGTCACGCAAGATGATTTTGACGTAACTTCGAGTTTCACTGAAAGGAATGTTTTCAATAAACTCAAAAGCATCCGCATAATTGCCCTCTTCCACCCAGATCTTGACACGGCTGGATCCCGCGTTGTAGCTCGCCAGAGCTTTTTCTTCCTGGCCGTCAAAAACTTTCAGCAGGCCAGAGAAATGATAAACGCCCAGCGGGATATTGACCGACGGATCAAATAACTGCTCGGTACGAGGACGTTTCATCCTTACCTTTTTGGCCAGGAGGCGCGCCGTGGGCGGCAAGAGCTGCATCAGTCCATGGGCGTTGGCTGGCGATACCGCTCGTGGTTCAAAGGAGGACTCTTGCAGGATTAGGGCCATGACCAGGCACGGATCCAACCCGCGCTTCCGACATTCCCGTCCGATAATTTCGACATATTGAGCCGGAAAAACTAGAGTCCAAAACCAAGCGGGCATCGATTCCCAGCGGCACTCAAGATAGGCGGGAACTAGCTGGCGCATCAGCTGGATGCCGGTGCGGAAGCGGCCGGCCTGTTGAAATAGAGAGGCCGCTTGCAAAAGGATTTCGGGAGAATTTCCATAATCTTTATTTTTGAGCAACTCGCGGCCCGCCCAATCGTCGAGATTGATCAAATGAAGTGCTGCCACCCGCGGCCAGTGCGCGAGAGCGGAAGGGTTCGGTTCGACTAATTTGTCAGGCAGCGGAGAAGGGACGCTCTGCTCGAATCTTCTGATTAAAAGTTCAGCTTGGCTGGCGGGAAGCGCGGAGACTTTAAGCTCCTTCCAAGTGGCAGGCAATTGTTTCAGGGCCAGCTGCCCATAATAGCTTTGTGAATATCTTCGGGCCATGACCAGGAACACTCTTTGTGCCCAATCCGTATGGTTCAGGTTCTGCCAGCATCTAGCCAGCCAATAGAGAGCTGCGGGGGCATAATCACTCTCTGAAAACCGGTTGAGGTGATCAATAAATAGTTCCGCGGCCTGGGAATAATTGTGTTGCCGATATTGATGCCAGCTCACTCTCCAATGGGCATCCCGGGCATATCTTCCCTTGGGAAAAAAGCGGAAAGAACTCTTCGATAAGTCAAAGCAGCTTCAGGCAGCAGCCGATGGACCAAATAATAATTCCCCAAGCCAAATAGTGCCTTTTCGAACCAGGGCGATTGCGGTGCGCGTTGCTCCAGGGTTTGAAGCCATTGCTCACTTCCGGCGGGGTTCTCCAACTTTTGGCAAGCCTCTGAAAGATGGCAGATGGCTTCCGCGGATATTTCACCCGGCTGATGGGTGAGGTCCGTCAAGATCTTGG
>CAWDMN010000054.1:0-100850 GCA_963803155.1 uncultured Acidobacteriota bacterium
GATGCCCTCGACCGGGGCCATCATCGTCGGCCTGAGCCATTCGTTGCTGCCGTACGGCGTGCTCACCAACCTCACCGCGCTGAACTCGGTCAATCCGCGACTGGAGCAGGCCGCGATGAACCTGGGCGCGAACCGGACCCGGACGTTTTTCGCGGTGACGCTGCCGCTGTCCATGGCCGGGGTCGCCGGCACGTTCCTGCTGGCCTTCAGCCTGGCGATCAGCGCCTTCGCGACGCCCTCGATACTCGGCGGAGCCTCCATCCCCGTCGTTGCGACGCAGATTTACGGCTTTCTGCTGACCGAACTGGACTGGGCCCTCGGCTCGGCCTTCGCCGTGCTGCTGGTGAGCGCCGCGGTCGTATTGACCGTTGCCGGCACCATCGCCGGCGCGCGGATGACGCGGCTATGAGAAGGTGGCGCCCGACGCCCTGGACGGCGCTGGTGTGGGTGGTGTCGGTGGTCTACGGCTTCATGTCGGGCCGATCGCCATCACCGCGGCGGTGTCGTTCAACAGCGTCGAGCAGTCCCGCTTTCCGCCGGTTGGGCTGTCGCTGCGCTGGTGGCCTGGCGTGTTGGACCCTCAGTGGCTGGAGCCGCTGCAGTTCAGCCTGGAACTGGCGACGGTCTCGGCCATCGCGGCGACGCTGATGGGCCTGCCGCTGGCGTTCGCACTGGCGCGGCATCGCTTCCCCGGGCGCGACGCCCTGGCGATGCTGGCGCTCAGCCCGCTGATGCTGCCGGCGCTGGTAACCGGGATCGGCCTGCTGCAGCTTCTGGAACTGGCGGGGCTGGGGGATCTGCTGGGCCTGCCCGCCCTGGTGGTTGGCCATGTGGTGATCTGCCTGCCGTTCGTGGTTCGCACCATCACCATCAGTCTCGGGGGCGTCCCGATGCGGGTGGAGGACGCGGCGCGCAGCCTGGGCGCGACCAACCGCGTGGTGCTGTTCGAGGTGACGTTCCCGCTTATCAAGAGCGGGCTGTTCTCGGGCGCCACCTTCGCCTTCATCCAGTCGTTCACCGACTACAGCATGTCGCTGTTTCTCACCAGTCCGGCGGACCGCCCGATCACCATCGCCATCCTCAACTACATCGAGTACGGTTTCACCCCCACGCTGGCCGCGGTCGCCGTGGTAACGCTGCTCATTCCGCTGGTGCTGGTGCTGATCGTGCAGCGATATTTCCGGGTGGCCGATTTTATCCAGGGATCGCGCCCCATGGCTGAACCTGCGGTCGCGTTGAGCGACCTCCACAAGAGCTTCGGCCTGCTGGGAGCCGTCAACGGCATCGACCTTAATGTAACGCCGGGCGAACTGTTGACGTTGCTGGGTCCATCAGGCTGCGGCAAGACGACAACGTTGAACCTGATCGCCGGCTTCCTGCGCCCGGACCGCGGCACGATCCACATGGCCGGCCAACCGGTGGACGCGCTGCCGCCGTTCCGCCGCGACATCGGCCTTGTGTTCCAGGACTATGCCCTGTTCCCGCACATGACGGTCGCCGGGAACGTCGCCTTCGGCCTGCGCATGCGCAAGGTGGCAAAGCCGGAGATCGCCCGCCGTGTCGAGAATGCGCTGGCCTGGTGCACCTGGATGGTCTTGGCGAACGCCGGCCCGCGGCTCTCGGGCGGCCAGCGGCAGCGCGTCGCCCTGGCGCGGGCGCTGGTGATCCGGCCGACCGTGCTGTTGCTCGACGAACCGTTGAGCAATCTCGACCTGAAGCTGCGCGAGGAGATGCGGCTGGAGATCATGTCGCTGCAGAGGCGGCTGGGCATCACGACGATCCTGGTGACGCACGATCAGGGCGAGGCGCTGGCCGTGTCGGACCGGTTCGCCGTGATGTATCGCGGTGCGCTGGAGCAGGTCGGGCGGCCCGACGAAATCTACGAGCGGCCGCGGACGCGTTTCGTGGCGGAGTTCATCGGGACGACGAACTTCATTCCCGGCGAGGCGCAGGAGAGTGCCGCGGCCGGTGCGACCTTACGCGTCGCCACGCCGTACGGCGCCATTGCCTGCCGTGCCCCTGCCGGCGTGCCGGCCGGCTGCGGAGTGCTGGTGGCGGTTCGCCCGGAACGTCTCCGCCTGGCTGGCGGAGTTGTCGCCGATGGCGACCTGCTGATCCCGGGCAAGGCCGAAAGCCTGGTCTACCTCGGCAACAAGGTCGAACTCTACGTGCGCAGCACGGCGGGCCAACTGCACGTTCTGGAGATGGCGAACGATGGCAGGCTGCAGCAGCCTCGCCCGGGGATGCGGTAAGCCTGGTTGCGGCGGCCCGCGATCTCTCCGCCTTCCCGGAGCCCGCCTCCATGCCGGCGCAGCCGATGACACAGCCCGGGTGAAAGGCGACCGCCGGTCGGCGCGGCTATGCCTTGGCGTCGCTGCCGGTCAGTTCCGCCACGCTCCGGCTGAACGCGCCGAGGTGGGTGTTCATGTCGAGGTGCCGCTCGGCGTAGCGGCGGGCGCCGTCGCGCAGGCGTTGGCTCAGCTTGCCGTCCTCCAGCACGCCGAGAATGTTGCGCGCCAGCGCCGCCGGGTCGAGCGGCGGGGTCAGCAGCCCGTTGCGGTTGTGGGTGACGAACTCCTTGACCGGGTCCACGTCGGCCGCCACCACCGCGCAGCCGCAGGCCAGCGCCTCGCGCAGCGACCACGACGCCACGAACGGATAGGTCAGGTAGACGTGCGCGTCCGACCGCTGCAACAGCCGCAGGTAGGTGTCGTACGGCAGGCGGCCGGGCATCAGCACCCGCGAGGCGTCGTACTTGCCGGCCAACTCCCGCTGGAAATGCGCCCGCCAGGTCGAATTGGCCAATTGCGCGCCGTAGCTGACCTCGTCGCCGCCAACCATCACCACCTTGATGCTCGTCCGTCACTCCTGGCTTCAGCCGACCTAAAGCACGAAAGCTGTGGGAGCCACGGCTGCCAAGATTGGTGGCGGACATATCGAGGGGGATCCAGATCTCAGTCTGTGAGGGGAAGCGGAATCCTCGCGGCATGACACCAATGACGCTGTAAGCTTCCGAGTCCAAGTTCAGAGTTCTTCCGAGCACTCCCGGATCTCTCCCAAAATGTCTCTGCCAAATACCATAGCTGACAATGACGACGCGATTTTTACCTGCCTGGTCTTCACCCGTCACAAAGGTTCGTCCCAAGAACGGCCGGACACCCAGCACCGAAAAAAAGTTGGCCTGCGTGTTGAGGGCCAACACCGGTTCAGGCTGCCCGGCGCCACTGGCGTTGAAGTTGCGGCCCCAAGTATAGAGGCTGGTGGCTTCGAGGGTGTGGTTTTGGGCCTGCCAATCCAAATAATCCGGTCCGGCAAAAGGATAAGTTCCTGGAGCGGCTTCAGTCTCCCAGAGCTGGACGAGGCGGTCCGGTTCGTGAAAAGGGAGGGGCCGCAGTAGTACGGCATTAATGACTGAAAAGATGGCGGTATTAGCGCCAATTCCCAAGGCCAGGGTCAAGATCGCCACAATTGTGAAGGCTGGGGCTTTCAGCAACATTCGGACACTGAATTTTATATCGTGCAGCAATGATTCCATGGCGGTACCTCCCTCCGAGTGAGAGAATCCATCCTGTAAGCTAGTTAGACGTCAACTAGAGCCAAAAAGTCGCAAAATAAATGGGGGCCGCAAACCGGCAGGTCTCCGGGCATTGGGCCAAGCTTGATCTCATAACGCCAAGGGTAGGGTTGCCCTTCCGTCTTTCTCAATCCGTGCCAATGAAGGGCCAATGGAGGCGGCCTGCCCTCAGGCCGTCTCAGCAGGCTTGGCAAACTCAGACGGGGTGGGGGGCACCCCGCCTCCATCCACGCTATTTTCTTAGGAGGTGATCATGCCAGCGTGGCTGGCTCAACAAGACAATGATGATCTCCAGACCTCACAGGTCTTGGAGACCTGTGAGGTCTCTGGCCCAGGGATTTTCTAGGGAGGTGCTGGATCGGCTCGGGGCTACATGTTGTAATCATGAATAGCCAAGACAATTTTCAAGGAAGGCATTTTGTGCAAAAGACGCCGGGTGGCTCAATTCCTCTTTGAAGTTGGCTTGAGTCTACTGGTGCTGTAAGATGCTGGCAGACTGGCTTGTTTCCAGTTCACTACTAATTCCTCAGAATACTGGAGCCTTTATGGATGTCATTCTCAATCCTGAAGAGACCCGCGTATTGGGCAGTCTCATTGAAAAACAGATCACTACACCGGATTATTATCCGCCGACTTTAAATGCTCTCATGCATGCCTGCAATCAGAAATCGAATCGGGACCCGGTAGTCTCTTACGATGAGACCACGGTTCTCCGCATTCTGGATGGTTTGAGGGAAAAAAAACTAATTCGCGCGGTTAGCATGGCGGATAGCCGTGTCGCTAAATACCGGCAAATATTCACTGACACCGCTAACCTCACGGATCAGGAGCTGGGCATTCTTTGCGTTCTCATGTTGCGGGGCTTTCAAACAGCTGGAGAGCTGAGGGGAAGAACGGATCGGCTATGCAGCTTCTCGAACCTGGAAGAGGTGGAAAAAACTCTACAAAGGATGCGAGAAAAGAAGGAGGGCTGTTGGGTCACTCAACTTCCGCGCCAGCCCGGCTTTAAGGAATCGCGCTGGGCTCACCTTTTGGGCGGAGAAATTAGTGAGGAGACGCTCAATGCCTCCACGGCTGTCCCTCCAGTTTTAGCTTCAACCGAAGTTGCCCGAATGACTCAATTGGAGGAAGAGGTCAGAATTCTGCAGCAGGAAATCCTGACCTTAAAACAGCAATTCAATGAGTTCCGAAAGCAATTTGAATAGGACCGGGGATTATTTTTGCAGAATGGCAAGCCGATTATGCCTCTTATAAAAAGCCTGCGGAATACCATGGATTCATTGTCTTTTCTCGCATAGTGACCTTTAAATCCTGGAGCTATCATGGAAAACCTACTCAGCATCGTTCTCGGGATTGGATTGAGTGCGGCGTGTGGCTTTCGGGTTTTTGTTCCCTTGCTCCTGTTAAGCATCTTCGGATTTACCGGATATTTGCGTTTGGCGCCCGGTTTCCAGTGGATTGGCACCGTCCCCGCTCTTATAGCCTTCGCCACGGCGACCTTACTGGAGATCCTGGCTTATTATATCCCCTGGATCGATCATCTCCTCGATCTAGTGGCGGGGCCGGCCGCCCTGCTGGCTGGCATAATTGCCAGCGCTTCCGTCTTGCAGGATATGCCTCCCTTGGTCAAATGGAGTATCGCATTGATCGGCGGAGGAGGGATGGCGGGGATTATCCAGGGGGCTACGACGCTCATAAGGCTCAAATCCACTCTTTTGACGGGAGGATTGGGCAATTTCATGATCTCGACGCTGGAACTGATAGCCGCTATCCTTGCTTCGTTGCTCGCAATCTTCCTTCCCCTAATTGGATTGGCGCTGGTTTCGAGCCTGGTGATTTACATCTTTATTAAGTCAAGGCGATTTCTCTTTGGCTGGAGCCGCTGCTGATGCATCATCGCCAAAACCAACGAGTGATTTTTGAACATGCCAGGGAGTACACTAGTAGGGTGGATACCAATTATCTTAGCCTTGCCAATCAGCATGGAAAAATGGAGTTGTGCGATCGCCGTCACCCCCGAATGCGGCGGCAATAGAAGTGGCAGCTCCGCAGAGATTACATAAGGAACCGCCATGAAGCTCCGCAGCCAGCCAGACTTTTGGTGGATTTTTACGACGTTCCCGCTATTTTTCTTCCTCCTCAGTATTGTCGCCATTCTTGCACAACAGGATAAGTCTCCGGAGTCCTCGAATCTTCAACAGGGGCCGTCCACCTTGAAGATCAACGTTGCCTTAGTTGTGGTAAACGTCACGGTTGCCGACGGAGAAGACCATTTTGTATTAGGATTGGAAAAAAACCATTTTCAGATCTACGAAGATAATGTTGAACAGACCATCGAGGAGTTTGGCCGGGAAGACATCCCAGTCTCCATTGGAATTTTGTTCGATGTCAGCGGCAGCATGTCCAATGGGATCCTGGAATCAAGACGTGTCACCACCGCTCTGTTGGAAACCAGCAATAAAATGGACGAGTTTTCCCTATTGACCTTTGCCGCCGCACCCAAGACCCACCAGGATTTCACCTCAGACGTCTCCGCCATCCAAAACCGGGTGATTTATGAACAGGCCAAGGGGTGCACCAGCTTATTGGATGCCGTCTACCTCGGCTTGGCCAAAATGAGGAAAGCCCACAATCCCAAGAGAGCGCTGATCCTCATATCCGATGGAGGGGAGAATTGCAGCCGTTATTCCTTCTCTCAAGTCAAAAACGCTCTTCAAGAGGCGGATGTGCAAGTCTATGGCGTCGGAGTTGGATCACTGGAAGGTTTCAGATTGATGCAGGTGATCGCTGAAACCACCGGCGGTCATGCGTACCACACTGATTTCCTTGAGGACACCTGCACAAAGATTTCTCTCGAACTGAGAAATCAATATGTTTTGGGCTACTATTCCACCAATCTCAAGCGGGATGGCCTTTGGCGAAAGATAAAAGTAAAAGTGAATCCCCCGCCCGGGATGCCGCCATTGATGGTGCGAACACGGCGGGGCTACTTTGCCCCCTCCAATTGACGGAAATCAGAATATCGAGCACGGGACAAGTCTCCCTCGAGATCGCCCTGCCAACACTGGATAATTGCACCAATCCGCAATCGTCGATTGCAAACAAGGACCCCCCGCTCACTTACGCCGGGCCAATCTTGAATTGTATAGTTCGCGACACTCAGGCAGTGCACCACAGCTGCTATCAATTTGCCTGCGAGTCCACCGCGGAAGAATAGTACCCCTTCCGATGATGGATTTTTCCAATGGCCGTTTCACTGCTGTGTACTGAAACTTGGATGGATTTGAATTCAGATCCCGGCTGATCAGGCGGGGCTTCATAACCGAGAACGTATTGATTGCGTCCGGACTGGGATATTTTATGGATAGTTTCCGTGAAGGATTTGATCCGATACGGGTAGAACGTTTCCCCGCCAGTCAAACGAGTATAACGTCCCAAAGAATCCAATTCCTCTCTTCCTCCAGGAGTGGCCATCTGCGCTATCCCCGCAGCCAGTCCAATAAATAATCCCATCTCTCCATAAGGGGAGCTGAAGGGGGTTTTATTGAATACGCGGGCAAAGGGAGAAGTCATGCCATACACCAGGATCCCATGATTCAACAAAATTTTCTTGGTGTCCTGAAAGCCTTGATGATCTCCCATGGATGAGTAGCCACTCGACACCACGAGGATCATTTTGCGGAAATAATCGGGCCTCTTCAACAAGTGGCGCGCCACGACGCCGATTGCACCATCCAGGTACGGAGTTCCCGCAGACTGGGGAGGATGGGGAGTCATATCCGTGCCAATCGGCTTCCCATTAATGGCTGGCGGTCTCGTAAAGTTTCCATATTTCGGATCTTCCGGGAAAGATATTTTCGCCAAACCTTTGACGATGGCTTCTTTTTCAAAAGTGAAATCTTGGATTTTATGGGCAATAATCAGGTATTCATAGAGAGCCATTTCATCGAATCCGCTAAAGGATTCCACAATGGCGCTGATGTCTTTTTTGAGAAGTGATTGAGTGCGTTCGTCAATGGAGCGGTCGATCAAAATGGCCGCTGAAAGCGGAGACGGATCCATGGAGAAGTAGGTGATTTTTTGTGGAAGGCCATTTTCAGTTATTTCGAAATTTCTTTCCCCAAGACCCGCGATCAGGTTGCCGTCCGGATCTTCCACGGAAACCGGCACGAGAACCAGGTTAACCGGAACCTTTAGCTGATAAGCCTTATCTTCTTTGGATTCTTGTGCCTTGGCTAAAACAGACAAGGAAAGAAGGATAAAAAGAATTAAACTGGCTTTGCCGGCAAACAATGCAGCCCTTGACTCTTTTCGCACAATTGGCGGAGGGCAAATCATAGGGAAATTCCGATCCATTTCATCCTTATTTTTGGGACGGAACGCGAAGAGTTAACCAGAGCTAGCGTCTTGAAAGTTAAGACGGCAGGTAAATGCGCCAACTTTTTGTATTGCACGGCTCCTTTGTGCAAGTGGCCAGGGGCTAGAAATCAGGAGCCAGGGAAAGAGCGGCAGTTCTTTTCCGATAGCTGACGCCTGCCACTGCCCCCTGCGAGGCTGCTCCTCAGACCACGCTACACCGATGCCTTGCTGATCTGAGACGCAGCCTCACCAGTTTGCTTGAGATGTAAAAGTCGACGACTTTGAGTCAAGTTTTGGAATGGGAATCAGCAGGTTCCTATAGTCCAAGACGAAGTCTCGCCAGACGTCTCTCTCAGCCCAATTCCCCTCCCGCCGGCATTTGAATCACTTTTTGGCTGGATCGATTTTGCTGACTTTGATGGCTCCATTTTCCAGGGTGCCATGAACCACCACCGGATGTCCGAGGTTTTCCTTGGCAAGATCCTGGTTGTCCAGCGGATAAATTTTCTTGTCGCCGGTGTTATAGAACACCAGCTTTTTCCCTTCGCTCATGCATTTCAGAGCACATTCCTTGTGATCTGCCTTCGCTCCCGCTGCTCCACAATGCTCATCGGTTATCCACCCCGTCCATTTTCCCTGGGCTGCAAACAAACAGAGAGAAATGCCCAAAACCAGAACTACACCCAAGATCATGGTCTTCTTCATAGAATCTTCCTCCTTTTTTTCTCCTAAATTCTCATTCAGGTAATTGTCTTTCTATATTGTAATGAAAAAAACTAGGTATGCCAAAAATGTGACGTCATAGCAAGAGGGTAAATTAGGTGTCAAAGTCGAATGGGGTGCTCCTACGTGCGCTCGTTTGCCATACTAACCCGGTTTTCAGTGCAGGGCGGAGCGTCGTGCAAAGGATCGCGCGACCCACCGCAAAGACAGCTTATCACACATAGTTCAAAGCGAGGCATGGTGGAACGCGCGTGTGACGAAGTCACCCGGCGCGCGTTCGCTCCGCCATCTCGGCAATGCGCAACGTGGCGCGCGAGGGATCGGGCGGCTCACCGCGGAGATGGCTCGGCACACATAAATCAAAGCGAGTGGTTGGGGGGTGAGGTGGATGTCCGATAACTCATAATATTGAACTGGCAGAAACTGATTAAATGCTAATCAAACAAGATCAGATGTCCAAGAGTAAATCCACTCAGGTTTCAACAATGAATGGAACCAATGAAGCAATTCAGGATGAGGGCAACGGGTTGCTGGGCGGTGAGGAATAATGTTATTAAGCCCTTCGCTTTCCCACGGGGCAACCGAATAGTGGATGGAATAGTCCGCTGCTTTCGTTGTAAAATATCATTTCATATATTTGGCGGAGGAGGAGAATTTGTGTTCGAACCTAATTTAAATGTTCTCCCCGCCGCTCAAAAAGTAGTCTGGCCGGACCTGAAAAATATTCCGTCCGGTTTCGTGCTGTATGGAGGAACCGCTTTGGTCCTTCGGCTTGGCCACCGGGAGTCAATTGATTTTGACTTTTTCAGCCAGCAGTCATTCGCTCGCGGAGCAATGCTACCTCTTCTTCAATGGGCTAATCCTGTTCTAAGAAGAGACTCTGATAACACCATCGAGATTCTTTTACCCACTCCGCATGGTCCAGTAAAGATTTCTTTTTTTGGCAGTCTGAATCAAAACAGAATCAACGAGCCAGACCAGTGTTCAAATGGCGTCTTCATCGCTTCGTTGTTGGATATCGCTGGCTCGAAAATGTTAACGATCCAACAAAGAGCAGTTGCCAAAGACTATCAGGATGTTTGGGCATGTATAAGGACCGGGCTCTCCCTGGAGGAAATGCTCTCTGCCGCTATGGGAATATTTGGGCCAAGGTTCCAGCCTATGATTTCCCTGAAAGCATTGTCCTCTTTTGGGGATGGAGATTTGGGGAGTTTGGATCCAGGGATTAAATCCGGTTTAGTGCATGCCGTCGAAAATCTCCATTGGGGAGCAATGTCTCCCTTGCCTGCTTTGGCAGGTGGCCTAGTCCCCTAAATATTTCCCCAGCTTCTGAGGCCGGAATTTTCTGTACCACTATTGCCTTGGTGTTTACTCATTGTGAGTTGCCTATGCAATTGCAGGATGTAGCCCAAAATGTTTGCTGGTGGAAATCGGCGTCGGAAACCCTTTCGGATGCCAAAACATTCATTACTCAGGTAATGGTACACGGAACATTTGAAGACATCACAACAACGTTGCGGCATTTCCCCGAGTCAATGTTTCGTGATGCTCTTCACGATCCACTTCCAGGGATATTCGATCAGCAATCCTGGGATTTCTGGCATGCCCGATTTGGGATTTACCCGCCACCGCCTCTTCCGACTCGAAAGCTTAGTTGAAGACACTTTTATTTGAGCGATCAACCAACATCGATCACTCGCACGTGCCGCGCAACGGCATAAGGGTGGCGCCGAGGCTTTTGTTACTATCCTCCCCCCCCCACCGTTATCGTCGAATTTAGGCAAGATTGCATGGTGGAACGCGCGTGTGACGAAGTCACCCTGCGCGCTTTCGCTTCGCCATCTCGGCAATGCGCAGCGTCGCGCGAGGGATCGCGCGACCCACCGCAAAGGCCGACATAGAGCAAAACTATTTTAGTCTGAATTGTCTCAGATCAACTGCCGACGGGGATTTCCCCAAGAGAGTCTACTTCCCCGATTCCAACAAAAGCACGGCCCATTGGTCTAACTCGGAAACGGCGACGATCCCTTTTCCCATTTTAAGCTTGATTGCAGCTTGCCCGGGAGCATACAGAGTGCAAGAAATATTACCTTTCAAGCCCAAGGATTTGAGGTCTGCGATCACTTTGAGGTTGGAGGCTGGCCGCACTCCATCGCGGACGTGATCATAATCCCAGTTGAGCAAATGAATCACCGCGGAACCGGGTTTGACACGAGGAAGCACCCGCAAAGCAGAATTGCCCACCACACGAACAGCAGGCTTGAGGCCGGCAATTGCTTGTTCCGCGGTGCTGTAAACCGCATGTTTTTTTTGCTCGATCTCGAGTAGCTGCCGATCCGCCGGCATCAAGTCATTGGCATCCACGATGAGCAATGCACCCTCTGCCCGAATTTCATCCCGGGAGAGAGGATGGTCCACCAGCGTGTCACCGGCCAAAAGCACCCGATAGGAGATATTGGCCTCCGCCAGTTGGGCACAGAGTTTGAACCACGGCTCGCGATCCCGCGTGAAGGAGCGGTGGGGCAGGACTACACCAAGATCAGCAAGGTTTTCATATTCGTCAAACAGCTGAGCGTGTTCTCGGACGAAGCGATAAAGGGGAGCAAATTTTTCCGATGGGCCATCGTACCAATGGGTCCCCTTCTCCGGCGTATAGCACCATTGTCGATGAGGAGCCATGAGAAAGTTGCCGGCTGCATAGGAAGCGGCGATCCATCCGGAGACAAGACCATGCCGGTGCTGTTCCTTGATAAATGCCCAATCCTGGCCGCTGGCCGTAGCCGCCAGAGGACGTCCCATCGCATCGGCCAGCCGGTAGGCCATCAAGGGAAGGTCGCTGAACTTTTGTTTGTCTGCTCCATGATCAATCTCTGCGCTGAAGAAATCCAGTGTCTTATAGTCCACCAAGTGCAGAGGCCAAAGCAAGCCGGCATTCGCGCTTAGCGGAACCGGGCGTTGGGCAGTCCGGGCGGCCAGCTGATGGAGTTCCTCCATGAATCGCGCCGACTCGCGGCAATGATATGCTTGCCATAATGGATATAAGGGCCGTTCCCCGATACTGGTGCGTCGTTCCCCCTGTTGTTTCAACCAGTCCCGCACATACATCCTATAATCGAAGCTGGAAAGATCAGTCAGGCCGGCATTTTCACGCTCGCTCCGCGGCAACGATTGGAGAAACTGCCGAAACCCCTCCAGACAGCGATCGCAGAAGCAAGCTCCGGCAAAAAGCCCTCCCGCCGTCCCCAGGTGATCGTCGATGTGGACCCCCGCCGCTCCTTTTTTTATAGTCTCCACAACCCGCTCGCTGAGGTACTGCCGAAATTGAGGCTGGTTGGTGCAGCACCACCAATATGGGATTCCCTTGTGCTGTTGATCGGTCAGCCAGGGGACTTTGATCGGATTGCCCTGAACGTCACGGCAAAGTCCTTGTTCATAGGTTTGGGGGAAACGTTCGTAATATTCGGCAAATTCGGTGACCATCCCCACACTGCCAAAAAACATAACCCCTTTTGCCTCGGCCAGGGCTTGTGTAGTGGGAGTCCCGCCCCAGGCTAGCACTGTAGCCCCATACTCCGCATAAGTTTCCGGACTGGCCTCATACATAAAAGGCACATCCGATTTCTTCAATACTGCTGCCGATATCGGGCTAAATCCACTTCCGCCGCCCGCAAAAAACAACAGGAGAAAAAAGGCCAAGACCTTCCTGTTCTGACATGGGAAGAAAGTCGAGAATAAGATAGCCCATGGAAGAGATTGGTGAGATTTGGTCATCATGGTCTCCAATAATCTGCAGGATTTGCCGCTCCACTGCTTGACTTCACGTCTGGAACCATTGGGGCTACCGTCCCAGATGTCGGTGAACATTCTTCAGCTCCTGGGGAATTTTGATGTGTTGTGGGCAGAGCGGTTCACATTGTCCACACTCCACGCAGCTGATCGCCTGCTGTTCCCGTGAGAGCACCCGATTGTAAATGGCGGTCGAAAGCTCAGGTTCCTTGAACAGCAAAGCATCGTTGTACAGAGAAAAGGTGAAGGGGATATTCACACCGGAGGGGCAAGGCATGCAGTATCCGCAGGTCGTGCATTGCACCTGAAGCATCCCATGGTAAGCTGTTGCGACCCGCGCCACCAATTCCATCTCCTCCCTGGACAAGGCCGGATCCGTCACCAAGTCCGCCAGAGCCAAATTCTCCTTCAGTTGGTCCATATCGCTCATGCCGCTCAGAGCCGTGGAGACCTCGGGCTGGTTCCAAACCCACCGTAAAGCCCATTCGGCTGGGGTTCTTCGGACTGGTGCGGCATCCCATAGGGCTTGCGACTCAGCGGGGATACCCTTGGTCAATTTCCCTCCGCGCATAGGTTCCATCACTACCACTCCAACTCCACGGTTGGCCGCAAAGTGAAGCCCCTCGCGGCCCGCTTGGAATTCATCGTCGAGATAGTTGTATTGAATCTGGCAAATATCCCAGGAATAGTCCTCCAGTATGGATTTAAAAGTTTTGAGGTCGTCATGAAACGAAAACCCAACATGGTGAACCCGCCCGTCGCGGCGAATTCGGTCTAGAAAATCGAGCATCCCCATGGTTTTCAGCCGGGACCAATTCTGCTGGCCAAGATTGTGCAGTAAGTAAAAATCCAGATCATAGACGGCCAGCCGCTGCAATTGTTCATCGAGCAGACGATCAAAATCCGCGGGAGTATTCGCCAACCAGACCGGGAGTTTGGTGGCAAGGCAGATCCGGTCTCGAAATCCCTTGATCGCCCGGCCCAGTATAGGTTCGCTCATCCCGGAGTGATAGCTATAAGCCGTATCGAAATAGTTAATTCCTTGGTCAAAGGCCTCATGAATCATCCCGACAGCTTCCGCTTCATCAACCGGCTTGTTGGGATCGAAGACATCAGTGGCATGCCCACTTGGATCCTTCACAGGCAGGCGCATGCAGCCAAAGCTCAAGATGGAGACCTGACAACCGGTCCTCCCCAATTCGCGGTATTGCATCAGGCAAAGCCTCCAATTTCCACCTCGCCGTACTCCAGTCGAAATGTGGAAAAATCAGAATTCATTATGAGCAAATCCTACCTTGGAAGGAGAAAAATCAAAAGCCGATTTAGCTAATGGGGTGCGATTAGAAATGAGAGACGAGAAAGAAGTGCCGCTGAATTGGCATCGCTCGGCATCGGACGAACCGTCCTTACCATGACCTTGGCAATTTGCTCTGGTGCACTTTTCCCAATGAAGTGAAATTCGGCGGATTGGATCTGTAACTGGAACCCAACCTTAAGCCATGACGATTATCTCGATTAATAGTTCTACCGCTCCCGCAAATGGGTGCAATTGAAAGCGGCATTCGGAGTGTCTCTTGGGGAGTGTGGCGACCGTGTCGCCCCTCTAAAATTTCGACAGTTATACTATGAAGCGGTATTGAGTATCAGCTTGGGGTAGGAGCGTAAAAGGTGCGCACTCTGAAGGAGAGCAGGTGGCCATGGGATGACATCCCGCATCCTTTCCGGGTGCGGCAGGAGGGAAAAACCGATCGAGACCCATGGTGCGCGGCACAATCCACCGCGCACCATGGGCCAATTTCCCCGACCGCTTCGCGGTGGCCAGTGGCAGCATTAGTTCCATGAGGTTGAAACTCTAGCGCACTGTCTGTGTCAGCTTCTTCCTCGGCACGATCCGCCGGCTAACGGACCAGAATCCGGACACTCCTAAATGAACTGCTTTGCGATCTCTTTCTTCTGCGCGCCACATTGGGTTGCACCCCCTCAAATTGCTTCCCTTCTCACCGCATTGGTGGTTCAATCAGGCGAAGATCCAAGGCCTGCTGCGATTTGACCCGGTTCGGCAAAAGTGGACTTCAGCAGATCTTCACGCATATTTCAAAATAATTCGCCATGGCACAGGGGAGGGATAATGGTTCGAGTGGTTCAAATTGGTTTAGGCCCATTGGGACAGCAGATCGTCCGATTTGCCTTGGAGCGAAGCGGCATCAAAATGGTGGCGGCTGTCGATCCTGCCGCCAGCAAAGTGGGAAGAGATCTGGGAATACTCTGTTCTCTTCGGCCGCTAAGTGTGCCTATTCGCCCGGACCTGTCTTCCGCACTGAAGGGGAAAAAAGCCGAAGTGGCGCTGCTCACCACGGTTTCCAGCCTGCGCAAAATTGAAGGGCAAATTGAGGAAATTGCCAAGGCGGGAGTGAACATTGTATCCACTTGCGAAGAGCTCTCATTCCCTTGGCAAACCCAGCCTCAAATTGCCCGCCGAATCGACGCGCTTTGCCGGAAAAATGGCGTGGCTTGTGTGGGGACTGGCGTGAATCCAGGATTTCTTATGGATTATCTCCCCATCGTTCTCTCCTCCGTGTGCCAGAAGGTGGCCAGCATCAAAGTGACTCGCGTTCAAGATGCCTCAAGAAGAAGAATTCCATTCCAGCAGAAAATAGGCGCTGGACTTACTAAAGCTCTGTTCAGGGCGAAAGTGGCTGAGGGAACGATCCGCCATGTGGGCCTGGTCGAATCCATGCATATGATTGCTCACAGCATGAACTGGAAACTGGATCGAACCGTAGAGAGCCTGAAGCCGATATTGGCCGACCAGACAGTCACTTCAGGTTACACCAGGATAGATAAAGGGACTGCTCGCGGAGTGGAACAAATCGGCCGCGGCTATGTGGGAAAGAAAGAGGTGATCCGGCTTCATTTTCGAGCCGCGGTGGGCGAGCCAGAATCTGCCGACATTATAGAAATCGCGGGAAACCCGAGCATCCGATCCGTCATTCCGGGTGGGATCAACGGCGACATCGCCACCTGTGCGATCACCGTCAATGCCATTCGATCGATTTCCGCAATTGGACCCGGCCTGAAAACCATGCTGGACCTGCCGGTCTCGGGATACTTTGAATGCTATCCGGCCTGACCAAAGTCAAAATTTAATCGATTCATCTTGCTGCATCAATTCATGACGGATATCTGTTTGCCTTCCTCCCGTAAACCGCGCAAGGGGCAGGGATTCAAACAAAAGTGATGAAGTGACCCTGACAGATGCAGCAAAAATCCACTCGAAGGATTTCACATCATTTTGCCTGGATAAGTCCGCCCGAACAGGCGCTCCGCCAAAAGCGGTAAATCCATTGGGGCAGCCCCACACTATAAATCCCGGTGACGAATTGTCTATTTTCCGTATCATTCCTGATTGCCTTGGAAATCCAATCGTCTGTGGAAAAGTCTTGCCTATTTTCCTGGGACAACCTTAATTCCGACAGCTCTTTCGGGTGCAATTCAAAATGGGACAGGATAGAGAGTGTGACAACTGATGGAAAGTACGGGAGGGCGTGCCTCCCGGCTATTGCTTATATCAGCCGATCGGTACGACTGGTTCGCACTATCGCACTTTTAGTCACACCCAGGAGAAGCCAAGAATATTGACAACAATAGTGGAAGGAATCAAAATGAGTGTTATCTGGATTTCCTGATGAGTAGGAGAAGTCAAAGGTTACAGGAGCCGCGGAGTGAGAAAGTAAATACAGAACCATTGTGATTACGGCAGGTGAATCAGGCCGGGATTGGCTGTTCTGATGAACAGATTGGTTCTGTTTTATTTCCCCGCCGCGGCTTTGACATTTTTTGAAAAGCCACGGATCCCCGTGGCTTTTTTTATTTGTGGCCAGCACCACTCCGACTCTGGAAAAGCTTTCAGGAGGACCAGAAAATGAGCAATGACTTCATCAAATTTCATCATATTTCTTTCAGCTACGATTCTTCATCAATGCCGCTGTTCCACGGCCTTACCATTCATCTGGTTCATGGATGGACCGGCATCGTGGGTGCCAATGGCGCCGGCAAGACCACTCTATTAATGCTTGCAGTCGGACTTTTGGCGCCTGAAGAGGGATTCGTTGAGCGCCCTCAACATGCGATCTATTGTCCCCAAAGGACGGATCACATGCCTGATCAGTTTGGCGAGATGTTGGCTGATAAAAAAAGGGAGGCAATTCTCATCATAGCCCGTCTGGGCTTGCAGGAAGACTGGTTAAAACGTTGGGAGACTCTGTCACATGGCGAGCGCAAGCGGGTCCAAATAGCTGTTGCCCTTTGGAGAAATCCTAAAGTGCTCGCGGTTGATGAACCCACTAATCATGTGGATAGCGAAGCCCGTGAAGTAATCTTTTCCGCACTGCGGCGTTTCAATGGAATTGGAATGTTGGTGAGTCATGATCGCAGTCTGTTGGATGCTTTATGTGAACAATGTGTATTTATGGAATCTTCAGGAGTCGTGCTTCGCCCCGGGGGAGTGACGCGAGGGCTGCAACTCGCGAAGAATGAGGATGAGTCTTTAAAAAGAGAATACCTGCAAAGAAAGCGCAGCTTGAAGGCGCTTCGACAGGAGGCGCAACGACGAATTGAAAATGATGAGAAAAATCGAAAGAAGTGTTCAAAGCGTGGGGCGGGCAAAAAAGACCACGATGCCAAAGAGAAGATCGACCGGGCCCGATGCAGTGGAAAAGATGCCGTGGGTGGCAAGCTCCTCAGGCAACTGCAGGGTCGTTTAAACCAAGCTGAGGAGCGGATATCCTCAGTCAATGTCAAAAAAGAGTTTCGCATGGGCATCACGATTCCCGGCTCGCGATCGCAAAGGAATTTGCTTTTGCAGTTGCCCGCCGGATCCCTAAATCTTGGTGATAGAAAATGGCTCGATTATCCGGAAATCATGATTAATCCATCTGACCGCATTGCGTTCATAGGACCCAACGGCTCAGGGAAGAGTACGATGATTCGCCATATCATTAATAAATTGTCAATTTCAGAAATCCATATTACTTATCTGCCACAGGAAATTACGGCTGACCATTCTCAGCGGATTCTGGAGCAAGCACGGCAATTTCCGCATGAACAATTGGGGGTTTTGATGACTATGATTAGCCGCTTAGGTTCCCGGCCCGAGCGAATGTTGGAGAGCAGGATCCCAAGTCCGGGTGAAATTCGAAAACTCCTTTTGTCCATCGGGATCTTGAAAGATCCCAAAATTATCATAATGGATGAGCCGACCAATCATTTGGATCTGCCCTCCATCGAATGCCTTGAGCAGGCGATTCGGGAGGTTCCCTGTTGTTTACTATTGGTGAGCCACGACCAACGATTTCTGGGAAGTCTAGCTCATACGTATTGGAAATTCTCCCGAGATAAGAATTCTCCAGACCGTTTCATAATGCAAATTGCCTAGATTTGTTGACTACAAATTATTTTCAGCTATTTCCATCATGGAGTGAATCCCCTCTCAAATAACAGGCCGGGCCAAGAAAGATAAAAATTGATTGGACCAGCCAGAGCTGCAGGGGTATTGCCCGTGATGATTATTATAATCAGGAAAGGCGGCTCTTGCTCAAACTCGTCGAGTTGAAATTCAGACTGAGCAATTGTTTGCGGTTGAAAGTGAAGGTAACGTTAAAATGAAGGGAGATAGGTAATTTGAAATTGACCAGGGAGGACATATGGCGAAGCATAGTCTGGGGCTGGCAATGAGTTTGATTTTGGTGCTGGGGCTAAAGGGCGGCATCCAAGCGGCTGATACTTCATTGGGAAAAGGCAAAAAAATGACAATATACGATTTTTCTCTCAACAATATCGATGGAAAACAGGTCAAATTGGATCAATATCGCGGCAAGGTGCTTTTGTTGGTCAATGTGGCCAGTCAATGCGGATTTACACCGCAGTACGAAGGGCTGCAGAAAATTTATTCTCAATATAAAGACAAGGGATTTGTAGTGCTCGGATTCCCCGCCAACAATTTTGGAGGACAGGAACCCGGGACCGACCAGGAAATTAAAACTTTTTGTTCCACTCGGTTCCACGCCACCTTCCCGATGTTTGCGAAGATTTCCGTCAAAGGGGCTGACAAACACCCGTTGTACCAATTTCTGACCGAAGCGGGGACCGATCCTCGATTTGCCGGTGAGATCAAGTGGAACTTCAATAAGTTCCTGGTGGACCGAAAAGGAAATATCGTCGCCCGGTTTGATTCGCCCGACACTCCTGAAAGTGAAAAAGTCACTAAAGCCATTGAAATGGCTTTGGCGGAGAAATAAATCGGGCATAGGCTCCTTAGAATATCCCTGCCGTGCGGTTAACTAAAGCAGAGAAATTGAATGGATTGGCTACGATTGTAGCGCGGAGTCGTCTCACAGACTCCGCGGCTTTTGGCTTAGCTAAATGCCGCAGACCCGCCAGGCCAGATCTATGTTGCGGGTCTGCGCTACAGGCTAGTCCTTTGCTGCAAAGATCAAAGTCCGAAACCATGCGGTTGCAACAAGACCTGCCATTTTCATCTTCTTGTTGTGCCAGCCTCGCTGGCATGGGCGACTTCCTGGAAAATCCCTTCCGTGCAGCTGGCTGCGGCAGATAACTTGAATCCCCGGTCCTGTAGATATTTTTGAGCATAAGCCGCGGTCTGAACACGTATCCGGTTCTGTTCAAATTTATTGGGCATCCATGTGACCTTGGAATTATGGTCTCTCTTGTCTAGGGCTCTTCCCAAAAAGTATCCTCCTACTGCTCCCACTGCGGCCCCAATCAAAGAAGCCGTCCACACCTTCCGATCGGAATAAATTGCATCGTCATAGGCAGCAAGACCCGCCAACAACCCCACCGCGAAGCCACCTCCACCGCCCGCAATGGTGAAGATGGTGCGATATTTCGTGGATTCGGCCTGTTTCTGCGGTGGCGCCTGTTGTCCAAGAGCGCTACAACAGCCAAGCACAATTAGAACACATACATTAATGAGGCAATTTCTGGAATGCATAATAACCTCCTAAGAGAGCCTAGGTTTGAAATCGCCAGCTTCTCTTAACAAGCTGATTGGCAATCCGGTTGCCAATCGCAATCCTCTGATAACAAGAAATTTGTTGCTTGCTGAGAGACGTCCCTCCGCCAAAAAAGGCACCAGGTGCCATGAATTCATGGCGTTTTTTAGGCCAGACTGAGCATCTTTTTATCGGGAAAAATGATATGATTTGACAGACGGCAGGAAAGGATATTCTCCATCTGGTCTTGTTCATTATTCATTTCCCATTGAATTGGCTGGAACAAGAGCAGGAAGCTCGATCCTTACAGCTCAGCCGCCCAATGGAATATTGCAAATGGTAAATGGAAAATGTTTTTTTCAGAACTTGTACATTTGAAGGGGATTTCACCAACAGTTCGAAAATCGGAATTGCCAGAAATCCCCCTAAAAAAACCTCTGAGTTCTCTATTCACTCAGGGTTCTTTGTGGTTAAATACCGATTTCGCTTCGGCTCTGGCTTAGCGGCTTTGGGATTAAAGGGATTTAAGCAGATTGTCGAGCACTTTCTGACAGCCGGCATAGGGATCGCCTTCCCCTTCAAACTCGATGGAGTAGATACCCTTGAATCCAGTCTTCTTCGAGATTTCGATGCATTTCGGAAAGTTGTATTCCATCTCTTTGCCCGTTGAATCGAACTTCATTCCTTTGGCGTGACAGACAATGCGTGCGTAGGGGAAGAGCTGTTCCAATCCCTTCATTCGCACTGTTTCATTGGGAAAATTAAAGAAATCGGGCAAGGCTCCCACCTGCTCTCCGCCAACTCCTTTAAACAATGCCACCAGTTCCTCAGGATGCTCTGAACCAAGCCCTCCATGGTTCTCGATGATCACCTGCACTCCTTTGGATTTTCCATAATCAGAAAGCTGTTTGTAGGAGTCAATCGTCGGGGCCAGGTTTTTAGGATCCATTTTGCCGGGGTCGCATCTTACACATCCACACTGGATAGCCACGGCCACATCGATCCACTTCTTGGCGCCTTTGACGGCATTGTCGCGAATCTTCTTGTCAGGGTCGGACAACCCGCCCTTTTGCCATAACTCTTCAATATCCACGGGCATGTTCACCACTTTAGAGCCGGACTCCTTAAGCCGGGCTTGGAGCTCTTGCAGATATCCCGCCTCGGTGGAATCAAAATGAGGCGCGCAGATCTCCATGTTGTGGACCTCATACTTTTCGGCAATCATCTTCGGAAAATCGAGCAACTTCAGCATTTCGCCGGGGAGCTTGAATTCCGCTTCCCGCGTCGACTTAAAATAGTTGTGAAAGGTCCAGGTTGAGATGGAAATGCGGCTCAACTTGTCACTCGCAACGGGCGCCGCGGAACCCAGAGCCTGCAAATCTTCGCGCCAAAAGGCAATCCCGGCGATGGATCCCAAGGCAATACTCTCGACAAAATTACGACGATTCATGAATCCTCCATATCTTGGATTTGGAACGGTAAATTGGGGTTCGAAAAAAGCCACATCCAGACGTCAGGTTGAAGTATGTCCGAGCGGATGTGAACTTCAACAAACACCTTTGAATAAACGCAGGCAGCGAAGAACAGGAAATAGGCTAAAGCGGAAGATCGGACAAATCAAGGAAAAAACTTGAACAGGCATGCAGTTGATCGAGCACCTTTGCGCCATGCAATCTCGATGTTTACGTTCGTCTTTCATTGCTCCCAATTCAGGGTTTTGACAATTCTTTCCAATGAATAATTCTTTTTAACTCGGACACTGGAAATAATTTAAAATATTTAAGACAGGCACAATCGGAGGGTGAATAGACATCACCGAAAGGTTGTCAAAAACCGAAAGGAGGATTTCATGTTCCGCTGGGAAAAAGCCATGACGCTGGGATTGCTGGGGCTTCTGCTCGCATTGTGGAGTTGCGGCAAAGCCGATCACGATGTTCAAGAAAGGTACTTCCTTGTCTGCGTAAACACCAAGATCCCTTATTGGCAGACCGCCGCGGCAGGGCTGAATCAGGCCGCCGCACAACTGAAAGTGAAAGCTGAAATGGTTGGGCCCGAGAATTATGATCCCAAAGCTCAACAACAGGAATTTCAGAGAACCCTTACTCTGAAACCGACGGGCATTCTGGTTTCGCCCGCGGAGGCACAATTGTTGAAAGCCGACATCGAAACCGCCATAGCTCGCGGAATTCCCGTCATTACGATGGATTCGGACTCACCTTCCAGCCAGCGTCTTTTTTACATCGGCACCAACAACTATCAGGCCGGAATTATGGGCGGCAGGAAACTGGTGGATAGTTTAAAGGGAAAAGGGAATGTGATCGTGTTCACCATGCCGGACCAGGCCAATTTGAAGGAGCGGCTGGATGGGTATCAGTCCGTGCTGGCGGAGCATCCTCAAATCAAAATCACGGAAATCGTCGACATCAAAGGCGATCCAGGGATTGCTTTCGACAAGACCATGGAAATCGCCGAGAAACAACCCGACAAGGTGGATGCCTTTGTCTGTCTGGAAGCTAATGCCGGGAAGGATGTGGCCCTGGCTTTGAGCCGCAAAGGAGTCAAGAACAAAACGATTGTGGCCATGGACACGGATCAGGGGACACTCCAGGGAATCAAGGATGGTTTGATCGTGGCGACCATCGCCCAGAAGCCTTACACCATGGCCTATTTCGGGCTGATGATGCTCGACCATTTCTATCATCACAAGCTTTCGTCGTTGACTCGCGACTGGGCTAAAGATCCCTTTTCCGTTCTTCCCTCCATCATGGATACGGGAGCCGCCATGGTGGACCGTTCCAACGTGGAGGAGTTTATCCAGGCTCAGCCATCTAAATCTGGCGGTTCAAAATCGTAACTATTCAAGTAGCCCGTAGTCAGAATTCAGGAGTCCGAATGAAGGCGGCAGCGACGAGATTTGAGGACTCGGTGGTGTGGCAAAAGGCTCGCTGGTTTGTGCTGGCGGCTTATCGATTGGCGGGGGCCTTCCCCTGATAAGAGATCTTTGGTCTTTCGTCTCAATTTAAGCGAGCTGCCGTCTCCATTGCCGCGAACTTTGCGGAAGAATTCAAGAAACTCGGAAAAGCCGAAGAACTTCGCTTTTGCCACATCGCACAAAGGTCCGTCGAAGAATCTCGATTCTATCTGATTCTCGCCAAGGACCTTGAGTACGGAGATGTTTCCCAATTAAGCCCGTTGCTTGAAGAGGCCAGCAACCTGTTGGAGGCTTATTCGCAGGCCATTCTGGATTCTGACTCCTGGATCCTGTCTGCCTGAGTAGTAACCCAAAATCTTAAAATAATTGTCCCATGACTTTAAAAAACATGAATACTATTTCCCGTCGTGATTGGCTTTGGCAATTCGGTTTGTCTTTGGGAATCTGCTCCACCCCCCGCCTGTTCCTGGCGGGAGAAAATCGCCTGAAGTCTCGCGTCCGGTTCGGCGTGCGAGGCCCATTGCCCGACATCAGCCTGCGGGAGCGGGCTCTATTGCTGAAACGGCTGGGATTCGAAGGGATTGAACTGGGACCAGAGTTCCTGAATCAGCCAGTGAAGAATATTCTCTCCGACCTGAAAGACACGGGTATTTGCGTCAGTGCCATTGTCGGTTCCCTTGGACTCTTAAATCCCGATCCCCACGAGAGGGCCAAAGCTGTGCGATTAGATCTACAGCGCATCAAAATGGCTCATGAACTAGGCGCCAGCGCCATCATCGAGGTTCCCGTCTTCGGGCCTTGCCGTTTTCCCAATCCGCCGAAGCCACCCTCTCCTCATAAGCAGGAAGACCAACTTCTAGTGGAGGGAATCCAACAACTGGAGCCTGCCCTGCGGAAAAACAGCCTGTTGCTTTTGCTCGAACCATTGACCCGCCAAGAAACCCACTATATGAATCGGCAGGAACATGGGGCTCAGATCATTCAAGCCAGCAAAACCAACCACACCCGGCTGTTGAGCGATTTTTACCATATGCAAATGGAGGAGCCAGACCTGGCGGACACACTGCGGGAATATGGTCAGTTCACTGGATATGTCCATCTCGCCGAGACCGCAGCGCGCACTGAACCTGGATCCCACGGCTTCGACTATCGTCCCGGTTTTCGCGCTTTAAAACGGCACGGTTTCGCGGGATGGCTGGTCATGGAATCCAATGCCAGCGACAACCCCGAAGGGGCCTTAAGGCGAGGATTGAAATACATTCAACAGCAATGGCTAGAAGCTTAGCCCAGGCAACCTTCTTAGAAAATTCCTGCTCCGTTATCGGTGACAGTCTAGGCCAAGTTCCCCTCCTCCGATGAGGAGGGGTGCCCGCAGGGCGGGGTGGTGCGACCGTCCCGCTTTGCCAGCATCGAACCACCCGCGTCCGTCCAGGGACGGACGGCCCCTCCTTGTCCAAGGAGGGGGGCCATGCTAGATATTCTCTTTTCCGAACCTGATCATTGAAGTTGAATATTTTCATCCTCTTGTCGTGCCCGCCGCGCTGACAGGAGCGGCTCTTGAGATAATTCCTGCCTGATGGTAAATCATTGCAGGTTCGCATCAGTGTTCCCACTTCTTCTTGTCAGCCCGCCTGGCACTATCGAAGCAGAGAACTCAATTCCTCTCCACTCAATGCCCTCTCCGGATGAAATTCTCCCGAATTCATGTACGCGAGCAAACTGTGAAGCAATTGTCTCGCCTCCGGCCGGTCCTTCATGCCTAGCAAATCGATGGCACAAAGCAGGACACTTCCCTTGCCTGCCTTGAATTCCAGAATATTCCCCAACCGGTGCGCCCGTTCATAGTTGTCGATGACCGTTACGACGGGCTTCAGCGCCGGATTGAAACCGTCCAAAACAAAAGCCCGGGATTTTTGCAGCAGGTTGAACCATTGCCAATTGCCATGATACTCGGTGGGAAATTCTCGCAACGCGGGATGGTTCGGCTGGCACCAGATTCCCAAGGTTCCGGGCGCAATGGGCGCTTTGCGTTCCTCCGCCAGCTTCTTGAACATCCCCCAATTCCAAAAATCGGAGGCAAAGGCGCCCTCAACGGATTGCTTCAAAGAGGTTAACTCAGGAAGCAATAGTATCCGGCCGCCTTTATCTAAAACCTTCCACGCATCTCCATCGAGCACTCGGCGGATCGCTGCGTGCCCAGGGTCAATGGCGGGGGCCTGGGGATAAACCCAAAGGTCATAACCATTCCGGACTTCGCTGCTCTCCAACTCAATTTCCAGTTTCAGATGTTGGGGAGCGGGCAGACTCCCCAAAGGAAAACGGATTTCGCCGACCGCAGTCAGAGTCCCTTGCTCTATATGCCCGGCGGGGAAATGCCCGGAAAGCAGAGTAGTGCCGCTTTCATCTTTTATGGCCCACTGGAACTTTGCATTCTCCAGTGAAGCCGCCCCATAATGGGCCACTTCGACTAAAGCATTGAACTCCTCGTTTTGTGTCCAACAGTAACGGGCCATCCGGACCAGGGGAACCGTTGGAGCGCAGAATTGGCGCCAGCGCGCAGGTTCAATGATCCCTTTGGATTCCATGAAGCTATTCAAGATGCCCACTAGGGCCGTCCCCTGCCCCGGGAAATCCTGCAAGTCCAGAAGCTGAAAACCCGCGAAATTACGAGTCCGCAAGGCCGCCTCGATGTCCTCCCGGTAGCAGATCGCGGCCAGAGCGCCGGAAGCGCGCAGAAAATTTTCAGACTGATCCAGGAGTCCCTGCTTTTCCATCCGTTCGCGAAATATTTCCAGATTCCGCGCCGCCACAACTCCCTGATATTTTGGGATCTCTTTGAAATCCGGCGCCACCTGGTATTCCCCGATTTCATGGCTCACCACCGGCACCTTCAGGCTGGCTATTTCCGTATCGTAGGTTTTGAACGTATTGGCCGGACCGGTTTGAACATGTCCCAAAGGTATGTCCACCGTGCCGAAGGAGCCGCGGATTTTATTCCCGCCAGCCTGAAACGAAGCGAAGTAATCATCTCCAGCATCGGGCCCGGGGAACCAATTGTTGGTCCCTTGGGCATAGAGGTGGCGCGGATCCAGGCCGCGAAAATGAGCGACCAATGGGGCCATTAACTCCTGCCGGCCTCCCAATTCGTTTCCCAGAGACAGCATGACAAAGGAAGGATGGTTACCATACTCCTCCAAAAGCCGCTCCCCTTCAGCCTTCAGAAATTCATCATGGACGGGCTCGCCAAAGGCCTGCCAGTTGGGAAGTTCAGGCTGCAAGTAAATGCCGAGTTCGTCCGCCGCGGCAAAAGCCGCTTCCGGAGGACACCAGGTGTGGAAGCGGTAATGATTGATGCCATACGATTGGGCAATCTGAAAAATTTTCTCCCACCCCTCCAGTATCATGGGAGGATAGCCGGTCAGCGGAAAAACGCAGGCATCATGCTTGCCGCGGAGAAAAGTGGTTTTCCCATTGATTTTGAATTTCGTTCCTTCGGCCTTGAATTCCCTCAATCCGAAGGTCATCCGGCGTGCTTGCCGGGTACGCCTGCCGTTTTCTCTCATTGTCAGGGTTATCTGGACGGAATAGAGTTGCGGAGAAAACTCGTTCCAACTGACGGCCCGTTCTCCCAGAGGAAGAGTAATCTCCAACTGCTTTTCCTTCTGTTCTGCTGACACGGAAAAAGGGACTGGCGAGATGGCAGGCAGAGCCAAGTTCCCGCGCGAGGCGCTGATTTGGAGAGTCCCCGTGGATTTAGTTCCAGGTTCATTTCCAAGCTCAACATGAAATCGCGCATCCCGTCTCCCCAAATTCGGATATATCTGAACATCTTCAATCCAAGACTTCCCAGTCACTTCGATTCCCAGACGGCCGATGATCCCATTCCAGTTGGTTTGGGTCTGATCACTGATTTGATGCGGATCGCCGATGGGCGGGTAGCCGGTGTTGTCGATCCGCAATGTCAGCCGATGCAATCCGGGGTTAAGTTTCCCCAAAAAATATCGGTGCGGCGCCACCAGCGAATTTTGTTCCAGGCCGCATGGCTTTTCATCCACCCAGAGCCGGCTGATCTTGGTTCGCTCTAAAAGCAGCGTGAGGCGCTTCCCTGCCCAAGCCCGCGGGACCTGGATCTCGCGTTGATACCAGGCGGCGCCATAATACGGATAGAGCCGGGTCAACCGTCCCGCTTCCCTTTCGGCATTCAATGTCCCCTTTCGGTTCCCGTCGGTGGTTCCCGGCAATTGGATTGTGTCTGGCAGGGAAGTGCCATACCACGCCTCTTTCACCCCTCGGTCCCGTGGATCCAAGGCGAAACGCCACTCCCCATTCAGCGCGGTCCAATTTTCTTGGGCATGCATTGGGTTTGAGCAAACAAAAAGGATCAGGAGAATCAGTAGCCTCAAGAATCGAATTGAATGAATCATGATTATAATCCTCGCATCAGATATTTCACTCCGGCACGGCCTTCCCAAGAGAAGAGAAGTAAACAGGGAAAGAAGCTGCTGACCTTCCCTTTGAAGAGTTGCACATTCAATGACAGAACATCTTTCCGCTGCTCAAAAAGATATCATGAGCGGGTCTACAAAGGGTAAACTGCCAAAAGGTGGAACGCGCGATCCTTTGCTTGTTCGCCTTGCCAGCACGTTCGGCGTCGCAAGGCGAAGAGTCGCGCGAGGGATCGCGCGACCCACCACAAGGTTAGCCCGAATTGGCAAATTCTATCCGCTCATCTCCCCCGGCAATTCCGAGGATGCATCTAATCCCTTTCTGCGGCCATAGCCTCGGGAAGTTCCGGTAATTTAAAAAAAATGACGCACCTCAGGGCAATAAAATTCTATCATACAGAGACGCCGATTCCGCGGAAAGCCAACTTTCTGGAGTGGGCGCAATCAAAACGGCAAGGATTATGGAAGATGCGACCCCAAAGGAGGGGATTAATCATGTGGCATTCATCACAAAAGTTTTGGAGCATGTATGCATTGAGAATACTCGGTTCGCTGGCTGTCCTGCTGTTTTCTCCTTGGACCTGCACGGCGCAAATCCGGGCGGTGATCCCCTCATCGGCGCCAGCCCCCATCGGCCCATATACACCGGGGATCGATGCCGGGGATTATCTGTATGTCTCAGGACAAGGCGCTCGTTCTCCCCTTGGCATTATGCCCGCCTCCTTCGGAGACCAAGTGCGGCAAACGTTGGAAAACGTCAAAGCTGTTGTGGAAGTGGATGGGCTCACGATGGAGCATCTTGTTTATACGCAAGTCTATTTGGAAGACATCGGAAAATTTGAGGAGATGAACCGGATTTACGCGGAGTTTTTCCCCAAATCTCCCCCGGCGCGCACAACCCTCGGTGTTGCGAAACTTCCGGGAACTCCAGTCGAGATCAATGCGGTCGCCATTCGGGACCTATCCCACAAAAAAGTGGTGACGGTGCCCGGGTACGATTCACGCGAACCTGCTTCACCCGGAATACTGACTCACGATCGGTTGTTCATTTCAGCAATGCGGGGGCGCGAGCTCTTCACGGGAAAAGTGCCGGAAGATCCGGCCGCACAAGTTAATTGCGCATTGGAGGGTGTGAAGGCGGTTGTGGAAGCCGCGGGTTTGAACATGAGCCATATCGTGTTTGTAAATCCATACCTCACCGGACTAATCCCCATGTCAGTGATGAATCAGCTTTATGCGAAACGATTCGAATTCGGAAACACTCCTGCCCGAGCCACCATCCGGGTTGCAGCCCTGCCCGAGGGGGCACAGATTGAATTCACTGGCGTGGCTGTAAGGGAACTGAATCAACGGTTGGCGGTGCGGCCGAAAAATATGCCCCCTAGCCCGACGGCAAGCCCTTGTGTTTTTGCGGGAAATACCTTTTATTGTTCAGCCAAAAGTGGATTTATTCCCGGACCCAACGGTGGGATTTTCGCCTCAACTGTGGAGAATCAACTGCGCCAAACCATGCGAAATCTCTTGGATAATTTGGAGGAAGCAGGCCTCGACTATACCCATGTTGTGGCCACCAACGTTTACCTCGACGATCTTGGGGATTTTCAAGCGATGAATGGGATTTATGCGAAATATTTCGGCAAGCTCCCCCCGACCAGAACGACCATTCAGCCGCATGCTTCCGTCGAAAGGAAGACCAACGAAGAGGGCCAATCTCCATCATTGGAAGAGATCTCCATAATTGCCATCAAACCGGAAGGAAAATAGGATGAAATAGGATGCGTTAGTGCGACAGCACGTAATGCATCACTGGCGCAGTCATTCAGCAAAGCCGAGGATTCCATGCTTCGAGCTAACACAACCAATCAATCTTTATTGGATTGTTGAAAGAAATTGATCGATGGAGAGATTGGCGGAACGGATCAATCCTCGCAGAGTCCCTTTCGCCACTTCCGGGTAATTTGGAATAGAAAGTGTCGCTACTTGTCCAGGCTTAGTCATGATGATATGGCTTCCACGCTGCCGGACAACCTGCCAACCCCACTTTTGGAATGCCTTTACCACCTGAACCGAACTAAGAGATGGCAAAGGAGTCATCAGGCCGTTACCTCCAGTTGACAAGTCTCAATGGTCAAAGGAAGTCCTTGTTCCTGGCGTACCTCCAAGCACAGAGCGATGGCTTCTTTGATGTTTTGCAGTGCGTCTTCTTTGGTCTTCCCTTGGCTGATGCAGCCCGGAATGGACGGGCATTCCACAATCCACATTCCATCCTCATCGCGGTCAATGGTGACATTAAATTTCATACTTACCCTCCGATCATCATATTGACCGATTTATTTGGTCTTGGCAAGAACCCCACCAACGAGTATGCCAAGTCGATAAATCATGGCCGATGCGTCAGGTTCTTCGGGCCGACGTATCCTGCCAATTCAATGGGGATTTATTCCATTTCAAGCGCCAACACGGATTTGGCCGGGATTTCCACCATGAACCCTCCAGCCACCAGCTTGGCCCCGTTGAAGGAAACAGGTTTGACACGGTCAGGTTGTTCAAAAGTATTGTGGGCATTGATTTCCGCAGCAGTCAGGATCTGTCCGGAAATTTTGGTGACTTTTGCCCCCCGCAAATCGGCGGTGACACTCTGCGTCTGATTGGGATCCAGGTTGCAGAAGGTGACATGAATTTTCCCAGCCTTATCACGGGATGCAGACACATTTAGGGCTGGGATCTTTTCTTGGGAAAATTGATAATCGGCAGCAGCGAGAGAAGCAGGTAATAAAGTGGCACCCTGGTGAACCTTGTAAAGATTAAAAACATGATAGGTCGGGGTCAGCACCATTTTGTCATCCCTGGTCAGAATGACCGATTGGAGCACATTGACCATCTGGGCAATATTGGCCATGCGCACCCGACCCGCATGCTGGTTGAAAAGGTTCAAATTGATTCCTGCCACCAGGGCGTCCCGCAAGGAATTTTGCTGATAGAGGAAGCCGGGATTGGCGCCGGGTTCCACATCGTACCAGGTCCCCCACTCATCGATGCCCAATGCGACTTTCTTCTGAGGATCATGCTGATCCATGATGGTGGAATGCCGGGTCAGCAATTCTTCCATGAAAAGAGTCTTCTTCAAGACTTTGAACCACTCTGCTTCTTGAAATTGCGTGGCTGAACCTTTATTGTTCCAATCCACTGTATAATAATGAAGCCCGATCCCCTCCATCATCGGTCCGGCCTCGCGCATGAGGACTTCCATCCAATGGTAGCCGTCATCACTGGGGCCGCTGGCGATCCGGGAGAGATGATTCCCGCCATAACTTCGCAAATAGGTTTGAAACTGTCGAAAGACATCCGCATAATATTCCGGACGCATGCTGCCACCGCAACCCCAAGTCTCATTGCCCACCCCCCAAAAGGCCACTTTCCATGGCTTTTCCCGGCCATTGGCCTTTCGCCAGTCGGCCATCGGGCTCTTTCCTTCAAATGTCAGATATTCCACCCACTCCGACATTTCCTGGACGGTTCCACTTCCCACATTGCCGCTGATATACGCTTCACAGCCCAATTGGCCGCAGAGATCCATGAACTCGTGCGTTCCGAAGTGATTGTTCTCCGTAACGCCCCCCCAATGAACATTCACGATGGTCGGCCGTTTTTCCCGGGGGCCAACCCCGTCTTTCCAGTGATAGGTGTCGGCAAAACAGCCTCCCGGCCAGCGCAGGTTGGGAATCTTGATATTGCGCAAGGCTTCGACCACATCCTTGCGGATGCCTCGAACATTGGGGATGGAGGAATTCTCTCCAACCCATAGCCCTCCGTAAATGCAGCTTCCCAAGTGCTCAGAAAAGTGTCCATAAATATGGCGATTGATGATCTGCTTGCCTTGATCCGCGTTGATAATCAGCCGGTTTTCTCCGGCCGAAACCAGGACGGAACCGAACAAAATAACCAGAACAATAATGAGAAGAGTTATCTTGTAAAAAGACTTCATCTTTTTCTTGCCTCCCTCAACGTCGATTTTCATCGGATCAAATAATTGGCCACTGCTAAGCGCTATCCTGTATGGTAGCCACGGTGAGCGTTTTCCCGCGAGCCGTGGGCTTTTGGCTAGGTGGCCGAGATCCACGCCTCGTGAAAAACGCACGCCGTGGCTGCCATTTATAGGAAAATTTGAGCAGTGATTACAATTGGCGAGTCACTTTCATGGAGGAGTGATTTCTCCATTTAAATCCCAAAGGTCTTCCCAAGTTTGGCCATCCTTCCACAAGAAAACCTGCCCTTTGATCAAGCGGCAGTTGCGATCGATGGCGGCAATTGCATTCATGTCTTCATTACTAAGAGGCAGCATCACGGCTGCCCGCAGGTTGCCGAGATAGTGGCTGCGATTGACGGAAAAGGGGATCGGAATCTGCCCGCGTTGAATGGCCCAACGGATGCAGAGAGCCGCCGGGTGCACCGCCAGTTTTTTGGATATTTTTACAATGACGGGATCCTCCAAATCGATTGTATCCTGGGGAGTGCGGTCCCGCTCCGGGCGACCCGGGGAACCGATTGGGCAATACCCAATCGGGACTATTCCATTTTCCGCGACAAATTGAAAAAGTTCCGGCTGCTGGAAATGGGGATGCAACTCCATCTCGTTGACCGCAGGTTTAATCCCGGCATCCCGCAAAACCACTTTCAGTTTGGGAATGGTCATATTGGAAGTGCCAAGGTGCTTCACCCATCCCATTTCCACCAACTTTTCCATTTGCCGCCAAGTGCGCAGGAAATTTTCGTGAAGGTAGGGTTTGGCTTCCGGACTGCGTGAACTGACGTCACATTGGGGGGGATGAAAATTGGGAAATGGCCAATGAACCAGATACAAATCCAGATAATCGAGTTGAAGATCGCGCAGGGTTTTCTCACAGGAAGGAATAACGTCCTTCTCGTCATGTTTGTCATTCCAGAGTTTGGAAGTGATCCAGAGTTCATCGCGCCGCATGCCGCGTTGAAGAAGCTGCCGAAACGAATAGCCAATCAAATGCTCGTTTCCATAAACCGAAGCACAATCGAAATGCCGGTATCCCGCCCGAGCCGCCCCCAGCAAGGCTTCCGCCACAGTCTCTCCCGAGACGTGGTCCGACCCAAAAGTTCCCAGTCCAAGGGCGGGAATCCTGGCTCCCGTGCGGAGGGTATGAAAAGGGACCAGCCGCGGATCTACTCCATCCGCATCTGGTATAAAAGAATGAGTTGTTCCCACATGATTATTCATCGCGTTCCCGATTTAACAAAATAAATGGCGGCTTTATTTCAACTCTTCATCAAACACCACGGCCACTTTGCCGCATTTTCCACTAGCCATGAGAGAATAGGCTTCCGATACCCGTTCCAGCGGGAAGCGGTGCGTAATTAAGCGATCTGGATGAATCTCCCATCTGACAATTCTTTCCACCAGTTCCTCCATCCGCCAGATCGTGGTTACCCAGGATCCGTAAATGGTTTTTTGGTCATGGATAATGTCTTCCGAAGGTCGAAAGGCCACGGTTCCACCTTCTCCGACGAAACAGATTTTTCCCCATTTCCGGGTGGCTTGGATGCAAGTGAGCCGTGCCTTCTCATTGGCCGAGCAGTCTATGGCCCGTTCGACACCGGCGCCATTTGTCATCTCTTTTACGTGAGCTACATTATCCGGGCCAAAGGCCAGGATATCATCACAAAGGCCCAAGGAGCGTGCCAGTTCCAAACGCTCCGGCAGGACATCGATTCCGATGATCCGGTTCGCCCCCATGGCCTTGGAGAGCATGGCCGTTGCCAACCCCACGGGACCCAGCCCGGCAATCAGCACCACATCGTTCCCGCAGATGCCGATCCGTTCGAGTCCCTCATAAACAGTGCCGAAACCGCAGGCAATCTGGGCTCCATCCGAATAGCTCAAAGAATCGGGCAGATCCACCAGATCTTTTTCTTCCGCCAGAATAAAATCAGCCATCCCGCCATTCCTCTGCCAGCCATAGGCCCGGCGGTATTGGCTGGTGCAGGAAATCATATAACCCCGGCGGCAGTCGTTACAAACGCCACAACCCGAAATATGATAAACGACCACCCGATCCCCTGTCTTAAAGCGGCGACACCCCGGACCGCATTCGACAATCTGCCCGCAAGGTTCATGGCCGGCAATCATTCCCGACTGGTAACCTTCCGGACCTTTGCCAAGATGCTGACGATAGATGCAGCGAATATCAGAGCCGCAGATGGTGGAACTCTTGGTCTTGATGAGCACTTCACCATGCCCGGGAACTGGCACATCAAATTCGCGCAGCTCCGCGCTGCTATTGCCAGGCAGAATCGCGCCCCGCATCTTTTTAAGTTGGTTGGTCATGAAGGCCTCCCTAGAAAATCCCTGTAAGCTGCAAAAATTAAACAATTGGGATGTCGGCGTCGGTATCGGAATCGGCATCGACAAGGCAGCAAAGGTTCACTCTGATCACTGCTATGCCGCAAGGTCGATCCCGATACCGACCCCGATTCCGATGCCGAGCTTGCCAGATGACAGTCCCCATTTTCATCTTTTTGTCAGACGGCCCGGCCGAAAATGGCCGACATAACCAAGACCGATGGCCAGCATCAACAATCCCCACCAGATATCCGCATGGAGATAGGCCAGCGCCATCGGCCGTTCAGGAGGTTTCACCCAGTTGTATAATCCAGAAACGGCAATAATGAAGCCATACAAGGCCAATAAGCCTCCGATAAAAAACCAGATGGGTATTTGGTGTTCATGGTCGCGGTGCATTTTTTCCTCACCAGAAAATAATATTGACGGCAATTAATACCACCAGGACCGCCGAGGCCCAAAGTTTGGGCTGCTGGTACCAGGGGCAAGGTCCCATGTCGGGCAGCGGAGTGAGCCCCATCACCAGGTTGGCGAGTTCCGCATCAGACTTGGGTTTGGTAAACAGGCTGACCACTATGGTCGTACCCATGCAAAGCATCAAGGTCCAAAAGGCGCTATAAAGATTCACGGCCATCGGTTTGGCTTTTTCCGACCGGGCAATGTACTTGGCGTGTTCGGTGTTGAATTCCGCCGCATTGAATTTCTGAGTGATGTCGATATACTTCGCCGTCACCCCTGCTTTCAGCACCAATGGAATTCCTTCCATGCCGAATTTATCTTTCTCCATCGTGCCGGACAACATGACATTGGGAGCTAGAATTCGAACTTTTTTCTGCCCGGTCCGTTCCACCACAAAGCTTGGCAGGGAAACCTCCGCCTGGCCAACGAATTCAGGCTGAGGCACATTGGTGGCCTTCACCTCACCACTTTCGACCACCACCCGCCGAACATAGCCCGACATGTCCTTTTCCAGGGAGACCACTGCTCCGCTTCCCAATTCCACCTGCGGGCTCGGCCGGAACCCGTTTGGGAAGGAATGAACATAAAACCACATCGACATAGAAAAGATAATCGAGACGAGAAATCCGATAAAACCCGCGGTAGGAGTGGCTCGTTTCCACAACATCCCAAGCAAGACCAAGCCAAAGAGGGGACAGATGAAAAAGAAAATCAACACTTGGAGGAATTCCAGAATGTTGGAGAAATAGAAAAGAGAATATGCGGTGGCGATGGAAATAAAAACGCCCAAAACAGAGCACCAGCGTCCCATTTTGAGGTAATGAGAGTCATCGGCATTTTTGTTCAAGAGGGGCTTGTAGACATCGTACGTCCAAACAGTGGCAAATGCGCTGACGTTGCCGGCCATGCCCGACATAAAGCCGGCAATCATGGCGGTAACACCCAGACCCAGCAGGCCGGGTCCGAGATATTGGCCCATCAGCAGAGGCATTACGTCATTGAAAGTGTGGTGAGTGATATTCGCGCGGGGATCGCTTTCCGGAACCAAAATCATGGGAGATCCGTCCGAGTTAAGGAGAACAGCCAATCCTAAAAGCCCTGGGATGGTTACAATCAGCGGCACCAGCATTTTCAAGACTGAGCCAATGATGGTGCCATTTTGAGCAGACCGGAGATCTTTGGCCACGATCACGCGCTGTACCTGCAGGAAGTCGGTACACCAATAGCCAAAGCTCACGGCAAGGCCCAATCCAAACACCATGCCGAACCAGTCAATCCCCATGGGGTTGGTGTCGAAAGAGCCGAGATTGCGCCAGAGACTGGTGAAATCGGCATTCTGGACAGTGGGGTGTATTATTGGGGCATGCTTCTGGATAGCCGCCATCATCTTGCTCCATCCGCCCGCCTGAATCAGCCCCAGGATCGGAATGAGCAATGAGCCAAACCAAATTAAGAAAAACTGGAGTACTTCATTAAACACAGCCGACAACAACCCGCCTAAGGTCACATAAATCGCCACCGTCAGTGACGACACCCAAATGCTGACATTCATATTCCACCCCAAGAGCAGGTGGAGGATTTTGGCCATGGCAAACATGCTGGCCCCACTGACCATCACGGTCAAGAAGGTGAAAGAAACTCCGGCCAGGGCTTGTGTCCCGACTCCAAAGCGCAACCTCAGATATCCAGGCACCGAATGGGTTTTGCAAATGTAATAGAACGGCATCATGACAATGGCCAAAAAAAGGATGGCGGGAATGGCGCCGATGAGGTAGGCATGGGCGGCCAGCATTCCATACTGGTAGGCCATGGCTGACCAACCCATGGTTTCCAGTGAAGAAAGGTTGGCCGAAATGAAGGAAAGACCGGCAATCCAGGCCGTCATCTTTCGTCCGGCCATGAAAAAATCTTCCCCCGTGCTGGCATACTCTTTCAAATAAAATCCAATCAGAATGACAACCGCAAAGTAAATCACCACAATCAGTAAATCCACCGGCTTTAGAGAAAGCAATTGGGGTGGGTTTGCCGCGGCGAGAGTACTCAAGGTAAGAATGTTCATAGTGTCCTTGCTGGTCGGGCTGTACGGCTGCCCATCGAAGGTTCCTAGGTTTCGATCGGCAACCGCCTTCGCAGAGTGATATTCAATTGATTGCCACGGCAGGCGCGCTCGCTGTGCAGCCCACGCCCGCCCATGGACAATGCAATACAATCCCAGGGCCAACTCATTTCACTTCGTGTCGCTCAATCCGGTAATCTTAAAGGCATAAGCAAAATCGCACGGTGGCTGGTCCGGCATGGTAATGGTTAATCCCATCTTATCCTGTTTCCATTGCAAACGGCCTGGATGCCCCAGCAGAGTAATCTCTTTGATTTTTCCCTGAATGTGGAGAGACGAGGCGCCCAGGGTCTTGATGGTCAAAGTTTTTTGAGGCCAAGCCAAAGCGATAGCATAAATTGCTTCACCCTTCTTCGTAAAGCGCAAATCTTGCCCGGTAAACGCAGCTCTTTTGGTGTCATTGAAGCTGCCTTCGACGACCGCCGTGGGACCTTCCCCGAAAAGAACCCATGGGCGCGTACCGTAAATGGCTTCTCCGTTAACTTTCAACCATTGGCCAATTTCACGAAGGATTTTTTGTTCAGGCTCCGGGATGGTTCCGTCGGAACGGGGGCCAATATTCAACAAGAGCGCTCCGTTCTTGCTGACGATGTCAATCAAATCATCCACAATGGAATCGGCGGTTTTATAATCCTGCTTCGAAACATATCCCCAGGAATTCTTGGAAATGGCAGTGTCGGTCTGCCAAAACTCCGGACGAATTCCCGCCAACTGGCCGCGTTCCACATCAAAGACGGCGGCGTGCGGGGGAAAGGATTTCTTTTTATAATTGATGGCCACTCCTTTTTTCCACTCGGCGCCACGATTATAGTAAAAGGCGGCGAAACGCTGACGGTACGGTTCAAAGACAGGCTGTTCAATCCACCAGTCAAACCAAACTAATTGCGGATGGTACTTGTCCACGAGTTCGGCCGTGCGGGCCAGCCAGTCATCGAGGAATTCCCGGGTGGGAGTGCTGGCTTTCTCCGGTTGGGCAGGCCAGTATAATCCGGCATATTTGGGATCCTTTACATCGGAATCGAATTCCCTTCCGCCATCATAGAACCACCAATGTTCGGCGCGGTGCGAAGATAGGCCAAACACCATTCCCTCCTGCCGGACCGAATTGGAAAGTTCGCCGATGATATCCCGCTTGGGCCCCATCTTGGCGGCGGACCATTCCGTCAGGCTGCAATCGTACATGGGGAATCCATCATGATGTTCGGCTACTGGCACGACAAATTTAGCTCCAGCTTCTTTGAAGAGGCGCGCCCATTCGCGCGCATCGAAATGCGCGGCGGTCAGTTTCGGGATAAAATCCTTATAGCCAAATTTCGATTGGGGGCCATAAGTTTGCACATGGTGTTTGAATTCCTCGGTTTCTTTCTTATACATCTGTCGGGGATACCACTCATTCCCAAAGCCCGGCACGGAATAGACACCCCAATGGATGAAGATTCCAAATTTGCCATCTCGATACCAGTCGGGCGCCTGAAATTTGGTGAGCGAGTCCCAGGACGCCCGGAATGGCCCTTGGGCCACAGCCGCATCAACCTCTTTGAGGATTGCCCCTTTGCGTGAATCAGCTGCCCTGGAAAACTGAACCAGAGTCAAAACCGAAACGATGATGAAAACCTGCATTTTGGACTTCATATAATTCCTCCGAACCTCTTTGGCCTTTTGGTCCAAGCCGGCCGTGATGGGCTGCACATGTCATGCCCCGGGAAATTTCAATGATAATTTTGAAATCTCGAGGACGAACCGACGGGATTGTTTTTGTGAAAGTGAAGCCAGGATGCAAACGAAGTGACGGACAGATTGCCATTTTGGGTGTTGCGGTAACAGATTTCTGCCTGGAGTTTGTACAACTTTTGCCGCGAAGCGGAAAAGAAAATTAGCCCAGGGTAAAAGAGCGAAACCGCTTTTTTTCCCCCGGGTCAATCCTTCATAGAAACAAACCGGACTTACTCAAGAAATTCAAAACGATCCGCCCGAGAACAAGAATTGGCGGCCCTCCAATTCTTGTTGCACCCGCAAAGCTAAGAATATTTGACTTTGGATTTTTCAAAGTGCTAGCATGGTAACGATACCATGAAGACAATATCAGCCACCTCCCGCCCCGTCAATCAAAAAAAAGAAAAAAGGATTACCGGTAATCCCACCATCCTCGACGTGGCCCGTCGCGCCAGAGTCGCCCCCATCACGGTTTCCCGCGTCGTCAACCGGTCGGGCTACTGCAGTTCAGCTACCCGGGCGCGAGTCGAGGCGGCCATTGCGGCATTGGGGTATGTCCCCAACACCTTGGCCCGAAGCCTCCGCTCCCGGCGGACGCACACACTGGCGCTGGTTTTGACCGATATCACCAATCCCTTTTTCACGGTGGTGGCCCGGGGGGTGGAGGACCTCGCCGCGGAGGCTGGCTATACGCTGATTGTCTGCAATACGGATGAATCGGAAGAAAAAGAACAACGGTACGTCCAAATGCTCCTGCAAAAACAGGTGGATGGGCTAATCCTGGTCCCCGCCCGCGGCCAGGTGGAATCGGTGCGACAGGTGGGCGCCCAGAACACCCCTCTGGTTCTGCTCGATCGACGGCTGGCGGGCGTAAAGGTCGATACCGTTCGTTGCGATTCAGTGAACGGCGCCTGGAAATTGACGGGGCATCTGCTCGATGCAGGTCATCGCCGCATCGCCATTTTGAGCGGGCCCAAAGGAGTCTCAACCGCCGACGACCGGGTGAAGGGATTTTCGCAGGCCATGGCCGAAGCGGGATTGAGCGGGATTCAAATCGTTAAAACCGGAAATTTTACCTGCGAAAGCGGCGCGGAAATGACGAAACAATTGCTCACTTTGCAGCCTCGTCCCACCGCAATTTTCGCCACCAACAATTTTTTGGCCATCGGCGCGTTGCGCGCCTTGCGCGCTGAAAAAATCAAGGTTCCTCAACAGATGAGCGTGGTCTCCTTTGATGACCTCCCCGCGAATCTGCTGGTGGAGCCTTTCCTGACTGTGGCCTCTCAGCCGGCCTATGAAATGGGCCGAACCGCCACCCAGCTGCTGCTAGACCGGATCAAGAATCGAAATACGCTTCCCCCCAGGGAAATCATCCTCCCTCCGCAAATCCTGATTCGCCATTCCACGGCGCCCCCAACCACATAACTATTATTTATAAATAGTGATTGCTCAGAGCCATCCGCGACGATAGTCTTCAACTCGAGTTTCAACAATATTGGGCTTTGGCGGTGAAGGCGGCCAATCAAGCGCGCCACTTCGCGTAAGACGACAACTCCAGCATCCTTTTGGAGAAAAAATGTTGAAACACAAGTGCGGTGGCATGTCGCAGGTTTCTCCGGGAGTGGCGCATCACCCCCTCCCAAACGGCCTCTTTCGGCCGCACTCCATACAGATCTGGATGGCGTAGCTTAACTCTTTGTCAAAATATTTGCCACATGCCGTTCCAAGCAATAATCCAGTCCGTCCGCGGCAGATTAATTTCTTAGATTTGCCAGACACATCCCTTTTGGAAATCAAATTTCCGGCCACCGGCATGGATAAAAGGCCAGAAATTTTCCTGTTGACCACCAATATGAATCAGCATAGAATTTATCTATTGAATATCAATAGGAGAAACCGGTATGGAGAGATCAAAAACGGAACTTCTTCAGGGAACATTGGACTTGATGGTGCTTAAGACAGTGGAGTCGATGGGACCGATGCACGGGTATGGGATTGCCCGCCGCCTCGAACAGATTTCCCAAGATCTCCTCCAAATCAACCATGGAACTCTCTATCCAGCCTTGGTGCGTCTGGAACAAAAGGGATGGATCACTTCCCAGTGGGGGACCTCCGAAAACCACCGGAGGGCGCGATTCTATGCCATTACCAGGGCAGGGCGAAAACAACTGACGGAGGAAAAATTTTACTGGGAACGAATGACCACGATTATCAGCCGCCTGCTTGAAAGCACTGGGGAGGTCTAACATGTCGCAGATGAGCCAGCTTTTCGCCAAGCTGATGGGATTTTTCGGCAAGCACCGCCGGTCCAGTGACCTGGATGAAGAATTCCAATTTCATTTAGAAATGATGATTCAAGAAAATTTGAAGCGTGGAATCCCCCCGGAAGAGGCCCTGCGCCAGGCGAAAATGCGTTTTGGAGGAGTGGAGCAAGTCAGGGAAGCCTGCCGAGACCAACAAACATTTTCTTGGATTAGGAATATGGTCCAGGATTTGATCTATGGGCTCAGAACATTAAGAAAAAATCCGGGATTTGCCTTCACTGCCATAATCACACTGGCCCTGGCCATTGGAGGCAACACGGTGATGTTCAGCGTCTTTAACACCGTCGTTTTTCATGCTCTTCCCTATCGCGAGGCATCACGGCTTGTGACTATTGTTAGCCATAGCGCCAATTTCTCCCAAGAGAAAGAGCGCCTCCTGCTCTTTGAAGCCAAACAGATTGCTTCCTTGAATGTTTTTTTTGAGTCTGCGGGATACCATAATGTGAATAATGGGATGGCCCTCAAAACAAGCAATGGGGATAAAAAAAACGTCTTTGTAGATATGGTATCTTCCGGCTATTTTCCCACTTTGGAAATTTCTCCCATCATGGGCCGCCCTTTTTTCAACGACGAAAATCAACGGGGAAAGAATCTGGTTGTGATGCTGAGTCATTCCTACTGGCAACAGCAATGCGGGTCGGACCTCCAAATTATTGGACGCAAAATCGATCTGGGTAATACCACTTATCAAATTGTAGGAGTGCTGCCGAGAGAATTCTCCTCGCCAGAGAACTTCGCCGATTTTTTTATCCCCCTTACTGAAGATGCGGGCAGCCGCGGAAATTTCTTCCTCCAACAAAATATCCAGTTCGTGGGCCGGCTAAAACGAGGGATCAGCGAAAAGCAACTCGATTCCGGACTGAAGGCTTTGGCGCCCCGGATTGCGGCTGAAGATCCTGAATTTTTCAAGAAACTCCAATATTCCGTAATATCACTTCAGGATAGAACAGTCGGAAAACTCAGGCCGATATTGCTGGTTTTTTTAGGAGCGATTGGGATGGTCCTGCTGATTGCTTGCGCCAATATCGCCAGCCTTTTGCTAGCCAGGAACAATAACCGGCAAAAAGAGTTAGCCATCCGTCTGGCGCTGGGGGCGGGAAGGTTTCGTATTTTCCGGCAACTTCTAACTGAAAGCCTCCTTTTGGCCTCGTTGGGAGGTTTTCTAGGGCTTCTGTTTTCATTTGGGGGAGTAAAAGCGGTCCGGACACTCCCACTTGAAATTCGCAAACTCAACGACGTTCAGATTGATTTCTGGGTTCTTGGATTTTGCTTTGTCATTTCTCTTCTGGTGGGTGTGTTGTTCGGAATCATTCCCTCCCTTCGTGCTTCAAAGGTAGATATCAGTACATCGATAAAAGCGGGAGCTTTTTATTCGAGTCGGCGCGCATCGGTTGTTCATAGACAAAGATTACAAAGTTCCTTTGTCCTCTCCCAAATCGCTCTGGCCGTAATTCTTTTAGTTGGTTTCGGGTTATTCTTGAGGAGCTTGTCACGGATGATGAATGTCGATCTGGGTTTTAATCCACAATATTTGTTGGCCTTCGAGCTGGCATCCGACAATTTTGGGATGACTGACCAGACGATTCGCCAACAAATAAAAGATGAAGTGAGCAAAATACCTCAAGTGGAATCTGCCGCTCTTGGAACCTGGCTTCCACTCTGGAGCGGAGGAATCGGAACCACGTTCACCATTGAGACTGAATCGGAAGGATGGACGAGGGACCTTTCCGCTGCTCACGTCCAAAGCATAGATCCCGGCTACTTTCATACGATGGAGATCCCCATTTTATCTGGAAGAGATTTTACGGGGCAGGAGTGGCCAAACTCACACGGTGTCGTGATTATCAATCGACTGATGGCACAAAAATTCTGGCCCCGGCAGGGCCCGATTGGGAAGCGGATTGATTTGAACGGAATAGATCCAAAAGGTTCGCGGAATTATATTGAAATTGTGGGAGTAGTGGAAAACGTTCAGAGCGGGGATTGGTCGATGCCACTTGATTTTCAAGTTTATTTTCCCGCCAATCAATGGAACTTTAGTAACTTGCATTCTCTTCTGATCCGCACCTTCTCAAAATCCGCCATTTCAATTAGCCTGATCCAGGACCGGATTAAATCCATCGATAAAACGATTGACGTCTTCAAGGCTGACCCCATGCAACGAATATTCGATGAATGCATTCAGACGCCACGCCTGCGCACAACCTTGTTGGGAATTTTCGCTGGGTTTGCATTCCTGCTGACCTTGCTGAGCGTTTATGGGGCAACCGCATATTCGGTCAGTCAGAGAACCCACGAAATTGGAATTCATTTATCGCTGGGCGCCCAAGCATTCAACGTTGAGTGGATGGTGCTGAAGAGAAATCTTTGGGCCATTGCGGTTGGAGTCTGTGGGGGAATTTGCGGCGCTTTTGCCTTGACGCGATTTCTCGGCAGTCTTCTTTTCGAAGTAAAGCCGACCGATGCCTTGACATTGATGGCTGTCCCCGCACTGCTGGCGGTGACGGCAATGGCAGCGAGTTATATTCCTGCCCGGCAAGCCGTGAAAATCAATCCGAAAGATTTGCTCAATTCTGAATAATTTTGGGCCAATCCGCCACCCGGTTGCTGCTTGACAGGATCAAGAATCGAAATACGCTTCCCCCCAGGGAAATCATCCTCCCTCCACAAATCCTGATTCGGCATTCCGCGGCCCCGTCTGAAGCTCTGAGATAAATGAAAAGTACATCCTTTCATGACATCTCGGCATTTTGGGTTGCAGGCCATCGGCGCATTATTTCTTTGGTCATGCGAATCGTTCAGTGCACTTAAGGCGAGGCAAAGCGATCAACGATCGGATTGCTCATCGGGGAGTGGTGAAAAAGATCTTACCCCTCACCCCCCTTACTTCGTTATACCGCGCTAATCCGTAGATCGGGTCTGCCGACTCGTCCGGTGCCGTAAGCCTCGATCTGGTTCTTGTTCATCGGCTCGCGCCTTGGCTCCACGCTTCTTACAGCCCCCTTCTCAGAGAATTTCAGCGTGGCTGGCACAGACCGAGTATGAAAAGGGATGATGGAGGCGGCCTGCCCTCAGGCCGTCTCAGCAAGCTTGGCAAAGCCAGACGGGGTGAGGCACCCTACCTCCATCCGCGTTATTTCTAGGGAGAGGCACTCAATGCATTCTCAATACATTAATGGCAAGTTTTGGATTCGCAAAGCGGGTTTCATTGTTTTACCAACTCAACCCGGCGGTTCTTAGCTCGTCCCTCCTCACTCTCGTTGGAAGCTACGGGGGCGAACAGTCCGCAGCCATAAGATCTGAGACGGGCAGGAGCAATGCCATGGTCGCGGACAAGTGCCTGGAGGACGGCCTCGCCTCGTTCCTGGGAGAGCTTGATGTTGCTTTCCACGCCGCCCTGGTTGTCCGTGTGGCCGACTACATAGATTTTAAGGACAGGATCACCATTCAGCATCTTGGCGATTTCCCCGATCGCTTGAGCCGACTCGGGCTTGATGGTAGATTTGCCGGTGTCGAAGTAAATGCCATAAACCGCTGCATGGCCCGTAGTCCGAAGATCGTTGCCCAAGGCTTCGGCATTTGCCTCGATGTACTGCTCCATCTTCTTTTTCTCGACAATCCGTAACCAGATCTTGCCGTTCCCTTTTTCCGCCTGCGCCCACACTTCCTGGCCATCCTTCATGATTTTGGCGTTTACCCACCAGGTGGGCACGCTTTGGAGGACAGTCCCTCCCACCTTTTGTATGGCATTCTGATAATTGCGGACTACAGCCAGCCCGCTCGGCTCATTGGCCCGCTGTCCGGTGAAGGCATAGGTGATTAAGGTGAACTTGCCTTCCACAGGGATCTTCGCCCCTTTGGTCACAAAGAATTCATAAACCCCAAATTCCTCAACCTTGCAGTTCTCAATCCGGTACTCCGGCATGCGTGTGGGGAAAAGTGGATGGTCCTTGCAACCGGCACTGTCAGGCGCTTGGGCAATAACGTTGATCCCACACAAGATTATTCCTATACTCAGCAGAACAGACATCCTCTTTTTCATGCACATTCTCCTCTCTTTTGCCATAAGAAATAGGGATACAGATTTCCGTCCATTCCATGATTCCTATACGGGAACTCGCAAATCTCGCGCGAGCGGAATGTCAATATTGAGAAAATGCTTGTTTAAATCTTGCCAAACGGACTTTCGGAATAAAAGCACAGGCATCGCCATTCAGTAATCCATACGTATTGGGCAAAGTCAAATAAATTCCCCCTCTAAGGCAAATGGAAAAGCCTGATGTTCGCGGCACGGCAACTCAGGCCAATTCAGATCGATCAAAGAGGCTTTAGAGTAGAGCAGATGCTTTAAAGTCGAGCAGATCGCAGTCTTCAAGGTCCGGGGCCTCAAATCCTGCCGATGAATCAATTCAAAAATAGAATGTGTTGGCAAGCGGGTTGGAAATGCTTGCAGGCGTGAGCAGGCATCAACAATGTGTTACGCTCTTCGAGTTGACGCTTCCTCCTCAGAAAATCCGGGCTTAGCAACAATGAATTCTAAGTCCGCTCACCCTGAGCTTGTCGAAGGGTGTGCGGACGGGCAAAACGAGGTTTCCCCATTGATGTTAAGCTAACTAATCCCTTGGTTGGCTCGGCTTGCCACGAAAGAACCGTCCATCCTTCGACAAGCTCAGGACGAACGGTTCTTTATCAAAGTCAGCACCCCATTTTCATTGTCTTGCTGTGACGGCAGCGCCGTCATGGTTGACTCCCTAGAAAATCAAAATTGGGCAAAGGTGGAGCGGGCACTCCGTGCACGCTGGCTGAGCAGGCTAGGCGACACGCGAAGGATCGCGCGTCCCACCCTTCATTACAATTTTCCTCAGCCAAAGAAATCTCAGTCTTGAGTGAAAACGAAACCAGAAGCTATCGAGCCTTGGTGGAAAGCGACGCCTTGGAATTACTAGTTATCGGACCCGCTACCGCTACGTTTTACATGATGGGGGCCGCTACTCCTAGATGCTTTTCGGCTGTGGGGAGCGTCCGTGTTCGACGACGCTTTGCACCTTCGGCGAAACCTCGACGGCACGCGGATGCCTGCGAGCTGGGAGACATTGGTGGCTGAGCAATTCGCATTCTTGTAATGCGAAACCAGATTTCCTCGCCGGCAGAGCACCCTGATCTGGCTATGAGGGTCGAATAGAAACGAGGTCGATGTCAGAGGGCAATCTCCAGCGAATCGCCAGTCCGGGTGACCGTCAGTTTCGTCAAGTCCCCCTTGGCCGGACCGCCGAGCTTCCGTCCTTCGAGATCGAACTCCGAATGGCCGAAACTCACGCAGCGGAGTTTCTTCTCGTCGTGCCGGTACTCGAGTTCCTTCCCTCGGTGCGTGCAGCGATTGATGAAGGCCTTAAATTGATTGTCGCCGGAGCGGACAATGCAAACCTTCCTGTCACTCCCGGCAGGCAACAACTGCGCCGATCCTCCGACCACGGCCAGTGCCGGCACCCGGGTGAGGTCGATCACGAGCTTGCGGTCCGAAACGCGCGAGGCATCGGGCGGCACCGACGGCATATTCGACTTTCCGGAAATCATCGTACAGCCCGATGCACCGACCCCGGCACAAGTACAGATCAGGACACCGCCACCGCACTTGAGGAAGTCTCTTCTCGTCTGCTTCATGTCATGCTCCTCCTGTTGGTATGCCGCGAAAATTGGATTGATCCGTCGACACTCCGCTTCCTGCCCAACACTTCCGGCTCACCCTCGGCGGTACGCCGGCCGCTGGAACCGGTTATTAGCTGACCGTTTTTCGCCGCTACGATCAGGCGAGGTCGAAACGGTCAAGGTTCATGACTTTGTTCCACGCCGCTACAAAGTCGTGCAGGAACTTCTCCTGGGAGTCCTCACATGCGTAGACTTCCGCCAAGGCCCGGAGTTGGGAGTTCGAACCGAAGATCGAGGTCGACACGGGTGCCGGTCCACTTGAGTTCGCCCGTTGCGCGATCACGACCCTCGAACACGTCTGTCGTCTTCCGCGGTTGCCTTCCACGTCGTGCTCATGTCGAGCAGATTCACGAAGAAGTCATTGGTGAGCGTCTCTGGCCGCTTGGTGAAGACGCCGTGCTGGGACTTTCCGAAAGTTGGCATTCAAGACTCGCATACCGCCAACGAGAACCGTCATCTCAGGAGCGGTCAGCGTCAGCAGTTGCGCACGATCAACCAGCAGTTCCTCTGCCGCTACTGCATATTTGGCTTTTAGATAGTTGCGGAACCCGTCTGCAGCCGGTTCGAGTACGGCGAATGACTCCACGTCGGTTTGCTCCTGCGACGCATCCGTACGTCCCGGCGTGAAGGGAACGGTCACATCATGACCGGCATTCTTCGCAGCTTGCTCGACACCTGCGCATCCACCCAGGACAATCAAGTCGGCGAGCGAAACCTTCTTCCCGCCTGACTGCGCGCTGTTGAACTCCTTTTGGATTCCCTCAAGGGTCTGCAGCACAGTCTTCAGTTGGGCCGGCTGGTTGACTTCCCAATCCTTTTGCGGCGCAAGACGAATGCGCGCCCCGTTCGCACCGCCGCGCTTGTCGGAGCCACGGAAGGTAGAGGCCGACGCCCAGGCGGTCGAGACGAGTTCCGGGATCGACAGCCCCGAGGCAAGGATTTTGGCCTTGAGCTCCGCGATGTCGGCCGCGTCGATCAGGTCGTGATCGACTGCGGGGACGGGGTCTTGCCAGATCAGCTCTTCCGCCGGGACCTCCGGGCCGAGATAGCGCGAGCGGGGACCCATGTCGCGGTGCGTCAGCTTGAACCACGCCCGGGCGAACGCGTCTGCGAACTGATCCGGATTCTCGTAGAAGCGCCTTGAAATCTTTTCGTAAACAGGGTCGAACCGCAGGGCGAGGTCAGTGGTCAGCATGGATGGCGCGTGACGCTTTGACGGGTCGTGCGCATCCGGCACCGTACCGGCGCCTGCCCCATGCTTCGGTTTCCACTGATGCGCACCGGCCGGGCTCTTGGTCAGCTCCCATTCGTAGCCGAACAGGTTCCAGAAGAAGTTGTTGCTCCACTTCGTTGGCGTCGTGGTCCAGATGACTTCCAGGCCGCTGGTGATCGTGTCACCTCCCTTGCCCGTGCCAAATTTGCTCTTCCAGCCGAGGCCTTGCTCCTCGATGCCGGCGGCTTCCGGCTCTGGGCCCACCAGTGACGCATCGCCAGCGCCGTGGGTTTTGCCAAAGGTATGGCCGCCGGCAATCAGCGCGACCGTTTCTTCGTCGTTCATCGCCATGCGCGCGAAGGTCTCGCGGATATCCTTGGCGGCGGCGAGCGGATCCGGATTGCCGTTCGGCCCTTCCGGGTTCACATAGATCAGGCCCATCTGCACGGCGGCGAGGGGATTCTCGAGTTCCCGGTCACCGGTGTAGCGCTTGTCGCCAAGCCACTTGCTCTCGGTCCCCCAGTAAATGTCCTCTTCCGGCTCCCAGACGTCCTCGCGCCCGCCGCCGAAGCCGAAGGTCTTGAAGCCCATCGACTCCAGGGCGCAGTTGCCGGCGAGGATCATCAGGTCGGCCCACGAGATCTTGTTGCCGTATTTCTGCTTGATCGGCCAGAGCAGCCGGCGCGCCTTGTCGAGGTTCGCATTGTCGGGCCAACTGTTGAGGGGCGCAAAGCGTTGGTTGCCGGACCCCGCGCCCCCGCGGCCGTCCCCGATGCGGTAGGTACCCGCGCTGTGCCACGCCATCCGGATGAAGAGCGGCCCGTAGTGACCGAAGTCGGCCGGCCACCAGTCCTGTGAGTCCGTCATGAGCGCGTAGAGGTCCTTCTTCAGGGCCTGAAGGTCGAGCTTCTTGAATTCCTCAGCATAGTTGAACGCCTCGCCCATGGGATTGGACAAGGAAGAGTTCTGGTGGAGGATCCTGAGGTTCAACTGGTTCGGCCACCAGTCCCGGTTCGACGTGCCTCTGCCGGCCGTGTGTTTGTGAGCACTGCCCGTTTCCGGGCACTTGCTTTCTTTATTCATCTCGGCTCTCCTTTCGTTTCAGGTTAGGATTCGTACAGCTAACAAATCCGCTCACCGGCGTCCGTCAGCTGACGGATCCGGTGGGGTGGAATGGTTGACACTGCTTTTAGAGTTGAGTTGAACGAACTTTCTTGGAGGAAGGAATTCGGGTTAGCTTCAATACAAGCCGGAGGGCATCGTTGACCTGCTCTGCCTTAGGAAAGGCCTGAGCAACATCCGAGTCAAGTAAAACCAAGTTGGTGCCCAGTTTATAACGGCTTGCATATTTTCCTCGTTCCCCGCTCTTAAAAAGTGTCTCCAAATCATATTCGGACCGGAGGTCATCACTGCGATTGTTTTTTAATTTTTTGTTCATAGGTTTTTCTTTCCGATTTTGTTAAGGGCCGTGCGCTGATGATCCGGACAGCATCCCCTCTATCGAGGTGTGACACAATAAGAGGTTGATGCCGCACTGAGAATCCAACAGTCAAAAAGCGCCGCTCAATCATTGAATGATCGGGATCCGGAGCGGTGGCCGACAAAGGGTCACCCAAAACGGTGGCCGCTTCCTGAAACGAGACTTTGTGTTTCCTTTGATTAAGAGCCTCTTTGCCAGTATCCCATTCGAATTTCATGTTTCAATTTTAGTCGAGAAGGATTGAACTGTCCATGTTGTTTCGGACTATGAAGTGCCAACGCTTGGGATTAGCCGCCACGGCCGGAATGATTTCTGAACAAAGAATGTTTTTTGAACCTGGCAATGCCCACGAAAGAAACCGCTGGTCCGTCAGCTGACGGATCGGCTGGACCCCTGGGTTGGCACGACTTTTCCGGACATGACGAAACTGCCAGCCCTCCCGGGATTTGTTTTTAGCTTTGCATTCAACCGGCACTTTCGTTGCCGGGACCTTTCCTGGCCTAGAATTATAAACTACGAAATACTCGAAATTCGCGAAAAGCTCAGGGTCGTATTTTTTAGCGATTTTCGTAGTTCCCATTTCGGCGCCAACGAAAGAGGTTAACCGGCCCAGCCTGCTCGAAGCGATGAGCGGAGCCGAGACGAACGAACGGTACGGATGACGAAGAGTGCTGACCTGCCAGTGCAGGCTGGGTCCGAGTTGAACGAGGGATTAGGCAAGTCATCGTATTCATCTGCGTGGAGAACCAAGGGTGGCACCAGCCCAGCTAGTAAGAACCAGAACAGCTGGTACCAACACAGACCTAAAATTGACGTGCGGGTGGAAAAAGAACGCAAGTAAAAAGGCAAAGACTGCGGACGAGATGCCAACGACGATCCCTGCTGCGACTGAACCTTGGGATGACTTCTTAGCAAGTCGGAGAGAAAAGACAAAGACAAGTCCGATGCCGACGAGAGCCGTGACCCAAGGTGAAAAGGAAGCCGCAAACTGACCGATAAGTTTCTGATCCGGTGTTCCGCGAACTTGAAATGCTAGGTGAGCTGCGTAGGCAGTGGTGACGAGAACGGTAGCCAGAAAGGCAAGCACTTGGCTGAGAAGACCAAACAGGATGGGACGCAACCAGGACTGGCGATTAGGATCACTTTTCATGGGAGACTCCTTTCTATCAAGGGCGGCCTAACAATTGGGGTTAGCTGCCACGGCCAGAAAACTCTTAAAACAAAGAATATTTTTGAAGATGTCAATTCCCTCGAAAGAAGCCGCTGGTCCGTCAGCTGACGGATCGGCTGAACCCTGGGTTGGCGAGGCTTTTTTGGCTGGGTAGTAGCTGCCAGCTCCGCCCGGGAATTGTTTTTTGCTTTGCGTTCACCAGGCACTTTCAAGTTGCCGGATGCAATCCTGTCTTAGCTTTTCTCTCTCACGGAGGCACGAAGACATGGAGAATATTTTTGTTTGCTGGCCCAATTATCCCTTTTTTGCGCTCTGTGCCTTGGTGTCTCCGTGTGATTAAATTGCTGCGCCAACCATTGATTGATGGGCAAATTTGCCCCGACAAGTTGATATTAAGGGTCTTTTCAGACACTTTTGCCCGGCGCCAATATCAAGGCAAATGGTCTCGATAGGAAAAATTTAAGGGATTTGTCCGTGCAGAGTCAAGAAGCAAAAATCAGAAGCAAAAATCAGAAGCAAAAATCAAAATCCTGGAACAAATCCGCGGGGTGATGCGCTTACAGCATTACTCCATTCACACCGAACGGACACACTCGGACTGGATCAAGCGCACCATTGCCTTCCATCGAATGAAGTCGCGTGACGATCTGATCGAGACTCTTCGACGGAACCTTGCGCGATGTTATAAAACAGGAGTCAGAATTCAGAATGGCCTCCGAATCGGCCTCCAACAGTTTGCAGCACAAACGGGTGAGCCTTTTGTCACACCACTAAATTCTCAGGTCTCGCCGCTGGCGTCTTCATTCTGACTCCTGAATCTGACTTCTGGTTACCTGAGTAGTACCTTATTCTGAACAAGATTCGAACTTATCCCGCGGAGCTTCATTTTCCATCGATCCGTTTTAGAAATTCTGCCGTTGCCTTCTCCAATTCTTGGATCTGGCTCGCGGAGAGACCATTCTGCACCGGATTGCACATCAATTGGCTCGCCAATTCCTCCGCTTTCTGGTCCAGGCGCTTCGACCCCTCCTGTGTCCACGGGTCACGGCGAATTCGGCAAAGAGTCCGGGGATAATAGAATTCCTTCCGGCAATTCTTCAAGGTGTGGATGGATTCCAGGAATGATCCTCCAATGCCGACTTCGCGCGTAAGGGGGAGCGCCAGAGTGGAGGAATCAACCGCCACACCGCGTTGGAAGCGCATCAGGTAGGAAATCATTTCGTTGTCCATCACCGCCTGAGCGGGCGAAAAAGTCAGCTCGGATTCCAACTGGCCCACTCCCCAAATGCAGGAGACTCCTCCAGCCAGGTGCGTATAAAATCCGAACATTTTTTCCAGAGCGGCCTGGGAGTCCGGGACCATGGATTCCGTGGAGACCCAGGAGGCCGAAGGCAGATCATAAAACCTTCCCATCAAGCCCGAAAGACAGGCCAGCAGGGCATTTTCGGGAGCTCCGGTGACGGCAATGGCCGTCCGCATATCAAAAATGTGAGCCAGACCTAGGTTATAAATGCAGGGGCGGCCCGGCTCCAGACTCTGATTGATTACCACTCCCGCCAGGATCTCCGCATTCCCCACCGCCGCGGCGCCAGCCAGGGTGATGGGAGCGGAAGTGCCGGCCATGGGTTCTCCATTGATCGTCGTGGGAATGCCGGCCCCCGCCGTGTTCTTGAAAATCTCCAAGGCCAAGTGAGTCCAGCGCAACGGCCCATGCGCGGTAAATCCGATGCTAAACCAGGGATGGTTGCCGACAATGGGCTTGATCTCTTTCAGGGCGGAGGCGCCTTGCGGCGTGAAACAAAGCACGCGCAGATGCTTATGGCTGTTGAGAGCCATGATTTTCAAGCCAACAATATCCCGAGCGTCGGGAGGGATGTCGTCCATGGCCAATCCAAAGATCACGCTGATATTTTCCAACTGATCGAGCAACCGGGAAATGTCCGCCATGTCGGCGGAAGTGAAGAGGCGATGAATCCCGTCCTTGAAAATGGACATGCCGGGTACTGACCAGAAATTGGAAGGGCTCCGGGCCGCCAGGGGAGTCGCCTTGCCGGACTTGTCAGTCAATCCGAACTCTTTCGGGCAAAACTGTAACGACTCCCGCACCAATTCTTCGGGGATTCTCACCACTTGCGCGGAATTTCCGGGACTGGCGCCGGCCGTGATTAATTGGCTATAAATATCATCATGCTCGATGCGGATGCCTGGATCCCACAACAGATCCAGGGAGGCTCGGTGTATTTGCTCTGGTGCATTTTCCGGGATATCAGGAGCTATCATGACTCGTCCTTTTTTGGGTTCAACTCCTTCTGAATCGGAGTTTTTCAATCAGGTGTTTTCTTTCATGGGTACGTAGAATCTTTTTAACTACTCAGCACCCTAGCTGGCAGAAAAACGGGGCGCGCACACGAGGTGCGCGCTTCAATTAAAATACCCCGAAGGGGTTATTGATAATAGCCCAGGGTCAGGAAAGTGGCACGAGGCCACTTTCCTGACCCTGGGTAAATAAGTTAAAGCATAAAGCAGTCTTACGGAAATCCGTCCGTCAGCTGACGGAACGGCGGATTTCCGTAAGACTGCCAAACTTCGGGCAGGACGCCTGCATGGCGAAAATGCCAATTATTTTTGACACGGAGAAAGATCACCTTCCACCCCTCACCCGTCTCGCCTAAGACCTGAAAGCAGTGCTTTCAGCCCTCTCCCCGCTAACGCGGGGCGAGGGCAGTGTTATATTGCAAACCTTCACTCCGCGCGTGGTGAGAAGGCAGCTTTTCCTCTCAAAATACTTGCAGCCAATTCCTCTAGCGCATTTCGCATGGTTATTTAATTTACGCGGGCTTAGCGCTGTAAGATGCGTCAGCTCGAAGAGTGTGACGCATCAGCCATGCTGCCTGGCTGCGCCAACGATGCGCCAAGCGTTGATATGCTAACCCATCCCGCGAGATTATTAAATGAACCTTAATGGGGGGAATCCTTCCGCAGGGCTTTTCGGGCCAGGTAATGAGACATTCCTTTGTCCGGCAGAAAAAACACCTGGCGCAATTGGTCCATCCCCTCCTGTTCTCGTCCCAGCGCTTGCAGGATCATCCCTTTGCTGAAAGTAGCAGAGCCGGGGAAATGTCCGCCGCTGGCGATATAATCCTCCACTTCCAGGAGAGCCACATTAAGACGGCTTTCCCAATCTCGCGCATCAAAATTGCCGAGCCGCTGCGCAGCCAGGCGAGCGAAAGGAGCCTGGCGGGCTTCCCGCGATTGAGCCGCGGCCTGCCAAAATTTCCGGGCCTGTTCCGGTTGGCCGCAAAGCTCATGCAGAATCCCCAAATAGTATTGGAATCGCGCTGGACGAATAAAAGCCTCCAATCCATCCGCGGCAAATGAAATCCCCTGAACAGGCTCGCCCAGGGCAGAAGCGAGATGCAGCGCTTCCTCATTCTTGCCCTGCCTCGCCAGGGCAAGAGCTTTCTGCAGCTGGACCTCCAGGTAAACCTGACGCACATTGGTGCCAAACTCCTCCCGTGGAAAATATCTTTGTCCCCAAAGCTGGCTTGCTTCGGTGAAGTGGCCGCTTTCCGTTTGGGCCAAAGCCAGCTTTAAGACCAGGGCCGGAGGCATATTGGCAGGGTCTGGATACTTCTTCAATCCCGCGACACGTTCCGCCGGACTTTTCCCCAATAAACTCATGGCTTGATCGAGGCCGAAATAATTGTCCAAATTCAGTGGATCCGCCTGCACTCCTTCCTGGAAAAGCTCCAGGGCGCGGCTCATCTCTTGATTGTGGAGCCTGGCATAGCCCAAGTTGCGGTGCAAGACGAGCTGGGATGGATCCAGCTTCCTGGCCGTTTCCCATTCTTGAATGGCCGGATGGGTCAAGCCTCCCGAGAGGTATACACACCCCAGCAGATAATGAGCGGTCGGGTCGGAAGAGTCCGCCAACAAAGCATTCTCGAGAACTGCCAGCGTTTCGGGACGGTTGGGGAAAACATAGCGCGTGGATTGCTTCCGGGCAGCCTGATAATCTTCTCTGCCTGAGCCCCCTAGCCGCACTTTACAGTATCCCAAGTAATAAGCCACCAGAGGGTAATGCTGAGGAAGCGCCGTGCCGGGTTCTGCCTGGATTTCTTTGGAAGGATAAACGCGCCCAAGCAATTCCACCGCTTCCCGATAAAATCCCAATCGCATGTAGTCGAGGGCGATTTCGATGACTCTCTCCGGGTCTCCCGCGAGATGAGTCCAGAGGCCCTCATCACTCTGGCCACTCTTGATGCTTTCGAAGCGCAGGAATGAATTGGGGGGATCGATCGCCCGCCAAAATTCGAGACGTTTTTTGGCTTCCGCCAGATTCCCCAGATGGCGCAGCAGCGCCACCTCCAGGCAACCCCCCTTCAACGAAAAGGGAGAATTGACCTCTGCCTTTCGGACCAATTCCAATGCTCTGGTCAACCGGCCTTTCCGGGCAGCCAACCGCGCAAGTTGCAGCAGGGCGGGCGCCCGGAAGGAAGGCATGAGGGAGGAATTTTCCCAGGCAATTTGAGCTTCCCGTTCTTCTCCCAAAAACATCAAAGCATTTCCGAAATAGTAAAGAGCTTCAGAATCGTTGGACATCCGAGCAATGACTTTCGAGAGCTGACTCTTGGCCTCCTTAAACCGCTTTAGCTGGATCGCCAGCCGGCCAGCGGCTTTGTTCAACTCGACACTCTCAGGGAAATTCCGGAGGCCCTCCTGATAAGACTCGTAAGCATCCAGGAGCTTGCCCGTGAGTTCATAGTTCTTCCCTAACTCCAGCGAATCCCCTTCCGCGCGTGAGCCGGCAGGTGGAATTCGATAAGAGGGCATGGGCCCAGTTTTCACTTCACTCTTGGGAGACCAATCATACTGGTTTTCGGTGTGTGCCAGCAGAGTGTCGCCAGTGGCTCCCACAATTTCGGCAGTATAAGTTGCGCTTGCTTCTAGTTCCTCAAATGCTTTTTGAAAGGTTCCGCTTGGCAGCAGGGAAAGCGGCGCTTGCCTGACTGTTTTTCCATCGCTTTTTATCAACAACTGGCCATTAGCGATTTGCCGCGTGACATTGATACCCACCTCCAGTTTGATCTTTCCGCCGGCGGACTCCGATCTTTGAAGCTGCAAAGCGCCGTTGAGGTTAACCCGGGAAAATCCGCCAATCTGGCGGATCGGCATCCAGTATTCCTTGAATCGCAGGAATTGCTGAGGTTCCAGGAAAGCATAGGTCTCCTGGTTGCGAAAGAGCCCGGCCTGTACTTCCAGATAAGCGCTGTTGTTATCGGATAGAGCCTTGCGCCAGTCTTTCCCTTCGGCATCCCATCCCCAGGACCAGATCTTCTTGGCGGGCGCTTGATCGATGGGCGAAAAATGAGCGACTCCGGACTGGCTCTTTGGATGATAGATCCCCATGAACGGCTCACGGGTGGCATGCGCAAAGCGGGAAACAAAGCCCCGCGTGTGATTGGCGGGAATGCTTAAATCCAAGCCCGAAGAATCCACCGGCCAGGTGTCGACATCTTTAAATCCATGACTAGCGGTAAACTCCATGGGATATAGGATCCGCGAATCGTCATCCACTTGGACCGAACCGGTATTCCACCAGTAAAAGCGGTGCCGCAAATCGCTGGCGTTATACAGAGTAATGGTCTGTTCGAGCAAAGAACTGCCGGGGTGAAGAGTCAAAGCCACACGCCACATCATGCCATAGGGCCGATCGATGTTCCCGACCCAAATCGAAGCGCTGCCATCGGCTTCTTTGACTGTTCCGAAATCCACCGGTGAAACCGTCATCCAGTTATGTGAAACGGGAAAGTTGAACTCAATCCCCAATGCCACCCAGGCGCCTCGAAATGCCACCTGCGCGTACTTGATGGAAGGATTGGCATAAAACATTTCCCGGCCATTCGACTTGTCGACACAGCTGTAAAGCCGTCCCCCCAAATCCGGCAGAACGATGACTTTCAAATATTCATTTTCCAAATTTAACGTGCGCCAGATTTTGTCTGCTTTCTGATTTGTCAGGTTTTCGCGCGTCGTATAAGGATAAGTAATAAATCCGCGGCTATGAAACAGCTCAAAGGGAGGATTGACGTCGGGCAACCCTTCTTCGTAAGTGGGCAAGGTAATCTTATCTTCCCAAATTTTCACTTCTCCCGCCGCGCCTTGCAGCGGGACCAGAGATCCGGAAAGCAGTAAAGCAAGACTGAATGAGAGGAAACGTAATTTGAATTTCATTATTGCCTCGACATCATGATTCCCACAAATTGCTTGGATTGAAGCTGCAACGCAGACCCGCCCCGGCGGATCTGCGGCTTCTGGCAGAGCTAAATGCCGCAGAGTCGCTGAAAAAAAACGACTCTGCATTACTTGCCACATGCCGCCACGTCCTTGGCGGTTATTAACCTATGCATAATGGTCTGGAGCTAGAGGCAGGGTTCTTGCCCTCACCCCACGCCTGTGACTGAGTTTTACCCACATTTTTTTGACACTCAAGTAATGCCTCGAAATATGTGAGAGAGGAGTTTCCGCAACCATACCCCTATCCCCATAGGGGTGTTAGTCAATAGCCAGGGGCGTCAGCCCCTGGACAGGGGACCGGACAAAATCTATTCTAGCCCCATCTGGGGCATCAGTTTCCACCCGACTGTCGCTTCTTTGGAGCTCAAATGATCTGAACCAACCAAGCCAGGGGCTGACGCCCCTGGCTATTGACTGACGGCCTTTCAGGTCTCAGGTCCAGGAGGAATGGACTTTCAACAAGCGCCAAAAGCGTTCACTTGGCTCGTTTCAAACCATAAAGGGAAAATATTCCACAGTGTCAAAAAATTGTGGGCAAGACTCAGCGCCAGCGGGGGAGATGGCACGCTCATTTTCCTCCTCCAAACTAGTATGCACAGCTTAATAAATATCTTCCCTTCAAAGCATATGTTCGATGCTTACCCCATTACGCAGGAAGAAAAGTATCCTGTTTCGACTACCACACTTCTTCGTCCGCCAATGGCAGTTGGACGGACGCTTGCACTTTAGCCGAACGGTACATGGCCAGGGCTGCTTCCAGCGTGGGGCGAACGCTTTTCAAAGAGATGAGAGGCTCACGACCGGTCTGAATGGCTTCCACCATGTCTTCAATCACCGCCTGATGATCCCGGAAACCCAGATCAGCCGGTCCCGTCGCCCCGGTGGCTACCGCGGCACTGCCGTATTGGCGTATTTCAACATCTTCGGGGCGGTCTTCCCTGAACTTCCAGGTTTCCATCCGTTCCCCCACCATGATGGCTGTTCCGTTTTCCCCATTGATCTCGACGCGCAAATCGGAGCCGGGCCACAAAGCGGTGGAAGCTTGGACCACTCCCTGAGCGCCGTTTTGATAGTCAAGAAAGGCCAAAAGAGTATCCTCGATCTCCACCTTAGGGTGAGCCAAATTATTCATCCGGGCTTGAACCGATTTGGCCGGCCCCATCAAATAAAGCAGGAGGTCCAAATAATGAAAAGCCTGCTGGATGGTCACGCCGGCGCCGGAGCGCCGCGACATACGCCAGGCGTCACTTTGATAATATTCCGTGGTGCGAAACCATTTCATGTAGGTGTCGGCCTGGAGGATTCTCCCGAAACGCCCATTCGCAATGGCCTCCCGCATGGCTTGGATCGGCTTGCGGACACGGCATTGCAGCACTACGCCGATTTTTACTCCAGCGAGACGGCAGACGGATTCCATACTGTCCATTTCCCGCAAGGACATGGAAGGTGGTTTTTCCACCAAGATATGCTTGCCCGCTTTTGCCGATTTCAAGACAGCCTCATAGTGCAGATGATTGGGCGTTAGAATATTGACCACTTGAACTTCAGGATTTTCCAGCATCTCCTCCAAGCCGGCGTAACCTGCGCAGCCAAATTCGGAAGTCAATTTTGCCAACCGATCGGCATTGAGATCGGAAGCGGCCACCAGACGGGCCGTCGAGGAATTTTGAATCGCTTTGGCATGGAAGGGGGCAATCAGTCCCGCTCCCAGCAGTCCAAATCCGATTTTTGAGGTGTTCATGGATGACTCCAATAGTAGAGAGTGACAATTGACAAGTGACGAATGATGAGTGGGCGGCAAACCCAAGAGGCAATACAGCCGTGGATTGACATAGAGTGTGTCTAAAAAGATTCGGTGGGGACGGCTCGCCGAACCGTCCGTCTATGCACAACATCGCAGGCACAGTCGGCGCTTTCGGCGAAAGCACCCTACCTCGCGGTGGATGCCCAATGTACCTTTTTAAACACTCTCATAGATAATCGCGGATAAAAATCAAAGAAAGCAAAATTTTCCGCGATTAATCTGCGTTCATCCGCTGCCCGCAAGATAAAGCGCCGCAATTCAATATGGACTTTTGATCGTTTCGGAACCCCTAAATCTCAACGGACCCGCCTTAACCAGACGCGCAAGGAACGCGCGCTTGTAAGCGGTTTCGCTGGGCTCAATTTATTCTGGAATCAAAAGGACCTTTAAAGCCCGCTTGGCTTCAATTTCCTCAAAGGCATGTTTCCATTCGGTCAAAGGCATTCGATGGGAAATCACCTCCCCCGCCGGGATGCGTCCGCGCGAAATCAGCTGGATCGTTCGATCCCAGCTGCTATAGCTGGTGGAGAGGTTGAAGATCAGGTCACATACTTTGAAAGCCGCTTTATCCCAGGGGAAAGGAATCGTGGGCTTCCCGGTCAAACCAATGACCCCGATGCGCCCCTTTTTCCGGACCAAATCCACGGTCGAAGCGATGGCCGCGGCAGCGCCACTGCATTCAACGACAACATCAGCGCCTACGCCATGGGTGAGATGGCTGACCACTTCCGCCGGATTTTCCAGGGCGAAATTGATGACGGTCTCAAAACCCAGCTCCCTGGCCTTTTTCAAGCGAAGGGATTCGTCTTCAGGACTGCCGACCATCACGACGTGACGGGCTCCGGCGGCCCGGGCCGAAAGGCCAGCCAGCAATCCAATAGGGCCGGGGCCCATGACCACCACGAAATCTCCGGCCTCAACCTTGGTCCGTTCTATGACATCATGAACCGTATTGGCCGTAGGCTCAACGGTGGCAGCTACTTCATAGCTCATTCCATCCGGAATCCGATGCAGCAAGCGTTCGGGCATTTTCAGATAGCGGGTGAAGGCCCCGTGAATTCCCCAGCCGGGCGAGCGCTTCGTGGGGCAGATTTGCACATTCCCCGTCCGGCACAGGTAACAATGGCCGCAGGCCTGGGTATGCGGTTCCCCCACCACCCGTTCACCCACTTTATAGTATTGAATTTCCGGCCCCAGCGCGACAATCTCTCCGGAAAATTCATGCCCTAATATGACCGGAGGCCAATAGGGGAATTCATCGTGCAGCACATGAATGTCGGTCCCGCAAATGCCGCAAGCTTTAACTTCGATCAGAACTTCACCCGGACCGGGCGACGGTTCGGGCATATCGCGCAGTTCGACAAATCCGTCCCCTTTTTGTGTCTTCACTAAAGCCAGCATACAAATTCCATTCCTCTCTTCCCCCAGTCACATCGGAGATTTGCCCGGCTGGCGGGAAAATGATTTATTCGGCGCATTCTATTGGCACCACTGTTGAGCCAGCCGGATCAAAACCGCGGCGGCTTCAACGATTTCGCTCAAGCCAATCCGTTCTTCGTTGGAATGGGCGAAACGCAGACTGCCGGGGCCAAAGACCACCGTGGGGATTCCCAGTTGATTATTGTAGAACCAGGAATCGCAGGAGGCCGTCATGGCCGACACTTCTCCCGCTCCGGCGTATTCCCGGCAACTCGCTTGCAGCGCGCGAACCAGCTCATGATCCGGTGACAGCACATGGGAATCGTGACGATACATAAACTTCAATTGGCAATGTCCGCGAAGCCAGTCATCGCCTTCCCTCTGAATGACCTCTCGCATTTCTTCCATTACCTGGTAGCGCGTTTTATTCGGCAAAAAGCCAAGCACTCCTTCGAGAAAAGCTTGCGCAGGAGCGGTAGCCGGCCAGTTTCCAGCCTGCATCTTTCCAAAGGTGATGGGCATGGGATTGGAAAAAGCATCAAAAAGTTCGATTCCCCGCGAAGAGGCTAAAAGTTGAGCGTGATATTTTTCCAATATCTCGACGACCCGTATCGCCATTTTCAAAGCGCTTACGGAATCGCCGGCCCGTCCACTGTGCCCAGGCTTGCCGGTGCAAATCACACGGAACCAGACCGCTCCCCGGACAGAGGATAGGATCCGCTGCTCCGTGGGTTCCAGCACAATGCACCCATCCGCTTTTTCTCCGCGGCGGGTCATGGCCAATGAGCCATTGCCGCCATTCTCCTCTTCCACCACTAAATGAGCAATCAAATCGCCCGGCAGATTCAATCCCAACTGGCGCAGAGCAGTCATCACCAGAAAAATTGTGGCTGCCTGCCCCTTGGCATCACAGGCGCCTCGACCGTGAATTACGCCATCTTGAACCGAAGGGTCCCAGGGATGCTCCTGGCCTTGGGAAGGGGGCACCACATCCAGGTGAGTATTCAATAATAATGAGCGCCCTCCTCCGCTGCCCGGCAGGCGGATTCTGAGCTGATGCCGCCCTTCGTATTCGAGTCCGGCGATAGGGTCCGCATAATCTTCATCCTGCCGCAGCGTGTTTGAGAGAAAAATCCGTTCCACTTCGGCGATGCCATGGAATCGGCCAGCAGCATATTCCATGATTTCTCTCTCATTGCTCGAAGTAGATGGGAATCGAATTAAATCGCGGAGAAATTGCTCCGCCTCGGGGAGAAGAGATTCAACGGTTTTTTTAATCAAGCTGCAATCGGATTTATCCATTCAAATACCTCGATAGATAGTGACAGGCGATGAAGGACAAGCGGTAGGATGGGTTAGCCCGCCTACTTTTTGGCGGGCGTAACCCATCACGGGGCGGCCATGGCTTTTTGATGCGTGTCAGAGCTTGGACAAAGCCGCCTCGAACAGATCCAGGCTTTCCTGAGCTTCCGCTTCGGTCATGACCAGCGGAGGCGCCACTCGAATCACATTGCCAAAAACACCCACCGAGCCGATAAGAAGACCTTCCTGCGCGGCTAAATCGATCAGTTTGCGAGTCAATTCCGGGGCCGGCTCTTTGCCATTCTTATTTTTGACCAACTCGACGCCCATGACCAATCCCATTCCCCGGACATCTCCGATATAGGGTGAACGATCCTGGAATTCCAGGAGCCGAGATTTGATCAGGCTCCCAATTCGCAGGGCATTCTCAGCAAGCTTTTCCTCTTTGAGAATATTCGCCACGGCAATTACGGCGGCGCTGGAAAGCGGATTGCCCCCCATGGTGCTGCTCATCTCTCCACGACCTAATGTGGAGATGACCTCATTTCTCGCCGCGATGGCCGAGACTGGCGGGCCACTGCCCAACCCCTTGCCCAAAGTGACCAGATCTGGCGTCAATGCTTCCCATTCCATGGCGAAGTTTTTGCCGGTTCTGCCGAAAGAGGATTGAACCTCATCCAGCGTGAAAACCAGCTGCTTTTCCCGGGCCCATTTTTCTAACCGTGTGAGCCATCCTTCTGGAGGAAAGATAAAACCGGCGGCTCCTTGGTAAGGTTCCACCAGCAATCCGGCCAGGCTGCCGCTGCTATTGGCGCGAACGGTGTCATCCAGAAATTCCAGGCACTGCATTCCGCAGGTTTCCACTTTTGCTTTAAAGGGACAACGATAACAATAAGGATAAGGAGCGCGAATGGCGCCGGGGAGGGATGGGCCGTACCCTTTCTTGGGACCGGAAAGCCCGCCAGCGCTGGCAGCACCCGGAGTGCGGCCATGAAATCCCCCATGGAAGCTGACAATCTCATACTTGCCGCTCTTGCGCTTCATAATCCGGATGGCGGCTTCAATGGCCTCACTGCCGGTGCTCAGGAAGAAGCATTTGTCGAGGTGCCCGGGCATAAGAGAAACCAATTGCTCTGCCGCCAGGATCCGCTCCGTATTGGGACATTCATAATTGTTGAGCAGGCGGGTGGCGGCTTTTTGAACAGCCTCCACCAACTTTGGATGACAATGTCCGACATTGGTCACCAGAACGCCGGACGTCCAGTCGATAAAAATATTCCCGTCGACGTCCGTCACCAGGACCCCCTGGGCATGGTCCCAGACCAACTGCGCCTGATAGCCGGTGCATTGCGCTTCCGCTTCGGCCCAGCGTTTCAACCATCCCGCCGATTTTGGCCCAGGCAGCGGGCCACGGACTTTTGTTGTTTTTTTCTTCTCCATGGTTACAGCTTCCTTTCCTGTGTAAGAACCTCCGGATTGACCACATATCGCGGCGGTAAACTTTGGGTGAAACGGTCGATTTCCAGCAGGATGATTTCGCGAATCCGCCAGCCGGAATCTTCGGAATACCAGGAAATGTGCGGGGTGAGAATCACGCCGGGAAGTCCGAATAGCGGAAATCCCGGTTCCGGAGGCTCTTTTCCATAAACATCGATGGCGGCGCCGGCCAGCTTCCCGGACTTGACCGCATTGGCGAGCGCGTTGGGATCCACTAGCGGGCCTCGAGCCGTGTTGATGAGGTAGGCAGTGGATTTCATCCACGACAGGCTCTCGGCATTCACGATATGCCGGGTCTCTTCGGTCAAAAGTGTGTGGACCGTGACAAAATCGGAATTTCGGAAAAGAATCTCTTTCGAGACCACTTCGATTCCCAATTCCTTCCTGCGCTCTTCCGGGAGGTATGGATCGCAAATCAGGAAATTAAATCCGAAATTTTTCAATTTGAGATAGACGCGGCTTCCAATGCGGCCGCATCCCAGTATGCCCAAGGTTTTTCCGGCCATCCGGAACATGGGGATGATGTCGCTGAATTCCCATTCCCCGCGAGCCGAGGATTCTTCCAGAACCTTGCGGCTGCGGAAGAGTTTGCGGCCACAAGCCAGAATCAAGGCAATGGCCTGTTCCGCGACTTCTTCCGTGCAGTAGTCGGGAATGTAACAGAGCGGGATTCCCGCCTTCGTCAAGGCGGGAATATCGACGTTGTCATAGCCGGTTCCGTGCCGAATGACCAGTTTGCACCGGTTCCAGCTTTCCACAATCCGCGCGGTGATGGGCACCATATTCACCACCACGATGTCGGCATCTTGTGTTGCCTCGATGACGGATTCCGCCGTTTGAAATTTCATTTGGTGAATGGAAAAGTCCAGCCCCCGTTTCTTGAGTTCTTCGGTTTCCCAAACGAGGTCGGGCTCAATAAAGTCGGTAACAGCTACTTTAAGACTCATGGAAGCTCCTGTAATGAAAGTGACGAGTGGCAACATGTGTTCATTTTCACGGCTCTAAACAGCGCAACGGTAAAGCTGCAAGGTTTCGTCACTTTCCGGCTCGAAGATAAACTGCGGAATCGTTTAGGGGGAGAACTGAACCCGAAGGATTCACAGCCATTAGCCGGAGGTAAGGCTGTTAGGCCGCCACCTCCGGCTAATGGCAATAATAGAGACGACCCCGGCAGGGATCGCAGCTGGCAAAGGGGCTGCGACCTTTTCAGGGTCGGATTTATTTGCTCTTTTGACCGGTGGTTGAGCGTGTGACCGCCGTCGCACGCTCAACCACCGGCTAATTGCTGTGAACCCCCTTCGGGTTCCCCCCTGAATGGTTACTAATTCCAAGGAGCGTTCAAGCTGAGACTAATGCATCCACAATTCAGGTGTGAAGTGCATACTCATCGCACATGCCCCCGCTCGCACTTCGACAAGCTCAGTACGAGCGGGGACTGGAGTGCCGCTCATCCTGAGCTTGTCGAAGGATGAGCGAAATCAGTGGATGGACTCCTTGTTGTTCATCGCAGTAGTGAACTCATCTTGAAAGCTCATTGGAATAAACTTCCCCCACAATCCACCTTCATTATATTCAGAAAATCCTGAATGCAAATCTGTTTTAATAACCGCGCACTCCAATTTCGCGCGACATGACGCTATTTCAATAAAATCGAGGCCGTGGCCGTTGAACCACTCAACAGGTCAGTCACTTTCAACTTGTACTCCCCAGCGGGATCATTGAAGGCCGAGGGAAAGACCACCTTCCCCGCGACTCCATCGATCAGCAGATTCTGCGCGTAGTCTGGAAGGAAGCGTCCGTCCGGGGCCGTGAAATGGCAGCGGACCAGATGTTTGCCAGGCGAAGAGGCGGTCAACCGAAATTCGGCATGCATTCCGCGGGTTGCCTCTTTGGGGCCGCTCAGGCTAAAACTCGGGCGCTGAGGGCTCAAGGCCAGAACCAGCGCATCTCCCGCCGAAATGGAAGCTTTTATGACATCCAACTGTCCCATCGATTGGCCGGTCCGGACATTGCTCACAATCGTGGGTTTGGGAAGTTTAATCAATACCTCCCGGCTTGAGCTTTTTGCATCCGCGGTCTCTGAATAAGACTGCACGCCATCCACCCCAAAATGAGTTTGCACTGGCAATGAATTGTTCAAAACCGCCAGGATTTCATTTTCTCCCAGCCGAAAGCGAGCCATCGAGGATTGAGTAAACGGGGAGCCGTCCGGCGCGGTAAGGGCAAAGGCGGGGCGGACTCCCGCGTGACGAACCAATTGATCGATCAGGAAGCGATAAGCATTTCCTCCCTTATTTTTGCCGTGCGAGTTCGAATAACGATCCAAGAGCAGATTTAGATAGACGGTCCATCCCTTCCCCACACGCTGCACCAACAGGGCCGGCTTGCCTCCGATGCCAATCAAGGGGCGGGAACCTCGCGCCTGGATGCCGGATTCAAACAGCGCCAAACCGGACAACTGGTCCGCGGCCAGGGACCAGGCAGCCCCTTCCCCGGTCACTTCGACGGCCCCTGAATCCCGCGAACCCATCAGTTTGCGTTGTGAAGAGGGAACGGTCTGGATTCCGAACAAGGTGTTGAGGCTTCCTTCCTCGTTCCAACTGCAATGCTCATCCATCAATCCGGCCGCAGCATCCGCGATAATGGTGCCTCCCTGTTCAACGAAGCGCCGGATGTTTTGTACTTCCTGGGAGGAAAGAGCTATGGATAGGGGAAGGATCAGGACTTTTTGTTTTGGATAATTCAAAGCCCCTTTTTCGATCTGGGCATAAGCCATGAATTCAAATCCCAGCCCCAAATCACTCAGGCAACTGCTCCAACCGCCCCGGTTCGCTGGAAAGCCGACGGATCCTTCATCGTCATCGTTGCGGCGGGGATGCATGCCTAAAATGCCGGCGGCATGAACCGATGACATGGAATAATGGATGGCCACGCCATCGTTGACGCGCTCGGCTTCCATCAGGAGTTTGCCCACGCCTTCATATTTGAGGGAGCGGAAGGCCTCTCCCATATCCTTGCCAGAGCGAGACCAGGTAAAATCGGGATTGATGACCGACGGACTCCAGAAAAGGTTGGGATGCAAAACATTGTTGAGTGCGGCGGTCCAAATCTCGTTTTGCACTGCCGCTCCACTCCGGCCATAGCCGGTCCAGAAGCCGATCCTGGCGCCAGGTTTCGCGAAGGAACGGTGCAGGTCCCACTGGTTTCCGCCGCTGTAGGAAAGAAAGTCGTCAATGATCTGATCCAGACGGTACCAATCGCAACCATCGTAAGGAGTGGTCACTTGGGTGCCGGAGAGGGCAATACAGCCTTGAGGGTCTCCCTCGGTGACAGCCTCCCGCACGGTTTTATAAGCATTGGCGAAAGAAATCTCCATGTAAGTCCGGTGATCGGCCCAGGGCGCGTAAGTCTTTTTTTGCCGGGCCTCTTCCGTAGTGAGCGGGACCACATCATCCCATGCGATGAAATGGCTCTTCCACTTCAAGTTCAAGTTTTCCAGCGAACCATACTGTTCGCGCAGCCAGAGGCGGAACTTCCGAAGCGTGTGCGGACTCCAACAGAAATCCACCGGATCGGTATAGGAGGCCAACGATCCTTCATCCCCCACAAAATAATAATCCATTTGATAGGAAGCCTTGTTGCGGGCGGCCGTGCGGGAAACGCTGGCCAGCAGGTCCAGCACCTTGGGATCATCCAGGGCGGGAGTGCGAGCCAGGAATTTTTTGTCTCCCGTCCGTTTATATAACTCTTTCTTGGTCAGGTATTGCAGCGAATCGAAATCGCCCGTTTTCTCATATTCGGCGATGGCCCGGTTGATTCCTTCCGGAGTGGTCGGGCCCCGATCATACCAATAGACTCCAAAATACCCGCGCGGAATATCGAGCGAGTTGTTGACGGAACCTCCCCAAGTGAAGCCGCTGTCGATGCCCCGTTCATGCATGGCGCGCAGACGAGGCAACTTCAGGAAATGGCGCGGCGTTTCAAATGACATCAGAGCCGTGTATTCTTTCTGCCGGCGCTCTTTTTGGACCACAATAACAGGTTTGGCCCGCATTTGATCCACAACATTGCCACGATCATCCTTCAGTTCCGCGGTGATCTGAGCCCATTTCCCCAGGAAATTGCGGAGCGGGCAGAAGAAATATTTCTCCCCCGCGGTAAATTTCTCCTCCTGGTAAACAATCCGTTCCAGGTCATCCCTGACCTGGAGATGCAGTTTGAGGCCGTCCAAATTCCCAGCCACCCTGGTGACAATGCTAATCGTGTCCCCGTTTTGATAGACCTCACCGTTGGCGCGAAGAGCTGTCACCGTTGCCCGTTTGGGCTCGGTGAAAGTAGCCGTCCCCCAGTCCAACGTCGCTCCGGTGGCGGGATCTTTCAAAATCGCATCCAGAATGACCTTTCCGCCCGGCCAGCCGGCGCCGGGCCGCAAACCGGCCGCGGGGACCGATACCTGGCTGGCTCCGGCCGGGAGCGTTTTGCGAAGAGCCGTGGCTCCCAGGGATTGGCCAAACTCACTCCTGGCATTCAGGACGAGCTCGAATTCCCGGGGGGAATTTGAGGCAACTTGAAGTTTTAAAAATTCCGGCCCATCCGGATCCACAGCGAGAGACTGAAGCAGGAGGCCGCTCTCCCGTCCGGCGGCCCAGACGATACAACGCGCCAGCAGAGCGTATTCATATTCCCAGTAGTTCCAGTAAATCCGGGATTCCACCGGATCCACCGCTTCAGGAATAAACCCTTCCTCCACGTAGGCCCACGAAACCACTCTTCCCTTCCCGTAATTTTTTACCGCCAGGACGGGCGCGCCGGCCGACTGGATGAGCACCTGTCCGTTGGGCTGATATTTATAAAACCGGGACCCCATGCTTCCGGCCGGCAGCAGGTCTAGAGGCAGCCCATTGGTGATAAAGTGGGAAGCCGCGACTTCCCATTTGCCCTTGAGAATGGCTTCATGGTTCATTTCCGGAGAACCATCGCCGATGAGGTCGTCGGGACAATTCTTGAGCGCGGAGACATCCCAAATCCGCGCATCGCCCTCTTTCTCATCTCCCTTAAAAGGGTGATTCTTCACATCGCCCACGAAGGGATGCAGAAGCACCAGTCCAGCCCCATCTTCCACCCTGCGGAGAATGGCATCCCGCGAGGCCCGCGTCATCCGGGACCAGCCATTCAATCCCGGAATGAATATCACTTCGAATTTTTTATCGCTGGTTAATTCTTTTTCCACATACCCATAGACGGTTTGAAAGTCATTGATGTCGCCGCGAAATTCATGGCCGTAAAAGTCGCCAATCCCCCAGCAATTGGTATCCCAGCTGCGATCGATCGTGACCGTGGATGGGTCGAGAGATAAGCGCTGCATGAGTTCCACCATGTCGCGCCCCTCGGTGACGGACGGGATAAAGAACCCTTTGATGGGACCACCCGTGAGTTTGTTGGCCCAGTCAACGTGCGGCGTAACCACTTGGGTGGAGTATTCGATATCGTATTTTGGCGCAGGCGAAGGGGCGGATAAGAACAGGCTGGCCCAAATAAGAAGCAGACATGCCGCCAACAATAGAAATATCTTCCATGTTTTCGTCATAAAATTTTCTCCTGGGGAAATTCCCTCTAACGGAGGGGTCGCGGACTTCAGTCTGCGAGGGTGGGTCTCATTTAGGGAAGGCTTTCCCGGATTGAACCCACTCCTGCGGCTGAAGCGGAATCCCCTTCATTGGAGGGGATTCACATTGCCGCATTTTCATCATCTCGTAGTGCCAGCCCGGCTGGCATGAGCGGCTCCTTAGAAAATCGTGGCAAGTTATTTGAAAAATCATGTGCGGCGTCATTCAAGCTAACTGCGCTTACAGGTAGGGCGCTTTCGCCGAAAGCGCCGCCTGCGCCAGCTTTGCTTTGCGCAGGCGGACGGCTCGGCGAGCCGTCCCTACCGGTCGAAGCCGATCTTCGTCCTCTTGTTGAGCCAGCCGTGCTGGCATGCGCAGCTCCCTAAAAAATCCCCTCCGACGAGGGGTCATCCGTCAGCTGACGGATGGGGGTGGGTTCAAAGTAGGGAAAGCTTTCCTGAATTGAACCCACCCCATCCGCTGAAGCGGATTCCCTCCGTTGGAGGGGATTCATCACTTCACTCCATTTTCATAATCCCGTTGTGATGGACCCTCTTGGAATCAGCGGCCATTCTTCATTATTGGGGTGACAATATCTTCCGTGGCGCGTGGATCGCCATCTGCCGGGCCATGCCAAATGCATCCGCCGAAAGTGGTGACATAAATCTTCTTGGCATCCAACGGATCAGGAAACACTCGTTGTCCCCATTTGAAGTTGTACCCTTTCAATCGAGTCCAGCTTTCTCCTCGATTGATGGATTTCCATACTGAGGATTCAAAACCCACCGCGTAGAGTGTTCCGGGATTTTTGGGATCCAGAGTGACATCGAAAACATGTTGATCTTTATCCAGAACGCTCTTCCAAGTTTTGCCCGCATCCGTCGAGAGAAAGATGCCTCCTCCCGTGTCTCCGTCGGGCATTCGCCTTCCCCAAGCCGCCAGATAGAGGCGATTGGCATCCCGCGGATCTATCGCCATCCCATTGGGAGCATTACAGCCAGCTGGCAAAACTAATTTTTCCCAATGCTCCGCCCCATCGGCAGAGCGGTAGAGAGCGCCATCCAGCGGCGTCCCGACACTGCCATCCTCGCCGCGGCGTGCCACCAGGAGGTAAAGCTTGCCTTGGGGATCAGGGGTCAACCGCCAGGCAAACGGTTCATTGCCTTCCAAACCATTATTTTTCAAAACCCAATTTTTCCCGCCATCCGTCGATTTGAAGACTCCCTTCCCGAATCCGCAAACATACAGAGTGCGGGCATAGGCCGGGCTTTTCGGATCGAGCCAAATGTGCGTAGCGGCAGTTTGTCCCATCCCCTCGATGCTGGGCTTCCAGGTCTTCCCACCATCTTCACTGATCACCACACCGCCGCGATAGTGCCCCACGCCCCGCCCCCGCCACATTTTCGGCCGGGGGAGGTCATGAATACCGCTCATTACGGACCATATGCGCCCCTTGACTTCCGGATCAAAAACCGTCCAATAGGAAGTGTTGGTCCATTCCCGGGGAATGCCGCGGCTGGTGGCTTCCTTCCAAATCCGCCCATTGTCCCAGCTTTCAAACAATCCGAGATCGGCAAAACTCACAAACCAGTGCCGCGGATCGAAAGGGTCAAAATGAACTCCGTTGGTGGTCAAGACATCCAATCCAGCCGTGGTGTAAGTGCCATCGGCAAACCTATGCGCATAGACTCCCTGCCAGGATTTGCCGCCATCCCGAGTTCGCATGGTCCGGCCAAAATCCGTGCCAAAGCAAATGTCCGGATTGGTGGGGGAAATGCCAAGGGCAAAAGGATTCTCTCCCCATCCCGGGCCATAGCGTTGGGTAATCCAGGGATCCTGCACATTGGCCGCCGGCGTGGAATCGGAATCTTTCCAAACCATCTGCCAGGTTTTGCCCTGATCTTCGGTTTTGGCGACTCCCATGAGACGGCGGTCTTCCGCTATCGAACGGGAATGATCGCGAAAGGAGAGGTAAGCTGTCTTCGGCTGAGTTAGACAAGTCCCGACAGCCCGCAATTCCAAGCGTCGATCTCCTTGCGGCGCACTAGAAAGAAAATCCGTGGAGATGGTTCCCCATGAAGCTCCTCCATCTTCAGAAATAAAAAGACCTACGGCGCCTGTCTCCCCGCCACGCCAATTCAGGCCGGAGATCGCATAAAAAACCGGTTTGCGGCCTGGAGCAGGAAAACCGGCCGTTACGTCGAGGAATCGTTGCACACCTTCGGGACTTTTCTGGTGATTCCAGTTGTCCTTTTCAAAGACGCTCACCGAATTTGCTCCGGCAATATAAATCGTTCGTTGTTTTTTGGGAGAGCCGGGATCGATAAAGATTTTTCTTCCCCCTCCCGGCAACTCTCCCAGCGGCGCCCAGGTTTTGGCGGCATCCGTGGAGAGGAAGAGCCGGGATTTTCTCTCTTCCGCAAAAACAGCAAAGAGGGTATGGGAATCAGCTGGATCTATGGCCAAGGCTTCAACCTGAGGCCGGGAACCGTTCTGCAGCACAATCCGCTCATCGGCATGATCGCCCAACATAGCCACACGGGAAACCTCATCCGGTCTGGGATAGATCAGTTCCCAGGTTCGACCCTTGTCACTGCTTCGATAAAGCCCTTGAGTGGCGGCATACATGATGTTGACGTCGACGGGATCAAAAACAAAAAATCGCACCACACCACGCAAATTAAACATCCGCCAAGACTCCCCGCCATTCGTGCTCAAATAGGAACCGGTCATATCGCAATTGACCAGCACCAGATTGGGATCGAGCGGGCTGACCGTGGGATTGAATTGGGCGCCCCCTCCCCCAGGCCCCAGGACGTGCCAGGCATCCAAGCGAAGCGCCGAAAAATCTTGAGCCGTTGCCGTCTGTGACAACGGAAGAACCGCCAAATAGAATGCCGACAGCATAATGCCTAAAACGATAGGTTGAAGTGCTTTTTTCAACGGAAGCTCTCCTTATCAAAAAATGTGCACCTAAACGCCACAAATGATAAATCGAGGATTGAATCAGAACCCGCACGGCAAGGATTATCAAAGAAGTGCAGATCTGTCCACACAAGCCAAACGTTTATGAGTGCCCTCTTTGAAACTTGTATTTTTTATCACAAAATCATACAAACAACAAAACAAAAGCAATGCAATACAAAGCAAAAAAAATATATAATTCCTTTCTGTTTTTAATTTCGTAATAAAAAAAAATAAAAGAAAGTTTAGGGGTGAACATCCCAATGCCGCGCATTGGATATCTTAAGGATATGGTTAAGAAGAAAGAATCGTCGGACATACACTGCATCTCCTCAAAATGACCATACCCGGAGCGCTTTTTTGCGAAACTGAGGTTGGTATTGGGGGAATTTCGGATCACCTAAACTCTCGTATCACCGCCGATCTATTCTTCCAAACGCTTCCGTTAATTTAATCCAAAGGAGCGGAATGAAGAAATCCATTTTAATCGTTTTAATGGGATTACTCCCCACTTGGATAGGACTAAGACTCTCGTAGGAGCCACTCATGTTAGCGTGGCAGGCACAACAATGAGGATGAAAATTCATTTCCTCTTTGAAGGGGGATGACGTCCGTCAGCTCACCGACGCCAGGGGGAAGTCTTGTCGGCATGCCTCACATCCCCCGGAGCCGTTATCTTAAACTGGAGGCATCTCGTTCATGAAGCGACCCAACGAAATGATTCTGAAATTCATTCTTTGCGTAGGAATATCGATGTTTTTGACTGGCGCCGTCCTGACGGCAAACCTGCCAATTCGGACTCTAGCGACACCTCTTAAGGCCAATTCCCCCAAAACCATTCCACACCCCAGATTGCTTTTGAACAGGGATAAGATAGGGCAACTGCGGTCCGAGATCCAGACTACTCACCATTTCCTCTGGGAGCGGTATTTGCAGGACCTGCCGCGAATGATTGGAACCGCGCAAGGTACCTTGCCGGTGGGAGACATCCGATACAATGGCGACTTGGTTCCAGAACTGTCCTTTGCCTGGCTGATGACGGGGGAGAAGACTACGCTGGATCTTGCCAAAAAGCAGTTACTGAAACTGACCGACAAATCCCAATGGGCATCGGAGGAAGACTTAGCTTATCTGGTTTCCAGCCACTTCCTGTTCGGAATCGCCATCGGTTATGACTGGCTTTATGCGGATTTGTCCGCCACGGAAAGGCAGCATATCGCGGCTTTTTTAGGGGAGGAAGCTGAGAAGCTTTACCAATCGATCCAGAAGGAAAGGATCTGGTGGCGGAACCAATACTTTCAAAATCACTCCTATTCCAATACCTGCGGCCTGGCCTTTGCGGCGGCAGCTTTAGCGGAGGAAGATCCCCGCTCCGCGCAATGGACGGCCTATTGCCGGCAGTTTTTTGAACGCGTCTTCGAAATTATGCCGCCTGATGGCGGATCTCTGGAAGGGTACGCCTATGCGGGTTATGGAGGGGAATATCTTCTCAAATACACTCTGCTGGCGCGGGATCTGCTCGGCAAAGATTATACTTCAAATCCTTGGATGAAAAATTACTCTTCATACATGCTGCAAGGGCTGCTCCCCTTCCGGAATGCGGAGGAATGGGCCATGACCTTCGGAGACGCCCCGCGACGGGGCTGGACTTCGACGGCTCAACACCTCTTTGTGCTCGCCCGGTTTTACCGTGATGCCGTGGCCCAGTGGATGGGGAAAATGACGATAGAATTAAAACCTCGTGGGTTGGGAAGCCACGGATGGATGATGCTGCTTTATTACGATCCGGCCGTCCCGGCCGCCGATCCGGCCGAATTCCCCACCTTCAAGCACTTTGACGAAATCGATCAGGTCATGATGCGCTCCTCCTGGCAGGACCCGGATGCCATGCTCATCGGTTTCAAATGCGGCCCCTTCATGGGGAAAACCCTTTCTCCAAACGCGGTTTTCGATTATGGAACCGGGCATCAGGGAACCGATTCCGGAGATTTTCAACTCTTTGCCAACCGGCAGTTCTGGGTTATCGATCCGCTTTATCCACGCTACAAGCTGACCGAAAATTACAACACTCTCCTGTTTAAAGGCGTAGGCCAGTTGGGGGAACAACCCGGCTTCGGCTCCATGGAAGCGCTTTACTTCAAGCACTACCCTCACATCATCCATGCTCAATCGAATTCCCAATACGACTATGTGGCGGGAGATGTAACTCGCGCCTATCATCCCGCCCTCGGCTTGAAGCAGTTTGTCCGTCATCTGCTTTTCGTGAAACCCGATATCTTGCTGGTTGCCGACGAGATAAATCTGGACTCGCAAGGCATGGTCTATAATTTCCCGTCCGAATCGATGGGCACCGCCGGTGAATTGAAACATGCCTCCAATGGCTATGTGGTCGGACCGCGAGGAGAAGCTTTTTTGACTTTTGAGGGGGCTCCCGGACGCTATCAATTAACCGCCAATTATCTCGATAATCAGCCGGAAGCCGGCCGATATTCCCTGGAAGTCGATGGGAAGGAAATTCACCGCTGGCAAAGCCACAATGAAAAAGTGGATGACAATCTAATCGCGGTTTCGCCTCCAGTAGAGTTGCGGAAAGGGGCAAAAATCACCTTTCGGGGGGCGCCCATGGCCAACGAATGCAGGCTAGTGAAAATGACTGCTTTCAGTTCCACCGTCGACGTCCCCAGAAAAGTAGAATGGATGATGCAGTTCGATCCGCGCACCCAAACGGTTTCTCACGAGTCTTGGCAGGAGGTGGCTTTGGGTGAAGCCAGGCTCGACCTTTATCCGTTGGCTCCAGCCCCTTGCCCCGCGGTCTGGCAATTACACGACATTAAAAAGCCGGTGGAGCCCTTCACTTTTCGCAAGACGCGAAGACTCACCCTTGAACCGGCTATCCATGGCAACAGCACAACCATGCTCACTTTGATCCACTCCCGCGGATTTTCTCAATCGCCGTTGGCCAAGGTCACGGGAAATGCCGGAGGGCGAAAAATCAACGCCCAATGGACCCGAGGAGAGCAGAATTTTTCTCTCACCTGGGATCTTCAAAAAAAAGCGGTGGAGCTTTTGACGCGGAATTGAGCCCGTCTGCACATTCCTCTCAGAAGGGAACATTACTTGACTGGCCTGGAGGGGCAACGTGACGTTTTCGATAGTCTGCTTGAGCCGTAGAAGTCGACGATTATGAGTCAAGTTTTAATTGAACTCATCTGTAAGTCCATATAGTCCGAGATGAAGTCTCACTAGAGATAGCTTGAGCAAAACATTTCAGGAAGACGGCAAGGATATGTAGTTTTGAATTTGCAGCTAAATCAATTAAAATTTTCGCTATCGTTATTTTCGGAGGGAATTCATGAAAAAATTTTTCCTGTCGTTGCTATTGTTTGGACTTCTCGTGGCGACAATCTTTGCCGCTCAATTCTGGGAAAAGAAAGACTATACCTCCTGGAGCCGCGATGAATGCCTGGAACTTCTTTCAAAATCTCCCTGGTCTTACGAGTATACTGAAACCACTTTTTACGATCCCGCGGCCAATCCCCTGCCTTCTGGGAGTGCAACAGACAAAAGCAACGCGGCACAACTTGAGCCCCTATCCGGAGAACGGGAGAATTATGTAATTTTTAATCTCACGTTAATGACTGCCAAACCGGTGCGTATGGCCATGGGACAACTCCGCCTTTTACAAAAACCGGACCTGAAACCACAAGTCGAGAGTTATGTCAATCAACCGGACTCAAAGGTGATTGTTGTTCAGTTGCGTTACTCCTCCAAACCTGCCGGTTCATCGGCTCTTCATGATCTTCAGAGCTTTTTTCAGAGCGCTTCTTTGAGCACCTTTGTCACCAACACCTATTTGATGGGGTCCGAGACCAAGAATCCGGTTTATCTGACCCAATATGGAAAACCGGACGAGAAGAACGCTTATCCCGTCTTTGTATTCCCCCGCTTCGATGAAAAAGGGCAGCCGTTATTTAAGGTGACGGAGAAAACCATTTCCCTTCGCACTGAATTCACCGTTCTCATCAAGGTCAAAGGCGGAGATCAAAAGTTCAGCCTTTTTGCCAAAATGGATCCCAAAAAAATGGTTTTTCGAAATGAATTGGCCATGTGAAAGGTGGATTAAATAGAGTCTTTGTACAAAGTCTATATTTTGAGCTGCGAGGAATGACCTTCCTTGTAGGGCGTTTTTATAAACCGCCGGGGAAGCAACCCCGGCGGTTGACACAACCGCCCTACAGGATGTGCCGCTTTTTCCGACCTTCTCATTATTTGTCGAAAATGGACTTAATAAATGGACTCAAAATAACGTCAACTGCCGGGGAGATGTTCCTTCGATCGATTAAGCGGGAGCAGGATCACGAGAAGCGAACCTGCTCCATGGCTCGTCGGCCAAGCAGAAACTTATGAATGTTCGTATCCGATTGGGCAATTGGCGACCCTTGTCAAAACGACAAAAGAATACAAAGGCAAAAATGAAGACACGCCTCCAACGATTGTTTATGCATACGAATGGCTTGTCATCCATTCTCTGTCATGGCTTGGCAGCCTTGGTGTTTATGATGTCTGCGCTTCCCGCCAATGCGGACGATCTCGTGGTCAATACGGCATCCGATGAGGTCAATGGAGACGTTTCCACTCCTAGTGCGCTTAAAGCAAACCCGGGACCCGACGGGATATCTCTACGCGAAGCGATTGAAGCTGCCAACAATGTTTCAGGGCCTCATACCATCGCTATATCCCCTTCTCTGGCCGGTCAGACTCTTCTGCTTGCCGCAGGTCTTCCACCAATCCTCCGAGATGGAATAACACTGCAAGGAATTCGAGGTTTGGAAAATCAACCCAATTTTACCATAGACGGTCGCAACGCGAGGGATATCCTGATCCAGGTGTATAGTTCGGATGTCACAATATGGGGATTTCGCATCATCAATGCATCATACCCCCCCGGACTTTTGTTTGTGAGGGCGGGCCCTCCAGGCCGGGCGGGCCTTCCAGACCTGCCCTCGCGGATCAACAATCTCCGCATTGAAGGAAATGTGTTTGACAACACCGGGATTCAATATCAGCCAACAGATGCAATACACGCAATCTCTCTTGGTGGAAATCCAGCGGGTCGAGATGTCAGTGTAACGAATGTCGCGATTATAGGGAATATCGTTGCTGGCTTCGGTGGCGATAGCGACGGCATTATTGCTGGAGCGGGTGGAGCAAACTGTCACATCGAGAACCTGCTCATCCACGGCAACACGATATCAAAAACCTCGTTTCCGATTGAAATTGGATCGGGTACTGGACCAAATAGCGGGGTAAAAGGATTGCGGATTACCGCAAATACATTCATGGAAAACTTGAAGGGGGTCACAATCCCGATAGGCGTTGGAGATTCAGACACCCTGCTCGATGATCTGATGATCGAAGGCAACCAATTCCTGGATGAAAACATTTCCGTCGCTTTTCAAACAAGTGGAACCAGGAATGGTATTCAGAATATTCTCGTCGCGAACAACTTTCTTCATGGAGGGATCCATTTCAGGTGCGAAGGAACCCAAAACGTTATCCGGAACTCGGTGGTGGCTGGTAACAAGCATGTTGGATCCGATGTATTCATGACCATTTACAGTGTAGCGCCGCAGGGCGGAAACCTGGTTGAGGACACCGAGATTGTCAACAACGTCATGCGGCACCAAATGAACATCACAGGAGGCATCATTACGGCCAGTGAGAACCGCGTGGAGCGAGTTCATATCGCAAACAATACGGTTGTAAGCCAAGGGCATGGTCTTCAAGTTCTCTCTGACGCAGAAGGGGCAGCAGGAAATTCTGTGTCCGGGGTTCAGGTCGTGAATACGATTTTTCAGACTGCTGACGGGGATTTCGTCGGCGAGGTCTCACCCGAGCAAGTCAGTCATTGCATCACTTCCATGTCCAATTTTCGTGGAGTAAACGGCAATTTCTCTGCCGATCCCCTCTTTATCGATTCCGTGCATGATGATTACCATCTGCAGATCGATAGCCCTGCCATTAATAAAGGGACAAGCGAGGGAGCTCCAATTACCGATCTCGAAAACCGGGAGCGGGTAGGTACGCCTGACATCGGCGCATTTGAATTCGATGGCGCTTCAATAGCTCGTTTCAGCCTAACGACCGTTGTGACGGGAGACGGAACCGTGATCTCAAATCCAATGCCCAAGAATTACATTAATAGCAGTTCCCTGTTCTACAACCTAGGGACCGAAGTGACACTCAAACCCATCCCTGCGTGGGGGTCTTACTTTGCTGGCTGGAGTGGCGATGACGATTGTTCTGATGGAGTCGTGCTAATGAACTCCAATAAGACTTGTGTGGCCACGTTTAATTCCCTGCCGCCAAGGCAATTATGGAACAGGGGATTGGCCCTTAAAAGGCAAAGGTCAAATTGATTTATTTCTGCGAAGAAGCAAGGGTCTTAAGAGCATGAAGGGATGGCGAGCGATCAGGTCCACGTGATTAATTTTGCCAAGACGAGAGGGCAAAAGCCCGATGATCGCTCTCTACCGCTTCGCGCTGTTTAAACAACTGCGAGAGATTATCTGGCGAGCGGGATCATCAATCGATTGATCTCCTTGATGAGCACCTGCTCGGAAATCGGATCAAAGTGAGAGTCTGCCGGTTCATATCCCCCTTCCGCGAAAGCCGCTTGGGTAGGAAGATATCCCAGATAGCCGTTACAGTAGGTCACGATAAAGGCCAACTTCGAATGGGAACTGGCTTTGATCCGCTTCCCAATCTCGTGAAAAAGTTCCACGGGCAAAGTCACCCAGGTGAAATCTTCAATTCGGACCAGGGTTGTCGGCACACTGACGGTGGTGTTGGTGAAATTCTCCGCAAGTTCCCGGTAATTGCGCGGCAAGAGAATATCCTGGCTGACCAATTGGATCGCGGGATTGAGAGGATCGCGAGTGGCAATCCCGTTTAAAACCGTGACTACTTCTTTGCCAATCTCGCAACCCAAGGAACGGGTATTTTCCAGATTGTCTTTGTATCCGTCGAGCCCTCCCACAAATCGCGGGTTGATATCCCCGGTCGCACCGTTCAAAAAGATGCCCACAATTCCCGGCACTTTTTCCTCCACATACTCCAACATATGCCCCATCCATTCCGGGCTGATCATGTCGTTGCGTCCGCCCAGGGAAGTCCCATGGCAGGCATAGTTGACAAACACTCCAATCGGCTTCCCCGCAAGGTTGTCGATGCGCAAGATCCCCACTTCGTCGTCGATCGGGCCCTCCGGATTGCTGCCCAGCCGCATGACCCCTTCAATCTCGCGGATATTGACGGGATGATCGGTTTTGCTTTTCCCGTAGAATTGGCTGAAATAATTTTCGTCAAAAGTGGTGGTGGAATAAGCCGCGTCAACTTTCTTGCGGCGATTCATGGCAATTTGGGAGTGTCCAATGCCGCCCCCCAGTTTGACCGGTTCCAGGTTCGCTATGGCTTTTTTTACCGCCAGAATTATCTTATCGACAAACTGCCGTTCCCATTCCTGGTCGGCTGCACTGGATTCGGGGAAAGGGGCGGAATGGTTATGAACCGAAGCAAGCAATACATATTGAAGTGGGATTCCCACCGCCTCAGAGATGTGTCTTCGGGTCTCCTCAGGTTTGCGATAATCCACCACATCGCTGCTAATGAAAGCTAAGCGCTGCGTTCCATCGTCAAAAACCAGGGCCCGTGTATAAATAGGGCCAAAGACACCCTTCGATGGTCCGGTGCGCAGCGCATACCCCCCCAAGGTGACCGGCTGGGAAGGAGTGATATCCACCTTGGCAATGCCGGCGCGAAAAGCCGCACCAGCGGCGATCGATTTCGGAGCCAGGATTTCAAGAGCACAAAGAGAAAGCACGAAACAGCAAACCACCAAGGGATGGCAGTCAAAAAAGATTTTCATTGTTTTCATTTTCCCTCCATAGAAAATCAAAATTGGGTAAAGGTGGAGCGAGCACGAGTGACCACCGTCACCTGTGCACGCTGGCTGAGCAGGCGAGGCTGGCTTAGCGACGCGCGAAGGGTGACTTCGTCACACTCGCGCGTCCCATCTTCTTGTTGTGCCAGCCGCGTTGGCATGAGCGGCTCTTCAAAAAAAATCCATTCTCCCGAATTGAACAGGCCGCGAACCGGGGACTATTTCGGAACCGATCCTCAAATTCTAATGATCTCCGTTACTAGCGCGAACTCTCCAACAGCATTTGTCCCAATAAAGCTTTTAAGGCGGCAGGTGTCTCATTGAGGTCAGCCCAAACGACGGGAGATTGAAAATGTTTGGGGGTAATTTTCGTGGTCAACAGTTCGGTTCGAAACAGTTCCGCTTCCGCCAGCATTTCCCCTTGGGGGCTGAGGATAAAGCTATCGCCATAGCCCACATCCTTGGGATTTCCCGCAACCACCACATTGGAGCGAGCCACCACCATTTTCATCTGGCAGGCAAGGCCAATATGGCAGTTGCGAACCCACTTGCGGTGGGCATCCACCGTTTGGGCTGGAATGCTGTTGTAATGCGGAGAGAACAGGATCTCCGCCCCTTTGAGTTTGGCGATCAGCGCGGGATAGGGGAAAGAACTGTCATGGCAGATGATCACGGCAAAACGTGCGCCATTGGCCGTAAATACGGGCATCTCCTGGCCCGGAAGAAAACGCAGTTCGTCCCGGTCACCTTCCGTGAGCATGATTTTGTCGTAAATTCCCAGGATTCTTCCTCCATGAATCACCAGCTCGCTATTGAAAATTCCCTGATCGGTTTGCCGGGCCAAGCCCACTAAAATGACCATGGAGTGCGCCGCGCTCTCGGCGATAAATGACTGAAGATCGGGATTCTCCATCCGACGAGCGCCCTGGCGCATGTGCTCAACAGTGTCGTAACCGGAAAGAAAAGTTTCCGGCAACACCACAAAATCGCTGCCGCGATCCAAGGCTTCCTTGACCACTTTCCGGGTGCTAGCCAGGTTTTTGGCAAAATCCCCGTCCGCACAGGGTCCTTGGTAGACTGAGATGGTGACATCCCGCTCCAAAGCCTGCCCATTGTTTGCCAGTAGGAAGAACGTGGCTAAAAGACAAGCAGAGACAATCCCAATGCGGTGATTCCATATATCCTTCATCGTGATCCTCCCTAGAAAATCGCTCTATGCTATTGAATCTATGAGGTAGGGCGGTTTCGCCGAAACCGCCGTCTGCGCTAGCATAGGCGGCCGGTTCGGCGAACCGGCCCTACCTCTTAGCCGCCCAGCATGAATATTTTCATCCTCATGTCGTGCCGGCCGCGCTGGCACGAGTGTCTCCCCAAAATATCCCTGCCGTGTGGCAAACGACAAGGGATTGTAGTGCGGAGTCGCATTTCTCCGCGACTCCGCAGTTTCTTGCCCAGCTAAATGCCGCAGACCCACCTAAGCAGATCGACGTTGGGGGTCTGCGCTACGGGCTCTACCTCTCAGGCAAAAGCCATTTCCCTTTTATGTCAACGCTTGATAATTTTCAGGGCATTGGCACGGTAGATTTTTTTCAAAACCGGGTCGGAGAGACCCAATCCCGAGTAGCTCCAGTGGTACCCAAAAATCGGCGCATAAAAATGTTCGTCCAGAGTTTCGAGAATTCGAAAAGTGGTTTGATACATGTCCGAATTAAATCCCATGTCCGTGCCGTAGACCAACCGATCCTGATATTTGGCATAGAACTGAGCCGTGAAGCGCGGGATGGTGGCGGTTTCGGCGTAACGGGCCGAAATGTCCGCATACAGATTGGGGAGGCGATCGAATAGTTGTCCCAAGCGGGCCAGATCGTAATCGAGGTTGGCAAAATGGCAGGCCACAAAGATGGTCCGGGGATGCCGTTTGGCAGTCCGCTCCAGCACATCGATCATGCCTGAATGGCCCACGATGTCCGGCTGATTGTCGAGCCGCCAATCAAGCGCGTTCATCATGCCATCATTGGTCTCATCCATCTTCTGATACATCCAGATGGGATCGGCAACGTGAATGCTCACGGGCAACTTTAATTCGGCGCATTTCTCGAGAAGTGGATCCATTCTGGGATCGTCATAGTGCATACCCGCTGCTTTCCCCCAATTCGCTCCTTTCCCCTTGTCTCCCTCTTCGCCGACTCCACGGGCGCCCAGCTTGACGCATCGTTCCAGCTCCTTGACAGCGGCGGGCCCATAGCCAGGTTGGTCAAAGCCGGAGTAGTCGAAACCACACCACAATTCAAATCGGTCGGGATACTTGGAATATAAGGCAGCCACTTTGTCGAATTCCTCGCCGGTGGCCATGGCGAGGATGACACTTTTTTCAATTCCAGCGGCATCCATGATTTCGACCCAGCGATCCACTTCTTCCGGAGTTTTGGCATAGGGGTGGGTGTGCATATCGATGATCTGGTGCCGGGCCTTTGTCACCGTTGTAACCGGGATCTTGTAAATGGAAACCGGCTTGTAATCCTTCAGGAGAATCTGGTTAGGATCGGTATTTTTGTTCTGAGCCTGGCCCTGCCAAACCATGACCGGCAAAAGCCAAAAAACACATCTCCAAATTAACCTTTTGCAACAAAACATTATGCTTTTTCTCCTTTTATGAAGGTCATTAGAAAAGCCAGCATAAGGGTGATGCTGGCATAAGCAACAACTGTCATCCGATCGCCGCCAGGGACGGTGAAAAGCAACAAGAGAGTCAACAAGCCCACAGCTCCGGTGATCCGGCTTAGGAAGCGAAATACCTGAGGAGTCAAATCAGAGGAACCTTTCAATTCAAGCGCCACATTGATGGGAGTATCCAACCGATTAAACAGTCCATCCCGTTTGGCGGCACGAGAGGCATCCCGTTCCGGAAAGAAGGAACTCATCATGAAAATGGCGACGGAAACAGGGATAATTACGACGACATTGGTAATGAGCCCCCATCCGAACGCAAAGCTCCCCACCATGCCGAGAATCAGACCGGAAAGAAAAGAGGCCAGGCCAGACCAATGAGGGGTTCGTCTCACCACCAGTCCCAGCAAGGCGGGCGGGCCATAGGAAAGCGAAATGATCGTATTGAACGTCACCATGATCTGGAAAATACTCTTCCCCATGGCGGCAAAACAGATGGCCAAGGAGGTGATGATGAGAGCAACGGCAACCGTGGTGATCCTCCCCACCCGAAGAAGTGTCTTCTCTCCAGCGTTTGGAGCAAACAGAGTTTGGTACACATCCTTGGAAATGATGGCGGAATGAAGATTGAAAAGACCGGAAAGAGCGGCCATCGTAGAACTGAACATGGCTGCCAGCATGATTCCGATCAATCCATTGGGAAGCAAGGCGAGAGTGGCCGCCGCATAAGACGCCTCATGCGGATTGGCAAAACGCGGCAGGATAGTGGACAGGTCCGGGTAGAGGACTCGCATGGAGAGAGACGGGATAAACCAGATAAAGGCGCCCAGCAGAAAAAGCCCGAAACAGAGCAGGGCAATTTTTTTGGCGGAACGTTCATGGTCGACACTGAAATAGCGCTGCGCCATGGCGGAAGTGTTGTACCCAAAACTCACCATGAGTGTCCAGGTGAAGACGTAAAACCAACCATATTCTCCGGGAAGCCGAAGCGAAACCATCTCGGGTGGCAAAGCGTGATAGAGGCCGGAAAGGCCGCCAACGCGGCTGAGAGAAGCCCAGAGCAGCACCAGGCAAAAGGGCATGAGGATGACAGCTTGCAGGAAATCGGCAATGACAACGGCCCACAGCCCACCCAACATGCAATAAACCAGCATGATTCCGCCGGAAACCAGGATGGTGGCTTCAATGGGGAAGCCACTGGTGGAGGCAACCAGCAGACCGAGCCCATAAAGGGTGCTGGCGGCCATGAAAAATTGAAAGAAGACCGTAGCCACGGAAAAGGTTTGCCGGGTGCGTTCGTCGAATCGCTCATTTAGATACCCCATGGTGGTGGTGATCCTCGAACGACGCCAACGCTGGGCAAAAACGAAATAGCCCAACAGGAAGGAGAGGGCGTTGCCGACATATAAAAAAATCACCGCGATTCCATTTTTGTAGGCAATCCCCGCGGCCCCGGTAAAAGTCCAGGCGCTGAAGCCGCTCATAAAGGAGCTCAGCCCCGCCACCAGCCACGGGATGCGGTTGCCTCCGCGGAAATAATCCGATGCCCCCTTGTTGAATTTCATGAAAATAACGCCGATGGCCAGCGTGGCAACCATGTAAAGAGCAATAATCGCAAAATCGAGCAAATTGGCAGTTTTCAAAGAGATTCTCCGATAGTAGACAGTGACAACTGATAAGTGAAAACAAAAGAACGCCGGGAAGAGGGCGACAGCTTCCCGGCGTTCCGGGGGGAGGGTCGTCATTTCGAGAGTGGGGAATAAATCCGGCTTTTCTCTCGAAACAGATTGATCGCTCCCAATCCAACGGCTGCCCAGCAGCCCGTAGGATGTCTTTTCAATTACTCCTCTGATTCCGGAATAAACCGATCCATCGACCCGCTGTACCCCTGGTGAACGGCCATGGCCAGCTTCAAGGAATGCCGGCCATCTTCAAGAGAGGAGGGAGTTTTCTCCTTTCCCTCCACTGCCGCCAGGAACGCAACGTGTTCCCCCCAAAATCCGCCGGCAATTAAAGGGTCCACGGGTGATGGATCATCATTCAGCACCTGATTGTCCCGATAGATTCTTTCCCCCGAAAAACAAAAGGAACTAGCATAAGCAGTTCCCAAGGAGACTTCCATCAATTGATTCTCCAGGTGAATGGCATATTGTTCCCGCGTTAAACCGCAATCGACCAACACGGTTAAATCCGCCACTATCCCGCTTTCAAATGTCAGCCGGACCAGAAAATCGTGGGCCGGCGAAGCGGGATAGGGCGAACGGTGAGTAACCACCTGCTTGACTTCGCCGCACAAGAAGCGCAGACAATCCAACGGATGAATGGCCGTCCCAATCCCGAATTCGGGTTCCAGTCGCCGGTTTCGCAACATCTCGGCCCGGGCATAGCGAATGGGGCCATTTTCCTCCGCCCACTGTTTCAGGCGCTGAATGCCAGGCATGGAGCGACGATTAAATGCCAGTAAATTAATTACCCCATATTCTCTAGCCAGGGCAGCCATGCCTTCGGCCTGAGCCAGGGTCACTCCCGGAGGTTTCTCCACAAAAACGGGAATTTTCAAAGGCAACAGTTGTTCAACAATGCCCGCGGTATATTGCGGCTGCACCATGCAATAGATGAGGTCCGGCTGCTCGATTTCAATCATACGATGGAAATTGTCATAGGCATGCCGGTAGCCGAAGTCCCGACAAAACTCTTCCGCGCGCTGGAGATTGAGATCACAAATCCCCGCCAAAATCAGACGTGGATCAGGGGCGGCGGCCAGCCGTTGAAGGGTGGGGGCATGGTAGGATCGGGCGAAACTGCCGGCTCCGATTTGAACCATTTTATAGGGTGCAGTCATTGAGACTCCTTTGGATTAGACGCCAGGTGCTGGGTGCTGGGTGCCAGGTGTCTGGTGCCAGGTGTCTGGTGTCTGGTGTCTGGTGTCTAGTGTCTAGTGTCTAGTGTCTAGTGTCTAGTGTCGAGTGTCGAGTGTCGAGTGTCGAGTGCCAGATGCCCCGTGGGAAAGGGGTTCTGATATTTTATATTTTCCAATTGGCTTTCTTTCCTCACCGGTTCAGTTCGGTTGATCCTCATTCTGAATGCTCGCCATCGTGGCCTGCACCCACTTCATGAAATGCGGCAACGCTTTTTCCGGCTCAGGAATTTCCGGATGCCAGCGTTTTTCCCATTCAAAAGAAATGAAGCCCGAAAATTGCTTTTTCAACAAAAGTTCCAGAAGGTCCCGGGCGGGAAACCTTCCTTCTCCCATTAGGACCGGCTCCCAAAGCGGCACTGGATGGCCGGCAGCAGGCTTCTTACGGGGCGGCCGGGCATCTTTCAGATGGACATGTTGAATCTTCGACTCCAGCGCTTTTAATCCCAGCGCCGGGATTTCGTTGAATTCAGAGAATGCGTTGACTGGATCCCACAACACCCGCGCATTGTCGCTTCCAGCCATTTTGAGGATTTCCAGAGTATCGTCCGCCCGGGCAAAATCGCCATGGCTCTCCAGCCAGACTTGAACCTGGAGCGGTTCCCCAAGATCCGCCAGTTCCCGGAGGCCCTCGGCGATCCAACCACAAGTGGAGGCACGGTCGGCGCCCTCCTGAATCCGATCGCCGAAGACTCTGATGCCACGGGCGCCCAGCGCGGCGGCCAACTCCATCATGGCTTTCCCCATCTCCAAGGCCTGCCGCCGCATTCCTGCGTCAGGATGATGAAAGAAACAGCTGGTGTCCACGCACGGGACTTTCAAGCCAGCCTCATCAAGACGCCGCAGCGTGTCCTTCAATCCCCTGCCGTGAAATTCCGACCGCTGCCAGAGCCGGTCGTCGTTTTCGATAAAGCGGAGTTCAATCCCGTCAAATTTTTCTCTGTGGGCAAGTTCTATTACCTTTTCCAGGTTCCAGGCAGGGCAACCTAGGGTGGAAAAACTGATCTTCATGATGCACCTCGGGGAAGCGGTAATGGGTGATTGGTTATGAGTGACATGCAACCATTGGCCAGATAATTCTCCTCGTCAGGCTTCAATGTATCAGAATTTAAAAAGGCACTTGGTGATTATTTTCCGCACTCTCGAAAAATGCTCCCGAGAACTTGAGAAATCTGATTCGAAGCCATTAAGTCATTCGGTCCAGCATATCCGTGGTGACGCGGTTCAGCACTGCCTCTCCCCGGAAGAACCTTTCCAAATCAGCCAGGATGATGTCCGTCATTTCATAACGGACCGCCCGGGAGATCGCCCCGACATGGGGAGTCAGAATCGAGCCCCGCAAGCGCCGCAACGGATGCCGCAAGGGCAAAGGTTCCACTGGATCGGTCACATCCACGGCGCAACGCAGCCGTCCGCGCTGGACCGCTTGAGTCAATGCCTCCAAATCCACCAGCCCCCCGCGCCCCACATTGATGACCGCCGCCCCGCGCGGAAGCAGGGAGAGCCGCCGGCGATTCAACAAACCTCGCGTTTCGTCGGTCAGAGCAGAGGCAAGAATCAGGAAGCGAGAGGATTTGAGGACCTCTTCCAACGACACAAATTGGACCGAATCAGATTTATACTGTTGCACCGTGACATATGGATCGTAAACCAGGAACCGCGTCCCGAAGGGTTGTAATAATTCGACGATGGCCTTTCCGATCCTCCCCAGCCCGATCAATCCCACTCTTTGGTTCAGAATGGTTTCTACCCCGGCTCCGGAAAGATGCAGTTCTTCATAGATCTTATTGGAGGCCTCCCGCAGGGCGTTGCGGTAATGGTCCACCTCGCGGGCCAGATAGAGCAAAAAAGTTACAGCCAGCTCCGCTACATGCCTTGCCATGGGCGTGGCGGCATTGGTGATCGTCAGAGTCTCGAAAAGCGGGCGAGCAAAACGGGTCTTCACTTCCCCTCCGCAATGGCTGATGATCCGCAGATCCGGCGCCCACTCCAAAGCCGCCTCGGGGAATTTGGGGCTGTCCCAAGTGGTAATCAGCCCATCGGCTTCTCGAAGCTTTTGCCGCATCGGCCCATCGATAGTCCGTGAGGATAAACGATCCCACTGGCATAGGCCGCTCAGCTTCTCCTGGTGAACCTGCGTGAAGAAGGACTTGAAGAGCCTCTGATTCGAACAGACAAGTATCTTGGGTCTAGACCTGTTTCCGGGCATATTTCGTATATCTCCCTCCACTGAATTATCTGGCCATTCTTACTACGATTATTCCAGACGGAAAAGTCTCTCTCGAACTAATTTGGCCAACCCCTCCACCTGCAAGTTGAAGCGGATCCGTCCTTCTTCGGCGGTGGCCTGATTGACCGGGAACTCGTTGTAGATGGCCAGATCAGGTTCCTTTTGCCCATCATTGGCTTTGCGGTTGACCCGGTCACCATTCAGGAAAAGCATCATGCTGGTTTCATAGCCGCCGGCGTGATCTCCGCTTCTCCTGGGATTTCCTTCCTCAATCGCCGTATATTCCATGGTGAAAAACACCGGCTCTTTGCCTTCGGAGGTTTTTAGCTGGTAACAAATCTCGTCGAAGAGGTTTTGCTGGACGGGTGGATTATGTCCGGAAACTATGACTACCAGCTTGAATCCGCGGGCGAGATAATTACGGCAGGCATTCAGCATGAACTGCTTGAGCAGATCCGTATCAATGGGATAAAAAGAGCCTGGCAATTGAAAACCGGCTTCCGGGTCCATCCCCAATCCATACCCTTTCCCCACATCCCGATAGGCATCCGCGGCAAAATAAACGGCCGGCATGACCACGCCCCCAATTTTTTGGGCCGTTTCAATACAGAGGCGCTCGGCTTTGATCGCATCACAGCCGAGGGGATTCTGACGCCCATGCCACTCGAGTGTTCCGACCGGCTGAAAAGCCACCGGAAATTTTTCCTGGATTGACAAGAGTTCCCCTGGGCGCAGGAACTGGATGCGCACTTCCCGAGGGATGGGCTCTTGCGGAACAGCTTGTTTGACTCGCTCGGGTTCGTAGAATTTGTTCATGGGTTTCCTTTGCGCCTCAGCCGTCTGTGGTCCATCATATACCAGGGGCAGGAGCAGAAGAAGCAGAGGGCTCCACAGACACAGAGGCTTTGTTTTCATATTTCGTCTCCCAAGAAAGTCCCAGCTATACGATTCCCCTCCTTGGACAAGGTTGTTAAATCCGCCCCGGCGGAAGGAGTGTCCGCCTTAGCGGACGGGGTGGTGCGACTGCCTACCCTGGCCAGCATCGAACCACCCCCGTCCGTCCAGGGACGAACGGCCCCTTCCGCCGGGGCGGATTTAACAACCTTGTCCAAGGAGGGGCATCTTTTCCGAACCTGACGATTGAAGTTGAATATCTTTATCCTCTTGTTGAGCCAGCCACGCTGGCATGAGCGGCTCTTGAGAAAGCAGCTACCTCCCGCCTGGCGTTTGATTGCAGATTTCAGATCGCAGATTGCAAACTCTAGAATTCATAATTCAGAATTTCCATCTCGCGACCATTTCCGTTCGGGTCGCAAATCCACCACAGCTTCGTCAATCTGCCCGACATACTTGCCATCCGCCAGGATGTCGGCGGTAATGGCCACCCGTTCATAACAACCCTTCCAATTCTCCGGGATGGAAACTTGAAGCGCTCCCCTGGCCTTTCCTTGGGACGGCCAACCGGAAAATGTAGAACAGTGAATTACTCCGAATTCCCCTGGCTTCCGAGATGCCTTTTTAGAAAAGCCAAAACCTTTTGAAACGCAGCTTGAACCTGGGGATCTTCCCACTTGTCATCAAAGCCGTGCGCTCCATTTTTGATGACCACCAACTCGTGCGGGACCCCTTTTCTTTCCATTTCCCGGGCCATCAGACTGGATTGCTCAAATGGCACGTCTTCATCGTTAGTCCCATGCAATAAAAGTGTCGGAGGGAAATCTCGACCCACATTCTTTAATGGACAAAAGGGGATAAATGCAGAAGGGTTCCTGGCTGGATCGATTCCAACCACTTCCCAAGGCCATTGCCCGTTTTGCCGGCAATAGAGATAAAAAGGCCAGCGGGCTTCTTCCGAGAGAGCCTCTGAAATTGGCTCTTTGCCGGTGGCGGCATACGCTTCTTTTTTGGATACAGGCTTCATCTTCAAATAGGTAGCCGAAGGACGGGTGTACCAGTCTCCAATAATGTCTCCATACCCATAAAAAGAGACGAGCGCTTTAGGACGAGGCTGGAGCCGGTAGCCTGAGATTAGCGTCAAGTATCCGCCCGCCGAATGCCCGACCACGGCAATCCGAGATCCATCCATTGAATAAAGACAGGGACCTTCCTGTTGTACCCAACGGTAGGCAGCCTCCAAATCCTCAAGGATTTTCGGCAATTTACTCTCCGGGGCCAGACGATAATCGATTGAGACCACGGTGTATCCCGCATTGAGGTAGAGATCGATCTGTTCTGGATGACTCGTCCCCCTGTGCCCGAAAATCAGCGCTCCACCGTGAATCCGCATCAACACCGGCTGCCTGAGTTTTCCCTGCCGATGGTAAACATCCAAGCGGATAGGATGGTTCTCAACGGTGCGATAAATGTGAGTCTTTTTTAATGAGGCGGCTTGCTGCGCAAAAATTGTGCCATTGGCCGAGGATCCCCACCCGATGAAATAGACTGACCATCCCATGACGGCCAGGACCAGTAATCTCTTATTCATGATTAGGCTCCCCAAGGATCTCGATGCTGGTCTGTCTTTGATTTCAGAAACAGTACAAATGAAAAGGAACAACGGCCATGGGATCAGTTATGCGGATTCTGTCATGCTTTTGGACTTAGACTTTTTAAGAGGTCAAGATTAATAAAAGAAAACAATTAGTTAATCATTAAACTTTCCAATTCTAGCACATCATTATTTTTTTTGTCGCTTGATATCTTTCAGACTCCTTTTCGCCACCCACGAGCATTGAACGATTTTAAATCAATTGTGAGAGACCCATCGGGATGGAGCGGTTGTTCACAAGCCCAATGGACTGGACGTCTGATTCCTTTGGTTTCAATTTCAGCGCGCAATTTTAGTTTTTGTCCCTCGAATCCCTTGGGCAAAACAAAGGCAGCCTGACGAATCCTGCCACCGTGGGGGTGGCCGGCATCGAGGCTGCCCTCCATTTTGAGTTTTCCGTCCAGGCTCTCCAAGGAGAGCCGCAAGGCTCCTGGGATTCCGGCTACGCCTTCGTTGGTAATATTGACAATCACTTCGCTTGTTCCGTATCGTTTCCGTTGCCAGACCCAGGAAGGACGAATCCGGTATCCCATTCGCTTTTGAAGTGTGGCAAAGCCGCGAGGATAGCGTTCGTTAAACCGCTTGAGGTTTTCCCCTTCCGTCCACAAAGACCAGTAGTTCGCCCCCAGATCCAGCACATGCAGCATGGCTTTTTCGCGCAAATTGATTCCGGCCTCATCCAAGGGAATCCGATCGAGATTGTAATCGCGATAAGCGCCATCCTCCATGACGGCGGCCAACCAGGGTGGACGATTGGCCAGATTTTCAACCTGAAGGGGCTCTTCAATATCGAGGATGGAATCGGAGCGCAGCCAGCAGCCTTCACGCACACAAATGTCGTGAACTTCCCGATTGCCGACTTTGCTGATGTCCGGTTCGGTATTAACCGCCAGCGGAGTCTTCTTCCAGGCGTCGAGTTGCAGCCGAGTCATCCCCACCATGGTTTTCTCCGCGGTTGGGTAATCAGGAAAGGGATTTTTCAGATCGCTCGTGTGCCCTTCCCCCCAGAAGCCGTACATCATTAAGTCCATAAACTCGATCGACGGGTGACCGTCGAACTCGGCCGCCAGCAATTCGTTCAATTCACGAAAGGCTTTTTGAAATTCGGGATGGTCATATTGAGGTTCACGATAATCAAAATTGCCGCCGGCCGCGGGGGAGCGGCCAATATTGGCAAAGGGGATTTTCTGCTGGAGGAAATCAGGTACCGCCAATTGCCGGGGTTGGAAGGCGGTGTTGGAGAGTTGGACGCGGAAGGCCACGCGTTGGCCAAACGATTTGGCCGCATCCAGGGTCAACTTCCAGATTGGGATCAGATCGAGTTTCCCCGGCCGTTTTTGCACATCCCTCCAGTCGCATCGGATATATAAAACGTCCACAAATGGAAGCGATGCCATTTTTTCCACGTGGTCTTCCAGCGACTGTTTTCCGGCGCGGGCCGCCAGAGAAGGGCCACTTTCTTCCCACGTATAACCACAGAGACCGAATCCATAGTTTCGCACGGGCTTCTCGGAAGCGGTAGTGCTGGCAATGGTGCGCCATCCCTCATCCTGCTCCACTCCGAAAGGGCCTTGGTTGAGTCGATCGGTGATTCGTGGCCCGGATCCAAAGTCGTATCCGCTCCAGAGATGGTCTGGCACATCGGCTTTGAGAAAGGATTTTTGACTTAATCCTACTAGAGCTGCGCCAATTCCGCTGCATTTTAGAAAATCCCGTCGTGTGCTCATTTCTCTCTCCTAATTCCCCAAACGAAGGCATCGATTCATGTCTATCTTTCAGGGTCAATGAGAAATAGTCCCTGGAGAAATGATTTCCGTCAAGATATTAATAATTCGCCACTCTCCGTTCAGTTTGCCCAATTGCAGATAATCCACAAACTTGCCTGAAATCACTTTGGCTGACGCCATATTCCCGGATATATCCAAGACTCGAATCTGAAACTTCGTTCTTCCTTTGGGCGACTGACTGATCCCGGCCCGCGCGGAATCCATTAATCCTTGCCGGTTGACAAGGTCCAAGACCAATTTGCCTGTACCTGGCAAAGGGATCAATCCCCTTTTGACTATTTCCGGATGCAAGACTTGATTCAGACGATCAGCCTTCCCCTCATAACACCCCTCGGCATAATATTGAGCTACGTTCAAAATAGCTTCCCGCTCAAGCAAGATGGAAGGTTTCGGCTGAGCCATCAGACAAGAGGCCAACTGTCCGATCAATGAAATCATCAAAATTAATTTTCTCATTTGCCCATACCTGGAAACGATTTAATTTCTTTGGCTTATCGCAACTGGAAGGAAACCAGATTGGCTTGCGGCCAATAGGGGCAGATTACAATTTTACGCAATCCTTCCCTTCTATGGTAAAAGCGTAAAATGGGTCCGAAAAGTGGAATGAGGAGATGGTTTTCTCGGAGGCTGGTTGCCAAAAAAAGAAATCACACAGACAAGGTGGGGCAGACCTCCAGTCTGCTAATTCCTTCCCACTTTGCAGAGCGGTCTGCGTCAGCCCGGCGCTGGGGGCAGAGTTCCCCGCAACTAACAGCCGGAGGCCTGCCCCTGGAGTTTCAACAATATTAGGCCGATACTGCTTTTGGCTACCGCGAAGCGGTTGGGGAGATTAGCCTGTGCGAGACTTCGTCTCGTTTCCTTAAGGATCGGCGGTACAATCCACTGGCTACTTGAACCATTATCGTGGGCATTTGCAGCCTCGGTAAATTCCGAGACGGCGTTTCATGCCGCGCACCACAGGTCTCGATCCGTTTTCACCTCTGCTGCACCCGGAACGGGTGCTGGAGATCATCCCCAAATATATCTCTCGTCGTATTGAACGCCTGACTCTTCCAAAATCTCCCGGTATTCCTCCTGAAAAGTCCGATGCCGATGATGCTCTTCTTGATTCTTAATGTATTGTTTTACGACCTCTATTTGCGAGGGGCTAACGGTCAATGCGGCTTAACCGATTTGCCAGGCAAATTTCGAATGATGTAATTCATCATGGACCCAAACGGAAGAACCTCGTTTCACATCATGAACCATATCCGCGATTGTCTGAGTGGCGCGGAAACCCGCCAAAATATGGACATGATCCGTAACGCCACCAATGGATTCAGGAATAACATCCATTTTATGCAAAATACCTCCCATGTATGCAGGAAGACGATCACGCCAGTTCCGTTCAATGAGGGGGATACGATCCTTGGTGCTGAAGATAAGATGACAATGGAGAGCCAAATAGGCAGAGGCCATGCTAATCCTCCTGCACTCCTTTGGAGTGCGCGCCTAATTCGGGCCCACTTTACTTGGGGTAAGAGAGCACAAAACGCTCTCTTACCCCAAGCTAATATCCCTTACCGCTTCGCGGTAAAAATGTTGAAACTCCGGTAACAGGCTGGAGGCCTGCCCCACTGAAAAGTGAGTTTATAAAGGGAATCCAATCACTCGGCCCGCAAGGCCTCTATCGGCTCAACCCGGGTGGCTCTGCGGGCTGGAATATAGGCTGCCACTGAAGCCACGGCTAAAAATAACAAAGCGGTGCCGATGTAGGTAGCCGGGTCATTCTTTGTAACACCATACAGATGGCTGGCAATATAACGGGAAAGGCCAAAGGCTGCCGCAATTCCGGCCGCGACACCGATCAAGGCAATCCACAAGGCCTGTTTCATCACCATGCGGATCAGGTCTCCGGCATCCGCTCCCATGGCTATGCGGATTCCGATTTCGCGGGTCCGCTGGGCCACAAAGTGGGAGAGCACTCCATAAATCCCGGTCAGAGTGAGCAACAGCGCCAGCAACGCAAAGCTGCCGATCATCGTCAACATCTCATTCCGGTCGGTGATGGTGGAGAGGAGCGATTTTTCCAGCAGCTTGGGCTGGTCCACGAAAAGAGTGGCGTCCATGGATTGCAGTTCCTGTTTAAGCCTTTCGACGAGGCCGGTGGCGCCCGGACTGCCCCGGACGATGGCAAACATCCATTGCCCCATGATCGTCTGGGCGGCGGGGAAATAGAAAATGGGCTCCACCGGCTCTTCCAGAGAATTCGAATGGGTGTCCCCCGCAACTCCTACCACTGTGATCGGTTCTTGTTCGTCAAGCAGGTGCGACCCCACGGGATCGAGGTTCCCCCAATATTTTCGAGCCATGGCTTCATTAATGATCATAACGCGAGGAGCCCCGTACCGGTCCAATGGCGAAAAATCCCGCCCCCTCTTCAAGGGGATATGCAGAGTGTCGAAATAGCTTGTCCCAACGATCTCGAATCTTGATCGCGCTGCCAGAGTCACCTCCGGCTTTTCAGCGATACGAGTAATATCCACCGAGGTTGAAGTGTGCGACATGGGGACGGCGCCGTTCAAGCTGGCCTTTTCCACGCCAGGAATGGACTCCAGCCGGCTCTGGATCTGGCTATAAAAAGCAGCCACCTGCTCTCGTTTGGCATGTTTCAAACGGGAAGCCGATATCATGGCATAGATCACCCGATCGGTTTTAAACCTGGGATTCACCTGCCAGAGACGCCAGAGGCTGCGCATCAAAAGGCCTGCCCCCACCAACAACATCATCGAGAGCGTGATCTCCACCCAGACCAGAATCTTCTGAAACCTTCGTTTGGTGAGGCTGCTCGAGATATTGGAACCGGTTTCCTTCAGGGAATCATTGAGGTTCAAACCAAAATTATGCCAAACCGGCGCCAAGCCGAACAACAGACCCGTAAGAAGCGACACCGACAGGGCATAGGCAAGGATCCGCCAGTCCAATTGAAATTCCGTGGCCGTGGGCGCGGATTGGTAAACCATCAGGTTGAAAAAATATAGCCCGCCCCGGGCCACCAGCAACCCGGCCAGGCCGCCCAACACTCCCAACAGCAGGCTCTCCGTGAGCATTTGCCGAGACAGACGCCAATGGCTGGCCCCCAACGATACCCGGATCGCCATCTCCCTTTCACGGACCGTGGCCTTGGCCAGCAGCAGATTGGCCACATTGGTGCAGGCAATCAATAGCACAATCCCCACCGCCGCGAACAAAAGCATCAGAGAGTTTTTGCCTTCACCCACGAGAACGGAATGAAGGTCCAGAACCTGGCCTCGGGTGTGAAGGTTGGTTTTTGGATAGAGCGTTTCCAAGCGATTGGTGAAATCCGCGAATTCCATTCGAGCCTGTGCCACGGAACTCTCTTTTTTGATCAGGCCGTAGGCTGCGATGAACCGCGCAGAGCGATCCTGCACGATGTAGGAGTGTTGAATCAGGGGCATGAATGCCGTGCCCGTGCCACCGAGTGCATCTTCCATATTCGTGAAGTAGGGGAACCAAAAGTTGCCGGATAGCACCCCCACCACGGTATAAGGTTTGTCATCCATCATCACGATTTGTCCCACCACATCAGGACGTCCATTGAAGACGCGTTTCCACATGGCGGGTGTAATCACCATGACCTTCGAACTCTCCGACTTGCAGTCGCCGGGCTCGATCCCCCGCCCCAAGACGGGTCTTGTGCCAAAGACCCCCAAAAATTCAGGCGTGATATCCCATCTTGCCACCCGGATCGGCTCCCCTGAGCCACGGGCAATCATGGGATTGGCATAGATCATGGCCCCAATTCTTTCAAAGGCTCGGTTCTGCTCCTTGAAATCCTGCAGATCTGCATAAGAGACACCGTCAAAGGGGACATCCTGAGTCAAGGTAGTGAGCTTGACCAGCCGCTTCTCGTCCTGGCACGGCAGCGGCTTAAACAACGCTTGATTTATTTTGCTGAAGATTGCGCAGTTGGCGCCAATGCCGAGGGCCAGGATCAAGATGATCAGCCCGTAATAGGCTGGGCTGCGCCGGGCTTGACGCAGAGTGAAATGAACGTCCTGGAGAAGAGTGTGCATGAATTCTTTCCCCCTCTTGATAGAGATCACAGCAAAAAGTTCGAAAATCCAACAGTTAATTTGGATTTTTTTTTGAGACGTTAATCCCGAGTCTCGTTTATTCCAATGAGCTTTCATGATGAGTTCACTATTGCGATGAACAACAAGGAGTCCATCCACTGATTTCGCTCATCCTTCGACAAGCTCAGGATGAGCGGCACTCCAATCTCCGCTCGTACTGAGCTTGTCGAAGTGCGAGCGGGGGCATGTGCGATGAGTATGCACTTCACACCTGAATTGTGGATGCATTAGTCTCAGCTTGAACGCTCCTTGGAATTAAAAGCCTCAATCTATGCGCGTCCACGCGTCGTGCCTATACCCTATGTTCATACCATGGCTGAAATAATTTAGGAGGCATTGGCGAGACGTAATCGGCCCGATTATATTCATCCGTTTATTGGATCGCAATCTCATTTCGCTCAAAATATTTGGAAGGTTCCCTCTCATCCCCGCGGTCTAACGCGCCTGGGGGCAGCTCTTGCAGGCACGCCTTCGCGTCATGCTCTCAGAGTGTCTAAACGTTATGACACGCTGGCCGGAGGATTCTCCTTTCTCCATGAATTTTGAACCGATACCTCCTGTTTTTCTGCTTTATGATTTCTGGAGAATTAGACCCATTTTTTTAAAAATTGTTCCCGGATTTTTATAACGACTCAGAGGGGGTCCCTTCAACCAGCGTCTGAGTGGGTTTTCGAGAAGTGAACCGGTTCTAATCTTTTCGCCATACAGGGCACCTCCACGGCTGAGGTGTGGAACCTGGCCAGGCTTCTTTTCGAGATTGGCTCAAATAACTTGGGATGGTATCTATGAGGCCTTCATCAGATAAAGCGAAAACCAGAGACAAAAAGGTGAAAAATGAAGAAAAACCGGCAACCAACGGAATACTCCACCCGTTCAGATTCGATTAGCCTGGAATTCGTTGGAGCAATCTTGCAGTCTGCTCCATGAGCCTTTCTCTGTCTGCGGATCGAGATCAGTTCCAATTACCATACCCTGGAGGAAGCGGCGGACCAGGCGGACCCAATAGGGGCGCAGGGCTTCTCCAGTCAATCATCGATGGGCAAGATATTGCTCAATTAGGCCCAAATTAAAGGACAAAACCATCCGGCATCTCCTGCTATAAAATTTTCCGGATGTTCCCCTAATATCCGAATAAGGAGGTTTTGGGAACAACCGCTTTTTCATGTGCCCAGGAGGCCAGGAGTTGGGGATTGATTGAGGAAATTTCATACCCAACAGCAACAATGGATTAGCAAAGTGATTCAGAACATTGACGTCCAAAATGGAAAATGATACTGTTCGAATTATCCAGAAGCTTTTTGGTGAAAAATTGAGGGGACCCGACTTTTACGGTTGGTCCCCGAATATATGTTGTGAATAAAATGCGAAGCCAGGATAACCTCCGGCAACTCGATAAAGCCGTTTAAACTCGAAGATAAAAACAAATCCCGGAAGGGGCAAAAGAATATCCCATCCGAAAACATCGTCACAACAAGCCACTCCACCTGACCAGCGCGAAAGGCGCGCTGGCAGGTAAGCGGCGGCGTTGGCGGGAAACCCGGAGATTGTTTTGGCCAGACTATGATAATATGCAATCAGGAGGTTATCATGAAAACCTTTACGGCTATTATCGAACGTTGCCCAGACACGCAATTATTTGTCGGATATGTTCCTGGCTTTCCAGGAGCCCACACGCAAGCCGCCTCGTTGGATGAACTGCATAAAAATCTTGAAGAGGTCCTCCAGCTCCTGCTTGAAGAGGGTGATCCCAAATTGGAAGGTGAATTTGTCGGGACTCAAACCATCATGGTGGCGTAACCATGGGGAAATATCCGATTTTGAAGCCCAGAGATGTGGTGACCAGGCTGGAAAATCTTGGTTTTAACGTAGCACGACAAAAAGGCTCTCACATACAATTTCGTCATGCCGATGGCCGTTGTACGACAGTTCCTTTTCATGCCGGCAGAGATCTTTCTCCCATTTTACTCCGTCAAATTGCCAAAAATATTGGACTCACATTGGAAGAGTTCATCCAAATCGGAAAATAAAGCGCCAACCAGCGGCCTCCAGCCGACCACGGCCAGCGGCTCCTCTCAAGGGGATAAAAAAAGTCAAAAGCATTCTTTGTTTCACCATCATTCTGGCCGTGGCGGCTGAGGCACGGTCGTTAGCATCTCAGTGAAAGGCATTCGGTGAGATTATGCCAACAACGAAAATGAAAACCACGTCTCTCGTTCTTGGGAGTGGCGGCGCTCGAGGTTTAGCACATATCGGTGTAATTCATTGGCTTGAAGAAAATGATTTCAAAATCAAATCAATAGTCGGTTGCTCAATCGGTGCCGTAATAGGGGGAACATATGCTGCAGGAAAACTGGATGAATTTGAGCAATGGGTGCGTACCATTACGAAAGTCGACATAGTCACGCTACTAGATCTTTCATGGGAAAAGAGCGGGCTCGTGAGAGGTGACAAAATTATCAATACCTTAATCGGTTTAGTTGGAGAGAAATTGATCCAAGATCTCACAATTTCATATACGGCTGTTGCTGCTGATATTAAAGGTCAGAAGGAAATATGGATGAAGTCGGGCAGTCTCTTTGATGCTATGAGAGCATCTTTCGCAATACCTCTTCTCTTTACTCCATTCGAGTACAATGGGGTCGATCTTGTTGATGGAGGGATTTTAAATCCTGTGCCTATTGCGCCAGCATTTGGTGATGAAACTGATATGATTATTGCTGTAAATCTGGGCGGCCCCGAAGAGAGCCCAAAGAAGCTTCGTGCCGTGAGTGCGCCTCCGGCGTTCCCTACATCCCCATTCCGCGAAAAGATTAATCGCTTTATCGACCGCCTCCAACAATCCGTGACAAGCAGTAGCAGCCGAGATTGGGGGGTGTACGATATCGCCATTCAGGCGTTTGAAGCTATGCAGAGTACCATAGCGCGCCAAAAGCTTGCCGCTTATCCGCCAGACATAGTTATAGAAATTCCGAGGAACGCGTGTCGGACATTGGAGTTTGACCGGGCATCCGAGATGATTGAATTGGGATACAGAAAGGCAAAAGAGTGCTTAGCTCAGTCCGCGCTGCAAAAGCAGAACGATGCGCGCTAACAACCGCATGGTTCGGACTAGCACAAGCGCCAGCCGCACATGCGTACTGTTGGCGCAGCATTTAATCACACGGAGACTCCAAGGCACGGAGAGAAAAAAAGGAACAATTCGGTCGCAGCTTTAAATGAAATACAATCCTTCGTGACTCCGTGTCTCCGTGAGAAATAAAAGCTACGCCAGGAAAGATTCCGGCAGAGAAAGTGCTGGTTGAATGCACAACTAAAAACAAATCACGGGAGGGCTGGCAGTTTCATCAAGTCCGGAAAAGCCGCGCCAAACCAGGGGTCCAGCCGATCCGTCAGCTGACGGACCAGCGGCTTCTTTCGAGGACATCGCCAGAATAAACAGGATTCTTTGTTTGTAATCTTTCCCGGCCGTGGCGGCTAACCCCAAGCGTTAGGCGCCAACATACAAAGCAAGGAGACAATCATGCCAACAGATATCAGACTTATCCACGCAAAAGACTTCGTCAGAGCAACCCCAGAAGGAGATCTAGATTTCGAAACGTCTAAGAAAGCCCTGATAGAGATCGCTTCGGCCACAGCCCATCTGGTCGACTACGAGATACTCCTAGATACTCGACAGGCACACGTACAGATGTCAGTAACAGATCTATGGTATCTAGCGGCTGAACTCAGCAACCTTCGCAAAGCCTTTTCTCGAAAGACGGCTGTTCTTTGTCCCGTCGAACATTTTGACAATGCCGCGTTCTTTGCACTCTGTTCCAAAAACCGAGGCTTCAGGATCAAGGCCTTCACTTCTTTTGAAGATGCAATGAATTGGCTGATTGGAATGGCACCAGACGCCTAACGAGTTAAGGATTCGTACGCACCGGAGCGAAGCGGAGCGTGCGTACAATCCGGGGTTGGACTAAGCCGCGGCGAACGGGATTAAATTATCCTATTTGGAATTTGCACAGAGAGCCGGGAGCAGGTCGATAGGCTAAAAAGGCAGGTGGAAAGGATCCCTGAGCCGGAAGAAACCGGATTGGCGGCCTTCCCATTGTGAGAATACGGTGAGGGTGGAAGGCCCTGCCGCCCTTTGAATGACCTGCAGTGACGCAGAACCCTGTTGGAGACAGGGATTCCCCTCCTCATAAAGAAGAAAAAGGTGCCACACTTGACTTTTTGACTTTTCGCTCGATTCGATAATTAAAATTCCAACCATTCCTCTGCACTGGACCCGTCAGCTGACGGGCCAGTGAGCGGCCGTGTTGAAAATTCAAATGCGCAAGCGCATCATATTCCAGCCCAGGGTTGGCCGGCCGCTTCCGGCGGGTGGTCTACGCTGGGATTACCGGTTTTTTGGGTTCCCGTTCCCTGACGGGGAACAATAGGGAGGTTCGACATGTCTCAATCATTGACGAAAATCCTTATCCACTAGATTTTCTCCACAAAAGAACGCTTCCCTTTTCTTAGCGAGGATGGACTCCGGGACGAATTGCCTCGATACATCGCCGGGATATGCCATCAGCAGCCATGCCACGGACTCCAAATTGGAGGCATGTCAGATCATGTCCATTGCCCATGCCAATTGCACAGCACCAGCTCAGTCTCGGAGTTGGCCAAGGAGATCAAACGTTCTTCCAGTATCTGGATCAAGGAAAAGGGCGGCCGGCTTAAGAAGTTCGCCTGGCAAGCAGGTTACGGTGCATTTTCCATTGGGCAATCGCAAATTGAGGAAGTGAAGCATTATATTACGAATCAAGCCGCTCACCACCAACACATCTCGTTCCAAGATGAATATCGCGAGTTTCCGCGCCGTTATGAGGCTGCGTTTGATGAGCGCTATGTGTGGGCTTGATCGATTATTGATCCCTTACAGGGAACGCCATCCGGTTGCGGCGAAATGGCCCAGGGTAGGCGCGGGTGACGGCCGTCATCTCGCGCCAACCCTGGGCTGGAATATTTTGTCCTTTCAGGACATTAAAAAGCAGATCGCCTCATATACCGAATCCCAGGGCGTTGGTCAAAATGATGGCTGGATGTGCTTCGCTCCATGAAGCTACGGCTGCCGCTCCACGGCTCAGTTCAACAACCGGTTTGCGGTGATTGACGCTGAAAAGCGCGCTAACCCCTCAGCCGTAATGTTGGCCGCAAATCGAAGGCCTTTTTTCATTGCGAGCAATGCTATAATGGAGCCATGACAAACAAGGAAATTGCTCTCAAGACTATAGAAAAACTACCGGATGACGCCACCTGGGAGGAAATTCAGGATCGCATCAACTTTGTAGCCGCTGTTCGTCGCGGGCTGCAGGAATTAAATGAGGGCCAAGAAATTCCTCATTCTCGAGTGAGGGAGGAGTTTGCTGGATGGCTTACGACCTGAGTTGGTCGCCCAGCGCGCTGACCGATTTAAGGGAAATTTCCGCCTACATTGCTCAAGATGATCCCGAGGCTGCTCGCAGGTTCATCCAAGGGATATTTCATGTCATTGAGCGCCTCCAAACCTATCCTCTGTCGGGCCGAATTGTTCCAGAATTCAACACACCCGAAATTAGAGAAATCATTCGTCGTCCTTGTCGGATCGTCTATCGAATTTGCATGGATAGAGAGATTGTAAAAATAGTCCGGATTTGGCATGCGGCTCGTGGTATCCCTGATATCGAATAGGCCAACCATCCACTTCACCAGGTCCGTCAGCTGACGGGCCTGTGAGTGGATTTGTTGGGCATCTCAAGAAGCAGACGGGACGTTCGAAACACAAGCATGAGCTACAACACGACAGAGACTCTGCTCACGCTAGGGATGGCGCAGACTAGAAATGTGGGGTAACTTATTCCAAGGAGCGTTCAAGCTGAGACTAATGCATCCACAATTCAGGTGTGAAGTGCATACTCATCGCACATGCCCCCGCTCGCACTTCGACAAGCTCAGTACGAGCGGGGATTGGAGTGCCGCTCATCCTGAGCTTGTCGAAGGATGAGCGAAATCAGTGGATGGACTCGTTGGTGTTCATCGCAATAGTGAACTCATCATGAAAGCTCATTGGAATTAGCTCAAAGGGGGCACAATTATGGACCAAAGTACGACCAGAGTGAATCCTTCGGAAGAGACCATCAAGATTGGTCCCCTGGGGATCCGGTTTCTCCTCACGGGCGAGGATTCCAACGGCAGCGCGTCAGTGTTCGAGGTTCTCGTCCCCGCCGGGCAGATGCTGGCGGCGCGGGCCCACAAGAACGACGCCTATGAGGAGATCCTCTACGGGATCGAGGGTGTCCTTACCTGGACGGTTGACGGCACGCCCATCGAGGTTGGTCCCG
>CAWDMN010000055.1:0-19797 GCA_963803155.1 uncultured Acidobacteriota bacterium
TCCGGAAAGAATAGACAAGAAGGAGACCGAGCTATGGCCTTGTCGCGCCGCCGTTTTATTCAGGGTGTCAGCAGTGGAACGATGGCCACCATTGTGATGGGTGGCCATTCCGGCCTTCTGCCCGAGGTTGCCCTCGCTCAGGATCAACTCCCTCAAACAGGGAAGAGAGGGGTGGGCGTTCAGTTGCGCCGCTCGCGGCTGCCGGTTTTGCGCAAAGCGGACGTGGTTGTGATCGGAGGATCCGTGTTGGGGGTGGCTGCCGCTCTCCAATTCGCCCGGGCAGGCTGCAAGGTTGTTTTGGTGGAACACCGGACCTATCTAGGGCGCGATGTCACTGCCACGCTCAAGCCTTGGGTTGACCTGGGTAAGCTGGCCGGCAGTGGGCTGGTCCCCGAACTGATCGCGGCGACTCTGAAGAAGCAGGCCACCGCCGAGGCTTCGGGGGAGATTCCGCTGTGGATGGATGCCTTCAAGGTTACGCTGGAGAACCTGCTTTTGGAGGCCGGAGTCGAACTGATCTACGGTGCTCTGCCCACTGAGGCCATCTTGACAGGCAGTGCCGTTCGCGGCGTGGTCATCGGCAACAAATCGGGCCGCCAGGCTCTTCTGGGACGGCTGGTTCTTGATGCGACCAGCACGGCGGTGGTGGCGAGAATCGCCGGCGCCGAGTTTGCTCGGGAGACGGCCGCGGACTTCCACTTCATCCGCATGATGGAGATGGAAGGAGTGAGGCTGCTTGCGGAGACCACGCTGGAGGTGCCCGCGGAACTCGGCATCGTCGGTAACAAGCTGGCCATCCATGCCGGTTACCGCGGCAATGGGCACGTGCTGATAGAGTGCCCGATGGAGCTGCAGATGGGCAAGCTGGATCTGGAAGGCATGATGCGGCGGGAGATCGAGGCACGCCATCGCACCATGCGCGTGGCGGCCCATCTGGTTCAGAACGTTCCAAAGTTCAAGGATGCCAAACTCGCCATCTGTGCTTATGAGTTGGACGGCCCGCAGACCACGCGGCTGGCCGGCCCTGCCCCTGCTTGGGTGGGGGAGTTCAAAGGGCTGGAGGTCAACTTTGCCGACAAGAACCAGGCCGGGGTCCGCTTGCCGCTGGGGAGCTTCGCCGGTCCGGTGAAAGGCCTGTGGTGCCTTAACGAAGCAGCGCGGCTGGAGGATGCGTGGCGCGATCTGCTGCGCGATCCGGTCAATGCAGCTTTGGCTGGCGCGGCCTTTGCCAAGACATTGCTCCCCAAACTTAGCAACGGCGAGCTTCCCGCAGCAGGCGAAACCGATTACGGAATTCCCGACTACCCTCCGCACGGCCTGGAGGTGAAGTTTCAGGACAGCCCCCAGCGCGGCCGATTCTATGAAAGACTCACGGTGGCTCCCGTGAGTGTGCCCGTTCTCCGGGAGACCGACTTTTTGGTGGTCGGCGGGGGAACGTGCGGGGCTACCTGCGCCAACTCAGCGGCCCGCGAGGGCGCCAGGACCGTCCTGCTAGAACTCTGTCCCGGCCTCGGAGGTACGGGAACCGTGGGTGGCGTCAGCGCTTACTGGTATGGCCGGTATTGGGCCGGATTCGCCATCCGCAACGCCAACCTCGTGGATGAGGTGCACAAGAGCATCCACTGGCCCACCTCGGCCAACGAACTCAACGGGCCGTGGAACATCGAGGCGAAGATGTACGCGCTGCTCAAGGATGCGCAGCAGTCCGGTGTGGAGCTCTTCTTCAATACCATCGCTATCGCAGCCGTGCTTCAGGACAACCAGGTGCGCGGGATTGTAGCTGCTACGCCTTACGGGCCGATGGCCGTCCTGTCCAAGATTACAGCCGATACCACCGGCGACGGTGACGTAGCGGCTTTCGCCGGAGCAAAATTCTTCTATGGCGCCGCGCGCGACGGTTACCCCATGTGGTTCAACCTGGCCCAATACCTCCAGCCCACCAAGAGCCGCTGGCACTTCGGGCACACGGTAGTCGTGAGCAACATCGACGACTACACGCGGGCGATCCTGATCGGACGGCGGCGCGGCCCCAAGTGTCACGACCACGGCAACTACATCGCCACGCGCGAGTCGCGTCACATCGTGGGCGACGTGGTCTTGACCCTGACCGATATTCTGCGTCACCGTGCATGGCCCGATGTGATCAACCTTGGCGCAGGGCAAATGGATTGCCACAGAAGGGTTGCCTCGAATTGGATCCGGGTGGGACTGCTCATGCCCATCCTGCCCACGGAAATGCCATATCGTGCCCTGCTGCCGCGGGGGCTGGAGAACATCCAGGTAGGAGGCAAGGCCTTCTCGGGCACTCACGACGTTTTGTACAACCTGCGCAATCAGCCGGAAATGGAGAACCTGGGGGGCGCGATGGGGGTGGCCGCGGCCTATGCCATCCGCGACGGTGTTAGCGCGCGCCAGGTGGACCTGCGCAAAGTGCAAAAGAGACTCACTGAAGTCGGCACCCTTTTGCCCGAAATGCTTACCCGCGAAGTTAAGGACATGCCCCTCGACGAAGCCGCTATCAGGGCGTTCGTAAAACAACTGGATGGGCGCCATCTTTCCGCTTGGGAGGACGTCCCAATGGCGCTGGAAGGCAGTCCTCACTATCGCGAGAAAATCCCGTTTGTGGAGATCTGCACAGCCGACCCGGCACTGGCGGTCCCGATCCTGGAGCGGGAGATGGCCGAGGCTACGGGGGATCGCCAACTTCGGCTGGCCCAAGCGCTGGCAATGTTTGGCTCGAAGGCCGGAGCCCAGGTGCTGATTGAAACCATCGAGCGAAGCATCTCGAGCGGGAACGTGCCTCCGAAGCAACTACGCGAAGAGAAGGACGCAGGAGCTTTGGAGCACACGGGAATAGGCATACCGACTCCTCCGGCCGACCTGGTCTATTCCCTCGGGATGACACGCGACCGCCGCGCGCTCGCTGTTTGGGAAAAGCTAGGCAGCCTGGTCCAGCCCGTGCCAGAGGATTTTGCCGCCGAGTTGCCTTGGCCCTTCCACTATGTGGACGCAATCTGTTATGGAGCGGAACTGCTCGGCGACGCGGAAGCAGTCCAGACGTTGAAGAAGATCCATAGCCACCCGCTGCTCAACCAGCAGTCGGCCAAGAAGGGGTTCCAGATTGACTTCGATCTCGAGAAACGGGCCCTGACCGAAGTGACTCTCGCCCGGACTCTGGCCCGCCTGGGCAGCAACGAAGGTTACGACACCTTGATCGATTATCTGGACGACAACCGGGCGAGCCTCGCGGAATTCGCCCATATGTCGCTGGAAGAATTAACGAGATGCAATAACGGCAAGGATCCCCAGGCATGGCGCCAATGGCTCGCGGGAGCGAAAATCTCGCTCAAGCCAATTCCACTCGTGGACCGGTTGGATGGCTAAGTGGCGCACAGGAGCTTTTGCTCGACTTTGAACGCATAAGGTCCAAAAACTCAAAAGAAGTACAATTCGTTGGCCCGGGAATGTGTTCCCTTCGTGAATCAATGGTTGTTTCTTGTTTGCAATCGCACAGGGTCAACGCCTGACTGCACTTCCAATGGAAACCAGTCGCTGTTTGCGCTTGTATGCGCGACATCGGTGCCTGATCGCATCCTTTCACTGCCACCCACTACTCTCCGTCAGTGTGATTCGCCGCATTTGGAGAGCGCGGTGGTCGGCAGAATCGGTCAAAAAAGCAATTGGCCAGGGACAGGATCGTAAACGCAGAACACTGCATCAGTTAGTTCGGGCTTAGCCGCAGATGAGCGGGGAGGTACCTTGAAGTTCTGCCATGCTTTCGTGTGAACGTGCATGATTGTGGCAGCGCCCGGTGGACGCGAACAGGGCGAGCAGGCCAAGGATAGTGAGCGGGCATAGAATGGCGCGCATCTTAGCGAATCTCATTAAAGTAGCGGCGCATGGCTCGCGCAATATCATGTCCGAAGGAGGTCGCGCTCTCGATGGTGACAGTGCGCCCGGTGGCCGTAGCGTACGGCAGCTCAAGAAGAGTAGCGAGCTTCATGCCAGGAAGATTCGCCGCCCACTCTTCAAATTCCTTGCGTGGCGTTTCTGTCGGCGGCTCCTTCCACTTAAGGTATTCCTGGCGGTATGGGAGGTAGTCTTCGAGCCGAAAAACCAGGGGGCCAGTCTCAACAGCTTCCAGAATCTTGGCGAAGCGCTCGGCTTCAGGGCTCCCGTACAGGCCGTAGATAACTTCGTGGGCTTTCCCGTGCTCGCCAGGGCAATGCATGTCAAGCGCGAACCGCAGCTTGTGGCCTGACCATTCGGGGACGAGGGTGCGCAGGGCGGCAACGGTTGGGTAGATGCTTTCCCCGATGTAGTCTTGGTTATGGTCCCATGGCTTGCGGTGCTTGCCCTGGTCGCCGTCCTCCACCCCATCCTTGTCAACGAAGGGCACGATGAGAAACTCGACGTGGTCGCGGAACCATTGGCCGTCCGGCGTGTTGGCCAGGATCGACTCCATGATGCCCTGTAATGCATGGCTGGCCATCATCTCGCAGGCATGGTGGCGCGCGGTGATCAAGGCGCGGATCTTACTCTTGCCGTTGAGGCAGCCGAGATAAAGTGCTTCGGCGTCGCGGCCCTCCTTGGTTTTACAGAGCGTTGTGGCCCGGAGGTTCGGGTTGCCAATGTTGCGTTTCAAGAACATCTTGAGGTTCGCTTCCATGTATGGCATGCCAAGGCAGAAGCGAACTTCCACGGCGTTCTTGGGAACGGCGAAGCAAAATGTGGGTTTTCTGAGGTTATCTGCGCCAAGCCATTTCCACGTGGCTCCGCAATCCGTGCTGACGGCGGGCCCCAACGCAGTCAGCGGATTGCGCTGGGTGAAGTTGACGGTGATGCGGCGGCCGGCGGCGCCGCGCACGCGGAAATAGTAATAGAACCAGTCGCCCACAGTGTCGCGGAGGTCCTGATGCACGGTAATGGTATCACCCTGAATCGAATCGACGATGATGTTGCCCCCTGGGAAGGCCGAATCGACCTCGATGCTCTTCCGGTTTGCGGGGGGCACCGCGGCCGCCGCACACAGAGTCAACGCGAGAACAGCGAAAAGTTTCATGTGGCGCTCCGAAGAATAGCTTCCGTGCAGCTTTCAGGCTCCCATTGTTCGGCGGGATCCTCCGGCATGTCAATTGATAAATCTGAAATACTTTACATCACGAGACTAACCACCACGAACTGCTTCGTGTTATAACACGCGGCCATGGGTTGAAGGCAATTCGTCACGGGATTCGGCTTTGGGGGATGCGCGTTGATTGTGGGCGCGCAAGGACCGGCCGGTGAAGCGGGCGCCGCATTCCCCAACCTGTTGTCCTTCGACAAAATTGAAATGAGCGAAAATGAGGGCCGCTCTTAAGAATTTAATTATTTTATGTTAAATCCCATGAAATAGCGGGTTTGAAAAATTTAGACCACAGTTAACGGCATATCTAATTCATGAAGCGACGTCACTGCTAAAGGGGGAAATTTGCAGGAGACAGGCCAGTCACCATGATAGGCAAGAGAAATGCTGGCTTTCAAGGAGAAGGGCGTTTCATACGGAATATTATCACGCCTCATAAGTAATGATGCATCGGAGATTTCCTGCACTGAGTAGCTGTACACGGGAAATTATATATGCGGTTTGCTAACTTGAATAGACCCTTCGGTGCCCAAAAATCACGCGGATTGATAATCTTTATCTTTCTAATTTATAGTAATTTGCAGGAAAATACTTAAATTCTTAAGAGCGGCCCCATTTCTTCTTCCGGTCAGGATGAAGAAGGATTTGCGACCGAAGAAAGACTCAAGCTGGCCGTGTTCATCGACTTCGACAACATCTAAGCGTTTTCATCCGTTGAATTGAGGAGGAACCAAATGTCAAAATCCAAGATGACCCGGCGGGAGTTTATGGGCCGGACGGTGGCGGGCACAGCGGCGGCCGGCGTGGCGTTGGGCGCTCCGGCGATCCTGAGCTCCGCTTCTCCCAACGAGCAAGTTACCGTGGGCATAATCGGCGCGGGCATTCGAGGGCTCGAGCTGATGCAGTCCATGCTGAACGTCAAGGCCAAAGTCGCGATCGTGTGCGACCTGTACGACGGCCACCTCCGCCGCGCCAATGAAATCCAGCCGAATACTCCGATAACGCGCGACTATCGGGAAGTTCTCGACCGTAAGGACATCGACGCGGTGGCCATCGCCACCAGCGACCACTGGCACACGCCTATTGCCATCGATGCCATGCGCGCCGGCAAGGACGTCTATTGCGAGAAACCCATGACGCACAAGATTCCTGAGGCGCTCGAAATGGTGAAGGTCTCCAAGGAAACCGGGCGCTTGGTGCAGGTGGGCAGCCAGAGCCTGAGCATGCAATCGACGCACCAGGGCAAGGAATGGGTGGATTCGGGGGCCATCGGCAAGGTCTTCATGGCACAGTGCGAGATTTATCGGCCCGACCCCGTAGGCGCGTGGAAATATCCCGTGCCGCCCGACGCTTCACCGCAAACGATCGACTGGGACCGCTACCTGGGCAACGCGTTCAAGCGTCCCTTCGACGCCGCGCGATTCTTTCAGTTCCGCAACTGGTGGGATTACGGAACCGGCATCGCCGGCGATGAGTACGTCCACCTGCTGTCGCGTGTTCACTACTTGATGAACGTGCAGTTCCCGCTCAGTGCCGTGGCGAACGGCGGCATCTACAAGTGGACCGGCGACCGCGACGTCCCCGATATCCACAACACGCTGTATGACTACGGCAAGTTCCAGGTGGTGGTGCTGGCTAACCTAGTGTCGAACTTCGAGGGCGGTGAGATTGTGCGCTTCATGGGCGATAAGGGCACGGTCGAACTCACCGAAGAAAGCGCCACCTTGTTTCCGTACGACGAAGTCTGGGCCTACAACTATCCGCTGGAAAGCTGGCCGAAAGATACCAAGGATCAATTTGAGGCCGCTCACAAAGATGACTCCACGGCCGACATCGGGACCTACGGGAAGCAGTTGCACCGTAAGAAGGAGACCATGCGCCAAACGGCGGAAGGGACCGAAGATCACTTCCGGAACTTTTTCGCGGCCATCAAGAGCCGCCAACAACCCATCGAGAATGTGGACTTCGGTTGCGGTACGGCGGTGGCTTGCCACATGGCCAACCAGTCGTACCTGAAAAAGCAGCGCCTGTTCTGGGACGCGCAGAAGCTGGAACTCAAGACCGAAGCGTAGCGTCCTCACTTGGCCGGGGTAGTGACCTATGCCACCCCGGCAGGTGACTTAGAAAGCCGCCACTAACACAAACGCATTATGGATTGTTAAGAAAGTCTCACTGTGGTGCGCAAAAACACTCTGGCCGCCAAACAGGGCAATGCTCGCCACCGCTATCAACCAAGAAAGCTGCGAATGTCAATCAATCTGATTCATCGGTTCCGTTTGCGGCCGCTTCAGTAGACGCTCCTATGCTCGGGAAAGATGGCCTTCATCTCACTCCCTTCCCCTCCAACTCAGGCAGCGATCTTCTCCATCCGATACTCGTGCTGGAGGCGCGTGGTCCGCGAAAACCCAGTACGGCTTCCGAAGCTTACTGATCCGGGCATTCGGAGTGGCAGCTCTCTCCTTGTTTCAATATCAAATGGGCTCGAATAAACACCGATAGCTCTAGAGTAGTCTCTGGATCCAGTGACTGGGACACACTTAGCGGAAGTCTCAGAATGGGAACCCGAACCGATGACAACTACGCCGCCAGCCGATAGTCGTGGTGCAGCCTGTCTATGGCGAATTGATATTTTGGCTGATCAAGCGCACTTCGCCCAACCGGGCTAAGGCTGCGTTACATAAAGTTACATCGGAACGAAACTTCGCCCCCTGAATAACCCCGGAAAGTTTTTGCGCGGCTCTCAGCTGTCAATTGCAGGAATTTCAAGTTGTTGATAGATAGTATGTTAGGGTTCGGCTGAATATTTGTACCATACGCGAGCGGCCAGATGATATCCCAGCAGGGCAACTAAGAAACCGGTCTTGCTGAAGTATCGAAGTGGGAGCGGCTTAGAAAACGGTGGTGAGCCGCAGGTCCAGCTTGACGCAACATCGCTGCTACAGCTTGGGGAGATAAATTGCTAATCGTTGTTCATGCAATACTATCACTCTTGGTTCCACATTTAATCTGTCAGGTGGATCTCCAAGGTTCCACTCCAGGGCTGAACGACAGCATTCGCAGGTCCAGCCTGGGTGAAAAGGACAGCCAGCCCTTTGGCATACTTGGCAATCGTCCCTTTTTTCTCTGCAAACCGGCCCGTCCCCCCTACGATCTTTCCAGTCCAAGTTTGTTCCCAAACTGCCGAGCCTGTGGACATATCGGTAATCTGTATATATCCAGAAACTCCTGGATCAAAGATAGCAAGTAATACTTCCCCATTAATTTCCACCCGGAATGACGCTTGTCCTTCCAAGACTTGGAGGGTCGCTTTTCCATCACTCCCAAAACTCAGCGGAGAATAAAGGTACATCCCTTGCCCTGATACTCTCCCCAGATTTCCCAGGCCTTCGTAATTGGCGAGAATCGGAAAAGGACCTGTAAGTGGATTAGCCAAAGGGATGGCAGATCCAGAGATTTTTAACTTAATGGTGTTGAGAGAAGTAAAATATTGCACAGATTGCCCTGTGTTGTTTCCAAAGTCTACTGCCAAGAGTGGGACTGCGATGAGGCTTAAAACAGCTACTAGTAAAAGAATTTGTTTTTTCATGTCATTTCTCCTTTTTAAATTTTGGTAAACTGAAATATTCAAATGCCGATTGATATTGTCAGAGAACCCTCTTCAAGCTTCGGGGTGGTGAACGTGAGAAATCAGAGCCATTCCAAAATTTTGGATTATTGTTTTTCAATCTCATGGGAATGTTCATTTAGGTGATCAATTAAGTGGGTGATGTTTGAATTTTTGAGCTCTCCCAAAGGTCTAAGTAGCTGGCCGCACAACGGACAACGGGATGAGGATAATTCTGCTTTCCCCTGTTTTTTGCTGCGCCGATAATGGATAATAGAAATGAACCGAATCTTTTTCATTGGCAAATCATTGCGTTCGTCAGCATAATTGACGGAAATTTTTCAAAGCGCAGCGGAGAATAGCAAATCCATTTTTGAATGTCCTGCAAAGGAGCTGTAATTTTTCTTCATTTTTGCTGCAGGTGGCTGTTGCTATGAAATCAGAGGATTGTGCCGCGCTATTCTCTAAGTGGGGATGGGAGTTGCTATGCACGTAGTGGCGTGACAAGTAATCTTCGCTTGATGAGAGCAGTGTCCACGGGTTAAGGCTGTTTATGGAAATACAACACCAGAAAAAATGTTACCGTTTTAACGGATTTATTCTGGATGCAGGGGAACGCCATCTTGGGGAAAGTGAACACACCATTTATCTTCGCCCCAAAACCCTCGATATGCTGATCTTCCTGGTGGAGCATTCTGGCCGTCTGGTGACAAAAAACGATTTGCTGGATGCCCTTTGGCAGGATGTCGAGGTCACGGAAAATGCATTGGCACATTGTATTACCGAATTGCGGGATGTCTTCAAGGATGACAAGAAGAATCCCCGATTTATCGAGACGGTCCAACGGGCGGGTTATCGATTTATTGCACCAGTCGAAACGATCGAAGAGGCTGAAAATGACGAGGACTATGAAGAGGAGCTTTCAGCGGTCAGCGTTGCTGTCATAGAGGAAGAGACTGAATCTGAAAATGCAAGCTTTGCAAGAACTCCGCCTCAACTGATTTCATCTGCAATCGGTGCTTTGAAAGCAGGAAGTCCTCAGCCTGCTTCATTCCTCCAGCGATATCGCCGATGCCTTTGGGGAATAGTGGCTGTAATTGCAGTACTGATCCTTTTTTTATTCACCTACTGGAGTTTACATCGTAAAACCACTTTGGCTTTCTACGAGCGTGATTGGATTTTGATTGCCGATTTTGCTAATTTTACCGGCCAGCCAGTATTCGATGCCGCCTTACGCACGGCCTTAGAGCGAGAACTTAGCCATTCTAGCTTCTTGAATGTGGTTCCTCCCGGCCGCGTTATTGATACGCTCAGGCTAATGAAAAGCAACCTGGATAAGCGGATCACCGAAACGGTAGGCCGTGATATTTGTCTGCGGGATGGAAATATCCGGGTTCTGCTCTGTGGCAATATTCATCAAGTTGGCGAAACCTTTAATATCGCTCTTCAATTGATCGATCCTCCTACAGGTGTCCATATTGCTGTCCTTGAAGAGCAAGCCCCTGTCAGGCAGCAAGTATTGACGGCCATTGGCCGCCTGGCTCGAACCTTGCGCCAACAGTTGGGCGAACCTTCCATGCTCCTTCCTAAAACCTCTCTCCCCTTGGAACGAGTGACCACATCCTCCCTGGAAGCCTTAACCCTGTTTTCCAAGGGTCTCACTCTGATGGATCAATTTTCCTGGGGAGAGGCGGGGACATATTTTGACCAAGCCCTTGTCGCGGATCCCGAGTTCGCCTCAGCCTATTGCTTGCGAGGAATGTCCAACTTCATGGTCGGAAAAGACAGCTCAGCAGATCTTCAACAGGCGCTGAGGCTATCAAAATCCGCTTCACTTCGAGAACGGCTCTTCATCCAGAGTACTGATGCGTTGGTCAACCAGAGGGATATCTTAAAAGCAATTAACTTTTGTGAATCACTATTACAGCAATTTCCAGATGACTATTGGGCCCATGAGTATTTGAGCTGGTTTTATTTCTTTGCGGGGAACTTCCCGCGCTGGCAAGAGCATCAGGCAGCTTGTCAGCGTATTCGACCCAATTCTCCTCAACCTATCTTTCATGCCGGCTGGGTCAGCTTGGTATACGAGGGGGACGCTGAAAACGCCGACACCCGATTTACGCGTGTGCTGGAACTAAAGCCCGATTTCAATTCATTTTACGTTCAAGGATCGAAGGGTTACCTTCATTGGATGCGGGGAGAAATGGGGCAGGCAACGGCGGAATTTGCCACCTTCCGCACTGCCAAATTGGGGAGGCTCCCGCTTTATTTGCAAATCGGCGCCCACAGCTCTCTGGCGAGGTTTTATCTATTTGCTGGCAGGCCGGATGATGCTCAAATGATGTGGGAAACTAATCGCGACATGACATTTCCCATCACAAGTGCCGAGCTGGCAAAGAACTTCCCTTTCGACCGGGCACTTTTTTGCGAGCAGATGGGTAATTTGTCGAAATTCGAAGAATTAATGAACCAGGATATTCAAAGCAAAATCGGGATCCAGCTTGTGGAAGCACTCGGATATTGGGCTATTGTCAAAGCACGGGCAGGCCAGGAATCGGCTGCCCGTGCATTGCAGCGGGAAATCAAGAAGGAGAGCCGAATGCCACTAGTTGACTTATGGCATCCTCCTCTAAGAGACCAACTGGAACTGGCAAAAATAGCATTCGGCCTGCAAATAGATGGCGAAATATTGCTCAAAAATAATAAGACCAATGAAGCCCTACTCCGATTTCAAGACGTCATAAAAATGGTCCCGGACCGAAATGCTTTATTCAACACAATGCTTACTCCAATGATCTACCTGCTGGCCCAGCACTCCGCAGCTAATGCCTATACACATCGCGGCGATTGGGATGGTGCCGCTCGCGCCTACAAAGCCATCCTGCGACAAAAATCACTATGCATCGGTACTGCTGGCGCTTCCGCCATTTGGATCGATGCACTCAAGTCAATCAGCCCTGTCTTGGAAAAAGCCGGCCGCCCGGCTGAGGCCGCCAGGTACCACGAAGAATACCAGCGCTTGCGTCCGCTTCCATTACTTGAGTAGCCACAGATACGCGGAGGCACAGAGGGTAGGCGTTGAGTCCCAATACGACCATTCTCAAAAACTCAAATTTGGCAACCCACCGCTATTTCCCCAACCTTGAACTGTGAGCAGGCATAGCCGCTTACACCAGAGGCCACGTCCTCTCCTCCAAGTGCAGCGGCAAGCCCGGACCCAAGGGAGGGACCCAGCCAGGAACTTCTGGAAGCCGTCCTCCAAATGAAGCGGCTCAATCCCACTTGGGGCTGCCCACGAATCGCTCAGCCGATTGCCTTGGCCTTCGACGTCCCAATCGATACAGACGTGGTTCGAAGGATTCTCGCCCATCACTACCAGCCAGACCCGGATGCCGATGGTCCATCCTGGCTAACTGTCCTGGGCCATCTGAAGGACAGCCTCTGGAGTCTGGATCTGTTCCGGTGCGAATCGGCCACCTTGCGGACCCATGGGGTCTTGGTCTTCATGGATCAATTCACGCGCCGCATCATTGGGTTTGTTGTTCAGGCCGGAACCGTCGATGGGGTCGCTCTTTGCCGGATGTTCAACCGCGCCATTCGTGGGCAACACATCCTGCCCAAACGTCTCAGCTCCGACCATGATCCCCTGTTCCGATTCGCGCAGTGGCAAGCCAATCTGCGGATCCTGGAGGTGACCGAGATCAAAACCGTCCCCGATGTTCCTCTCTCCCATCCTTTTGTCGAACGGCTGATCGGGACTTTTGTTGAGGACAACAAAACGGGACGATTCGCCGCGAATACCTCGATCACACGCTGTTTTGGACGACTGCGGATCTCGAAAACAAGCTGCTTAATTTCAGAACCTACTTCAACCGGCATCGTTCGCATACGGCACGGGAAGGGCGAACGCCTGACCAAGATGTGCTGATGCCCTCTCCAGTCGCCAATCTCCATTCCTATGGATGGCAATCCCACTGTCGAGGTCTCTATCACACACCGATCGTTGCCTGATTCTCCAAAGAGTCGTGTTCCCTGGGGTATCCGGGGAACAGCGTCAAAGGGCACTTTCCATGAAACCAGTGGCTGTTGCGCTTATAAGCGCAACATCGATGTCTGATCTCATCCTTTCACTGCCATCCACTACTCTCCGCTCGTGTAATTGACCACATTTGGACAGCGCGGTGGTCGGCAGGATCGGTCAAAATATCAATTCGCCATCTACGGGCAAAGAAGCTGGAAAATCGCATGTTGGCGGAGCGGGAAAAACCAATTGTTAGCAAATTGTTAGCAAAAGCAGCTTTGGAGGACGCAGACGAGGAAAAGCCCAAATTCGTAAACTGAGCGGTAAGTTTTTATGATTGAATTGGTTCTGATGAGTCTGAGGAAGAGATGATTGGTTGCGGGGGCGGGATTTGAACCCGCGATCCGTCAGCTGACGGACCTGTCCGGCTTTAGACGGATTATGAGCCCAACTGATTTGTGAGTAGGTTTTTAAGAAACCTGCGGCCTTTGCTCGTCTTGAGTTCCGCTTCTCGAAAAATCGCGGCCTTGCGGGTTGAGAATTCTTCCTGATAAACCAGCCTCCAGGCTTTGCAGCGCTTGGTGTATTTGGATTTACCTTCGTTGTGTTGCTGGAGACGGTTTTCTAGATTCTCAGTTTGTCCAATATAATGCAAACCTGCTTCACTCTGGATTACATAAACATAAAACATTTTGCTGGAAGAAAAAGGATGGTTGCGGGGGCGGGATTTGAACCCGCGACCTTTGGGTTATGAGCCCAACGAGCTACCAGGCTGCTCCACCCCGCGTCACTCCAGGGAGTATAGGGGGATCCCGTATGGTTGTCAAGAGGAAACCAATGACATTTTCGATGAGCCGACAGGCCAGTCACATCTATGGAAAAGAAGCGTGGAGCCGCTGGCTTCATGCTTCTTTATAGACTCTTGGATTTTTATATTTTGCGTGATTGGTGGCAGCAATATCCCAATTGAGCAGATGATCCAGAACTGTTTGGACAAAGTCGGGAGGACGATTCCGATAATCCAAATAGTACCCATGTCCCAAGACGAGGACTCCTTTTTTTTGTGAAATTTGTACGCGTAAATAAAACAGCTGCGCAAAAACAGATTTTCATTTTGAGCAAAATTTTTGGCTAATTGAATAATTCCACTCTCCATGAAATGAATTGGCGACGAAATGAATTTGAGTCATTTCCTTTTGGAGACTCTGATTCTCTTCGGATAGCTACCCCGGTCCAGATCGGCCTGCATAAAAGTCCGTTGGGGCGGGGGTGGAGGCAATCAGATTCACAATGACCTCCGGGCTTGGCAAAGAACGGCCTCACCCGTTTTGGGTGATGTGACAAAACATCGGCTAAGAAATCAAAATGCACCTTCTCTTTACACCAAGGCTCTAGGCCCGGTTTCTCTTCCACGGCTTTCCTCGCTGCCCACAGAAAGAAGAATGTCGCGTCGGTTAACTTGTTTAGTTAATTATTACTATTGATCGATCCAAGCAATTGCGGCGACTCTAGGGAAGAGTCAGGAAATCCCAGGGCGCGCCATTAATTACATTGACAATCAAGGCCATTAATATTATTCTCGACATGTCATTATTAACTAATATTAGTTAACAATAAAAACCATGATTTGGGTCGGACTCTATTTGAGAATGTTGAGTGAGAGGAAAGAGGAAACAACAGAATGATCGTCCAATATACAGGGTATCAGCCAGAAACGAACCACCGAACTTATACTTTTCAGGTCAGGGAAGATGCGGCCAATATCCGAACTTTTATTCTAAGTGTAAAAACCCAGGCTTTATCGGACTGCAAATTCAAAGATCAGGACATCCCTGACTTATGCTATGCCAAAATGAAGCGGGACCTCGAGTCTGAAACGGAAGCACAACCGTTGCCATTGCTGGTGACTATTTCCGATTTAGAATTGCAAAAATATAAGGATGAGCATTATCCCGCCAAGAAGAAACTCTTCAAGCCTTGGTAGCTGCCTGCGTGGTTTTTTCACCGCTCCCAATTTTTCACCGGTCAATCGAAACCCTGAATTCAATTCACATCGCAAGCAAGCAATTAACCGATGGGAGATGCCCATGCCAGTTATTTGGTCTCGAGAGATACCGGGCCGGAACTGCGGGATCCCATCTTTTTTTCGAATGGGGACGCTAGCCTATTTTTCAGAATCTCTCGGGCCGCCGATTGTCCCGCAAACAAATCCCTCGCGGATAGTTCAAACCGCGGGCTTGATGAAGGGCAGGGAGCTGAAAAGGTTGTGTCTTTGATCCACATTCAAGTTGCATGGCGGCATGGCGTGAAGGAGTACAAAAGATGAAGGTATCCGACTGGATAAATGGCAAGCCTTTATTTGATCTGTGGACAAATCTCCTTAAGAACAGCGGGAGCCGAAAACGGGCAGAGGTGGAGCTTCCAATTCGGTTGGAGCTGTATAGCAGCGATCAAATGGAGCAGCATGGCAAAGCTTTGGCCGGCTCGCATCAACTAAGCGGGCAGCATCCTTCAGACCGGCTTCGCGCGCGGCTTACGGAAAATGAAGAAGTCTTAGTGGGAACTTGTGAAGCCCTGACGGCAGCCATCCAGACCAGCCGCCGAATAACTCCGGCCGGAGAATGGCTGCTCGACAACTTCTATCTGATCGAAGAGCAGATTCACACCGCCAAAAGACATTTGCCTAAAGCCTATAGCCGGGAACTGCCCTGCTTGCTGAGCGGTCCATCGGCGGGGCTTCCCCGGGTCTACGATCTGGCGCTTGAAACCATCTCTCATGGGGATGGCAGGGTTGACTTGGAGAGTCTCAGCCGCTTCGTGGCGGCCTATCAAAAAGTCACGGCTCTAAAGCTGGGAGAATTATGGGCCATTCCCATCATGCTGCGTCTGGCATTGATCGAAAATCTGCGCCGGGTAGGAGTGCGGATCACGACCGATCGGGCCCATCGAAATCTGGCCGGGTACTGGGCGGATCAAATGATGGAAACCGCGGAGAAAGACCCGAAGAGCTTGATTCTGGTCATCGCCGACATGGCGCGATCGAATCTCCCCATGGTGAGCGCCTTGGTGGCTGAATTTTCGCGCCGGTTGCAAGGGCAGAGTTCCGCTTTGGCCTTGCCGCTCACTTGGATTGAACAGCGGCTCGCCGAGACGGGGCAAACGATTGCGCAGATGGTGCAATCGGAAAACCAGCAACAAGCTGCCGACCAAGTCTCCATCAGCAACAGCATCGGCAGCCTCCGTTTCATCGGAGCGATCGATTGGCGGGAGTTTGTCGAGACGCTGAGCCTTGTGGAACAGACCCTGCGCGAGGATCCCAGCGGAGTTTATGTCAAAATGGATTTTTCGACTCGCGACCGCTACCGTCATGTCGTGGAGGATTTATCGAAAAGAAGCGGACTCAGCGAGGAAACGGTGGCGCGCCAAGCCATCCAATTGGCTGGAAAAAGCAGGAGCCGGAAGGGCAGCCTCGATCGAACGGCTCATGTCGGTTTCTACTTGATTGACAAGGGATTGCCGGAGGTGGAGCGAGCGGTCAAGCTACGCCTCCCGGCCCTTAAGATTATTCAGCGGTCCCTCTGCCGTTCGCCTCTGTGTCTCTATCTGGGCGTGATCCTGCTGTTGACGGGGATCTTCACCAGCAGCTTGCTGGACGTCGCTTACCGGGAAGGGTTGAACGGCTGGACCTTGGGCTGGCTGGGAATTCTCCTCATGGGGGGGGCCAGTTCTTTAGCGGTGGTGCTGGCAAACTGGATGGCCTCCCTGCTGGCGGCGCCGCATCCGCTTCCCCGGATGGATTTGTCAAATGGCATTCCACCGAAATTGCGCACCCTGGTCGTAGTCCCCACGATGCTCGACAATGCCGAAAACATTGAGACGTTAGTGGAAGCGTTGGAAGTTCGGTTCTTAGCCAACCGGCAGGACAACCTGCATTTCGGCTTATTGACCGATTTTCGGGATGCACGGGAGGAGACGGCTCTGGAGGACGGGACTCTGGTGGAGATTGCTCAGGCGGGGATAAAAAGGCTAAATGATAAGTATAGTGAATCAACCAACGATATCTTCTTTTTGTTTCATCGTCCCCGGCGCTGGAATCCCCGTGAACGCACCTGGATGGGATATGAACGCAAGAGAGGGAAGCTTGCGGCGTTGAACTCGTTTCTTCGCGGTGGTTCCCAAGACCTCTTTTCACGGGTCGAGGGTGAAACCGCGGTTTTATCGAATGTGAAGTATGTGATCACGCTGGACACGGACACACAACTCCCCCGCGATGCGGTGTGGCAGTTCGTGGGGACGATGGCGCACCCGCTCAATCGGGCCCGCTACGATGAAGGGCTCGAGCGAGTCGTGGAAGGGTATGGAATCCTCCAGCCACGCATGGCGGTAAGTCTGCCGGGCACCCGCCGGTCCCGGTACGCACGGCTATGCGGGAGTGAACCCGGCATCGACCCATACACCCGGGCGGTTTCGGATGTCTATCAAGACCTTTTTGCGGAAGGCTCCTTCATTGGCAAGGGCATCTATGAAGTGGATGCTTTCCAACGCTCTCTGGAGGCTCGCTTCCCAGAGAATCAGATCCTTAGCCACGATCTTTTGGAGGGGTGTTATGCGCGCTCCGGTTTGATGAGTGATGTGCAGCTCTACGAGGACTATCCGGCCCGCTACAGCGCCGATGTCGACCGCAGACATCGCTGGATTCGCGGAGACTGGCAGTTGGTCCGGTGGCTGCTGCCGCGAGTTCCCGGCCTTGACGGCCGTACCAGGAAAAATCCGCTCACGAAATTGTCCCGCTGGAAGCTTTTTGATAACCTGCGGCGCAGTCTCTCGCCCCTGGCGTTGACCCTCTTGTTCCTGTTCAGCTGGGCCATTTTGTCGCCTCCATGGTTTTGGACCGTATCGTTGGCGGGCATTTTGTTAATGCCGCCTTTGTTAGCCTCCCTTTTGCAAATCATTCCACGGCCGCGGGAGGTGCTACTCCGGCAGCACCTGGACACGGTTCTCCAGTCATTCAGCAGGCATTTTCTCCAATCGGTTTTTACTCTCATTTGCCTTCCTTATGAAGCCTTCTTTAGCGGTGACGCCATCCTGCGCACGCTGGGACGGATGCTAATCACGCACAGGAAGCTTTTGGAATGGAGTCCTTCGAATAACCTAGATCGAAATGGACGCACGACTCTGGGCGCTTCTTACCGGAGGATGTGGGCTGCCCCCCTGTTAGCCGCTGCCACGTTCGCCTATCTGCTGTTCTTTCGAACGGCTGCCGTACCTGCCGCCAGCCCCCTGCTCGGATTGTGGCTGGCTTCGCCCGCTCTTGCTTGGTGGATCAGCCGGCAACTCAGAGACACCAGAGCGCTCTTAACGGCGGACCAGACTTTTTTTCTGCGGAAAATTGCCCGCAAAACCTGGGCGTTCTTCGAGGCATTTACCGGGCCCGAGGATCATTGGCTGCCCCCTGACAATTTTCAGGAGTATCCCGCCGCGGCAGTTGCACATCGCACCTCACCCACCAACATGGGGTTAGCTCTACTCTCGAATTTGTCAGCCTGCGATTTCGGCTATATTTCCGCCGGGCAGCTGATGGAGCGCACTGCTCATGCCTTCCAGACCATGGGGACACTGGAGCGCCACCGGGGCCATTTCTACAATTGGTATGACACTCGAACGTTGGAACCTTTAAGGCCGCTCTATGTCTCGACCGTCGATAGCGGCAATCTCGCGGGCCATCTGCTCACACTGCGGCCCGGTCTGCTCGCGTTGATCGATCAAAAAATCTTAAACCGCCGGGTGTTTGAAGGTGTCCGTGTCACCCTAAAAATCCTCGAGGAGGAATTGGAGGGCAGTGAAGCCGTACTCCCTTCTTCCGGCACACCGCGCCGCCCCAGCCGAAGCCCCGGCAGCTCCGCACATTCCAGAAATGGCAGCCCTGCCGAGGCCTATCAACTTGATCAATTTCAAAGGGAGTTGGAGCCTCTAGTCTCAATTCCGCCTTCCACTTTAAGCGCGGCATCCCACGGCCTCGGTCGGTTGGCTGCACTAGGGATGACTTTGCGCGATAGCCTGCAGTCAACCTCCGCAAATCAGGCGAAATGGTGGGCTGACGCTTTAGTTCGGCAATGCCAGGCGGCGCTCGATGAGCTGACATTCTTGGCCCCGTGGATCTTAATGCCGGTCCCCCCGGCGCGGCTCTGTGAATTCCAGGATTTTGCAGGCATTCCCACACTGGCTGATCTGGCGGAGGCGGAATCGAAGTTTTCGCCGATGATTGAGATTCACTTGAATTCCGACCTGATCTCCGAGGAAAACCAATGGCTCGACAATTTTCGGGAGGCTCTGGCCTTGGCCAGCCAGCGGGCCAGGACGAGGATTTCCGCCATCGAACAGCTTGCGCTTGAATCTGGCCAGTTCGCCGACATGGAATATGACTTTCTTTTCGATAAAGGCCGCCATTTGCTGGCCCTCGGATATAACGTGGGAGAAGGCCGCCGAGACCCAGGACATTACGATCTATTAGCTTCAGAAGCCCGGCTGTGCAGTTTTGTGGCAATCGCTCAAGGGCAATTGCCACAAGAGAGCTGGTTTTCGTTGGGGCGCCTTTTGACTGCCCCGGCGGGGAGGCCCACTCTCCTCTCTTGGAGTGGCTCGATGTTTGAATATCTCATGCCGCTGCTGGTGATGCCGAATTATGAGAACACCCTGCTTGCTGAAACGTGCCAAGCCGCCGTCCATCGGCAGATCGAATACGGCAAGGAGTGCGGTATTCCCTGGGGCATTTCGGAGTCTGGCTACAATGCCGTGGATATTCAGCTCAATTACCAATACCGGGCCTTTGGCGTTCCCGGCTTGGGATTGAAGCGGGGGCTGGCCGAAGACCGCGTGGTGGCGCCCTACGCTTCCGCGCTGGCTCTGATGGTGGCGCCCGAGCCAGCCTGCCTTAATCTGGAGCGGCTTGCCCGCGAGGGATTTGAAGGCCCCTACGGCTTCTATGAGGCCATCGACTATACTCCCTCCCGCTTGCCGCGCGGGCAGACCAGCACTTTGATCCGCTCA
>CAWDMN010000056.1:0-99082 GCA_963803155.1 uncultured Acidobacteriota bacterium
TTCTCTCCACCCCGATTTCAGTGAGGGTTTGTAAGTAGCGAAGCTGAATAGCCACCGGCTGCTGGGCTATGACCGCCGCAGCCTGAGCCAACTTTTCGGAGGCCAACAGTTCCCCTTCGGCATGGATGACCTTGGCTCGCTTTTCGCGTTCTGCCTCCGCTTGTTTGGCCATGGCCCGCTGCATTTCCTGCGGGAGGTCCACTTGTTTGACCTCCACCAGAGCGACCTTGATCCCCCAAGGTTCCGTGTGCTGATCCAGAATGCTCTGCAGCTTCACATTGAGAATATCCCGTTTGCTAAGCAAATCGTCCAATGAGGCCGCTCCCAAGACCGAACGGAGGGAAGTCTGGGCCAGCTGGGAAGCGGCGTACAAGTAGTTTTCCACCTCAACGACCGCCCGGATAGAATCCATGACTCGAAAATAGACCACCGCGTTGACTTTGACCGACACATTGTCGCTGGTGATAATGTCCTGCGGGGGGACTTCCAGGGTCACGGTCCGCAAGGGAACGCGGACCATTTTATCAATGGGCCAGAACACAAAAATCAAGCCCGGTCCCTTAGCCTCAGGCAGCAGTCGTCCCAATCGAAAAATCACGCCCCTTTCATATTCACGCAGGACTTTGATGGAATTGAAGAGCCAAATGACTACGACCAGGAGTCCAAACAACACAACGGGATTGAAGTCACTCATAACAGAATCTCCTCTTTAGCGAAGTATTTCCGCTGATGGTTGTTTTTAGTAAATGCTGTCTAAGGCTCGCCCACCCGCAGCCCCGAGAGAGCCACCCCTATCAGACTCGATTCGAAAGCCGCCACAGGCCCGCGCCATTCCTTTCAGAGTTAAGGGATCTTTAAAAGGGCTCAATCCTCAAAGGCGAAAGTTGGCTTTGCTCACAGGACGGGCCTTCTCATGGGCGGCGCGTTCATCCGCGGCTTCTTTCTTTTGAGAATCTATTTCCCGTTGCGGGGCTTCCAGCAAATCGAGACGATTGGCTTCGGTAATGGCTGACCGGGCCAGCGTATCCAGCCGTTTTGAATACGCCAGCATTCCAAAGGCCGGCTGGGAAGAGGAGCGGAAAAGGTTGAAAGAATTTTGCGAGTCTTCCCAACAAGCTAAGACTTTCTCGCTGTCGTTATAAATCTCAAACGACGGAAAAAGGAGAACCTGCTTCAAGGGTCGGCTGGCCAATCCATAATTTGCCGAAATGGCGTCGATCATGTCCTCTACAGTCAGCCCTTCGGTTTTGGTATGATCATAAACGATCATCATGCGAAAGAGTTCGCCGTTATAAAAGCTGAAAAGAACTTCTTTGAGGGGGTCCGCATCCGGGATGGAAACCAGAGCAAAATGCGGCCGCCATTCCAGCTCTTGAATCAAGGCCGGACGCTGGTGGAGCACCTTTGCTTCGGAGAGCTCCAAATGGGCCTGTTTGGCCGTCGCCGCGAGATTCATTCCCAATTGGAACTCGCGGTATTTGGAGAAATCCTGGGCATGGACGAGAGTAATCCAAAGCATTACACAAAAAAATGATGAGATAAGATTGCGAATATTGAACATGGTAGTCCTCCTTTTGGGACTTAAAACTCCTCGTTTGCCACGCCACTTTTAGCCCGATTGGGTCATCTCTGCGATCAAGTCAGCCAGCGTGACGGTATGATTCCGCATGTCCTGTCGCCGCGCTTTTTGACGGTGGATAGGTGCATGCGACACTGTGGCTAAGTCAACGCCGTCGCCAGCCACTCCAAACAGGAACGCCGTTTCCATCCCGCAGCTTCAATATTTTGTCGCCTTTTTTGACTTCCGCGGCGAGGATGGCCGGTCGATTGTTGAAAGTGATTCGTGAACCTCTGACTTCAACCTTATCGGTTGGCTTAAATTTGATGTCTTGTTTTTCAATGAACTCCGCGGGACCCAAATGGACGGAGATGGTCTCTTTATCTGTTTGGACAATTAAATGGATGCCCCTTGACATCCCCCGCATAGGGGTAATGTTCTCAACACTGGACACATTGCCAACAATGATTTCCACGCGCTTCGGATCATACATCCCGCCATACAATGTTCCCATTCCCCAGTCGCCGCCACCAGCCTGCTTCATTCCTTGCTGGGCAAAAGAATCGGTGACGAGTAGAAGGATGAGGACAAGAATCGCCGCCAACAAGACTGCAATGTTCTTTTTCATTTTCTTGTCCGATCTCCAGGCCTTTGCTATTTTTGTGCCTGGCTAATTTTCCCGCTAGCCGAACGCGGCTGTTTCCTTTGATCTGAGGTCAATTTCCAGCCGTTATTGTCGTTTTCTCATGCCCCGGCTCCGCAATTCCCGGCGGCGGCGGCGGTGGAGAATTCTTTCCTTTTTCGGCCGAACCTGGATTGGTCACCGGTTCTGGCAAGATCAATCTTCTCCTCGCAACCACCCGGATCTTTCATGCCGCCGCACCGATTGACTTGGGAAGCGTGTCATGTCGTTTATTCAGCCAGATGCCGCTTTCTACTTTTTCATCCTCTGTCGGCGGATTGATTAGAACCAAACCAACCGAACCATCTTCGGCGCGACGTGTGAACTGATCCTGATTCTTCATGATAAAGTCAAGGGACACCGCTAATTCCTCTGAGTAAAACCCATTCCAGAAACTTACGCCAGCCGGATGGGCGGGAGATTTGTGCGTCCAGTAATCGCATGCCAGATCGTAGTCTCCCCAGGCCTTTACAGCCCACACTCCCAGGTGCTCCAACAGAATTCCAGGATTGGATGAATATTCAGCCCGCGCTGATAAAAGTCCTTTTTTTCTCATGAGATCATCCCACCCTTGCACCGCCGCCAAATGAAAAGCTTTGTCGAGTTCCATGATAGGTTATCCTTTCTCTTTTCGAATGCGGAAGGCGAATTGAGGAAAATAGGTTTGTGCTTTGGCTGCAAACCCTGCTGACGCGCCTCTCATCCAAACGATCTAGAGTTTACATTCCGCCCCATTCAAATTTCCGCAATCCATTACTCATATTCCACATTCTGCATTCCCCATTCCGCTCTCTGTATTCAAATGGCGTCTCGCCCGGCCTACAGCGACTCGGACCTCGCCCTTTGGTTGGTGACGGATACCAGAGATAGTCTTGTCCTCTGCTTTAACGCCAGCAGCGAGACTAAGAATGTCATGAGGCCCATCCAATCTAACCAGAGATAGATTCTTTTTGAAAAAAGAAAAGGGGCCACGGGATTATACAATACGGCAATGGCTAAAAATACCACTGTCCAGGCCCATTTTCGTTCAGTGAGCGCCTGAGAGAAAACCATCAGAGCGGCAATACAAACCACGATACTCAAGAGTATTTGAGAACTAGGATTGAAAAGACCCAATCCTGCCCATAACAACATTGCCGCCGCCAACCATTGCATGATTTTGATATGCATAACAACCTCATTTCTTCCTTGTGTTTGACTCCTTTTTCCCAGAGCAAAGCAGAGAAGTTTTCAACGGCTTCAACCTGGCCAAAAGGGCTTTCCTTCAAAAATTCACTCACTATGGGGGATCGTGTGGAAAGTGGAGTTGGCAACCTCATAGGTCTGCACTGTGGGAGCTCCTTTCAACACGTTGGACAAAACCTTCAGCATTTTTGGATATATTTTTTGATCATATGCCCCTCTCTTCTCGTTCAGATCCCACAAACTAATTCCTATGGCGCCCCCGCCATCGGGAACAATAAAAGTAATCTCGTCTTGGAATCCTTCTTGCTTGCGCAGCCATGGAATAATTTCTTTATTAATTGTCTCCGTAAGTTCCAATGTACTATTGGGTTTTAGGCACAAATTGATCGTTCGAGCGAGCATGACGAGCTCCTCCTTTTCCACTTCAGAGGCCAAATGCGGATAACCTGCCTTAGTTCAGGAAATCCAGATGGTTAAATAACTAATTCATCTAATTAACTATTTTAAGTTAATTTACTTTACTTGTCAAGTTAAATGTGCAATATTAGAAGAAGACGAAAAGATTCTTAATTGATTTTAGTTAAGTGAAGTAATCGAAGAATCTACGGGAGTGTTCCGGGGCTGATCAAATGCCCGCTGGAAGAATTGGACTTGGGAATCATGAGATCTCGCCAGTTCTGCCCCAGGTACGGAGTTCTACATTTTGCAGTTCCTTCAGAGGAAAGGAGAATTAGGCGATGAAATTCAGACCATTGCAGGATCGAATTTTAGTACAGCGTATCGAGGAGAAAGAGACGGTCAAAAGTGGAATCATAATTCCCGATACCGCAAAAGAAAAGCCCCAAGAGGGGATCGTCAAGGCGGTCGGAAATGGGAAAGTCCTTGATAATGGCACTAAGCTGACCCTCGAAGTAAAAGAGGGGGATCGAATTCTGTTCGGAAAATATTCCGGTTCCGAAATCAAGCTGGATGGTGAGGAGTATCTGATTTTTCGCGAGGACGAAGTCTTGGGAATTTTGTCCTAAAGCGCTTTCAAATTAAGGATGGAAATTTTGCGCGGGGTGCGTCGGCGAAGCGTGACGCGCCGTGATTGAACTCAATGAGTGCATTGCGCTTCGCTGATGCACCTACTACGATTAAATAATAAGGAGGAAGTGAATGGCTAAACAAATTGTGCATGGTGAAGAGGCCCGGCAGGCCATTTTAAGAGGTGTGAACCAACTGGCCGATGTTGTTAAAATTACTTTAGGTCCTAAAGGACGCAACGTAGTTCTGGCCAAGAAATATGGCGCACCCACCATCACCAAAGATGGTGTGACGGTGGCTAAAGAGATTGATTTGAAGGATCCCCTGGAGAACATGGGCGCGCAGATGGTTCGTGAGGTGGCTTCCAAGACTAGCGATGTGGCGGGCGATGGGACAACCACGGCGACGGTTTTAGCGCAAGCCATTTTCCGTGAAGGGGTAAAGACTGTGGCGGCTGGCGCCAATCCGATGGCCCTGAAGCGGGGTATTGAAAAGGCGGTGGAAGTGATCGTGGAAGACATCCGGAAGGTAGCCAAGCCGGTCAAAGGTGAAATGATTGCCCAAGTCGGAACCATCTCCGCCAATGGCGATGCCACGATCGGCACTATTATTGCGGAAGCCATGGCAAAGGTGGGTAAAGATGGGGTGATCACGGTGGAAGAGGCCAAGACCATTGAGACCGTCCTTGAAGTGGTGGAAGGGATGCAGTTTGACCGCGGCTATCTCTCCCCTTATTTCGTGACGGATCCGGAGCGGATGGAATGCGTGCTCGAAAATTGTTGCATTCTTCTCTATGAAAAGAAAATCAGTTCGATGAAAGACTTATTGCCGCTGCTGGAACAGATTGCCAAGACGGGCAAGCCATTTGTGATCATTTCAGAAGAGGTGGAGGGCGAGTCATTGGCTACGCTCGTGGTCAACAAGCTCCGCGGCACCCTGAACTGTGCCGCCGTTAAAGCACCGGGGTTTGGCGACCGGCGCAAGGCCATGCTGGAGGATATTGCCATTCTCACTGGTGGACGGGTGATTAGTGAAGATTTAGGGATCAAGTTGGAAAATGTGAAGCTCTCCGACTTGGGAAATGCCAAGAAGGTAACCATTGACAAGGACAATACCACCATCGTTGAGGGGGCGGGAAAAACCGCCGACATTCAGGGTCGAATCAAACAGCTCCGCCTGCAGGTTGAAGAGACCACTTCCGACTATGACCGGGAGAAATTGCAGGAGCGGTTGGCCAAGCTGGTGGGGGGCGTCGCAATCATCAAGGTGGGCGCCGCCACTGAAACCGAGATGAAAGAAAAGAAAGCACGCGTTGAGGATGCCATGCATGCCACGCGGGCTGCCGTGGAAGAGGGCATTGTGCCCGGCGGGGGTGTGACCTTTCTCCGTGCGATCCCCGATATTGCCAAACTGAAGTTGGAGGGGGATGAACAGATCGGCGCCAATATCGTGAAACGGGCCTTGGAAGAGCCCTTGCGCATGATCGCCCAAAATGCTGGGGTGGAAGGAGCCGTCGTCCTGGGAAAAATCCGCGATGAAAATAAAGAGAACTTTGGGTATAACGCCGCGACGGATTCTTATGGAGACCTGGTAATGGATGGCGTGATCGATCCGGCCAAAGTGGCCCGCACGGCCTTGCAGAACGCCGCTTCCATTGCCGGCCTGATGCTGACGACGGAAGCCTTGGTGGCTGACATCCTCGAGGAGGACCAAACTTCCCCGGCCCACGGCGGACAGGGAATGGGCGGCGGGATGTACTAAGCCTCCATTGGTAAATGTATTTTGCCTTTCCTTGGAGCCGGATTCGCTCTTTGGAGTCCAGCTCTATGTGGTCCAACGTTGAGGCGGCTTCCGAAACAGCCGCCCAACCTTTACTATTCCTGAATTTCAGTGTAGGCAATTGAGGAAAAATCGCGGCCAGAATTCCCCTCCCTGACGAACCTTTTGGGGGAGCGCAAAAAAAAGCCCCGGATCGAATCCGAGACCTCACAATCTCCGATTTAACCCTGGGCTTCCAATTACCGTCGGCTTCTCCCCTCCTGCTTGTCGATCTGGGAGGATCAACCTTCGTCCGCATTCCCTCGCCAAACATCCTCGCCTTAGATTACACGCAAATCAACATCCGCAAAACGCATCGGCCACATTTGACCATATCACTCGGTGGGCTCGTGAATGAGCTGGTTTACGCTTTTCCTTTGGCGGCGGATTCTTTGAGTCGCGCAATCAAAGTCGTGCCTTCTCGGTCTTGCTCACCCCGCTCGCGGTCTGCGTCCGTGAGCAACTTCCGAACATGTTCAAAATCAGAGGATAACCGCTTCTTGGTTTGTTCTATCCATTCAGCCTCATTGAATGGCTCAATCCTTTTCGGGGCGTTCGGTTTGACCTGCCCAATCCGCATGCAGGGTTCTGTCCCTGCTTCCCCGGTCACTCGCTTTCCTCTGGACTCCAAGGCGCCTCCTTCTCCTTCCCACATTGATAGAGTTTCTTCCATGAAGATTCCTCATCTTTTCCCCAAGGCCATAATCGAAGATTCCCGTGATGGACTCAACCGCCGATTGGACGACCGCTCAGGGCCGTTCGCGCGGCCTTTCTTCATTCCGCATCACTTCCCCGCGCTTTTTGACAACAGGCAAGGGGGATTGTTGGCATCGAAGTGTCAATCAGCCGATCTTCCTTCGGAGACGCATTTTTACCCCGGCATAATTCGATTTTGTTCTCTCTTCTTGAGGATCTTCAACACTGCCCGGCTCCGTTTACGCTGAATATTTCTCTTCTTCATAATTCGGCCAAACCTGGCTTTATCACCATTTCTTTCCGACACAATTTTCTCCTTTCCATCTTCCCAAATCCCTTCCCCCCCCCGCATCTCATGGCCTGGACAAGGCGCCTAGCACTTACTTCGTTCATACGATCCATTGCCCGATCATTCCGATCCGCGGGGATCCCTTCTTGCCAACGATAGTGGTGTCTCATTGGGCTTCCTATCTTGTTTGAAGGGAAAGTCGACCGCCACAACTTTACTTAGCTTGTATTTCTGATCGCTGGCCACCATGGTGTATCGGCCGATAATCCGGACAGTGACTGTCGATTCTGAAACTGTCTGCAGCCACATTCCGCCCACCTCGCCAAAAAGAAAAGTTATGCGCACTTCCCGCAGCCACCAGGAGGGGGGCTTGGCCGGCTCACCTTCTAGCCGATGAAGCAGATAGGTTTCGGCATCGACCCAAATTTGAGCGTGCAGCAGATTTCTGTCTTTGCGTTTGGGCAGCAACTCCAATACATGACAACGTCGTCCTTTAAATACCTCCTCGCGAACAAAGCAGAAACCATAGTTGTCGCGGGAAATGTCGACGGCTCCATGATTTTTGGCAATTTCCCTTTCGCTTTCCAATATGCGACGCACCACTTTTTCTCCCAGGCCGCTGCCGGTGGTTTGCAGGATGGCAAATTCTTTTGAATCTGGGGGAACAAAAGTGACATCGGCACTCACCCGGGATTTTGATTTATCTCTATTTTTGCCAAAAAAATTATACTCGCGAGTAACAACATAGGGGCAAAAGCTGGCCCGATTTTTCTCGCGGGCTTGCGCCATGCGCAAGATGATGGTTGCCAGATCCGGCGAGGCAGTCTCCGTCTCCGCCGTAGCGTCTATGCCCAGAGAGAATAAGCAGAGAAATATCCAGTACCAAATTGGGGGCCTCATCGCCACGCCAAAAAAACGCCGCCCCATCTGCTGAATCGATTGAGTCTTTTCCGTGCCCTCATCAAGGGAGGAGATTTTCCACCCGCACCGAGGGAAGCCAAATTTGTTTCGGAGAGAGTGCACACTCCTGGCAAGGGCCGCATCAAGACTGCCTTCCCTGCTTCTGGCCTTCAGCATCTACCCTCCATTCCAAGGCCCGCCACCACCAATTCCTCTCCCCATCAGGCTTACAGCGATTCACTCGGGGGCAAGGGATTGGTAATCGACGGCAACGAGCTTATGGGTTTCTGCTTTAACACGATCAAAGAAGCTAGAAACACGGCAAGGCCTAGCCAATCCAGCCCAATGGAAACCATTTGAGAAAGGCCAAAAGGGACCACTGGATTGAATAGAATCGCCATAACGAAAAATCCAGTCGCCCAATAATATCGCCCATCATGGATTGACTGGAGCGCAATGAGTAAGCCGGAAACACAGACCACAATTCCCAACAAGATTCGATAATCAGCCATGGGGAGCCGCAACACCGCCAGCAACAACGCCACAATGGCGACCCACTTCATAATTTTGGTTAACATGTAAAACCTCGCTTGCTTTCTTGTTTAGTTTGCTTTTTAACGGACCTGTCGAAAACCCGGACGAATCAGATCTTTCGCAGGTCACAATTTTTGCGTTTCAGGCCGAATCCCTCAAGGGAATCTTGTGAAAAGTCGAATTGGATACCTCAAACGTTCGAACTTTGGGAACTCCGTGGAACACATTGGCCAAGGCTTTCAGCACGGTCGGATATACTTCCCGAGCGTAGACATCCACATTCTCTTTCTCGTTCCAGAAGCTGATTCCCACTGCCGCCATCCCACTGGGAACGATGAAGGTCATTTCATCTTGAAAACCGTCCTGCTTGCGCAGCAATGGGATGATTTCTCGATCGAAAATTTTCGTAAGCTCTTCAATAAAATGTGGTTTTATTCTAAATTGAACAGTCTGGGCAAACATGATACCCTCCTTGCGATCAATGAAGAGACAGAATCAGATAACCCACAATAGTTCATAATAGTAAATACAATAACCAAATTAATTCATCTAGTTAATCATTTTAAGTTAATTAACTTTACTTGTCAACTTAAATGTGAGATATTTACAGATTAACAGAAATTATTAAATATATTAAGTTAACCAACGGAGAGATACATTATGGATGTGCCATTACTAATTAGGCATAGACTCAAAGAATTGTGCATGGAGCAACGCGATCTGGCAAACGCCGCACAAGTAACGGAGTCTTATATTTCGCAATTATTGGGTCGGAAAAAAGCCCCTCCAGCTTCGAATCGCACCGACATTTACGATAAAATGGAAAAAATATTAAAGCTTCGCAGCGGTGAACTTGCCAAATTGGCTGACCTTGATCGCCAAGAAGATTCAAAAAGAAAATTGGCGGAGCCGCCAAAGCCGTTATTGCAGGAAGTCCGCGAGTTGGTTTTGCTCAAATGCAAGCCGGATAAAAAGGAACAAATACAAGCGATTTTTGAAAAACAACCCTTTGGCGAACTCGAACGATTGGTCACTCAAAAGCTTTTGGACGTGGTCAAGCAAATCGCCAAAAGCGAGTTAGAAAATGAAAACTGGCTCCACTTGGCCGCCAAGCTCAGCAACCATACTTATGAAGATACTAGAGTCGCTATCCTCGAATTTCTCGACACTGACGTATTCGACGTTTCCATCGAAAATTGTGTCGCTTTTTTGAATCCTCTCATCGAATCCTGGGATATCGATCTTAAAACGTTTGCCATGGAGATTATCTTAAACCGTAGGATGGCCCCTGGGCATCCCCAAAAATATGAGTATGTCCAAATGGAGCCGGAACCCGCTTTCAATCCGGAACCCGGATTCACGGAATTCTTGCGGGATGCTTCGCTCAGTGGCACCGCCACCGAGGAGGAAATCAACTTTTTAAAAAAACTCCGATTCAAGGGGAGGCACCCCACTCCACTCTATTATTATCGGGAACTGCAAAATCTCAGAGACCCGCTTCATTTTCAGAAGGTCGTAACGTCAACTTATATCGGCAAAAAAAAAGGCCGGTCGAAAATTTGATTTCCCCAAAGTGAATGCAACCTGGGCAGGATGGTCAGACATCGTCATGAAGGCTGGTCTGCCGCGAGACGGGTCCCCCGCGCATACTGGGGCCAGGCTTCGAGGACCAACGGCGCTCATGCACAGAATCTGGTGGAAGCCAGCATTTTCCCGAGGTTTTCGGCCTTTCCTCATGCAGCGAAAATGGCCTTCAAATCAATTGAAGCATGAGCGAGGGAAGGACGAAAAACCAACGGCAGGGCAAAGGCAGGAGGAGTGGGATGAAAAACCAAGTTATTGCTTTTATTCTGGCGGGAGGCAGGGGAGATCGCCTGTACCCTCTCACCAAAGAACGGGCCAAGCCGGCGATTCCATTCGGTGGCAAATACCGGATCGTGGATTTCGTTCTGAGCAACCTGATCAACTCGGGAGTTCATTCCATCTATATTTTGGTGCAATACCAGAGCCAATCGTTATTGCGGCACCTGCGCGATGGCTGGCAATTTGGCAGCCTGCTCAAGAATCAATTCATCATTCCCGTTCCGGCACAAATGCGCACAAGCGAGGAGACCTGGTACAAAGGGACGGCTGACGCGGTTTATCAGAACATCAATCTCATCGACGAAGTGGATGGCCACCTGGTGGCGGTCTTCGGCGCGGACCACGTCTATCGGATGAATATTCGGGCCATGATTGACTTTCACGAACAGAACGATGCGGAAGTCAGTGTTGCGGCTTTTCCCGTTGAAGCGGGTCTTGCCGCGGAGTTTGGAGTGATTGAAGCGGCCCCGGACGGGAAGATTCTGGGATTTCACGAAAAGAATGCCGAAGCGCCCACGATGCCAAGTGAACCGACGCAGGTCTATGCCTCAATGGGCAATTACATCTTTTCGGCTAGGACTTTGGTTCGCGCACTTCATGCCGACGCCGGGCGGGAATGCAGTTCACACGATTTCGGCCGTGATATATTGCCTTCTCTGGTAGGGCGTGTCCCCATGTACGCCTATGATTTTCGGACCAACCGTATTCCCGGAGAATCGGAAGATGTTTCCGCCTATTGGAGAGACGTGGGCACACTGGAGGCGTATTATGAGGCGCATATGGATTTGTGCGGTTTGTTGCCGGCGCTCAATCTGTATAACCGGCGCTGGCCGATCCGGACCGCCAGCTATCCGGATCCCTGTGCCAAGTTTACTTTCGATGTAGATGGAAATCCCGGCCAGGCAACGGGTTCCATGGTTTCCGGCGGTTGTATTCTTTCGGGGGGAGTAGTCCACAATTCCATCTTGGGTAATAATGTGCGAGTTCACGGCGGTGCCCTGGTCGAGGAATCCGTGGTTCTCGACAATTGTACAATCGGCCGCCGGACCCGAATTCGCAGGGCCATCTTGGATGAAAACGTGGTAGTGCCTGACGATGTGACGATTGGATTCGATCTCGCCCATGATCAAATCCATTATCATGTCACGGAGAGTGGAATTGTGGTGGTGGCAGGTCCTTCAAAAGTTGAGGCATGGACTCGTTAGGCCAGTTTAAAAGGCGGTTTTGCGATGTGCGGGCAGCTCTCCTCGAAATTCATCAAATCAGCTCATTGAAGTGATCATTATCAAACTCGAGCGGAACGTTGTTGAATTCCATCTTGACGACGAGACTTGCCAATGAAGATGATGAATTACATTGGCCGGGCTTAGGCGCACTCGTCTGATCGAGGAAAAATTATGAACGGGAACGATGAAATTCTGGGTTAGGACTTTACTTAAAAGCGGGTGAGGAAGTCTTCAAGGATTGTATAAAAGTGAATTGTGCGCGTGGATCCTTCGTCAGGCAGAAGCGGCCGTTCCCCATGAGCAAGCTGATTTTATAAAACGTCTGGAAGCTCGGCCCGTCCCCCAAGCGATGCTTCCGAAGAATAGACTGGCGGAAATCCTCTCGGATGCCGCCAGCTTATAAGACTCCATCGCGGAATGGCATGAGTCGATTGGAAATGGGACTTACCATGATAACCATCAGGATGATGTTGATTTCAATCACCGTGAGGACGAATATCCTTCGGCGGTTCTGCCAGGACAGAAGGATGCTTTTCTCGCCACATTGACCGAAGCAGACCGCTATTTCCTGAGGGACGATATGTCCGCGGCCTCGCAGATATGTGACCGGTGTTGGAGATTTTGGATTCTACCAAACATGACATCGTTGGGAATTATCAGGCATTACCTGGCGCGAAGAGCAAGTCCGCTGCGTCCGCGCGGTTTTTGAGGCCACCTCTCTCGATGACCGGCTCTCTCTCCTCATGACTCCCATTCACATCACCGAACGAATGACTTATTGGGACTTAATGCATCCCTATTCCCGGACCCCCCTTTTTGTGAAATTCTGACCACCCGATCATCGTCCCCCGCCGGATGGATTGATTCTCTTGCTCCCTGGCTCATCACCATGCAATCTATCGCGAGTGATCGCACTTGCCTTTAGCCATAGAAGCCCGCGCAGATGCTTGGGGGACTGTCCGGCGCAAGCCAAGAGGTTCGGCGCTGGGGAAATTCAACCGGCTATCTATTCTGGATGGATCTTTTGATGTATGCTTTCGAGTGGCGGTTATTTGGCGGATTTGTCAGAATATCCACAGTCTCCTCGAACCATTCCGCCAGCTCAAGTTGTTTCTTAAACATTTCAATGCACTTACAAAATTAATGTATTATTTTTTTTTGGCCGATAGGATGCTAAGAAAGAAAAGTGCGAGACTTTGTTCCATTGGAATGGAATTAATGCCACGCGCATTTCACTGGCAATTTTTTCCAATATCGCCGACCAGGGAGCCTGGAATGATCCGATTAACCCGCCTGAACCAAACTGAATTGATCATCAACTCCGACTTAATCGAACATGTAGAAATCGGTGGAGATACGGTCGTCAAATTGACGGATGGAAATTCCTTTGTGGTCATGGAAAGCCCCGATGAAATTATCGAGAGAGTGGTGCGCTTTAAGAAAAGAATTTTGGATATCACCAAGAATAGCGGGTCGGCAGAGGTGTAAATATTTGTGGTAATCGGAGCTGAGACTTCTAAAATACAGCCGGCAATTCTGGATTGAAAATCTGCTCCGGATAAAAAAATCGCCTGAAACTTGAAGAATATTGAGTGTTGAATGCACCCATCATTGCAGCGAAGGGTGCGGAGGGTGATAATTTGGATATAGCTTCGATCATCGGACTGCTTTTGGGATTATTTGCCATCGTGGGCGGAGCGCTCATCGAAGGGTTGACTATAGGATCGATTTCTCAGCCCACCGCAGGCCTCATTGTCTTTGGAGGAACATGCGGAGCCGTGCTGTTATCGTTCCCGCTTAAGATCGTGGTCCGCGCCATTAGAGCGCTGAAGAAGGTCATAACGGAGCCGAAAACCAACGATGTGTCAATTGTCAACGAAATCATCGGCTACGCCAATAAGGCTCGCAAGGATGGACTAATCTCCCTGGAAAATCTACTGCCTCGCGTTTCCGATCCATTTTTGCGGAGGGCCATGTCCTTGGCCGTAGATGGCACCGATCCCAAAGTTATGCGCGAGACCATGGAAATTGAATTGGATCACTTGGAACAGGAATGGGAACAGGAAGCCAAAGTGTTTGAGGGGGCCGGCGGTTATGCCCCCACCATCGGAATCCTAGGAGCAGTCCTGGGCCTGATTCACGTGATGGATAACCTGGCGGATCCCAGCAAGCTGGGAGGCGGAATAGCTGTTGCCTTTGTGGCGACAGTTTATGGAGTTGGATCTGCCAATCTTATTTTTCTACCCATCTCCGCTAAACTGAAAGTCAAGATGCGGCATGCCGTTCTCTTAAAAGAAATGATGTTGGAGGGGGTGGCCGGCATGTTGGAGGGAATCAATCCGAGAATTATCGAGGAGCGGCTCAAAGGATTCCTCTCCAGCGAATCAAGGTCTAGAATTGGCAACCGCGGCCTTATGGGACGAGAGAGAATCGCCGCCTAGGAACGCTTTTAGAATTCCGAATTGTGAATTCAATATTTCGGACTTTATTTGGACGATTTTTCCGTCTAGGACGATTTAAAAACCACGGAGACGCCGAGGCGCGAAGAGAAGGATTGAAAACAAAAAAGCGGCGGAATAGCTGCATCCCACAGCTTTCTTGGCCTCGATTTCGCGAATATGAGACAGAGACAAAGACATCCCGAGCATCCTAACCATGAACGCTGGCTGGTTTCCTATGCCGATTTTATAACTTTACTCTTCGCGTTTTTTGTAGTGATGTATGCCATGTCGCAAGTGGACGTCAAAAAGCTTGGCCGATTGAGCAGGGCCATGCAATCCGCCTTCGATACCCGCGTCTTCGATGCTGGAAGCCAAAAACTCGACCTTTCGGAAGGCATTTCTGAAGGCGTGGCCCAACAGAAAATCACGGAACCGCTGTCTCCTTTAGTACCCCCAAGCACAGCCACTTTCGACAAACTCCAGAGAAAAGTTGAGCATAAACTGATCCAACAAAAGTCCCAAGACAAAGTCAAATTCAAACAGGACAAGCGCGGACTAGTGATCAGCCTGGTGGAAGCTGGATTCTTCAATCCGGGCGAAGCCGATATTAAGGGTTCTTCCCTTAAAGTTCTTGACCTGATCGCGCAATCGCTCTTGCCCATTCGAAACCAAATCAGAGTCGAAGGCCACACTGACAACACACCGATTCACAATGATCGCTTTCCTTCGAACTGGGAACTCTCCACGGCCCGGGCAACGAATGTCATCGCCTATCTGATGTCCCATTACGAATTTTCTCCGCAGCGCTTGTCGGCCGCGGGATACGGAGAATTCCGCCCGGTGGCCCTTAATTCTCTGGCGGAAGGTCGTGCCGCGAACCGTCGCGTCGATATAGTCATACTCAATGAAGCGACGGAACGACAGGAGCCCCTTTAACAAGGGGAGTTGGGCGAGGCGAGCATTGGATAGTGTTGGCAAAAAGAACCGTGCCGGGCCGGCCAAGGCGCAAGAACGGAGGAGCGGATCGATAATTGCCGATCGAGAGGGTCTTCCAAGACTGAAGACGCGCAGGCCTCTCCTCTCGCCGAAAAGCAGGAATTGCTTATCCTCGCAGTGCATTGAAAATTTCTTCGCGATTGGGCCAATTCCCGAAGATATTTTTCGATCTACAAATGCATGGCCGGCGAAATCGTGAAACCGTTCAAGGAAGAGTTTATGTTCCCCAATCAACGCGATCAGGCGCAGCGGCGAAAAGATAAGCGCATCAATTCCTCACATTTGGTCGACTATTCCACCGGCCCGATGGAATTTTCGCGAGTCTCAAAAACACTCAGCGCCGGCGGCATTTTTATCGCCACGCCGCAAACACTTCCCGTCGATACGAAAATTTACATGCGGATCCACTTTGATCAGATGGCCGAGGAATACATTCAGGTGGAGGGAGTGGTTCGTTATGTGCAGCCCAAGCGGGGGATGGGAATCAAATTCATCAATCTGAGCGAAGACGACCGGAAGCTAATCCAAGCACGCGTGGAAAGTCATTGGTGGCAGGAAGCGTGACGAATGAGTTGTCGAGCGGCGGGAATTCAGGGGGAAAGCGCAATCGTTAGGGGCGAGCGAATCGTTTAAATAACCATTGCTCGCCAGCGGAGTTGGCCCCCTTTTTGAATCATGTTCAAGCGCAAGTCCTACAAACAAATCCACCAAATCAACCGATTCAGCTCTTCTTTTCCCAAATAAAAGCATTAAAGGGCTTAATAATTTCGAAGTGATATTTCCGATAAAACTGAACAGCCTTGCGGTTTTCAGCCGTCACACTTAACGAGACGGATTGATATCCTCTTTTCTTCAATGCAGCCAAAGCCTGGGAAAGCAACATTTTCCCCACTCCTCTTCCTTGAAAAGAGGGCGCCACGGCGATTTGGGGGATATGTCCATTTTTTGCCGAGATCATCGACGACAAAACGTAACCGGCGATTTCCCCGCTTTTCACGTCCCATGCGGTGAAAGAAGCTTCTCCCAGAAAATTGCCGCAGCCCGGCCGCAAGATGATGTTGCTGAGGAATTCGTAACAGCTGTCGTCAGATTGGTAGTGGGCGCTGATTTGACGGTCCACCAAATGCTCGTAGGACTGCATCGTCAGATGAGCGGCGGAATTCAAGTCATCATTTTCCCAGCGTCTCAGTTGAATCCCTTCCGAAGGAGGCTTTGCCTCTCCCAACTCTTCGCAAAGCATGAAATATCGCGGATGATTATGGAACCGTCTACGATAAAAAAAGGATTCGGCATCCCAAGGTTGAAAGCTCATAAACTGAGCTTCAATTCGACGCACTCCAGGATGGACCTCCAGCGATTTTAATGCCTCGGCAAGCAACGCTTCTTCCAGCTTCCGCCCCGCGTAAGCCGGCAGAACAAAACAACCTCCCAGCATTCCGATATCGCGCTGCATCCAAAAATAGGCATATGCCGCAGGATTCTCCTCTACCATGGCAACATATCCAGGCAGAGAGCGGCCTTCCAGCATCCTCCCCAAAATTTCCAGGACAGTTCGATAGTCCCATTTTAAATAGCGGGCCCATGCCTCTTTCTCCTCAGAGAGGAGAAGTTCCAGGTGGGAAGCCTTGAAACTCTGCAATGGCTGGATCTTCACACTTCTTCCTTCTGCTATTGTTTGGGGCATTGTCCTTGCACATCCTGATATGGGAAATCTTGGATCTGCATTCGGCCAGGATCATTATGGCTGAGGGTCCAATAAAAAGGCTCAACTTCCCGAAGATTTGAATTGATTGACTAAAGAATCGACTTCGTCTTTTTTCTCGTCCCGGATCAGTCCTACCTTTTCAATATCTTTGGGCGTCATCCATTCGGGCCGAGGTTGAGGTACGCCGAGCAAGTCATTCAAATAGTCGTTGAGCTGAGCTAAAACCACCATCACCTTCTGCAATTTTTGAGTGGTGATATCCTGAAATTGAAAAGCCGCCATACATCCAAAAAGCGTGTCGGCTATATTCTGCAATTTGCTTTCAATGGCCGCCAAACCTTCCAGACTGCCGCTTTCTTTTACTTTTTGTAATTCCTGCTGGACTGCATCTACTCCCGCCAGGGCGGACTCGACCGCCGTCAAAGCCTCATTGCTGCCCTGCTCGGTCTGATTGGTAATGTTGCGAAGTTGTCCGATTACCTTGCCGCTATCCATATTTTTAATACGCTCCCTTATACCATACATTACTGCATTTAAATTTTAAGCCAGTCCACACACAACGGTTCATAAAGAAGACTCTTTTCTATTCCTTCATCAAAAGGAAACCAGTCCCAACATTTTTTCTTTCAAGGTTTCCGGAGTAAATGGCTTTACAATATAGTTGTTTACTCCCGCCTTGAGGGCATCCACAACTTCCTCTTTGCCTGAATTTGTAGTAATCATCAAAATGGGAAGGTTCTTGTAGGCCTCTTCCTTCCGCACTAATTGGACAAATTCCAATCCACCCATCTCCGGCATGTTCCAATCCGTTAAGACCAGATCAATGCCTCCTTTTATCACCGTGTCAAAAGCACGGCGGCCATTGTCCGCCTCAACAACCTCCTTGAAACCCAGCCGGTTTAAGCTGTTGACGATAATCCTCCTCATGGTTAGCGAGTCATCAACCACCAAAATCTTCATCGGCCCCTTCTCCTCACCTCAAAAGTAGAACTGCACTACATCCATCGGCAGTTTCATATTTTGGCTTAAATAAAATTTCTATTTCTCTCATGCCAATTCAAACAAAGTTTTTGGCTGGTGCAATGGATCATCGCAACACCGCGAAAGGACTCGCGCCAGCAGCATTAAAAATTTGATGGCGATGCCTGATGGGGAGCCATCCGAAGCGCTTCCTGAAATATCGCAAGCTCGTTAAGAAATGGCCCGGTGATTGCGTCATTGGTCCAGCTTTATCGCATGCTAGAGTCATTTCTTCCTGCGGAGAATTCGACTTTCAAACAACAAATTTCATGTTTCCTCATAAAAAACGCCAAAAATAATAAAGCTGGGGTGGTTTGAGGACGATAACAGAATTGGCAATGATGAGCGTGTACCCAGCCGGATTTGTATTCCCATTTATTAATAGACACCTCCAAGGGAAGATTCCTCGGCCCAGGGATAAAGATGCCAAATTGACGATAATCGACTGAAGAGTGGAGGGCAGCAATTGAGGACCATGAAAAAAACCGAATCACGACTCATAAAGTCCATTGGTAAGATTTCTTCCGACCTGCATAAGATCCAGTCTTCGGATGGAGTGGTAAGCGATAGCCACATCCAGACCATCGTTGACACGATTTCTGCTCTTCCGGAAAACTCGATTCAACTTCGCTCCATTCTCGCCACGGTTGAACAGGCATTGAAAGGCGCATCCACTCAAGGGAAATCCATTGAACCGAAAGTTTTGGAAAAACTGATCCAGGGAGTGCGAGTGGCGGGCCAGTCTCTTTCCATTGACGACACCCACATCCGTGAGATGTTGTTGGACTCCATGTTGTCCGACTTAATGGATCTTCCCAAATCTGGAGATAGCCGAAAAGATAAGCCCGACAAGGGAGAACCGGTAACTGTTCCATTGGTCTCTCTGGACGATGTCGCGATGTTGCTGATTCAAACGGATGCGACACGGAAGGCTGACCTCGTCCGCTTAAAGGACCTTCTTTCCCAATTGTCAAACGAAGCCGGAAATTCCCTTGAAATTCAGTCCTTGGGTCGAGACGCCTGCGCTCAAATGGAGGCAATCTTGGACGGAACTTGCACCGATCCAAACGACGTCATTGAAGGGCTGAGCCGTAAGATTGAAAGGTTTTCAAATAACGATTTTTCAATCCCTTCCATTCCTTCTAAGAAGGAAGCTGGAATTGAAAAATCTCTTCCACCCGAGCCTGCTCAATTGGAACAAAGCCCGTCCATGCCGGCCCCTGTTTCCATGCTTCCAAAAAGTGAGGAGCCTGAGATTGCATCTTTGCCGATAGACTCAGACACCACTTTAATTGCTGACTTCATTACCGAGAGTCGTGATCTGATTGAAGGCGCGGAAGTAGCCCTTCTCACTTTAGAGACTGACCCCGAGGATGCCGAATCCGTCAATACAGTATTCCGGGCGTTTCATACCATCAAGGGGACTTCAGCATTTCTAGGCCTCAAATGGATGACTGAATTGGCCCATCATGCCGAAACGCTGTTAAGCCGCGTGCGGGACAAGGAGATTCATTGCACCGGGGGTTACGCGGATTTGGCCTTGCGCTCCTCCGACATGCTCAAAAACCTGCTGCAAACCGTACAGGATGCGCTGGGTGGTGAGCTGATGCACAAGCCGGAAGATTATGATCACCTGATGATGTTGCTGATCAATCCCGAGGCGCATGGGATTTCCACCACGCCGGATGAAATCCCTTTCAAGCCTCGACTGGGGGACATCCTTCTCACGGAAGGATTGATCGACCGCAATCAACTGGATGCCGCGCTGGCTGATAAGGGGAAAGGCCCCTTGGGAGTGGCGTTGGTGCGATCCCATGCGGCAAAAGTCACGGATGTGGCCAAGGCGCTGCGTACTCAAAAGCGAATAGAAACGGGCGATCGTGTCGTCGATACCACCGTGCGGGTCAAGACGGACCGGTTGGACAAGTTGATCGATATGGTGGGAGAACTGGTCATTGCCCAATCCATGTTAATTCAGGATGAAATCGTCGTGCGGGGCGGCCATGTGGATCTGCAAAAAAAAGTGACTCATGGAGGAAAGCTGGTCCGTGAACTGCAGGATTTAAGCATGTCGATGCGCATGGTGCCGCTGAAAGCCACCTTCCAGAAAATGACTCGGCTGGTCAGAGACTTGGCACATAAGAGCGGTAAACAGGTGGATTTTGTCAGTGAGGGGGAAGACACTGAAATTGACCGCAACATGGTGGATGTGTTGAATGATCCACTCGTGCATATCATCCGCAATTCTCTTGATCACGGCATTGAAATGCCCGATGTCCGTGAATCGACTGGCAAAGCGCGGACGGGGACGGTCCGCTTGTCAGCCTTCCATGCTGGTGGAAACGTAGTGGTGGAATTGCAAGATGATGGGAAGGGATTGGATAGGGAACGGATACTCAAAAAGGCGATCGAACGGGGTCTCATCGAAGCAGACCGGTCATTGACCGAGAGTGAAATCATGAACCTCATTTTTGCGCCAGGCTTTTCCACCGCCGAGAAGATTACCGATGTCTCGGGTCGTGGAGTAGGCATGGATGTGGTGAAGCGGAACATAGAAAAACTCCATGGAAAAATTGAAATCAACTCCACACCCGGAAAGGGGTGCCTGCTGACCATCCGGGTCCCTTTGACCCTGGCCATCACGGATGGCATGCTGGTGAAGGTGGGATCGGAACGGTACCTATTGCCCACCATTAATATTTTTATCAGTTTCCGCCCTGAGAGTTCCGCCCTCTTTACCGTTGCCGCTCGCGGTGAAATGGTGATGCTGCGCGGCGAATTGATGCCGATTGTCCGGTTGCACCGGTTATTCGGGGTCTCAAGAGCGGTGGAAAATCCATGCGAAGGGTTGCTGGTGGTCATTGGCGAAGGTGAAGACCGGTGCGCCCTTTTGGTGGATGAGTTGCTCGGCCAGCAACAAGTTGTGGCCAAGAATCTGGGAAGCGGAATTGGCAGGGTGCCCGGAGTCGCCGGTGGGGCCATTCTAGGGAATGGCCGGGTGGGTCTTATTCTGGACCCGGTTGAACTTACAGGTTTGGCGCGGCAAAGCTACTGAAGATTATTTTCGAGGCAAGAGACTCCCGTAACTGAGGGGAGAACGGGCACAGTGCCCCACGGAAAAATCCCGGCCCCTTAAAAACGGCATGACACTTGAATTATTTCCGCCAGACACAAACCTGGAACGGTTCATAATTGAAAGAAAATCAATTTTCATATTTCAGTCAGACCTACAAATTAAGGAGTGATAAGCATGATTAATTCTTCCAGCAATGCCGCCAAATCCCAGCTTTCCATCAATTCCACGGCAACGGATTCGGTGAACGATCATCGGGCCGGAAAGTATTTGACCTTTTATCTCGGCAGTGAGGAATATGGAATCGAAATCCTTAAGGTTCACGAAATCATCGGTCTGATGCCGATCACGCCGGTTCCACGAACGCCCGAATTCATTAAGGGAGTCATCAATCTTCGGGGGAAAGTCATCCCCACTGTGGATTTGCGATTAAAATTTGACATGGAGACAGTGGACCACACCGATGAAACTTGTATCATCGTTGTGCAGACTCATGGGATTGAGATGGGAATCATCGTCGACAAGGTCTCCGAAGTGCTGAATGTCGGGGCTTCTGACATTGAAGATACTCCTTCCTTTGGCACTAACGTAAATACCGATTATATTCTTGGCATCGGCAAGGCGGCCGGAAAAGTCCGCCTCTTGCTTGATATTGACAAAGTCCTGGCCACGCAAGAGATCATCCAGATGCAAGCTGCTCAAATGGCTTCTCCCGCGGAATCGGCGGAATGACTCACAAACTCCTGAGGAGAAGATCCTTCAAAATAACCACAAGGAGAATTGTTCATGTTCAATAATCGGACCATCGGGCAGCGACTGGGAATTGGCTTTGGCACTTTGTTGGCGTTGATGCTCTTGATTATGGCGTTGGGGCTCTACCATTTAAACAATATCAATCACGCTTCCCAGCGGCTGATTGCGGAAGATTGGGTTCAGGCGACCCTGGCCAACAAGATAGATGCTTTTTCCCATAAACGCGCTTTGGCCAGCATGGAATTGTTCTATCTGACCGAACAGCCCAAAATTGACAAAAACAAAGCCACCATCCGTTCCTTGCAACAGCAGATCACGGAAGCCCTGGATCAGATGGAAAGCCTGGCAAAAGAACCAGAAGCAAAAGTACTGATCAGAAAAGTCCGGGAAACCCGCGCCCCTTATGAGGATGCAGCCAACAAATCGATTCAATTGTTGCTCGAACAACGCCAGTGGGAAGAAGCCACCAAAGTCATGACCACCGACGCTCTTCCCTCTTTAAGCAATTTCCTGACCAGCCTAGATGCCTTGCTCCAATATCAGAAAAAGGTTTCGGAGGAAGATGCCCATCAAGCCAAGAGCAGCTACGACAGCGCCCTATCGCTGATGATCGTTTTGGGAATCATCTCCCTGGCGGTTGGCGTATTTTGCGCGGTGGCCGTGGCTCGCAGCATCACCCGGCCCTTGGTCAAGACCTTGATGGTCATTCAGGAAATGAGCAAGGGACACCTGCGTCACCGGCTGCATTTTAGCCAGCAGGATGAGATTGGAAACATCGGAAGGGCCATGGACAGTTTCGCGGATGATTTGCAGAATGTAGTAGTGGCCGGCCTGCAAAAACTGGCGGATGGAGACGTCCACTTTGAAGTCCAACAAAAAGATCACATGGACGAAATTACGCCTGCCGTCAAGAAGATTGTCGATTCCCTCCGGGGTCTCACCGCCGAGATCAGCCTTTTGACACAATCTGCCATCCAGGGCAAACTGGAAAAGCGCGGAAATGCCGAACAGTTCAAAGGCAGTTATCATGACATTATCAAGGGAATCAATTCCACTTTGGATGCCATTGTCGATCCTCTAAATGAATCGGCCACGATACTCGAACGATTGGCCCAGAGGGATCTAACCGCCCGAATATCCGGTGATTATCAGGGCGACCATGCTCGAATCAAGACCGCCTTGAATACCGCCATTGGAAATCTCGACGGCGGATTGTCCCAAGTTGCCCTTACGGCGGAGCAGGTCAATTCCGCCTCCAGCCAAATTAATGCCGGGAGTGAAGGGCTATCTCAAGGAGCTGCTGGGCAGGCGGCCTCACTGGAAGAAGTCTCCAGCAGTCTGCAGGAAATGGCTTCCATGACCAAACAAAATGCCGCTAACGCCAAGGAGGCCCGTAGCGTTTCGGAAAGCACACGCACCAGCGCGCAACGCGGAATGGACAATATGCAACGGCTGTCGGAAGCCATCAATAAAATAAAAGCTTCCGCGGATGCCACCGCCAAGATCGTCAAAACTATTGATGAGATCGCCTTCCAAACGAATCTCCTCGCTTTGAATGCCGCCGTGGAAGCTGCTCGGGCTGGAGATGCCGGCAAGGGATTTGCGGTCGTTGCGGAAGAAGTCCGCAATCTCGCCATGCGCAGTGCCGAGGCGGCAAAAAATACCGCCAACATGATTGAAGATTCCGTGCGGAACGCGGAAGGGGGAGTCGCCATCAACAAGGAAGTGCTGTCCAACCTTGAGGAAATCAATCAGGAAGTGAATCGAGTCACCGAAATGATGGCGGAAATTGCCTCAGCCTCGGATCAGCAGAGCCAGGGGATCGATCAGATCAACACCTCCATTGAGCAGATGAATCAGATTACTCAGCAGGTGGCCGCCAGTGCGGAAGAATCAGCCAGCTCTGCCCAGGAAATGACGGCACAATCGGCTGAATTGGCAAATTTGGTGTCAGGCTTTAAGTTAAGCCACAGCAAGACGACTAGAACCGATTCCCGAAGAGCGGTTTGGTCCCAGTCTCCTGCTTCCGCCAAAAAGAGCCTAGCTCCACCCAGGCGCGCCGTCCTTGCGGCCAAAAATGTGCCGGTGGATCCAAAGCAAATCATTCCGTTGCATGAGAACGAGAGCGATCAAAACGCGCTGAATGATTTTTAGGCATTCGCACTTTTGTTCACTAACTATACCCTCCCCCTAGAGGCGGGGGGTTTTGTTTCAGATGAGCAGGAAGAGGAAGCAAGTATCACATCGGGCACAAAGGTGAAATAAAAATCAATGGGATTGGCAGCGACAAATTTGGCTAGCAACTTATTCTATGTTGAATTGACCGCGGGTGAATTCGAGAAGATTCGCCAAATGATTTATCGGTTGTGCGGGATTAACCTTGGCCCGGGCAAAGAGGGTTTGGTCAAATCCCGGTTGACCAAGCGTCTTCGCAAGCTGAATTTGGGCAGTTTTGAAGAGTACCTGGCCTACGTGGAAAACGACAGATCTGGCCAAGAATTAACGGCCATGATTGATTTGCTGACCACCAACAAGACCAGTTTCTTCCGAGAATCCGAACATTTTGAATTTTTAAGGGCGAAAATTCTTCCCATAGCCTTGAGCAGCGGCCAACCGATCCGCATCTGGAATGCAGGTTGTTCCTCGGGAGAAGAACCCTATACCGTGGCAATCGTGCTGAGGGAATCGGAGCCTAATTTGGATTTAAAAGATATCAGAATCTTGGCGACAGATATTTCCACTCAAATCCTCTTCAAGGCAAAAAAAGGGGAATACGATCGAGAGACGCTTAAGGGCATTCCCGAAACTTTGATTCGGAAATATTTCTCCTTAGTGCCCAAGACCAACGGACAAGTCTGCCAGGTCAAAGATTCGTTAAAGTCTCTGATTCGTTTTGCCCAGCTAAATCTGATGCAAAGCTGGCCAATGAAGGGCCAGTTTGATGTGATTTTTTGCCGCAATGTGATGATCTATTTTGACAAGTCGACACAGCGGCAATTAGTCAGCCGGTTTCACGAATTTTTGAAACCCGGAGGCCACCTGTTTGTGGGGCACTCGGAGAGTCTCACCAACACTTCTTCGGACTTCCGTTATGTGCAGCCGGCCGTATATCGAAAGTAAATTCCCGCTCATTGGGCTCGATCGCAGTCCAGCTGTCTCCTTTGGCGGATATGGAAACCTCATTTTCCTGGCACGGAGAGCACGTCTTGAAACACATTGTGGGCGTTGCGGACTTGAAAGTATCGGCACAACAAGGTGATCTGTTAATCACCTATGCATTGGGCAGTTGTTTGGGCATTACCATCCACGATCCGGTTGCCGGTGTGGGCGGTTTGCTTCATGTCATGCTGCCCGTATCGACAATTGACCCCGCCAAAGCCGCCGAGAACCCGTATATGTTCGTGGATACGGGCGTTCCTAAACTCTTTTTAGAATGCTACAAACTCGGCGCTCAAAAAAACCGGTTGGTGGTCAAGGCGGCAGGCGGAGCCTGCTCTAACGAAAACGAGGATGAGGATTATTTCCAAATCGGGAAACGCAACTTCACCATGCTTCGGAAGTTGCTCTGGAAAAATGGAGTTTTGTTAAAAACCTATGATGTGGGCGGGCAACAGTCGCGCACCATGTTGATGGAAATTGGCAGCGGTGAAATTCAACTGAAAATCAACGGAGTGACGACCATTTTATGAGTCGTTTTGGGGGACACGGCGCTTTAAAATTCTCCGCTATATTCCCCAGCATATTTCCCTTTCAAACGGGCATGGGACAAAGAAAGGAAGGACGGTGTTTATGGCTTTTAATGTGCTGGTAGTGGATGATAGTTCCGTGATGCGGTCCATAATCATCCGCACCTTGAAGTTGAGCGGCCTTCCCATCGCCGAAGTGTTTGAAGCCGGCAATGGCCAGGAGGCCATTCACGTCATGGATTCGCATTGGATTGATCTGGCCCTCGTGGACATCAACATGCCAGTGATGAATGGCGAGGAGTTTATTGACCACTTGCGCGGCAATCCCGCCACGGAGGATTTGCCCATCATTGTGGTTTCAACCGAAAGCAGCCAGACTCGGATCGATTCTCTACAACGTAAAGGGGTCCGATTCATCCACAAACCTTTCACTCCCGAAATGTTGCGGGAAAGCATCATTACATTAACTGGAGTCTCTGATGAGCAAATCTTTAGAGAAAGCTCTTTACAAAGCAGCGGCCCTGACTTTTGAAGAATTAGGATTTATGCTCCCCTCCCCTGAGCTGGAGCCGGAGCAGTTGGCTGCCAAGCCGGAAGTCGCCGTTACCGTGAGATTCCGGGGACCTTTCAATGGAGGATTGACTATTCTATTATGCGGGCCTTTGCTTCCGGCCATTGCCGCCAACATGCTGGGAGAGGAATCGACTCCTTCGGTTGAACAACAGCAGGATGCCCTGCGGGAAGTAGGCAATGTGATTTGCGGGAATATGCTGCCTCTCATCGCCGGTACGAGGCCGGTTTTTAATGTAGATTTGCCCCAAGTAATAACAGATCTGGCCATGGTCGCTCAAGACACATCCCTAGCCTGCTCCCAGTTAGGAATTGAAAAAGGACGAGCCGAATTGAAATTACATATCGATAATCTGAAGGCTCTGGAGGAACTGCCCCTATGATTCGTGTCCTAATCGTGGATGACTCAGCGGTAGTGCGAAAGTATTTGGCTGTTGAATTGTCCAAATTTGAGGATATTGAAGTGGTAGGGGGAGCAATCGACCCTTATGCCGCTCGGGATAAAATTGTCAGCCTGCAACCGAATGTGCTTACCTTGGACTTGGAAATGCCGCGGATGGACGGTCTTTCATTCCTGGCCAAATTAATGCGCTATTATCCTCTTCCCGTAGTGGTAATCAGTTCACTTACGCCTAAAAACAGTGAAACTGCCATACGGGCGCTTCAGTTGGGAGCAGTGGAAGTCATAGCCAAGCCGGGCTCTCAGTTCTCTACTCCCGGAATCGGGCCGGTCGTCCGAGCCATCCGAGCAGCCGCAGTGGCCCAATTGCCTCGCAAGAATCAAATCGCAATATTCAATTCCAGTCAAAGCGCCTCTGAACCAGACTCAGTTCAACCCATTGCTTTATCTCACACCACTCACAAAATCCTGGCCATCGGAGCCTCAACAGGAGGTCCACAAGCCGTCGAAGAAGTGCTCAAGGGACTTCCCGCCAACGCGCCCGGTACGGTAATTGTTCAGCATATGCCGGCCTATTTCACTGCGGCATTTGCCGGCAGACTCAACTCAATCTGTGCCCTGGAGGTGCATGAAGCGCGTGATGCTGATCCGGTGGTTCCCGGAGTAGCGCTGGTCGCTCCGGGCAATCACCATATGGTTTTACAGATGAGCGGGGCCAAATACTTGGTTCGTGTGAAAGATGGCCCACCCGTCCATCATCAGAGACCCGCGGTGGATGTGCTCTTTCAATCTGTCGCTAGCACGGCCGGGCGCAATGCCCTCGGGGTCCTCCTTACGGGAATGGGGGCCGATGGAGCCAAAGGTTTATTAGCCATGCGCGAAAGCGGCGCGTACACTATCGCACAGGATGAAAAAAGTTCGATTGTTTTTGGGATGCCCAAAGAGGCGATCAAATTGGGCGCCGCTCAGGATGTTCTTCCCCTCACTTCCATTGCTCCGACAGTCTTGAAATTCCTCGGCCAGAGCAAGTGAAGCCTTGTTTCGAAATGGACAAAACCACTCATCCCTCCTCACCTTAATTCACTGAAAGCCCCTCATATTTTAAAACCTCGGTTCACCACTACTGGCATGGATGAAAAGATTACTGCATAGGCTTGCTGAGGCCAACTTGAGTCTCGGCTGCGCTTAATCCGATAGGCCTTTCGTTAAAGGACATGCCAGCCGGTCTGCCCAAGGTTGAAATCACGTATTCGGGATAGGCAGGAATTCCGTGTTCATGCAAATCCATACCATAGATTTCGCCCTCAGCGGAGATGCGCAAAATGCCCATGGCATTGACCAGATACATCACTATCAGAGCTATAACAACGGTTGCACTCGTGATGATAAAGCTTCCGATGGCCTGGGCCATTAGCAAACTCGTCCCACCTCCATAAAAGAGGCCCGTCAACGGAGCCAAATTATCGGCGCTCAAAGGGCCCGTGGCGCCATACTTACCACAGGCGAATAATCCAAGGGAAAGGGTCCCCCAAATCCCATTGATGCCATGAACAGGCACTGCCCCAATGGGATCATCGATTCGCAGCCATTCCAACGCCTCGACGCCGACCACTACTAAAATGCCAGCCACAGCCCCCAAGAGGATCGAGCCGGTGGGACTTACCCAATAGCAGGGACAGGTGATTGCAACGAGCCCAGCCAGAAATCCATTGACCGTAAAGCTCAGATCCCACTTTTTACTCAAGAAATACCCATACGCCATCGAAGTCAAGCCTGCCGCACAAGCTGCCAAGGTCGTATTGGCCGCCACACGGCCGATCCCTTCAAAATCCATCGCTGACAGAGTACTTCCCGGATTGAATCCATACCATCCAAACCACAGCAATAATCCTCCAGAAGCAGCTATGGTCAAGTCATGGGGCAGCATGGGACCGCCCCCATCTCGTTTGAACTTACGTCCCAGTCGAGGTCCCAAGACAATGGCGCCAGCAAGTGCAATAAAACCACCGATGGTGTGCACAACCGTTGAGCCTGCAAAATCGTGGAAACTCGCCCCTACCCAAGGCAGGAAATTGCCTGCACTGCCCATGCTGGCCAGAAAACCATCCGGTCCCCAAGCCCAGTGACCAATGATTGGATAGATGAACCCTGAGACCGCTAAACTATAGACCAAATCTCCTACAAACCCAGTTCGCCCAATCATGGCTCCGGAAGTGATGGTAGAACAAGTATCGGCAAAGGCAAACTGGAAGAGCCAGAAAGCCAGGAATGCCACTCCTGTGCCTTCGTAAGTAGCGGGGATATCCTGCAGAAAAAACCAGTGGTACCCGATAAAACCGTTGCCATGGCTGAACATGAAGGCAAAGCCAAAAGCGAAAAACAACAAACCACACAAACAAGTGTCCACGATGCACTCGACCAATACGTTTACCGTTTCACGCGAGCGGCAAAACCCAGCCTCCAGCATGGTAAAACCGACTTGCATTCCAAAAACCAGAAAGGCCGCGATCAGTGTCCATACAGTATTGAGTGGATTGATGACATCGCTCGCCTTAACTTCCCCGGCAGCATAAACCTTGGCGTCCAGGAAATTTTGAAGCAAGACTACCCCACCCATCAACAAGCTGATTCCAAGCAGTTTCCCTACTACCAATAGGTGGGCATAGTGACGCCATTCCGCATCTTTTAACCGGATTCTAAGCCTCGAAATCCTATTGGATAGATATAATTTGTCCGTCATATCAGGAATCCTCCATAATTTTTAATTTGACTGGACATTTTGGACAAAACCTTAATGGCCCAGCGTAATTGTTCTATTAGCTCTTGCCCCCTCCACGCGAGATTTAAATCGCGTTGGGTCCGACTTCGCCAGTGCGGATGCGGATAACTTGTGCCACGGGATAGATGAAAATCTTGCCATCGCCGAATTTCCCAGTCTTGGCAGCCTGGGAAATGGCTTCCACCAACTGGTCTAACATCTCTTCCTGAACCACAACTTCCAACTTGACTTTGGGAAGGAAATCCAGTGTATATTCACTTCCCCGGTAGTGTTCGGTGTGCCCCTTCTGCCGCCCTGCTCCTCTGACTTCGCTAACCGTCATCCCATGCACTCCGAGAGTATCTAGCGCACTCTTGACTTCGTCGAGCTTGCGAGGACGGATGATGCATTCCACCTTTTGCATGTTCAGTTTCTCCTTTTTAGAAAATTTTTGGACAAGGCAGAAGCAAAAAAAAGGCGTCCAGCGGCAGATGAAAATCCTGCCTCCGGACGCCTGCGTCCTCACGTAAAACCACAAGCCAAAGTGGTCTTGCGCTTAATTCAATTTCTCAACTCAGAAGCCGCTTCGCTTCTTCGCCGTCGTTCTAACTATTATTTCAAAACTTGACCATCCATTCCAATTTATTCTTTTTATATTTTCAATAAAAATATCTTATATATCCGGACTTGTTCTTTTCAGCGGGCATTTCGCAGCTAAATAGCCATTTCGCCAGTCTCCCCCGTGCGAATTCGAACGACCTCGGCTATGGGATAGATGAATATCTTCCCATCGCCAAATTTCCCGGTTTTGGCCATGTTCGTGACTGCGCTGATCACCTTTTCGGTGAGCTCCTCGGGAACCACGACTTCAAGCTTGACCTTGGGAAGAAAATCAATAGTGTACTCACTGCCCCGGTAATGTTCGGTGTGCCCTTTCTGGCGGCCACATCCGCGCACGTCAGTCACCGTCATTCCGTGAATGCCTATCTCATCCAAAGCGCTCTTGACATCGTCCAATTTGTGGGGACGAAAGATGCATTCGATTTTTCTCATCATGGGAATCTCACTCCAACCTATCTAAGGATTGATTACCTGCCTTGACTCGGACTCATTCAATTTGGGTGGATGGAGATAATTTATACGATACTCACATCCACCAGGAACCATTTACTCCACGATACATCCCCCGCGCCCTTTATCGCCAAGCCACATTTCAAATACAAATCGACGCGAAAACTCCGTCGCCGGCAAATCCCAACTCTGGAGGCCTTGTATATAGCATCCTGCCCGATAAAACTCAACGCAATTCAGAACTGCGCCGGCAAGGGATTCAATGAGACGGCACAAAGATAATTCTCTGCGGCATTTCAAGCAGGATTGCGAGTGCAATTTAGTGGCTGCCCAATAAATCCCGCCTCCTGACCAAGCGGCAAGATCATGCGCAATCATCGTTTGCAGCCGGTTCCGACAATTCCTGCTGCAACCATTCCACAATCTCACTGAGTCGGGAATTTTCATGGATTTTCTTCCCATGTTGATCAGTGACATAAAAAACATCAAAGGCTTGTGCTTTTTCCGTGGCCAATTTTGCGTAGACAATATTCAGTCTGAGTTGCGCCATGACACTGGCAATCCGATACCCCAAACCCACCCGGTCCTCCGCTTGAATCTCCACGACAGTGGCTGAAGGGGAAATGGTGTTGTCAACTCGGACCCGTGGAGGCATATGTCCATGTTTTGCGGTAAACGACGAAAGGCGCCCGCTTCTAAGGTGTTCCTCCAAATCCACCTGCCCGGCAATGATTCTTTTCAGAAATCGTTCCACGCGAGGGTAATCTTCGGCATGGAGTCGGCTTTTGCGCGTGCGGCTTGCCACCTGAAACACATCGCAAACCACTCGATCCTTTCGAGTGTTCAATTGAGCGCTCAGAATACTCATATTAAATGCCGCTAATCCTCCGGCAATTCGCGCGAAAAGGCCAGGACGATCTTTTGTCACCATGAGCAGATCGCTGTACCACTCTCTGGGGTGGTCGATCCAACCGAACACTACTCCTTCCCCTTGAAGCTTGTCTACCAATCGGAGATGGCAGCGAATTTGTTCCAAAGGCGTGTACAGAACATATTTTTCCGGCAGCAAATCCAGATGCCGTGTCACTTTTTGCCGGCTCATCTCATTTTCAAGCAACTCTTCAACTTTTCGTCGCGCTGGAACCACTTCATGACGCGCTTCGCTATCCCTAGCCCTGGCAAACATTAGCCGTTCATAAGTCTTCGTAAAGAGCCGCCAGAGCAGATAATCATTCCATTCAGTCCAGACATCCGGCCCAGTGGAAACCATGTCTGCATATGTCAGCAAAAGCAGCCGGTTCAGATAATCCAATCTCTTGACTGTGGAGGCCACTCGCTCGATGGTGTCTGGGTCATCGAGGTTGCGGCGTTGGGAGATATGGCTGAGCAATAGGTGATTTTCTATCAGGAATTCCACTGCCTCGATTTCTTCCCGGGGAAATCCAAGCCGCAGCATTGCTTGAACCGCCAGTTTTGCCCCTTTGACGGAATGGTTCCCTCCCAAGCCTTTTCCCACATCATGCAAGAGCAGCGCCAGATACAGGCCGACACAATTCGGAATTTCGCTCAACACTTTTTGGTAGGGGATCTCCTGAGGCAATTGACTGGACGAAATTTGGTCCAGCACTTCCAGCGCTTTGAGTGTGTGCTCGTCGGTGGTGTATTTATGGTAATGATCATGTTCAACCAGACAAGTCAGTCGTCCAAATTCTGGCAACAATTTCCCGAGGAAACCGATTTCATGCATATTGCGAATGACAGGTCCCACTTGCCCCCTTCTTCCCAATATTTTCCGAAAAACTTCCGTGACTCCTCCCACAAACCAGAGAGCACCGGGGAATTGGGGCATCATGGAACGGATCGAATGGCGGGCCTCCTCTTTGAAAAGGTCCCCCTCTTCGTTGCAGTGTGCCAAAAGCCATAATGCCTTTTCAGGACTGGGAGCAATCCTGAATTCCTCCAATACTATGTGCGTTTCTTTGGCCTTTTCCGATCTTCGGGAGAGAATTCTGAAACCTGGCCACTTCTTCCCGAGTCCTACTTCCGCGGCCGCCTTGTTCCATATCATCTCGAACACAAAAGAGATGCGCCTTACCTCGAGGTAGTAATGATTCAGGAATGACTCTGTCTCTTTTTGAAAAGGTTGCCTTTTGAAATGGAAAATCTCGCCGACATGGGTCACCAGCTCATGCGTGAATTCGTCTTGATGTCTCCCGCAAAGAAAATGCATCTCATTGCGAAGACGCAGAAGAAAATCATATGCACCCGTTGCTTCTTTCCACTCTTGATGGTGGATTCCCACAATACTCATGGTTTTTTCAACATCATTCCCGGGATAGACCAAACCCGCAATCCAGCCAACGGAATGAAAATCCCGCAAGCCCCCTTTAACTTCTTTCACGTTGGGTTCCTGAATGAAGGCTGTTCCCCCCTGTTTCACATGCCGTTCGCGAACACTCTCCAGAAACTTTTGTCCGTAGGGGATCCGGTTTTTTTCAACCAGCTGAATAAGCTTATGTTTTAATTCTTGATAAAGGGTGTGATCCCCCACCAGGAAGCGGGCATCCAACATGGAGACCAGAGAAACCAAATCGGAAGAGCCCATATCCAAAGCCTCTTTGACCGTCCGGGCACTATGTCCGACCTCCAGGCCCATATCCCATAGGAGATACAAAATCGCCTGAATATGGCGGTTTTCCCGCGATATCTGCCGATGAGTCACCAGAAACATAAGATCCACATCTGAAAAAGGAGCCAGTTCTCCGCGTCCATACCCTCCGAGGGCAACGATGGCCAGTCCCTCAGAGTCCTTTCTTCGCTGGCCTTGTTTTCCAGATTCCTGAGTCAACAACGAGCCATGGATCTGTTTCAACAAGTGATCCATGAGCAGAGCCCTGCCTTGGACTATTTCCTTCCCCGATGAGCCGCTCCGGTGTGACAATTGCAAACGCTGTAATTCGACTTGATGTAAATGCTTGCAATAGTCGAGCAGAGAGCCCTGCCTTTTTTCGCCAGATGGCACAAAATTGGGCAACATAAAAGATTTCCCGGCTACCGACATGGTGGAAGAATTCCTCCTGGGTCTCAATCCCTCTTCTGCAATGACCTGGCAACCCGCTTCCCTTCGCGAAACTGTCCACCTTCATTAAGCGGCTGTTTTCGAGCCAAGCTAAGACCGATATTGGAATCTGAGAGGCAGATTGAACCCGCTCTCCAAATATTCCGACGTAAAGCTCGTGCTATTAATCTTTCCCAAACCCAAAAGAATACGCAACTCCGATGATGAAGAGGCTTTGATGTTTGGCCAGCTCATCCGCCCTTTTTTTGAAATAAGACGAATTGGAAAAATCGCCTCGATACTCAAACTTCGTGCTGAAGTTAGGTTTGAGTCGCAAATCATAGGTCAGAGTCAATTCCTTAATCGACTGAGCTGTTCCCGTGGCAAACCCATCCCGATCTTTGAAATATTCAAACCGGGGCGCAAAGGAATGTTTCTGGCTCTTGTTGCCGAACTTTGCCGAGCCGGCAATTCCCTGCCAAACGGACCGCCCTGGCAGGGGCGGCTGGTTGGCATCAAATCCATAATCATAATTAAACTTGAATCCCACATGGGGAGTCAGCGTGACATTCGCTACGGTATCCCATAGATTGCGCCATCCCTCATTCGTTCCGCCATGCTCCGGCCCGCCCAGCCAGTTCTGAATCAGTTGGAATTTAGCGTTAGGAGTCAGTGTCGCGGAGAGTCCCACACTTTTGCCGGTATTATTATCAAATGAACTATTCCAGCCATTGACTACATAGGCCCCAAGCCCGATTTTTTCGGAAACATTATATGCGGCCCTCAGGCCCGTATGATAGTAGGGTTGTGCATAAGCGAACAACAGCGATTGCTGGTAATGCCAGTTGTCGATAGATTCCAAAACCTCCACCCCAATAAAGGTGGCATATTTCCCGAAGTCCAATGTCAATCCCTTCCCGATGGGGGCATTGTAGCTGATATAAGCCTGTTGCAGGTGCTTCATGATATTCTGCTGGCCCAAGACTGGCTCAAAAGCGCTGTAAGAATCAGCCGCGAGTCCAGCCATCAAATCTACCCGATACCCCATGGAGTTCTTATCTGCGGCAACCTTATTAAAAGTCAATTTGACCAAGTTAAGCTGGAAGCTGTTCGATTTGGTCTCCAATCCCCGCAGTTGCACAGATTGATCAGCTGGCCGATTAAAATTGTAACCATAATACACATCCAGCAATCCGGATATTTGCGTGCTTTTGAAAAAACTCAACACGGGAGAAGTATCGGGTGGCTGAGAAGCACTGGAGGCTGGAACCGTCGTATCTGATGCCGCCCCGCTATCCTGTGCATGGGAAACAGTGGCCGCCACAACGAGCAGTAATCCAATCATTACGAGGATCTCAATTTTGTGCTTGATATTCATGTCGAAGTCCTTTCAAGTTTGAGGTTGCTGGTTCCCAAGCAACACTGCTCAAGAGGATCTCGGCCTCAGAATTACACCCCCGCCAAAAAAAAACGTCCATCAACCTTTTACTGTACGGTCAATGGACGCCTATGTCCGGTCGGACGAAAGACTCGTCCGAGGTCAAAACCATTATGCCTCACGCACAACCTTGTGCCTTTCCCCAACAATTTTAGCCCAATTTGAGTCTTCGTCAATATTATTTATTTTATGTTTTCTATAAATACCCCTTATGGATAAAAATAGCGACTCCATCTGCCCTACCCGGCTTTATCGAAAGTCCTGCCGGGCGCCCTTTCGTCGTGTGGCGAGCCAGCTGCGTGGAAATTTTGAGGGCTGCCCAGGCCAGCGGGGCTGGCTCAACAAGAAGATGGGACGCGCGAGTGTGACGAAGTCACCCTTCGCGCGTCGCATGGCTAACCTCGCCTGCCGAGCCAGCGTGCACCGGTGACGGCGGTCACTCGTGCCCGCTCCACCTTTGCCCAAATTTGATTTTCCGAGGAGCCGCGCATGAAAGACGGAAAAAGTCTCCGGAGATTCTCAACGAAATCAAAACTTTTCCCAGTGTAATACCTGTGATAATGGCCGTTTCGAGGGAGCGGAAACGTCCTTGGGGAAACCCAAAGCGATCAGGCTAATTAGCTTGAATCCTTCTGGAACTCCTGCCATTCCGCGTATAGTTTCAGCATAAGGCTTTTTGTCTCCCGCCACCCAACAAGAACCCAATCCCAAAGCCCATGCGGCAATCAGCATATTCTGGGTTGCTGCGCAGCCATCTTCCAGGAAGTACTTGGTGTCCCGGCAAAAGACCAGGATGCAGACGGGAGCATCCGCAATAAATGGCCCATAGTCCGTGGCGAGGGCTATTTCTTTGCGTTTGAGAGGGTCGGTGACTGCCACAAATTCCCAAGGCTGAATGTTGATGGCGCTGGCGGCCATACGGCCGCAGTCCACGATTTGCGCAATCAATTCCCGTGAAACCTGATCAGGCTTATAATTGCGGACACTTCGCCTGGTTTTCAATGCTTCAATTGCATCCATGGAATCCTCCTGAAGAAGGCATCTGAACTGATCATTCCGGCACATCTTTGGCTGGCACGGTGATCCACGGCGCCAGGCAGAGAATGAGACCCATGATAAGGTAAGCCGCCACAAATGGCCACGCGGGATTCAATGAAATCACGGTGTCCGTGGGAGTCCAAGCATAGGAGTGCATCAAACCAATTCCTGAAAAGACAGCAGCCACCGCACACCAGAGCGCCCCTTGATTGAATTTCCGCTCAATGATCGCCACGGTGACTGCCGCCAAAATCATGGCTGAAAAAATAAATCCTTGTTCCAATGCCAGCGCTCCCCCAAGCCACATATCCGTACTTTGAAATCTTGGAAGCACCTCTGCCGATAGAGGATTGGCTGGAGTACCCATGCCAGCCACCTTCAAGCTCGTCTTGGCCAAAAGGGCTCCCCAGGCAGCTACGCCGGGGAGCAATCCCACAACCACTGCGGGAGCATGCCGCGCTGGAGTGGCCTGAAAGGCCTGCGCGGTGATGACCATCCCGATCCAAAGCACAATGGCCATTCCGGCATCTACAGGCACTGCCCAAGTCAAATAAGCCAATGTTCCACTCAAACAGACAACAGTCGCCGCCACCCCATTGAGAATCGAGTACCCCGCCCTTGCTCCCAGGGCCTTCCAACCTGGGTGCCCGATGTAAATGGTAGTCGGGAAACAGGAGCCGAAACAAGCCGCGGCCACACTGCCCAGCCCATTGACCATCAATGAGGGTTTCGTCGGGTAGGGGTCTCCCGCCGCCTCGGCGGATTCTATATTTTGAAGAGAGCCCACTGTATTAAAGAGACCCATCGGCAATATGACCGACAGATAAGTAAGACAATGGCCACTGAAAAGCGCCGTCCACAAATCTCCCAGCACGGGTATCGGCAACAACAGAGAAGCACCCTGGACAGGTCTTGGTCCGACCGGTGCGATTCCGGTAAGCCACGCTAACCATGTTCCCAACAGGACGGCAATTAGCCCCCCGGGCAGCCCGCCACGGAATCTTCGTTTACCGAAATAGATCAGCATCACAATGGCCAAGGTCGTCAATCCCACTAACGGCCTTGCAAAAGTGCGAAAGAGAAATCCCAAAGATATAAAGGTTAAGGCAATCCCAGAAAGAGTCGAAAGCAAAGCCGCCCGAGGAGTGGCGCGCCGGACTTTTTCAGCCACAAAAGCGCCCCCGCATTCGATTAGACCTGAGCCCAAACAGGCCACTAGCCCTGCCTGCCAGGCCACGCGGGCCGGATCTGCCGCCCCAGCCGCCATCGCCGCCATTTTAGCGGGGAGCATGATCAGGAAAACATGCGCAATGAGCGAGACGGTATTGATTCCATAGGGAAGCGCGCAGATGTCCAGTCGTCCGGTCTTTCGGGAAAGTTGACGGGCCTGCCAGGCATAAAACAAGTTGCCCACCAAGAGGGAAATCGCCACTCCCGGTAAAATCCGCGCATAAAGCAAATCCCTCGGAAATCCGAGGACGTAGCGGCACAGGCTGTCGATCAGAAGCAACTGAACAAAATTATCAAGAGCCAAACCGAAGAACCCGTCGATGTCACCCCTGACAATCCAAGGCATTGGCAAATTTATTATTTTGCTTCCGGCGCCACTCCTCAGAACATTCTCCTTCATCCAATTGCTCCTCAGAAAATCAAATTTGGGCAAAGGTGGAGCGGGCACGAGTGACCGCCGTCACCGGTGCACGCTGGCTCGGCAGGCGAGGTTAGCCATGCGACGCGCGAAGGATGACTTCGTCACACTCGCGCGTCCCATCTTCTTGTTGAGCCAGCCCCGCTGGCATGTATAGTTTCCATTAATTGCGGGAAAGCCGGGCCGGAAGTGTCAAGGATAGGCAAAAATCCAGTTCATCGCAAGCCCGAACACGCATTAAGGAGTGGCAATCGGATGATCCGATGGTGCGAACGAGCCACGCCGCAGAAATGCAATATCCACTTCTTCCACACACGCCTTTGTGGATTATGGTAACATTGCGGTTTTTGATCCGAAGGAATAGAAGAATATCATTATGCTGATCCAGAAAATTGATGCCATCAAAAAAGCTTTTTCCGATCATGTCCAGGCACATTACGGACATACACTTTCTCAAATCGTCGTTGAACAGCCCCCAAAGGTCGAGTTGGGGGACTTGGCCTTTCCTTTCTGTTTTGAATTGGCCAAACCCTTGCGGAAGGCTCCCCGTCAGATTGCCGGCGAAATTGTGGCATCGATAGGGGCGATGCCGGGCATCGCCAAATGTGAAGTGGCCGGGCCAGGATACATCAACTTGTTCTTTGAGCGGGACAGTTTCTTCAAGGAAGCTTTCTTTTATAGTCGTCAAAAGACCCCAGCGGGGCCGGATCAGTCAACGGAAGGAGCAGCACTGCCAGAATTTTCTGGGAAAAAGATCATCTTGGAGCACACTAACATCAATCCCAATAAGGCAGCTCACATCGGCCATTTGCGCAACGCCGTATTGGGAGACACTTTTGGACGGCTGCTTCGATTCAATGGCGCCAACGTCGAAGTGCAAAATTACATCGATGACACCGGAGTGCAAGTCGCTGACGTTGTCGTGGGCTTTAGATATCTGGAGAAGAAATCTCTGGCGGATGTTCAAGCCATCCAGGGCAAGTTTGATTATTACTGCTGGAACCTCTATGCAAAAGTCTCTTCTTTCTATGCCGAAGCCCCCGACAATGGGCTATTGCGAGGAGAGACGCTGCAGTTGATCGAACAAGGGAACAATGAAACCGCGGAATTAGCTAAGTATATCGCTCACCGAATCGTTCAATGTCATTTGACCACTATGGAGCGGTTGGGCATTGAATACGATTTACTACCCAAGGAAAGCGACATCCTGCATCTGAAATTCTGGGACCACGCCTTTGCTCTGCTCAAGAAAAATGGCGCCATCCACTTTGAAGAGTCCGGCAAGAACAAGGGCTGCTGGATCATGCGCCTCGGTGAAAAAGAGGAAGCCGTCACTCAGGAAGAAGTTGAACATGAAGAAGACAAGATCATCGTCCGTTCCAATGGCACGGTGACTTATGTAGGCAAGGACATTGCCTACCAGCTTTGGAAATTTGGCCTCCTGGGGTTGGACTTCTTCTATCATCTATTCAAAACCTACGCCAGCGGACATCAACTTTTTATGTCTAACTCCAAAGGCAACGGAAAGGCGGATGCGCCTTCCTTTGGGCATGGCAGCCGAGTTTATAACGTGATTGACTCCCGCCAATCTTATTTGCAGAACATTGTCATCCAAGGTTTGAAAACACTCGGATATCAGGACCAGGCGGATCGTTCCACTCATTTTTCGTATGAGATGGTCGCTCTTTCACCACAATGTTGCGCCGACTTGGGGATTCACTTATCGGAGGAAGACAGGAAACGCCCCTATGTTGAGGTTTCAGGCCGCAAAGGATTGGGAGTAAAAGCGGACGATCTAATCGACACCCTCATCGAAAAGTCCCATGAGGAAGTTGGGAGCCGTCATCCAGAACTAGAGGAAAACGAGTCAAGGCAAATTGCCACCACCATTGCGGTCAGCGCGCTTCGTTATTTCCTTCTGAAATTTACCTGCAATTCAGTGATCGCTTTTGATTTCAAAGAAGCCTTGAGCTTCGAGGGTGAGACCGGCCCTTACGTGCAGTATTCCACAGTTCGGGCCAACAACATTTTTCGCAAGGTTGAGGAAGACGATGCCACCTGCAACGCGGCATCCCTGACGGATTTCTTTGAAAACGATTGGCAACCATTCTCTTCCCGCTTCCAATTCGACGATGAATTTTGGAGGCTTGCCTACACAGCCTCGCAGCTCGAGGCCAATGTGAAGGTGGCGCTACAAACCGCGGAACCGGCGATGGTGGCAAAATTCCTTTTCACGCTGGCTCAGGCTTTTAACGTTTTTTATCACCGGCACCGGATCATCATTGAAACCGACTCTGGCAAGAAGCGATTCCTGCTTGCCTTGACCGAGTTAGTGCGCAACCAATTAGCTCGCGGATTGAGCCTCCTGGGAATTCCCGTACCCGAAATGATGTAGAAGACAATCTACGAAGAAGCAGAGGTTCATCCCCGAAAGGGAAACCGCTGCAGTGGAGTGTAAATCGATCCGCCTGGTTGGAGTTCACTTTTCATTAGGACGAGCTCTCTGGCTTCAACCTTTTCCGGCGCAAAGCCTGCTTCCAGCAACGAACTGGCCAGCCTTTCCCCTTGGCGGGAAGAGCGCAGGCGGCCTATGGTCAAATGGGGAGAAAAAGGTCTACTCTCGATGGAAAATCCTTGCTGCAATAAACCCAGCTCTAACTCCGAGTGTAGTTGCTTTAGCAATTCTGGAATGCTGTCTAATCCGACCCACAACACCCGCGGATTTTTTCTGGAGGGAAAACAGTCCGCTCTGCTTACTTCAAATGAGATTGCTCCGAAGTTTAGTGAAACTCGCGCACAGACATCTTGAACAGGCACAATTTTCGAGGAGGGCAACTCACCCAGAAACTTGAGGGTCAAATGGATATTGCCTGGATTGACCCAAGTCACATCCCCACCCAATCCTCTCAATTGCCGCTGCAGTGCGCCAATTCGCGATTGGATAGAATCAGGAATCTCCAAACAAATAAAGACTCTGAGGGGACGGTCTGAAGGGCTCAGTTTAGTTCTCCATAATTTGAAAAGGATCGGTGGGCCTGGGCTGTCCAACACAATAGGCCAGAGCATTTGTCACTGCTTGCGCAATTAGATCAATAATCCCCTGGGTGTCATAGTGAAGGGCGTTTTGAATGGCCATGGCATACTGGCTTGTAAGTGAGCTGGGAATCAGAGCTGGAGGGTATCCCGAACGAAGCAGGTAATAGCTGGAAAAAACTCTTGCCACAATTCCATTTCCCTTCGCAAACGGGAGAAGGTCCATCAGCCGAATCAGAACGAGGGCTGTTTTTTCAATCTCATGAATCTGCTGAAAACTCTCGCTTGTAAACCATCCCAGCGAATTTTCAAGCAGCGCCGGAATCAGCTCGGCTTCAATTGAGAATTCCGATTGTCCCGAATGCGAAGGAATTTTCTCCTCCCGGAATTTTCCCGCGGTCGGATCAACACCGGCAAAGAGCCGTTCATGTAGTCGTGCCAAATCGGCGCTCTGCAAGGGCTCTTTTCCATTGGCTTTTGCATACCACCAGATCCCCGCATCCTGATGATTCTCCATGAGCCGCCGATATTGATTCTTCATGGACTCCTGCATACCCGTGATCTCTCCCCCATAATCCAATGCGATATTTTCAGTAGCCCATCCTGGCCCGATTAATTGAAGGAATCGCTCCCGAGCAGGCCCGCTGGCTTTTTCCGATTCCCATTTTTTCAGCAGAGGCTGCATGGCGAGGAATTGACGCCGACTTTTCAATTCAAATTCCGCAGTCATATTTTAGCGACGTTCCTTGATGGCCTGACGGGTTTCTTTGTCCACCGTTTTTTGTTTTTCAGTTTCCCGTTTATCGTATACCTTTTTCCCTTTTGCCAATGCTATCTCACATTTCGCCCGGCCATTTTGAAAAAAAATCTTTAACGGGACAATCGTCATACCGCGTTCCGTTACTTTTCCCACCAATTTCCGAATTTCATTTTTGTGGAGCAACAGCTTTCGGTTCCGCAAAGGGTCATGATTCATCCGATTCCCGTGGGTGTATGGGCTGATGTGACAATTCACGAGCCAGATTTCCCCATTCTTGAGCAGTCCATAGCCATCTTTAAGGTTCACTTTCCCCTGCCGGATGGATTTAATCTCGGTCCCAAGGAGAACCAATCCGGCGGCAAAGGTATCCAAGATATGATAATGATGAAACGCCTGCCGGTTGAGTGCCGCCACTTTTTGTTCTTCAAGATTCTTCAAAGGATTCCCTCACTGGAATATATGCGCGCCAATATCCCTGGCCACAATGAGTCCCATCCGTAGTCAGTCATATCAGGCCGCCAAATGATATGTGAATGAAAACTAAAACAGCTAGCCAGAATTGTGCATAGCCTGATCATGATCCAAACATTACGGCAAAATGAATAGCTGACTCAGGATTGCGGAAATTGTCCACACAAGACCACGGCTGGCTTGAACAACCAATTTCCACCATTTTGTGCCGAGTATTAAAATTGCTTCCTTCGTGAATTTTTCTTGTCTACGACGAAGTCTCGCTAAAATGGAGAGCGCCGGTTATTCGGGTTGTAATTCCCCGGAGACGGTTGAACCAACGTGCCACTCGGCTGAATTTGTTGCGGAGTTGTGCCCTGCAAGCCGGGAAATCCCGATTGTGAATTCATTCCCGGCGGAACCATTCCTTGAGGAGTTGTACCCATTCCTTGCGCATTGGGCTGTCCAGTTGGAAGTTGTCCTCCCGGAGCTCCCTGTGGCACCATTCCAGGCCCCGCGGCGGGAGTATTGATGGGGACCGGCTCATTCGCCATGTTGGCGTTTTCATCTTCTTCGCCGCCACCGCTGAAAGGATCTTCCACGACTTGCCTGGCAAATCGCCGGGCCGGCGGAGCAATTACATTCGAGTTGGATGCAATCGAAGCAGTGGCTTGAACAGATTTCCCGGTTATCGTCATTTGCGCAACCTGCTCCGGAGACGAAGCGGAAGACTGCAAAATATAATCGTAATCAAAACCTTCCATCAACTTCACCAGGGCATCGCGGGAGCTCACATTAATCAATGAGACTAGCGGCACCACCTGGTTCCTCAGCTCAGGCGGCAATTCGTATTTCACGCCCAGCTGCTGTTTAAAGAGATCCAGTATTTGAGCCAGCGTCAGGTTTTCCGCGGCCAACGAGCATCGCCCCCCAGCCAGAGTCAGCTGGCCCGGAGCCGCCCAACTCATCATCCCGACCAGGAAGAAGTGAGCCAGCATGAAGGCCAAAACTTTCTTTTTCATGGCACACCCCGGGAAAAAAATTGAATAACGTCTCCTACTAAATTATCTTATCATTAAAATCGGCAGCAGGACAGATGTTCACGAAAAGAAAGGGATTTTCAATGACCGCCCCTTCGCTGCCGTAAGGAGACCACCCTATGCGGGAACTCACCGGTGCGGAAAGAAAAAAACTCCGCGGCTTGGCCCATAATTTGAAACCATTAATTCATATAGGCAAATCCGGCATTACTGAAGCCCAACTGGCAGCCTTCAATCAGGTGTTGGACTCCCATGAACTCATCAAAGTAAAATTCCAGAATTTTAAGGAACAAAAAACTGAATTGCTCGAATTGATTACTCAGAAGACGGGATGTCAGATCGCTGGATTGATTGGCCATATTGCAATTCTCTACAGAGAACAAGCAGACGTGGAAAAGAGGAAGATTCAGCTTTGACGAGGAATATCGAATCGTTGCGACACGGAAGCGCGGGAGATCCCTGCTACGGTGAAGGAATAAGTGGCTATCGGACAAAGATGTTTCCGCATGAGAGCACTTTCGCTCTTCAGCCGGATTTGCGATTGTCCAGATTTTTAAACAACAAACCAGTTTTTTGACAGGAGCCGTTATGCGTCTGCTCACCAGCCTGATCGCAATCGCTTTTTTCTGCGGTGGGATTTTCGCCATGTCAGCCCCCCCCTCAAGAAATCTCGAAATGGAAAAAAAAATTGAGGCGCTTCTAGCCAAAATGACCTTGGAGGAAAAAATCGGACAAATGGTTCAGGTGGCTGAAACCACCGACACCACCAGAGCACAATTGAAAACGGGACTGATCGGCTCCATGTTGAGTGTAACCGACACTGGCCTGATTAACGAATTTCAGCGGCTCAACATGGACAATTCACGCTTAAAAATACCCGTAATATTCGGCTTTGATGTGATTCATGGTTTCAAAACCATTTTCCCCATTCCTTTGGCGGAAGCAGCCAGTTGGGATCCCGACACTGCCACCCAAGCGGCACGGGTCGCTGCCACCGAAGCGAGAGCCGCGGGAATTCACTGGACCTTTGCCCCCATGGTCGACATTGCCCGCGATCCCCGTTGGGGGCGAATCGCCGAAGGCGCCGGCGAAGACACTTACCTTGGATCACAATTTGCCACCGCACGGGTCAAAGGATTTCAAGGCAAAGATCTCTCAGATCCGGCCTCTGTAGTCGCTTGCGCAAAGCATTATGCCGCCTATGGTGCGGCTGAAGCTGGCAGGGATTACAGCACGGTCGATATTTCCGAACGGCTGTTGCGCGAAATCTACCTTCCTCCCTTCCATGCCGCTTTGAAAGCGGGAGTCGGCACCTTTATGTGCTCCTTTAACTCGCTGAACGGCATCCCCTCCTCCGCGAATTATTTCCTTCTGACCAAAATCCTGCATCACGAATGGGGATTCGGAGGATTTCTAGTGAGCGATTGGGAATCGGTGAAAGAATTGATGAATCACGGTGTCGCCGAAAATCCCTCAGAAGCGGCGGAAAAAGCCCTGAAAGCCGGAGTAGACATGGATATGGTGGGGAACATATACGCCCAAAATGCGCTTCAGCTGGTGCAAAAGGGTAAAGTCCCCCCCCAAATCGTTGATGATGCCGTCAGGCGCATTCTCCGCATTAAATTCAGGTTAGGTCTCTTTGAGAATCCGTATGCAGACTCGCAAAAAGCATCCGCCGTAACGCTCACGCCAGAAAATCTCAAGGTTGCACGCGAAGGAGCACATAAGGCCATGGTTCTCCTAAAAAACCAAGGTCAACTGCTGCCCCTCCCTAAAGACATCAAATCGTTGGCACTGATTGGACCGTTTGCCGAAGATAAAACCATGCCCCTCGGGTGCTGGAGTGGAAGCGGGAGCCCCGATCAGGTCGTCAGCATCATGGAAGGGATCAAATCCAAAATTCCTGATGCAAAAATTCTTTCCGTCAAAGGATGCGAGATTGACGGGAAAAATGCTCCTGACCTTGATGCCGCGGTCAATGCGGCCAAAATGGCGGGGACGGCAATCCTTTTGCTGGGGGAGAGTGCGGACATGAGCGGCGAAGCCGCTTCTCGTGCCTCGATCGGATTGCCAGGACGTCAATTAGAATTGGCCAAAGCGGTTCAAGCCACCGGAGTCCCCACGGTGCTGGTGTTGGTGAACGGCCGATCTTTAACTATCGGCTGGGAGTCGGAAAATATTCCTGCCATCCTAGAAGCTTGGCAACTCGGCGTGCAAATGGGAAATGCGATAGCCGATGTATTGTTCGGAGACTATAATCCGGGCGGCAAGCTACCTGTCACTTTCCCGCGCGAGTTGGGCCAGGTGCCACTTTATTACAATCATCTCAACACCGGCCGTCCCCCCTCAATGACAGTCCGTTTTACCTCCCGGTATCTGGATGTCCCCCACACCCCGTTGTATCCATTCGGGTATGGATTGAGTTACACAAGTTTCAAAATCGGCAGCCTTCAAATCAGCTCCTCCAGGATTAAACCTGGAGAGAACCTGAAGGTCACTGCCGAAGTTGAAAACACGGGTTCGCGCGCCGGAGACGAGGTCGTGCAGCTTTATATCCGCGATCTTTTTGCCAGCGTCTCCCGGCCCGTCAAAGAACTCAAAGGGTTCCAGCGGATCACCCTGGCGGCTGGAGAGAAGAAGAGAGTGGAATTCTCTCTCTCGCATAGCATGCTCGGCTTTTATAATTTCGACTCCAAGTTTGTGGTTGAGCCCGGCCGATTCAAACTCTGGGTAGGCAACAGTTCCGAGGATGAAGCCAACGAAGCCAGTTTCGAGTTGGGGTTATGACAAAGGGAGCGCACTCCATATGAAACCGCGTGAACGCGTGATGAGGGCATTGAATCATCAGGAACCGGACCGGGTCCCTCTGGATTTCGGAGGACATCGTTCCTCAGGAATCATGGCGATTGCCTACCATAAGTTGAAGAAGCATTTGGGAATTACTTCCGGGGAAATTTATGTTTATGATTTCATCCAGCAGCTTGCTATTGTCGAACCGGAAGTGCTAAACCGCTTTGGAGTCGATGTCATCGAATTGGGACGCGGCTTTGGCCATGATCCTGGCTTTTGGAGCGACTGGATTCTGCCGGATGGCACTCCCTGCAAGATCCCTTCCTTCATTCGGCCCGTGAAGAAGGGCAATGACTGGCATGTTTACGACAAGGATGGCACTCTGATCGCCATTCAAAAAGAAGGCTGCCTCTATTTTGAGCAAACCATCTATCCCCTTGCCGATTCCGACGACACCAGCTTTGACAATCTGAATCCCGCCCTGGATAAGGTGATGTGGTGTTCTCTGGGCTCTCCCCCCGCCCCATTGGGCAATACCGCGGAAGATCTTCGGGAAAAAGCAGAAGGCGCCAGAGTTTTGCGTCAATCCACGGATCGGGCTATCGTTGGACTCTTTGGCGGCAATCTCCTGGAGATCGGGCAAATGCTCTTCCGCAATGACAATTTCCTCATGATGCTTGCGGGAGAACCGTTGCGAGCTCACCGCTTTTTGGATCAAATGGTGGAATTGCATCTTGGCAATCTGGAAAAGTTCATGAGTTCCGTAGGCCCATATATCGACATCATTAATTTTGGGGATGACTTGGGCATGCAGGCTGGTCCACAAATTTCGCCGATGATGTACAAGGAATTCTTTCAGCCCCGCCACCAATTCCTCTGGAGCACCGCCAAAAAGTTGGGCAATGTCAAAGTGATGTTGCATACCTGTGGCGATATTTATCGCTTGCTGCCTCACCTCATCGAGGCAGGGCTTGACATCGTGAATCCGGTTCAAACTACTTGCAGGGAGATGAACCCCGCCAGACTGAAGAGGGAATTTGGAAAAGATATGGTCTTCTGGGGTGGCGGTTGTAACACGCAAAACATTCTCCCCAACGGAACCCCCGAACAAGTCTACGCGGATGTTCGCTCAAATATCAAGACACTCGCGCCGGGAGGCGGTTTTGTCTTTCAGCAGGTTCACAACGTGATGGCGGATGTTCCACCAGAAAATATCGTGGCCATGCTGGAAGCAGTGACCTCCTGATTCCCCCGCCACGGTAAGATCGTAGTTATGACGGTAAGGGGCACACGTCGAACCTCATTCGCGCGGCAAATCAGCCTCCTCAGAAAAACCCAACTAGGCAAAGGTGGAGCGGGCACGAGTGACCGCCGTCACCGGTGCACGCTGGCTCAGTTGACTAGGCTGGCCAGACGACGCGCGACGGGTGACTTCGTCACACTCGCGCATCCCACCTTGTTTTCATCCTCTTGTTGTACATGCCGATCAGGCATGGGTGGCTCCTCGGAAGGCGGCTACCCGGCGCAGTTCTTCCCCCTGGGGGTGTTTCATGCAAAAAGTTGGCTAAGAGTATACCTTGCCTGTCTGGTCATGATTCACATACTTCAAAACAGGGTGGGAAGATGTCTACTTCACAGTCTGGGCCTCACCCGGAGAGGCTGTGATCATTTTGTCCAACACGACTCATCAGCCCAGGAAAAATCAATCTGGCGAATTGCTATCGAAAGATTGGGGATCCCCAAAATGTCTCGTGATATCCTCGTCAACGAGACCGTCTCCAAAACTCAGCGCCAATGCCTTGTCTCGGCACTTTCTGAGGAATCGCTGGAAACGGAGTTGGGGCGTTATCAGTACAGGATTTTCAAGATCACTCCCGCCCGCTGATTTGGACGAAGACAATGCAGCGGAATCGGAACACGGCGCCAAGTTCCTTTGCCAGCGCGACACTTCGGCTTGCCTCCAATTCCATTATCCCATTACGCTTTTTACACATTTTCTGCCATAATGATTTTTTTGCAGTGGGAAATTGCCTATCAACTATTGATTCCATTCATTTGATAATCGAAAGGAGCCCGGGTATGTCTAAACGTCCATTAAATGTTGGTTTGATTGGTGGAGGCGGTGGGGCTTTCATTGTTAATCCTCATCAGAAAGCGATCCATTTTGATGGGACTCGCCGCGTGGTGTGTGGCGCCCTGCATCCCAATCCTGAAGTCGCGATGCAAGAAGCCGCAAATTGGCCTTATCCGATCAAGGGATATCGAAGCTACGATGAACTTATCGCGCAGGAAACCAAAAAACCGGTTGGCGAGAAAATTGATTATGCGTTGATTGTTACCCCCAACCATGTTCACTTCGATCCGGCCATGAAGTGTATTGAAGCCGGAATTCCGGTTTTCTGTGAAAAGCCGCTGACTCTGAATCTTGAAGAGGCAGACAAATTAGTGGCGGCAGTTGCCGCCAAGAAAATCCCCTTCGGAGTGGCTCACACCTACCTGGGACATTGGACTAGCCGGCTGGCCCGGCATATCGTCTGCAGCGGTTTGTTGGGCGAAGTTCGCTGGGTAGATTCCTATTACATCCAGGGCTGGCTGGCTGAGCGGGCAGAAGATAAAGGGTCCATGCAAGCGGAATGGCGAGTCGACCCGAAACGGGCCGGATTGAGCGGCTGTGGCGGCGACATCGGCACACATGCCTTGATGCAACTTCGCTATGTGACGGGGCTCGAAGTGGAAGAACTTTCCGGCACTCTGAAGGCTTTTGCTCCAGGCCGGAAATTGGATGATCATTTTACCGTCTACGCCAAGCTCAAGAATGGCGCCCATGCCCTGGTTCGCGCCAGCCAGGTATGTATCGGGCACAAGAACGATCTGGGCATTGAAGTCGCTGGCACCAAGGGCACGCTGGTTTGGCGGCAGGAGGAACCGGAATCTCTCACGATTTATCTCCCCAATCAGCCGGATCGCGTATATTGGCGGGGCGCCGTGCAACCCAACGATGGATTTCTGAAAGATATTCCCGAATGGCTGATGAAAGAACCGACGATTCCCAGCGGTCATCCGGAAGCCTTCCACGATGCTTTTGCCCGGCTGCATCGCTGTTTTGAAGAGGATGTCCGAGCTTATCTTGAAGGCCGGCCCTTCAGTTGTGATGGGACGAAATATGCCAATGTGGTTGATGGCCGTGTCGGCATCGCTTTCATCACCACGGCGGTTGAAAGCAGCAACCATGGCAGTGCCTGGGTAAAAATGATTTGAGCCGGAAATTTAGGGGTTATAGGCAGGCAATTCGATCAAACACCAAAGGCCGTCCGGTTTGTACCGGATGGCCTTTTTTTTGATTCAGGCAGGCTTGTACTTTTTGTCATCGCTTTTGGGCTTCCGCACCCAGAAAAGGAACAAACTGCACCGGAATGGATTTTTCAGTCTCCACCTTGCCGTCTGGTCTTTTTTTGTAGATGGTCAGCCATTGCACGTCGCCATACTCACCCAATGGGACCACTAAACGCCCCCCAGTCCTCAGTTGATGCAGCAAGGGGGGGGGAACATGATTAATTGCCGCCGTTATTAATATGGCATCGAATTGCAATGGCTCGGGCCAACCACTGTAGCCATCTCCAATCCGGACTTCGATGTTATCATATTTTAATTGACGCAAACGTTCGCGGGCACTCGTTCCCAAAGGCTCGATATATTCAATGGTGCATACTTTCTTCACCAGCACCGCAAGCACTGCGGCTTGATAGCCGGAACCGGTCCCAATCTCAAGCACGACGGAAGATTTGTCAACGCGGGCCAATTCCGTCATCAGGGCCACGATGTAAGGCTGAGATATAGTCTGGCCGTGGCCTATCGGCAAGGGGCCATCATCATAAGCCCTGGATCTCATATCCGCGGGCACAAACGCATGGCGCGGAACCAGGCGCATCGCTTCCAGCACCGCGGAATCGGTCACACCTCGGCGCTGAATTTGGTCAGCGACCATGCGGGAACGATACAATTCGAATTGCTTCTCATTCATACTTTGAGCTTGGTCTCGAGGATAAGCGCATCCAGGGATTTCCAGCAATACGGTACCAACAAAAGCGATCGCAATGAGTTGCTTGAGTTTTCCCATGATTTATAAAATTGTATCACAGTCAGGCTGAGGAGAATTGTACTTTCGCTAGGAACATTTTTAACCTTTCGCCATACTGTTGCACTGGAGTATATTGAAAGTCCGAATAGGCTGGGCATGCAAACGCCTAGACCGACGATGCTTTCTTATGACGGCTCGTCGCTGACTCAGCGCCAAAAAGGGAGGATCCTCATCCATCCAATTATTTCCAATCCATCCATCATCGTCCAATCCCTGGTAAAGAACTTCGGTTCCGTAAGGGCCGTTCAAGAAGTATCTTTCGAGGTTTTTCCTGGCGAGATTTTCGGGTTGCTTGGGCCCAATGGGGCGGGCAAAACCACATTGATCCGGCTCATCATGGATATTTTCAAGCCGGACACAGGCAGCATCCTGATTTATGACTCGATAATTTCTGACGATGGGAAAAACCGGATCGGCTACCTTCCCGAAGAACGGGGAGTATATACCCGGCAGAAAATCCTCTCCGTCTTGGAATACTTTGCCTGTTTGAAGGGGGTGCCTCGGGAGAAAGCTCGAGCCAATGCTCTTTACTGGCTGGACCGGTTTGATATGTCTGAAGTAAAGAATCGACGAGTGTTGGAGCTGTCCAAAGGAAATCAACAAAAGATCCAGATCATTGCTACTCTCGTTTCCGATCCGGACATCCTCATGTTGGATGAACCTTTCACGGGGCTCGATCCCGTGAATGTGCGTTTGATTACTGGAATCATCCAAGAATTGGCGGCGGGAGGAAAAACCATTCTTCTCTCGACGCACCAAATGGCCCTCGTGGAGACTCTATGTCAGAGAGCCTTCATGATTAACCGGGGCCGCCAAGTTTTGTATGGAACCCTCGAAGAGATTCAAAAACAACATTCCGATCATGCGGTGCTAGTCTCTTCCGACGCGGATTGCAGCCTCTGTCCATTGGTGGCGCGGGTACATCCCAACGGAAAGTTTTCGAAGATTTACCTTCAGGATGGAAAATCCCCCAGAGAGTTTCTGCGATGGCTGATTGAAAGTGGAGCGGAAGTGGATTCTTTTGAAAAAGCCATGACACCACTGGAGGACATTTTTATAAAACTCGTGGAGGAAGCCCGGTGAATAAAATTCTGGTTATTGCCCGCCGAGAGTTTTTGGCCACCGTCGTCCGAAAAGGATACATCATCGGGTTGGTGGGTATGCCGATCTTTTTTGCCTTGATTGCTGGCATCGGAGCTCTGGCCGGCCGTTCCGCGGAAAAAAGCCGCGCCGAAGATCAGTCGGGCCAAGTGGGAGTGGTGGATCATGCGGGTTTTCTCGACCTGACCCTGGCTAAAAAGCTGGCGACTCGCGAAGAAAAGGCCTCCCAGCCCCATGCGGGTAAAAGCATCGAGAATCTAAACGAGAGTGCCACCCGTTTTGTCGCTTTTCCCGACTTTCCCGCGGCGTTGCGGGAAGTCAATTCGGGAAAACTGGCGGCCTGCTACGTCATCGAGGCGGATTATTTGAGCAGCGGAAAGATCACATCCTACACCATCGAAAAGGGATTCTTCAGGGATTTGGTCGTGCCGGGCCGCGGCCCCCTCGCGGACTTGATCAGGGCCAGTCTCCTCAAAGAAAGAGTCCCTGATGCCACCTTGGACCGAATCCTCAATCCGGCCAAATTGACTGAAATGAAGGTCAACAACAAAGGCGAAGTGCTGCCCGCCTCCGATCAATTTCAGAAAGCCATCGGCTTTCTCGGACCGTTTGGGGTGGCACTATTATTGACGATCTCCATTTTCACCACCTCTGGGTACCTGCTCCAAAGCACCTCCGAAGAAAAACACAATCGAGTGATCGAAGTCATTCTCTCTTCGGTCAAACCGGATCAGCTGCTGGTCGGCAAGATTCTCGGACTTGGCGCGGCGGGCCTGCTGCAGGTCGCTTTTTACATTCTTTTTCTCATCCTCCCCTCCGTAATTGCTTTTGCCGCTTTCAAAGTGAGTTTTTGGAATCTGCTAATCTCATTCTCCTATTTTCTGCTCGGATTCCTGCTCTTTGGCGGCATCATGGCCAGTTGCGGTATGCTGGGCAATAACCTGCAGGAAAGCGCCCAACTCTCCACAGTCTTCACTCTTACCAGCATGATGCCCATGATGCTAATGGGTGTGATCATGCAATCCCCGGACGGCACTTTGGCCCGGGTTTTTTCCTTCATCCCGCTAACGGCTCCAGTCATGATGCTGATCCGGACGGGAATGGGAAAACCTCCCTGGATCGATTATCTAATCTCTTACCTATCGCTTCTGATCGGCATCTATTTGGCGATCCGAATCACGGCCAAAATTTTCCGCTTTGCCTCCTTGATGTATGGCAAAAGGCCCACTATCGCGGAGATCGTTCGCTGGCTAAAAGTGGCTTGAAACTGAGAATCCCCTGAAGAACATTGCGGATCTTGCCGTGACATGAATAAAAAACACAGAGGAGTTTATCAAAGGCTAGAAATATTTCACGATCTTTCGATTTACCGGTCCCGGTCGAGAATATATTGGGGAATGGAATCCAAGGCATCCCGAATGCTGGAAGGGGGAAATATTTGCATGGCCAACCGTGCTTGACGAATGAAGCCGGCCGCTCGTTCCCGCGTTTTTTGAAGCGTTTTGTGCGTGGTAATGATGTCGAGTATTTCTTTTTGGGACACTGAACAGAAAGCCTTTTCCTTCAGGACGGTTTTGATTTTTTTCACTTCTTCCCTGCCACCGCTTTCAATCGCGTAAATGAGGGGGAGCGTAAGTTTGCCTTCTTTCAAATCGCTCAAAACGGGCTTACCCAGCACATCTTGGGAAGATGAAAAATCGAGGATATCGTCCACTAATTGAAAAGCCAGCCCGAGATTCAACCCATAAGTGGCCAGAGCTCGTTCCCGCGGCCCATCTAAACCGTTTAACAAACCACCAATCCGGGCGCATCCGGAAAAGAGAAAGGCGGTTTTGCGCCGGGCGATGTCAAGCAAATCGTCCTCCGTGGCTCGAGGGCTGCCATTCAGGGAAAGCTGCATTAATTCCCCCTCCACCATCTTTTGAGTCAAATCGATGAGGACGTCCAAAATCCGGAAATTCCGCTGTCGCAGGACAATTACAAAAGACTGCATGTAGAGCCAATCCCCCATCAGCACCGTCACCTGATTGCCCCACTTTTGATTCACGCTGGATCGGCCTCTGCGGATCTCGGCTTCGTCGATGATATCGTCATGCACCAAAGTTGCCGTGTGAATCAACTCCATGACGGCCGCCAATCGGATGGCAGCCTCATCGGCTTCCCCATTCAATTTGGCGCAAAGGAGCAACAACGCCGGACGGAGTCTCTTCCCTCCCCCCTCCCGCAGATATCCTCCGATCTTGGCAATCAACGGAATTTCAGAATGACTCTGCCGGGCAAACTCCCGCTCTACTTGGCGCAGCTCTAGTTTGACCAAATTGAAAATCTTCTCTGGATCCACCGATTCATCCTGAAAAATTAATTGGAACGATAATTGGTAAATTGCATGTCAAAATCAAATTCCCGGCCCTTGAGCATTCGAATTACACCCTGTAAAACATCCCGGTCTCGCCCGCTGACTCGGACAAAATCCCCTTGAATCGAAGCTTGCACTTTGAGTTTTGTTTCCTTGATCAATTTTACAATCTCCCTGGATTTTTCCACGGGGATTCCCTGCTGTAGGTCAACTTCCTGACGAACAGTGCCATCTGCCGAGGGCAATACTTTCCCATACTTAAGCGCTTTGAGGGGCACCGCGCGTTTGACCAATTTCTGTTGCAGGATTTCATTCAGACTCTTCAACTTAAATTCATCGTCCGAAATCAAAACCAGCTTTTCTTTCCCATCCAAATGCACCTGGCTTTTGCTCCCCTTAAAGTCAAAACGAGTTTTGACTTCCTTCATGACCTGGTTTAGGGCATTGTCAATTTCCTGCAAATCTATTTTTGAAACGATGTCGAAGGAATTTTGTTGGGCCATTTTTTCTCAGCAAGCAATAGGCTGTGATTTTCATCCAAGTTCGAGTTTTAATTCTAACCCCAGTGGGTCAAAAAAGAAGGAATTATTTCATGAATCCCCTATACGGAAAATCAATCCCCGTCAGTCTCAGTGATTCTTGGCGGATTTATTCCCGCGGCGGAACAATTTACGATAATTGTGGCACGTCGCGTCGGCCAATACTTCCAAGCTTACATCCTTGATTTTTGCCAGACATCGCGCGGTTTCCATAAGCAGGGCCGGTTCGTTCCGCTTCCCGCGATGTGGAACCGGCGCCAGATAAGGGCAATCAGTCTCCAGCAGAAGTCGATCCAACGGCACTTCGGCCGCAATTTCTCTCAATTGGCTTGCCTTGGGAAACGTGAGTATCCCGGAAAAAGAGAGGAAAAATCCCAATTCCAATGACGATTCCGCCAGTTCGCGGCTCCCGCTAAAACAGTGCATCACACCCGGCCGGTTTTTCCAGTGTGTGCGCAAGAAGTGAATGGTAGCCTGTTCCGCCTCGCGGGTATGAATGATGACGGGAAGATCCGCCTCAGCCGCCAACTCCAATTGGCGCAATAAAACTGTGCTTTGAATTTCTCGCGGTGAAAAGTCATAGTGGTAATCCAATCCAATTTCCCCCCAGGCCACCACGCTGGGATCCTGGGCCAGATGATACAACCGGTCGAAGTCGGCATCGGAGGCGAGGCGCGCCTCATGCGGATGAATTCCCACCGTCGCATCCAGCATGGGGAAAAGCCGGGCGAGCTGAATCGCACAATCCAGAGATTCCGGCCCGGTGCCGGAACCGATGGAGAGAATCCGTTCGATTCCAACCTGACGCGCCCGCTCCAAAATATCGGGCCGATCGGAATCAAAATCCGGAAAGTCCAAATGGGCGTGAGAATCAATCCACATGAAGAGTCGTCAAAACTGGCTCTACTGCAGCCCTCATTCTCCTTCTACGGCAGCGGCCGCGCTTTTTCTTTTTCGCAAATATTCGATCAGGATGGGTAATACGGAAACGAAGACGATGAGCAGGATGACTTTTTCAAGATTTCTATTCACCCAGCCAACATTGCCCAAAAAATAGCCGGCCAGACACACGGAACAGACCCAAAAAATTCCTCCAAACACATTGTAGCTGGCAAATCTTGGATATGACATTTGAGCTATACCGGCTACAACCGGCGCAAAGGTGCGAGCAAAAGGAACAAACCGCGCCAGAAAAATCGCCCTGCCGCCGTGCTTCTCATAAAACTCTTTGGCGTAAAGGAGATGCTTCCGTTTAAACCAAAAGCTGTCGGACCGGTGATAAAGAGCCACTCCGGCACGATAACCAATGGTATAACCAACAGCATCTCCTAAAACCGCCATGATACTCAGCAAGGCCATCATAAATCCGATGTGAAAAAACCCCTGTGAAGCCACCAGCCCAGCGGTGAAAAGAAGGGAGTCTCCAGGAAGGAAGAAGCCGACAAAAAGGCCAGTCTCAGCAAATACAATGGAGGCCAACACTAAATAGCCTCCGGACCTGACCATCTCCAATAACCGATCAGGCTGATATAAACTCTTCAGAAATTCAAATATGGTCTCCAAGAAGCCTCGCAGGGTGAGTGGAGTAAAAATTCAGATGGCGGAAGTCAGGAACTGATTTTCACCCCTGGCATTTTCTGTTGATCTTCCGCCAAAACAGCCTTAGGAAATCTGAATATATCCGGAAATTCGGGCTGCTAAGTATTCGCCAATTTCAGACTGACGCAGCCCACAACCATCGCTTTTCAAAGGGGTCATCCGCGAGATCTTCAACCGAGTAAGAATCCAGCCCCAACTACTTCAGCCTCGTTCCATTTGGAATCTCTTCATCGAAGGTAGCCAAAATTGGCTTGCTGTTTTGGTCCACCGATGCAGCCAAAAGCATTCCGTTCGATTCCAACCCGCGCATTTTCCGCGGCTCGAGGTTGGTGACCACGATGATTTTTTTCCCAAATAGTTTCTCCGGCTCATACCACTTGGCAATTCCGGCTAGAATTTGCCGTCTTTCCACTCCCAAATCAATCTGCAATTTTAAAAGCTTGTCCGCACCCTGGATTTTTTCCGCCGTTAGAATTTGAGCAACCCGCAATTCCACTTTAACGAAGTCATCGATGGAAATCCGCGAAGAGGTGACGACGCCCGCCGGTTCAATGGCCGCGGGAACGGAACCCGGCTTATTTTCTATTTCCATGATTGTGCCCTTATCTGCCTCAAATTTTCCGGTGAGTTCTGGAGCACTTTTCGCGCCTCCAGTCTCATTTCGAAATAATTCATCCAGGAGCTTTTTTTTGTCGATCCTCGGGAAGATGGGACCCAGTTCGCCCAATCGATTTCCAAGAGGCAAGCCTGCCCATTTCAAATCGGAAATAGTGAGAGTGTTCAACGGCATGTCCATGCCGAGCTGCCGCCAAACCTGCGCCGTACAATCCGGGAGGACTGGAGCCAATAATACCGTGGCAATCCGAAGGACCTCAGCTGATGTATAAAGAATCGTGGCCAGTCGAGGTTTCTGGTCCGGATCAGCAGCCAAAGCCCAGGGGGCGCCATCATTGATGTAGCGATTGGTCCGGCTCAACAGATCCCAAACCGATTCCAACGCGCGACTAAAGGCACACTGGTCCATGTAATCTTGGAATTGAGCAATAGCAGACACCGCGGCCTCTTCTAGTTCCTTGTCCTGCTCGGCACGCCCCTCGATGGCTGAAGGATAAGGAATGCTCCCCTCAAAATTCTGAGAAATCAGAGCCAGCACGCGGGATACAAGGTTTCCATAATCGTTGGCCAAATCACTGTTGACCCGCTGGATCAGAGCATCGTAAGAGAAGCTGCCATCCAGTCCAAAGGGGACTTCACGCAAAAGGAAATAGCGAACAGCGTCCGAACCGAAGTGTCTCAACAGAAGTTCAGGATCAATAACATTGCCCAAGGACTTGGACATCTTGGCTTCATCCTTCAGCCACCAACCATGGGCAAACACCTGATGTGGGGGCTCCAAGCCCGCAGCCATCAGGAAAGCCGGCCAGTAGACCGTGTGAAACCGGATAATGTCCTTTCCCACCAAGTGAATTTGAGCCGGCCAATATTTTTGAAATTCTTTCACTCTTTGGGGATTGCCGAATCCAATGCCGGTCATGTATCCCACCAGCGCATCAAACCAAACATAAATCACATGGGAATTGTCGACGGGAACAGGGATTCCCCATTTGACGGAAGTCCGGCTGACCGAGAGATCGCGCAATCCTCCGCTGACAAAGCTCACCACCTCATTGCGGCGGGACGAAGGATTAATAAAATCTGGGTGGCGACTATAAAATTCGAGCAATTTGTCCTGGAATTCCGAAAGCTTGAAGAAATAGCTCTCCTCCGCCAGCCGTTCGGTTGGTCTGCCGCAAACTTCACAGGGAGGAGGAGTCTCGCTTTCGGGGGCAAACAGGTTGTCACTGACACAATACCAGCCGGAATATTCTCCCTTGTAAATGTATCCATTGTCGTAAGCTCGTTTAAACAATTCCGCGGCGCCCGCGTGATGTGCTTTGTCGCTTGTCCGGATGAACCGATTAAATTTGATCCCATAATTCGCCCACAATTGTTGAAAGGCGCCGGAAACCTCATCGGCTAATTCCTGAGGGGAAATCCCTCGCGCCGCAGCGGCGCGCTCAATCTTTTGCCCATGCTCATCGGTCCCGGAAAAAAAGATGACATCATATCCCTGCATTTTTTTGTAGCGGGCCAGACAGTCGGCCGCCACAGTAGTGTAAGTGTGTCCGAGGTGAGGGCGGGCGTTCACATAATAAAGCGGCGTTGTGATGTAAAAAGTCGGTTTCAGTGTTTGGTTCATGATTACTCCAGGTGCTTGCTTATGGCTGGCTTGCTTGCCTTGAAAAAAATTCCCAGTGCGGGCCAAGGTCAGGTGGGATTCCAATATAATCCTTTTCTCGCGGGGCAAAGCTCCCTTTGTTCAAAAGATCACAATCCACCCTCGGCATGCCGTGTCAAAAAATCCTGAATCGCAAGGGAATAGACTACTTTGAAGGGCATCCCTTTCGTGTTGGCTATCTGCCGGCAGTCTTCATATTCAGGAGCATAGTTGACGATCTTTCCTTCGAGGCGGGAAATTTTCATCCTCACGGGCAGGTCCGCAACCTCGACCTGTTCAATCTCCCTCTGTAAAACCATCCGGCCAGATTCATAATAACGCAATCCAATCGTAGTGGTTTCTCGGAAGAGAAGTTCCGCGGCCGCCTGACGCAGCTCCGCGGGGACCACTACGGACAGAAGCATGCCGGGACGGTTCTTCTTCATTTGAACCGGAGAGGTAAAGCAATCCAAAACCCCCAGATCAAACAATTTTTCTTGAAGATGTCCGTAAATCTGAGGATTCATGTCATCAATGTTGGCTTCCAAGACAATCACGGACGTCTCAGGTGACGCGGATGTGCCGGGTCGACCATCTTCCACCATCTCGCCGACCAAGATTCTCACCACATTGGCACTCCCCTGAAAGTCCCTGCAACCCGCGCCAAAACCACTCCTTTCCAACTTCCAGGAAGGAATTCCCCCGAAGTCGGAGCACAAAGCCGATACGATGGCCGCTCCAGTCGGAGTCACAAGTTCCCCCTCCAACTGGTTGGAATAAATCGGAATCCCCTTCAAGAGTTCGGCGGTTGCCGGGGCTGGAACCGGTAGAGATCCCATGAGCACATTGAATCGTCCCTTTCCCGACATTCAAGGCAGAACATTGGAACTTTTCGATTCCAAAAAAGTCAAATCCAATGCAGGCGCCGATAATATCAACAATGGAATCGATCGCTCCTACTTCGTGAAAGTGAATTTTTTCCGGGGTAGTACCATGCACCAATGCTTCGGCTTCTGCCAGCTCGGCGAAATATCAGAACAGCCATCTCTTTGACCCGGTCAGACAAGTCACTTTCCCGCAGGATCTTTTCAATGTCGTGCAAATGCCGGTGGGCATGCTCATGTCCCGGCGTCACATCAAATTTTGTGGAGGCAATGTTCCCCTTTAGGACTTTTTGGGCAGAAAGAGAGAAGTTCTTCACGTCCAATTTACCAAGCTCTTGCCTGAGATACTCAATAGGAAGTTCGGCATCTAGCAAGGCTCCCACCAGCATGTCGCCACTGATTCCAGAAAAACAGTCGAAAAATATAGCCTTGCTCATCCAATCAACTCTTTCCCGTTGCCGGTTCGGATAAGAATTCCACTATTCCGGGTAGTACCTCTCCAGATTTGCCTCGAAGAAATTCATCGGCATATCCCGCCATGGCCGAAGGTTCGACATTGACTTCTACTACATACGCCCCATGTTCCTTGGCGGCTTGTGGCAGATATGCCGCGGGGTAGACAACTGCTGAAGTGCCTATCGAAAAGAAGAGCTCGCATGTTCTTGCTTTCTCCAGCGCAGATTCATATACGCCGGGCGGAAGCATTTCTCCAAACCAAACAACCCCAACGCGCAGCAGACCACCACATGAGCAATGAGGAGGGAGAAGTTTCATGGGGACCGTGTGATCCATCCGAACGGATTCGCATTGCATGCATTTGACTTCCCAGATATCCCCGTGGAGTTTCAGGATATTCCTGTTCCCTGCCCTGTCGTGTAAACCGTCGATATTCTGAGTCACCAACGTGAAATCCTGGAAAAATCTGCCAAGGGCAGCAATAGCTTTATGTCCTGCATTGGGATCGACTTCGAGCATATTCTTGCGCCGCGAGTCATACCACTCCCAAACCAATTTTGGATTTGCCCGGAAGGCTTCCATCGTCGCCAAATCTTCCGCTCGATATTTTTTCCACAAGCCGTCTGCCCCTCGAAAAGTTGGGATTCCGCTCTCCACCGACACTCCAGCTCCGGTAAAGACGACCACCTTTGTCGATGGAATGAGCATCGCTCGCAACTTTGGGGAAATCCTGATACTCATAGAAGCGAATTTCCTTTCCGGCCAAAAACCTAATAGTAGACTTGGGGTCAGGATTTTGTCAAGGAATGAGGAACGATATGAGGAGCGGCAGCAACTCAAAAAAGAGAGCTAAGGATATAGTATTTGCATTCAACTTTTTGGGGGAATCCACTTTAGATCTGAGTGATTATGTCCTACACCGGTCATATTGCTAAGGTGCACTCTCAAGATGAGCAGATCCCCCTCGGCCGGTACTCACAGAATATTTCTATGTCACAAGTCAGGTTTTATTCTTTCGTGCTGGGGCGATCCCCTATTCAGAGTTTCTTCAGCCACAGTGCCTGGACATCCAATAACAACGCATATAAATCGTGCATAATGATTTATTTATTGAACCATCGAACTTTGAGGGACAAAATGGAGCGATTCCATTTTTCGGGCCAATTCAGTCCGTCCCCGACTGATTCTGGATTTTACTGTCCCATCGGAGACTCTCAAGAGGGCAGCCATTTCCCGATAACTCAATTCCATGAGGTAACGCAAAATCACGGCTTGACGCAGAGGGGGTGAAAGCTGCTTCATGGCATTTCTCAACGCCGCCTTCTCTTCTCCCGATTCCACTTCCGAGTGCGGTGAAGGCAGTACGGAGGGAAGATTCTCCAGTCTGTCATCAGTCCCCTCCTCTGAATCGGCCACGGCAACCAGGGATTGTTCCGCCTGGCGGTTTTTCCTATAGTGATCTATCAATAGATTTCGTGTTATGCGAATAATCCAATTGGCGAAACTGCCACTCTCCGCCCGGAATTGATCCAGATGCCGGAAGATACGCAAAAAAGCTTCTTGAGTTAGATCCTCCGCCCAATCGCCTTTGCCAGCATATCGGTGGCAGAGGCTATACAGTCGGCGGGAATGACGCCGCACTAATGCCTCCCAGGCCAAAGAATCACCCCTTCTTGCTTTCTCCACTAGAACCAGATCCGGCTCCATGGCTACAGTTCCTCCTGTAAATTTTTTATGGGCGATTTGGGGGCCGCCTAATCCAGCACGCCACTTGCTCATTTACATACAGCTATATATATATTACAAATTGCTATATTTGTCAAGAAAAAAACAGACTGCCGTTTCCACTGCTGTCCAAAATAAATAATTTGGCCAATTTTCAGGTCTACAAACCGTTTAGAATCAGTCCAGGACAGGTTAATCGAAAAACAAGCCCCCAAAATTTAATTCAGCTGTCCAAAACAGCAATGATAAGGGTTTCCCCGGATTTGAATCATTTATTTTAGACAACAGTGTGCCGTTTCATTTGATTCTGGGTGATTTTTGAGCTTTGAAATTAGGATTCTTGGAGGGAGCAATTTCTCGAGTGAGGAGAATTTGTAAGGCTCATTGGCGATGCTGGCAAACCGTAATTGGAGGCCAGTTGGAGGGGGGCCTTTAAAAAAGTCGTCTATCCATGCTCCCTATCTTCATCGGGATTGGATCCGACTGAAGACAAGAGCCGTTGACGGATTAACAGCACAGAGTTTATTTCCCTAGCGGCCGCACAAATTTTCATTTCGTCTCGATGACCTGGGCATGAATCAAGTCTACCCGTATGCGGGGCTTTTCCTCCTCAACCGGGACAGCGGCAATTTTATCGACTACCTCCATCCCGTCGGATACTTTACCAAAAACAGTGTACTTGCCATCCAACGTGGGCAATTCGCCCAAACAGATAAAAAATGAGGTAGTGGCACTATCAATGGCGTCCCCGCGAGCCATGGACACGCTTCCCTTTTCATGTTTCAAGCTGCCAATTTCGACCGTCAGGTTTTTCACATACTTGGTCATTTGTTCAGCCGTAGCGGGCGTCCCGCGGGTGGACAAATCTCCACCCTGAATGACGAAACCAGCTACAACTCGATGCCAGATCGTATTATCGTAAAGTCCCACTTTTGACAATTTCAGAAAATTCCTCACATGCTCAGGCGCTACGTCGGGATAGAATTCAATTTCGATGTTCCCCAAGGTCGTTTCGAGAATAACATGAAATTTTTTCATTTTTTCCGCAGTGGCGTCAGCAAACGGAATAGGCTGAGGGGGGGAATAAGGCGAAGGTACGCTTTGTGAATCTCTACCCTCTCTTTGGCCATCATATGGGAGTCCGCAGGAGTCGAAGATATTTTGTCCACTACATCCATGCCTTCCACAACATGGCCCCAGGCCGTATGTTTTCCATCCAGTTGAAGCTGATCGGCCACACAAATGAAGAACTGAGATCCCGCGCTGTTGGGGTTATCGGGCAATAAGATAGCAGACACGGTTCCACGAAGATGCTTGGTATCGTTGATTTCCGCTTTCAGGACATTTAATCCGCCAGTTCCGTAAAGCGCTTTCTTGGAGGGGTTTTTTGTCAATGGATCTCCCCCTTGAATAAAGCCACCCAACAAAACCTGATGAAAAGTGGTTCCGTCAAAAAAACCCGATTTAATCAAAGAAGCAATATACCTACAGTGTTCCGGCGCTTTGTCGGCGTAAAATTCAATGATTATTTGGCCCAGAGAGGTCTCAAGCACTGCCTGCTGATTCTTGATCTCCTCGACGCTGATCAAAGGCGCCAGAGCTGGCGATTCTACCGGCACTGAAGCCGCTGGGCGCTCGATGGAAGGTTTTCGAGCTTGTGCGCGTAGACCCCACGGCAGAAGGGCAAGCAAAACGACAAGCGCAATCAGTTTTCCTAGCATGGAATTTCTCCACCAAATATTGCCGCAAAATTCGGAATATGTTTTTTGACAACAGCAATGCCAGTTCGATGTCATTGAATGGTTCACGTTTAGATTGATCTAGCGACATTCCCTTTCCAGTGCCATTTTTGCATATTTCGCAAATCGGTTCATGCCAAATCAGCATGCGAAGGTCGAGGCTAAAATCCACTCAGACAGATAACGCTTTGAATTAATGGCGATTAAATATTGACACTCTTTGGCACCAGTTTTGCACTTAAAACGTCGTCTAAAGAAATTGGTGGGAAGGAAAAAAAATGAAATTCAACTATGAAAGGATTTTAGACGTCATGAAACGAAACAAACTGCTTTTTTTTGGCATGATTTTCACAACGCTTCTGATCGGAGTATTGGTGGGAACCATGATTAACCGGTCCGTCAATGCCGAAAAGTTGGGCTCCTCCGGCAACCCGGCACCATTGACTATTCCATCCCCCATACAACTCTCCAGTGAGTTTTCAAAAATTGCCAAGGCTGCCGAACCAGCAGTGGTGAATATCAGCACCGAGACTATTATTAAGAGCCAAACGCGCCGCCGTTCCCCACAGTCTGAAGGCGACCAACAAGATCCCTTTGATTTCTTTGAAAGATTCTTCGGGATGCCAGGCCCCATGCAAATGCCCGAAAGACAGAAGAGCAACGCTTTGGGATCGGGTTTTATCGTGGACAAGACAGGTTACATCGTCACCAATGCCCATGTGGTGGACGGTGCGGACACAATTACTGTCAAGCTGGCCAGCGGTGATGAATTCAAGGCCAAAGTGATCGGGAAGGATCAAGGTAGTGACATTGCCGTGATTAAAATTGAAACCAACAAAGATCTGCCCACTATAAAATTGGGCAATTCCGACTCCATGGCCGTGGGGGATTGGGTTTTAGCCATTGGCAGTCCTTTTGGCTTTGAGCAAACGGTAACGGCGGGAATTGTGAGTGCCTTGGGCCGATCAGGGCCTAAATTCCAAAGGTATTTACAGACGGATGCCGCCATCAATCCTGGCAATAGCGGCGGGCCGCTAGTCAATATGGCGGGAGAAGTGATTGGCGTTAACACCGCCATTGTTACCCCTTCCGGAGGATATGCCGGAATAGGATTTGCACTCCCCTCAAATTCAGCCGCGAATATCTACAATCAATTGGTGAAATCCGGCAAAGTGACCCGGGGAGCCATCGGGATTGAGATGCAGTCGAATGTCGATGTTCGAACGCTGAAAGCTTTGGGCGCCGCTGACGGAAAGGGAGTCCTCGTTACGAGTATTCCCGATGCCAACAGCCCGGCTGCCAAAGCAGGATTGAAACGGGAAGACATTATCGTCGGAGTGAATGGTAAAAAAGTGAACGACTCCTCGGAATTGTTGGGGCTGATTTCCGACATGACGCCCGGACAAACCGTTGATATCCGCTATCTACGCGGCGGCAAGGAAAACACCACCAAAATTGTGGTTGGGGATCGAAAGAATGTCATTCATGAGGAAGAGGCAGACAATGCGGGAGAAGCCGATGAGAATCAGCCCAATGTGAAGCTGGGGATTTCGGTTCGTAATTTGGGCCATGATGAGGCTAGAAAATATGACCTTCAATCCGGTGAAGGAGTTTTAGTCAGCAAGGTTCAACCCGGGAGTGTGGGAGATGATGCCGGCCTGCAAGCAGGCGATGTGATTGTTGAAGTCAACCGGCAGGTTGTGCACAATCCTGAAGAGTATCAAACGATCACCAGCCGTCTCAAGTCCGGATCGGATGTTCTTTTCCTGGTCAAACGGCCCAGTCCAAGAGGAGCAGCGGTAACTCTCTATATGGCTGCTCAACTTCCCTGAGCAAAACTGGCGGACAAGGGCAGCCCCCGGCTGCCCTTTTTTACTTCTACATAAAATTGCCTGATTGCCTGGAAAAAGCGAAACGGCTATAATCGGACCGTCATTGTAAAGCTAGGTTTGTATAGTTTGGAGGATTCGATCATGAGGGAGGAGATTCTATGAAATGCATCGTCAGCACAATCGGACGGTTGCTCCTCATATTTTGGCCTATTGCAACGATTGGATTTTCCCAGGCTCCGCATCCTTATACAATTCCAGATGGAACAAGAATTCAGGCTCTTTTGGAGACACCTCTCAGCACCAAAACCAGCCATCAGGGCGATCGGTTTGTCACCCGGGTTCATGAAACCATTTTGCTCAACGGGAAAGAAGTTATCCCCAAAGGGACAGTGATTGAAGGGAGAGTGGCTGCGGTTAAAAGGCCAAACCATGGCCGTTCGAGAGCGGAGATGAATCTGGCGTATGAGCGAATGATATTGCCTAACGGCGTCTCTTTTACGATTGTTGCCACCCAAGCAGACATGGATGATTCCCTCAAAGCGGAGATTGACCGCAAGGAGGGAACCATCAAAGGGGAATCGACCAACAAACGGGACGCCGCCGAAGTCGGAGGTGGAGCCGCGGCCGGTGCGGGCGTGGGGGCGATCGCGGGTGGCGGAACGGGGGCGGCAATTGGAGCCGGTGTTGGCGGAGTAGTAGGGCTGATCGATTCAATGCGACGGAAGGGAAAGGATATCAAATTACCAGCAGGTACTCGGTTAGTCTTGCGCTTGGATCGCCCCTTAACGATTCAATCCACGCGCTGACGCTCCACTTTTGGTTTATGAGGATATTCATTTTTTATGTCTTTGTGGCAATCGACTCCCTCTTTTTTATTGATTATCTCATTGTTGTTATTGGATTCTTTTTCGGCAACCAAGCCCACTTCACCTAAGACCCCCGCTGCCTCCAAATCCACAGTTTCTGCTACTCTCCGTTCAACTCGATCTGCCAATACCACGAAAGCCTCAAACCGGCGGAAAAGAAGCAGGAAATCCCAGGCAGGCAAAAAATCGTCCAAACATTATGTGCGAAAAATTCGTGGACAAAAGGAGATCGAGTCCTCTCGGGTCCTCGAAATTCAATCCGCATTAGCCGGAGCTGGTTATTTCCCAGGAGAACCCACAGGACAATGGGACCAGGCAACCGTTGATGCCATGAGAGCATACCAACAATCGAACGGGTTTAAGACTACTGGAAAGCCGGATGCCCTTTCCCTGAAAAAACTTGGTCTCTGATTCATTCTTTCGCGGTTTAATCACCTTCTTTTGCCTTAAGTCCATTCTTCTTGATTCGACAGAATAGAGCAAAATCGCTGGAGCAGGTTTTCATCGAGGAAGATTGGAGTCTGTCCCTATCTGGGCAGATTCGTTGACCAAAGATTCCAATCGGTTCAGGCTATTTTGAAGCCTGCCAAGATAGAATCGACTATCGGAAGAAAGCTGCGCCCCAATCTCTTTCTTGAGCAAAGAAAGCAGACCCAGGGCTGAAATCACGGATGCGCGGATATTATCATCCACCTGATGGAAGAGCGCATTATACGCGGAAGCCTGTTCGGATGCGAGACTTGTCTGTGTCTCCATACAATCTTCCAGCATTGAATTTTCGATTACAATGCCCAACAATCCACATACTGAATTCAGCCATCTTTTTTCGTGTTTGGAATAGCGTCGCTTCCGAGTGATGCAAGCCAAAGTCATGGCACCTACAAGGTTTCCGGATGATACCAAGGGGACCGCATAGAGTGTTCTAACACGAAAAGTCGCATTGGCAGATCTTGAGATGAGCTTCTGGGCAGCTTCACCATAGGCCAAAACGGGCTTTTTTTCATCCACTAATTGATTGATCAGGGGAAGATTGCCGTAATCCAGTTTTAAGCTCAAAAAACCTTCGATATTTTCTTGAGAATCGCTGGAAATCCAAATAGGCTCAAATCGGTTCTCTTTTTCGTTCCAAGAAAAAATTCCGCAACGGTCCACCCCGATGACTCGCAATACGGTGTCGCCAATCGTTCTGAGTCGATTTTTCATTTTGGCGCTGGCAATGAATTGGTTCAACACTTCCTGAAAAGCTCCATTCAATTCATCTTGATCCGAGAGGTTGGAAAACATCCACATCATGGCCCCAACCATAAGAGAAATGATGACACCCATGAGGAGCATCCATGTGGAGACGATCCCCGAGACAGAATCCTGCGGCCAGATTAGCAAATCCAAATCCAATTGCCCTACGTTGATTTTATTGCGAACAGGGACACTTGCTTGTCCACTTGGGACGGGCAAAGCCGAATCACTCGAATAAATCAACTTCCCATCATCGTAGATCGCACAAAAATAGCGATGTTTGAAAACAGGGTCGAAAAGGGCTGAGAACATTTCCTCCAGCCGAATCACGGCATACACGGAACCCTGGTATTTTCCTTCAAAAATAATTGGGGCCAAAACCATTAGACCTTTGCCGCTGCTTCCCAAATCGCAAACTCGCGAAACAGCCGGCACTTTTTCAGAAATGGCCCTCTGAAAAAAAGATTGACGCAAGGCCTCATCAGGAGGGGGAAAAGCATTCAGATTTTCGTTGCTTGCCAAGGCGCCTGAAGGGAGAGGTTCCACCCAAACATGATTGCTGGTATCCCGGTATTCCACCGTTTTAATTGCTGGATTGCGGTAAATAATATCCCGGCTCAAATCGATAAACAGCTCATGGGAAATGGCATGGGTCGCGGACCAATGTGCCCGTAGAGAAAAAACCGCCGATATTTGCGCCCGCAATATAGATTCGAGTGAATTCTTTATTTGTTTTGCACTGATCTCTGCAATTTGGAGGTTTTTTTGTCGTTCGGCAGAGACTGACGTCAGCCAAAGAAAAGCCGCCAGAATCAAAGAGACCACAAACACTTCAACGGAAAAGAGGATTTTTTTTAGCCACATGGTTTTTTGGGCTTAACAGCGATTTTCTTGAAGGCGCAGTCAACGGGTAAAATATATCAAACCCGGCATTAAATGGCAAAACTTAATCTCGATGTATATCTATATGGGTACGGGACTTTGTTCCATCCCGCGATTTGTAGGGCGAGCATATCTTGAAATCAAACGGCCTATGGCTTTTGTATCAATTTTTCCGCCTTCAATTTATTCTGTACATGCCGGCGGACTTCTGGATTCAACCGAGGATCATGGCATAATTCGCGAATGTCCGACGGGCGCAATTCCGGCAAAAAGCGCAACGCCAGGGAGAGACTAATCAGGGGATGCCGCACCAAGGCCGCCCGCAGAGGATACCGGATTGACCATTTGGGATGTGTCGCAATTGCCGTGACGATCCCCCTCGAACATTGAGGCTTGTTCAAAGTCTGAATCAGGATTTCTTCGGTCATAAAGGGATTGTTTAATGCTGCCTGGAAGATGGTGGAATTATCACCCACCAAAAGATGTTTGACCACACTGACGGGACCTCTGCGAGCAAGATTGATTTTTTGTCCAATCGCCAATTTGGGAATCTGGCTGATCAAAAGCCCTTCAGCCGCCTGTTTGACTTCGGTGGGAATTGCCGGCCATAAGCAGATGGCCATCAATTCAAAAGGGAAAAGGAACTTGACGATCGGAAGTCCTACCCACGGAGGGGTCTTGGGATTCCGCAACAAGGCCAGCTGAATATTATGCTGCGCACTCAAAACTCTCTGTTCGGCAATCAATTTTATGATGTTGGAGGGAAGGTTTTTTCGATTCAATAGGAGCAAAGCTTCCCGCTGAGTGAAATTCGGATTGGCCAGAAGAGCTTCCAACACCTCCTCTCGCGACGAAAATAACAGAACCTGCACCTCTTCGCTACTACCAGTCCGCGCTTTCTCCAGATCACTGTCGGGCTCGTGCTCGCTCACAAGCGGTCCTTCAAGGCTCCGCAACGGGATTATTGCGGATTATTTGCAGAGCTTCTTCGGGTGTCGCCGCCACCTTTAAAATATTCAAATCCTCGGGGGATATTTTCTCCCGGGCCAGCATCGTGTTGCGGATCCACTCCAGCAAGCCAGCCCAATATCCATCCCCCAGCAGAATCACGGGAAAAGGCAGAATCTTCTTCGTCTGAATTAGAGTAATAGCTTCAAACAACTCATCCAATGTGCCAAATCCTCCTGGCAGGATGACAAAAGCACGGGAATACTTGACAAACATTACCTTGCGAATAAAAAAATATCGGAAACTCAAAAGTCTCTTTATGAAAGGATTGGGCTTTTGTTCAAAAGGGAGTTCAATGTTCAATCCGATGGATTCCCCTTTGGCTTCTGTTGCCCCTTTGTTGGCCGCCTCCATGATCCCGGGGCCTCCGCCTGTAATAATGGAATACCCATTCTTTACAAGCAGGTATGCGGTTCGTTCAGCCAAGTGATAATCGGGGTCCACTGGAAGCGTACGGGCAGATCCAAAAATAGCCACGGCTGGACTGACTCGAGATAGAGTCTCAAATCCCTCCACTAATTCAGCGATGATACGAAAAATTCGCCAAGTATCCTGAGTTGCGAAACTGTCGATCAGGTACTGTTGTTGATCCATGCCAATCCGCTCGCTTTTCAAGTAGAATTCAGATCTTTCGTCAGGAACAAACAGAAAATCCGTCCCATGCAATTACAAATAAATAATCGGTAAAAAAAACCCAGTCATTATACTTTGTTTTGAATTCACTTCATTATCTTGCCATCTGGCATTACGACGGGCAACTCCCGTCTCCTGGTAAAAGATCGAAAATAGATCAAGCTCAACCCACAAATACCCCCCATAGTATCCAACAGGCTATCCCTGATGTCAGCTGTTCTGGAGGGAACAAAAAACTGGTGTAATTCATCTAAAAAAGCATAGCCAGTCACCAGGCAAAGGGTTAATGCCGCCCAACTCCAATGCCAAGTTCTTTTCTGCTGTGCCCGAAAACCATGATAAATCAGCACGGCAAAAATAAAATATTCCGACCAATGTCCCATTTTTCGGATCCAGTGGTTGAGCCTTGGGATGGCATCAATAGAAATGTTGGGAAAAAGAAAATTCATGAGAGTTTCCAATATCGATTTGGTATTGTCAGAGGAAAACTCCCCGGTTGAAAGAGTAAAAATGACAATGGCCCACATGATCGCGGGACCCCAGTATTTTAATTTCATTAGCGTGAGTAAAAAGCTACACTCCTCTCTTTATGGGGTCAAATACTTGACAATTCAACTAGAAAAAGGAAATGCCAGGATGCGGATCCTCAATCGAGCTTATACTGAAATTTCCGCAAAAGTTCTTTGCGATGCTTCACTTCCTCCGGCGATTCGACTCCCTTTGGAGATGCCCCATCAATCACACCTAAAATCCCATTCCCCTGCTCAACCTGGGCTACAACCACTTCAACCGGGTTGGCGGTGGCACAAAAGACTGTACAGACTTCCTGGCACATTTTCACTGCATTCAGAACATTTATGGGATAAGCATTCTTGAGCACCGAAACGAAAGCATGCCCGGCTCCTAAAGCGAGAATATTCTTTACCGCACAGGCAATCAAATCCGCATCGTTCCCCTCTTTCCTGACCTTGCAGGGGCCAGAGGCTTCACTAAAAGCAATCCCGAATTTTATCCCGGGAACAGATCCAACAAAAATTTCATATAAATCTTCCACACTCTTTATAAAGTGAGTCTGGCCCAAGATAATGTTGCAGTCCGTGGGAAATTCCAATTTAACGGTTCTTATGTTCAATTTATCCCTCCGTCCAGAAAAATGTCAAAAGCGGACCAATTTGATGGACTGACAGTGCCCCCAAAGCAGTCATGCTCACGAAATCTCGACAAAAGAAAAGTGACAGGAACATGAAAACTCTCACTTCCCCTTGATGTAATGACCCGACCGTCCCCCCTCTTTTTCCAACAAGCTGATTTCACCAATAATCATATCTCGATCCACTGCCTTGCACATATCATAAATCGTTAACGCGGCCGCCGCGACGGCACTGAGAGCTTCCATTTCCACGCCTGTCCGGGCGGTTGCAGATACTTCGGCCTCGATTCTGATGCCATCGGAAGAGGGAGAAAATGTCATCGCCACATGATCCAAGGGAATATTGTGACATAAAGGAATCCACTGTGAAGTCTGCTTGGCAGCCATAATGCCGGACAATCGGGCTGCTCCCAAAGGATCCCCTTTAGCCAATTGATGGGTATGAATCGACTCCAGAACAGAGGGGGACATGCGGATAAATCCCTGCGCCCGAGCTCTTCGCAGAGTGACAGGTTTTTCTCCAACATCCACCATGCGGGCTTGGCCCCTATGATCCAGATGAGTGAACTCGCTCATTGACCCTCCTTTGCTCATCTTCAATTCCCGCAAAAATCCCGGCAATGAGCGTTTGGAATGATTCCCCTGTTAGTCCAACTTTATGCTCTACCCCGAATGGCGCCTATTTAAAGAGCCAAATGCTCTTCAAATAGTGTCGCGGCAGGGCCAGCGCGTCTTTCCTCAGTTGTCCCTCGCCTGTCTCGCCAGAAGCGCCGATAGCAATGCTTTCAGCCTACTCCCCGCACGCTCGGAGAGAAAGGTAAAGAGGATCGTCTAAACAATCAAATCTTGACTCATCGACTTGGTCAATAAAGATTTGAGCAGCCATACCTGGACTTGGTCGCCTTCCCCGATCAACGTGGTCTCGGCAGGAATGACAACAAAACCATTGGCCCGACCTAAGGCAAAGATGTCCGCCGATCCTTTATATTCGATCAGGTCCGCCTCCAATCCACGAACCGTGGATAGAACTTGAGCCGGCAACAATTTGGTCCTTCCCGGCTTTTCCTGCACTTTCCTTTTTAGAGTCGCCATGGCAACGGGCCAATAATAGTCATCGGACGCGCCCTGCAGAAATCTCAGAAGAGGCCGCGCTAGAAGCTCGAAGGTTACAAAGGCGGACACCGGATTTCCGGGAAGTCCGAAGATATATTTCCCTTTTGCCGTGGCAAAGACGGCTGGTTTTCCGGGTTTTAGCTTCAATGATTCAAAATGCAGGACAGCTCCCAATTCCAAAAGAAGAGGCTTCACCAGATCATATTTCCCCCTGGAGACTCCTCCACTCACCACCAATACGTCAAAATCCAACCCTTTTTCCAGACAGGTTCGCAACTCATTAGGCTGGTCTTTGGCAATTCCCAATCGGACGGGAAGGCCTCCGGCGCTTATAATCTGTCCCCAAAGAGCATAGCTATTGGAGTCCCTAATCTCTGCCCTGCCGAGCTTATGATCAATACCAGCCAACTCATCGCCGGTAACCAGAATGGCAACTCGAGGTTTACAAAAAACTCGAACAACCGATTTTCCCAATGCGGCCAAAATCGCCAACTCCGCGCTTCCAATCATGTCTCCTATATGTAGGACTGCTTCTCCCGCCTCATGCTCAGAGCCGGTTTTGGCCACATTCAGACCCGGTCGGATAGGCTTTGAGATTCTAATACGTCCCTCACCCTCCAAGCTAACATCCTCAAGCATGACTACGGAATCGGCCCCCTGGGGCACAGGTGCGCCAGTCATGATGGACAAAGATTCCCCGGCCCGCAAGGTACCACCAAACGTATGACCTGCGGCACTTTCGCCAACCAGCGGAAGGGTCACCGGTGCATGAATCGAATCCTTGGCCCGAAGCGCATAGCCATCGCGCATGGAACGGTCGAAGGGCGGCTGTGGAGAATCCAGAGAAATTGTCTCAGCCATTACTCTCCCTATCGAATCCAGGATGGGTATTGATTCAACACGAGCAGGGGAGGGGCTAAGCTTGCTGGACACATCTTTAACAATTCTTAGAGCTTGATGAATTTCGAGCACGCTTATTCCTCATCTGATTCCCTGTACCCCCAGATCATAACACCCTTCCTGACCCAATTAAAGATCCCACGCAATTAGCTCATGGAATTGTCGTATCATTTTCTAAAATGAGCGGGATGGAATAATCTTTACAAGGAAGATGGTTCGATCTAAATTTGATGGTTATTGTCCAGGAGTGTGAAATCGATGCTGCGAGATGTGCGACTCTTTATTTCAGAATTTCGCAACAATTGGATTAACACCGGAGCCATTGCTCCCAGTTCACCACGGCTTGCCAAAGCCATTGTGAATCCTCTCCGGCGGCGTCCCTTGCATCCTATCTCCATTCTCGAAGTGGGGCCGGGGACCGGCGCATTCACTCAGGAGATATGTTTAGTTCTCCGGGCGGGCGATAATTTCGATATCTATGAGCTCAATCCCAGGTTCTGCAGCTTTCTGAGGGGTCAATTGGATTCATACGGGCTGGACTCCAGGGGAATTAATTGTAAAATCCACAATGAAGACATTCGGGATTTAAACAACAAGGTGCAGTACGATTATATTATTTCCGGACTGCCCCTGAACAATTTTAGCGCCCGGACTGTATCTGAAATTTTGCGGACCCTTCTGGATCACTTGAAGGTTGGAGGGACGCTTTCCTATTTCGAATACAACCTCCTCCATGAAATCAAGTCCTGCTTTCTCAATCCGAGAGAAAAACAGGAAGCTCTCCAAGTCCGCCGGACAGTTGCCAATTTTATCAACCAGCACCAAGTGGATTCAGACCAAGTCTGGTGGAATCTCCCGCCTGCGCGTGCCCGCCATTGCCGCAAAAAAGACCAACCGGCCTTGTAATGATTGCATAGTCTGTTTGAGCCAATCAGCCCTATCCTGTATACTAAAGTTTGCCTGGCGAAATAAGGGTTCGCCAGTGGTGAGCAGACTTTTATTAATCCCATGAGCGGACATGAACGAGCGAATCTATTTTGATAACAACGCCACTACGCCTGTGGCATCCAAGGTGGTTGAGGCCATGCTCCCATATTATGAGATTCTTTATGGGAACCCCTCGAGCATCCACAGGTTCGGTCAGCAAGCCAAGGCTGCTCTCGATCAAGCAAGGCAGCAGGTGGCGGCCATAATCGGGGCTGAGGCCAATGAAATCGTATTCTGTAGCGGAGGGACCGAAGCAGACAATCTGGCGTTGCAGGGAGTCATCAATTCCTCCTCCAAATCTCGAAAACATATCATCACATCAAAAATTGAGCATCATGCCATTTTGCACACCTGCGGTTTTCTGGAAAAAAAAGGAGTACAGATCACTTATGTGGGCGTCGATTCACATGGCAAGGTGGATCCCGCTGAAATTGAAGCAGCCATCACGCCTGACACATTATTGATCTCAATTATGCAAGCCAATAATGAGACCGGGAGCATTCAGCCTATTCGAAAAATAGCCGATATCGCGCACCGCCACTCTCTCTACTTTCATACGGATGCTGTCCAGGCCCTCGGGAAAATTCCAGTCAATGTCGATGATCTGGGTGTCGATTTATTATCACTTTCCGGACATAAAATTCATGCTCCGAAGGGTATTGGCGGGCTTTTTGTCCGCAAAGGGACCCGTCTTAAACCGATTCTTTGGGGTGGAGGGCATGAACGGAGCCGCCGCGCTGGCACGGAAAATATTCCTCACATCGTTGCTTTGGGGAAAGCTTGTGAATTGGCAAAAAGCGGGCTGAAGCAGAACAGCGCCTACCTCCTCGAACTTCGGGACATTTTTGAAAAACAGGTGTTTCAGCGAATTCCCGATGCCCATTTGAATGGCCCCCCGGAAGAACGGTTGCCCAATACCTCCAACCTCCGCTTTGACGGGATCGAAGGCGAAGGAGTGCTGATCAATTTGGACATCGGCGGTGTGGCATGTTCGACCGGCTCTGCCTGCACTTCCGGATCCATCGAACCTTCGCATGTGCTCTCTGCCATGGGGTTGTCGCGAAAAGAGGCCTTTGGTGCGATTCGATTCAGCTTCTCCATATATAACAAACGGGAACAAATCGGACCGGTAGTGCAACTTCTTTCCACGACCATCGAACGGCTTCGTTCATTGACTGCTCCTCCTCTTGTGACTGGTTAGCATGACCCAAAAAATGGAAACCATAGTTGTGGCGATGAGTGGAGGAGTGGATAGCTCCACGGCAGCGGCCTTACTCAAAGATCAGGGATACCCAATCATTGGTCTATCCATGCAGCTATGGAATTATCGACGCGAAGAGTCACGGCGCCCCGAATCTGAAGGGAAAAAATCCGGCGCTTGCTGCTCCCTGGATGATATTCACGATGCCCGAAAAGTAGCTCACCACCTCGATTTTCCCTTCTATGTTATCAATCTGGAGACAGAGTTTGAAGAAGAAGTGGTAGTCCCATTTATTCAATCCTACCTTCAGGGTCGAACCCCAATCCCGTGCGTCCAATGTAATTCCTTTCTGAAATTTCACCGCCTTCTGCACAAGGCGGAAGAATTGGGTGCCTCCGCCGTGGCCACCGGACATTATGCCCGAATTCAATTCAATCAAAAAAGCAGTCGGTATGAATTGTTTCGTGGTATTGATTATGCCAAAGATCAATCCTATTTTCTTTTTGAATTGACTCAGAGCCAAATGCAAAAGATTCGTTTCCCCTTGGGGGAATTTACCAAGGTGCAGATCCGGGAGATGGCATCTCGTCATGGACTCCCAGTGTCCGAAAAGGCGGAAAGCCAGGAGATATGTTTTATTCCCCACAACGATTACGCCCTGTTTTTGGAGAAATACCTTTCCTCAAATCCAGCTGTCGGCATCTCAGCCAAATTGCCCGGAGAAGGTGACATTGTCGATTCTGAGGGAAAAATACTTGGAAAACATGGCGGATATCATCAATTCACAGTGGGTCAAAGAAGGGGCCTTGGAGTCGCCGCCGGGCATCCCCTTTATGTTTTGGAAACAGAACCGCTGGCCAATAGAGTGAGAGTTGGGACGGGAGATGAGCTTTTTAAAAAGAGGCTGGTGGCGGATACTCTGAATTGGATTGCCCTTGATGAATTGAAATCCTCCCTCCGTGTCTCGGCTAAAATACGAAATCGCCACGAAGCAGCTCCTGGCCTGCTCCATCCGACGGGAGGGAATGAAGTGCTCATGGAATTTGATACGCCACAAAGAGCGATTACTCCAGGACAGGCGGCAGTATTTTACCAGGATGATTTAGTCATCGGCGGTGGATGGATCAGGCAGGGACAATAGCGATTTCTCATGATTCTTCGCTCAATTCGGACATGGACACAATAGAATGCCCCAACCCCATGACAATTGACGTGTGATGAGATTCCCAATCCAGCAATAACCTGCCTGAGTTCTCCCCGAGTCTGACTGCCGGAAAGGACTGTTATTTTTTGGCATTCGAAAGGCCTTACAAAGCCATAACTTTCCATTTTTCACACTCCAATCTGAAGAGTAATGACGGCCATTCGCTCACTTCTCCTTTGTCCTAAATTCATTAGCTTGTTCTGACGGTGCTGTTGTCATTTCTTACGAGCGATCCGTTCTGACTTCAAACCGTTGTTATTGCTGAATAGAATCTATTTATAAGCTCACTTTTCAGTGGAGCAGGCCTCGAACCTGTTAGTTGCCGAGAATTATGGCCCAATCGCAGGGCCGACGCAGACCGGAACGGGCAGACCTGCGAAGGTCTGTGCCCCACCATGAGTTCAATGGAAGTCATTGTGCCACCAATCCATTGACGATAATTTTTTTTCAAACGTCCGGCTTTTCACAAAGACTCTCAATCGCATTTTTCTCTGTTCAAATCATGGAAATATCTTTTGCGCAATCCGATCTTCGGGTATAAATTAATTTACGATCAGCTGTCGACATATGCCGGTTAGAGTATTTTGGAGTTTTATTTTTACAATTGCTCAGCGCCATCCACGCCAAGAGGAGCCACAGTGAGCAATTTCCAGCGAGCCGTGGCCTTTTAGCATTGGCGCCGAATTCCACGCTTAGCTTAAAATGCTCAGCATGACTGCCTAAATCTGGAAAACTAAGCACGGGGAAACATCCTAATGTAGTAGCCGTTTTTGACTATTCAGTTTTTTGTAGAATTGGCCGAAGGTAGAACATAATCGTAGAGCGCACAAACGCTCTGCTCAATTTCCCGAATTTGGACGGTTCTATTTTTATTGCGAATATTCTCCCTATGTGCGCAGCATTTTGAAAAATTCTCTCTTGACCCAGGACTCTTTTTCGCTTTTTACACTATGAAGACAGTCATCCTCGGAAGGGGAAAGTCCGTTATTATGAATTTAACTGTTATTGCCGATATTCTAATTTATGTGACATAGATGAGGAGGCTTTTATGGGTACTGGCTTGAGATTAAGTTTCGCCATTCTTCTTGGAATGATGATTTCCGCAAACGTGCCGGCTCAAAAAAAAGAGGGGGATATGACGCGGGACCTCTCTAATATGTTTTACACGGACACTATCCCGGCCCCCAAGCCGGCGCCGCCAAAGCCCACCGCAAAAGCAGCCCCGGTGAAGAAGGCCCCCGCTGCTCCTCTGCGCCGAGTGGGAATTAAATACCGGATCTGGCATTTGACCTCGGGCCCCAATTGCGAAAATATCGATGTCCAGGAAGCCTCGCCCTCCGCGGTGTTTCATTCGGGAGACCGGATCCGCCTCCTTTTCGAATCGAATGTGGACGGCTATCTCTATGTAATGCAGAAAGGTTCCACCGGCAATGATCGGCTTTTGTTCCCTGACCCCCAGTTAGGCGGAGAAAACCGGATCCAACGTGGCATACAATATCCCGTCCCAGCCAGACGATGGTTTAGTTTCGATAAGAATCCTGGAGAAGAGAAGCTCACGGTCATTGTCAGTCGTACTCCGCTAAAATCCGTTTCACGGCAAGGTTCGTTTACGCCTGCCTCGCCCAGCGAAGGATCTGTTTCCGTGGTGTCGGTGGTGGAAGAATTAAATCAAAGCGTTCGTCCCCGGGACCTGATGGTCTTCCAAGAGAAATCTGCATCACCCACGACCACTTCGGCCGCGCAGCCAGTGGGAGCCTCCGTTTCCCAGGCGACGATTGTCATCAATACCAATCCAGATCAAAACAATGCCGCTTATGTGGAGATCCGGCTCAAGCACGAGTAATTCTGTTTCTCTTTCTTTGCTTGATAAATTTGGGGCGAAGTTTCTGAATTCATATGACACTACCCTCTTGTTTCCTGATCATTTTGCTGGTCAGCGGATTCGAAGGCAATCTCACGGAGATTCTTCCCGCCATAGGCCAGGTTTTGGCTGGGGAGTATTCAGCCAGCGGCGATATAAATGTAAAGATGGAGGGATCTGGAGTTGTAATCGAATCCTCCGGACTAGTAGTAACCAATTACCATGTAATCAGCAATGGCTCCAAGCCCTACAGCTCGATCTGGGTCAATTTGGTGGATCCCGCCAATCCCTATAAACCGCCGGACCGGGCGCATCTTTTCAAGGCCGAGATCCTCAAACAGGATCCCGAAGAGGACCTGGTGCTTCTCAAAATGGTGGCTGACATTAATGGCCTCTCCACCGAAAATGTTCGTCCTTTTAAATCCCTCCCCTTGGGAAATTCCCGAAATATCGGCTTCCTGGAAGAAATTTTCACGCTCGGATTTCCCAAAGCGGGGGGAGCCACTTTAACCATGACCCGTGGACAGATATCCGGAAAAGAGGAACTGGAGGGCTGGCTGAAAATCGACGCACAGGTTACCCACGGGAGTAGCGGCGGAGCGGTGATCAACAAAAACGGCGAGCTGATTGGCATATCAACGAAGGTACGTCCAGATGTCCAGGAAATTGATACTAACGGTGATGGTTTCCCAGATACTACGGTGAACCTCGGATCCGTGGGTCTGATCCGACCCGTGGAGATGGTGGCAACTATGTTGGATCAAATAAAAGGGCAAACAGCTTCAAACCAAAATAATGAAAAAGAACATGGCAGAGTTGAAATCAAAGGATTGGTCCAGGACGCGGAGGGAAATTCAGTGGCGAAAGCTCTGGTCGGACTTTTAAAGCCAGGCAGTCAGGAGGCCACCGTGGAAAATCTTTTGACTTGGACCCGCGCGGATGAAAACGGGGTTTTTCGCTTCCCATCTCCAATTCCTCCTGGAGTCTATACCATCCGGGCCAGGGCCGATGGTTATAACATCTACTTGGAATCCATTGAACTCACGGCCGACCTTTCGCATCCGGTGATCAAATTAGTCCCTTTGCCATCCGTTCCTCCCCCTGCGCCATGAGCGACTTGCCGGCTGGCCAGTGAGATTTCATCTCAAGTTGGAATTTCCCATTAATGAAATATCTCATGGCTGGATTCAAAAGCCTTGGCTCTGGTTGTTTATGAGAAAATGATTTTGCTTTATAACAAAAGGAGTGATTCCGTGAAATATAAAACTCTCCGGGCGAGATTCTTCAAATATTCGATATTTCCTGTGTCTCTTCTTTTCTTTTTAATTCATTTTTCAATCAACAGCCAGACACGCAAAACGGCCAAGCCCCCGGCTTCACCCTCTACAACAGCGACACATCCAGCGCAAGCTCCCCTGCCTCCGCCGCCTGAACCGGCGCGAACTACTTTGAAAAAGGGACTGCGTGCGCTGGAGCGGGGACAATCCGCGGAAGCTTTGGCTATCCTAGGCCAAGCTGCCGATAAATGTCAGGCTGAAAAGGATCTTCAATGCGAAGCCGAAGCTCGGCGTGGTCTTGGAGATGCTTACGCCCGCCAAGGGACATTATTCACTCCCACCGCGGTGGAACAATACAATCAATCCGTGGAACTATTCCGTAAAAAAGGAGCCGCCTATTCTCCAGAGAAGTTGATTCCCATTGCGGATATGAAGTTTAATGCTCAAATGACCTTAGCCAAGATTGGAGACTTATATTACAAACAGCGGAAATATGATGAGGCTGAAAAATATTACGGACAAATTGCACCCGACAGACCCAAGCTTGACGCGGCTGAATCCCGGCAACAGGTACAAAAGGCCAGAGACGTAAAAAACAAACCTGCTCAAACGAAGAACCGGGTCGAGAATGTGGGACGCAGCCTGGGCGGCCTCCTTTCACGAAAACCATCTCGCAGCACCGTTAGTGATATCGGATCCACCGCAGACGCTGCTGCCAACACTGCCAAGGACGTTGAAAAAACCGTGACTGGAGTAGTGGAAGATGTGCATCGTGCTAATCTGTCGCTAAAAAGTTATTGTCTTTCTGATATCAGTTTGGGTCGAGTCGCTCTGGCTCGTGGCAATGAGACCGCAGCTCAGGAGCGATTTGATTCCGCCCTAAATTTTGCGACTCATTATCCTCCATTCTTTGGCAAAAATCCGACCTCGCAACGGTTCCAGATCATTATTCAAACCGACCAGGGAGATTTGAGTTTGAAACAGAAGCGTTACGCCGATGCCGCGAAGAAATATCAGGAGGCACGCGACAAAGCTCGTGGTTCGCAAAGGCCTGATCTATCCTGGCCTGCCTCCCGCGGATTGGGACAGGCCCAATGGGCTTTGGCGCAGGCTGAATATGAAAAAGACCCGCGCTCTTCCCGCTATATTTCCTATCGCGATTCAGCCTTGGCGGCATACCGGGAATCGATCTCCGTCATAGAGGAACTGCGCGGCCAATCCATTCGTGGGGATGAGGCCCGGCAAAGTTTTTCTGCTCAAACGGCCGATGTTTACCAAGAGTACACGCAGATATTAGCCGGTTTGACAATTCTGTCGGCTGGAGGAAATTTCACCAAACCATTGGACGGAGAAGCGCTCCGCTATGCATCCGAAGCTTTTCGAGTGGCAGAAAGCGCCAGATCACGCGCTTTGCTCGATCTGATGGCTGAATCCGGAGTGGAGATACAGACCGGAATCGATCACGCTCTTCTCCAGAAGCGTCAGGAATTGACGGATCGGCAGACGGTTTTGGCCGACCAGTTAATCGGACTGGGTGGAGAAGGAAGAGGTAATGGCACCACCAGTGATGATGACTCGGTCGAACGGGAAATTAATCAGCTCGAAGTTCAAACCGCCGAATTGGAGGCACAAATTCGAGCCGCCAATCCCCGCTATGCCAGTTTCACTTCTTCTGCTCCTCTATCCTTGGAAGCGACGCAAGAGAAACTTCTGGATGATCAGACTATCTTGCTTTCATATTTGATGGATGAAAATCACTCGCTTCTTTGGGTTATCGGGAAGAGGGGAGTATGGCTGCATTCTTTGGGACCTTCGGCCCAAATAGATGAGCGGGTGGCCAAATTGCGGGAGCTATTGAAAGCTTCGGCAGACTCTGCCACCCCCGATCCTGTTGCGCCGCCTCCGCCGACGCCTGGATCCCGCTCCGTAAAGTCCAAGGGAACGACATCTTCCAAGACAGTGACACCTCCACCCTCCAAAGCGACGGGACGCCGGCCTTCACGCGATCTCAAAATGGTCAAGACTCCGGGACCTCCTCCCATGCGGCCATTGGAGGAAAGTCCGGAAGCCAGGAAATATGCGGAATCGGCATTCAATCTTTATTTCGCGCTGATGCGCCCCGCCGTGGAAGCCATGGCGGGTAAAAAGCTGATTATCATTCCGGATGGATCTCTGTACACGCTTCCCTTCGAAGCCCTCATCACCACTTTGCCTACGCCTGGTGGCGAACCACCCGCGGATTATGCCTCACTCCCCTATCTTATTCAGGAACACGTGATTTCCTATGCCCCCTCGGCCACTGTCCTGGCTGCCATGAAAACGGATCACACCGAATCAAAACAGCCGCTATCCGCCCTTTTGGTGGGAGATCCTGTCTTTGATCCCAATGATTCCCGCGTAAAAAAAGAGGCACAGACCAATGTCTCCGGCCAATCGCAAAGGGACTTGCTTTTGAAAGAATTGCCTCCAGAATCCTTGCCACCCGCCCCGCCGGCGTCCAGCCCCGCTGCAAGTGGATCTGAACCAGCCATGAAGATCCCTCGTCTTCCCGCTACTCGCACCGAAGTCAATGAAATCGCCAAACTTTTACGCCAGAACGGAGTTCAGCCCGGCGTGTTTTTGGATTTGGATGCTAATGAATCATTGTTTCGCACTCGGGATCTTCAAGGATATCAGTTTGTGCATTTGGCTACTCATGGCCTTCTTAACGCGGATCATCCTGAATCTTCAGGTCTGTTGCTCTCACTGGTTGGAAACCCGCCGGAAATGGATGGGTTTCTACGAACTCGGGAAATTTTCAACCTCAGATTGGGCTCTCCTATTGTCATGCTCTCTGCTTGTAAAACCGGCTTGGGACAATTGAGAAAAGGGGAAGGATTGATTGGTTTGACTCGCGCCTTTGTTTACGCAGGGGCCAGAGATGTGGGAGTCTCGCTGTGGCCCGTGGATGACAACTCCACGGCTCAATTGATGTCCGGATTTTATGGCCGTTTACTTCTCCCTAAAGATACCTCGGCTTCCTCTTCGACAACGGCACAGAATCCTGCCGCGGCTCTGCGCATGGCGCAAATTGACATGATCAATGGCCGCAAGTACAGCCCGCCTTACTTCTGGGCTCCATTCATCCTGGTTGGACAATAAAGAGAAACAAGATTTCGCCACGCCTTGCTAAATGGCCATCCCGAGAGGATGGCCATCGTAAGCCCGCGGAAAATTCTTCCCACTGAAGTTTCCTCAGAAAATAGCTTGGATGGAGGCGGGGTGCCCCAACCCCGCCTGAGTTTGACAAACCTCCTCTGACGGCCTGTGGGCGGGCCGCCTCCATCATCCCATTTTAATTGTCTTGCTGTGCCGGCCGTATTGGCATGAGTGGTCCTCGGAAAATAGCGGGAATTATGGTGGAAGCCTTCCCCTCCTGGGATTTGACAAGCCTCTCGAAACACCGCCATGCTCAAAAACAGACATACAATAAATGGATTGTAATGGCCAGAACCGCAGCCAGAGTCACATCGGCGGTATAGTGGTAACGACCCAATACAGCGCCAAGCGCAATGCTAATCGAGACCATCAGGAAAATCATTCCGCAGACCGGCAGCAGGCTAATCAGAACCAAGGAAGCAGCCATGGTTGAGGCTACATGCGCACTGGGAAATGTATTTAATTGGATGCTCCAGTGACGGAGAATCCAGAGATTGAAATTTCGCAAATGGCTGGGATGCAACGGAAGCAATCGCCCGAAATCCAGCATTCGCGGCGGGAGCGCCTGAACAAAAGGAATCAGGACATAACAAAAACAGGTGGAGGGCAGCAGAACAGTCCAATATCTGTCGACATGGATTCTCAGATGAGACCAGTACAAAACACCCATTCCCATGGGAACCAACGGATAGCAGAACAGGTAGGCAAATTCAAAATAAGTGGCAATCCAATGGTGGCCCCAATGAAAGGCCCGTGATCGTAACAAGAGCGCAAAAATTTTTTGATCATACTGGTTCAATTTTCGTTGGAACTTTTCGTTTGGGCGGCCGATGAAAAGACCCGCCTGCCAATAGATCATCATCAGGAGAGGCGCAGGAAGCCAATCGCGCAGAATGGAACTCCCGAGAGGCGGCAGAAAATATTCCGAGAAATATCCGCCCAAAGAGATCAAGATCCCGCTAATTCCAACCAGAGTAACCCGGAAGCATTTTAGCCATCCCAATTTTCTTATCCAGGCAACTACGATGAAAAAAATAAAAAACACCCAATTGATTATTTCTGCATTTCGCATCACCGCTCCAAAACTCGAACAGATGGGATCGGATCGGCTTGAATCATCCAGCTCGATTTCCAATAAACTGATGAAGTGAATTACCGATTTGAGTAGTGGCAAAAATCTAATCGTCTCGGAAAGATCTATATCTCATCTCTTTCAGGATTATACAAGATGATCTGTCAGGAGATCGGAGGAATGGGGGAATGTAGATTTCTGTTTTTGCGGATGCGAAACTAATTTTTTTGAATTCGACTGGTGGATTGGTTGAGCGGTGATGGCTCGTTCCGACATTGTGGAATTTTTAGATAAGATGAATTCTAAAAAACCGAAAGTCGTAACACACCGTCCGAAGCCGGACTCATCGATGACGAGCAGGAATCCAGCCTCGAAGATAGTCAACTGTGATGGCGCGTTCATTGTAAGGACGCTGACAATCCAAATTGCCCAGGCAAAATATCCCCCGGGACGATAATCCTTCATTCCATCTACTCATCGTCCCGGCCAATTTTGGATCCCCCCCCCCCTTAAAAAGGAGCAACGAAAAAAAGAGATCAGATTTGATTCTCGAACACTAAAACTAAAGCGCCTCTATTGAGAAGCGCTTACTGTCGCACTCCCGCCACTAAGGACTGTGCCAGCGCCAGAGGCAAAATCCAATGAAATTGAATCGGAATACCCTTCGTCACTAAATAGAGACACCACAATAGAAACAATATCGTTGATATCTCCACTTACCGTGAAGGGAACCACCAATGTAAATTGGCTTCCGAATTGAGCTGAATCCGGTGATTGATACCAGGAACTAAACAGGGTATTCACATCACTGGAAAGCTGCTGAGTCTGTAAATTCCCATTTGGCTTACCATACAAAAAGAATTTGACCTGACTCAGTGACCTGGAGTTCGAATAACCCGTAATGTGGATTTCAAAACCGTTTGAGGTTTTGTTAACAATAGTCGCAGATATTATGGCCGGAGGACGGCGCGGCAGCACCAAGGTGCGGCTCGGATCTGGAGATGGCACAAAATTGCCACCATCCAATTGCATCGTTACAGCCACTTTGATAGTTCCGGCCACTGTCCCGGTTTGAAAAGCCGCTGAGCTGGAATTATCGGAAAAGACGGCGGCCGTAGTATTTGCGGGAATAGCAAAGTGGACAGTCCTCCCTCCGGTCACAAACTGAATTGCGGGATCATCCACGTTGAAAACGGCATCAGGTGCAAAAGTCAGGGTCAGTTGCCCTTCCAAATCCAGAGAATAGGGGGCCGATAAAATCAAGCCAGTTCCGATTTGTTGCGCGAACTGCGGCGCCTCGGGAATTCCCGTCAAAGTGACGGCGGATAAGGCAGTGTGCACGGTGAGGGTGAACACTTGCGAAACCGAAGATTGGAGCGCATCCGTCACACCGATTTGTACAGGAAATTTCCCCTCTATGTTTGGCGTCCCCGAAATGATACCCATAGTATCCAAAGTAAATCCCGCGGGGAGAGTTCCCTCTACTATTCTCCAACTATAAGGCGCTTGCCCGCCAGAAGCCGTCAGTTGGGATGAGTAATTAATCCCAATCATGCTATTGGGCAGCGATGCCAATGATGTGATCTTGAGTGGCGGCGTGATATTGAATATTGCGGGAGCGGAACTGCCACCACCAGGAGCAGGATTAAAGACCGTCACCGCAGCAACGCCTTCCGTGGCAATGTCTTTAGCGTCGATTTGGGCTGTCAGTTGAGATGCACTCAAATAGGCAGTGGCCCGACTATTTCCATTCCAGCGCACAACCGCGCCGCGCCCAAAATTAGATCCATTTACAGTCAGGACGAATGCGCTCGTCCCGGCGGGCCTACCGCCAGGATTCAATGAAACTATGGCCGGAATTGGATTATTCACGGTAAAAGTGGCAGGGGGCGAGACGCCGGCAAATTGCGCTTCGCTGCTCACGGTCACGGGAATGAGTCCAGCATCGGCAAGATCAGTCGCAGGGATAGCCGCAGTTATCTGGTTAGCACTGACAAAAGTGGTTGGACGATTCGCGCCATTCCACTGTACCGTTGATCCCGCCACTGAACCATTGGCGGACACGGCAGGAGCCAGAAAATTGGTTCCATTCACGGTCAGAGTGAATGCACCAGTCCCCGCCACGGCATCCGCGGGGACGAGACCGGTAATCGTTGGAGGAGGCGGAGAGATGTGGAACACTAAGGGATCGGAGACCGTTTTAAATCTTACATTCTCCACTGTCACGGACGCCGAACCCAATTGTGCGAGATTTGCGGCAGGCACAACCGCCGTAAGCTGTGAGGTGCTGACAATCGTTGTGGCCAGGTTTACACCATTCCATTGGAGCATCGTAGAGTATTCCGGCCTGAAACTATTCCCAGCAGCCGTGAGAGTAAGGTCGGGGCTGCCCACCACGGCCCGAGACGGAGTGATCTGGCTCAAAGACAAAGGTGGATCGATGGTGAACGAAAGTGCAGTGCTGGTTAGAGCGCTGTATATATCTACAACTCGGACGGAAGCATTGCCAGCAGCTGCCAGTTCCGATGTCGGAATTACAGCACTCAGTTGAGTCGAACTGATGTGCGTGGTATTGTATTGCGTGCCATTCCAGGTGATTGCCGCAACTTCAAAACTTGAAAAATTGCCATTTACGGTCAATGTAAAACTTCCTGATCCCACCGGTCGAAAAGACGGAGAGATTGAATCTAGCCGCGCCAAAACTGGAAAATCAACACTGTTGGATAAAAAATTCGCTCCGGCTAAATTCAATCGAAACCCAATCGGGTATATCCCAGGATTGGATACATAACTAGCGGGGACAACGGCCGTGGCTAGCGTATCGCTCACAACCGTGGTTGCGAGAGTCCCTTGACCCCATACAATGCCCGAGCCAGAAATTCCTCCTGAAAATCCGCTTCCTCTAACTGTAAGCGTAAAATCACTACTCCCTTCCACCACGCTTGTCGGGCTGATGCTCGATATGACCGGCACCGGCTGCTGTCCCCACGACATATCGCCCAATCCAAGCCAAGAGAAAAGCATGAAAAGGATAAGCCAACCGGGCTTGCCCACTCTTTTTGGCACAACTTTAATATTGAGTTCCATCACCGGCTCCTCCTTTCCTTCTCCAGGCGAGACGCTGCATTCTTCTCTTGGGAATCCACGGCTTGACGGGCACGCAAACGCTCCGAATCAGCGGGAACCAGGGAGAGTCGATTTTCGATGGGAGTCAGCTCCAGCAAAGGGAGTGGACCTCCAGAGTACTCTTGAAGCTGAAATACATTTCCGCTTGGCCACGGATTTAATTGGTCAAGCGCCAGTTGGTTGTTTACGCGGAAAGCCAAATTACTCTTGAGCTCAATTACACAAAGGTGTGGCGCATCCGCATTGAGAATCGCCAATCTATCTCCCGCGCCATTTAAAGCCAAAGCCACCGGTCCGGCCAATTCCAAATGGTTGGAAGCAATGCGGGATATTTGCGGATTTTCCGGCACCCCTTTCACACACCAGATTGCATTCCCCCGCCTATCCGCCACATAGATACTTTTTCCAGAGGGGTGAAACGCCAAAGCGGAAACAGAGGACATCGAGGCAATTGAACGGTGATTCCCTGCCGGCGAAATCACCTGAAGAGTGCTACTCTCAGCCCCTGTCACTCCCGCCAATATCAGTTGACCGTCATCGGAAATAGCGAGAGCGGTGATCTCACCCTGCAATTCGCTTGTCACGACTTCACGCAGGGAAGACTCGGAAGCAGGGGAAATTTGGAATAGCAGAAGTGTGCTCGTATTTTCTTTCAGAAGGGCCGCGGAAGTGCCGGCGGGACTCCAATACGCCTTTGTTATCCGGCTATCCGGACTACCAAGTATGCGGCAGGCGGCGATTCTTTCCGCCAGGTTCACCAAAATCAGTTCTCCGCCAGGCGCTTGACTCAAAGCAAGGGCACGGTGCGGAGAAATCCAAGCGGAGTTTAAGGAGAGTTCTGGCTGAATCGACCGGCCGGCCAAAGCAGCGCCCGGGATTCCGGTAATCTCACGGAATTCTTGAGACGCACGATCAAATACATATCCAAGCACTGGCCCTCCCAAAAGTTCGCCGTTCTTTCCCGTCTGGGTCGGTGCAGATCCGCTAAAAGAGGCCGCTATGGGAGGATTCACGCTCTCTGACAAACAGAGAGCCGCACTAAAAAAAAGCCACAGCATAATCAAGCATAATATTGGTACCTTGCGACACATTGGATTTCTCCTTTTCGGATCATATAATCGTCCCATGAATGAATTTTTTGCGGTGATTTGCCTTGCTGCTCTGCTCCCTTGTCCAGATGACTTACCCAAAAATCAAAAGAGCACGCAATTCATGGGTCCAGAGTGGAGCCCATAACAAAAAACAGAATTCTCTTCAAGGACGACTCACTGTGGGAGTGCCAATTGACACAGTCGTGGGCTGTTGTTTATTCCTCGTCGCAACGACAGCGCCAGCGGCTGCGGCGGCGCCCGCCACCGCGATAATAGCGATCACTTTTGCGGAAATGCCCCCAGCGGCCGCAGCGGCGGCTGCCGCGTTGGTTTGGTTTATTACATTGGTGGCCGTCATATTTTTAAAGGAAGCGGCAATTTTGATCTGAAACTGGCCCGAAATCTTGTTGGTTTGAATACCGCGAGCTATTGCTTGACCCTGTTTGTCCGTATAAACCATCAGAGACTTTGATCCACTGGGGAAAATCCCCCCCGCGCCTGAATCTGGCAAAGTGAATACCACCAGCGCACCTGCCACCGGTTTGTGATTCTCATCCTCGACCTGTACGATGGGTTCGCGAGTAGTCCGCTGTCGGATGTTGTTAATGGCTCCTTCTCCTTCCATGATAATGATCTTGATCTGGCCAACAGAGGCCTCCTGGCCGAATAATCCAGGACTGAATCCTTCCCATGCCAGCAGCAGAATCACAAGAATAGAACTCACTTGCCTCAACCGCGGAGGAATGAAATGGAACCGCATGAAATGCCTCCTCTCGTCTCTTATTTACAATCGGAATCTGCTTAATAGATGGTTTTGACGGTCACAATTGCGATCCGCAAAGATTACTCCCCACTTTCACTCCGGAAAGAGGTCGAACGTCCGGAGAATTAGCAAATGGTCCAAACGTTTTTTCGCGCATGAACGCCGACCGTTCCCGGAGGAAAGCCAAACTCGACAAATAATTCGGAGAACAAGAATTGCTTCGTCCTATATATTTAGGTAAACCGCGGCAGATTACAAATAATTTTTGCGACGGCCCAGCATTTTTGTCGAGCGCCCGGCGAAATGGACACGGACTTTGAATCTTCTGGGAGGCGATTTATTATAGCCGCAGCGATTCGCGCCATGCCAATAGTCTACGAATGGTCAATGGGAAAAGTTTAGTGGAGGAAATCATGATGATCCTGTTTTCTTTCCTCCATCGGATCCTCTTACCTATCGCTTAAAATTTCCACCATCACTGGTAGAAAGCAAACTCAACCTCAAATCATCGAAGGATGCATATAAGACTCTTTCCCCACCGTCCGCCTCGCATTTCTTTTCAAATCGTCATGAAAGGATTTTCTTAAATCATGAATTCAGCCGCTGGCAAGCCAAATATTAATCCATGGAGCCTCAGCTCGATGCTAAGGGCGGCCATGAAGGCAATGAATCCTTGTGATGCGGCTCGCGCTATGGTATTTTTTAAATTATCGGAAAGCTAAATAGCCGGGAGGGATAGTCATGATTAAGAAAAATTTCATTCAAATCAGTTTGGGAATGTTTTTCCTGTCAGCACTGATGCCTCAATTTCTTGCTCAATCAAAAATCCGCGCTCGTGATTTATTTTTGGCCGGAAAGGCTGAACCGGCGAGCACGAGCCCGGCACAAACCATTAGCGCCCAATCGGACAAAACCATCAAAGGTGTCAAAACGGAAGCCTCGCCGCTGGGTTTGCGCTACAGCATCATGAAGCGGCTGTCCACGGGGCAATTCAGCGAGGTGGACCCAGACGCTGTTTTTCGTTCCGGCGATCGAATCCGCCTTACCGTGGAATCCAACAATTCCGGTTATCTTTACATTGTGTTGCGCGGTTCCAGCGGCAGATGGAATCTGCTCTTTCCCAACGCGGAAATCATGGGGGGAAAAAACCTGGTAGAAGGTGGGAACCGCTATGAAATTCCCTTGGGAACTGCCTCATTCCAGTTTGATGAAACTCCTGGAGTCGAGAAATTGTTCCTGCTGTTGGCGCGAAATCCAGAGCCTGACTTTGAAAAACTCGTTCAGTCTTTGAAGGAAAAGACTCCTGAGGCCTCAGCCACACCCTCTTCTCCCACCGCCTCTTCAAGCCAGGGCGGAGGCAGCGTACAAGTGGTATCTTCATTGGACGATTCCACCATTAACAAGAGTCGCGGCCGCGTGGCCACGCGCGATCTGGTCTTCGAGAAAGTGAATGAGGAAAATATCGGGGCCAAATCCGAAAAGGCAATCTATGTTGTGAATCGTTCATCCAGCCCTGAAGCCCGAGTCGTAGTGGATGTCAGCTTGAATCATCAGTGATCGTTTCTCCCGCTTCGAGGGATGGAAATCCCACTGGCCGCGCAAGGAGAGCGTTATGTCCAACGGCTCATTGCCCCTGTTGAGGATGCGGGGGCGTTTATTCTTCCTGTTTTTCATGGCGGTATGTTTACCCGCTATCCTTCTCAGCCAGAGCGAGACTATCTCGCAAGGCTCCCGTCGAATAGAAATCATACTGGAAAAACACACGCAGAATCATTGGGCCGCCGTAGAGCCGGCACTCGTTTTCCCTTCCGGCGATCATTTGCGTTTTCGAATTAAAGCCAGTTTTGGGGGATTTCTCTACGTAGTCAACCTGAGCACCGAACAAAAATATTCACTGTTATTTCCAACGGAAGAAACAGGAACGGAGAATCAAATTGAAGCTGGCAAAGAATATCTGATTCCCGCCACACAAGGCGGCTTCCGTATTACCGGACCCATTGGCCACGAAATTGTGTATTGGCTGATCAGTCCGGTTGAGTTACAACAACCGGAACAGTTTGCCCGTTTGAATTACAAACCATTGCCTCCGCCGCCCGAGAAGGGAAAGTCTCCCGCCAACTTAATCCCTCGCTGTGACGATCAAATGTTTCGAGCCCGGGGAGAATGTATCGATGTCACGGCTGGTCCGCAGAAGGTCGAAGATACAAGTCAGCTTCCAGGAAATCTTTCCGGGATCCAGAATTTGAATGCCCGGGGGCTGGAGTTTTCCCGACAGCAAAATCAAGCAGTGATCTCCACTCTGGATTCTGGATCGGCACCAATCATTTTTGAGTTTCATCTTGCCCACAGGTGATCTTTATGCGATATCGGCGAATCCTTGTCTTATTCTGGATCGTCTTCGGCTTGGGTTTGGGGTTTTCTCAGGAAAAAAAGCGGGACTTAAGGATGGACAACTCCGCTGCTCCCGAACCCTCAGTTCCCTCGACTGTCGCGACTCCCCCGCCTGGTTTCTCCATCCCGCGAGGATATGCTTTGATTGTCGGTGTTTCCCAATATAAAAACCTGTCCCCTCAATTTCAACTGCAGTTTACTCAAAGAGACGCGGAGTCCATCTATTCCGTTTTGATCAGCCAATCCGGCGGGAGCTTCCGGGCACAAAATGTCCACAAGCTGATTGGCGCGGACGCCACGCTTTCCAACCTGCGCAAGGAATTGGAGGAATGGCTTCCTTCCGTCGCACAAGAGGATGATACCGTCTTAATTTATTTTGCCGGGCACGGTTTTATATTTGGGGGAGAAGGATATCTAGGGCCCTATGATCTCCATCCCGGCAATATCCCGGGCACTGGATATCCAATGAGCACTCTGGGCCGGGTGATCGGAGGGAAAATCAAAGCGAAAAATAAAGTGCTCATCACGGACGCCTGTCACAGCGGTGCCATCACGCCGGGAGCGGACAGCCAAACAGTTTCAAGTTCGCTTTTGAATATGAATCGTTCCGTGTTCTCGCTCACCGCCAGCCGCGATCGGGAACAATCGTTCGAAAGTCCCGACTGGGGCGGCGGTCATGGCATCTTCACTTATTATGTGGTGAAGGGACTGGAAGGAGAAGCCGACGAGAACCGCGATGCGCGCGTGACCGCCGATGAATTGGCTGAATATGTGCATCGGAATGTGCGCGATGCCACCGGAGGCCGCCAAAACCCCACATCTGAGCGCGGAAGTTTCGATCCGAATTTGCTCTTGGCATTTGTCCCCCGTAACCAGATGGTTCGCGCCGACGCAGTTGCCAAGTTGGAATACGGCACTCTCATCTTGGAGGTAAACCTGGATGGGACTGAAGTCTTTGTCGATGGAGAATCCAAGGGGGTGGTCAATAAAGGGATGCCGCTTAAGTTGCCGGGGTTGAGGCCCGGAGTCCATACCATTAAAGCGGTCCGGATGGGGTATGAACCGGATGGTCCGCGGGAGGAAATGGTATATCCCGGGCAGGAGTCTACCGTCTCTTTAAAAATCCTGATTCCCAAACGGCGCAATAAAGCCGCTGCGGACGAGTTTGAGAAGGGATTGGAAAATTATAATAAAGGATACTCCGACAACTACAAAAAAGCGGTCGTTGCTTTTGAAAAATCTTTAACTCTGGCCCCGGATTATAGCCAGGCGGCACTGTATCTGGGGCGCGCTTATAATGCTTTATTCGAAGAAGCCAAGGCCCAGATCTACTTTCGCAAGGCCATTGAGATTGATCCTGATTACCTCGAGGCACGCGTCAGCTACGGCGGCATGTTGCTTGACATCGGCGACGTGGACGAAGCGATTCGGCAGCTAAATGCGGCCACGCAGAGAGATCCCCATCACGCCACGGCCCTATACTTGCTGGCCCAGGCGCTCCGGATGAAAGACAGCTATAAGGAATCGATCGAAGCTGCGCAAAAAGCCATCCAAATTAATCCCAAAAACGCCGAATCCTACTTTTGGCTCGCCGAGAGTTTGCGCATGAGCGGCAGTTATGAAAAATCTGAAAGCAACTATCAGGAATATCTCCGCTTGAGCGATTTTGAAAGCAAGCTGGCGGGCAAGATGAATTACTACGTTTTGGGTTTTCTGGTTGGGATGGGAAAGAAAAAAAGAGCGGCCCAGGAGGACATTTGGAAGGATCTGAGGAGTCTGGCTTATTTTGGAATTGGCGACTGCGAAAGACTCTTGCGCCATCCGGATCCCGCCGCGGAAAATTACCTCAAATCTCTCTCCTTTGATCCGGAAGATCCACAAGCACATTATGGCCTTGGATTGGCCTTGTACCTCAAGGCAGAGATGACCCAGACAGCAACCACACTGCCGGATGCCCGCAAACACTTCCAGGCGATGATCTCCATCAATCCCGATTTGGCTCAAGCCGACAAAGCCCGAAAATATCTCGCCGCCATCGATGCCACTCTGCAGAGCATTAAGCAGTAAATCCGCATTTCAAGTCCCTGCCCTCGCTAGTTTGCTTGAGCCGCCGAAGTCGACGACTTTGAGTTAAGTCTTGGAATGGGAATCAGCAAGTTCCTATAGTCCGAGACGAAATTTCGCCAAGTTTCCCCGTTTCATCTCTTTTTTTCTGACTCCAACCTTGCGCAAAACCTGACAAAAGCTGTTTTCGCAATCCGTGGATTTTATTCTGCAACAAGGTGCTTGATTATTCTTCTGTTGCAACTCCCCCTATGAGAATGCGAAAAAGGCCTCACGAACCCGCATATTATCAATATTGAACAGACACCACTTCTGATTCTTGTCAACAAATTTTGACGAGTCCTCAAGAAAACAAGTCGGAATTTGCCGTCCATACAATTGACCATGGCCAAGGATTGTGATACAAAAAACCATCAGCTTTGTAGTCTAAATTTTTTTCCCTAGCATAATGAGGCAAATTCGGTGAAGCTCATTCAAGCTTGGGGCATTTTCTTAACATCGGAAGCTAGAAAATATTTTCGTTACGTGAATGCACCATCGCGCCGAAAAGGGTAAAGAACACAAATTGATGTTTCTGCACTGAGGATGCGGGTCTTCCTTCTTTTTTTAGAAATCTTACTTTGCCGATCTCATCGCGCAGCTTTCCGAGCAAGGGGAACCAAATGAGTCGAGACCGAAAAATCCTTTGGAGCGAGGGGATGTTTTTGTCCCCTCATCATTTCCAGCAGTGGGACAACGAAAATGAGGAGAATCTAAATTTTAGATTTAATTCTCAACTAACCTTTGGCTGGGGGTTGACGGAGGTAAAGGTCAACCGGGAAGGATTGTTGAACGGACAATTTTCCTTGATCTCCTGCCGTGGCCTGCTATCTGGAGGGCTTCGGATGGACATCCCTGATTCAGACACTCCCCCTGCGGGGCGCTCCATTGAAGGGCACTTCAATGCCGCCGATGAAAAGCTGGATGTATTCCTCGGAGTGCCCGTCAAACGGCTGGGCTCGGCCAACGTTCATTTGGAGGGCCCCGAAGGCCCCAATCCCAAGCGGTTCCGGAGCGAGATGGTCAGGGTGACCGACGAAGTGACGGGGGAAAACGAGCGCGATGTGGCCATTGCCCGCAAGAACATCAGAATTCTTTTCGGGGATGAGCCGTTGACCGGATTCGACTCCATAAAAATTGCGGAACTCAAGCGGTCACCGCAGGGTTTTCTCGTACTCGACGAAACTTATATCCCGCCCAGTCTGCAGATTCAATCTTCCAAATATCTGATGGAAGTTTTGTTGAGATTGCTGGAAATTCTGCATGCCAAGAGTAGTTCCCTGGCCGAATCTCGTGGACAACGGACTCGTGGATTGGCGGAATTCAGCACGTCAGATGTGGCAAATTTCTGGCTGCTGCACACCGTGAATCATTATATCCCTTTGCTGGATCACCATTACCGAATCGGAATCTCCCATCCGGAACAGCTCTTCCTTACTCTCGTTCAATTGACGGGCGAGTTGATGACATTTTCTACTTCGGGCCACCCCAGAGATATTCCCAAGTACGATCATTTGAATTTAAAAACCACCTTTGTCCCCTTGGACCAGATGATCCAGGAATTGCTGAAGACGGTTATCCCCACTGGAGCGGTTCAGATCCCCTTGAATCGCGATAGCGAATCCAAATTTACGGCAAAAATTGTCGACGATCAGCTCATTATTGCGGCTCAGCTTTTCCTGGCCGCCACGGCAGAAATTCCTGAAGGTCAATTGATCACGGAAATTCCCCAACAGGCCAAGATCAGCTCAGTCGACAAGATCGAATCTTTGCTCGGCTTGGCATTGCCCGGCGTCCCGCTCATCCATCGTTCCGTTCCCCCTTCTCCCATGCGAATTAAGCTGGGATATCAATATTTTCGTTTGGAAGATCAAGGAGGACCGGAAATCCAGCAACATCTGGAAGCCATTCGCAGTTCGAGGACCATCGCCATCCGGATTCCCAATCCCAAACGTTTCGCCGGGTTGAAGCTTGAGCTCTGGTCTATTAAGGAATGAGGTAATTTGGATAGGCGACCAAAATTACCCGTTCTGCGTGGTGTCTGGATTTATTTGACTCATTAAATCCGGTTGTTCGAAACTGAGTTATGCCTTTTTTATTTTGATTCTTGAAGAAACCGAATAGGAACGCCATGAGAGAAACCGCCCTTGAGCCAAAAACCCTGGCTGATTTGAGTACCGACATTTTTCTTCTGATTATCCGGATGCGAACTTCCCCCAACCTGGGAGACTTCGAGGTGGTCAACAAAGGTTCACGGAACCTCTTTGCCCAGTTTGAGGAACAATCCAAAAATCGCAACATCGACGCGGAAGATATGAATGTAGCCAAGTATGCCTTGGCAGCTTTCATGGATGAAACCATTCTCAACTCCCGCTGGCCGTTTAAGGAACGCTGGGCAGACAATCCTCTGCAATTGGATTTTTTTGGCACTTATCTGGCGGGAGAAACTTTCTATGACAAGCTGGATGAACTCCGCCAGCGCCCGGAAGCCAAACCCGATTTGTTGGAAATTTATTATTTATGCATGCTTCTCGGATTTAAAGGAAAATACGGAGTCACGGGTGCAGAGAAGCTCCAACTCTTGATTGAACAGGTGTCCAAAGAGTTGGGAACCCTCAGGCCTCCCACCCCTCTGGAATTGTCACCTCACTGGAAAATTCCAGACGGTCCCCAGGCCGCTCCCAGTGGCAAACTTCCCCGCTGGGCCGTCTTCACCTGTTGGGGGCTGGCGATACTAGCCCTGGTTCTATACCTCGTCATGTTTTTCTCCCTTCGATCCGGGGCCAATTCTCTTCGAGAGAAAATATCGCCCCAGCAGATTGGCTATCTATTTGAAGCAGAGAGATCGACCTAGAAATCTATGTGCCTTTTATGAATCCAGGCCGGATTTCGTCCTGCTTCAAAATGAGCAGCCACTGCAGAATTTTGACATTTGAGGGGTATTGGAATCGATCGTTTTTTAGAGCAGCTGGGACTTCCTCGACACTTTTTAGGACCAGTAAACGATTAAGCGACCAAAATATTTAGCTGTTCTGGAATATTTTTATGAATATTTTCAAAAATGCCATACTTCTTACTGGTGTAATTTTGTTGATCCTTCTTGCTTTGATCTGGTTCATGGGGCCGTCGGTCGGATTGGTCAGAACTGATTATCGAATTTTCATCTGTCTGGCGCTGGTGGTGATCTGGGTGATTTTTCTTATGATGAAAAGAGGGCAGAGTTCTGGCCAAGGGGCCAATGCGCGGGCCGCGGTGAACGTTGCCCCCCCATATTTCCAAGCGCCCACGGTGCAAGCCCCTACCTTACAAGCGCCGTCGATGCAAGCGCCCACTTTTCAAAGTCCCGCCGCATCAATTCAAGGCCCAGCCATGTCTTCGGCCAATTTGCAAATTCCCACTACAGGATCTCAAGCCATGTCGAACCAAGCTTCTGCGTCATCTGGAGGAAATCTCACCTTCAGGGCCCAGTTGGAACGAGCCATTCAATGGCTGCGCAAATCTAAAGTCGCCCAAACTGGCCAAGGCGATATTCTTTACCGCTTGCCTTGGTACATGGTGTTGGGCCCCGGCGCCTCTGGCAAGAGCCACTTGCTTAGCCAATCTGGTCTGAGTTTTCCCTACACGGATCCAGACCGGAGCCAGGGCAGAAGGGGAGTTGAGCCCACTCAAGGTTGCGACCTCTGGATTGCCAACGAAGCTTTCTTCATCGATACTGCCGGCCGGTTTGCCACTCTCGACCAGGAAAAAGAGGGATGGACGGCTCTTCTCGAAGAGATTAAACGAGTACGAAAGGATAAACCTTTGGATGGGGTCTTGCTGGTCGTCGAGCTTCCCCAATTGATCCAGGCCGATGCCGATTCTTTGCGCGGATTGGCGGTAAAACTGCGGGCCAGATTGGATGAGATGACTCAACAGTTGGGATTGGTTCTACCGGTCTACATGCTCTTCAATAAATGCGACCAATTGGAAGGGTTTGTCGAGTTTTTCAGCGATCTCGATCACGCTGGAAGAACTCAAGTGTGGGGCTGCACGCTAAAACGGGAACAATACCAAAACTTGCAGCCTCATCAAGAATTCGAAAAAGAATTTAATTTGCTTTCTCAGGTTTTTCATATCCGTCGGCTTTCCCGACTGACCGCCAAGGCTTCGGAAAGCAAAGAAAAACTCTACACCTTCCCACTACAATTGGATTTGCTGCGCAACCAACTGTCGGATTTTGTCACGGCGCTGTTCCAGTCGAATACTTTCCGCGAACGCCCCATCTTCCGGGGCTTCTATTTTACCAGCAGCTATCAAGATGCCAACAACTGCGACCTGGTTTCTTCTTATATCAACCGGAAGAGCGGCGTAGCCGAGGCACGGCTTACCTCTCCACCACCACCTGAAACCAACGGTTTTTTCCTCCATCGGTTGTTGACTCAGGTAGTCTTCCCGGATCGGTTATTGAGTGGAAGTTCCACTACGTCAAAACGCCGGGGTCTTGTGCTCAAAATTGTCTTGATCATGGTGTTTGCCATACTTCTTCCGCTTCTCATGTGGAGCGTGTATCGCTCTTACAACCGATACGATCAACTGTTGACCATCATTCAAAAAGCCGCGCTGGTGCCAATTGCGGGAGATCGTTCCAGCGATGAACTGCGGGTGCTGCTGAAACTTCGCGAGCAGCTGGAACGCTACGACATTCATTTTAATCCCAAGGCAGGAACCGGTCTGGATTGGGGGATGAACATTTCACCGCAGGTGCTAGAACCCGCCCGTTTGATTTACATCGACCGTTTGAAAAAAGACTTTGTCAATAAGACGTCGCATGACATCCGGATCGAACTTCAGAACCTTCCGGCGCCTACCTCCGTGGAAGAACAAAGGCGGTTTAACCAGCGCTGTTATCTCCTGCTGAAGACTTTCCTGATGATGTCCACTCCCAAAGTCGGCGATGAAGCTTATCTCTCCAAAGAATACTCGGAGCTGGCCAAATTCTGGAAACAGGGAGTCTCTTCTGAAGAGTTGGAAGAAGCCGATCTGCAGATGAAATATTACATGCATTTGCTGGCCGTCCATCAGGATGCGGACCTCCTGGTACCCTTGGACAGTTCCGCCAACACCTTGGTGACCGGCAAGCGTGAATTGCTCGGTGGGATCGACCTTTTGGCCAATTACTACAGCCGGTTAAAAGCGGGAGGCGCCGGCCAGGTTCCGATGAGCCTGGGACGAGCATTGGAAGGTAGAGACACCGATTTGATGACGGGACTCATCGAAGTGCCCGGGATCTATTCTCGGGCAGGGTGGGAGTCTTACTCTCGAAAGGCCATAGAAGATTTTGGCCAGGAGTACGACCAGGGTTATTGGGTGCTATCCAGAACAGCTCCGAACCTGGATCCGAATCGTCCACCCCGTGAAGCGATGGCCGTGAAATTGAGTGAACTCTATTTCAACGATTACAATAATTTCTGGCGCAATTTTATCGCGAATGCCAGAATCGCCCCCTTCACAAGTCGAAAGGAAGCCGCTGACAAGTTGGGCCGCTTAACCCGCCAGGATTCTCCCATTCTCCGGTTCTTCAAAGCGGTCTCCGTAAACACCTTTGAAGAATTGGATGGAAAATCCAGCGCCAATGGATACTTGGACAGGCTGGCCAGCAATTATCATTCACTTCACCAATTGGTCGGTGGCGCAAATCCTCCGATTACTCAATATTTACAAGCAGTATCCCGTGTCCATCAACAACTCTCTGCCTTCGTTAACGCCGGGGAGTTGGATGCTGCTCCGGTCAAGAGTTCGATCACTGAATCTCTCGCCCAAACGGCAGGCCTGCTTCAGAATTTTGACCCGGACATGTTAAGGCTCACCCAACCCTTGCTGGAACAGCCCATCAAAATGGCGCTGGAAAAGACTCCCATGATGGATACCCCAACCAATGTGCCAGCTCAGACTTTGGCGCCACTGGCTCCTCCCACCGCCCAAACCAGCGGAGTTCCGGGGGGATTAGTGGTGGGTGGATTGATCACCGACCGGCGAAACAGCGCTCCACTGGAAAAAGTGGTCGTCTATCTTCTTAAGGCCGGGAATACTGAAGTGACTTTGAATAATTACATCGCGCTCGGCACAACCGACAGTAATGGCATGTTCAAATTCCCCAAAGCCATTGCTCCGGGCCGTTATGGCCTTTACGTTAAAGCCAAAGGATACAAAATCATTGCCCAGGACATTCCGTTATCAGCGGGCAATTCACAACTCCGGATTGGATTGGAACCACAATAAATGCCATGCCGGACTTGGGATTTTTGGGGAAAGCGTAAAGATATGGCGAGATTGGAACCAGATGATCCGCGAAAAAAATCGTAAAGAAGATTGTCGAGGACATTGTTTGAGATGTTAGGCGGAATTCCTCGCGTAGCGAGGATTCGAAGGTAGCCGTGGGATTTATCCCAAGGGAATAGGAGCCCCATGGCCGATGCGTCGCGGCGCGACGTTTGAACTTCAGCGTTTGCTCAAATGTCTACCGTCGCTGCGCGACGCATCCGCAAAAGGCAATCCGTGAAGCCGGCCTTGAAAGGCCGGCCTACCCTCGATCGCCGCGCTCCGCGGCCCTAAAATGCCAATCCTGCCCTGTCAAGGATCAGGCGGCAAGGCACTTCCCTAGGTTGTTAAAACGGTCTCAAGTATTACCTTGTAGTTGAAGCTCCTGTAGCAGGCCGAAGGCCTGTTCCACTGAAAAGTGAGTTCATACAAAAACTCGTAACTACTCAGTACCCCTCTGTTTGGTAGCCACGCTGAGTGCATTTTACGAGGCGTGGAGTTTGGCCATCCAGCCAAAAGCCCACGGCTCGCGAGAAAACGCTCACCGTGGCTACCAGTCATCCTGGGGGCTGATTAGTTACAAAAACTCTAA
>CAWDMN010000057.1:0-35146 GCA_963803155.1 uncultured Acidobacteriota bacterium
AGGTGCAGGGTTCAAATAACGGAAAAGCCAACTACTCACCTTTGCGCAAGGCTGGCGAGAGCCGCGGCAGCAGCGCGCACGGGATCGCCACGAGGATCGACCGGGTAGTCCTTACGTTCCTCCGTCCACCTATGGTCGAATTCAAAGTAATTGATATCCCGCCCAGTCCTGCCCCGGAGCTGCGCGCCAAGATCATTGACGAACATCTCCCACCGTGGCAAATAATAATCTTCCAATAGGCCCGACCATTCCTTATATGCATAATCGCGCGCCACGGCCGCGGGATCATCCGGGCCCCAGTACGAAATCAGTGTTCGAGCGTTCTTTTCGCACAAATTCTTTTCCTCGTTCGTATGCCCCATGGCCTTCGCTGCGGCAAGCCATGTTCCCAGCATGAATTCGCGCCGTGTGCTCAGCAGCGAGACCTCCGCATACGGCAGCCTCAGAAATTCCTGCTTTGCTGCCTCAAATCCGGCCACGTCGTGCGCCTGATAGGCCGTGACCATCTTGTGGTACGCTGCAAGGCTACGATTACTTAGCACCTGTCGCACAAGATTCACCGCGTCGAATTGATATGCATCGATCCCTCCTAGCCGGTCGCCGCCCTTGAGGAACTCCCTCGCTGCCTCCTCCAGTTTCGCCTCATCGTATGGGATCTTTGTCGATCCCCACGTACTCACCCTGTCTACGGCCAAGGATGGACGAGCGCAGAAAACAGGTTCCGGGCGCGCACTTGACTTGTATGCAGTCTCCAACAGCAGTTGCCACGCATGCTCCAGCTCCGGCGTATCTTCCCCATACCGCCACTTCACATAATTCCGAATCCACTCGCGCAAATCGACTGGCTTATCCATCCATGCCGCATCGAAGAGGAGTTCGTATACGACAGGATTGTTATTCGTCCCCTCCATCAGCGCGCCCACACCCGCCATACTTGTGCCATACGGCCCGGTTATCGCGCGCGCCGGCTCCGAAGCGATCCGCGGCGGGCCGCCAAACAACCCCGTGTTATCGCCATAGTTATTGATGTTCCCCCAGATCCAGGGTAATCCGCCAAATCCTTTCCTCGTCTCCCAATCGTTGCTCTCCATATTGATGATCAGGACATGCGCCGGCGAAAGCCCGTCCAGCAATCCCTGCTTGGGATTTCCCTGCCATCCCTGTAGTACCCATGCCGCGTCCGGGTTCGCCTTAAGCATGGTGTCCTGCACGCCGCGCCCGAGCGGCGCAAGATCGAGACCTTCAGCGATTCCACCTTCATGGAATAGGTCGCCCCCATAAAACCGCACCGGCCCGTATCGTTTGCTCAATTCCTCGTAGTAAACGGACGCCATCCGTACAAACAGCGGGTCTGACGAAAGCAATATGTCCGGTCTGCGAAAATTGTTAAAGCGGCCTTGTTTCAGAATCCGCGCGCCCGGGAACTTCTGCGCCAGCGATGCCGGCACCATCCCATAAAAACCCTGCATAACCGGCTCGATTCCCAGCTCGCGCATCCGTTCCAGAATTTGCTTTTCCAGCACCTCGCGATCATCAATCATTCGCTGCGTCACTGGCCCGCCCCAACCTTCCAGGTTGCCCATCAGCCACCATGACGTGTACGCCGGCCCGGGAATGAATTGCAGGATCTCTGCATCGTTGTATCCAAAGCGGCGCAGCGTGTTCTCCCAGACCGCTTCGGTTCCATTCACCGCCAGCGCCAGATTGATGCCATTCAGCGCCATCCAATCGAGTTCGAGCTCCCACGCGGGCCAGTCCGCAAACGCGAACGTGTAATTGAAGGTGCAATAATTCAGGAAATATCGATACTTGAATCGGGAAGTTCGATGCACCGGCCGCGCCAGTTCGGGAAGATCTTTGACTGGTGCCAGGTTGTTGCCAACCATCGACATCGAGCGCTGGCAATAATACCGCAGATAGTAGTTCAGCCCCATCGCCGCGCTGGACGGATCGGATGCCCGAATGACGAGCTTGCCGCCCTCCGTTCGCAGATCGAAAACATCGTGCCCGCGCTCTTTCGGAATGCGGATGAGAATTAGCTTCCCGTCCATCCACGGGACAACTCTTTGCGCCAGATCCAAGACCGGCTTCAATTCCAACACTGATGTGGGCGTTATGTCTGCTTGCGATGCAGGGGGAGCTATTGCATCAAGTGTACGGGGCAGTGTCGCGATCAGGATCAGGAGGAACCAAGCTGAGTTCGCTAGCATTTGCATAGACAATCCTTAGCCTTTCATCGTTCATGTCGATTGCGGCGCATTTCAGCGCGCAACCACTCCACCTTATTCCAAAGAGCTTTCATGATGAGTTCACTATTGCGATGAACAACAAGGAGTCCATCCACTGATTTCGCTCATCCTTCGACAAGCTCAGGATGAGCGGCACTCCAATCTCCGCTCGTACTGAGCTTGTCGAAGTGCGAGCGGGGGCATGTGCGATGAGTCTGCACTTCACACCTGAATTGTGGATGCATTAGTCTCAGCTTGAACGCTCCTTGGAATTAGGCGAGTGCGTGTTCAGCAGGACCCACATCCCTCGGATGCTTGCGCATCGAGCCTCCGTTGGAGAAATCAGCCGCCGAAATCGGTGAACAAACGAAGATTCCCTTTTAGCGAACGGTTAGTTCACTGAGACCTTTCATTCCTTAGCTGCATTGGCGCCCGGCAGACGCACGGTGAACAAGAGGCGCTCCATCGACGAGGTAGCCTGGTCGTCCTCGGAACTCTCTTTCGCAATGCGCTTCATCTGATTCAATTCTTCACCGGCTTTGTCACTCTCTCCCATCTTGAGGTAGGCCGTGCGCAAGAGATCATGCGCGCGATAGAGTGTCGGCTGAAGCCGAACCGCGGCGAGGAGATGTTGGACAGCGGCCTGGGAGTTTCCCCCATCCAGGAGAATCTGTCCGTACAGTGCCCTGCTTGCGGCATTTTCGGGGTCTACTGCCACTGCCTGTGAGATGGCCTCCTGTGCCTCCGGCAGGTTGACCGGGGTCGTATTTGTGATGGCTAAAGCTTGGTAATAATAAGCGTCTGCTTCCCGGCATCCGAGGGCAATCGCTAAATCGAGCATCTGCTTCGCTTCCTTCGATTTCAGTTCGTCCTGCAAGATCATGCCGTGCACGAGGTAGGGAAGGTCCCATGCCGGCCAACGGGACTCAATTTGCGCCAGCACCTTCTTTGCTTCTTCGCTCCGCAACTGGTCGTCGTGGGATTTCCCATGCGCAACCGGCAACTCAAGAGCAATCGCCCGCGCCAGCCACAAGTTAGGCGCATCCGGGATCAGGCGGGTTGCATCTTCCAGTAATGCCGCCGCCTGCTTGAATTGGCTGTGTTGAATCAGAAACGCAGCGGCCTCAAAATACATATCGGCACGCCGGGGGGCCGCGCGAATACCTCGATCCAGCGAGTCCGCCGCTTCTGCGGTTTTGCCTACAGAATCCAGGATCTGGGCGCGAAGTATAAAGTAGTCGCCGGCGCGTTGGTCGGCCGGAATCTCATCGAGTTCGGCCAGTCCGGCTTGGGGGCCAACGGAATGGAACACGGCGATTGCCAGGTCCAGCTTCGCATTCGGCGCCTTTCGAAGAAATTCCGCAGCCAAACCATACTGCTCATGCTCCAGTAGGGCCTTCCCGCAGTCGGCCAGAGTCGCGCTACCAGCTCCCGCCGCAAGCACCTCCTGAAATACAGCGGCAGCGCGCTTGATTTCTCCTTGCTCCAGCAGGTACTCGGCAAGGCGCACCTTGTGAGCGACATCGTTTGGGTTCTCATTAACTGCCGCTTGTAACGATTCGAGATACCTGGCGTCCTGTTGCCCCGGGGAGAGAGCGAGAAAATCAAACAGACCCGAGCGTGCGCGAGGCTGGGCGCCGCCGGCAGCGGCTTCCTTGAATGATGCTAACACCGCCTTGAGCTCCTCCGTGCGACCCAGTTTTCCGAGTGCCTGGCTGTAATGAATCAAAATGGCGCGATCGCGGGGAGCCAGCTTGACTGCCTGCTGCAAGAGTTTCGCCGCTTCTTGCGGCTGTTCGCGCCTCAAATAGACTCGGGCTTGCCAGTCCAGAAGCCGGGCACTGTTAGGATCTTTTTTTCGAAGCGCCTCGAAATCTGCCAGCGACTGGTCAAGCCTGTCTCTCTGGAAATCAAGTACCGCACGCGTGAAGCGAGCCTCTGACATTGCCGGATCGAGCTTGAGCGCTTCATTCAGGTGGGACAGAGCCTTTTCCGGACTGTCAGTTGCTTCACCTGCGCCGAGTTCATACTGGCCTCTCGCATCCTGCGGGTGCCTGACCACGAATTGCCGAAGTTTGGGAAGACCTTCTTCGAACTTGCCTTGGAGGATCAACGAGAAGCCCAGCTCACGGTGGGCAACCTCGTCGGCAGGGCGCAATTTCAGGTATTTTTCCAAGGTGCTGGCGGTGTCCTCATAATACCCGAGCTCTTCAGTGGCATGAGCCAAAAGCAAAAGCACATCGGCGCGATCTGGAGCCAATCGCGCAGCTCGGTACAGGACAGCACTTGCCGACAGAAAATCCTTAGCCGCAATCAACAGGTCACCATAACCGTAGAGAGCATCGACGTCTTCCGGCCTTGACCGCAGAGCAGCCTCGAACACCTGTTGTGCTCGATCGAGGTGCCCGGCACGGCGCGCGGCGACCCCGAGGTTGTACAGAATGTCGAAGTTCGAGGGATCGGCTCTCAGTGCCTCGCTGAATGATTTCTCCGCTCGATCGTATTGCTGGCATTGGGCATAGCCCAGGCCAATGGAAAAACTAAAGTGTGGGTCTTGAACTGTTTTCTCTTCGAGCGCGCTGAGCACCGGCATCGCTGACTTGCAGTTGCCCATGAGGACAAGGGCTTGAGCCTTCAGCAGTTGCGCAACGGGTTGGCTTTGAGCCGTTGCCGCAAGACGGCTCAAGCACGCCAGAGCTTCCGCGCCGTCCTTCCGCTGCACACTCATATCGGCGAGTTGCAGGTTCGCGTTCACATGATGCGGATCAATTGCCACAACGCGTCGAAAACTATCTTCAGCTTTCTTGGGATTGCCCGTGGCAAGATAGTGGTTCCCGAGATTGTTCAATAGTGCCGTAGACCTGGGTGCGATCTGGAGCGCGCGGCGGTAGAATTCTTCGGCCTCGGAATACTTCCGCTGGGAGTCAAGAATAACTGCCATGAGGCTCAATGCCGAGAGGTCTTGAGGATGAGCGCGCAAGAAGGATTCGAGAGCGCTCTCGGCATCGGCAACTCGGCCTTCTTGAAAATCCTTCGCCGCTTTTAGATTGATGGAACTCGACGCTTGGGAGAGAGCAAGACACGTCGCCGCAAAAAGAAAGAGGACGGCACACCACGCCGTCCTCGCAAAGGCCCGACAGTAACTTAAGCGAGCCCGAATCACAGGATCTGATATTACCCACCCATCCCAAATCTCAATGGGCATGTAGACCTAAAAGTATAACTTCAGGGCCATTTGTATCTCGCGCGGCAAGTTAGCCTGGCTAGTAATCGCCCCGAAGCCGGTCGCGCCGGTCTGCCCGACGCCCGCATTGGGACCGGAGAATTGCGGGTGATTGAAGGCGTTGAACCATTCCGAACGGAGTTCGATGTGCATGCCTTCGTGAACCCTGTTCAGCGAAAATTCCTTGAAGAGCGACATGCTCGCGTTCGCCGTGCCGGGAACGTTGATCCCCGGCAGGGTTCGAGGCGCAGTTCCTATAGTGTATGCGGCAGGCACCTGGAACACCTCCGGATTGGCAAAGTACCCGCCACCCTGATCCAGCGGGAGGAGCCACTTGGACTTCGGGTTGAGCTGCGGCGTTCCCGTCAAGTCCGGCCTCTGGCCATAGCCAGGCAGGGGTTGATTAGTTGTCGCAAGTGAGAGCAAGAGGGGCTGGCCATTGTCAAATCGCCAGATGCCGGTGGTTCGCCAGCCTCCGAGAAACGCGTCAAGCACCGGATTCATGTTTGCGCCAAAGCGCTTCCCGCGGCCAAAGGGCAACTGGTAAACGTAGCTGAACTGGAAGACGTGCGGGATGTTGTATTGAGAGATCCCCCGGTCCAGCTTCCGGTTATTGGGATCGACAGTGCCGATGGAAGGGAACCCGTTACCGGAACCCGAAGCCTCGTCAATCGTTTTCGACCACACGTAGGTAGCCAGGAGCTGGAGGCCATTCGAAAAGCGTTTCTCAAGCCTCACTTGCAATGCATTATAGCTCGAATTGGACCATGGCGCCCCCTGGAAATCTACCCCTTGGAACTGAGGATAGGGGAGAGAGAGCTGGTATTGAGATACCGTCGGAGAGAGGAGGAGTCCCTGCTGGACAACTCCTTGACTGAGGCCCGCCTGGTAAAAGGGATTGGGGACTTGTGTAGCCATCATCTGGTTCCACGCCGCGTCTCCGATATGCTGCTCCACTTCCGGACCTAAATGATTAATATTGAAATCGCCGGAGTTGCCATAGTACAGATGCGTTCCCTTTTTGCCGACATAATTCGTCTCGAGGAACATATTTCCCGGCAACTGGCGTTGAATTCCGAAACTCCAGGACTGCTCATAGGGCGTATGGTTCATTGTTCGGAAATAATCTACGGTTTGACCGGCGGAAATATTGGTCAGCAATCCTAACGAGCTCCCGGTGATGGGGACCAGCCCAAACGGGAAGGGGTCGCTGAGCGGGGACGCAGGCGTAGCGGGATAGCCCGGATACGCCGTTTGCCAGCCGGTAGGCGCATAAAATCCCGGTGAGTTAGGACTTATCGCATTTGCACCCGCGACTGAGTTCGAAACCGCATAATAGATTCCGTATCCGGTCCGGATCACGGTTTTATCGTTCAGGCTGTACGCTATGCCGACGCGGGGCTGAATTTCACGGTAATCAGTGTCCATGGCGGTGCGCTGATCTGGGCTGGCAAACTTCAGGCCGCCTTTGAGGTTGTATCCGGGGATCGCCTCCCCATTAGGCCCGAGCAAAGGAGAAGGCACATCGGGTTCGAACCAGCTCAACCTGTTCCACCTTTCCGTCTGTGGCAGGGTCAAATCGTAGCGAAGCCCGACGTTGACCGTGAGCTTCGGGCTTGCACGAAAGGCGTCCTGCGCAAAGCCGGCCCAGGCGAAGTTTTGGGTGGCAAGAAAAGCAGGAAGCTCGTACTGCCCCCAATTGCCCCCGCTTCCGACCAGCATATCCGCCAGGGTGTCACCGCCGCTCCCATCCCAATTACCGCTTTGCGATGTGCCGGCGGGACCGAAGGCAAAGAGTCCGTTGGGAGTGCCGGGTTGCCCGGCGTTGAAACGGTGCATGCGAAATTCCCCACCGAACTTCAACTCGTGGCGCCCTCGTATATGGGTGAGCGAAGTAAGCAAATCGTGCGTTTCCTGGCCTTGACGCAGGTAAGCCCACGGGGATGATCCAATGGAGGTGGAGTTGTTGGTGGAAGCGGAAAGTTCATTACCATAGGAAATAACTGTCGGAAAGGTCTTAAGGCCACCCGTGTTAATGTAGGCGGGCATCCCCAGCACGCCCACCGGATCCGTCTTACTTTCCGGGTAGAAGGCCGAAATGCCCTGATCGTTGTCCGCGGTCCGCGTAAGGCCGTAGGAAAAACTAAGCACCGTTGCCGGGCTGAAAGTGTGCACGAATTGCAGGCTGAACAGATGGCCGGTGTGAGCTCCGGCAAAGAACGTGCAGGGATCGGCTACGTTGTTAAAGCAGTTCGCGGGTACCGCAGTCGTCTTTTGGCGAGAAAATCTCGCGCTCAGCGTGTTGCGGTCATTAAAATTCTGGTCGATTTTTATGTCCCATTGGTCGTTGTTGTATTTGTTGGTGCCGGACCCGACCCAGTTGAAGTACGGGTTATAGTTCGGCTGCCCGACGTTCCGGTTAGGAGCCGGGTAAAACTGAAACAGTTTCAGCATGGAGGGATCAAGCAGGTTCCCAGCCGTGCCCGCAGGCCCCCCGGGCAGCTTCTGCCCCGGGGCCAGGTTTGTGCCAGGGCTCGCATACGTAGCCAAGTTGTTGAAAGGAACGAAGGATGACCGCGGGGTTCCAACGCCCGGTACGAAGACACCGGTGTAGGGGTCCCACAATTGGCCGGAAGCTGCGGAGCATAGGCCTGCCGAGTCGTATGTGCCGCCGTTTTGCCCGCAGAATTCACGGAAGTCCCCCGTCTTCTCCGCCGCACTGGGCACGCCGGCCTGCGAGGGTGGCGCCAGCGAGCTCTGGCGCGTGCCCTCATAGTCGAAAAAGAAGAAGGTTTTGTCCTTGCGGATGGGGCCGCCAAAAGTGCCGCCAAAAACGTTCCGTGCCAAGTGCGGAAGGTCGTGAACGGCAGGCACATCGCTTTGGTTGTTGAAGAAATTCTGGGAATCGAACTTATTGTTGCGCAGGAAATCGTAGGCGCTGCCATGGAAGCTGCTCGTGCCGGAACGCGTGACCATGTTGACGATGGTCGCGCCCGTGAATCCGTATTCGGCGCTGAAATTCGTTTGCTGTACCTTGAACTCCTGGACAGCATCCACGGAGGGGGTATAGGCGGACTGGATCCACAGACCTGACGCCTGCACTTGCCCCGCTGTAACGCCATCAATTAGCGTATCGGAAGTCTGATTGCGGCTTCCATTAGAAACAAAGTTGTTGGCCCCCTGGTAAGAGGTTGTACTGGTCTGCGTAGTGGTGCCATAAGTACTATTAGGCGCCTGATTGACTCCGGGCGCAAGGAATGCCAGGTCAAGCGCCGTGCGGTTCAAAAGCGGCAAATCGTTCACGAACGTCCGGTCGATGGTCTGGCCCGTCGTCGCATCGGCGGTTTGGAGCAATGGCGCCTCGCCCGTGACCTCGACGGTCTGCTTGACATCGCCGACATTCAAATCGAAGCTTACCTGCACGCGCGCCGTCACATTCACGGTAATTCCCGGTTTCTTCACCGTCTGTAATCCGGGAGCGCTGGCGGTGAGATCGTAGACGCCTGGCTGAACGTAGGGAAAAGCATACACGCCTTCGGCGTTCGTCTTGGTCGGCGCGGTCACACCCGTCGCCGTGTTGGTTAAGGTCACCGACGCGTCTTGTACTACCGCGCCGCTCGTGTCGCGCACCACGCCCGAGACGCTCCCTTGAGCGAACGCAAGCGGGGATAGCAGAACACAGAAAGCACAGAGAGCGCCCAAGGCGACCAGAACGCTTTTGAGTCTTCCGTGCCAAAAAAAGCGGAAATTCCTGTAATCTCGATGTGAATTCATCTCAACTCCTCCCACTCCGCACATGCTGCGGATGATTTTTGCTCAATGCTTCCTAACGCTTCAGGCGAAACTTCCATTTATAATTGTATCAGATCTACGTTGATCTTCACCGTTTCTAAGAACTCGGCGCTGGCAAGATTGACTTATTCTTGCGGACCGAATGTACGATGGCGCCGTAGCGATCACCCCGGTAGACGGAATGCGTGAGTTCAAGAGGGCGGCCGTCTTCCATATAGGCCTTTCGATTGATGACCAGAACGGCCGTACGTGCCGGCAAGCTCAGCAGCTTCCGCTGTTGTGATTTCGGGATCTCTGCCGAGATTTCTTCGTCACAAGTTTCCGGCCTAAGTCCGTACGATTGCTCCAGAATCTCGTACAGCGATCTTCTTGCCAAGTCGAAACGTTCAAGTCCTGGACACAGCCGTTCAGGAATGCGGGCAAATTCCAACGCCAACGGCTCACCGTCTACCAAGCGCACACGCTGAACTTCGTATACCTTTTGCTGTTCATGCAGTTCGAAGAAGTCCCGCACGGATGGCGTCGGAATAGCCAGATCGAGCGCGATCAAACGCGATTCCCAGCGCCCGCCGCGCGCTTGAACTTCTTCACTGAAGCTGCGCATCTCTTGTTGTTGCTTACGCAGGCGGCCGTGCGTGACCACAGTACCCATGCCCCGGCGCGAATTAATTAAGCCCTCGCGATCGAGCAAACTCATGGCTTGCCGCAACGTCATACGGCTGATGCCAAACTGCGCACAGAGCACTCGTTCAGGCGGTAGAGCGTACCCCGGAGGCAAGACTCCGCTGGCAAGCAAGGCACCGAAGGCTTCGGCAATCTGCTGATAAATGGGCGTTGACGCATCTTTGTCGATTCGAATGGAGGAAAATGGTGTGATGGTCTGAGTTGACGTAGTCACCGGCGAATCCTTTTGTCCTGCCCTATGCGCTATATGTCTAGACATCTCGTCTAGACATATAGCGCAGAACGTGGTACCTTGTCAAGGTTTTTTCAGCGATTTCGAAATTTTGGGAGGTGGCGACGCATGAGCGGCAGAAACAATTGGGTCTGGGCGCTTTCGTTGGTGCGATTGGAAGGCGGAAGCATTTTCAGGAGCACCTCGCCGCTGCAGCAAAGGTGCCGACGCGGAGCGGAATTGCTATGGGGCCAAGCGGGAAGGGAGCGAAATCTAGGTCGTGTCGTCGGGGACGGGGGGCGACAAGCTCAACCAGAGAAGTTGCCAGAGGGTGATGGCTTGAAGGATGGGGCGGGTACCGCGGTGGAGGTAACGAATTCGGTAGAGCCGTTCGATGGTCAGGGCCAATTGCTTTACTCATATGATAAGGCGACTAGGATTTTCTACAACGGGATTCACATCACCTTTTTGCAGGAGTTAAGGCAGATTGAGGCCAAGGAGAAGCATGGCCGGGGATGTCCTTCGATGTTTGCTGAAATATGCTGTGAGGGTGCCCAGACGTGCCCTTAATTCGGTGGGAATAATCAATCGTAGATACACACAAAAAGACAGCCATACTGGGTGGAAATGGCCGATGTTGTTTTGACCTATTCTGAGTCATGACCCATGGAGTGACTGGATTAATTCGTTCCTACCAAAGAGGGAGAAAAACTTGGTGAATCACTTTGAAAGTGTGGGTATTTGTGTGGGTCATTAACAAGTTCAATAACATCGTCACTGTAAATGATTGATAATATGGTACGCCCGGAGTGGCTCGAACACTCGACCTTCGGATTCGAAGTCCGACGCTCTATCCAACTGAGCTACGGGCGCACATGGGAGGCTCTTCGCGGTCTCGACAACTACGGCGGGGATTATAGCCCAACTAATCCGGGGAAACAAGAACAGGTTCGATGTGGCAGCCCTTTCGGAACTTTTGGCAAGGGTCAGAGGAAAGGAAGAGAGCGGGAGCGGGAGATGAAGCAAAAGGGCGAGGCAGAAGACGAAGGGCTATTTTCAGAGGCAGCTCTGGGGCCGAGTGGAGCAATCCTGCTCGAGTTGTGCGGTTGGAGATCGGCGGGGGAGAAACGGGACCAGCGAGCCCGTAGAGCGGAAGGTTTAGCTGGAATCGGGGGCGAGTCTATCGAGGCTCGTCCAGATCAGAAGATGAAGGTCGGCGGGAGTCATCGGGGGATGGGATCCCCGGCGCAGATAGCGGAGGCGGAAAAGGCGTTCGATGGCGAGAGCGAGGCAGATCAAAAGCCATTGGATTAAGAGACTATTGTCATGATGGTGCGTGATATGCTCGAGTCCGTAGCGGTTTTTGGCATCGTTGAAGCCCTGATTTTCGATGCCCCAGCGGCCCTGGCAAAGTTGATACAGACTGGGGGAACTCAAGCGGCTGACGGGAATGTCCGTGAGCCAATAGCCTTCCCCCACCTGCCCCGTGGGATAATGAATCCGGTAGCGGAGCACCCGCACGGACACCCAGCGCAGCTTATCCCACGGATCGAAGTCATCGGCATCCCAGAGTTCCACCCGGGTTTTCTTTTTTTCAAACACCCGGTGAGCGGGGGTGTTTTCAAACCGAGCCTGGGCCTGGGCATAAAGAGTGGGGAGATTGTCTTTCAGGGGGGTGGCCACGTACAAACCCAAATCGTTGGCTTCGTGCAGGGCCGGAGCATTGGCATAGAGGCTGTCCCACACCACATATTGGGCAAAACGGGGGCCTAGTCCCTGCACCATCCGCCGCAACAAGCGGCGGCTGGCCGTCAGTTCTCCCTGGCCGGGCGGTTGGGGTTCGACGTCCAGGGGGAGCACGAGGCCGCCCGCCGTCACGCAGCCCAAACTGAATTTGTGGTGGTAGCTGGAGACCTCCTGATCTTTGTTTTTGACCGGAAGGCAATGAGGACAAGCGGGCCGCGTACAACGGGCCACTCCGGTTCCATCCAGAATGAAGCCAATCCAAAAAGAACGGTCGAAGGCCTTATTCCGTTTGGCTTGTCGAAGCACCCCGGCCAAGGCTTGACGCAGGGGGGCGGGATCGAGCCTTTCGGTGAAGTAGGCCAGAGCATCATTGCCGAATTTGCGGCTGATTTTCAAGGCGGAACGGGCGGGGCTGTGTGCCAGAGCCTCAAGGCCATGGTGCGAGTTTTTCCGCAGCACCGTGCCGATCACCAGGGCCCAAAGCAGCACGGCGGGGGGAAGGCTGGGTTGCGGCCGGCCATCCCCGGGCTGGTGGAAGTAGCGGCGCAGCTGGAACTGCTCGAACAAAAAGGTTTTGAACTTGGCGGGGGGAACCGGTTTCCTCAACGCTTTTGTTCCCGCCGCCACAAGACCAGCAGCTCCGCATTGGCGTTGAGGATTTCGGTGAGTTTCTCCCGAAAGCTTCGGCCCATTTCCACGCGGTGACGGACTTCCTCCACCCAGTCTTCGGGAATCCTTTCCACCCGCTTTTTTCCCTCCACCATATAGGTCAGCAGCCATTGAGGATGACCGGGGCCAGAGACGCAGCGGCAGGTGGGCTTGCCGCACTTGCGAAAGCACTGGGCCAGCGATCCCGGCAGAGCTTCCGGCGGAATCGAGAGTGTGCGGAGGGAGTCGTGTTTGAGTTTTCGGAGCCGGGCGGCCTGGGGGCCTTTAGGCGAGATTTTCATGGCCAATTCCTCCTGCATGTATTATTACAAACAGATTTCCAAAAGTCAACCTTTATTTTGCGAATGCGAAAATAGAACGGCTTTTTTTAAGGGGGAGATTTTGGCCAGGTTACCCCTGGCGGCTGAGGTTCAGACGCATAGCGTTGGCAAAGTTCCGAAAGGGCTGTCGATGTGGGTTGTCATTCAAAGAACGATAGGGTGAGCCAAGTCGCGTTGATCTACTGAGCTGAACAATCGCCGGGAGAGTGAGGCTCCCGCCAAGGGGGACTCTGCCTGCCGAACCGGCTCGGCAGAGATGGCACACACACAGAGGGCTCGCCGGAAGGCTCGCCCTCCCGTGCATTCCATCCCTTGGCGCACTCTCTATTCTGTCGCACTTTTAATTACATGCTCGGAGATCATTTCCCGATCTTGACTCGGGCCAGCCGCTGCCAGGCCAACACCGCAGCGCCCACTGCGCCCGCCAATTCCTTCAAAACCGTCGGGACCACCCGAATCTGGCTGGCCCCTTCGGCCCGCATGATGTGCTGAAAAGCCACCTCGCGAATGGGTCCCACAAAATGTTCCCCCATCCGTTCGGCAATGCCGCCCCCAATCACCACGGTATCCGGATCGAGGAGGTTGATGACGTCCGCCACCAGCACTCCCAGCCGATGCTGGGTCCGTTCGTAGACTTCGAGGGTCACGGCATCACCGGCTTCCAAGGCGCGTTGAATGATGCTGCTGGTAATTTTCTCTTTCCCCTTTTCTTCCAGCAAGCGGGGGATGATGCTCTCCCGCCCCATTTGGATGGAGCGCCGGATGAGCCTTTCCATGGCGCTGCGGCTCGCCAGGGCCTCCGCGCAGCCCCGTCCGCCACAGCCGCAGAGAGGCCCGTTGGAGGTCATCCGCACATGGCCTACTTCACCCGCGGCCCCGAAACTGCCATGGAAAAGTCTGCCATTAATAATGATGCCCGCGCCAATTCCCGTCCCCACAAAAATGGCAACCAGGTTGCGCGCCCCCCGACCGGCCCCCAGGGCGAATTCCCCCACCGCGCCCACATTCACGTCGTTGTCGATGGTAACCGGAATACCCAGTTTTTTGCCCAGATTTTTGGAGAGCGGATATTGTTTCCACCCGAGATTGGGCGCGTGATAGACAATCCCACCTTGAGGATCCATCGCCCCGGGGGCCCCCACGCAGACTCCCGCCACTTTGCCGGGCTTAACTCCCTTGATCATTTTGGCCACAAGCTTGGCAATTTCTCCAGTGACCCCTTCAGCCCCCAGGTTGGGTTGAGTCATCAGCTTGCGAGAAGCCACCACTTTGCCGCGTTCATCCAAGGCCGCGGCCATCATCTTAGTTCCACCCAGATCGATCCCAACCATTAGATTATTGCTTTTTGCCATTGGCTTTTCCCCGTTTTGCAGAGATGAGATAGATTGACTGCTGAACTCCCACAGCGCAGACTCCCAATATTTTGAGCCAGTCGAAGAAAATGCCCAAATCGCATGGGAGCCTAAAAGAATGTTTAAAAAGTAGCTATGCTCTCGGGAATCGGTCGGGACGGCTCGCCGAACCGTCCGCCTATGCTTTGTGTAGACGGCATTGCACAGACGGCTCTTTCGGCGAAAGAGCCCTACCATATTCTCATGTACACTTTTTAAACACCTCTAACAGATGGCAAGGCCCCCGCCGCACATAGAATGAAAATATGCGGCCAAGGCCGAACACACATTCTCTCGCACATTCGCTCTGCCAGCTCGGCTGGCAATGCAAGGCGGAGAGTCGCGTGATCCACCGCTATGCGGGCTCAGCCCGCATCGGGTCACACCTGCCCCCTCCACACGGTGCACTTATGGCCGAGCTTTCAAATTGTCGCTCATCGACTGTACGGCAGCGATTTTCACGGAAATCATTCATCCTTCCATCCCCAAGATTAACCAATCGCCCCGCCGTTCGCAACAGGGATTCAGGGAGCCATCCCCATTTTGGAAATATGCAAGTAAGCATGCATTCATTATCTGGTGTTGGCGATCGTAGACTATGCCGAGCTCGGCATTACTTATGATCGCCAACATTTGGCTCAAAATGCGGATTCTCTTTTTGTCAGCGCATCTCCGGGGGGCCTCCCGCTGGCCGAATCCTGAACCGCTGAAAGGCGCGTCATGGGCTTCCTGCCCGCCATTTGATGGCCCCTCCTCCTGTGCCCAGACCCATTCCGTTGGTTTTGTTAGTTGCCTGGATGTGGTAGCATGAAAGGGAGGTTTAGAACACCTTGTTCTCCAATACGAATCCGGCCATTCATATCGTAACTATATCCGCACATTACAATCAATGCGGACAGCCAAGAGGTAACAACCATGGATGAAATTGAAGTTGAAGGGAAACAAGAAAAACCGCTGGTAGAGGTAGACCGTGTCACCATCCGGTTTGCCGGCGATTCGGGCGATGGAATGCAATTGACGGGGACCCAATTCACCCACACATCCGCTATTTTTGGGAACGATATCAGCACGCTGCCCGACTTCCCCGCTGAGATCCGCGCCCCAGCCGGATCAATCCCCGGAGTCAGCGGTTTTCAAATCAATTTCAGCAGCCGCGACATCCGCACGCCAGGAGACGAACCCAACGTCCTGGTTGCCATGAATCCCGCGGCCTTGAAAGTCAATTTGGCCGATCTGGAAAAAGGGGCCATCATCGTTGTCAACAGCGATGCTTTCATGGAAACGAACCTGAAAAAGGCCAATTACCTTAACAATCCACTGGAAGACGGTTCTCTGGCCGGATATCGCGTGATTAGTTTGCCCCTCAGCGATTTGACCGCCAACGCCCTGCAGGGGCTCAACCTCACCAAAAAAGAGGTGGAACGCTGCAAAAACTTTTTTGCCTTGGGGCTGATGTACTGGCTCTATGATCGGTCGCTGGATCCAAGTTTGAAATGGATTGAAGAAAAATTTGCCAACAAACCCACGTTGGTCGCCGCCAACAAGCAGGCCCTTCAGGCCGGGCTTCACTACGCGGATACCACGGAAATCTTCACAACTCACTACAAAGTTCCGCAAAGCGGAACTTCCCCAAGGGCATTATCGCAATGTGACCGGAAACGAAGCAGCGGCTCTCGGTTTCGTGGCGGCCTCCCAAGTGGCGGGGATCCCCTTGTTTTATGCCAGTTATCCGATTACCCCGGCTAGCGATATTCTCCATGAGCTCAGCCGCCTGAAAAATTTCGGGGTGAAGACCTTCCAGGCCGAAGATGAAATTGCCGCCATGAGCGCCGCCATTGGCGCGGCCTTTGCCGGCCAGCTGGCCTTGACCGGAACCAGCGGCCCGGGAGTGGCCCTCAAGTCGGAGGCCATCGGCCTGGCGGTCATGACGGAATTGCCGGTGGTCATTGCCAATGTTCAGCGGGGAGGCCCGAGCACGGGCTTGCCCACCAAGACCGAACAATCTGATCTTTTTCAAGCAGTGATGGGCCGCAATGGGGAGTGCCCGGTGGTGGTGCTGGCGCCGGCCAGTCCGGCGGATTGTTTCCACATGGCTTTTGAAGCTTTTCGGCTGGCCACACGTTATATGACTCCGGTCTTCTTTCTTTCTGACGGTTACATTGCCAACGGTTCCGAGCCGTGGCGAGTGCCCGCCGTGGGAGATTTGCCTCGAATCGATGTAAATTTCCGGACTGATCCCAACGGTTTTTACCCTTACTTGCGGGATGAAAAAACGCTCTCCCGGCCATGGGTAATTCCCGGGACTCCCGGTATGGAACATCGCATCGGAGGGTTGGAAAAACAGCACATTACGGGAGAAGTGAGTTACAGCCCTGAGAATCACGACTTCATGGTGAGGTTGCGGGCCGAGAAAATCGCCCGTGTAGCCAACGACATCCCAGATGTGGAGGTTTTTGGCAAACCTCAAGGCAAGTTGCTCGTGGTGGGTTGGGGAGGGACTTACGGAGCCATAACCTCCGCGGTGGAATACCTGCAACAGCGCGGACGCTCAATTTCGAGCATACATTTGCGTTACTTAAATCCCTTCCCGAAGAACTTGGGAGAGATTTTGCGCAGGTTCGAGATTATTTTGGTGCCGGAACTGAACCTGGGCCAGTTGGTTTGGATGCTAAGAGCACAATACCTTCTCGATGCCAAGGGCTATAACAAGGTGCAGGGGATGCCCTTCAAAATTTCCGAGCTGGTAAACAAATTCAGCCAGCTGCTTTAGGGAGACTTTATCTCGGACTATGGGAACTTGCTGAATGAGCATTCTAAAACGTGACTCAAAATCATTGAGTTTTACGGCTCCAGCAACTTAGTGATGACTGCGGCGTCTTCAGATCGGTTGAATGCAGGAATTCCGGCAGCGGCAAAGAGGGTATGCAAGGAATATAATAGCGAGGGACTCAAATGAGCACAATAAGCGATCAAATCACAAGTGGCAACGCCACTTTGACATTAAAAAAGGAAGATTTTGTTCCGGATCAGGAACCCCGTTGGTGTCCAGGTTGTGGGGATTACTCGATATTATCCCAAACACTCAAAATTCTTCCTGAACTGGGAATCCCCAGAGAAAAATTCGTTTTTGTTTCGGGGATAGGCTGTTCCAGCCGGTTCCCCTATTATGTGAACACTTACGGATTTCACAGCATTCACGGCCGTGCTCCGGCCATTGCCACGGGAGTTAAAGCCGCCAATCCGGACCTTTCGGTGTGGGTTATGACAGGGGACGGAGATGCCTTGAGCATCGGTGGGAATCACTTTCTGCATGCCATCCGGAGAAATATCGATATCAACATTATCTTATTCAACAACCGGATTTATGGGCTGACCAAGGGACAATATTCTCCCACCTCCGAATTCGGCAAAAAGACCAAGTCAACCCCTTTTGGCTCGATCGACTACCCAATCAATCCGATTTCGGTGGCCTTGGCAAATGAAGCCACTTTCGTGGCGCGGTCCATCGATGTGGAGCCCAAACATTTGCAAACCGTTCTGATGCGGGCTGCCCAACACAAGGGGATCTCCTTTGTGGAAGTCTTTCAGAACTGCAATATCTTTAATGACGGGGCTTTTAAACATTACACGGATCGGGAATACCGGGAGGAACGCATCCTGCGTCTTGAGGATGATAAGCCCCTGATATTCGGAAAAACTCGCGACAAAGGAATCCGGCTGAATGGCGTGCACTTGGAAATAGTTCCGCTGGGGAAGGAATATACGGAAAAAGATTTGCTGGTCCACCACGATAGTTCTTACATCCCCAATTTGGCTCATCTGCTGGCCCGCATGGAGTATCCCGACTTTCCGGTTCCCATTGGCGTCTTCCGTTCACTCGCCAAGCCCACCTATGAAAATTTGATGGAGGATCAGGTTAAGGAGGCCATCCAGCGCTTCGGCCCTGGCAGCCTGGAGAAACTCCTCAACAGCGGTGAGACGTGGGAAGTGGAGTAGAAGATCGCGGTTTGACGATCCTGGTGGAAAGGGCACGCGGAACCAAGTCACTCTCCGCTTGTTTGCCCAGCCAATCAGGCTTGCAAGGCGGAGAGTCGCGCGAGGGATCGCGCGACCCACCACATGTTAGAGTTCCGCACCACATTGGACAATTCCCTAATCAAGATTCATTCCACAAAGAACGAGCTGAGGCCAATCCACCATTGAAATATCCATGATTATTTTTGAGAAGTCAGATTAAGAAGTCTCTCTTGACACCATCTTTGATGCCAATTCATTGAATAGTTGACAAACTCTCCCTGCCTCCGTGCCTCAGTGGCATTCCTACTTTTTGCCACAGAGACGCAGGCTGCATTATTGTGGGAGCTCACACCTCATTTCGATTGGTTTGAATCATTCTCCTGGTCCTCTTTCGGCGCTTCGCGATCATGGTACTCCATTTCTCCCTGGCAGCACATGCACGGGCCTAGCGTAAAAGAAGTAATATTGCACACCGGACAAAAGTAATAAAAATCAAATACCAAGCCCTGCCTAACCAACTGGGCCTTCAAAATCTCATAATCGGGAGCGCCTGCCAGCTTCTGGAGAGTTAGCTGAAATAGATCTGTCCGGAAACGTTTTTCACGATTCAAGGTGATGACTTTTTTATCGAGCTTCAGCTGAAATATCTTCCCGGAGCCGATCTTGAATCCCCGCTTAATCTGATCGGCGGAGCATAAGACTTCTTTCCGGTGCTGGTCCAAACAGACCAGTCTCCCCCGTGCGACGAATCGATCTTCGCTTAGCGAGATCCCGGCATCGCCAAAACAATGCCAAAAGAAGGATCCGCTCAAGATTAGAAAGACAACCCTCCACGCTGTAAATCCTCGCACAACCATCCTGAATCCTTGCCTCTTCCGACCGGATGTCAGTTATTCCCCTCTGTTCAATCCGACCCACGGGCATCATTTAATGATACCCTCCTGGGCCGCATTTTTTCCAAAAGGTTCGTGATCTGCCGACAACGTCCGGAACCGTCGTTCGAACCGGCCACAAAAAAAGGTTTCCCCTCTTTGCCAAACTCAAATTGGGCCGTTCATTGACCGGCATCGACTTTGAAGAGAACTTTCTGAGCATATTTATAGTGAGGATAAGGACTAATTCCAAGAGACTAGGTATTGGCAACTACCCCTTCGACCAGCTAATTGGCGTAACTCAGCTCGACAAGATTGAGCTTCTCAGAAACCGAGCATTCGAAGACAGGTACATTGATGTACGGATAGACAACTTTTAAATGATTCATCCGATATCTCCCGATTCTTTAAAGATCCTTTCTTTGAAGGATTCCCGCCCCACGCGAAATCGATCGTGCAACTGAAAATATCATCGTCTCTTTTGTACCCTCCCCACGGACACTTGGCAAGGCCCAATTTCGCCTGCAGGGGCAGATGGGAATTGTGGGCATAAATTCACTTCATACGTTAAATTATATGGTGGGAGAAAAGGAGATTGTGGCGAGTCTTCTTGCCTCCTCTGACTCTTAATCGCAATACTAGAGAGATCCATGCCACTACCGAGGGATTTCACGCCAGGCACAAGATCATCCTGCTGGGTCTTTGATTTGGGGATTCTAAACTACGCGGATGCATTTTTGCTGCAGCGGGAATTAGTGCGGAGGAGAAAGGAGCAGTCTATTCCAGACGCGCTTCTGCTAGTGGAACATCCCCATGTCATTACTCTGGGCAGAAGCGGGAACTTGGCTCATCTTCTTGTCGATGAATCTGATTTGCTCAAACTGGGAGTCGAGTATTTCCAGACGGACCGCGGCGGCGATATTACCTATCACGGCCCCGGCCAATTGGTTGTCTACCCCATAATGGATCTTAAGGATTGGCTCAAGGACATTCACCTGTTTTTGCGCACATTGGAAGATTGTGTAATAAAAGTGTTGGGTGATTTTGAAATTTCCGCTGGAAGAATTTCAGGAGCGACGGGGGTTTGGGTCTACAAGGAAAAAATTGCCGCCATCGGAGTTCGCACCAGCCAATGGGTGACCTCTCATGGATTGGCTCTCAACGTGAATCCCAATTTGGATTTCTTTGACCTGATTATTCCCTGCGGCATCCGGGACAAGGGCGTCACATCACTGGAGCGTTTGTTGGGTTCGCCTCAGGAGATGGCTGATGTTAAAAGCCGGCTGGTCCGCCATTTTATGCAGCTTTTCAACCGGGAGCCCCTGTATCTTGATTCTATCCCATCGAGCATCTTGAGCCCTGTTCATCAAAACGAGGAGAAGCATGCCTTCTAGGCCTGATCAAAAGACTCAAATTCAAATGTTGTACTACCTCAAGCTGTCCCGTGAGATTGAATCCCGGATTGAGCGAAAACTCTACCGCCAGGGAAAAATTCTAGGAGGGGTCTATGTGGGGCGCGGACAGGAAGCCATTTCCGTGGGGGCATGTATCCAGCTTCAAAAAGAGGATGCCATTTGTCCCTCCCACCGCGACATGGGGGCATTTCTGATTCGCGGCTTTTCACCACGGACCGTTTTCGCCCAATACATGGGAAGGTCGACCGGTCCCACTCGTGGCAAGGATGGAAATATGCACATGGGGGATTTAAGCAGGAACACCATTGCTTTTGTCAGCATTTTGGGAGATACCATTCCCGTGGCCACGGGAATCGCTTTGAGCTTTAAAATGCGGCATCAGCCCCAGGTGGTTCTTTGTTTCTTCGGGGAGGGGGCCACCAGCCGCGGCGACTTTCATGAAGGGTTGAATATGGCTTCGGTGCTCAAGCTCCCGGCCATTTTTATTTGCAATAACAATCAATATGCCTATTCCACCCCCATGGAAAAGCAGATGGCGGTGCCGGACGTTTCGATGCGGGGCCCTTCTTATGGGATGACGGGAATCTCAGTCGATGGGAATGACGTCATGGCGGTGTATGAAGCCACCGCGGAAGCCATCGAACGGGCCCGCCGGGGAGGTGGACCAGCTCTTTTGGAATTCAAAACCTTTCGGATGACGGGTCATTCCGCCCACGATGACATGAAATATGTTCCCAAAGAGCTGTTGAGGGAATGGGAAGCGAAGGATCCCATCCGTCGTTTTGAGGAATATTTGCTTCAATCTCAGGCCATTTCCGGTGCGGAAATTCAACAGATGAACCGCCAAGTGACGCAAGAAGTCGATGAAGCAGTCGCCATGGCGGAAAAGGATCCCTATCCCGCCGCACAAGAAACTTTATCAGGGGTGTATGCCAATCCCCTGATCTGAATTTTTGGTGACTGCTCAGATCCTCGCGTAAATCCCAACCACGGTGCGTCCACTTGAAGCGGAAGTCGCATACCGTTGGTTGGGCAGCCGGGTTCTACGCCTCGTAAAATGCACTCAGCGTGGCTACCACGCGGAGGGGATTGAGCAATCGCAATTTTTGTTTCTTAGGATGAATCATGCCACTTGTCACATACCTGGAGGCCATTCGCCAAGGGCTCTGGGAGGAAATGGAAAGAGATGCCAATGTATTCCTGTTGGGCGAAGATATTGGAACTTACGGCGGCGCTTTTAAAATGACCGATGGCATGTTCGCCCATTTTGGGGAACAAAGAGTGATTGATACTCCAATCTCCGAATCCGCCATTGTGGGAGCGGCGATTGGCGCGGCCCTGATGGGCTTGCGGCCCGTGGCCGAAATGCAATTTGCTGACTTCATTTCTTGCGCTTTTGATCAAATCACCAATTTTGCCGCCAAGTCCCATTACCGATGGGGAGCCAAAATCCCCCTTGTGGTGCGCGGTCCTTCCGGAGGAGGCGTTCATGGCGGTCCCTTTCATTCTCAAAATCCCGAAATGTATTTTGTCCACACTCCCGGATTAAAAGTAGTCGCGCCGTCGACCGCCTATGACGCCAAGGGTCTGATTAAATCAGCCATCCGCGACGATGACCCCGTGATTTTTTTCGAGCACAAATATCTGTATAGGCGCATTAAGGAGAACATTCCGGAGAACGAATATTTGGTCCCGCTCGGCAAAGCGTCTATCCGCCGCGCGGGAAAGGACATTTCAATCATCACTTATGGCGCCATGGTTTACATCGCCGAAGAGGCCGCCACGGCACTTTCCGCTGAGGGGATCGACTTGGAAATTGTCGACTTGCGAACGCTGCTGCCCCTGGACAAAGCCACCATTTTGCAGTCGGTCAAAAAAACTAACAAGGTCATCCTGTTGCATGAAGACACCCGGACTGGCGGGCTGGGTGGGGAGATCGCAGCCATAATCTGCGAAGAGGCGTTTGAGGATTTGGATGGACCAATTATGCGCGTCACCTCTCCGGATACGCCAGTGCCCTTCAGTCCGCCTTTGGAAGAGTTTTTTTTGCCCAAGGTTTCGGATTTGGTTCGAGCGGCTAGGCAGTTGGCTGTGTACTAAGAAGAAGCGGTCAGCGATCAGCTTTCAGCTGTCAGCGGTCATTAACCAGCGATCAGTAATGAATTTTGATGGATGATCTCATTCTCGAAAAAATCCGTTGGAACAAGGCCGCGAGTACGACGAATCGCTCACTAAATCTCATCTGTGGCCATTCTTGCGGTTTGTACCGATGAGGCAAACACAGCAATCGGCTGACCACTGAAAGCTGACTGCTGATTGCTGATAGCTGACCCCTAGCGAGGTTTGGCCTATGTCAATTGAAGTCATCATGCCCCAAATGGGGGAGAGCATTTTTGAAGGGATCCTCACCCGCTGGCTCAAAAAAGTGGGGGATCCCGTCATGCGGGATGAAGCGCTATTTGAAATTTCCACCGACAAAGTGGATTCGGAAATTCCCTCTCCGGCGAGTGGCGTTTTGAAGGAGATCCGGGTTCAGGAGGGGCAGACTGTGCCGGTGAACGCCATAGTGGCGGTGTTGGAAGAGGCAGAGGCGAACGGGGAAGAACCTGCCGAAGAGAGGTCCCTTTCACCCGCCTCTTTCATATTACCTCCCTCCACGCCTCTTCCAGGAGTGCCAGGCAAAATCCGCTCTTCCCCGCTGGTCAGACGGCTCGCCCGCGAACAAGAGGTCGACCTGGCCCAATTGACCGGCACGGGATTGGGCGGCCGGATTTCCAAAACGGACATTCTGCAATATTTGGAGCAACGGGAAATCTCGCCTGGCTTCAAAGAAGTTGCAGCCGCCGCACCGGAACTGACCGACCTTTCCAGCTCACGATTGACGCGCACCGAAGTTGTCCCCCTGTCAGTGATGCGGCGCAACATAGCTGAGCACATGATCGCGAGCCGCAGAACGTCAGCCCATGTCACAACAATTTTTGAGGTCGACATGACGCCCATCTCCCGCCTCAGAGAAAAAATGCAGGACCGTTTCCAGGAAAAGACCGGCTGCAAGCTGACCTTTATGCCATTTTTTCTGAAAGCGACAGTAGAAGCGCTCAGGGAATTCCCCATCCTGAATGCATCCCTGGAAGGATCAAATATCATTTACAAAAAAGACCTCAACCTTGGGGTGGCCGTGGCCTTGGACTGGGGCTTGATCGTTCCGGTGATCCGAAATGCCGAAGCCAGATCTTTTTCGGAGTTGGCCCGCAACCTGCGGGACCTGTCCGACCGGGCCCGGAACAAAAAGCTCGACCCAAAGGAGGTCCAAGAGGGAACATTCACCCTCACCAATCCCGGCGTATTCGGCAGCCTGATGGGAACCCCCATCATCAATCAGCCGCAAGTAGCCATTCTGTGCATCGGAGCAATCACCAAGCGGCCCGTGGTGATTGAGGATGCCATTGCGATCCGCTCGATGGTGTATCTCTCTCTGACTTTTGATCACCGGCTGATCGACGGCGCCACGGCGGATCGGTTCATGGCTGCCATCAAAGGGCAATTGGAAAGCTGGAAGGAACTGCCCGCTGATTGAACGGCTGATGCCATCAAGTGGCGGACCGGAGGCGTGTGATGATGCCAGCCCGCGCCCGTTGGCTACTGCCAACCCGGCGCGCAAGGCAGAGAGCCGCGTGAGGGATCGGGCAACCCACCGTGAGACTGGATCAGCCTGCTTTATCAGCCAAGACTCCGCCGATCCAAAGAAAATAAAGCTTAAGCTCTCCAGAGATTTGATATTATTGAAAGGAGTTTACATATTCGATGCCGCAAGGGTCAACGATGAGCAAAAAAGCGATCGAAAGCCAGGAATCATTTGCCTATTTGGTTCGGCAAATCTTGACGGGAATAGGGGAAAACCCGGAACGGGATGGATTGGCAAAAACCCCGGAACGAGTCGAGGCAAGTCTGAAGTATCTCACCAGGGGATACAAGCTCGACATTGAGAAGATCATTAATGGCGCTCTTTTCGAAGCGACCTATGATGAGATGGTGGTGGTAAAGGACATCGAAATTTACAGCATGTGCGAGCATCACCTTCTCCCCTTTTATGGGAAATGCCATGTGGCTTATATTCCCAGCCACAAAATAATAGGGCTAAGCAAAATGCCGCGGATTGTCGATGTGTTTAGTCGGAGGCTTCAAGTTCAGGAGAGGCTAACCACCGAGATTGCCAACGCCCTCAATAAGTATCTGGAGCCGCAGGGTGTCGGTGTCGTTGTCGAGGCTTTTCATCTCTGCATGATGATGCGCGGGGTTCAAAAGCAGAATAGCAAAACCATCACCAGCTGCATGCTGGGACGCTTCAAGAGCGATCCCAAAACGCGCAACGAGTTTTTGGACTTTATTCAATAGGGACCGGCCAGGTGGCAAAGACCATAAACACGAAAAAGATATTTCCTGAAGACGCCTTGATCGCAGCCAATCGTGAAGAAGGAACTTACTCCGCCGCCGACAGTGAAGAGTTGCGCCAGGCATTGCTGCGGAAAGATGAGCAGTTGAACGAGACGCTGTCGGAATTTGAAAATTACCGGAAGCGGATTGACAAAGAAAATCAGGCTCAACACAAGCTCGGCAAGCGGGAACTGTTGCTGGGAATCATCGAAGTCTTGGATAACTTCGACCGGGCCCTTCAATCAAAGCCAATGCAAAATGACACTGCCTTGACCAAGGGAGTGCAGTCCATTTATAAACAACTCAAACAGCTTCTGGAACAACATCAGGTTCTCAGCTTCGACAGCGTCGGACAAAAATTTGATCCCCTCTTGCACGAGGCCCTGCATTTCATTCCCGATATTGGCCATCCCGAAGGATATATCATCGAAGAATTCCAGAAGGGGTATGTATGGGATTATGTGGTGCTGCGGCCGGCTCTTGTCACCGTCATCAAGAATTCCCTCGCAGACGAATGCTAAGGCTTCTGTACGAATTGCCGGTTCGAAATCCCACCCCTTTGTCCAAGCTGAATTTTACCCACGGATTCTGGACACTCTTGCCCCATCCGCTAGCCGGGCGTTCCGGCGGGAACATTTATCAGCGACCCTTGCTTTCAAGAAAACGGGCCTAGGCATCCATATCCTCGCGCAGAGACGCGGAGGCGCGGTGAATGGCCGAAAACGAAATGGGAACGAAAGTCGCGAAAGATTTCCGCACACCAATATTTTCCCCATCTTTATTTCGTGTGTTTCGCGAATTTCGTAGTTAAAAGAAGCTCCGCCGGGAGAGAATCAGTCATCTCGATAGCGCAGCTTCAAAGTGAAATCCATGATCGTAGACATCGAAGATCATTCAGACCGCCAATCGTTTTATGCAACGCCATCAAACCGCGCCGGCATGGCAGTGCGCTGGTTTGCCAACCTCGATGATGTGAGAGCTTGGCTCCGAAGTTTGCCCAGCTCATTGCTCCTATAAAACTCTTAACAGCGGCCGTTGGCTTGATACATTAGGGCCGCCAATTGGAGGGATGGCTCATGAGCTTCAATGAGGCACGTCAGGTACTTCTGTGGTGCACAGTCATCAACTACACATTCCTATTGGTCTGGTTTCTGTTGTCGGCGCTGGGACACGATTGGCTGCATCGGCTTTGGGGCCGCTGGTTCCGTCTGTCGGCCGAGCAGTTTGACGCCATCAATTTCGCCGGAATTGTGTTCTACAAAACGATCATCATCCTTTTCAATCTGGTCCCATGCGCAGCCCTGTATATTGTGGGATGAGCATGGAGCAGCTAATTAGAGTCCTTGTATAAAAGCATGATATTGAGCCGTGGGGAATGACCTTCCTTGTAGGGCGGTCCGCCGGGGGGCGGATCTTCGATTTTGTAAAACGCCGGGGAAGCAGCCCCGGCGGTTGACACATCCGCCCTACAGGATGTGCCGCTTTTTCCGGCCTTCTCATTATTTGCCGAAAACAGACTTTATAAATGGACTCTATTTAATCTGAAGAGGCGCGGGCATGAAGCAGAAAATAAAGATTAGGCCGGCAATCAAGGCAAGGATTTTTCGTTTCCGGTCCAATGGAATGCTGTCATCCAGCGTCGGAGGATGGTTCAAACCCAAAAACAGCGGGATCAATGCCCAGATGACCCAATAGGTCCAAAAGAACATCAACACCGGGATTACCAAAAAAACGAAACCCAGCGAGGTCCAGCGGTGTTTGGTCCCCAGCAGCGCATAAATGATGTGCCCACCATCCAATTGCCCCATGGGAAGCAGATTTAGAGCGGTCGCGAAAAATCCAACCCAAGCGGCAAAAGCAACCGGGTGCAAATAGACATCCATCCCAGCGGGGGCCTGAATGCCGTACAACTTCGCAATCAACTTGAAGAGGATCGGTTCCCCCAGAGAAATTCCCATCTCCGCCTGGCGGACTTGAACCAGGCGGGAATATGGCATCGAAAGGAGCAGAGTAGGCAGGGCTAACACAAAACCAGCCAAAGGTCCGGCGATCCCCACATCAAACAAGGCGCGTCGATTCTGGAAAGGGGTACGAATGCGAATGAATGCCCCCAGAGTGCCGATGAGATTGGGAAAAGGGATGAAGAAAGGCAAAGTAGCGTCAATGCCATAATAGCGGCAGGCGAGATAATGCCCCATTTCATGCGCCATCAGGATGCCCAGCAAGGCAACCATAAAGGGCAATCCATAAAGCAATACGCCGGGATGATGGAGCAATTCCCCCAAAAACTCGGGCGCTTCCGCGGTCGGGCCATTCAGCCGGAACGAAAGGCCCAGTTCCATGCCAACGAGCCAAGTGGAAAGAATCGTCAATCCAAAGAGCAGCAAATTCAAACGGTACCGAATAGGCCGGGGAGGCGCCGCCGCGGGGGAATAATGAAGAAAAACAGGCTGAGATTCTGGAGGAGATCCAGCGGATTGCGATTCTAGGGGGTCCATAGGGAGACAAGTAAAAATATAAAAGGCGAGTCAAATAACTCGCCTTTTTCAAGCTTGAATTTTGACGTCGATCCCGCTTCCGGATCCTCAGACCGTCCATACTTCCTGCTGGTGGAGCGGAAATGGGGCCGAGCGATTCAGATGGACTGCAAATCCTTGCCAGGCTTGAAGCGCACTGCTTTGCCTGGAGGGATGGAGACTTCCTCGCCGGTCCTGGGATTCCGGCCAATCCCAGTTTTGCGTGGCTTTATGGTAAACACTCCGAAGCCGCGTAATTCAATTCGGTCATTTTTTTGAAGTGCTGTTTTCATGGCATCAAAGACCCGATCTACCGCCATTTCTGCCTTGGTGCGCGGGATCCCAGTGCGTTCAACTACCTGATTAATAATGTCCAGTTTGATCACGGCTGCCCTTCCTCAGGTGAAATGAGAATTCAGCATAGAGAATCTGTCTTCTAATGTCAAGTTCCTCAATGCTTTTTTTCAATCACGCTCTTGGACACTTTTGAGGTTATAATTCATTACTTGACCCTTCGGATTTGCATTTCGTTTTTTCAGGGCATTCTGAAAGTACTCATCATGAGGAGATCGACATGGCTGAAAGCAAAGCGGGCGGCGGAGCCCCCCCCAGCATGCTCCATTCGTTCCACCGGGGAAAGTGATGCCTGAGTTCACATTAAAGGCGCTCTTAATTGGATTGATTATGTCGGTAGTGTTGGGAGCCGCCAATGCGTATCTTGGCTTGAAAGCAGGCATGACGATTGCCGCCACGTATCCAGCCGCGGTGATCGGCATGGCGTTGCTCCGCATCATGCGGGGGAATATCCTGGAAGAAAACTTTGCCAGAACCGTCGGGTCGATTGGCGAGTCTGTCGCCGCCGGCGCTATTTTTACTCTTCCGGCTTTCTTTATTGCCGGGATCTGGCCTGATTTCGCCACTCCCGGCCACTATCTGGAAGCTACGGCCATCATGATTGCCGGCGGCGTGCTGGGGATTATGTTTGTAGCGCTGCTGCGCCGTGTCATGGTGGAAGATCCGGAACTTCCTTTTCCAGAATCCGTGGCGGCCGCGGAAATTCACAAAGCGGGACGCAGTGGCGGAACGGGCGCTCAATTTTTATTTGCTTCGATGGGAATCGGCGCTCTCATTCAATCGCTGGGACAATTAAAATTTTTTGCCACTTCCTGGGAACATTGGATTCCCTTTTCAAAAGCTTCCATCTCCCTGCGTTCCAGCGGCAGTGCGACAGCCCAAGGGGGCTTGCTGCTTAGTTCGCCGGGAGTCAGCCCGGCCTACATTGGCGTGGGCTATATTATTGGCCCCAAGTTGGCTTCCCTGAATTTTAGCGGCGGTTTATTGGCTTGGGGGCTTTTCGTCCCCATCATTAGCTATTTCCTCGGACCTTCGATCCTGCCCGCGGGATCGGAAGGCCATTCCGCCACCAGCGTTGAATTGGCCACCAACATCTGGAAATTCATTGTCCGGCCCATTGCCATTGGCGGTATGCTCACTTCCGCTGGGTACACGCTTTTCCGGATGCGCAAGAGCCTGATCACCGGAATCCGCCGCTCCATCGGCGATGTGAAGAAAGCCGCCACGGGAGAAGTCACCACTTTGCGCACGGAACAGGATCTGCGATTCAATTGGATCATGATCGGCATTCTGGTGGCCGCGGTCGCCACTTTTTTCATTTATAATCACTTCGCTCAAAATGTGGTGGCGGCTCTGGTGGCCACGCTGGTGATGGTGATCGCGGGATTTTTCTTCGCCGCCGTGTCCGGATATCTGGTGGGAATTATCGGCTCGAGCAACAATCCCATCAGCGGCCTGACGCTCTCTACCCTGCTGGTGGCCGCCCTTTTGATGGTGGCGCTGGGCATGAGTGGAACGGCTGGAGTGGCGGCAGTCCTGGGGGTCGCGGCAGTCGTCTGCGTTTCCTCGGCCGTCGCGGGAGAAATGCTGCAGGACTTGAAAGTGGGCCATATCCTGGGTGGTACCCCTTGGAGAATGCAAATTGGCGACTTGATCGGAATTGTGGTTGCAGCAGCAGCCATGTTTATCCCACTAGTGGTTTTGCATCAGGGCGACATCAACATGGGAGGCACTGGATTCGGGGGGAAAAACCTTCCGGCTCCCCAGGCCAGCTTGATGGCTTTGTTGACCCAGGGGATCGTGGGCGGCCAAATGGCTTGGCCCTTGATTATCGTTGGCATGCTTATGGGGTTGGGATTTATTTTAATGCAAGTCCGCAGTCCCATGCTGGTGAGCGTCGGAATGTACCTGCCGCTGGAAACCACCTTTGCCATCTTCATCGGCGGAATCATCAAAGGGATCGTGGACCGGATCACGGCCCACCTCCAGCACAACGTTGCCCAAAAGGCGCGGGTGGAAAATACTGGAGTATTGCTCGCTTCCGGACTCATCGCTGGCGAGGCTTTAATCATGCTGGTCTTTGCGGCTATGGCCTTTTTTAATATCAAACTGTTTGCCATCTTTGAAAATCCCTCGTTCCTGACGAGCCTGGCAATATTCGCCCTGATTGGCTGGATCCTAATTAAAATCCCCATCAAAAATGCGGGAAATCCTGACGAACCGGCCCCTCCTACAGCCGTAATGTAACCTTGAGTTTTCGCCTGGGTTTGAGATCGACTATTAGCGGTGTTTTTATGGGACGACTTGCGAGGACGAATTTTTGCCGAAGAAATGGAGCCAGGAATTCAAAATGCGAAATCTTGACCCCTTAACAATAATCATATATCCCAGTCTTTTAGGAGCACAATATGTCTGAAGCCATTGCCGGACTAAAGCCGGAAAGAGTATGGAAGTACTTTGCTGAAATCTCCAGAATCCCCAGAGGCTCCAAGAACGAAGCGGCCATATCCGCCTACGTGATGGACACCGCCAAATCCCTCGGCCTGGAAGCCCAGCGGGATGCCGTGGGAAATGTGGTGGTGCGCAAACCCGGCACGGCCGGTCGCGAAAACGTCCCTATCGTGATTCTGCAAGGGCACCTGGATATGGTGTGCGAAAAAAACGAGGACAAAGTTCATGATTTCACCAAGGACCCCATCGAACTGGTTCGGGAGGAAAATTTTATTCGCGCGAATGGCACAACCTTGGGAGCAGACAACGGGATTGCCGTCGCCGCCAGCCTGGCCCTGATGGAAGAAAAAGAAATTGAACATGGCCCGCTGGAATTCCTCTTCACGGTGGACGAAGAGACCGCTTTGACCGGGGCCTCCAATCTGGCTCCAGACTTCTTGCAGGGTCGCACTTTGTTGAATCTCGATTCGGAGGAGGAGGGCGAACTCTATGTCGGTTGCGCCGGCGGAAGAAATAGTTATGGCACTTGGGAACCTGAATGGGAAAAACCAGGAGAAAAATTCATTCCGCTCCAAGTCACGGTCAAGGGATTGAAGGGGGGACATTCCGGGCTGGAGATTGACAAAGGACGCGGCAATGCCATCAGAATCCTTAGTCGAGTTCTGCTGGCCCTGCAGGATTTGGATGCTCATGTCTCTTCAATCCACGGCGGGAATAAAAGCAATGCCATCCCTCGAGAAGCGTCAGCATTGATCTTCCTCCCCTCAAAGAAAAAGGAGGAGGCTGTAAAATTGGCTGCCGCTTGGAATGAAACGTTGCGAGCGGAAATTTCCTCCGTGGAGCCTGAACTGCAAATCAGCATGGCGGAGCCCGCGGAAGCACCCAAGGCCAAGGTGCTTAAAAAATCGCTTCAGCGGAGGATATTGCGAACCCTCGCCGGCATGCCACATGGCGTCATCAAAATGAGCGCCGAAGTGCCCGGCCTGGTGGAAACCTCCACAAACCTGGCAATGATCGGCATGGAAAAGAAAGAGATCAAGGTGGTCACCAGCCAGCGCAGTTCGGTAGCCTCCGAGATCGATGAAATTTGTCAGACGGTCCGTTCGATTTTCCAATTGGGGGGAGCGGAGGTTCAGCATACCGACGGGTATCCGGGCTGGAAACCCAACCTGGAATCCCCGATCCTCAAGCTGGCGCGCGCCACCTATTTTTCACTTTACGGAAAAGAGCCGGAAGTGAAGGCCGTACATGCCGGATTGGAATGCGGCATTATTGGAGAAAAATATCCTGGGATGGACATGGTCTCCTTCGGCCCGACCATGACCGGCGTTCATTCCCCCGATGAAAAGATTTTTGTCGATACCGTGGAAAAATTCTGGAATTACCTGGCTGCCATCCTCAAAAACTTTTCCTGAACCGCCCAAGGGTGGCATCTTCCGCGGCAAGGCAATTCCCTTGCGGAAAATGCCGCTCTTTTTCACTGATTGCTTTCAGCCTTTAACCATAAAGCAGAATATCCCATTTCAAAGGAGCCGCGCATGACGGCGTGTAGGTCATAACAGGATTATGAAAATGGGATGATGGAGGCGGCCTGCCCTCAGGCCGTCTCAGCAGGCTTGGTAAACTCAAGCGGGGTGACCTCCATCCACGCTATTTTCTAAGGAGCAATTTAGATGAAACAATGGCCAGCACCTCCCGACATGAATACGGACCCCAAAAACAAATATATTGTCGTCATGGAAACGAATAAGGGAACCATCGAACTGGAGCTTTTTCCGCGGCATGCCCCCAAGACCGTGAATAATTTTGTATTCCTGAGTCGGGAGGGATTTTATGACGGAGTCAGCTTTCATCGGGTGATCAGCAACTTTGTCATTCAGGGAGGCGATCCTACGGGAACAGGCCGGGGCGGTCCCGGCTATCGTTTCGAGGACGAAGTCGAGGGGAATCCCTTAAAACATGAGACCGCCGTGATTTCGATGGCAAATGCGGGACCCAACACTAATGGAAGCCAGTTTTTCATCACCTATTCCCCTCAGCCGCACTTGGACGGTAAACACACTGTTTTTGGCAAAGTGATCAAGGGGCAAGATGTGATGACCCAGATCCAGCAGGGCGATCAGATGATCAAATTGGAGATTACCGAAGGCTGACGTTTTATTTCCCATGCCAAATCAATCCGATAAAGGTCCGGGCGGATGGAAGACAAGAAATTCAGGTGATCAAACCGGATGAAAAATGCTGGCATTTTCCGCGCCATGACGGAACTCCTCTTCCTCCTCCGGCCCCAATTGCGCCCCTTTCTCGCGTGCTTTGATTAACCCTTGGGCAGACTTCATGAATCGGCTGAAATGGCCAATATGAAACGAATAGAATCCAGCCACCATCCTCTCTGCAAAGAGCAAATACGTTACTCCATCATAATTCCAAATCGGGGCCGGCCGGATCGCCTGCAAAATTGTCTTCACTCGATTTGTAATCTGGATTATCCAAAGAGCAGCTATGAAGTGATCGTAGTTTTTGATGGGGACCTGGAAAATTATCGACAATTGCAGAGGAACTGGAATGAAGCAGACCTAAACCTTCAATTCATATTTCAGGAACGGGCCGGTCCAGCCGCGGCTCGAAATCATGGGACCCGCCGGGCTCGAGGAGTGTATCTGGCGTTCACTGACAATGATTGCATTATCCCTTGCAACTGGCTAAATCAGGCGGATCTGGCTTTTGAACAGCGCCCTGATTGTATGCTGGGGGGAAAAATCCAACCCGCTACTCCCAATGACATATATTCAGTGGCAAGTCATACACTTCTGGAGATCGTCTATGAGTTTTATAATGCTGGCCCAAATAATGCAAAATTTTTCGCCAGCTGCCATATGTTTATTCCAAAATCCTCCTTTCATAAAATTGGAGGTTTCGATCCCAATTTTTGGACTTCAGAAGACCGTGATTTATGCGCACGATGGACCTTTCTTGGTTGGCCAATGCAGTATCGACCCGCGCTAGTTGTGCGGCACAACCAAAAAGACAATTTCTTGACCTTTTTCCGGCGACACTTTGGATATGGGAAGGGTGGTTATCGTTTCCATAAGAGTCAAGCTCATCAAAATCGAGTTCGCTTTCAGCTCGCTCCCAAAGAATTTTATCGTCATCTATTTTTGCACATTTTCAGGCTCGGCCGCAGTCTCCATGACCTTCGATTGGTCTCCCTCTTGATCATTTCCCAATTTGCCAGCCTGTCAGGTTTCGCATTTGAAGCAGCATCAAGGAGTTTCCAATCGTCCCCCAATCATCATCCAGAAGAGAAGAGGACCACTTGATTGGTCGGGATTAGGCGTGACCTTTTTGCTTGGATTTCCCAACCATTGAACCTTGAAAGGCTCCATGACTCCCCAGGAACGACTAAGATATTTTATTCATGCCCCCCAACTGACTTATCGAGCCCTATGCAAAGGGCGGTATGATTTTGTCTATGATCGAATGCCGATGCGAGTCCTACAGATGACTTACGCCAAACGATGGAACCTGATTAAAGCCGGGATGAATATTCTCTATCGGGGGGCGCACAGCCACAATATGCCGGTGCATATGCAGTTTGAACTGGTCAATTACTGCAATCTCCATTGTCCCGTCTGTCCCACCGGGGCTCAGGCTATTGCTAGAAAAAAAATGGCCATGGATCCGGATTTATATGAGAGAGTCATTGATGAAACGGGACCATTTCTTTTGACTGCCTCCTTGTGGGCCTGGGGAGAATCTCTCCTCCACCCCCACCTCGGGAAAATATTGCGGGCTTCGCTTAAGCATCATTTTGTCATCTTGATTTCGACCAATGGACAGAATCTCGATGACGAGAGAGTCATCCACACACTAATCCAATATCCTCCTACGTGCCTAATTGTCGCCATCGATGGCTTGACCGATGAAACCAACTCACAATTCCGTGTCGGCGCAAAATTAGGCCCGGCGCTGGCTGGAGTGCGGAAATTGGCCGAATTGAAACAAAAGCATTCTCTCATTTTTCCCGTTTTGCAAATGCGTTTTATTGTCATGAAGCATAATGAGCACGAAGTGGAAAAGCTGGACCCTTTTGCGAGGGAAAATGGATTTGACATGTTCTCTCTTCGTTCTCTTTCCATTATCGACAACGAATCCGCGGAGGAGATTCATGGCAAGTTCGTTCCGGGAGAAGCCGCTTGGCGTGCTTATAAATACAAAGGAGGAAAGCGGGAACATGGCAATTCCTACATTTGTCAACAGCCTTTCCTTTTTCCCACGCTATTTGCGGACGGCACTTTGGTCGCTTGCGAACAGGATTTCAATGCCCAATTATCGATGGGCCAAATTTCCAAGGGCACCTCTTTCGGCGATTTGTGGTTCAGTAAAAGGGCTGCCCAAATTCGTCGGACGATACGCGATGCTCCCCACGATTATAGTTTTTGCAGAAATTGTCCTTACTGGGATCGGGAATCTGCCGGATGCAGCGTAGAATCCAGATATTTCAGGGACGGTATCAATCCAATCGAAATATAAAAGGGTGGGAAGGGATCTCAAACGGCTTATAAGAATTGGATTCGATCCAGTTTATTGGCTTTGGTCCCATTCCCTTTGAATTGGCCTCTTGAATGACTTCTTCGCCTGAATCAAGTCTGAGTGGTGAATCGGGCAATTTCCCGCCGAACACTTCTTTTAACAAGCTTCGAAAAGTTGCTCTGCCGGGCTATTACGGCCATGGGAATTTCAGCGATGATTGGATGATTATTCTTTGCGTGAAGCATTTGCCGCACACCGGGTGGCTCGCCAGGCGAAGTCCGCCTAACCCG
>CAWDMN010000058.1:0-61504 GCA_963803155.1 uncultured Acidobacteriota bacterium
GGGGATTCATGACATCGCCGTATTTTCATCATTTTGTTGTGCCAGCCGCGCTGGCATGCACAGCTCCCTTGAAGATGCCTGCTAAAAAAGCAATTTACATTAAGCTGATTGGAAACGTTGAACCTCAGACCATATTTATCGGATCAAATTCAATCTGAGATTATCAACACTTTGGACGCTGGCTCTCCCCCTAAAACGAATCATCCAGAACCTGATGGGTTGCGCGCTGCCGCGCCAACCTATACTACAAAAGCAGTTCTTCTGACTCTGGGAAGGGACTCCAATTATTCTTACGCTCTTTTGAGCGGACGCCATTGATGTGACTCCATGTCAATCTTGCCACCCTTGAATTTTACCCCTTCCAATTCGAGCAATTGCCGCTGCAAATGAGCCCCCTCGCCACTGGACATTGAATTGATCAGGATCCGCCCCCCTGCCCCAATCACCCGCTGCCAGGGCAATCCAGCGGGGCAACCATGCATGGCCCATCCCACTTGCCGCGCCATATGGGGGGCCCCCAGCAGCGTGGCGATCTGTCCATAGGTTATTACTTTGCCTCTGGGGATTTTGCGGACCACCCGATAGACTCCCTTAAAGAAAGAGTCTGAGGAAAATTTCGGCGGAATCGTCTCCAGAGCTTTCCTGGACCACATTCTTTTCATACCAGGCTTCTTCACCCTCCGCTATTTGAAGATCGTGAATCAAGAGTTCAACTGTCTTGCCGATGGATCCCAACATCCGAAGACAAAGCCCACCAAGCATTTCTCTACCGTTCTCCCCACTTCAATTTTTGCCGCAGGATGTCGAAAAAGCTCAGAGTGCTGGAGGGGATCAAATCGAGTAATACCTCAGCTTTGCGAACTTGGACAAGATCTTCCGCTTGCAGTTGGATGCCAACTTGTCCATCCACCGTCAGAAATACGGTTTCGCGGGTGGGCTTGAAGCTCATCTCCACCAGCGCCCGGTCCGGAATCACCAGGGGGCGAATCGTCAGGGTATGAGAAGCGATGGGAGTGACCAGCATGGCAGCCAGAGAGGGGTGTACAATGGGTCCGCCAGCCGAGAGTGTGTAGGCCGTTGAGCCGGTAGGAGTGCTGATGATCAAACCGTCAGCCTTGTAAGTGGCAACATAATGGCTATCGATCTTGACATCGATATCAATGATTCTGGCCAAGGTTCCTTTGGTGAGAACGGCGTCATTCAGGGCGCGGTACCCGGCAAAAACCTTTCCCTGTCGAATCACCACAATTTCAATCATCATGCGTGGTTGTGTTGAAATTCTCCCCGACATGAAATCATCCAAAGTGGAAAAAACCTCATCCAGAGTGATTTCCGCCAGGAAGCCCAGGCTGCCGAAGTTCACGGCGAGAACAGGAGGGCCTTTTTTGTTCAGAAGACGCGCCACGGAAAGCAGAGTGCCATCTCCCCCCAAGACAATTAAAAGATCACATTTCTCGGGGAGCTCTTCCCGTCGCGGCCCCTCTCCGCAATGATTGACGATGGAAGCCGTTTCACAATCCATCCACACCTTTAGTTGCCGCGCCTCCAACCAGCCCATCAATTGATGGATCAGGGGTGAAGCAGCAGTCAGCCGGGGTTTTGTCACGATGCCAACAGAACGGATTTGAGTGTCCATAGGTGTGCTCATCATTCAGCGCAGATGTTCAGAAGAATAAAAGAAAACGGGGGCAGAGAAAAGAGAAAACAGATGCAACTCCTGGAAATTGCGATTAAGATGAATTTCCAACTGAACCGTGCGGTATGTCCATTACTTCCTTGCTTCAAAAAAAATCACCAAGGGAGGTTGTGAGAAAAAATGAAATCACGATTTCTGAGGATTATTTTCCTGGGGAGTTGTTTGGTTTTCGGCTGGTTGTCTCTTTTGTCCGCCCAAGAGCCCAAGGTCGCGCCATTGGTCAAAGTCAAGGGCAATCAATTCGTGGACAACCAAGGCAAGCCAATGATCTTTCGCGGGCTGGCTCTTTCCGATCCAGACAAGCTTTTCCGGGCCGGCCACTGGGATGAAGATTATTTCCGGCGCGCCCATGAATGGGGCGCCAACGTTGTGCGGATCCCGGTCCATCCTGATCGTTGGCGGATGCGCGGCGACAGGGGCTACCTGGAACTTTTGGACAAGGGAGTGGATTGGGCCAAGAAATATCAAATGTTCGTTATTCTGGATTGGCACGTTATCGGAAATTTGAAAACGGAGTTATTCCAGGACGCCATCTATGACACCACCCAGAAGGAGACTTACAAGTTCTGGCAAGTCATTGCCGCCCACTACCGGAATGAACCTTGGGTGGCGTTTTATGAAATCTACAATGAGCCAACCACATTCAACGAACAACTCGGCGACTGGAGTTGGGCGGAGTGGAAGTCACAAGCCGAGACTATCATCAAGATCATCCTGGCCAACAATCCCATCGCCATCCCTCTGGTGGGAGGGCTGGATTGGGATTATGACTTAACCCCCATCGGCGGCAATCCCATCAACATCCCAGGCATCGGCTACACGGTTCATCCTTATCCTCAGAAGCGGCCTCAACCTTGGGAGGAGAAATGGGAAAAAGATTTTGGCTATCTCGCCGAAAAATATCCCATCTTCGCCACTGAATTTGGCTTCGAACGCAAGGGATTTGTGCCCTGCATCGGAACGCCGGAGTATGGCCGACATTTGATCGACTTTTTTTCCAGAAAGGGGATTTCCTGGACTGCCTGGTGCTTCGATCCCGACTGGTTCCCCACTTTGTTCAGCGATTGGAATTTTGCACCGACCGAACAGGGAGAGTTTTTTAGAGGCGAAATGCGGAAGTTGAATCAATGAATACCCAAAATCCACGATGCGAGGGGAGGGAGGGGGGAGTTCATTCGCGGGACGCTTGTGTTTCGGAATCGGCCCTTGGCTCCCTCTCAAAATTGAGGAGCGATGTCCTTGCCTCCTTTGCGGCATCGCCTGCAATGTAGGCAAAGATGGCAACCGACATCGCGGACGCAATCTCAAAAGTGAATTAGCGAGTCAAAGCCATAAAGAATTCCTTATTCCCCTCCATGCCTGTAATTGGCGAATCGATTCCCCCCATTACGGCAAATCCCAGCACCTTCGCTGCTTCCTGAATCTTGAGAACCACCTGTTGATGTTGCAGGGGATCCCGAACTAATCCCCCCTTTCCAACCTCACCTTTTCCCACCTCAAATTGGGGCTTGATCAGACAGATAACCATTCCTCCCGGCTTCAGCAAATCCGCAAGCACTGGCAGGATCAGCGTCAATGAAATAAAGGAGACATCAATGGTGATGAGGTCCACCGTCACTCCAATGTCCTCAAATTTCAAATAGCGCGCATTCAATCCTTCAGTGGCCACGACGCGCGGATCGGCGCGGATGCTCCAATCCAATTGGTTGTGCCCGACATCGATGGCATAGACCCGGCTCGCCCCATGTTGCAGGAGGCAGTCCGTAAACCCCCCAGTAGAGGCGCCAATGTCCAGGCATACCCAACCGCTGATTTGAGGGGCAAAAACGGCCAGCGCTTTCTCGAGTTTCAGACCAGCACGGGAAACGTAGGCGGAAGGAGGATTCTTAAGGCGCAACACGGCTTCAGAATCGACCTTCATGCCGGGTTTGTCGATCCTCTGTTCATTGGCGAGTACTTCGCCTGCCAGAATCAATGCCTGAGCCTGCTGCCGGCTACGCGTCAATCCCCGATCCAGCAGCAGTTTATCAATCCGTTCTTTCATTGAGGGAGATCTCTGCGAGAAAAACCAGCAGGAGCAGAAATTCAACCGGCGGTGAGCAATTGCCGGAAAGGAAATAGTTCTAAGTGATGACCGAGCTTCGGACGCGAGTACTATAATGACTTTGGATAAAATTCTTGATTTTCCGGTAGATGCCATCGGCATCGAGGCCGAATTTTGCATGCAACAAGGCGGGACTACCCTGTTCAATTAATTGATCAGGGACGCCGATCCGCAAAATTTTGCAGCCGGAAATATTGTGAGTCTCCAACATTTCCATGACGGCGCTGCCAAAACCTCCATCCAACGCCGCTTCCTCGATGGTAATCAGGAAAGGCTTCTCATGAGCCAGACAAGTCAGCAATTCCGTATCCAGCGGTTTGATAAAGCGGGCATTGATTACTGAGGCCGTAATACCTTCCGCGGCCAATTTTTCGGCAGCCTTAAGGGCGGAGTGAACCATGGTTCCCAAAGCAACAATGGCGCAATCCTGGCCGTCCCGAAGCAATTCAGCCTTGCCGATTTCAAGAGCATGAAATTCCTCGTCCATTTTAATTCCCTGGCCATTTCCGCGGGGATAACGAATCGACGTGGGATGAGGAGTATTGAGTGCCGTATACAGCATGTGTTGCAATTCATTCTCATCCTTGGGAGCCATGCAAACCATATTGGGGATGGCTCTCAGATAGGCGATGTCGTATAGGCCATTATGAGTCGCGCCATCGGCGCCCACGATACCTCCACGATCCAGGGCGAAAACCACGGGCAGATCCATCAGACAGACATCGTGAATCACCTGGTCATAGGCCCGCTGCAGGAAGGTGGAATATATCGCCACCACCGGCTTTGCTCCCTGAGTGATCATTCCGGCGGCAAATGTGACCGCGTGTTGTTCCGCGATTCCGACATCGAAACAACGGCCGGGAAATTCTTTTTGGAAGGCGATGAGCCCAGTCCCCTCCAGCATTGCCGCGGTGATTGCCACCAAGTTGGGATAGACTTTTCCCAACTTCACCATGGTTTTTCCGAACACCGAAGTATACGAAGGAGGGCCAGGAGGCATGGGATTAATCTCGCCCGTTTCGGGATCGAAAGCACTGGGGCCATGATATTTGATAGGGGCGGATTCGGCCACAGTCCAACCTTTCCCTTTTTTGGTATACACATGCAAGATGGTGGGCGCGTTGCTCTGCTTCACCTTTTGCAGGGTCTCCACCAGGGTTTCGACGTTATGTCCATTGATGGGACCAATATAATCAAATCCCAATTCGTGAAACAACAATCCGGGCACTAGGAAGGTCTTTAATGCCTCCAGCAAATTGCGTGCCACCTTGGAAAGACGGGGACCAATCCGGGGGACCGAATTGATCATGGCATCCACTTCCTTGATGAACTTCTGATAAACCTGACCCGTGACAATCCGGTTCAAATATCCCGCCCAGGCGCCCACGTTGGGAGAAATGGACATTTCGTTGTCATTCAAAATGATCAGAAGCTTGCGCCGTAGATATCCGGCCTGATTCATTCCCTCCAGGGCTATTCCACCGGTGAGCCCACCATCTCCAATGATGGCCACCACATTGTAATCCTGGCCCGCCAAATCTCTCGCCACCGCCATTCCCAGGGCCGCGGAGATCGAAGTGGAAGCATGCCCAACATTGAAAGTATCGTATACACTTTCTTCCCGTTTGGGAAAACCGCTGAGCCCCTCATACTGACGCAAGGTGGAAAACTGATTCTTCCGTCCCGTTAGAATCTTGTGCCCATAGGCCTGGTGCCCCACATCCCACACCAACAAATCGCGCGGCGTGTTATAGACGTAATGCAGCGCTACGGTTAATTCCGCGACTCCCATGCTGGAAGCCAGGTGGCCCCCCGTTTTCGAGACCGCCTGGATCATAAAGTGGCGCAATTCTTCCGCAACCTGCGCTAATTGGCTAACCTCAAGCTTTTTCAGATCATCCGGCGAATTTATCTGGGATAATAATGGATACTCGGACAATTCGGAATTCATTCCTATAAATCCTTTCCAGCAACATCTTCAATAAGCGACCTATGGCCAGATCCAACAAGCACAAAACATTTTATTTTAGCTTGAAATGCCAGCCAGACCAACAAAAACCTTCGATTAGGCTTCATCTGTACCCGCCTGAAAGGGGGCAGTCTCTACGGATCCGTCGTTTTTTTTCACGAGCATTTCCACCTTACGCTCCGCTTCTTCCAGCTTGGAGTGACAAAAACGAGATAGTTTCATCCCTTCTTCAAATATCTCCAAGGAGGAAGCCAACGGCAAATTGCCTTCTTCCATGGTCTTGACAATCTCCTCGAGCCTTTGCAGCGCCGATTCAAAATCATGCTGTTTTTTCATGAAGCATCCCCGGTCACTCCCGCCATTGAGTTGCGGAAGAAATGAAAGTTGTTATGGTTCCGCCGTATGGATCTTTTCCGCCCGCCCCTCCAATTTACCCCGTGCCAGGGTGACTTGAAACAGATCGCCCACCGAAAGGTTTCGTGCATCTTTTAAGATCTTTCCATCGGAGTCCCTACAAATGGCATACCCCCGCTCCAGCGCCGCCTGTGGGCCAAGGATGCTGAGTTGGCCTGAGAGGAGCTCCCAATGCGCCCGGATTTTCCGCAATTTCAGGCGAACAGCCACGTCCAACATCTCCGTGGTGTGACCCAATAACTTTTTTTGAGCTTCGAGCCAACGGACAGGATCAAACCGCACCACCCGTTGTTCGAGGAGCTGGCAGTGCGCACGGGCTTCTCGCAACCGGCTGGACTGGCTGTTCCGTAAACGAAAAATCAATTCATCCAATCGCTGTTGATGCAACCGTACCCGCCCGTCGAGCGCCCCCAGCACTTTCTCGGCGCCCAATCCCAGCACATGGCTTCGCAAGCAGCTCAAGTTATATTTCAAACCGCGGATCAACTGCTTTTCCAAATTTCCCAATCTCTCGACAAATTCGCTTTTTTGGGTCACCACTAATTCAGCGGCCGCCGAAGGGGTGGGGGCTCTCAGATCCGCCACAAAATCAGCGATAGTAAAATCGGTCTCATGCCCGACGGCTGAAATCACCGGGATATCGGACTGATAGATGGCGCGCGCAACGATCTCTTCATTAAAGGGCCATAAATCCTCGATGGATCCACCCCCGCGTCCGATAATGATGACATCTATATCTGGAAGCCCATTCAAGAAGCGGATGCCGGCCGCAATCTCTGCCGCGGCCCCTTCACCCTGCACTTTGGAGGGATAGAGGAGAATTTGCATATTGTGATGCCGGCGTCCCAAAATGCGCAAGATGTCCTGAATGACCGCCCCCGTGGGCGAAGTTACAATCCCAATTTTCCGCGGGAGCAGAGGCAAGGGCTTTTTGTGAGCCGGATCAAATAATCCCTCCGCCTCCAGTTTGGCTTTCAACTGTTCAAAGGCCTGCTGAAGTTCTCCTATCCCCTTGGGTTCCACGAAATCCACATACAGCTGATATTCTCCCCGAGGTTCATAAACTCCCAGGCTCCCGCAAACCACCACCTGCTGGCCATCGCCGATTTTGAAACGAAGATAGCGCGCTTTGTTGCGGAAGAACGCGCATTTAATTTGGGCGCCCTTGTCTTTGAGCACAAAATAGATGTGCCCCGAACTCGCCTGGATGAAATTGGAGACCTCGCCTTCAATCCAAACGCTGCTGAATTTTTCCTCCAACAGACACTTCACATCATGGGTTATTTCAGAAACAGTGAAAATCCGGCGGCGGGAAGGCAAGTTCATGGCGGCTCAGCATGTCTCCAGCTTATGTCAAATTCGTTATCGCTTCGAAAATAGCCAGAGGAAAATGGTCAAAAGAAGACTGACTAAAATGGAAGTCGTCAATGGAAAGTAGAATGAGAAATTTCCCTTTCGAATATAAATATCGCCAGGCAACCGGCCTAACTTGAAATTGGGGAATGCCGGGGCAAAAGTTATCAGCAGGCCCAATCCCAACAAGATCAGGCCCAGCAAGATTAAAATCTTTCCGAATTGCAAAAACATAATCGCCCAACAAAAAAATCCAATTCGCCATGCGGCGCGCGAGATGCCTTAGCACATCGCATCAACGCACCGCCCTTCTAAACCACTTCCAGCGCATTAAAAAAAAAGGCAATCTCCGTTTTGGCCGTATCCGGGCCGTCCGAACCGTGGATGGCGTTTCGTTCCATGGAGGTGGCGTATAATTTTCGAATCGTCCCGGGATCTGCTTTTTCCGGGTTGGTGGCGCCCATTAATTCGCGCAAACGGCTGATGGCGTCTTCTCTTTCCAAGACTATCACCAGCACCGGCCCGGAGCTGATGTAGCTCAGCAAACTCTCGAAAAAAGGCTTTCCCCGATGCACCGCGTAAAATCCAGCAGCCTGATCTTTGCTCAGCTGCAGCATTTTTGCCGCTCTAATCTTGAATTGATGAGCTTCCAACATCCGGAGAATATCTCCAATGTGTCCCTGTTCTACTCCATCCGGCTTGATAATGGTCAATGTTCTTTCCAAATTCACTTCAATCCTCCAGAAATATTGGTTTATCCATACAAAGCTCAAAAATGGCAACTACTCTGCGCTCCACGGCCATGGGATCAAATCAGGAAGCACAAAGCCGAAAGGAGCATTAAGCGCAGCAGCCTGGGAATCGCAAACCTAGGCACGGAAAGCTGAGCCGATCGTTCGTTAACACTTCGCGCTATTGGCATGGCAAAACGCGGTCACAACGCGAAGGGAAAAAGCGCGAGCGTCAGCGAGTGATATAGATTTCGCCGCTTCATCTCTTGCCCAATGCTTGTTGGGCCACCTTCCCAATCTTGGCGGGGCTGTCAGCCACCTGAATTCCCGCTTCTTTCAAGATGCGGATTTTGTCCGCGGCGGTCCCCTTGCCACCACTGACGATGGCTCCCGCATGTCCCATGCGCCTGCCCGGCGGCGCAGTTTGGCCCGCTACAAAACCAATGACGGGCTTGGTCATTTTCGATTTAATAAAGCCGGCGGCGGTCTCCTCGTCGGCGCCGCCAATTTCACCAATCATCACCACCGCGTCGGTCTCAGGATCGGCATTAAACAGCTCCAGGGCATCGATGAAGCGAGTTCCAATAATAGGGTCACCTCCGATGCCAATACAAGTGGATTGCCCAATCCCTAGCGCCGTCAATTGGGCCACCGCTTCATAGGTCAACGTTCCACTCCGGGAAACTACCCCTACTCGTCCTTCCCGATGAATAAATCCGGGCATGATCCCGATTTTGCATTTTCCCGGTGAAATGATCCCCGGGCAATTAGGTCCGATCAGGCGGGATGCCTTATTGGCGAGGTAACGGTTCACCTTGATCATATCGAAGGTAGGAATCCCTTCGGTGATGCAGACAATCAATTCAATTCCCGCATCGGCGGCTTCCATGATGGCATCCGCGGCAAAAGGAGGAGGAACAAAAATTACAGAGGCATTGGCAGCGGCTCTCCGGCGGGCCTCACTCACGGTATTGAAAACCGGAATCCCCTCATGGCTCGTTCCCCCCTTGCCAGGAGTCACACCGCCCACCACACGAGTGCCATAGGCGATGGCCTGCAAAGTGTGAAAGGTCCCCTCTTTCCCGGTAATTCCCTGCACGACCAAGCGGGTATTTTCATCAATCAGAATGCTCACGAGGATTCACCCCTCTTTGTTGAGTGACTTATTGCCCATGACAAGTAATGAGCTTCATCGGCATTCGGCTGTCAGCTGTCAGCGATCACCCATTGCTTCCCAACAAAAACAAGATTCGAAATATTCCGCCAGGCGCCGCCTATTGCCGCCTAATAGCCGCCATTCGCAGCTTTCCCGCTTCTCGCCTCGGCTGGGAATCGCGTAGAGTCATCTTGCCAGGGCCACTACTTTTTCCGCACCATCCTGCATACTATTCGCCACCGTCAATTTCAATCCAGAATTCCGCAGGATCTCCTGGCCTTTTTCCACGTTGGTTCCCTCCAGCCGAACCACTAAGGGAACTTTGAGATCCAATGACTGCGCGGCTTCAACGACACCTTGCGCCACAATGTCACAGCGCATGATGCCGCCAAAGATATTGATAAGTACAGCCTTGACATTAGCGTCCGAGAGAATGATGGAGAAGGCATTTTTCACTTGATTGGCCGTGGCCCCGCCTCCAACATCCAGGAAATTAGCCGGGGAACCGCCTGCCAGTTTGATAATATCCATGGTGGCCATGGCCAGACCCGCTCCATTCACCATGCATCCCACATTCCCATCCAGCTTGATGTAATTCAGCCCGTGACGGCTGGCTTCAATCTCGAGCGGATCTTCTTCATTGAGGTCGCGCAATTCCATGATTTCCGGATGGCGGTAGAGCGCATTGTCGTCGAAATTCAATTTGGCATCCAGGGCATAGAACTGGCCATCTTCCGTCAAAAGAAAGGGATTGATCTCCGCGAGTGAAGCATCCGTGGACTCAAAGGCACGGTATAAGGCCATCATAAATTCAACGGCCCGGTTGGCCAAGGGAGCGGAAAGGCCGATGCCAAAGGCCAGCTTTCGGGCCTGGAAGGGAGTCAAGCCCAGCCCGGGCTCGACGTGCTCTCTGATAATCAATTCAGGAGTCTCCGCCGCTACTTTTTCAATTTCCATCCCGCCCGCCTGGCTCGCCATAAAAACAGGTTTAGCCACAGACCGGTCAATGACAATCCCCAGATAATATTCCGTCCGAATCTTTAATCCTTCTTCAATGAGGACCCGTTTCACTTCCCGGCCCGCCGGGCCGGTCTGCGCCGTCACTAGGATCTGGCCGAGCATCCTCCCGGCAATTTCCGCCGCTTCCTCGGGGGTTTGAGCAAGTTTGACGCCGCCGGCTTTTCCCCTTCCCCCCGCATGGATTTGAGCTTTGACGACTACCGTCCCTCCCAGTTTTTGAGCAATTTCGAAGGCTTCTCCCCCGGAAAAAGCGACCTCGCCTCGCGGGATAGCAACACCATGTTGGGCTAAGAGGGCCTTGGCCTGATATTCATGAATTTTCATGCACACACTCCCTTTGCTCAGGGAAATCAATTTCGGCTCAGTTAGTGTTGATCATCGAGAAGTCCAGCTTTTTCATTGTATTGCAAGTTGAAGGAAATGCAACCCGAATTGGCGCCAGAATGCGCAAAGAAGTTTCCTTCGCTCCATCCTGGCGACAAGATTGTCAACGGCATGGATTTTCCGCCCGCGTGTCCGCAAAACCATGACGAAGAACTTTAATTGACCGAGGGATTTTTTTTTGGTGGGACCACGACGTTGAGATAAACCTCGCGGACCATGATTCCATCCAGGTAAATCTGAATGGCATGCGGACCTTCTTCTTCAAAAACCACATTGGCAAACACGGTGATATTATCCGCAAAGCCGCCCGCCGACAGGGAGAAGGCAGAGGGCTCGGTGGCAGCCACAATTTTGGAATGCTGAGGATTGACGATTTTCAGTTGCGTAGTGTGATCTCCGTTTCCCACCCAATGATTGAGCACCATGAATTTCAGGATGGGGGCGGGAAGCATCTGCAGGAAGAAGTTCTGGAAGATCCCCATCACGCTCAATTTATTTCCAACTTCCAGGCGCACGTCATCCGCGACCAAAGAATATACCAACTGTGCGGTAGTCAAAGCAGAGTCAGCCATGGTTCTCCTCCTTGGCTGGAATTTCCAGCGGCTGATTTTCTTCCGGCAACCGGGAAGCAACGGCATCCCTGATTTTGGCCATAAGCGCGCCCACTTGACGAACTTTCACTCCACGAACTTCCACCGGCGGATGGAAATAGACCTGAATCACGCCAGGATGGATTCGCCAAGAGGAAGGAGGCCAAATATTGTAGCTGCCGGAGATGGTGACCGGGAGGATGGGGATCTTCGCCTCCAATGCCATGAGGAATGGACCCCGCTTGAAGTCTCGCAGACGCCCGGTGCGCGTTCGCGTCCCCTCGGCAAAAATCAGGAATGAAGCACCGGCCTTTAATCTCTCCACCGCCCGGTTCATGGATTGCCGGGCCTTGATGCCGCTACCCCGATCCACAAAAACAAAATCGGCAAAATACATCCCCAGGTTGATCATGGGCAGTTTCCACAATTCTTTTTTGACCATGAATCGCAAATCGCGGGGAATACAATTCATCAGGGCGGCCGGATCGAGATAACTCTGGTGGTTGGCCACAAATAAGTAATTCGCCCCGCTGGCAATATGATCGAGCCCCTCCACGTGCAATCGGATTCCCGACAGCCGCATCCCGATCAAAAACATTTTTCGCCCGATGACATAGAGGGGACGAGGATCGTGGGTTAGAGCCGAATAGATCAGCGCAAAGGGCAGGGTCAGGCAGGCGAATCCAAAACCGGCAATCAAACTGAGAAAAGTTCGAATCATGAGATCAGGAGGCTTTTTCCAAGAGGCTTTTAATCCGCGCCAGCAATTCTTCCTTGATGAAAGGCTTGCTTAAAATGTCACAGGCGCCCGCTTGCAGAGCGGTTTTCCGGTAAGCGGGATCAGAACTGCCTGTAAGCAATATGACGGGAGGAAGGTTGGGCATTTTTGTTTCCCGCAAAATATTCAAAAGATCCAGCCCATTCAAATGCGGCATCATGGCGTCCAGCAACACCACATCAGGTTTATCCGATTGAATCCGGGCCAATGCCTCTTGAGCATAATTACAGGTGATGGATTGATACCCTTCGAATTGAAACATCAATCCCAACATGTTCAAAATGCCCGGATCATCGTCCACGATCAATATTTTTTTGCTGGCCATAATATTTCTTTGGCTGAATGAATAAAGGGATTCCCAATTCGTATGCTAGGATACCTTTTCAAAAAGTTTTAATCAACCCTGCATTCAATCGCCTTCAGCAATTTTTGGTGGATGCCATCAAAACCGCCATTGGACATGATGACCACCTGATCGCCCGGCAGCAAACGCGGAACAATTCGAGCTACAATTGCATCGGCGCCCGCGGCCCGTTCCGCGGATACTCCCTGATTTTGCAGTTCGGACACTAACTTATTGACATCCAGCCGAAGGATCGGGTCGAGTTTTTCCGGAGCAAAGGGATTGCTGATGAGGACTTGATCGGCGGCTCCGAAAACCTTGCTGAGCTCGACTTGAAAAGTATTCCGGCGCGAGGTGGCGGAACGAGGCTCAAAAATGGCCCAGATCCGGGCCTTGGGGAACCGGGCCCGAACCGCCTGAAGGGTCTCGCGAATGGCCGTGGGGTGATGCGCAAAATCGTCATATACGGTGATCCCCCGCGCCACGCCCCGCACTTCCAAACGCCTCTTCACATTTTTGAATTCGCGCAATCCATCAGCGATTGTCCCGGATGAAACGCCCAACGAATCCGCGCAGGCGATGGCGGCCAGAACATTCTTCACGTTAAAAATCCCCGCCAGGGGCACGTCCAGTTCGGCATAGTGCTTTCCATTTTTTAATGCAACAAAATGCGTACCCTCGGGAGCGTGGCAAATCTCGGAGCCCCGCCAAATGGGATCCTCGCCCAATCCATAGGATATTACGTCGCAAAAGGCCCGAGCGCTCAAACCGCGCACCGCTTCATCATCCCAACCCGCAAATAACTTTCCAGCGGACGGGATAATATTGATTAATCTGCGAAAACTAGTCTTGACGGACTCAAAATCCGGAAAGATATCCGCATGATCATATTCGCAATTATTCAGAATCACCCAGTCGGGAAGATAATGCAGGAATTTGGATCCCTTATCAAAAAAGGCAGTGTCATATTCGTCTCCTTCCACCACAAAGAGGCGGCCCGCCCCCAGTTTATAACTTCCGCCGAAATTTTCCGCGATGCCTCCAATCAGGAACCCAGGCTTCAGCCCGGCAAATTCCAACAGCCAGGCAATCAATGCGGTGGTGGTGGTTTTCCCATGCGTGCCGGCCACTACAATGCTCTGCCGGCCTCGAATAAAAAGATCTTTCACCACCTCAGGCAGGGAGGCATACCGGATTTTTCGATTCAATGTCGTTTCCGCCTCCGGGTTTCCTCTTGAAATGGCATTGCCCACCACAACCAGATCGGGGTGGGCGGCCATCAAATTCGACTCTGAAAATCCTCGAAAAACCGGGATTCCTAATTTCTCCAAAAATGTCGACATAGGCGGGTAAACATTTTGATCGGATCCAGTCACTTCAAATCCACGCTCTCGCAACATCCCGGCCAGAGAGGCCATGGCGGTGCCACAAATGCCGATTAGATGAATCCGTTTGATGGTTCCGAGTGATTGTTCAAGCATTTGGTCTCTGTTTTATTTATGAATTTGATGGATGGATTCTCAACTGACTGCCCCCTCCAAAAACTCAAGGGAGCGGGCCTCCGCATCCATTCTGACGCGAATGCCGAAAGGCAAGGTCAGCATTCCCTGTCGCGCATGGCCTGAGGGAACTCCAAAAAGAATCGGAAAATGGTAATCTCTCAGAATGTCAAAGAGGATTTCCTGCAAACGGAAAGGCTGATCCGATGAAGGCAGACAGCCCATCATTTCTCCAAAAATAATGCCGTGGATTTTTTCCAGCTTCCCCCCCAATTTCAGCTGCATCATCATCCGGTCTACCTGGTACGGCTTGGCATCGATATCTTCAAGAAAGAGAATCCGGCCCTCTGTTATCGGCTCGTAAGGCGTCCCTTGAAGCGCAGTCAAAAGAGAAAGGCACCCTCCGCTCAAGATCCCCTCCGCGCTTCCCCCGCGCAAAACTTCAAAATCCCGGGATGAGATAATTTGCCCAGGAGAGGTCCTGGTCAGACAATCCCAAAAAACCTGGCGATCATAAGCCTTCTCGCCGCGGGAAAACTCAAAGGATACCATTGGGCCGTGAAAACAATTCATCCCACATTGCTGCTCCAAAAATTGCAGTAAAACCGTAGTGTCGCTGTATCCCATGAAAATTTTCGGATGAGACCGAATGTTTGCTGGCTCGAGCAAAGGCAAAAGGTAATGGCAGCCATACCCTCCACGGGCACAAATTATCGCATCCACTTCGGGATCGGCAAACATCTCCAGCAAATTCCCGGCCCGCCATGCATGACTCCCGGCAAAGTAAATCTGCCGGTCAAATACCGAATCGGAATACTTCACCCTAAAGCCCAGCCCTTCCAGTTCGTGGACTCCCTGCATAAATGACTCTTGGTTTGCAGGGCTGGCGGGAGCTACGACACCAATCGTAGCTCCGGATTTCAATGCCTGGGGTTTAATCATAGCTGTATTCGAATCAATGGAAGCAATCATGTTGATTTCCAACCTTCAAAGAACAATAGCATGTCCCTCAATTCGCGGATTCGCGACTGGCACACTCTCATCCTCCGGGCCTGTTCTACTTCTGGTGAACTCATCCCGGAAAATCTGAAAGGGAAGCAGCCCATGACACAAAACCGCGGGAAAAGAATGACAGTCCGCCGCAAGTTCGACACCACTTCGAAACCTCTGACATTGGCCTGAAGCCGCTTTGCCTTCAGGCACAAAAATCCGTCTCTCTGAATTTTTGAAGAAAGGACTACCCGCTGCTTTTCCCGAGAAAAGCACTTCCCTCTCCTTGTATCTTCGAGGATAAGCGAGCCAGAAGTGAAAATCAATCTTGTTTCGTGAGTTTTCGGGCTACGGCGGGACCATATTGCTGAGCAAGTTCCAGATGGGCGGGGCTCTTTCGCAGCAAATTTAATCGGGTGACGAGAAAGTTGAGGTGACGGATATGCCGGATTTTCTCCTGTTCATCATCAATCCCCCTCAATATATCTTGCAGCCTCATAATTTCCTTATGCAATTCCAATTCCGGGGGGAGACAACCGGCATTTTTCAAAACTTTATAAGCCATCCGCAAATCTTCTGGAACCCCGGCATCGTCATCCATCGATAGAGGCTTGCCTGAACCTGGAAGATCATCGAAAGCCCCCTGTTCTTGGGCTTCCCGGATTTTTCGTTCGGCGATTTGTTCAAAAAGAGACATAGCAATTCAATGCGATGGAGGCGGGATGCCCCGTTCCGCTCTGCCGCCAGCTTCGTTCTCTTTCCCGCCGTGAGGGCACGGCGCCTCGGTCACCCCTGATTTATGACCGGAGATTTTCTATCCCGCATCTTGATAAGCCCGCAATTTCCGATACAGAGTCTTGGGAGTGATCCCCAGCATTTCAGCCGCTCTCCCCCTATGCCATTTCACTTTTTCCAGAGTAGCAAGAATTTGCTCTTTTTCCAAATCGGCCAGCGATTTGGCTTGACCGGGGACTGAGCGATCAAAGCTGGCTTCAGGCAGAGGCAATGATAGTTTTTTGTTTTGGCTAATTTCCGCCGGCAGATAGTCAGGGGTAATCCGGCCTCGTGCGCAAAGGACCAGCGCCCGTTCTACAACGTTGCGAAGTTCGCGAACGTTTCCGGGCCAGCGGTACTGGCGGCAACATTCCAGGGTGTCCGGCGAAATTTCCACGCTGCGCTCCTTGGCCATCTGTTTGAGGAAATGATCTACCAACAGGGGAATATCCTCTACTCGCTCCCGTAAAGGCGGTATCTCTATGGTCACGGTATTGACCCGATACAACAGATCCTGACGAAAACGATTCTGCTCCACCTCTTCCATCAAATTCTTATTGGTGGCGGCAATCAAGCGGATATCCACTTTGACCTGTTTGGTCCCGCCGACGCGGAAAAAAGATTTGGTTTCCAAGACCCTCAGGAGCTTGACCTGGAGCCGCGGACTGAGTTCTCCAATCTCGTCCAGAAAAAGGCTCCCCGAATCCGCCAGTTCGAAAAGACCCAATTTGGAAGAATCGGCACTGGTAAAAGCGCCCTTTTCATAGCCGAACATCTCACTTTCCAACAAGGTTTCTTGAATTGCGCCGCAATTGATGTCAATGAAGGGACCGCTTCGGCGAGTGGAAAGCCGGTGCAGAGATTGGGCGATCAGCTCTTTCCCCACGCCGCTTTCCCCGGCGATCAATACGTTGGAGGCGGTTCTGGCCACGCGTTCCACAAATCCCAACAATTCCAACATCTTCGGTGCTTGAGTGATAAAGGCTGGCGCCCCTTCCTTCCGGCTCAAGCGGGCATGCAATTGCTGGTTCTCCTTCTCAAGAAAACCTTTCTCATAAGCTTTGTGGATCAACACATCCAGTTCTTCAATCTTGCAGGGTTTGGTCAGGTAGTCATAGGCGCCGCCTTTCAAGGCTTCGATGGCGGTTTCCAGGGTGGCGTGCCCCGTGAGCATGATGACTTCGGGCGCGGGAGTATTGGCTTTGAGTATTTTCAAGGCCTCCATGCCGGTCAGGTTTGGCATCTGGATATCCATGACCACTACATCAAAGTCAGTCTGATCGCAGATTTCGACGGCGCTTCGGCCATCACGAACCACCGAAACTTCAAAGTTCCGCCGGGCCAATTCCTTGTGCAGAATCAAACTGAAATTAGCTTCGTCTTCGGCGATGAGAACGCGTATTCTTTTATTATTCGTGCTTGTCATGAAACTGGCTCCCCGATGGGATTGACCGGAATATAAATCTGGAAGAGGGTCCCTTTTCCCTCCTCCGAAGTCACTTTGATGAAACCATTGTGGCTTCGGATGATTCCATAGCAGATGGAAAGACCCAATCCGACTCCCTGGCCCACGGCCTTCGTTGTAAAAAAGGGATCGAATATTTTAGTTAAATTCGACGACGGGATCCCAACTCCCGTATCCTGGAAATGAATGCACACATAATCTTGATCGTGGCGCTTTTCGGTCAGGCTCCTGATGGTCAACGACCCTGACTGGTTCATGGCATCCATGGCATTAATGGCCATGGCCACAAAGACCTGGCGCAATTCCCCGCTGTTGCCCACCACCGGGGGCAGGCCCAAATCCAACTCCTTTAAAACCTGAATTTTCTTAAACGATTTGTGGTGGCTCAGCAATTGCAGGGTCTGCTCCAGGATTTCATTGACCTGAACGGGCTGCTGCAACATTTCCCGGCTGCGGCTAAAATCGAGCAGATTGTTGATGATCCCCTTGCAGCGCTGAATTTCATCGTCGATTATCTTTAGATACTCCGGAAAATCTTCAAACGCGGGCGCAGCGGAGAGTTCTGGCGCCTGGGCACGCGAGATCAATCCCTCCACGCAGCCGGCAATCGCAGCCATTGGATTGTTCAGTTCATGAGCGATTCCGGCCGAAAGCCTTCCCAGACTGGCCAATTTCCCGTTGGTATGTACCGATTCTTCAAGGCGCTTGCGGTCGCTGATATCCTCCGCCAAGGTGATTACATGGCTCGCATGGCCGGCCTCCATCTCCATAGGGATTTTGCGAATATGATAATATTGCTTTTCTCCGGAAACATACGAGACCGTTTCGGTTTCGAAGGGCTCTCCCACGGCTAACACTCTTTCAAACTCGCTTTTCAACTTGTCCTCAATCATGGAAGGAAAAACCGAAAAAAGATTTCGGCCGACGACCTGTTCCCGCGGGATCCCCAGGATGCCAGTCTCCCTTTTGCGATTCCAAGCCACGACATTAAAATCCTGGTCAATGACATAGAGTCCCAACGGCAGCGAATCAATGATGCATTCCATCAGTTTTTTCTGCTTTTCGATTTCGCGCGTTCTTTGCGACACCAGTTGTTGCAGGTTTTCCGAATGCAATTGAGTCCGCCGGAAAAGTTCGGCATTTTTCAGCGCCAGGGCCAAGTTCCCCGCGACCGTGCTCAACAGGTTCAAATCGTCATTACTGTAAGAATCGGGCAGGTTGCTTTCCACCACCAGGATCCCTTCCATCCAATCGTGGCTGATCAACGGCACGAGCATTTGCGACCTAGATTCCGGGAAAAACCGGAAAGCCATTTTATCGGCATCCGCTTCCGTCGAAATCACTGCCTTCCGCTCCATCGCAATCCGATCCAGATAGCCCCTATCCATTTTCAGGTCCTGCCAACGCAGATCGTTCTGCTGAACGGCATGATAGCAAGCCCGAACCTGGAAAAGACCGGCTTCACCATCTCTCAAGGCAATCACACAACTTCGGTATTTCAGACCGGTGCTGATCTCACGGGCGGCGTTAAGCAATAATTCCGGAGGATCGAGCGATTGGTTGAATTTGGCCGTCAGCTTGTTGAGGACCAGCAATTCTTGCGTCCGCCGCTTTTCCACCGAATAGAGAGAGCGGACTTCGCGCGTGAATTCCCTTTCTCGAAGTTGCGAACGAATCCGCGCCAACAATTCTTTTTGAAGAAACGGCTTGACCAGGTAGTCGTTGGCTCCGACGTCCAACCCCCTGACCTTGTTATCCACCCCGTCCAGGGAGGTGAGCAAGATTACGGGGATTTCCTTGGTGGATTCATTATTTTTGATGGTTTTACAAAGTTTGTAGCCATTCACATCCGGAAGCATGATATCCAGCAGAACCAGGTCAATATTGAATTTGGCGAGCGATTCTAAAGCCTCTTTTCCATCCGTAGCGGCGTGGACTTGGTAGTTTTCGCCCTCCAGGATGATGCAAGTAACCTCCCGAATCTTCGAGTCATCATCGACAATTAATATATTCTGCTGAGTGGTCTGAGGAGATTGAACGACAACTCCATCTGGCTCCTTCATATTAGGGTAAAGGTACATGGCTGACTTTTGCGCTCCTGCTGACATAAGTTGTCCCGCTATCCTCTATTTTTTGCCGAGGATCTCGGGCACACGCCCACGGATACTCTTATTTATCGACCAAAATTGCGCTGACTATATAAATCCCTTAGGGGAGGTGATCTTTATTTATGATGAGTCAAACATGACGGCCAGCCCTCAGGCCGTCAGAGCATGGTTGGCAAGCTCAGGCGGGGTGGGGGCACCCCGCCTCCATCCACGCTATTTTTTAGGGAGCCGCTCGTCTTTAAACTTTATTGATTGAGATGAATTACCTGGGTGGGTGGAAATCCATTAAAGCAGGTGGAAGAGGCATGACTATATGCGCCGATATTCTCACTGTAAACCAGATCGCCCAAATTAAGTTCCGGCAAAGCTTCGGATTGCGAAACCACGTCCAGAGCATCACAGGTGGGCCCGAATACCGCGGAAATTTTATGGGGGCCTTTTTTGAAAGCTTTGATCGGATACTGACAGTGATCAAAAAGGATGCCAGAGAAGGTATGATAGATCCCGTCATTGATGTAGTAACAAGATTTGCCGTCCCGCTCCGCTTTGCCAATGACTTCGGCCACTAGCGTGGCGGTTGTAGCAACTAAAAATCTTCCAGGCTCAGCCAAAATTTCCAAGCCCCCAGGAAAAAGCCGGTTCAGTTCGGCTCTGAGAATGCGCGCCAATTCGCGGAAGGGGCGCGCATGGCGATCATAGGGAGCGGGAAATCCCCCGCCAATGTCCAGTAATTTAAGGGTGAATCCTCGGCAAGCGGCTTCTTCCATGACCGATGCGGAAATCTGCAGAGCCTGGACATAGTTTTCAACATTGGTGCACTGGCTTCCCACGTGAAAGCTCAATCCTTCCACCACTAATCCGGCATCGTGAGCAGCCGCGATAAAATCCACGGCCTCGGCGGGAGATGCGCCAAATTTGCTGGAAAGCTCCACCATGGAACCCGTGTTGGGAACCTTGACGCGAAGGGCCAGGCCGGCATGAGGAGCATGGGCCCGAATTTTTTTGATTTCCTCAAGATTATCGTAGGTAACCAGAGGCTTATATGGATCCAGCGCCTCCAAAGTGTGATTGTCTTTGATCGGATTGGAATAAATGATTTTGTCCCAGATAAAATCCTGCCTGGCCTGAGCGGGCAAATGCCGGATATTTTCATGCACGAGCATGAATTCCTGCAGCGAGGCCACATCAAAACTTCCGCCGATATTAAAAAGAGTCCGCAGGATGGCGAGGTCCGGGTTTGCCTTTACGGCATAGTACGCCTGCACTCGAGGGAGATACTTCTTAAACTCCGCATAATTGGCGCGCAACACTGCATGATCAATCAAGAACAAGGGTGTTCCGTGTTGGCGTGCCAGGTTTTTCAGGAGGGTGGTCTTCATTGCGTTGTTATGACAAAGAAGTGGATAGTGAATAGTGAAAAATGGAATATGATGTGCAACTGCAAAAAAGGATCTGGCAAAGCAGAAAGGGTGAGGTTCAAAGCGATGGTAAATGATCTCTCCTCACCAACCTCTTGCTAATTCTCCCCACTATCCACTATTCACTAATCACTCCCTATAACTTCTTATTGTGTTTCCAATACTCCTTGGTGATCATATCCATCAATTCCGGCAGCCGGTTATATAATTTTTTGAGTTTGCGCGGTTTACAGCGTGCCAGCGCATAATGGGTCAGCAATGGCAATCCCACCGTGGAATCCAGGTAGCAAACCACCGCATCGGGAAGTTGCAGCGGATCCACCTTCCCCCAGCTAACCGCTTCTCCGGGGGTTGCACCGGAAAGTCCTCCGGTATCAGGCCGCGCATCGGTAAATTGTATGAAGTAATCGTGTCCTTCTTCCTTAATCCGCAGCACCTCTTGAATTTGAGGCTCCGTCTGTAACGTGAAATTTTTGGGAGATCCTCCCCCAACCAACAATACGCCTGTCTTATTGCCAGACTGCTTGGCATCCAGCACGATGGCTGTAGTCTCATTGACATCGCGGGATGGATTGACCTTAAGCGCATTCCCCCGCAGCTCCAACCCGGCTACGTTCATTCCTATTGTTGAGTCGCCCGGAGAGGGACAATAACAGGGGACACCGGCCCGATAGGCTGCCGCCAACACGGAGGAGTCCCGCAAACCTGACTGCTTTTCAAATTCAGCACAATACTTGCCCAACAAATAATGCAGTTCCGCGGTCCCCATCTCTTTTTGAAATTCGGGTTGCTGTAAAATTTGCCGAAGCACGTGATCTGTCGCCATCAACACATCGTTGTAATCGAGCAGGATGTCATAAATCCTCACGACTCCCACCTTGCGGATATCCAGATCCCGGACAAAGGGGGAACTGCGATAGAGAGGCAAGTTCATCGCATGATGCATGTCATGATAGAGATTGGCGCCAGTGGCCACAATCCAATCGACAAAACCCGCTTTGATCAAGGGAACGATTGCGGCAGCCCCCAGTCCCGCCGGTGTCAAAGCTCCGGCCAAACTCATCCCCACCGTTACATTTCCCTTTAGCATCTTTTCCGCAAAAAGCCGGGAAGCTTCCTGCAACCGCGAGGCATTGTAGGCCAGAAAGGTCTGGTCGATCAGTTCCGGAAGCGATTCTTTACCGGTAATTGGTTTCGGAAGAATCCGTTTTCCGCAAAGAAATTTTTGTTTTCCCAGGGTAAATTTGTGTGGATACTTGCTGACAAATTTTTTGGGCAGATCAACTTTACCCATTTTCCCTTCTCCTTTTCGGTGAGCGTGACGTCCCCTTCATACCGAGCGTATATGAAAATAATTTGTAAACCAGTTTAGCGGCCAAAAAGTCCGGAGCTCGGAATCCCGGCAATGGCGCCAGTTCTACTACGTCAAAGATCGGCACCCCGGCGGCATGGCGGCATATGGTTCGCGCCACTTCCAACATCCGCTCCCAAGAAATGCCCCCCGGTTCGGGGGTTCCCACGGCAGGCATGATGGAGGGATCCAACCCGTCCAGATCAATCGTGAAGAATACCTGTTTTCCCTTCACAAAGCGGCCAAGATCATTGAGAAATTTCCCACGCGGATCCGCCGCTTCTTCCGCAAACACCGTCTTTACGCGCCGGCTGTTTCGACAGAATTCCGCCTCTCCGAGTGACAGGTTGCGAATTCCAATTTGAAAAACAGGACAAACATCCAGAATCCGCCGTGCCGCGCAAGCATGACTAAAAGGAGAATCCTCGTACTCTGCCCTCAAATCGGCATGAGCATCCACTTGAACCGCCACCAAGGTTCTGGGATTGATGACCTTGGCCAAACCTCGCGCCACTCCAGCTGAAATCGTATGCTCCCCACCGAGGATCCCGAGGACTTCGGGCTTGGGAGAACCGGAGAGAAGCCTAGCTACCGCGGCTTCTACGGCTTTGACCATCGCTTCCGGCGAACGATGGACGAGGGCCAGCGGCGGGGTGGTGTGTATACCATAATCCATCGCCGGTTCGGCTCCAAATTCATGGTCGTACAGCTCCACCTGGCGAGAGGCGGCTAAGATGGCTCCAGGTCCTTCCCTGGTCCCAGCGCCATACGAGGTGGTGGATTCATAGGGAATGGGCAAAAGCCAGCCGCGCGAACGCCGGGGATTCGACAATTCCTCCGGCAAGCCTAAAAAATTCCAAGGGGCTTGAAACAGCTCTGATCCAGCCATGGATTCATCTCCTCGCCCGATAGCGGGGACTAAATATATAGCCAGCTTTCGGCAAAGTAAAGCGCTATATGAAGGGGCAATACACCAACCATTTCTTTTGGTAACATGATGGGAGAGCGGGACTGATTTCCAACAGTCGACGCCGACAGTCCACCCCCTCCGGCTCGATTTTCGATGCTTGGCGCGGTTTGAGGATAATCATATAAGGAGGAAAAGAAAAGGATATGCGATTCGAAATCATCACAACTCCTCTGGAGCAACTGCGGACCGATCTGCTGGTGGTCCTGTCCGATTCAGAAAAAGAACTCGCCCATGTCCGATTGGACAAATTGAAAAGTACCATCGATCAGCTTAACAGCGACTTTGCCGCAAAGAAAATTAAGCGGGAATTCTTCAGCCGCTTTGATGAAAAAATTCAACACCTGTTGGCATTTCACACCGCTTTGGACTCCAACTATAATATTTGGGAAAAAGTGAAGATTTTTGCCTCCAAGGCCTTTGGTTATGGCAGAGATTTTAATCTCAAAAAGATGACTGTTCTTCTCGATGGCAAGGATGCTTCACCCTTCCTGGGTAAAGTTGCAGAGGGGTTGATTCTGGGCGGGTACAGTTACGACAAATTCAAAAAGGAAAAAGACAATTATGCCGCCGGACTGGAAGTTCAGTTTGTCGTTGATCCCGCCGCCGAAAATGAATCTGAATCCCGCCTGGCTCGCTATCGATTGGTTTCTGAAGCTGCCAATGAAGCGCGCCAAATTGTGAACGATCCCGGAGCTGAAGTGACTCCCGAAGTCCTGGCATCTCTGGCAATCAAGATTGGGCAGGAAAACCATTTGACCGTGCAGGTGAGGAACGAAAAAAATCTGATATCAGAAGGTTTCACCGGTTTGATGGCGGTTGGCAAAGGAAGCATTCACCCTCCGCGCTTGATCACCCTTGAATATCAGCCTGCTCAGGAGTCTTCCTGTCGGCTGGCTCTGGTCGGGAAGGGTGTTACGTTCGATAGTGGAGGCATTTCAATCAAACCCTCCGAAAAAATGTGGGAGATGAAAGGGGATATGGCTGGCGCTGGAGCGGTCCTTTACGCCATGAAGGTCTTGGCCCAGTTAAAGCCACCTTTTCACGTCCTTGGCATCATCCCCGCCTGCGAAAATTTTCCCGATGCCAATGCGCAGCGTCCCGGCGATATTTTTATCGCGCGCAACGGGAAATCCGTCCAGGTGGATAACACCGATGCGGAAGGCCGCTTGATCTTGACCGATGCTTTCTCCTTGGCGGGGGACTGGAAAGCCACCCATATGATTGATGTGGCCACGTTGACAGGCGCGGCTGTTCGAGCCCTCGGCCAAGGCTATGCAGCTATTATGGGAAATTCCCAAAAGCTTGTCGATGCCATCATCCATTCGGGTCAAAACCATGGGGAATTCTTCTGGCAACTGCCGCTTCCTCCTGAATACAAAGAATTGCTGAAAACCCCTTATGCCGATATCAACAACGTGGGCGGATCTTATGGCGGCGCCATCACCGGCGGACTTTTCCTTCAGGAGTTCGTGCCGGAAAAAACGGCCTGGGCACACCTTGATATTGCGGGGCCGTTCCTTTTTGACAAGCCTTGGAAATACTATAAGGAAGGCGCCACGGCTTTTGGCCTAAAGACATTAGTAGATTTGTGTGAGCGGTGGGGAGAGTATTTTAAGGATGAGGGATGAGGGATGAAGGATGAAGGATGAAGGATGAGGGATGAGGGATGAGGGATGAGGGATGAAGGATGAAGGATGAAGGATGAGGGATGAGGGATGAGGGATGAAGGATGAAGGATGAAGGATGAGGGATGGAGTGTGGAGGATGGAGAATGAGGGAGGAGGGATGAAGGATCAGACTTGAGAGAAGAGTCAGGCAAAGAGGCGGATTCCAAAATAGAGAGTGTGAGAGCTGAATTCTGAATTGTGCATTTTGAATTCTGACTCATTGTTATAGAAAAAGGGGCCGGTTCGGTTTCCAGGATGAATTTGCTGAACCGGCCCCCCCCGTATTCATAATCGCGGGATGATGCACTGTGCGGATAACCGCACAGGCATTCCGCGTGATGACGCTGGCCAGATTTTTTACTTCTTTTCTTCTTTCTTTTTGTCGTTTACTTCCCCGGTGACGGTGAACTTCACTTCAGCTTCATACTTCTTATAATTTTCATATTTCACTTTTTCATGAATGCGCACATCCTGGCCTGATGGGAAATGTAATACATCATCGGCTAGGGTGTAGATCGGGAACCAGTATTTCCCATCGACATTTCCCCGGATTGTTTCAAAACGAGGGAATCGTTGATCTTTGTTTTTCCTTGTTATCTCATAGACCGTCCGGCCGTATGTCTTGACAATCTGAAGGTCCCGCTGGTCCACCCAAATTTTCCCCTCGAACAGGCGTTCTTCTTTCTTCACCTCTTTGGGGCTCACATCAAAAACATAGGTGTCAATATCATCCACTAATTCCATGCCTCGGTAGGTCAAATTATATTTATCGATGTTTGCGGAGGTCAGCAGGAAGGGAAAAATGTGCTGGATGTCGTACATGTCTTCCGGGGTAAAGATCACACTCTCAATCGTCGAAACCGGCGCTTTCAGCACTTTTTCAATCCGTCTGCTCTTGTCATCAAAAAGAACATCGGTAATCTCAAATAAGCGCTCGTTGGTTTTTCTCCCTTCCAGCGTCAGCACATTGATGTCGAGGGTTTGTCGATACGTGTAAAAATCACGGGCAAGTCGAAACTCTTCTTCTTTGTCCGCAAACTTCTTAATGACCTCTTCCACGGGGAGAGGGGGATCTTCTTTGCGCAATTTGGAGGCGCCCTCCCGCGAAGGCTCTTCCTTCTTCGACGTTTGTCCCAGAGAGGGTTTCGCGCCACAAAGCATTAGAGCTAAAAATGCCACCATAAAATATTTGCTTGCATTAACCATTGTTCCCCCCTATTCGCCATCCGGTTCTCAAAATTTCGCTGCCAACGACCTGTTATTTTAACACTTGCCTGCTTCCCGGGGATCTAAAAGTCATCTATGCGGGACCACATCCCATTCTGTGGAGTTGCTAATGTTGGCCGCTTATGGATTGAGAGATTTTCCATAGCCGAAGGACCGGACCTCAAGAAAATCCTCGCTTCTCACACTTAGAAGAGAGAATTGTGCCATCAGTTGCCCGAGTGAGAAGAGCGCTTCTGGGGGAGTTTTCACGCCGCCCGAGTTTCCTCCCAGTATTCTCAGTGTTAAATTAAATCCGGGAGGCTTTTTTTAATGCGGATTCTGATTCTCTATGCGCATCCTAATCCAAGTAGTTTTTGCCACGCCATTCTAGACTCCTTGATAGAAGTCTGTCGCAAAGGATCCGTCCATGCCGAAGTGCGGGATCTCTATGCCGTGAATTTCGATCCTATCCTGAAGGGATCAGAATTGGAAGGCGGAAAGAACCGAATTCTCAGCGAAGACATCCGGCATGAACAGGATCTCATCCGGGATGCAGATTGGATTTTCATGCTGTTCCCCCTCTGGTGGAGCGGCCTGCCAGCCATCTTGAAAGGTTACCTGGACCGGGTGCTCACCTTTGGATTTGCCTTTACCGATACTTCCGACGGCATGGCTGGCCTGCTTCAGGGAAAAAAAGCCCTGCTCTTTACCACCACGGGCACCCCCCGAGAAGAATTGCGGGATCAGGGCATTCCTCAGGCGCTCCAAACCATCTTCACTAAGGGACTATTTGATTTTTGCGGAATCGAAATGGTGGAACACTTTTTTTTCTATGCTGTCCCTTCAGCAACCCGAGTCGATCGGAGGAAAATGCTGGAAGACATGTGCCTCAGGGTCCAACATTTCATGGCCAAACCTTTGACCGGCGAGCCATCCGCGGATGATCTTTCGGCCCCCATGGCTTTTACTCTCCATTAACAATTCCGGATTGGCGGGATTCCCAACGCGCCAAGTGTCAATGAGCAACCATCAAGGCATTATTGGCTTTGATCCGCCCGATTCTTGCAGAGCATCCCTGATCACTCGCTACCGCTTCGTGCTTTTTGTATGGCATTGCTGTTCCGTTGCACCATGCCAGACGCGCAAAGTGCCAAGGAGCAATCAGCGAGGCAAAACCTACTTGGAGCCGCGGAAGACGTTACAAAAAAGACGCCTGCAAATTTGACAGGCCCTTGTCCGGACGGTAGCATGAATCAAAAAACAATCAGCACCAAGGAGAGAACATGCTGAAAACGGCGGCAGTGGCGGGATTGCTCCTGATAGCCACACCCATTTATGCAGAACCCAATCTTCCGAGGCCTTCGCCGGAAAAGCAGATTATGCGGGGGAAATATTTGGTGGAAAGAGTTTCGCTCTGTCAGGATTGTCACTCCCCCAGAACCGAGAAAGGTGAATTTGATCAATCTCAATGGTTGGGAGGCACTGCCCTCTTTTTCAAGGCGCTCATGCCGGTTCCGGGTTGGAAGGAGGCTGCACCACCCATCGCTGGGTTAGAGGGATGGAGCACCGAGGAGGCCATCAAGTTTCTTCAGACCGGGGTAGGCCGAGATGGAAGACCCGCCGCCCCGCCCATGCCTCAATACCGACTGAATCGCAATGACGCTGCCGCGGTGGCAGCCTACTTGAAATCTTTGAAAAAGTAAGCCGCCAACGGGTTTGCTTGGCGGCCCTTGTCTTGTCATCGATTGCCTGGCATTTGCTCGGCCTCAATTATTTGGTTTTTGTAGCTCTCCGAGCTAATGCATCCTACAAAAAATGCGCTCTATACGAAGACCCTATTTATTGGGAGCCAGCACCATCACAAATCCCCCTTCCGGGGCCAATTTCACGCGCAGCGGCTCGTCGCGTGAAATGTTGCGTGTCTCATCTTTCACCCGACTCGGAAAGTCCGCGGATTCGGCCGCATCCATAAACAAACGGGCCGAGTAATTTCCCGATGCAAGGAAGCTCAGAGGTATGGTCATTTCACGGGGTTCTGAATTGGTCATTCCCCCCACATACCAATTTTCCCCTTTGCGTCTGGCTAGGGTAATATACTCCCCCACTTTTCCATTTAACACGCGAGTTTCATCCCAGGAAGAGGGAACCATTTTCAGAAAATCTAGCCCGGCCTGTCCTCGATAGTCATATGGAGAATCGCAGAGCACCAGCAACGGACTTTCATAAACCACCAACATAGCCAATTGGTGGCTCCGCGTCCCCATCACAAAAGGCGCCGAGTTTTGAGCCTTGAAAGCCGCCTGCCGCACGTTTCGGAATCCGCCCGGAGTGAAATCCATCGGGCCGGCCAGCATGCGCGTGAAGGGAATGGTCACGGTGTGCTCTGGGGTCACTCGCGCGCTCCATTTGTTGTACTCATTTCCCAACACCCCCTCCTGGGTGATGTAATTCGGATAAGTGCGCTGTAATCCCGTCGGCTTATAAGCTCCGTGAAAATCCACCAACAGATGGTGTTCCGCGGCTTTTTTCAGCACCCGATGATAAAAATTCACCATCTCTTGGTCATCGCTGTCCATGAAATCGATTTTCACTCCGGAAATGCCCCACTTCTCATAAAGTGGAAAAGCTTCCTCCAACTGCCGGTCGACGTGGCTCCAATAGAGCCAGATCATGACATTGACTTTCCGGTCGTGGGCATATTGAATTAGGGCGGGAATATCGACAGCAGGAATCGATTTAGTAATGTCCGCAACCGCGGGAGGACGCTGCATGGCATACCACCCGGCATCCACCAGCATGTACTCAAATCCCATGTCTGCCGCGAACTGCGTGAAATAATTCATCGTCGCGGTGTTCATCCCCACTGGCGGGTCCGCATCCGGAGCATAATGGCCGCACCACCAATCCCAAGCGGCTTTGCCTGGCCTGATCCAGGAGGCGTCTTTCACGCTGTTGGGCTCATTCAAATTCAAGATCAGATTCGATTCGATCAACCGGCCTGGCTCTTCTCCAATCATCAGAACTCGCCAGGGGGAATAGCGCGGAGCTTCGCTTTTCACCAATGTCCCTGGTTCATCCGGACGGGGGGAAAGCGTGGTGGTGAGCGCATAAGGTTTCGATCCTGCCCCCGCCAGATACATCCCCGCCCAATCCGTCAAATCCGCTTCGGTCAACGCCACATAAATATCCTCTTGCACTTGGACAAGAAGCGGCAGACCGATGATCGAATTAGAGGTCACGCGCGCCAGGCTGATTTTTTCAAATTCCATTTCTTGTGATGACCGGAAAGTTCCATATTGCGCCGCCCAAATCGTATGATCACCGGCAAAGTGAAACTCCGTCCGCTCCGAAGTCAGGCGGAATTGTCTGAAAGCGGGCTGTTCCGGCAAATAGTAGCGTAAGGCCACGCCATCGTCATAGGCTCGAAAAATCAGTTCCATCCTTCGTTTCAGGCCGAAGGCTTCTTCCAGTTGGAGACGCAATTCATTGCAGTGATCCAGAATATTCTTGTTTTTCCCAAGCACTGTCTCCCAATTGGCCTTTATTGTCTGTCGCTTTTCACCCGTAATCACTAAATCCCGGGCGAGCGGCGGCATATCTTTGAAGTCCAATCCGAACGGTGAATCGAGCAGAATCTCTTTCCCCCGAAACAAGATGGAATAGTAAATTCGCTTGCCCAGCGGATAAGGGTCCAGTTTTTCTTTTACGGAAATGTGGATCTGAACTTTCCCATCCGGGGATTCCACCTGAGCAGAAGCGCCCAGATTCAGCCCAGCAAGCAACGTCGACGAGACGGTCAAAATCAGAATAAGAGAGAATTGAAATAGCCTCGGCATCTATCGCCTCCTGGCAAAATTGCTGATAAAATTCCAACCATTCCTGGAACTTTCCGGAAAGAGGGACCTTTAATTATATCTGGAGAAACCGCATCCGCCACTTCCACGATATCCGTCTGCCATGTTTATGTGATCCAGAGCGAAACGGGCCTAAGCTACATCGGGCAGACTGCAAACCTTGAAAAGCGGATCCAGCAGCACAACCAAGGCAAGTCTGGATACACCAGGCGCGGCAAGAATTGGAGGTTGGCTTATTCCGAAGAATTCTCTACGCGAAAAGAGGCCATGCTGCGGGAAGCTGAACTCAAAACTTCAAAGGGCCGAAAATTCCTCCGCTCCATGTTTGCAAAACAAAAATGAGATTCAACTCTTCCTGATGCGTTTGGTCTTCGGGACTGGCACACCTTTGGAATGACAATCGATGCACCCGGTAAAGTGAATGTTATGCGTACTGGCCGAAGAGGCAAAAGTGGTATCCATCCGCGTGACATCCAAACCACAATTGGACATTTGCGGGTGGCACAGACTGCAACTGGAACGGGCATCCAGAGAGTGAGTATTGTGGCAGACAAAACAGCTCAGCCCTTGGTGGACTCCGCGAGGAGTGCGGTCATCGCTGGAACCCACCTCATGATACGCATTGGGGGCATGACATTGGTAGCAATTGCGCACCCGAATATCGGGAGCCACCGGCAATCCAACCCCATCTTTTTGCAGGTGCGGATCGGGCAACTCCGGCACGGCGAAAAAGCTCATCTCGCGGCGGTCGTAAAAACCGGTGGTAGTGACCGCAACTTCCCGCTTCTGCCCTATCCCCTTGGGATTACTGTAATCAGGCGCCGTCGCGGGTTTGCCCGGCGAATGAATCTGATGGCAAGCCAGACAGGGGATCACCGGCCGGTGTGATAGTTCAGGCCGCTGCAATGTCCAAGGCCCCTGCGTGTTGAGCGGCGTCACAATGTCAGAGCTGTTTCCCGCAAAGAACATGCCGTGGCATCGAAGACAATCTTCATTGATTTGCTCGATCTTATTGTGGGTGGGATTGAGAAAGACATCGGCATAAGTCATGGAATGGCCGCTCGAGGTCCAATCGGCATATTGCTGCTGGTGACAGCGTCGGCAACGCTCGATGATGGACAGGACCTGTTCTTCTTCCATCCGGATTTTCTCGGAACGCTCGCGCCTGAAATGGCTGAAGGCCATGCCCGCTTTTTCCTTCAAGCTATGCCACCCTTCGCTCAAGGCTGTTCCATGACAACCGGTGCATGCCATATTGCGATGAGCCGAGCTGGACCAGGTTTCATGCGACGGCGAAATTTCATGGCAATTGACGCAATAGCGGCCACTCTCCGCTCCCCGCGCCATCCAAAAATAGCCCACCCCAATCATCAGAAACAAGCTGAGAAATAGTGCAATCGTCAAACGAAAACGAGTCATAGATCACCGCCACGAAGATTGGCCTGCCGATTCATCAAGGGAAATGGCAGTTTACGAGCGGAGGCGCGTCCCTTTCCATTCCTTCTTGAGGTAATCGGAAATCCAATACCCCAGCGCCAGGATTGTCAACACGGGATTAAAACCTCCATTGGTGACATGCAGGCTGCCATCGGCCACGAATAAATTGTCGATGTCATAAATTTGTCCGAATTTATTTGCGACTGACGTTTTGGGATCATTGCCCATCCGGCAAGTTCCCGCCTGATGTTGTCCCGCGCCTGGCCCCAATCCCGGGTAGACGGGCCAGGTTCGAGTGGCTCCAGCTTCTTTCAGCCAAGCCTCCGCTTTGGGAACCAAAAAGCGGGCAATCTCCATGTTGCGCGGATGACGCCCCCCGGAAATTCGAGCCACGGGAATTCCCCATCCGTCCTTCACCCCCGGATCAATCTCGACACGATTTTCAAAGACCGGGATTTCCTGGATCGGGCCGATCACATTGACGCATCGTTTGAAATAGCGGCGCTGGAAATCCTTGTGGGCTTTCCCCCAGGAGGGCTCGTCGGGCGGCCGCCGATTGGCGAACAGGTAAGGTTGGCGAATAAATTCGTTGGCCAGCATGCCACCCCCTATCAAGCCTGGAGTGCCATGATTGAAATCACAGATGGCAACGCAAGCGCCGGGCTCCAAATCATCATAGGTATCCTGCTCAAACAAACCCCAGGCGCCGGTATAGAGGTGATCCTGCAGATTGCGGCCCACCCAGCCATGGCGATTGCCGGCGCCATTGGGAAAGAGCCGGCTGCGTGAATTCAGCAGCAGCCGCGCCGTTTCTATGGCCGCGCAGCTAACGACCACCAGATCGGCGGTTTGTTCGAGCTGTCGATTTCGATCGTCAAAATAGCGCACTCCCCGCGCCCGGCCACGCTCATCCAACATAATCTCGCTGACCACCGAATGAATGCGCAATTCGCAATTCCCCGTCTCCAGGGCGCGCGGGATCACGGTGTTGTGAGTTCCTGCTTTGGCATTTACTTCACAGGCATATCCGCAGCAGCAGCGGCAGCGGATGCAGGCGGGACGGCCACCATAGGGGACCGTGTTGCGCAACATGGGAATCGGGAAAGGGTGGTAGCCCAAACGAAGGGCAGCCGGCTCGAGCAGACGGCCCTCACGCGTGTAAGGATGTGGCGGCATGGGGCGTGGCTTGCGGCGCGGAGCGGCAAATGGATTGTGGCCGTCATCACCGCCGGAAACGCCTATTTCCCATTCGGCCTTCTCGTAATAAGGTTCGAGATCGTTATAAGAAATGGGCCAGTCGTCCAGCGTGGAGCCTTCCACCGTCCCATATGTGGACTTCATCCTGAAATCTTTCTCCATAAAACGCCAGGCCATGGCGCCATAAGAAACCGTACCGGACCCCACACAGGCGGCATTATTGCAATAGGCGCCTTCGCTGGCAGCTACAACCTGCCAGCGATTCGGCCCAGTTTGAATCACCCGGCGATAACGCTCATCATCGGGCCCAAAGGCATTTCCAAGCACAGTGGTACGCTGGCTGATCAGTTCATCATGGTCATGATCCTCAAAACGAGCCCATCCACCCCGTTCAAACAAAACCACGGAAAGTCCCGCCTCGCTTAATTCCTTGGCTACCACGCCGCCTCCGGCCCCGGCGCCTACTACTATTGCATTGACATGTCGATTCGCCATGGCTCCATTGCTCCTCAGAAAATCAAATTTGGGCAAAGGTGGAGCGGGCACTCTGTGCACGCTGGCTCGGCAGGCGGAGCTGGCCAGGCGACGCGCGAAGGATCGCGCGCCCCACCCTGATGTCCAATTTTCATCCTCTTATTGTGCCAGCCACGCTGGCATAAATCCCCCTTTGAAGGAGGTGGCGTCCGCTTGCGGGCGTCGGGGGATGTCTGACCTACCGACAAGACATCCCCCTGGCGCTACCGCGCCGTCCCCCTTCAAAGGGGGAATAAATTTTCATTCTCTTGTTGAGCCAGCCACGCCGGCATGAGCAGCTCTTCTCAAAATAATTCTGTCGCACCGAAGTCCCGCTATGCTTGTCTGTAACGGTTCTGGCCGACTATGGGAGGATAATCAAGACCCAGCATCCGATAGCTTACATAACCCCGATTGCCGCCATGCCGGGGACTGCCATAGAAACCCTGCATGGTGTGATCGCGCACCATTGCGAAAAAATCGGCACTGGAGCGGCTTTGCCAAGTCTTGCCGGGAGCTTTGCCGGATTCCAGGACCTTTAACACCTGGGTCTGTTCATCCCATTTCAGTCCGAGAAATGGACGGCCAAAAAGAGCCTGGCTGGATTCATCCACGCCAATCAAGCCCGCGTGATAATCGGGCTGGCATTTTCGGTGGTGTCCCGCCAGCTGTTTGTCGATAAAATTCAATACTCCCGCATCCCGCGCGCCAGGGTCCTGATCACGCGGAATAATCTGCTCGGCCAGCGCATCCACGAGCAGGGCTTCCGGATCGCTTAACACTCGCCAGCGGCCAGGCTTCCCGCCGCAGGCCCATAAATAAGCGGAAGCGCTCACCCCAACCAGAGCGGTTCGCAGAAATTTCCTCCGGCTAAAACCATTGGGCATTGCGCAATTATTTGGCATGGAACCATCACTCGACAAAGAACATTTTCCGGAAATAGATTGATCGCTGCACATGGGAGCGGTATCCTCCCCGTCTATCATAATTTCCGTCAATATGAGACAAATGCGCGGCGAACTCAAGAAATTCCTTTTCAATTGGCAAGGTCCTCTCTCCAATTGGCTTCAATTGCATGAATAACCCCAGGAATTTGCAACACAACCATTGGGATTTCCTTTAGTCAGCAAAGCCAAGCGCAGGGAAAGCGCCGGTGGCTCCAGGCCACTGACTTTTTGAGTTTCCGCTTTCGAACATGGACCATTTGGTTCTTTCTTCGAAGTCTTTCAGTCTGCAATGGGTGTAATTCAAAGTATGACAGGGTGAACCAAGTCGCGTTGATCGGCTGAACTGAGCAATAGCCGGGAGGGTGAGGCTCCCGCCAAGGCGGACTTCGCCTGCCAAACCGGGCTGGGTAGAGTTGGTACACGGAACTCGAGTGGCTCGCCGGGCGAAGTCCGCCTCAGCGGAAAGCTCGCCCTCCCGTGCATTCCATCCCGTGGCAGACTCTCTATCCTGTCGCACTTTGAATTACACCCCTCCGCAATCACGGGTGCAACTTATTCCAGACCTCATGATATGATGCAAATGTTCAAGCTGAATTTATTCAATTGTGGCGATGGCTCAACTCTCCAAGAAAATTGCCCACTGCTGCATGGGAATCGCAGCTGTCTGACAATTCACCTCTAATGGAAGGTAAAAGGTAATATGATTCGCCTCCTAAATTGTTCCATTCTGACAATCGCCTGCATTGCCTGCTGCCATGACGCCTGGGCACAATCCGGCCAGCGGATGAATCTTGCACCCTTCGGGACGCTGTCCAGCTGGGGTCTCGATCAAAATGTCCAGCGGTTTGCAAATCTGGAGGCTGCCGCTCCCCAACAATCATCTAATCTGGGGATCGAATGGCGGGAAGAGCGCGATATTCACGAAGTCCGGGTGCGATATTCATCCGAGCCGCCTATAGGTCTCCAATTGCAATATTGGTTTAATACTTGGCCGGATTCCGTACCGGAAATGCCAACTATTGAGGACAAGGCAGATGATCCATGGCAGGGGAAGTGGCTCACGGCAAAGGTTTCAGAACATTGTGAGGGGAGAGATTGCCGATATTCATTCCTGCCTTTAACTCCCGAAGAAAATCCTCTGGCCAAAAATCTCCCAGGGGTCATCTATCGCCGAACCCTAAAGCTGCGGCTCCTGGCTAATCAGAACTTGCCGAGGATCGCCTCTTTTTCCGTCTATTCCGATTCGATTGAGAAGCTTCTCTCCATTAGAATCGCTCTGGGTCAAGAAGAGCAACAGCCCTTGCGTTGGAAAGGGGCACTGGAGATTTCCAACGGTTATTTGCGGACAGTGAAACCCTGGGGATTCGAACCAGCTGATACATTCGAAGGTTCGGAGAATTGGAGTTTTACGAGTACAAAAATCCCAAAGGGATTGCTCCTGGAATTGACGGGTGCATCCCCTTCTCTTCCGGGATCTCTGGATTGCACATTGGTGACCGTTCGCGCCACGGCGGGAAGCGAGGATCGGACTTTTACCTTCAACATCGACGACTTGAAACACGGTCCGGTTTATGTTCCCGACTTTCACGCTTATATCACGGAAGCAGGCCAGCCTTCAGAGTTTCATCCGCCTCAAGGCAAAGGTCCGCGCATACGCAGCCAAATTCCCAAAGAGCCGGAACAAGCCTACCCTCGGGCCTCGCGCGAGATTCCCCCGCTCGATCCCTGGCAGAATCAGTATGGCGATCCCATTTATCTGCCACTAGCCGCGGACTCGAGCTGGCAAAAATTCGCCTTCGAATATGGAGGGAATGTTTTCATCCGCAAAGGCGGGACAAAGGCGATGGGCAAGGAGCGGGAACGGTTGCTTTGGCGGGGTGATCGGATAACCTGGAGAATCGGCACTGGGCAAAAACCATATTATCGTGAGGATAGAAAGGCTGCCGTCTCCCTCCTGGATGGGTATCTGCCCGTAGTGACGCAGCGGTGGGAAAATGACGGATTGCGGTATCAAGAGGAAGCCTTCACCACGCTTTTGCGCGGCCCGCTGGCTCCCGGAGACTCAGGCCGAGACGAGCAAACTCCGGCCATCATGATGATCCGGTTGACCGCTGAAAATCCCGGCTCCTTGGAACGGAATGCCCATGTCTGGCTGAACACCAAGCCGGAAGAGCAATTGCGCATTTCGGGTCATCAAATACAGGCGAATGGCAATGCGGATGGGGAGTATGAAACGGCGCGTTGCCGCGCGATGTTTGATCTAGAGAAAGCCGCTGCCCCCACCATCGAAACCTTGCCTGGCAGCAAATCTTCCGAGGGTGTACATTTTTCATTTCCTGTTCCTGCCGGTTCTTCTCATTCCATTATTCTCAAACTGCCCTTTGTTTCAGATCTAGCCACCGCAGATTTTGTGGAACTCGGACAACTGGATTACGGCGCGCAGCGCAGCCGTGTTGCTGCCTATTGGAAAGACAAAGTTAATGCTTCAGCCCGGATTGCCACGCCCGAGCCTAGGTTCGATCTTTTGCATAAAGCTGTCCTGTGGCATATCCGTATGAGCGCCACAAAAGATCCTTCCACTGGCCTCTTTATGGTTCCTGCCGCCAGTTATGACTATCAAGTCTATGCCAATGAAAGCTGTTTCCAGATCCTGATGCTCGACTCGCTCGGAGATCATGACACCGCGGCCGCTTACCTGGAAACGCTTTTGCGATTGCAGGGAAGCAAAAACTTTCCGGGGCTTCATCGCGGTTTGGAAGAGGCAATATTTCACGGGGCGCGGATTAGCAATGAGTACGATTACACGGCCTACAATTACGGGCTAGACCATCCAACCGTGCTCTGGACTCTTGGGGAACACTACCTCTACACACGCGACAGGGAATGGCTTCTTCACGCCTGGCCTCACATGGAGAAAGCCATTGCCTGGATCTTGAAGCAGCGCGGATCCACCCAGCAGACGGATACCAACGGCAAAAAATTGCCTGGATATGGATTGCTGCCTGCAGCGCACCTGGAAGACAACTCGGATTGGGCCCAATGGTTTTCGATCAACAGTTATGCCTGGGCGGGCCTGGATCGAACCGCCAAGGCGCTCGAAGACATCGGGCATCCGGAGGCAGAGCGGATACGCCAGGAGGCGGATGCTTATCGCCTCGATTTGCGAGAAGCAGTTCTGCGTTCCGCCCGGGAAGCTCCCTTGACCCAATTGCGCGACGGCAGTTACGTGCCTTATATCCCGGTCGATCCCGCCCAGCGGTTTCGCCGCTTCGGCCCATTGCGGGCCGCTTACTATACGCGGTACGGGAAACCGGGAATGCCGATGCTGCGCCTCTCCGCAACGCGCGAGGTCCTCTACGGTCCGATCATCCTCCTCAACATGGGCGTGTTTGGCGCTGAAGAGCCCCTCGCAGACTGGATCCTCGATGATTGGGAAGACAACATCACGCTGACCAGCGGGCTGGGGATGAATGTTCACGGACCCACCGATGACCGCTTCTGGTTCAGCCAGGGAGGAATGGTGTTTCAATCCAACCTGCAAAATCCAATCCTGGTCTACCTGAAACGCCACGAAATCCCGGCGGCCATTCGCAGCCTTTATAATAATTTCACGGCTTGCTTCTATCCCGATGCCAACGCGTTTACCGAAGAGTACCGCGAATGGCGGCATGCGAGCGGGCCTTTCTACAAAAGTCCTGACGAGGCCCGGTTCATCAACCGGATCCGGGATGCCCTGGCGCTCGAACAGGGGGATACGCTATACCTGGCCGGCGGCGCGCCACGGCGTTGGCTGGAGTCGCGGGATGGAATTCGCGTCGACCATCTTGCCACCTATTTCGGACCTTTAAGCTACAGTATCCGCGCTGGATCCGAGGCTGGGACCATCGAGGCTTCCGTACAGCTGCCGTCGCGGAATCCCGCTAAAACGGTGTGGCTGGTGGTTCGCACGCCATCGGGACACATCCATGACGTGACAATCAATGGCCATCCCTGGAACAAAATCGACAAAGATCTTGAAGCGATCGAATTGCCGAGGGAGATTCCAAACCAGGAGATTATCATTCGCGAGCATTGAAAGCTTCAGCTTCCAGATTTTGCCCCCATTCATGGATTCCGTTGGAGGGCGGTCTCCTGAAGCGCCTTGCGCGTGAAATATTTCCTATTCTGAGTTCTTTCTGTGCCGACGCACTTGTCGATTTGCCTGATGAATCCTTTGCGGAGCGGGTACTCCCGCTCACGAAACTCCGGCCTACACACGGTCATTCCCTCCCCCCTTGGAGAATCCCAGCTCATTGGTTTGATTATCCCATCAAGTGCAGTTCCCTGCTTCAACCGATAAAGCCTCAATAGACAAGAAAACGAAAATATCAACAATGAATGGATGGTCGTTTGTGCTATGATTTTGCCGTTGTATTCATCAAAACCGCGATTTCGAATCTGCAAGTGAAATCCACTTCCTGAAAATCGCGAGAGGGATTTTTCCGCTGAATCTGTCACTCGAGAAAAATTTCCTGCATGTGAAGAATTTCCTCCATCGGGATCGCTCCCGGAAGAAAAAAATCAAGCCGTAGATTGTGGTTCGTTTTTCAGAGAATTCTAAGTCGGTTTTTGCAACGGCGGACAGGAGCAGTCAGCATGAATTTTGCGGCGGTGGATTGGGTCATCGTAGTCTTGTATCTGGCAGCTTCCCTAGGGATTGGGATTATGGGAAAGAAGTATATCGGCAATATCTCCCACTATCTGGTGGCAGGTCGAGAACTGGGGCTTTATGTGGGAATTGCAACTTTGGCCGCGACGGAAATCGGCACCATCACCTTCATGTATTATGCTCAGCTGGGATATACCGCTGGTTTCGCCGCATTTGCCACGGCCGCCATCGCCGGCTTGGTTATGATCTTCGTCGGACGGACGGGGCTGATCATCAATCGTTTCCGGCAGATGAAGTTGATGACCATCCCGGAGTTCTTCGAAGTCCGCTATAGCCGAGGGCTTCGCGTGGTGACCGGGATACTGGTGGCGTTGGGGGGAATTCTGAACATGGGAATTTTCCTCAAGGTGGAGGGCCAGTTTCTCACCATCGTGAGCGGCATCGATGCCAGTTACCTGGTAGCCGTCATGACGGCAATTCTGCTTTTGGAGCTGGTTTACACGGTGCTGGGCGGAATGGTTTCGGTGGTCATCACCGATTTCATCCAATATGCCCTGCTTTCCATCGCCACCATATTGGTTTCAATTTACGCGGTGTACCATGCGGGGTGGCATAATATCGTCGAGAAGGTTACCACCACTATGGGAGCCGGTGGTTTTGATCCATTCACAAACCCGAAGTTTGGCTGGACCTTCCTGGTCTGGCAGGTCCTGGTCTGGCTGGGCGTTCATACCTGTTGGCAAACCACGGCGATGCGGATGTTTTCCACCAAGAGTCCGGAGATCTCCAAAAAGGTGATGACCTGGACCGGCTTCATTTTCCTGGGTCGCGGAATGCTGCCAATGCTCTGGGGAATAGCCGCCTTAACTCTCTACGGAACTGGCCCGCTGGACAATGGGATTCCGTCGCCAGTCGTCAACGGACACGTGCTTCCGCCGATCGAAGCCATGCCCGCCATGCTGGCGCAGATCCTAGGCCCAGGGGTGCGCGGCATCGTAGTGGCCGGCATGCTGGCCGCCACCATGTCCGTCAACAGCTCCTATTTGTTGGGGTGGAGTTCCATCATTTCGCAGGACATCATCCTGCCCTTGCGCCGTCTGACCAATAAGGGGGAATTAAGTTCCCGCCAGCAAATACTGGTCAATCGGCTTGCCAACCTGTTTGTCAGCCTCTTTGTTATGTACTGGGGACTGTATTATCCGCTCAAGGGCAACGTTTACATGTACCTGAATATCACGGCCACCATTTTCCTCGCGGGGGCTTTTATTTGTGCGGTGGGAGGCCTGTACTGGAAACACGCCAACACCGCGGGAGGCTACTCCTCCATGATTCTCGGGGCCCTCGGAGCAGTCGTTCCCTACTTTTTCCTGCACTGGAATGAAAACTTGACGGGCTTTATGGCCTTCGGATTGGCCGCCGTGGGATTCATCGCCGGTTCGCTCTTGGGGAAAAAAGACTCAAAGCGTGATGGAGCGCTCCGGATGGAGACAGCGCTCAAATCTTAGGCAACACCTGAGCTTTGAAAATAACGGATTGAGAGACAAAGATTTTTTCCCGTGAAGCATTGTTTAATTCCCATGGGACATGTTCAGAATCTCCCTTGGGCGGAAAGATTTTAAGGGAGCCATTATGTACTTCTGGCAGTGGTTTTGGATGTTGAGCCTGCTGATTGCAGGTTCCTGCTTTTTCATCATCACCGTAATTGTCGTTATTAAAGGGTTCAATGATTTGCGAGTCATGTTCAGCAAACTCATGGAACAACATGACAAATCTTAGGGGCAATAGGTATTTGTGCTAAACGGACTGACCATGCCAGGCCAAAAGCACAGTGCCAAGTGATTCAGCGGTGGATCAGACCATTCGTTGCTTGCTTTCTAAGTAGCCGCGCATGCCAGCGCGGCTAGCTCAACAAGAAGATGAAAACAAGGTGGGACGCGCGATCCTTCGCGCGTCGCTTGGCTAACCTCGCCTGCTGAGCCAGCGTGCACGGAGTGCCCGCTCCACCTTTGTCCAAATTTGATTTTCTGAGGAGACTTGGCTGGCTTCACATTGCGCGAAGGTTTCCGCGATCACCCGATGAGTTTTGCCGGAAAAAATTTATATGGAGGCTGGAAAATGTCATCATCATCAGAATCTTCATCCAGACGGCAGTTTCTGCAAACTTCCGCCGCGGCGCTGGCTTGTGCCGCCACTCCCAACACCGGCTCGCTGGCCGGGGGTGGGGTCTCCGGACTTTCCGCCAAAAAATTCGCACTCCAACAGGAAAAGCGCCGGAAAGATTTATGGGGGTTGCTGGGCGATCTTCCCTGGCAGCATACGCCCGGACCCGCCAAGCTATTAAAAACTGAAAAGCACGATGGCTACACGCTGGAGCGCCTGCTGCTTGACTTGAACGGGATGGAACCCGTCCCCGCCATTCTCTTAATTCCGGACAAGCGTCAGGCTTCGGCCCCCGGCCTGTTGTACATCCACTGGCACGGCGGGATGTATGACCTCGGCAAGGAACAACTGTTGCGGGGGGTGGACGCTCAACCGCCCTATGCGCCGGTGTGCGTGGAAAAAGGTTTGGTCACCCTGGCGATCGATAGCTGGTGTTTTGGCGAGCGCAAACATGAAACGAACGGACACACCGGGGAAGAGGATGCCTTTAAATTGATGCTGTGGAAAGGGCGTGTTCTTTTCGGCATGATGATGTTGGATGAGGCTCGGGCTTTGGATTACCTCGCCAGCCGCCCGGAAGTGGACCCTCGCCGGCTGGGAGTCATGGGGATGTCCATGGGCGCCACCAAAGCCTGGTGGCTGGCGGCGCTCGATCCTCGCGTCAAGCTCTGCCTCGATGTCTGCTGTCTGACTGATTATGAGGAATTGATCAAAGCCCAGGGACTCAGTCTGCATGGGATTTACTATTATGTGCCTTCCCTGCTCAAATATTTTCAAACTTCCCAAATCAATGAATTGATCGTGCCGCGGCCGCGGTTGAGCGTGAATGGACGCCGGGACCTCTTGACTCCGCCGGCCGGCGTCGAAAAGGTTCGCGAGGACCTGCTCCCTTTCTATAAGAAGTATGGCAAAGAAGCAGATTGCCGAATTGAATTGTTCGACTGCGAACATGTGGAATTGCCGGAAATGCGCAAGCTCATCTGTGAATGGATGGACCGTCATCTGGCCGGAAGGCCCGCTTCGCCCGCGAGAATCAAGCGGGAATCCTAAGGAGAGTCCATATACGAAGTTGAAAAATTCCTCTGGAAGGATGAGCTAGCGTATAAGCACGCAATCCCTCGATATCTGGACTATATGCCAAGACTCTAAATATGTGCATTGGCAAAAGCTGAAAACCAATCTGTTGCCTAACCATTTTTATTCTATCTCCGTGTCTCGGAGCCAGTGGTTTTTTTGGTTTGGCTTTGCCATGTTAGGTTCGCTGCCATGACATCCAAAGAACGAGTGCTGGCCGCCATTCGGCATCAAGTCGCCGATCGAACAGCGATCACCTTTGATGCCGAGAAGGAAGTATATGCGGCCCTCTACCATCATCTCGGGTTGAACAGCAAGGAAGAGCTTTTCGACCGGCTGCACGTGGACACCTGGATGATCCTTCCGGGCAACTTCATTTATCCCCTCGCCGAAGAATCCAAGCTGGAAAAGACCAGCATCTGGGGACACAAGACCCGCGTCACTCCCTATTCCGGCGGCAAGTATGATGAGTTGATTTTCAGTCCCCTGGCGGGAAGGGACCAGATCGCCGATATCAAGTCTCACGCTTGGCCTTCCCCCGGCATCCTGGACTTCTCTCATTTTTCCCGCGAAGCCACGGCCCACAGGGATCGCGCCATCATCGGCGTCTTTACTTGGGGCGCTTACTTTATTGCGTCCTTTGTGCGAGGGATCGAAAACCTGTTGATGGATTTCGTGCTCCACAAAAAATATGCCGAGCATCTGATCCAGACCATTGCTGAAATTTCGCTGGCGGCTTTGAATCGTCTGCTGGAATCGCAAGGCAAGGGGATCGACATTATCTATATGGCGGACGATTATTGTTCGCAAAATGGACCGCTTTTTGGCCCTGAAACGTTTAGGGAATTTGTGGTCCCCTACCTGCGCAAAATGGTTGAAGTCACTCATCGCCACGACAAGAAATTCCTGCTCCACTGTTGCGGCGCCGTGCGTCCGCTTTTGCCGATGATCATCGAGGCCAGAGTTGACATGCTGGAACCGGTGCAGATCCGTGCTCGTGGCATGGACCCGGCGGGTCTGAAGAGGGATTTTGGCAAGGACCTTTGCTTTTATGGGGGCATGGACCTGCAACAGGTCCTCTGCAAGGGAAGCCCACAAGAAGTTGCCGATGAAGTCAAACGGCTCATCGATATTCTGGGGGAAAATGGCGGTTATATTCTCGGGCCGGGGCACACTTATATCCAAGTGGATGCCCCACTCGAAAACATCCTGCAAATGTACGACGCCGCCAATACTCACCATCGACGGAATTAATGAACACCTGCCCGCTGGAAGCAAAGTGGCGTGAATCCAGCTTCTTGGTTAAGCTTGGATGAAAATTTTTCATGGAACGATTTTTGTTCTAATCAGGAAAGAATATGTTGCGAAAATCTATGCCGCTCTATTTGCTGATCACATGGATGACTTTGATGGTGTCGCTGACCCTATGCGACGTTCGCGAGAAGGGACTGGTGCCACTCAAAGTCAGTGACAATGGCCGTTATTTTGTGGATGCGAAGGGGAAGCCTTTTTTTTGGCAGGGAGACACCGAATGGGAACTCTTTCATCTTTTTTCGGTTTCCGATGCCACAGCGCTCTTGCAGAAACGGCGAGCCCAAGGTTTTACCGTAATTCAAGTCATGATGACGGGCGTTTTCCCCGAATGGGGCGCCTCGATGGGGATGAAGGCCTGGGAGGACTTGCCCGCCTGGTTGCGGGATAATCCGCTCACGCCCAATGAAGAATATTTCAAACGAGCGGATCAAATCATCGCGGCGGCGGAAGAATGCAACATGGTGCTTGCGATCGGCATTTACCACGCAAGAGACGTCGATAACGGCAGAATAAACGTCCAAAACGTGAAGCCTTGGGCCAAATGGCTGGCCCAGCGGTATAAGAAGACCAAGAATGTCATCTGGAGTATGTATCCGCATGCCCATCCCTCCTCCGAACCCGTGATCCGGGCAGCCGTACAGGGAGTGTTGGAAGGCGACGGCGGGGCCCATTTGATTACCATGCATCCGGATCCATCGCCCACTTCATCGAGCTTCATGCATGCGGAGTCGTGGCTTTCTTTCAACACACTACAAACTTGGAGCAGTGACTTCTTGAATTATGAAATGGTGACTTCCGATTATGCCCGGACGCCCGCAAAACCGACGGTCGACGGCGAAGCCCGGTACGAAGAAGAGGATGGGACCACACCTTTGCAGGTGCGCCGCGGCGCCTATTGGTCTTGTCTTGCCGGTGGCTTTTACTCGTATGGCCATCGAGACAATTGGAAGTCCCCCCGGACGTGGAAGAATTGGTGCGAAACTCCTGGAGCCTTGCAGATGAGCGTGCTGGGTAGCATTTTCAGATCCATTTCATGGTGGAAGCTTGTGCCAGACCCATCGATCTTGGTGGCTCCCATCCAAGGGGATGTCGCGGCCCGTTCCGCGGATGGAGATTGGATACTGGCTTACTTGACGGGTGATGCCCCGGCGACTCTCAAAATGCGGAGTATTACAGCTTCGGATCGGGCCATGGGCTGGTGGATCGATCCACTCACCGGCGCCAGAACAGAGGCGGGAACGTTTTCAACTTCAGAAGATCGCGCTTTCTCGCTCCCCGCGGGTTGGCCGGATGCGGTCTTGCTTATCGAGAAAGGCGCAGAGCGGGCGCCTGTAAACACGGCCGCTCCGCGCACACTCACTCGGCACAAATGAGTTGGCATAGATGGGCAAGACGGCAGCGCTATTCATGGCAACGCGCGAAGGATCGCGCGTTCCACCCGCTTGCCAAAAGGCGAAGCTGGCGCAGCGACGCACGAGGGATCGCGCGTTCCATTCCCCTTGCCAAAAGGCGAAGCTGGCGCAGCGACGCACGAGGGATCGCGCGTTCCATTCCCCTTGCCAAAAGGCGAAGCTGGCGCAGCGACGCGCGAGGGATCGCGCGTCCCACCTCTACGCGAATCATTGTTGGGGTAAACACTTAGCCACGGATGAACGCTGATGAAAAGCGGATAAAGACAAATCTCGAATCCCATTTCATCCACGCAAATCCGCGTTTATCTGCGGCTAGAAAGTCCAAACCCGTGGATTGGAGTTAAAAGCAATATCAGTGGCTACGTCAAATAGGAAAGAATTTCCAACAAGCTTGCTTCACTTGGCCAGCGCATAAGGCTCGCTGCCAGGTGAGCAGCAAGGCTAACTACTTTTTCTTCTCATTGAAGATCCGTCCCGGATTATCCTTTACCAGCAGCCCTTCCCCGTGTCCACCCAAGTCAACCAGCAACTGTCGAAGCGACCCCTCGTACAGGACATTATTACTAATCACACAATCTTGTAGAGCCTGATAAACAATGCCAAAGGACGGGCTCCACAAACCGCGTCCATCATCATCTCTTCCGGCCTGGAGGTTGTTCCCAACGCAGGTTACGCCGCGGGCCCCCTCAATAAAAAGTTGAGATGAATCATGACTCCCCGGGTCTGCCAATTTGCCGCTGCGCTTGAAGAAATTTCCGGTGAGGGTCATCTGCGAACAGGCTTCCCGGTTTTTTCGCAAAGCAATTCCGCAGGTCCCGGCCCGGTCTATGAAATTGCCCGTGATTTGATAGCCGTCCCCGCCGGCAATCAGAATGTTCTCCTGCGCGTTCCACTCCACCCGGTTTCCGGTGAATGTTACAGAAGCATTTTCCTCCCTGGCCGCAAAGCCGGCTCGTTTGTTCCCGGAGAACCAATTGTCCATGAGAAATCCATCCCAGCCGCGCAAATTCAGGCCATCTCCCTGATTAGAGGCCAGCATCGAGTGGCGAATGGAAAAGCACCAGGCCCGGGTAAGATTCACGCCATCTCCGCTGAAGCGAACCACCTGGCATCGTTCGATTCGGAATGCATCCTCGCGATCTCCATAGCTTTTTTTATCGAGAAAAATTCCATGGATGTTTTTGCCCAGCTTCGCCCCATCCAGTGAGATTCCCTCGATGGTGGCGCCCCAGGCGCCGGTGATATTGATCAGGCATTTTGCGTTCTCGCTGACCAGTTTGATGACCGAACCTCCGGGCCCCCGGTAACTCCAAGCCGGGATTCCCACCAAAGCAGTGTTCGGCCTCATCTGGATCTCGGAGCTTAAATACGCTCCCGGTGGTACGAAGACCGCGCCGTGGCTTTCCGCGGCCGCGTCAATGGCCCTTTGAATAGCCTTTGTGTCATCTTCCTTCCCATCTCCTTTGGCGCCAAATTGGCGGACATCCAGCAGCCCCTTGCTTCCGGCGGCACCTTCCGCATGCAGGAGTGTCGCCCCGGCCAGACAAGAGACGCTGCTCAGGAATGCGCTCTTTGCCATTTCACGACGGCTACAATTTAAAAAGAATTCTTTGCCCATCTCTTTTCTCCTTCCCGCGAGCATCCGCTGAAAAACAATTGCTGACGCATTGGCGGTTCATTTAATAATAAGTTCGCCGCCAGTGTAATGCATTCGCGAAGGGAAAGCATCAGGTTTGGCCGAAAGAATTATTGCCCAACCGGGGAGATGAGCGATGTCACTCCGATCCAGGCTTCATCCAAATTTCAAGGGAGTCGCCCATGCTAGCGCGGCTGGCACAACAAGAGGATGATAATATTCAACTTCAATGGTCAGGTTCGGAAAAGAGAAGGCTAGCGCGGCTCCCCTTGGGTAAGGTTGAAAATCCGCCTTGGCGGAAGGGGCCGTCCGTCCCTGGACGGACGAGGGTGGTTGGATGCTGGCCAGGGCATGCTGTCGTACCACCCCGTCCGCCAAGCGGACACCCCTTTCCTCGTCGGAGGAGGGGAACATTGCCTATGCCTTCGGTTGCCGCATAACAGGGATTTTCTGAGGAGCCACTCATGCCAGCACGGCTGGCTCAACAAGATGATGAAAATATTCATGCTGGGCGGCTAAGAGGTAGGGCCGGTTCGCCGAACCGGCCGCCTATGCTAGCGCAGACGGCGCTTTCGGCGAAAGCGCCCTACCTGTAGACGCAGTTGGCTTGACTGATGCCGCCCATGATTTTTCAATTACTTACAGAGATTTTCTAGGGAGCTCCACATGCCAGCGTGCTGGCACAACAAGAGGATGAAAATCTCCGGCGCGGCTCCCCTCCTTCGATAAGGAGGGGTCGTCTTGGTTCGCACATGCGAACCAAGACGGGGGGTGGTTCGATGCTGCCAGGGCAGGCGGTCGCACCACCCCGCCCTACGGGCACCCCTCCTCGTCCGAGGAGGGGAGTTTGAAAGGTGCAACTCAACAGCGATTTTCTAGGGAGGAGAGGGAAATATAGTTGACATTTGGGGCAGCATATTTCATACCTTAAAGAACATGATGAATGAAAGGAGCCTCCAGCCTTGATATCGAGACGCCAATGCCTGCAATGGGCCGCGGCAAGCCCCTTGCTTCCCGCGATGGGATTGAATTCCGCCACTCCAGTGGACTCAATTAAAAAGAGGCTTCCTCCAAACCTTCCAGAGGGAGTCTCCGCGGTACTTTCGAATTCTCTAAATCGTGAACCCTCCTCCATCAACACCGATTGGTTTGGCTCGCTCTTGATGCAGGGCCTCCTTCAGTGGAACCGGAGGGGAATTTCGGAAGTAAAAGCATTCTCGCTGGCCTGGCTGGATCATCACTGGAACGCGAAAACCGTAAGCTCATACAGCGGACCGGCCTCGCGCGTCTTTCTGGCCGGAAAGATTCCAGTGACCACCTATGCAGGCCATTACGGGCTTGCCTTCCCCTGCTACGAAATGGCCACTCAATTTCAAGAACCGCGAGCGCGCCAGGCTTGCCTTGACATTGCCCGGACGATTTTGCATCGCTCTTCGCGAAACCGCCTGGGGATGGTGAATCATGACGACAACGCCGAATTCGCGATTCCAGACACCTGCTATTTTGTGGTGGCTGCGCTCATGATGGCCTCGCAACTGAGCGGAGAAGACCGTCAGGTCTATCAGGAACAAGCGCTCTTCCAACTGAGGACTTACGTCGACACCTTCCTGGTTCGGGAAACTGGATTGGTGCGCACCATTCTCTACAAAGAGGGTCTTGGAAAAACCTATTGGACCAGAGCCGCCGGCTGGCTGCTTTGGGCCATCACCAGCGTGCTGCGGCATCTGCCTCCTTCCGCGCCCGAAACGGCGGGCTTCTTGAGGGATCTGCGATGCCTTGCCGATGGGCTAAAGCGGGTGCAGGATGCCGGTGGCGGATTTCATGTGCTGCTCGACGAGCCTTCCACCCCGCTGGAGACCACCGGCTCCGTCATGTTTGCCGTGGGTTTGCACGAATCGATTCAGCGCGGCTGGCTGCCCAACTCTTTCAGCCAATTAGTCTCCGCGGCCTGGCAATTTGCCGGAAAACAAATCACGGAGGATGGTCGCATCCTTCAAGCGTATACTGGATGGGCCGTGCCGGCTGAGGATCGCCAAATGTCCATGGATGAACACAAAATGGAGTGGATTCCCGGATTCATTCTCACCGCGGCAAGCACTTTATCCCAACCTGTCTGAGCCAGAACCAAAAGGAAAAAAACATTAACCACAGAGGTCACGGAGAAATGTGAGGGGCAAAAACTTCGATCCGATTCATCCCAAAATCAGACAAGGTTGAAAATGGTTCAATTCCCTCAAGAACCTTGCTCTGCGTGCCTTCTGTGATCTCAGTGTTTATTTTCGGCAACTACTCAGCACCCAGGCAGAGCAAATCAAAAGTTGCGCGAACAATGAAATGTCCGGGGGGACATTTCATGTCGCGCTTCCAAAGATAACCCCGAAGGGGTGTAAGACGAATAGCCCAGGGTAAGAAAAGTGTGACACTTTTCTTACCCTGGGTGAACGATCCACCCCAAGATAACGTATTGCACTCCCTTGCTTTTCCTTCAAGGAGGACGAACAAGATGTCAATGCCGATGCGGCTTTTAGCTGTTTGCTTTTTTGTCGCTATTAGTTTTCTGAATGTCTTTGCGCAAAAACCCGACCCGCCGGTTCGCTTTGCCCGAACTTTTCCCTCGGATCCCGCCCGCAAGCACAATCAGGATTTCCGTCCTTCGGGCTCTTTCAAGCAAATCAGTGAACACCTTTATGTTTTCGATGACACCTGCAAAGTGTATGCCGTCGTGAAGAGCCGCCAGGCACTGTTGGTGGGATTTGGTTCGGGCGAAATTCTCGGCCACCTGAAATTGATGGGAATCCAACGGGCCGATCAGGTTCTGCTCACGCATCATCATCGCGAACAGGCGCAAGGGCTGAACAACCTTCACCCGATTCCCTTCGAAGTGGTGATCCCCGAGCGGGAGTCGTTGTATTTCGAGAATGTCGAGTCCTTCTGGAAAAACGTGCGGCTTTATATCAACTACGATTGCCGCTCGCATTGGAACACTCTGCGCCAAAGCATCCATGTGGCGAGAAAAGTCAAAGACGGCGATTCGATCTCATGGAACGGATTTGTCTTCAAAGTGCTGGCAACCCCGGGTCCCACGGATCACTCGATTTCTTATGTCGTCGAAATCGACGGCAAAAAAATCGTCTTTTGCGGAAATCTTCTTTCAGCGGCAGGCAAGGCCCCCAACTGGTTTGATCTGCATTGGGACTACTATGGTTTCACCCAAGGAATCGACGCCTCTGACGCCTCTTTCGCCAAAATCGGCGCCGAAAAGCCGGACCTGCTCCTTCCTTCTCATGGAGAGCCAATCGCCAATCCACAGTCAGCCATGGAAGCCAACAGCCGCCTGTATTCCACGCTGCGTACGATGCTGGTTCCGAATGAAATGCAGAGAGTTCATCAGGAGGTGCGCCAAATTCTCCCACATCTGGTTTTTGTCGGCGCCAACTGTTATGCCATCCTTTCGGATAGCGGAAAGGCTTTTCTGTGGGACTACGGCTATGTCGAGCGCAGCCGCATCGATGAATTAAAGGAAAGATTCAAGGTCAAGCAGATTGATGCCGTCTCTTTCAGCCACTATCACGATGATCACATCATTCGGGCCTGGGAACTTCTGCCGGAAAATACCCAATTTTGGGTTTATGAAAATATGCGAGACATTTTTGAGAATCCCGTTCGATTCCGGCTCCCTTGCCTGGTTCCCTTCCCAATCAAGGCCGACAGGGTTCTCCGCGATGGAGAGATCATTAAATGGGAAGAATATAGTTTTAGGTTTTATCACCTGCCTGGCCAGACCGAGTTTCACCAGGGGCTCTCCGTTTTGCTGGATGGAAAGAAGGTGATGTTTACAGGCGACAACACCTGGAACAAGTCAAATCCCGCCAAGACCCGCAACGGGCCGCTGGTACCGCAAAATGTTTATTTCCTGGACGGCGGATTTATCGCTTGCGCGCAGAAGATGCTCGACTATGGACCCGATCTGGTGTGCCCCGCTCACACTGAAGAATATTCTCCCACCCGGAAAGATCTGGAAGAGTTTAAAGACTGGGCATTGCGGCTGCGGGAGGTCATGACTCAACTGGTCGATCAACCCGATCCGAATTTTGGAGTGGATTCCCTCTGGTGCCATTTTTACCCCTACCGGACCATTGCCGCTCCGGGCCAGGGTTTCACTCTCGATTTGCACCTGCGCAATCACCTTTTCAAAGAAGCAACCGTTCAAGTCGAGCTGAAATTTCCGGTCGAGTTGAAGTGCAATTCAAGCAGAAGGAATTTTCGGATACCCGCCAAGACTGAAGCGGTAGTTCCCTTTCTACTCCAGCGGGAGACTTCTTCAAAACCAGGCCGAAGCGTGATCACCGCGGACATCACCATCAATGGCTGCCGCATCGGAGAATTTGCCGAAGCCCTGGCGGATTGACCACTTCATGATTTCCATGTCCTGACGAAAGCATACGAAGTCCGCCCGCAATCGGGTAAATTGGAGGACTTTTTGGGAGTTCATTCCTCTGGCGAATCACCTCGTGGCGTCTACCTGCAGCCGTTTTTGTCGACTGCAAAAAATTGGGTAGAACAGCATTTACAAACGGATTTTGACGTGGTAATCTTTACGGCGCTTGTTTCTCATCGGACGAAGAAGCCGTTAGTCCTGAGGAAATGAGCGAAAGCTTTTACCACAATTTTAATCCTGCCTTATAAACAGTAGAGCCGGAGTGGCGGAATTGGCAGACGCACTAGACTCAAAATCTAGCGTGGGTTACCCCACGTGAGGGTTCAAGTCCCTCCTCCGGCACCAAAAAGTTAAAACTCCCGCACCAATTTCCCCTCATCAAATGGGCGTGGAACGGTGTTAATCCGCCCTCTCCCTTTAGGTCCAGTTCGGACATCTGTCAAGAATAAAGAGATCAAGCCCTCTGCCCCTGGACAAGGAAGTAACCATGCTTTTTCGCCGTCCCGCTATCCCGGCTAACTAAGTGATTGTTCTAAGATCTTGCTTCAACCGACAAACGTAAATTTAAAACTTTTAACAGTGCCGCCAAGCTGGAAAGACGAGGATTTCCTTTTGCGGAAAGGATACGATAAGCGTTCTCTCTGTTTAGGCCCGATTCCCTGGAAGCCTTTGTGGCTCCATAAGCCGCCACCACATCGCGGAGAGCAAGCAAGAAAACCCGTGGATCGTCATCTTGCATGGCTTCATTTAAATATCCCGCGGCCTCTTGAGGATCTTTTAAGGAGCCCAACAAATATTCCCGGTAAGGTTTCGCTGGTTTAATGCTTCCAACTTGGCTTTTCCGTTTTTCTAATTTGATAGTCATTCCAATATTCCTTTGCCCTGTGGATGTCTCGTTCCTGCGTCCGCTTGGTGCCCCCAATAAACAAGAGCAATAAGGTTTTTCCCGTTTGGCAGAAGTAGAGCCGGAATCCCGGGCCGAAGTTAAAACGCATCTCATATAGCCTGGAGTCGATTGCCTTGCAGTCTCCCCAATTCCCAAGGCGCAACCGCACCAGCCGGGCTTTGATTCGTTGCCTGGAGACAGGCTCTTTTAGCCCTTCAAGCCAGTTTTCCAATGGGCACTTGCCTTTTGCATCGACATAAAACTCAAGCGTGTATTCCGGCATTTCCATTCCCGCCAATTCATCATTTTTATTGTAGCTCATGTGCTACATATTTTTAAAATTTAAAACACTTTTGAATCTTTTTTTTTCGGGGTTAATATTGTTGTTATCAATCATTTTTTTCAAATAGGAATGACACGGGATTTTCCGGGACATTCAGGGGACCATAAAACCTCGAACTGAAGGTTGCCGCCCATTTCATTGCATGGTCTGGCTCCTAGAAAGGAGGGTTAGCGGAACAACCGTAGTCGTCTGCCTTTTGGAAATCATGTAACTTATTGAGAAGTTCCTAACTTTTCGAAAGGAGATTTAAAATGAAACTCGCAAGAATCGTTTCTTTTGCAATTGTAGGATTGTTTGGTTTGGCTCTGCTAGTTTTTGCTCAAGTGCAGCATAATACATGGAATGTCAATGTGCCAATTGACTACTACTTGACTCCCACTGATTATCCCTGCCTTACTGAGACTGTCCATGTCTCTGGTTCCTATGAGGAGAAAGGGGATTGGTTTTACACTCCGAGTTCCGGGCTGCATTGGAATCTCCACCAAACGACCAAAAACATGACGGCAGTCGGTATGGATACGGGAATGAAATATGAATACAGTGGTCCTTTGACGTACACCCAAAACGGGGTGACTGACGTTCTGGATAATCCAGTAGAAGCCACATGGATCAATCACAACCATTACGTCGGACCTGGTCATCTGGGTAAAATTGACTTACTCACTGTCTGGCACGCTACTTGGGACATCAACACAGGGGAAGTGAAGGTAGAAGTGTTTAAGGACAAAGTGCGTTGCCAATGATCATGAACAGGCGGGGGCATCTGCCGAGTAAAGAGAAAAGGATACCTGTTTTTGGAAAAGGGGGTAGCGCGAGACCACTTCAAGCCGACTTTAGGGCATCCAATTTTATGGTCGTACCAAACAAGACTTGCAGTGGATGAGAAATACAGCCGATTTCAGGGCCCTTTTTGGGCCTTAAAAGCCTCTTTTTGCTTCTTAAAAGTGATCTTCAAGAAAACGGGTGAGGGTGAGGACATTTTCAAAACGATGTTGCTCCGCCTATTCCTCATCTCCTTAAACGCCGCTTTTTAGGGCAAAAAAGGGCAGTTTAATCCCCAAAATTATGCCCTAAATCTGCCGCATCCTGCTCCCAGTGAGGATCTTGCTTGGTCCGACCCAGATTACGCTTGAGATTCACGAACGCCTGCTCCCTGTCAGATCACTCTTGTTCAAAAACTCATCATGAGCAAAGACCCTGTCATTATTGAGCAAATGGTTGAGAATTTAAGAAATGGAAATGCGGAGTTGTGCGCCGCATCAGCAAATGCCTTGGAAGAAATCGGTACTTCGCTGGCAATTCCCGCCTTAATTCAGGCCGCGGGGGATCCTTGCAGCAGTGTCCGGGGAAATGCGATGAGCGCTTTGGAAAAGATCCACTAGTAGTCTCAACTCAGGAAGCAACCGGTCAAAAAATCTTGAGAACCGTTTCTATGAGAGGTTTGATAATCGGTGTTTTTAAGAGTGCTTCTAAATAGTATTCTTCTCGATCTCGTATAATCAGCCTTGATTTTTAAGGTGTCTGCAAAAGTTGTGGTGGGGCGGAACAGCGGATAAGGGAAGAGTCCATCTGAAAATCTTTGTCGAACCGCATCCTTAAAACCGTCCCTGCCGGCAGGCGGATTTCACGTCCGCGGCTGAGCAGGATGGCCGCCAGCGCACCGGCTGCCGGTCCGGCAATAGCAGCTCCAACATTCCCTGTGGCAATCGCAACCGGGACCGTGGCAATTGAGCCGACTCCCGCCCCCTTGAGGGCCTTGTCCACATCCCCGCCGGTATCCCGGTTGGCCTTCAGTTTCCCCTCTTCATCGGCCTTGGTTTTTTCGTCCTGGATTGCATCATCGGCAGTCATGATGGAAACCACCACCGGTTTATATCCAGTATCCGTCACCAGCTTGTCAATCATCACCATCATTTCAGCCCGCCCTTTCACCCGGCCGGACCGCGTATTGGAAGTCACCGTCCCATTGAGTTCCGTCCCCCGCTTTAAACAATGGTTTTCGTCAATCCGCAAAGGTTCGCTCAAATTCACAATTATATTATCCCCCACTTCCGTCAGCTTGGAACTCAGTGGGGTTGCCAGGGAAACCTTGAATTTAGTCCCGGCGGGAATAATGACCTGATCCGCCAATTCCTCGGCAAAAACCGCACTCAGACATGGATAAAGCAACAGGAAAATCATCAGGCCGATCCAAGTAAACTTAAAATTCATATCTGATCCTCCTCAGAAAATCCGGGCTTAGCAACAATGAATTCTAAGTCCGCTCACCCTGAGCTTGTCGAAGGGTGTGCGGACGGGCAAAACGAGGTTTCCCCATTGATGTTAAGCTAACTAATCCCTTGGTTGGCTCGGCTTGCCACGAAAGAACCGTCCATCCTTCGACAAGCTCAGGACGAACGGTTCTTTATCAAAGTCAGCACCCCATTTTCATTGTCTTGCTGTGACGGCAGCGCCGTCATGGTTGACTCCCTAGAAAATAGCGTGGATGGAGGCGGGGTGCCCCCACCCCGCCTGAGTTTGCCAAGCTTGCTGAGACGGCCTGAGGGCAGGCCGCCTCCATCATGCCTTTTTCATCCTCTTGTTGTGCCAGCCGCGCTGGCAGGGGCGGCTCCTAAGAAGTTCGCCGAATGGGGACTACTTTAATTCAATCTCAAAAAACAGATAATCCTTCTGAGTTTTTAGGTCCCTCACTTTGGGGATATAAACCCGCCAGCCTTTCAATTCCCTTATCCCGGGGGGCATTTGAAAATAAAGGAACCCCGCTCCCGTCGCATGTGGTTCAACACGCAACTTGCGCAATTCTTTGCGGGTCAGATCAGCATGGAGCTCAAAGGAGTCATTCCCCTTCTTGATCGGAATGGGGATAGGTGAAGGATAAGAGGTGCCCTTGCCGGTGCGTGAAGGAGGATGGGAAAGCAAGATTTGGACCACATCTTCCGGGGGTAACGACTCCCGATCCACATGATCGGGTGAATTAAGCAGGATGGCAGGACCCTCCACCGAAATCAGATCGTCACTGTCATTGGTAATAATGATATGGAAAGGGTAAACCCCTTTTTTAACCATATCCTTCACATCAAATGCTGTCCGGATTTTTTCGATCTCCAGATAGGGATCCACCGCGATCGTAACACTCCCTTGGTTTTGAAAAAAAGAATAGCTCTTGGCAGGCTGAACCTGTACCTTCAAACTCTTGTACTCAGCCCTGAATAGGGGGGGACCGAAGAATATAATCCAAGCGAAAATAATACCATCCAGGAGGTGCTTCCTGAAAAATTTCCCAGAACAGGGATCCTGTCTATCGCGCATCCTATTCATCCTTTCAAGGGGGCAATTATGGAATTATAGTAGAATTATAGGGTCGGACCAAGGCAGATCTGAAGTGGATGGGGAATACAGCCGATTTCAGGGCCATTTAATCCCCAAAATTACGCTCTAAATCTGCCGCATCCTGCTTCCAGTGCGGATCTTGCTTGATTCGACCCAGATCACGCTACCCAGATCACGCTTCCGTTTTTGGAAGCGTTTCCCGAAGTGTTTAAAATCCAGCCATCAAGTTTTCCCATGCAAAAATAATCCGTCCCCTTGTTTTGGCATATTTGTCATCCCTCCAATTCAATTCTAATTTCTGTTTAATCTGTCTAATCACTTCTTCCCTTTGAGGCTTATCAAGATTCCCCTTGCTACTCATTAATGCCGACTCCTCTTCCCTTTTTGATGCATGGGAAGAATGACATCGTATTCCCATTCCTGGTCCATGGTAACATGACCTTGAATCGTCAGGGTTTGTGTCATAAATTAGCACTTCGCCCGGGACAGGAAAATCTTAGAGCTCAAACGCTGACCGATTCGGATATACTTCAGACAAAAAGGAGCCGTTATGCGAAACATCGCCCTTGTCCTCACACTGGCCACTATGACGCCACTCTTCGGGCAGTCACCGTCGTCTTATCACATCACCCAGACGTACTCACTGGGCGGGGACGGCAGTTGGGATTACATCGTGCCCGATCCACCGAATCACCGTCTGTTTATCGGCAGGCAGAATCGCGTGATGGTAGTCAACGAAGACAGCGGGACCCTGCTCGGCGAAATCACCGGCATCCAAGGCGCACACGGAACTGCGCTTGCAAATGGCACGGGGCATGGATTCGCCACATCGGGTAACGACCAGTCCGTGCTCATGTTCGATCTGAAGACTTTCAAGGTGCTCGGTCGGATTCCGGCCGCTGAAGATGCCGACGCCATCATCTACGACAGCGCATCGAACCGGGTCTTCACATTTAATGGTGACGCGCACTCCTCGACGGTGATCGATCCGCGAGCGGGGACCCTAATCACGAACATTCCGCTCGGCGGCAAACCGGAATACGGCGCTTCGGCCGGCGATGGCAGAGTATACGCGAATCTCACCGACACAAGCGAGGTGGTTGAGATCGAAGCAAAGACAGCAACCGTGGCGCGGCGCTGGCCGACCGCCCCATGCAAGCAGCCGGTCGCCATGGCCATCGACACCGCGCATCATCGTCTATTCAGCGGATGTCGCAGCGGCGTGATGGCGATCTCCGACTATCAGGCCGGCAAGGTGGTCGCAACGGTGCCGATCGGCACAGGCGTGGACGGCGTCGGATTCGACGCGGCATCAGGCGACGCGTTTGCTTCGAATGCGGACGGCACGCTTACCGTGATTCATCAGGATGCTCCGGACCAATATCACGTCGCCGAAAATGTGCAGACGCCGCAGGGCGCGCGGAACATGGGGCTCGATTCCTCCAATCATCGTGTGTTCATAGTCTCGGCGAAGTTTGGACCGACGCCCGCGGGGGCCAGGAGAGGACCGGTGCTGCCCGGATCATTCACTCTGATGGTGGTTGAGCGAGATTCAGCGAAGCGCTGATCGTGGAAAATTTAGGCCGGCTGAGACCTGTGTGTCGCCAAAAAGCAATCGCAACCCAATCCGCCCGTGCACGCCTGCCGCTGAGTGACAGGAACGGTGCTACAATGAACCGCTGTATAATTCCAAGGAGCGTTCAAGATGAGACTAATCCATCCACGATTGATTTGAAGTCTAAACTCATCATACAGGTTCCCGCTCGCACTTCGACAAGCTCAGTACGAGCGGAGGTTGGAATGCCGCTCATCCTGAGCCTGTCGAAGGATGAGCGAAATCAGGGGATGGACTCCCTGTGGTGGATCGAAGCAACAGACTCATCATGAAAGCTCATTGGAATAAGTTGGAGAATACTTCCTTTGCCGCCAGGGAGCAAAAGAGACAAAGCCCTGTCCTTCGCCAAAACTTCATCTGAATGAAAGTAGTTGATTTACAATGAGCATCTTTGGACAATCCTGCCCATGATAGAAATCTCTTCTGGATGAAATTTTGCTTCCGATCCCTATCTGAAGATCATTCTGAACTTGTATGGTGTTGGGCAACTTGATTTGGCCCACTTCCCAATGTATTTTGGCCCACCCCTGTAACTGGATTGATATCTTGTTTTATTCCACAGAAAGTTGAAGAATGATTAAAGGCTGCCATGAATAAGACAAAAATTCTGTTATTCATTGTTATGGGCTTAAATTTGTTAGCTATTGCGAAATTCGGATACGACAAATTTATTTTTAATGAAAAAACATCGTATGTGCCCAGTGAAGAGAAGTCGGTTGTTGCTAATATCAGCCCGGTTGCGAGTGTCGGCAACGACAAATGGACTCGATGTATTCGCACTCAGGATGGCACTATACATTTTCGAGGCCACTTCATGAGTTTTGATGGTGGCAAGACAATAGGTTCTGAGAAAAATATAAATCTAGAAGAAATAAATGCCGAACCCGAACGGGCCACCATTTCATTAAAGGGCTTATTCTATGCGATCGGTGGGGCTGCGCGATTGGTAAGCCCCGGCGTTTATAGTGTCACTACTTGGAGATCCACGGATGAGTTGAAGACAATCAACAATGAAAAGGCAATTGTCTATGTTCCGGAGGGTCCAACTCGAGTTCCACATAAAGGGGAATGGTATGGCCTTTACGTCTATCGAACCATTCTCGAGATGCCGGATGGGACATGGTTGATGACCATGTATGGAAATTTCAACACCGACAACTTGCCACCACAAGATAGCGATGCACAAAAAGAAACGGCGTTTATGGCACGGACCTTTATTGTAACTTCCACCGATAAAGGCCATTCTTGGCATTTTTTGTCGAGTGTCGCTATTCCCAAAAGGGGCGATCCGATCGGAGAAGGATTCGTAGAACCTGCTATTGTGCGGTTAGACGATGGAAGATTGCTCTGTGTCATGCGATCTGGACACCATTTTCCGCTTTATGCATCTTGGAGTGCCGATGGAGGCAGAACATGGACTTGTCCTTTGTATACGGGAATAGACCGTGCATGTGATCCCTGTCTTATTAAGCTGCACGATGGTCGAATTGCTTTGAGCTGGGGACGACGCTATTCAGAAGGATGGTCGAAAGTCACCCCTGAAGGGGATCAAGCTACTTTCAAATACCCGGGAAAAGGCTATACAAACTTGGCGTTGAGCATTGATGGTGGCGCATCTTGGGTCAATAATATAATCGCTAAGAAGACAGGTTCATGCTATTCGATGATTTTCGAAGTAGAACCCAATGTCGTTTTTATTCAAGTAGACAAATGGTATTGGAGGGTCACGTTGAAGCCAAGAAACCAATTCTGATGAAGAAAATGGTTTTTGGGTACCGCATGAATTCGTTTTTCTCATTATCTCAATTATAGCAATTAAAGGGTCGGACCATGCAAGACCTGTATTGGAATAGGAATACAGCCGATTTCAGGGCCCTTTTTAGACCTTAAAAACCCCTTTTTGCCTGTTAAAAGTGACTTTCAAGAAAACGGGTGAGGGTGAGTATGTTTTCAAACCGATGTTGCTCCGCCTATTCCTCTTCTTTTTGAACGCCGCTTTTTTAGGGCAAAAAAGGGCTATTTAATCCCCCAAATCGCGCCCTAAATCTGCCGCATCCTGCTCCCAGTGCGGATCCTGCTTGGTCCGACCCAGATCACCAATCTTGCCTTTCCCCTTGTGATTAATAAAAATATTTCTAACTGCCTGTTGGCTCAATCAATTAATAATCCATCTCAAACTCTTAAGAACCATTCTGGAGGAACCTCGACTACGAGCCTTCCTTTTTGAACAACTATTCTAAAGGCCTGCAGGCAGCCCAGGACTAAAACCAGCCTCCCATGGTATAGAGAGGGCTCAAGCACCTGTCTCAAAAAAAGGCTGGAACGATGATGTGGATGGATTTTAAACGAGCATGGAGCAAGAGGATTGGGATTGACAATTCCAGACTCAATCCACGAGAATATCTTGGCTGCTTGTCGGCTCTATCCTTCATAAAACCATCCATTTGTCGGAAACTCTTCTCATGGTATCAACTTAATTGATCCTTCTAAGGGAAGTCCATTTACTGCTTTCAAGCAGCCGCCTGATAATTTCCTATAAGAGGAAAGAAGATGAATAATTCCGACGAGTCTATTTCTCAACATCGTCTTAAATTAGCTAAGGACTTAGTTGATGATATTGAGCTTTCTCGGCTTTTACCTGAGCAGTTGCTTTTGAAGGCAACTCGACTAGCTAGATTAATGGAAGACAAAGAGTTAGACAGGTTTCTATGGTACGAGTTAAATGGGTATCAAAATACTGAAGATTCATGGAAGTTCATGGATTCCGTTGGTCGCTGGATCGATAAACCAAAAAATGAGGGATATTGGGGGCCTTTAGCAACTATCAATAATTCGATCATAGCTTATCAAGTCCAACTACAACTACTACGCATCCCTGACGTCCAAGTTGCCCTTAGCAGCTCAAACCCTAACGAGTTCGTGACAGGAGGTCCGTGGTCATTGAATAAGCCTGATATCAATGAACCCATTGCCAGTGTTTTGGCTCGCCAATATGCTATTACTTCAGCAATCAGTGGACTCAGCGGAGTCCGCTCTCGCGTATTAGCAAAGATCCATTATTTTGCAGCCAACACATTTTTGAGACTTTCATTCAGTGGTGTGGCAGAATCAATTTTTCAGAAGAATCAAGTTTTAATTGATAGCTTTTTGCGGGAGGTCGCTCCCGAGGTACTTGAAAAAATACCATCAATAAATGACCGATTAGCCGAGGGTGACCCAGAAGCAATTAGTCAAGCCATGACTAGCTGCCGTAGGATGATTAGCGCAATCGCGGACTCATTATACCCGCCAAGTGATAATCCATTAAATGTGGAAGGACAGGACCGAATTATCGATTCTGCTCACTATCTAAACAGGCTAAAATTGTTCCTTGAACAACATTGTAAAAGCAGCTCTCGACGTGATCGCCTAAAGAGAACACTTAGTGACTTGAACGAAAAATCGTCAGCAGGAATTCACAGTGATGTGACGAGTGGTGAGGCTAAATCTTTGTTTTTATTGACTTATCTTACTCTTGGTGAAGTGGCACAGATAGCCCAAAAGGATGAGAATGAAAGTGGGAAATAGCCTGTTTTGAACACTTTTATTTTTTAAATCAATGGCAATGGTGCTGAATCTTAAAACCGTCATTGTCAAATAAGTACGGTTGGGGGTGATCGCCAAAACAAAAATGAGGGCCAAATAAATGATAGGTTTTTGTCCGGGAATTCTAACATTTCTTTTGGCTCTGTTTTCAGGGAGCAGGTCACCGCTGGCCAAAGAAAATGTTCTTTCCTTCTGGCAAAACAAGTCAAGAATGCACAAGCTTGGAGAGTAGAAATGACGCGCATGAATGATTGGGAACGTGAAATTCATGAAACATTAAAGAGAGAAGTATGGTCACTCAGAGGACCGAACCAAATTGTCAAGGTACTTCCTCTGGGTGGGAACCCTGCTGTTAGCCTGGGAGGTTATATTACCATCGGCTTTTTTCTTATTGGAATGACACCGCTCGAAATCGAGCGCGCATTGGGGTTGCCGCCCTGCTATCTCGCCAATGGTGCACGTATTTACCGATTTACTCGTCTTCCTGTGTTACACGAATATGAATATGAGCTGACTACTAATTACCCGGGTGGTCTTGCATATAATCCTACTTACAGTAATCCAGCTTACCCTCCTGGAAGCCGTTTTATTCATCAATGGAGGATTAAACACAACTCCCATATTCCAGTTGATTCAATAAATTTTCTGGATTTACACCCCGGCCAACCATTCCCATATAACTGGCTGATCTAAATTAGTGGGTTTCCTTGACACCTAATCAGGACGCTTGATTACGCTAATTGGGGCCGCTCTGCTATTTGATTATTTTTACTGAAGCATTTGACGCGGGCCTTTAGAACCCCGACCTCGTTTCCGCCGCGGGAGGGGCGCCCGTGGGTCCGGCTTCCTCCGGCCGGGGGCCCGAACGACCTGGCCCGAGCTGGCCTCGGCACCCCCGGACCTCCTGGTGGTGAGCCCGTGCAGCTTTTCGGTCGCGCGGTCGAAGCATGAGCTAGAGACGACCCGGCCCTCCTCGCGGCGGTCCGCTCGGTGCGATCTCCCTTGGGGGTCTTCGTCGCGGATGAAGCGTACTTCGAGCCGTCCGGGCCCGCGTCTCGCCGCGGGCGCCGAGCTGATCCGAACGCTGCTCGAGGGCGGGAAGCTGCAGGGACCGATGCCGGTCGAATCG
>CAWDMN010000059.1:0-459056 GCA_963803155.1 uncultured Acidobacteriota bacterium
TCACCTTCATGGTCCCGTTTTTTAAGAAAGCATGGCATGTGATTTTGCTGGGCTAAAAAAGAGAGATATTTGACAATAATTTTTATCATTCCTCGGATTTTGACGTGCACAATCAACTCATTAGGTTGTCCTGGGATCGCTAATGGCAGCGGCATCATTGCCATTCAAAATGTTTTCGAGGCTTGGCAAATGCGAAAGCCGCCGCGGTGTCATTCAACAACCAGGGTCCCACTGATATTTAAAGTGCCGCGTGATGGTGTTGTCGCCACATTTGATAAGTTGGCGCAACACCATTTTCTAGCGGCACAATTGCCATGATAAAAGGTACAATCGAAGGTGATAGACAACATAAGAGAGAAGTAAAGCCGCGACAATGATGATTTGGCCGATGGCTTAGGGGGCAGGCGGCGGAGACGGTCCACCCGGCAGCGGATAGTTTGCCAAACCGTCCGTTCGCGCCAGCGAAGTGGGTGCTGACGGCGGTCACTCAAGCGCCCTGCCATATGGTTCCCACAAATAGACCCCTCATACAGGTTTATTGCCTCTTTCCTTTAAATGCACTCCATGTCAAATGCCATCCTGTACATCGGCCACAATGCGGGGGATGTCGAATCTTTGGCTCGGCTATCGTGGTCGACAATAATTATAGAGATCCATAGAGTCATGGAAATATGCGAGCCATCATTTTTCAGTTTTGCCGACTGTTTCCATCCTCGTGTAGACGGCTGTTCCGGACCAATTGGAAGCGTGATCCTTGGATTTAATATGAATGGTCAAAATTCGTTCGTCCTCGGAGAGGTGGCGTGTTTCAACGACTTCAAGAGATCCCATGGGAGTCTTTACTTCGGACCTTGTGACCAACTGCGTGCCGGACCATTGAGTTTTAGCCTGGTAAGAATTGCCATCCGCAGAGCTTTTATGGACGGCCTTCCCATCGGTCTTGAGGTTAAATTTGCGGGTTTGTTCCCCTTGTCCAAGCTGGAAATCCTTCTCAATAGTGAGTGAAGGCTCTGTATGCACAATTATCAGTTTATCGGCAACTGAGCCTATCCCATAACTGTCAATAACAGGGATATCCTTTAGAGATCCTCCCGCGCCGACGCTTCCGATGGCTGTACCGCCGGCTCCGCGGCCTCCCCCCATGCCTCCTCTTCCCCGCCCCCCGCCAGACCGTCCGGATCCTCCGCTATTGCCGCTCATACCGGGGCTCTCCAAACCGCCGCCGCCCATGCCGCTTCCGCCCATACGGCCACTGCCCATGCTTCTGCCGCCCTCTTGATGAGAAGCGCGTTCACTCGCGGGGGCGCTATATTTTAAATCGCTCATACTCTTGTCTAATTGCCAGTTGCCGGAGAAATCGGGCTTTTTATTCGCCGCATCCATATCCACCGCGGCCAGAGCCCAACAAAAAAAGAATACTCCGAATAATTTCTTGTGATTCATTTCGTTTTCTCCTTGCCTCAATCGTCGCCACCCTCGGATGGTCGTCTTCGTCAATAATCCCATATACTTATTTTTTCTCCCCCTGGAGAACGCAAATAAATTCGCAATAAGGTTGAGTTTATTCTGCTCTTTAGCTCAACCATGTCTCAAAAAGAAAACATATCGCGGCCCATCTTTTTTGAGACCTCCTCGATAAGATGCAAGATTAATTGGGCGCGTTACAAATTGGATTGATTTTTCGTCACCACCAAACAAGGTGATCATCAAACAGGCAATAAACGGATTTCCTGCCAAATCAGGCTGGATGGGTGTTCCCAAGAAAATAGCGTGGATGGAGGCGAGGTGCCCAGCCTGAGTTTGCCAAACCCGCGCAGACGGCCTGAGGACAGACCATCTCCATCCGCCTGTCTTCATCATCTTATTGTGCCAGCCGAACTGGCATGGGGGGGGGATTCACCGGAAAATTTGCCGCGAATGGATCAAATTGTAAAAAGAATGCAAAAAGAAATGAGGGAGGAAACCCGTTTCCGAATTTGTGTGTCTAAATAAATGGAGGGCTTCTCTCCATTGGAAAATTGAAGGCCCATCAGCTCATTGCTAAGCGAAGGACCTTCAAAACGCAAAGCCTGATAATAGAGCTCTGGCGCGAATCGGAGAACCTCTCAAAAGGAGCACGACTATGAAGACCAAAATATTTTTCAGTCTATCCATTTTGTGCATCGGGATATTGCTGGTGGGCCCCCAGTTGTTGACTTTTGCCAGCTCTTCCAAGGATGCCCTAGCATCGATCCCCTTTGATTTTTATGTAAAAGACAAGAAGATGCCTTCGGGGGATTACAGTTTTCTTCAACCGGATTCTCCTAACGGAGTTCTGTGGGTGGAAAGAACCGCCAATCCAGACACCGCGGTAACCTTCGTAAGTACGGAAAATTCGCTCAATCCAATTAATCAAGCCAAATTGGTTTTTCACAAATATGGGGATCAATATTTCCTCGCGGAAATTTGGAATCCGTTTCTGGATGAAAAATTTGTGATGCCACTTTCCCACGCCGAAAAAGAGGCCCGAGAAACCAACGGGCAGCATCAAACGAGTTCCGCAACTCGCCCGGAAATGGTGGCAATAGCCTTGAACTTTTTGACGGGGCCTGGTTCTTCTTCTAATGGGAGAAAATAGTGTCCTGGTGGCTCTGCATCACGCAGGGTCATCAATGCCATTGTATATGACTTCCGGCGGGAATGGTCGCAAGCTTCTCCGCCGGGAGTTTTTTTTGTTTGGAGAATTCGGGGGGTCTGGCTATTTCCCTACCACCAGGACTACAAAGCTATCCTTAATCATAGCTGGTCGTTGTCTCTGGCCAGACGGGGTCCCGGAAGCGGGCGGGGCAAATTCCGCGGTAGGCAAATAAACCAAATGGGTCTTGGGATCGATTGCCATGGTGCGGGCTCCGCGTTGTGTCGAGACCGTCTCCGCCACCTCGAATTTTCCGGGAGAAGATTCCCGCACAACAGTCAGGGTTCCCTCCCCGTTGGAGCTGAATGCCAGCTCCGTCACGGGATCGAAGCCATTTCCATCTACTCCCTCGCCAATCGGCACTGTGCCGAGCAGCTTGCCCGACTCGGTATCCAGAACGGTCATCATTTTGTTGTGACATCCTGAAAAGAGCCTATGATGCGCGACATCCATTCCCATTCCTGAAGGCTCTTCTCCAGGCTTGAGCGAAAAACGTCTCACCGCCGCGAGTTTCCGGCTATCGATTTCGACCACTTCGCTGGTGTCTTCAATGTTTACATAAACCTTGCCAGTCCCGTTGGCAGCTGCAAATTCCGGCTTGCCCCCCAAAGGAATAGTACTGGCCACTTCTCCAGTAGCGGCATCGAATGCCGTAGCATCGTGGCTGCGGCCATTGAAGGTGAATACTTTTTTCGAGGCCGGATCGTACAAAATGGCGTCGGGATTGGTTCCAGTCTTCACCTGGCCAAGAACTTTCAGAGTCTTCAGGTCGAAAATTGTGGCAGTATTGGCCTGGCCGTTGCTGATGAATCCACGATTCAATTCAGGCGCGAAAGTGATACCATGCACACCCGGTGTGTCGGGAATATCTCCCACTAGCTTGTCAGTCTCGATATCCACCACCATGACATGCGTACCGCGGGAAATATAGAGCCGCCTCGCTGCACTATCCACCGTCAAATAGTCCCAAAAGCCTTCACCGCCCAGCTGCAGCTTCTTGACCACTTGATAGCCGGGGTCTGCCGCATAAGCAAAAGTGCTGTAAACCAAAACACACAACCAAAAGATTTTCTTCAAAATGTCACCGCCTTTCTTCAATTCGAAGAGTTTTCTCAACACACGAGATCTACACTCCCATGCCCCCGATAAAAGCTCGTTAATGCTCCTCCACACCCAAGCGGGCTTAACCTCTCGCACTTCTAATTGTACCCTGCACCATATAGTACAAGTTGCCAAGGAGTTCCGATTTACCTGCTGGTTCTCTCCACTTCAACGGTGAGCTTTCCTTCGAGGATGCGGATCACAACTTCGTCGGCTTGGTCGGGAGTTTCCATACGTACCACTCTGTGGGCCTGTCCCCTGGTCGTGACTTGACGTGTGGATATCGCGGGGTCTTCCACCGGCTTGCCATTTAGAAACGGAATGGCTTGAAAAGCCGAGAGTCCTTCAATTTCATTTTCAGCTTCAACCTTTAGTCCAGCATCGGCTGGCACCTTCATCCGAACCATCTCCCCGCCCGACATCCTTCGATGAAAAGGGACATTCGCGATTTGTGCCGAGTTCACTTCCGCGGCCCAAGCCGGAAGAGGAATTTGCGCCATGGTGGCAGGCACTGGAGGTATCTCCGCAACCTTTTCCTCTTTCATTTTCGTAAACCCAGCGGGGATTTGGAAGAGTACCTGAGCGACTGGCCCTTCCTGAAGGTTTCGCAATTCCACAAAGGTGTCCCGTTCGGCATGATTGATAATTTTGAGCGGAAACTGGAGCTTTTGCGAGAACCATTGGGTCATCAGGGTCCGGCCTTCAAGGGAAATTAAATATATGTCGCATTGGTAACCGTTTACCACCTCTGTACCCGAGAGTTTGCTGCCATAGCGGGAAGCAGCATGCTTGACCCCTTGGAACGGGTCATTCATCAGAGTTGCGGGGTCGCTCGTCGATAGCTCCCGGTACATCTTTTTGGCTGAATTCAGAACCCGCACCGTCCCAGCCTCCTGATTTACGATAACGAAGAACTGTTCCCCCCCATCCTTTTGCTCCATGCGATACCATGCCCCTTTTACATAAATCCTGCCGCTTTTCACTTGCCCTGAATCCTGGCGAATCAGGTCGGCCTTAAATTCACCAGCAATCCCCCAATCCCAAAGAAAAAGTAACATCGACATTGCTGTCACTGTGCAAAGCCCCCATCCGCGGTTCGTGCTTTTCATGGCCGCCTCCCTAACATTTCTCCTTCATAAGAATCTTTATTGATTGTGGCTTTTGACTATAGTTTCATATTAGCACGATCTTCCCAGTGAGGGTTTTTTTCTGAAACAGCATCTGATTTGGGCAATCCTGATGCAGCTTGAGTCCTTTTTCGGTTAAAAGGGTTTGCTCGTGTTCCACGGCCCATGAGACACCTAAGGAACCACTCATGCCGGCGAGACTGGCTCAACAAGAGGATGAACAATTATTTGCCAGTTGAAGGGCAATCGATTTTCACCCTCTTGGCGAACGGCAGTGCCGTCATGTTGCTGCCTTGGTAGTATGAAGTCTCTGGCTGGCGGAAAGCAGCAGCCTTCGCACAACCCCGGCCTCGGCTTCGTCTCGACCACTCCTTCCGCCTAGACGGATTTTCCAACCTCGTCCGAGGGGACTTTTGAACTAGCATTTTATTTGCGATGCCTTAGCTGCTCGCAATTCAGGAAAAGATGAATTATCCTTTGCAATGTTGCGAAGAACTGTTGAATATTAGATTCTTTCCTACAGTGCTGCCCAGGGGAGAATCAATCGACAACGAGGTGTTCCAAATGAGTGCCCGGATTTCCATGAAATTGTCATATAAGCTGGATCGAGTTGCAGGATTAATCTTTGCAATGTTGCTAATATTTTTGCCGGTTGCGCCTTGGGGACAAAGTTTGCCGCCACAACCTTCGATTGACACTCAAAGCCAGAGAGCTGTCCCTCTCAACATCACTTTGCGGGATGCTTTGGATCGAGCCCGGCAGAACAGCCCACAGCTTCAATCCGCCAGGATCAATTCCCTTCTCGCCCATGAAGACCGGCAACAGGCACGGGCGGGATTCCTGCCATCTCTCAACTATCAAAACCAGTACATTTACACGCAAGGTAACGGCACTCCCTCCGGGGTTTTTGTTGCCAACGATGGCGTGCACATTTATAACAGCCAAGCCGTGGTTCACCAGGAGCTTTTTTCGCCCTCCCGACGTGCTGAATATCGTCAGGCCAGCCTTGCCGAAGCGGTGGCCCAAGCCCGGTTGGAAATTGCGACGCGGGGGCTGGTCGCTACGGTGGTCCAGGCCTATTATTCGATGGTTGTGAGTTCGCGACGCATAGGCAATTCTCAGCAGGGAGTGGAGGAAGCCCGGCATTTCGTCGAGATCACGCAAAAACAGGAGAAGGGCGGCGAGGTGGCCCGCTCCGATGTGATTAAAGCTCAGCTTCTCCTCCAACAGCGCGAGCGGGAGGCCCAGGATGCCCAGCTCTCTTTGGAGAAATCTCGGCTAAGCCTGGCGGTGCTGTTCTTCCCGGATTTCCGGCAAGATTTTACTTTGGTGGATGATCTGCAATCTGCTTCTCCGCTTGCGGCATTTGAGGAAATCAAAACTCTGGCCGCCAAACAGAATCCGGATCTACGGGCCGCCGAACTGACACTGCAACATGAGAAGACAGGAATCGGAGCCGCTCGCTCCGCCTATTTGCCTTTCTTGTCTTTTGATTATTTTTTCGGGATCAATGCCAACCAGTTTGCCACGCGCTCCGAAGGAATCCAGCGGTTGGGTTCTTCCGCCCAGGCCACCTTGAATATTCCGGTTTGGAATTGGGGAGCCACACGAAGCAAAGTGCGCCAAGCTGAACTGCGGTCCCAGCAGGCTCAGCAGGAACTGAGCCTGACTCAGCGGGAGTTGCTGGCAAACCTGCACTCTTTCTACCAGGAAGCACAAACCGCACAAACCCAAATGGATTCTCTGAAGCAATCCGTCACTTATGCCCAGGAGAGCATGCGGCTGACCCTTTTGCGGTATGAGGCGGGAGAGGCCACTGTGTTAGAAGTGGTGGATGCCCAAACCACTTTGACGCAGGCCCGCAATGCCTGGGACGACGGACTCGCCCGATACCGGCTCTCACTGGCCAATTTGCAGACATTAACTGGAGTTTTTTAATATGACTATCTTTCGCAAGCTAGTTCCCCCCCCATCTCTCTTTCTCTTTCCGTTATGTCTCGCTTTGGCAGCCTGTTCGAAAACGGAACCGAAAGAGGCAGAACCGGTGGTTCCCGTGACCGTGGCTGAAGTTCAAAAAGGAGATTTGGAGCATATCATCATTGTGGATGGCCTGCTTTATCCGGTCAATCAAGCCAGCGTCATGCCGAAGATCAGCGCTCCGGTCAGTCAGTTTTTGGTGAACCGCGGCGATCATGTCCACGTCGGCCAATTGCTTGCAACCTTGGAAAACCGCGATCTCACGGCATCGGCCGCCGAGAACAAAGGTTTGTTCGATCAGGCTGAGGCGAATTACCGCACCACCACCGGCGCTGCCCTTCCCGAGGAAATGATCAAGTCGCAAGCCGAAATGCAGGCCGCGCGCCAGGTGATGGAAGCCGCGCGAAAGCTCCTGGATAGCCGGAAGAAACTGCACGAAGAAGGGGCTCTGGCCGAAAGACAGGTGGATGAAGCACAGGTCGCCTACGTTCAGGCCAGCGGCCTATTTGAAACAGCCCGCAAACACCTGCAGGCCTTGGAGGAGTTCAGCCATAAAGAACAGTTGAAGAGCGCCACCAGCCAACTGGAGGCCGTCCGAAGTCACTACCAGGGCGCTGAAGCTCAACTGGCTTATTCGGAAATTCACAGTCCCATCAATGGAGTGGTGGCGGATCGCCCCTTGTATCCGGGAGAAATGGCCAGCACGGGCGCGCCCCTGGCGGTTGTCATGGACATTTCCCGCATTGTGGCTCGTGTTTATGTTCCGGTGCAACAGGCCGCACTTTTGAAAGTGGGGAACTCCGCTCAAATATTCCTGGCCGACGGCTCACAACAAGCCGTGGGTAAGGTGACAGTAGTGAGCCCCGCCACGGACCCCGGCAACACTACACTGCAAGTCTGGGTTGAGGCGCCCAACCCCGGGGAGCATTTCAAACCCGGAAGCAGCGCGCGGGTTGCCATTACGGCGGGGACGATGCACGATGTGACGATCATTCCAGTGGAAGCCCTTCTCCCCTCGTCCACGGGAAATTCCTCCGTCCTGGTGGTGGGAACCGAATTGGTCGCTCATGAGCGCAAAATTCAAACCGGAGTCCGGCAGGAAAAGCTCGTTCAGGTTCTCAGCGGACTTTCGCCGGGGGAAAAAGTGATTACGGTGGGAGGGCTGGGAATGGAGGACGGCGCCAAGGTCCGCATCGAAACTGGCCATCCGGACAAGGAGAAAACCGATCGTGAGTGAGTCACCCAAGAATGAAATCCCTTCTTCTCATTTGGCTGAATCGTCTCACTGGACCCTGCGCCAGGCCAAGCCCATTATCTTTGTTATTTTGGTGTTGGTAGGAGCGGGTCTCTACCTGGCTTCCAAGATCCCGGTTGCGGTCTTCCCTTCCACGGATTTCCCTCGAATCGTGGTAGCGATCGATAATGGGGTTGCACCCATCGACCAGATGCTGGTTACCGTGGTGCGTCCCATCGAAGACGCCGTCAATAATGTGCCCGGCCTGGAGACCGTCCGCTCCATCATCAGCCGCGGCACGGCGGAAGTCTCTTTGTTTTTTTCCTGGAAGGTGGACATGTTTCAAACGCTGGAGCTGGTGAATGCCGCCCTGGCGCGAGTCCAATCCTCCCTCCCTGCCTCAGCCAAAGTCACCACCAACCGCCTCACTTTCGCGGCTTTTCCCATCATGGGATATAGCCTGACTTCAGACAATGTTCCTCAAACCCAGCTTTGGGAGCTGGCCACTTATGAATTGAAGCCCCGCTTGAACCGGCTTAACGGCGTGGCCACGGTGGTTGTACAGGGTGGAGAAGAGCCTGAATTTGAAATCCAGCCGGATTCGGCCAAACTATTGGAGACTTCCACTTCGGTCCCGTCTGTTTTGGACGCCATCCGCCAAAGCAATCTGATTGACTCCCCGGGCCTGCTGGAAGAGAGGCACCAGCTGATTTTGGGATTAGTCAGCGGCCAGGCGCGAAATGCCGAACAGATTGGCAATATCGTGATCAAGAACTCCCCTGCCGGAATTCCGGTCAGGATAAGGGATGTCTCGTCAGTTAGCCCATCCGTCAAACCGGTTTACACCCGTGTGACCGCGAACCAAAAGCCCGCGGTGCTGCTGAGCATCTATCGCCAACCCGATGGGAACACGGTGCAGGTGGCAGAGGCAACCCATGCGGAAATCGAACGGATCCGCCGATCTTTGCCCCGTGGAGTTGACCTCAAACCGTTTTATGATCAATCGGAAATCATTCTCGATTCAATCACCAGCGTACGGGACGCGATTTTGGTTGGACTAGTCCTGGCCTCCCTGATCATGGTGCTTTTCCTGCGTGATTGGGGGACTTCGCTGGTAGCAGGTCTGGTAATCCCCGCAACGATTGCCATTACCCTGGTTTTCCTGCGCCTGCTCGGGGAGAGCTTTAACCTGATGACCTTGGGAGGACTGGCAGCTGCGGTTGGGTTAATCATTGACGATGCCATCGTTGTGGTGGAGAACATCGTGATGCACCGGGATGCCGGGCAGGGGCGCTCGGAAGCCATCCGCAGCGCCCTCCGGGAAATCCGCAATCCGTTGATTGGCTCAACAATCACCCCCATCGTGGTCTTCTTGCCGCTTATCTCCATTGCCGGCGTGACCGGCATCTTCTTCCGCGCTTTGGCCATCACTATTGGAATTGCTTTGCTTACCTCACTCGGCTTGGCCTTAAGCTGGACGCCCACTCTCAGCCATTTTTTGATACGAATCAAGAAGCAGGCAGGCGCAGCGACTCAGGAGACCGCCAGTGCCGAACAACACCGATTCATGGGGCGTCTTGTTCAAGTTTACGCGCGCCTGCTTCGGTTTGTGCTGGAACGCCCGCTGTGGCTGGGAGCCGGCTGCCTGCTGCTGGTGGCCGGATCGATTCTCTGTTTTCAGATACTCGGATCGGATTTGCTGCCTGGTATGGATGAGGGGGGCTTCATCATCGATTATCTCATGCCAGCCGGCTCCTCCCTCGCGGAGACTGACCGGGTAATTGCCTCCGTGGATCGAATGCTGCATGAGATCCCTGAAGTGGAGAGCACCTCCCGGCGCACCGGCTTGCAGCTGGGCTTGGCCGCCGTCACGGAAGCCAATACGGGCGATATCTCCGTCAAATTGAAACGCAAACGACAGCGCAGCGCCGAGGAAGTCATGGCGGAGGCGCGCGAGAAGATCAGCGCCCGGGAGCCGATGTTGCAGGTGGAATTCATGCAATTGCTTCAGGATATGATTGGCGATCTGACCGATGTCCCACAGCCTGTTGTCATCCACCTTTTTTCGCAGGACCCTGAGCTGTTGAGGAAATGGGGGCCGAAAGTGGCCGATGCCATTAAAACCGTTCCGGGCGTCGTGGATGTGCTCAATGGGATCGACAACACGATCAGCGGCCCCGCCGTGGTGTTTCAGATCGATCCGGTGGTGGCGGCCCGTTCTGGATTCACGCCGGAAGAGGTGCAAACGAATGCCAGCGCGATCCTGCAAGGGGCTCCTGCCTCCAATCCGGTCGTTGTGAATGACCGGGCTTATACCATCCGAGTCCGTTTCCCCCCCTCCGCCAGGACAACACTGGAAACCATGCGCCAGGCCTTGTTGATCAGCTCGAGCGGAAAAACTGCCACGCTGGGAACGCTGGCAAATCTCGAAGAGCTGCCTGGGCAGACGGAAATCCGCCGGTTGAACTTGCAGCGCAATGTCACGGTGACCGCCCGGCTGGAAGGGCTCAACCTCGGAAGTGGAATCGCCGCGGTCCAAAAAGTCATGCAGCAGTTGAATCTTCCTCCCACCATCCGCATTGCTTATGGAGGAGCGTATGAGGAGCAGCAGCGTTCTTTTCACGATTTGATGGTGGTCTTGGTGCTGGCTGTGTTGTTGGTATTTATTGTTTTGCTTTTTGAGTTCGGAAATTTCGGGGCGCCAATCGCCATTCTCTCTTCCGCCCTTTTTTCCACCGCGGGCGTTTTTCTGGCTTTGCTGGTGACCCGCACCACTTTCAATATCTCCTCTTTTATGGGGCTGATCATGGTGATTGGCATCGTAGCCAAGAACGGGATCCTGCTGCTGGATGCTGACCAAAAATATCAATCAGCCGGCCATCCCCGGGAAGAGGCCATGATCTTGGCCGGAGAACGCCGGATCCGGCCCATCCTGATGACCGCTCTGGCCACCATGGCAGGAATGATCCCACTGGCATTTGCCTGGGGAGCCGGTTCCCAAATGCTGCAACCCTTGGCAATCGCGGTGATCGGGGGGATCCTGGCCTCCATGTTTTTGTCGTTGATTCTGACCCCGGCCGTTCATTACTTTATCAGCCAACGGCGGAGCGGGCACTCCGCGCGAGCTCTCGATGTGAGCTAGCATGGCAAAGCAACATGAGACGCGTGACTTCGTCACACGCGCCTTATGAGCGGCAGCATCAGAATTGTTCCTCATCGACTGCTTGGTATGAATTCTCAGAGGAGCCGCTCATGTTAGCGTGGCTGGCTCAACAAGACAATGAAAATTTCCAGACCTCACAGGTCTTGGAGACCTGTGAGGTCTCTGGCACCGGGATTTTCTAGGGAGTCGTTCATGACGACTCGTCGTCTCAACAAGACAATGAAAATGTGTGATCGGGAGGGCGAGCCTCCTGGCGAGCCACCTATGAAGTATGACCTCCGCTCGGCTCGGCGGGAGCCTCGCCCTCCCACGCGGCTATTTTCTTAGGAGCTGAATATGCTGGAAATCAACCTTGATTTCATCAAGACCCAAGCCTTGAAACTTGAGGATGAGAACTGGGAATTTCGCAGCTACCTGAAATGGCGCAGCCCGAAAGATCTGGATCAGATTGCCGCCGAGTTGTACCGGGAAATTGCCGCTCAAATTGACTGTTGCAGCTGCGGAAATTGTTGCAGACAGTTGCAGCCATCGCTCAAGGATCCAGATATTGCCCGACTGGCAAAAGCAACAGGCCTGTCAAAAGATGAATTCTTGCAGCAATACGTGGAGAGAAGGACGGAAGAGCCGCCTCTGTGGTTGAAAGCCCTTCCCTGCCCCTTTCTGGAAGACAACCGATGCCGATACTACCAGGATCGCCCGAAATCTTGCGCCGACTATCCATTTTTGACCAAAAAGGGCTTGGTTTTTCGCCTGATCGGAGTCGTGGAAAACCTTAGGATTTGTCCGATTGTCTTTCATGTGAATGAAAGATTGAAACGAGTGACCGGCTTTCGATTTAAACCGAAGGGCAATTTTTCTCGCTCCTAACTGCAGGATGCGAGACAATCCCAGGGGAGTGCCATTTTCCCCCTGGTTCTCAAGCTGTTTTTTTATTCAAGCCATCACCTGACATTTTGTAATTCCAGGAGCAATCATGGAAATCAAGAAGACTGCTTTCGCCCTTTTTTTTGGCAATCGAGGTTTTTTCCCGGCCTCATTGATATCAGTAGCTCGTGAGGAGATGAGCCAAAGGCTCAAATCCCTGGGGCACGAAGTGCTGATGCTGGACGCCGATGCCACCCGTCATGGTGCAGTGGAGACTGTGGCAGAAGGAGAAATTTATGCCCGCTTTCTTCAAGAGAACCGGGGCAAATATGGCGGAGTGATTCTTTGCCTCCCCAACTTTGGGGATGAAAATGGAGCCGTGGCGGCCTTGCGCCAAACCGAAGTCCCCATCTGGATCCAGGCTTATCCCGACCAATTGGAGAAAATGAGTCCGGAATGGAGGCGCGATGCGTTTTGCGGCAAATTTTCCATCATGGATGTATTTTGTCAGAATGAGTTGAAATTTACTGCACTGAAGCCCCATGTAGTGCACCCCGCGAGTTCACAATTTGCCGCCAACGTGGAATATTTCGACCGGCTCTGCCGTGTTGTCAATGGGCTCCGCCGGTTGACCGTGGGGGCCATCGGGGCGCGCACCTCCGCATTCAAGACGGTCCGGATTGATGAACAGGCGCTGCAGCGGCATGGAGTGACAATGGAGACTTTTGATCTCTCCAGCGTGATCCACCGCGTTCAAAAGTTAAGCGATGGCGATGCGACGGTGCAGGGAAAAATGGACCGGCTGCTGAATTATTGCTCATGGCAGGGAGTCCCCGACAAGTCCCGGCTTCAGCTCGCCAAACTGGGAGTGGTGCTGGATGAAATTGTCGAGGAATCCCGCCTGGACGCCGTGGCCATTCGTTGCTGGATTGAAATGCAGACACAGCTGGGCATTTCTCCCTGCGTTCTTTTGAGTGAAATGAATGACCGCGGTATAGTCTCAGCCTGTGAAGTGGATGTGGGAAATGCCGTCTGCATGGCTGCCTTGCGGCTGGCTTCCGGCGCCCCCGTGACCTGCCTGGATTGGAACAACAATTATGGAGAGGAAGAGGACAAGTGCATTCTCTTTCACTGCGGACCAGTCCCCCAATCTCTCATGACTTCCAAGGGAGAAGTGACGGATCATGCGATCCTGGCCAACGCGGTGGGACCCGGCTGCGCCTTTGGCTGTAACACCGGGCGGATTGCCCCTATGCCCATCACCTTTGGCAGCCTGCTTACTGAGTCGGGTAAAATCGCGGTCTACTTGGGACAAGGCCGCTTTACGGCTGATCCTATCCCCCGAGAGTTTTTTGGCTGTGCGGGAGTTGCGGAAATTCCGCGTCTTCAGGATGCGCTGCTTACCATCGGTTATGCCGGGCATCGGCATCACGTCAGCGTCACACCCGAACACGTCCTTGCCCCTGTGCATGAAGCGTTGGATAAATACCTGGGATACGACGTCAAAGTGTTAACTTAGGCATAGCCATTTTCGCTGCGCACTCGCAACTTTGTTTTGCAGCGGCCTGGTTTCAATGCTGAAAAACACCGGTGGTGACACCGGTGTTTGAGGGAATGAGCAAAATCACTACAACCCGTCTCGGGATGCGGATTTCAGTCACGAGCCACTCGCGCCAGAATTTTCTGGCAAGACTAGTTTTAATCCCCAATCATTTTGTGTGGGAAGTTTTGGAATGGCGATTCTGCCCCATCGATCTGAAGTCAAGGCGCCGCCAGGCTCAACGGGGATCCATTTCCCTTCCCGGGGATTGAACCAGTTGGCTTGGTATGACCGCAAGGGGAGCGCTCCCCGGATGTTGCCGTTGGGACAATCTTTTTCATAATAAGCCAGGAAATAGTCTTTTTTTTCTGTTCGCGCACAATAGGCCCATCCCGTATAGGCAAGAATTTCATGTGTCCGATTTGGTGTAACCAAATTTGAATCGGGAACTAACGCCTGGTAGCGCTTCCCTTCAGAAAGAACGAATGTGGCCAGATGCTGCAGCATGTTGGCCGAATTCCATTGAAAGGCCTCCCACATCGTCGGATCGGACCCCTTCTCGATGTCCGCACCCCAGATTCCTTCCGCTCCATAGATGTATCCAGCCAATCCTCCCGAGAGGAAATTCCCATAGATGGTGGATCGGACGTAAAGGTCATCCTGAGGGCTTCCTCCCGGCGCTCCATATTGGTAAGTATAATCCCGCCGGTCCTGATATCCGGAGTAATACGATTCTCCATTGAGACCGGGCCGAAAAGGTTTTGTGTTGAAGATTTCCGTCAAATACCAGTAATGGTCGTGCTCCCGCCAATTGCCGACTTGCTGAAGCGTCAACCACCGGTTGTCGGCAAATTGCCCGAAATTGACCTGGCTGGAAAGCGAAGAGTTACAGGTGACCAGGGTTCCGAAGGGGGGGGCGCCGTACTTGTCAATCACGGAATTGGCGGCAATGTTGAAATCTTTTTCAGTCATGGCCATCCCCACCCAATCATAATGGATGGGGCTGTACAGGCAGATGTTTGCTTGATAACGGCTCCAGATGTATTGGATGTAACGGGCATAAGACTCCGGCCAGCCATGATATTTTCCCCAGGCCGCGGTAGCATCCCGGCGCATCACTTCAATACATTGAATGAAACCCTGTTGGTTCAAGTAGTCGATTTTGCGGTCCAGATACCGGAAGTAATCTGGATTGATCCGGTCGAAATCCGGGATGATTTTTTCATAGCCGGGCACTTTTCCGGGAAACTGAAAGGCGCGCCCTCCTTCGTTGTGCATGTCCTTGGCGCGCCACTTCTCACGGGGCAAACCACCCCGGATGTCGGCCTGATTCACCCAGGCCTCTCTCAGTCCGTAATTCTGATCTTCATTAATCCAAATCTCCCAAGGTTTGCCATCATCGGCCCAGTGCGGGAAAGCGGCGATCATGAGGATACAGTTGTACCCTTGCTTTTTGCGGTAGCGAAGATAATCTTTGAACCCGGCTTCCGGACCCATGGAACGCGGCGTGTCATCGTCATTCCATTGGAATCGGTAGGTAGGAGCGGCATACCAGGTATCCCCCAGAATCAGGCACGAAGAACCGTCGGCAAAATTCAGTGCGTGCCCATTTTCGGAGGAAATCACCATCCCGCGGCGCATTGGATTTGCAGCCTTCTCTGTCTCCGTCCATCCAGTGGCTTGAAATGAGCCCGCTTTCCCATTTAACCCGGCATCCTCTTGGTTGGAATGGCTGGTCCAGGACCATACTCCGGGTTCGGTTGCCAGAACTCGAATCTTGAAAGTATTTCCGCCATCCCAAAAACCGTAGCACCGTTTGCTGAAACCTGGACCTTTCAAATCGATCCAGACCTCCACCTCGGTATATGGATTGTTGTGAGGTTTCTGGGTGGTTAGGGTAATTTCCACCTTTTCCCAGACATGGACAGGCTTTTGCGTTAACTGTGCAAATCCATTCAAGCAGATAAGAATAAGCAAAAACAGGGGGGATACAGTTTTTATCATGATGAATCCTCTCCTTGGCAACCTACCTCGATAGCAGGCATGCAGGGCCAAGCGGTTCGAAGGTTTTGTAGGTCAATATGAATTCCTGATGGCCGAGTTTCTCGGATGCGGTAAGCCGACCCTTCGCTGTCTGCAGGAGGAGTTCGCCGATTTCCTGACCTACCTCATCAAGTGTGGCCGCACCTTCGAGGATCCGGCCTGCGTTGACGTCCATATCCTCCGTCATGCGCCGATACGTCTCCGGGTTGGCGCAGACTTTGATGACTGGCGAAATGGCCGAGCCCACCACGGAACCGCGGCCTGTGGTAAACAGGATCAGATGAGAACCGCAGGCGATCAGCTCCGCGATTTCGGCATTATCGCTGATATTGGCAAAACCGAAGCGTACTTTTCCATCCGGCACCACATCCAGCAGATACAATCCACTCGCTAATGGTATATCCCCTGGTTTCAAAATGCCCTGGATGCGCGATGAACCGCTCTTGCTGTAAGCCCCCATGGATTTTTCCTCTTGCGTCGTCAAGCCACCATCGGCATTGCCGGGCGCAAAACTCCCGTGGCCCAGGACTTTGTAATGGTGGGCCGCTTTATTCACGCAGGCTATCAGTTCATGGGCGAGCTCCGGCCGCGCTGCTCTATCGGCCATGATCTGTTCGCAGCCGATCAGCTCACCAGTCTCTTCAAAAATGGCACGGGCATTTTGAGACACCAGCCAATCAAACGTCCGGCCCACGGCTGGATTCGCGGTGATTCCGCTGGTTGCATCCGATCCCCCGCAAATGGTGCCGACGATTAAATTTTCGATCCCCATCTCGACGAGGGGAACTACGGCAATTTGTTCCAGCGTGGTCTCCACCCAGCATCGCCCCTGGAGGATAGTAGGACGGGTGCCGCCAGTGTCTTGAATCACCAACGTTTCCACCGGCCTGCCCGTCTCTCGAATGCATTTTTCCAGCTCGGTCCGATTGAAACTTTCACAACCAAGCGAGATGAGCAATGCGCCCCCAACATTTGGGTGGGTGCAGAGCCGCCTCATCATCCGAAAGGCATAGGGATTCGGGAAACAGCCACCGAAGCCGATTAAGTGCACCCCGCGCTCGCGGTATGGTAGCGCAATCTCGCGCGCGACATGATGGGCACATTCGACAAGATAGGCCACGACCAGAATGTTTCGGATCCCCTTGCCCCCATCGGGGCGGAGATAGCCGGAAAAGCGGAGATCACTGGCATTTGCAGGTTCGTTTCTCATATCACAGGGGCTCAGGTTTTTCTTGGATTGACTTCAATTGATCGTCGCGCAACCAGGTGGGCAAATAATCGCTCTTAAGATTATGGGTGTGGACCCAGGCGCCCAAAGCTATAGGCTGAGTGGCCGAACCAATAGAGACGCCATACTTGACGACTTTTTCGCCAGGAGCAATCCTATGGGCAGCAAGCTTGTGGCCCAACGGAAGCTGCATCGGGAGGGTCACTGGTGTGCCATTGAGCATGATTGTCTCTCCTGCCTGCAATGTCGCTGTGATCACCATCACATTGTCATCTGGCGAAAGCAGTATTAGGCGAGAATCTGTTCCCCCGGTTGTCATATTTCTCCACCTGCAAAAAGAATGTTCACAAAAATTCCCAGGCTCGATACCCTGACGCCGAATGAGTATATTCCCGAATCGATGAAGCAGCCACTCAGATGCAGCAAGCTCTCTGATTTGAGTCCTAAGAGTTGAACAATTTGAGAATATATCACTCGCAATTGATTTTTCCTAGGATCTGAGCTGAGATTACCGGAAACAAATCTTCGGATTGTTTTCACTCGCTATTACGAGGGCGACCCTCCTTCGAAAATGGGCCTGTTACTCAGAAGGAATAGGCAGGCACTAGCACCCGTGATCAGACAAATGGAGACCGCGACAAACGCAAACAGAAAATTCCCGGTGGATTGGACGATATAGCCGGTGATCCAGGGGGCGGCCACCCCGGCAACATTTCCCAAACAGTTCTGCATCCCGGTCCACTTTCCTGCCGCAGCAGGTCCAGCAAGGGTTTGAGTCATGGCCCAGCAATTGGACGAAAAGAGTCCATAGGCAAGACAGCCAGCAGTCATCATGGTCAGGGCAAATGTGTGATTGGAAAGCATGCAGGAGGGAAGAATCAAGTTGGTCAAGAGCAAACCGATCGCGGCCAGAGTTTTCCGGGTGCGCATTGCGTTCCAACCCCGTTCGATCAGACGATCCGAACTCCATCCGCAAACCACCGAGGAAAAGGCGATCCCCCAGAAAGGAATCGAACCGAAAATTGCCATCGTGGTCTTGGAAAAATGCCGCTCGATCTCGAGGTAGGGAGGAAGCCAGGTGAGTAAAAAGTACCAGGCATAATTGCCACAAAACAGGGCAACTACCGTGCCCCAAAAATCGAGTTTCCCCGCAATGGTGGCAAAGGTAGGACCCTCTGGCCAACTGGCAAGGGTATTCGAGGTTTTCGGACCCCAGGGAATCAAGGCAAACCAGGGCAAAAGCCAAAGCATGGCGCCAAAGCCGAGAAAAAAGAAGAGGGCCCTCCAGCCATAATGCGCCACGATCAAGCCTCCCATGAGGGTCCCGAGCGCCGGACCAGCCTTGGCTCCCGCATCAATGGCGGCGTTGGCCAGACCGCGGTGATGGGCAGGAAATTCACAGGCGATAAACCTGGAGTAAGCGGGATAAGCGATGGACTCGCTCATGCCAAGGACAAGCCGCAGGGTAAACAAGGAAGCCAGACTTCCGGCAAAGCCGATCAGCCCCGTCGCCGCTGACCAGAGAAGGAAGGCAACACCGTAAATCATATAAACGTTGTAACGGTCCACGGCCCAGCCGGCCACCAACTGAAAAATCGCATAGGTCCAGAAAAACGCGCCGAGCAACAATCCCAGATTCGCGCGGCTAAGATTCAATTCGCGACTAAGATCAGTGGCAGCCACGGAAAGATTGCTGCGATCGATATAGTTGATCCCGATCGAAACCACCAAAAGAAACAACAGAATCCATTGTCTTGTGGCGCTCTTCTGCATTCGGTTAATATATCAGGGCTGCGAAATGATAATGAACAGGAAAATGTTTCTTCCACCTTGAATTGATCCCGGAAGATGAAATCCTATGTGACACTTCTAAAAGTGTCCTGTTTGATCTTTCTGAACGACTGAGTTTAAATTAGAGTCAAAACAAAATCCGGTCAGTCTGAATCTCGAGGCTAATGACTGGAAAAGCCATTTTGACGGAGGTGTACTCATGTCAGTGTTAGGAAAAAGAATTCTATTCTGGTGCCCCCGCATTCTCTGCCTGCTCTTTGCTCTATTCTTAAGCATGTTTGCTCTCGATGTATTTGGTGAAAATTATGGTTTCTGGGAAACGATCCTGGCGTTGTTCATGCACCTGATCCCCACGTGGATCGTTTTGGTGGTTCTCGCCTTCTGTTGGCGATGGGAATGGATCGGCGGAATCCTTTTTCCGGCTCTGGGCGTTTTTTATCTCATCACTTTTTGGGGAAGATTTCATTGGACCGTATATGTAGTAATTTCCGGCCCCCTTTTCCTGCTCAGCCTGCTTTTCCTGGCCAATTGGTGGTATCGTGCTGAGCTGCGCCAACAATCATGACGACAGATTGGATTATTCTTCAGAGGCGGAGTAATCTTGAATTGCAGGACAATGGATGGCGAGTTCTTTTCCTTTGAAGCGGCGATTGCAGCCCTCTAGCGGCTGAGGCCGGGGCATGGCAGCGGCGTTGTGCCACAATCCCAGGAATGCTGACGGACTTTTTGAGTGCATTTTTTCGACCGAAAGGCGGATCTGTCATGGAGATACTTGATCGAAGACTGTTCCATTCTATTTCGTCTTTGCTGGCGGTGTTCATTTCGCTGATTTATTCTGTCCCTCTATCCGCGCAGGAGACATCGATATTGCTCCGCCCCGCGCGGATTTTTACCGCTGAAGCGGAGAGAACTCTGGCGGACGTCCAGGTACTGATCAAAGCAGACAAAATTGCCGCGGTTGGCCCCTCTGGATCGTTCGCGGTCCCGGTCGGAACGCAGATTCTTGATTTGCCGGGAATGACGCTCCTGCCAGGCCTCATCGAAGGCCATGCCCATATTTTTCTTCATCCCTATAATGAAACCCAGTGGGATGACCAAGTCCTGAAGGAGCCTCTGCCCTACCGAACGCTCAAAGCTGCCGAGCATTGCCGAGTGACGCTGCTCTCCGGCTTTACTACGCTTCGCGACCTGGGGACGGAAGGGGCGGGCTTTGCCGATGTTTCCGTCAAAAAAGCCGTCATGGATGGACTGATCCCAGGTCCAAGACTTCTGGTGGCGACCAAGGCCATCGTGGCGACCGCCAGCTATGGTCCCGGACCCAAAGGATATGCGGAGTGGGACTTGCCTTGTGGCGCCCAAGAGGCTAGTGGCAAAGCTGAAATTCTCAAAGCCGTGCGGGAACAAATCGGGCATGGTGCGGACTGGGTCAAGGTTTACGCGGACTATCGTCGAGGGCCGCAGGGGGCAACCGCGCCCACCTTTTCGCTGGAAGAATTGAAAACCCTGGTGGAAGAGTCTCACAGTGCGGGATTCCCTGTTTCCGCCCATGCCTCCTCCCCCGAGGGGATGCGGCGGGCCATCCTGGCCGGCGTGGATACCATTGAACATGGCAACACTGGCACCGAAGAAATTTTCCGCCTCATGGCAGAAAAAGGGATTGCCTACTTCCCCACTCTGACCGCGGTAGAGGCCTATGGAGAATATTTTGAAGGATACAAAAGAGGCGGGATGCCTGTTACTTCCGCCATGCGGCAAGCCGAACAATCCTTCCGATGGGCGCTCAAAGCCGGCGTCCTCATAGGAAATGGGAGTGATGTCGGAGTGTTTCCCCATGGAGAAAACTCCCGCGAGATCGAATGGATGGTGCGACTGGGAATGACCCCGACTCAGGCTCTACTGGCTGCCACCTCTATCAATGCCAGAATTTTGAAGATTCACGACAAGGTGGGGACAATCCGCGCAGGACTTTCCGCGGATTTGATCGCAGTGGAGGGTAATCCGCTGGAAAACATCCAAGTGCTTCATCAGGTTCGCTTCGTCATGAAGGATGGCAGAATTTACAAACATCCATAGCCGGCGGTAAAAAGATCATTCTTGGGATGGAGACCTCAGAATTTGCGTCAACTGTCTGGCAAGTTTGTCATTATTTGTCCCCAAAACCTCCTTCTGATTAGATACGTAAATCTCTCAGGATTCCTTCAGTTGCCCTGACCAGCTGCGGTCGTTTCTTTCTTTGCCTAAGTCAACCCACAAAAATAACCCGCCATGTGGGAAGCCAACCGCCGAATTTATCAAATAGCACTCCCAAACGATCTTAGAATATTGAGAATCTACCTATTAGCCCCTCCAGAACGAGTTACCAAGTACTTACATTATGTTACTAAAGTTAGTCCTAACCCTTCAATCGCGTTAACAAAAGACATTCATTTGCATCTCCACTTTCAAAACCGGTTTTTTGCCACAAAGAGCCTAAATCGCAGAAGTGAATTAGTTGTAAGCGGATCCAGCCTTCGAGAGAAAAATGTCCAGCTGACCTTAGTTAATAAAAAGTAACGGGACCAGCTTGCACTCGTTACTTGACGTGTTAACATCTGATTAGGTTCCAATGAATGAAGATTAAAAGGCATTAGGGGGTGCTAGTCCCATCCTTCGGGCACTTTTATGGTTCAACTTGAATCGGCCAATCCTGATGGAAGTGCGACCAAAGTGATTGTTGGAAGAAGGTGGAAAAATCTGGACTACACCAAAAAATAAGATGGAAATGGTTGAAAGGCAAACAGGAGTCCATATATGGATGCACAGAAAATCATGTTTTATTTAAGCCGGGCCAAGCGGGCTTTGCTGGCAACCCTTTTGAGCGCCGTCTCTCTGGTTGGGCAAGATACGACTGGAAAAATCGAAGGGATCCTACACGATCCCAGTGGCGCAGTGATCCCGCATGGCTCCGTGGAAGTTCTCAATCTGCAAAATGGATTGTCGCGAGTAGGCACAAGTGATGAGGCTGGCTACTTTTCCTTCTCCCTGCTTCCTCCGGCAAACTATCGGCTTATCGCTCAAGCTCCCAACTTCAAAAAATATACACATCAGCCTTTGGCTTTGATGGTCAATCAGAATCTACGCCTAGCCATTGTCTTGCAAGTGGGGGCACCTGATGAATCCGTCGAGGTAAAAGCTGCTCCTCCCCTCGTAGATTCGGCCAGCAATGTAATTGGGAAGGTGACTTCCAGCTCTGAGTTTTATGATTTGCCATTAAATGGCAGAAATTTCTCCCAATTGGGGGTATTGCAAGCAGGAGCAGCCCCGTTGACATTGGGTCTTGCCCAGGCAGGTGGCGCCCTGAGAAGTGGACAATCCTTTTCCATTAACGGGCTGCGTCCCGAGTCCAACAACTTCCTGATCGACGGGGCCAGGAACATAAACAACGTAGATGCCGGATTTGCTCTGAATCCCCCACTGGATTCCATTGAAGAGTTCCGCATCCTCACGGGCGGAGCCCCTGCTGAATTCGGAGGAAATGTCGCCTCAAACACCAATTTAGTCACACGGTCCGGCGGAAATGAATTGCATGGAACGGCCTATGATTTTTTGCGCAACGACATTTTTGATGCGCGAAATTTCTTCGCCTCCCAGGTGGAACCCTTGAAGCAAAATCAATTTGGAACTACTCTGGGCGGCCCTCTCCGAAAAAATGGGACATTCTTTTTTGGATATTACGAGGGATTGAGAAATCGTCAAGGTATTACTCGCACCTCGACGGTGCCAACCCTTTTGGAAAGGCAGGGCGATTTTTCCCAGTCTTATGATGCCAATGGAAATATCCAACCTTTAGCAAATTATTTATTTGGCTCCGCCTATCCCAGCAACCAGCTTCCGGCCGGACAAATCAATCCGATCTCACAAAAACTGATGACGCTTATTCCAGAGCCCAATATCGGAAGGAATCTTTTCAATAGCACTGAAGCGGGGCGAAATAACATCGACCAATTTGGGATCCGAGTGGATCACCGCTTCTCCTCGAGGGATGATGCTTTCTTTCGGTATATATTCGCTCAAGGATCCAGCTACAGTCCTTTTTCCATCAACGGAGCGGGCGTGCCGGGATTCCCGGTGGGAGATAATTTGAGAATCCAAAATTTCCTGGTCTCGAACACTCACACATTTTCGATGGACCTGATCAGTACCAGCCGGGTAGCCTATTTTCAACATCGTTTTGATTTTGATCAGCGGTTCAACCACGATTCTCCTTCAAGTTTTGGATTCAATATCAGTCCCACTTTCCCTGCTTCAGTTGGGCCCCCCTTCTTCCAATTTTCGGGTGGCCTTGCCGCTTTTGGAAATCCGATTACGGGGCCTCGCGATACGCTGCAAAGATCGCTGGAATTCAGCCATGCATTTGCCTGGACGCATCAATCTCACGCATTCAAAGTGGGGGAGAATACCGCCACAATTGGGTCAGCGCCGAACAAGGAATTGCCAGCAACAGTTTTTTTGTCTTTGCCCCGTTCCCCATCAGCCAGCCTTTCGCCAATTTTCTGGCAGGCGCTCCGGTGGTCTTCTTTCAATCCGGCGGGATTTGGCCGCGGCATCTAGCCAATGACGATATGGCCATGTACCTTCAGGACGATTACCGTTATTCATCGCGGCTTACTCTCAGCTGGGGAGTGCGTTATCAGATCAACACTCCATTTTCGGAACGTGACAATCGGCTCGCCGCATTTTGGCCAGGCAGGCAATCTCAAGTCTTTCCCAATGCGCCGGTTGGTCTGCTATATCCGGGAGACCCCGGAGTCCCCAGAGGATTAGTGGATGTTTACAAGAAGGGAGTGGCCCCGCGATTCGGTTTTAGCTGGGATCCAACCGGGAGGGGGAAGATGGCTTTGCGTGCCTCTTATGGAATCTATTTCGAGGGATTGGCCAATGGGCAAGGAGGTATTTTGCAGGCGCCGATCAGTGCTCCTCCCTATCTGCAAGCCCGTCAGGTGGGAAATATATTTCTTTCCGCTTTTGGAATTCCGGGGCCAACCTTTCAGGATCCCTTTCAAGGAAGCTCCAATCCTTTCCCTTCCAACAGTTTTCCTCTGCCCATCACCCACCTCACCGTGGAGAACAATCTCAAACCGCCTTATGTACAGAATTGGAATCTAGGACTGCAACGGGAGGTGGCTGGACATTTTCTCTTGGAAGCCCGCTATGTGGGAACGAAGGGGACGCGCCTGCCCCGTTTTATTGAAGGGAACCCGGCTCTTTTCATTCCGGGTCAATCGAGCCCCAACAATATCGATCGCCGCAGGATTTATGCAGGATGCACGGGAGACTCCGGACCTTGTGATTTTGCATCCGTGGGTTTGATTTCCGGTTCGGCAAATTCAACCTACCATGCCATGCAATTGGTGGCATCCCGGAAGCTGGCTCATGATTATTACTTCTCCGCTTCGTACACGCTTTCAAAATCGCTCGATTATGTTTCCAGCCTGAATGAAACGGGCTCTGCACCGACAAATGTGGCAGGTGAAAATGACATCCCCCAAAATCCGTTTAATTGGAATGCCGAGCATGGCCCCTCCATTTTCGATGCCCGGCACCGCTTCACCTTTTCGGGAAGCTGGCACCTGCCAGTTCTGAAGACACGGTCCCCATGGGTGAAGCATCTTTTGAACGGTTGGGAACTCAATGGCTTGGCCGCTTTTAACAGTGGAACCCCCTTTACTGTCTATGACGGACAGGATGTGGCACAACAGGGTCGCGCCCCTGAAATCTCCGGCTTTCCGGCCAGTCGTCCCAACGTAATCCGTGACCCCAATCAGGGGCCCAAAACCGTGGAACGCTGGTTTGATATTGGGGCATTTCAGCGGCTGGATCCTGTATTGAATGCTGGTCAGTTCGGCAATGAAGGGCGCAATATTGTGCGCGGGCCTGCCTTTGGGAATGTCGATCTCTCCTTGTTGAGGAACGTCATGCTTACCGAAAGACATCGGATTCAATTTCGCTTCGAGTGTTTTAATGTCGCCAACCATGCCAACTTCTATATCCCTGAAAACAACATTGACTCACCGAACTTCGGCCGCATTCTTCAAGCGGGATCGCCGCGGCTGCTGCAGTTTGCCTTGAAATATATGTTTTGACTTGTTGTTTGGTCGTTTTCCGGATTTAAGAGTTGTCTCTGGACCGCAAGATTCATGGCCTGTTTTAGAAACAAGATCGAGGTCGAGTTTTACACAAATCTATCTATTTTGGGGCTGAGTCGGTCATGCGGCGTTTCTGTCAAATCTCCATGCTTTTCCTCCTTCTGCTTTCGAGTCTGTTGATTCTGGTTCCAGCTTTCTTGATCCGGCCTTTTGTGTCTCAAACAACCCAGGGCGTCGCAATCGCATACGCCCTCAGAAAAGGCAGCCCCCAACTAACCCTCTTCCTTCTGTCGTTGGGGGCCCTTCTTTCTTATTGGCTATGGAAGACGGCAAGAACCAGGATCGGGCGCATCGCCCTTATATTGTCGGTGATTTTGCTGGTCAGCGTTGCCATCGTGAGCCGGCAGAATTATTTTGAATGGATGTTCAATCCCTTGAAGTACCCAGGCTTTGTGCCGGTTTCGCGGGTCAGCCACGTTCAGGATTCCGACATGGTTCTCAGCGTGCAAATAAACCGAGAGACTAGAGCTTATCCGGTTCTCATCATGGCTTACCATCACATTGTGAATGATGTAGTGGGGGGAGTCCCCATTGCCGTCACTTATTGAACGCTCTGTCACACCGGTCTGGTGTGGAAATCCAAATTGGAAGGACGCACGCTTCACTTTCATCTGGCGGGAATCAACAATCAAAATTTCATCATGCAGGATGAAGAGACCGGCAGTTGGTGGCAACAAGTCTCAGGTCAAGCGATCCATGGTGCCTTAAAAGGGCGGCGTCTCGAATCTATTTTTTGGGAAGAAGCACAGTATGGGATCTGGAAAAAAGAAAATCCGTCGGGTCTTGTCTTAGAAGGGGACGATAAATTCAAAGCGGATTATGCCGAAGCAGACTGGGAGAAGGGAATGGCGAAGAGAAAGACCGTGACGCCCATTGATCCCAGAGATCCTCTCAAGCCTCGGGACTTGGTTGCGGGCATCAAGCTGGGTGGCCACGCCAAGGCCTATCCTATCGAGATCCTGAAAGCTCATAATCCGATTCAAGATGTCTTAGGGGGAAATCCCATCTTATTGATAACGGATCGAGAGGGGCGGACGGTTCGATGTTTTAGGCGTTGGATTGATGGGAATAGCCTCGATCTTTATCGCAAGCTAAACGATGCTACCGCGCTATTGGTGGATTCACAAACCGGCAGTGAGTGGGATCTGACGGGAACCGCGCTGAACGGCCCGCTTCAGGGAAAGAAGCTGGAACACATTCAAGTGCTCCTGGATTATTGGTTTGATTGGAAGCTCTATAATCCGGGCGCGGGAATATTCAATCAGACTCCGCTGGATAGTCGCCTGCCCGGAAAGAATCTCGCGGCTCCTTAATGAAGCCAGCAGCGCCGAAGGTTTTGGGCCATCCGCTGAAATACCTCATTCATAATTCTGAACAGGGCGAGATGAAACCTCGCCGGGTTTGTGTACGGTGAAAAGCAGGTCTTGAATCGGCATGGGAAGCTGCTTTTCTGGGGGATAAAGCTTGTTAAGCCGGTTGACCTCCTCCAGTTCATCCCGCTGTTTTTCCTTCTCCCCGGTCTGGCGGTACAAACTAGCCAAAAGCCAATGGGCATCCGCCATTTCCGGAAGAAGTCGAATGGCTTCCCGTAGATGTCCCAACGCTTTGGGATAATCTTCCATGTCCAGGGCAATCCGTCCAGCTTGGGTTTGTATGTAAGGATCTTGGGGATCCAGCTTTAGCCCTTGGGAAATTGTCTTGTAAGCGCTTTCATAGTCCTGCGGAGTGAGATCCTTTATGGCAAGGGTCAAATGATAATAGGCGGAGGGCTCGCCAGGATTCAAGAGAATTGCCGTTTCCAGCAACTGCCGGGCTTCGGCAGCCTGATGCCGGCTCTCGAGGAGAATGCCATGAATTAAGTATGGCAAATACCATTCAGGCCGTTGTGACTCTATTTTGATCAGTTCCTGCGTGGCATCAGCAGATTGATATTGAATTTTAGCTGGTTGATGGGCGGCTTCATAAGATTGATTGAGCAGGTGGAGGACAATAGCATGGATCAGCATCAAGTGAGGGGAATCGGGAACATGGTGTTCGGCCTGCTCTAGAAGCTTAAGACACTCCCCATATTTTTTATGTTTGATCAAAAAACCGCAAGCTTGGGAGTAAAGGTCCTCACGGGTGGGAGCAGTGCGGAAGGCCTGATTGAGCGCATCCACCGCTTCCGCAAACTTGTCGAGTTGATCCAGAATCTGGGCCCGCAATAGATAATAATCCCCACTCCGTTGTGAGGGAGGGATGGCATCCAGAGCCCGCAGGCCACTCTCACCTCCCGAGACATGGAAGACTACCAAGGCATGATCGAGGAGGATTTCTTCATCCACGATCCCTTTTTGGATTACATTTTCCAAGAAAGGAAGGGCATTTGAGTAGAGTTTATAATCCACTAAGAGGCGACCGCAACGGAAGAGAATCCTTAGATCTGGAGACAACTGTCGAATTTGTTCCATCAAGAGTAATGCCTCTTTGATTTTCTTCTGCTCCAGATAGAACGCAGCCAGTCTCAGCTTAGGTTCAGGGTCTGCTGGACTTCGTTGGATCTCTTTTTGCAGGTTTCTGAAGTCTCGGGCTTGGCGTTCAGCGGGGGAAAGGGTGAATAAATCTGGCTGACCGGCAGGGGGAATTACTTTTCCCCCCAATCCGCCGAGTTGGGAAATCTTGTCCAGCACGGCATCCAATTCCTGAGTGCGGCCCAGTGCCCGCAAAGCCCGGCTATACTGAAAGTAGAGAGCAGCATTTTCCGGTGACTGGTCAATGGCCTTTTTCAATATCTCCGCGGCCAGCAATGGCTCGTTATTTTGCAAAAAAGCACGGCCCAATTGGTCCTGAGCTTTGACATTCTCTGGATCCTGGATCAGGAAAGCCTCTAAATCGGTAATTGCGTCCTTGGGCTGGTGCAGTTCCAGATGCAGCACTCCACGCGCGAATCGTGCCCCCTTCAATTGCGGATCCAGTTGGAGTGCTGAATTGATCTGCTCGATCGCCTGTTTTTTATTTTCCAAGCTAAGGGCTGAGGCCAATTGATAGTGTCCCCAGGCGTCTTTGGGGTATTTTCGAACGTACCACTCCAGTTCGTGAATTCCCTCCTGGAGCTTTTGACTCATCACCAGAGCCACTCCGCGCTCCCGGCGCGCCATGTCGTCGCCCGGTTTCAGGAACAGGTATTTTTCATAAGCGATCACTGCGTCACTATGAAAGCCCAGCTTGGAACTGGCTTGAGCCATCAAAAGCAGGATGTCCGGCCTGGCAGTGGCAAGCTGGTGGGATTTAACCAAAACAGGCAAAGCCTGCTCTTCTTTGCCGCCCTCCACCAGCGATCGTGCCAAGCCCATGAGACAATCCACATCTTCGGGCCTTTTTTGAAGCGCAATCTGATAGATCTCTCCGGCTCGTTCCCAATGGCCAGCCCGGAGGGCGGCGGTCCCCAAATTATAAAGTACTTCGAAGTTGGTCGGATCGGCTTGCAGAACGCGGGCAAACGACTTCTCCGCGTCACTGAATCGTTCCATCTCAACGTAGGCCATCCCCAGGAGAAAGGTGATCTGCATATTGCCCGAGGACTGGGATTCCAATTGGGTCAATAGGGCCTGCGCCTGCTCGATTTGTCCGTTTCCAAACAACGCCTGTGCCCGCAGCAGTTGCAAGGATGGGGTTTCCGGTCCCATCGCGGTCATCTGGTCGAGGTGGCGCAAGGCGGCTGTATATTCTTTTTTCTGAATTTGAATTTTGACTAGCTGGAAATGGGCATTGGAGTGGCGGGGATCCAGCGCCACCGCGCGCAGGAAGGCCTGCCGGGCTTTGTCCAGTTTCCCCTGGATTAGGTAGTGATTGCCCAAGTTGTTTTCGATCAGGGCAGAATTGGGGGCCAGCTTTTGTGCCCTGCGATAGTAGGCCTCGGCATCGTCATACCGTTTCAAGGCGTCGAGGACTACGCCCATCAGGCTGAGCGCGCGCAGTTCCTCCGAGTGTGCCTGGAGCAAGGAGCGAAGCTGCTTTTCGGCTTCTTCCAATCGTCCTGCCTGGTAAGCGGCGGTAATTTGATTGTAAAGATCGGGCAGGGCGCGGGATTGAGAGGAGGCAGGATGTCCGCAGAAAAAAAACACGGCAATGGATAATAAAAATCCCGGCAAACGCAATCTGCGCATCATGGCGGTATTATAAAAATAACATCGGCGAATTGGCAACTACTGAGGATCGGGATTAATGTTGCATTGTTTTAAGACGGGAGATTGCGGATGGCAACCATAGCAGAAAAACTAAAATGGGAGCCACCATCCTTGGCGACAGCTCAGGGGGGAGCTCCCCCAAGCCGCTGCTGAGAACTGCAGCTCCCAATTGATCCGGCAGTGGGACGGGATCCTAAAAGTAAATCTTCAATGCCAATTGAACTTCGCGAGGAGAATTGGCTTGGCTAGATACCAGGCCGAGGGTTCTCTCTTCGGGCGGAAGGTCGAGATTCAAGGTAGTGTCGGGTCCGCTGAATATCGGGTGGTTAAAGGCATTGAAGAACTCCGCCCGGAATTCGATGCGCATTCCTTCTCTGACTTTGCCCAGGGAAAACTCCTTCAAGAGGGAGAGATTGGTGTTTCTCCCGCCTGGAGTGCGGACCGAATCGACGGCGCGCGGCGCGTTTCCAATGGCGTAGTGTTCCGGCTGCACGATCACCTCCGGATTCGCGAAGTATTGCTCCTTCCAGTTGGCGCCGGTATTGCGCGTCAGGGTTCCCGCCAAATTGGGCCGCTGCCCTCCATAAGTGGGCAGGCTCCATCCGTTTGCCAGGTAGACCGCGAGCGGGAAACCACTGGAAAAATTCACGATGCCATTGGTCTTCCAGCCACCCAGGACGGCATCGAGCACGGGATGCCAGTTCTTCCCGATTGCCTTTCCTCGGCCAATGGGAAGATGAAAAACATAGCTGACATTAAAAACTTGAGGGACGTCAAATTGGGAGACTGATCGCTCCAATGCATAGTTGTTCGGATCCTCGAGGCTAGTATGACCGCCCAGCCATCCCAGTCCATCGTGGGTAATCGAAGCATTGTCGATGGATTTACTGAATGTGTAGTTAGTCGAAAATTGAAGACCGTGGGAGAAACGCTTCTCAGCCCGCAATTGGAAAGCGTGATAGATGGAGTTGGCAACCGGGAAAGAAATGCCGTTCACCCCGGTAAATTGAGGGTGAGGGACCAATAGCTGATATTTCTGGACTTGAGGACCTCCCAAAGAGGCGCCACTTGAAACAATGCCATAAAAAGGATTGTCCACATAGGTGATCAGGTCTGCTATTTGGCTGGCATAAGTCCCCGGGTCCTTGGCGTATTTTTCAAATTCCGGACCCAGATGGTTCAGTTCGGAGGCGCCACCAAAGAAAAGTTTTGTCCCTTTCTTGCCAACATAATTGGCATCCAGGATGATCCCTCCCGGCAATTCGCGCTGCAAGCCGAACGTCCAGGATTGTTCATAGGGGGTTGTATCCATGCCTTTGATCGGTCCCCGGATTCCTTCACCCACGTAAGACATCCCACCCAGTGATGATCCGGGCGGAAGGAGCGGACCTCCGTCTGGAAAAGGATCGTGCAGTCGTGCTCCGGGAGTAACACCATCCCATTGGTAAGTGGCCGGCATCTCCGTGTAGCGGTCGAACCCCTGGGTTCCATAGGCGCCGTTGCCGGCCGCGCCGCGCAAGGTGATTTGATAAAAGACCCCGTAGCCACCGCGCAACACCGTCTTATTGGTCAGCTTGTAAGCAAAACCAAAGCGGGGGCCCCAATTGTTATTGTCCCAACCCCAGTTGTGGCGGTTGTTGTTTTCCGCAAATCCCAAGACGCCCGCCAGGTTGGAGAATCCCGGCACTTTCCCGCTGAGCGGATTCGTGGCATAGGGATCAACGTAACTCATTCGGTTGTACCGCTCGGTACGAGGGGTTTCCAAGTCATATCGTATGCCAAGGTTGAGCGTCAATTTGTCCGTAGCCTTCCAGTTGTCCTGGAAAAAGCCGGAATACTGAAAGCTTTGAGTGCTCAGCCAGACAGGCATCTCATATTCTCCCCAGTTGGCGGTCCCGGTCAAGAAGCTAGCCATGGCGTCACCTTGAGTCCCGGGACTCATCGAGGTTTCACCCCGGCCGAAATCGAAAAATCCAGCCTCTTCGCCCGGTTGGTCTTCATTAAGCCGGTGCACCCGCATTTCACCGCCTATTTTCAAGTCGTGCCGTCCATGCAAGCGGTTCAAACTGCCAAGCAGATGATGAGTTTCCGGAGACGCCCGATAAATTCCCCAGGGCTGGCTGCCAATGTTGTTATTGGAGCCTGCTGAATAGTAACCATCAATCACTATGGCTGGAGCGTTTAAGATTCCAGATCTATTCATGTAATCGGGCATTCCCAGGGTTTTTACCTGGTCAATCTCGGCATCCATGTAATCCATGAAGTTGCGCGAAAAGCCGTAGGATAGATTGAGGAGAGTATTGGCGCTGAATGTCCGCGTATAGTTAATGGCGAACATGTGGGTGTGACTGCTGCCGTGATTTCCCACGGGATCCATTGCATTGCCAAAGGGCTGCGCCGGGGTCGATTTACTGACCCCACGGGAAAATTTGGCGCTGATGCGGTTGTTCTCATTGAAGCTGTGATCGATCTTGATGTCAAACTGATCTCCCCGCCCCCTGCTGGAACCTGCGCCGAACCAATTATAAAAGCGGCTGTAGTCGGATTGCCCCACATGAAGGTTAGGTTGTGGGAAAAAGGTCATGATTTTGGCGGCCACTGGATCGATGAGGTTGCCCGGCGTTGGAGCAGGCTGAAAACTAGTCCCTTCCAAGTTGGGATTTCCGGGACTTTGATAGAGATCCAAGCGGTTGTATGGGATGAAACGGGAACGAACCACACCTCCCGCATTTTCATCGTAGACCCCGGAATATGGATCCCAGATTTGTCCGGTGCCCTTGCATTGGCCCTGCTCATCAAATCCCTCGAAGCAAATCTCGCCAAAATCCCCCTTCCGCATGGCATTGGAGGGCACGCCAGCCGTGTAATTTCCGGCGCTGACATCCCGGTTTCCTTCATAGCTGAAAAAGAAAAAGGTTTTATCTTTCTTAATAGGACCGCCAAAGGTCCCGCCGAATTGGTTGAGGCGGCGAGGGGATTGCGGCGTGTCTGTGGCATTGCCGTACCAGGTGTTGGCGCGCAAAATATTGTTTCGCACAAATTCCCAACCACTTCCATGGTACTGATTGCTCCCTGAGCGGGTGACCATGTTAATAACGGTTGAGCCGCTAAAGCCGATATCCGCGCTGAAATTGGATTGCTGAATTTTAAACTCTTGCACGGAGTCCACCGAAGGTGTATAGAGGATGTCCAAAATGCCGCTGTTCTGCTCGAAACTGGTGGCACTGACTCCGTCCATCAAGATATCGGCGGTCTGGTTGCGGCTGCCATTGGAAATGAAATTGATCCCACCCCCACCCCCGTCTTCACGCCCGTGAACACCTGGCGCCAAGGTTGCCAGATCGAAGACCCCCCGGCCCAGCAAGGGCAACTCGTTGATCATGGTGCGGTCCAATTCCTGACCGGTGACGGCATCTTGCGTGGCCAACTGGGCAGCAGTAGAGGCAGTGACTTCAATGGTTTGATTCTCTTTGCCTACCGTCATGGCAACATCTACGGAAGCATTTTGATTTACCGCCAACACGATATCGTTCTGTAGGTATTTATTGAATCCTTTGGCCTCTACAGTCAAATTGTAGGTGCTGGGCGGCAAGGGACGGAGCAGATACCGCCCGGAATTGTCGGTGGTTGCCGGATAATCAAATTTCTTCCCGGCATCGGTCAAGATTACTTTGGCGCCGGGCACCACTGCGCCGGAGGGGTCCGTCACTACGCCCGTGAGAGAACCGCTGTACACTTGCGCCCAAAGATTGCCGGCAACTAATCCTGCCAGCAGAAAATAGAACAAACATAAGAGCGCCCACCTTTCTAGGCGAGTCCTGCTGTCCATAGGCTTCCTCCTGATTAGAAAGAAATGGAATTTACACACCTAGCTAACTGTCTTAGGTTGCAATTTGAATGAATATTGAGTAGACATTATGAAAGTAAAATACAGCATTCACCACAAAAAACAAACAAAAAAAGCCTGTCACCCTTTGCTGAGTCAACAAAAGAAAATGGCCCTGGTGTGGGCCACAAATTTGACGGATCGGATTCGAACTGAAAATCGTGTTCGGGTAAGAATCTCGAACATTCAATGTGTCCCAATCGAACTAGGTTCCTATATACGAAACCAAAGGCGCGGCTCGATTCAGGATTGGATGGAAGCATATCCGAATGGGGCTTGCCGGCGCCTTTTATGCGGAACACGCGACATAACCTCTTTGAAGGTCTTCTGAGAACGATGGCTTGAAGATATGGCACGAGGTCCAATATTTTGGGATGGCAGTTTCAAAAAAAATGAGCATGTCTCCCTGTTGACAGAAAGTCCACTTTCCTGGATCATTAGCCATTACCAATTCAAGGAGGCAAGCAATGATACCTGCGAAAGGGTTGGACCGTCGCGCATTCCTGGGCTCGGCCGCTTCGACTCTCGCCTTTACGATTGTCCCCAGGCATGTGCTGGGTGGGCAAGGAACTGTGGCCCCTAGCGACAAGATTACTTTTGCTCTCATCGGCTGTGGCACCCAGGGCTTGACTGAACAAGTGCGGATGCTCGCAATCCCGGAAATTCAAATGGTGGCAGTGTGCGATCCCAACAAAGAGACCACTGATTATGTAGAGTGGGGTAAGGATTCCGTTCGCGAAATGATCGCCGACGGGATAGGAAAACCGGAATGGAGGAAAGGCGCAGGTGGCGTCCCCGGGGGCCGGGAAGTCGGCCGGGAAATGATCGAACTTTACTATTCAGGGCAGAAAAATTCCGCCAAGTATAAGGGGATTGCATCCTACGCGGATTTCCGTGAATTGCTGGAAAAGGAAAAGGATCTGGACGCGGTAAAAATCATGACACCCGACCATCTCCATGCCACCATCGCGATTGCCGCCATGAAAAAAGGCAAAAAGGTGATGACACACAAGCCCATTGCCAACCGGTTGTACGAAGCCCGGCTAGTGATCGATACCGCGAGGCAAACAAAAGTCGCGACTCACTTCCTTCCCGCCAGCCCGGGGGAAGAGGCACGATTGGTGGCCGGTTGGATCAAAGACGGCGCCATTGGCACGCTGCGTGAGATACATAACTGGTCCCTCCGGCCAATGTGGCCGCAGTATCCAACTCTTCCCACCGACAATCCGCCTGTTCCCAGAGATTTTGATTGGGACTTGTGGCTTGGCCCTTCGCTTCCCCGCCCTTACCATCCTCATTATACCCATGCGGTATTTCGCGGTTGGTACGAATTCGGAGGCGGCTCAGTGGCGGATATGGGCCATTACAGCCTCATCCCGGTGTTCAAGGAATTCGAACTCGACGCCCCAATCAGCGTTGAATCGACGCCGAGTCATCTTTGCACAATTATCGACAATGTCAGCCAGAGGATCCACAACGACTATTCTTTCCCGGTCGCTTGTACCATCCGTTTCAAATTTGCAGCCAAGGGCAGCAGGCCCCCTCTGGATCTGTTCTGGTACGATGGCGGCATGAAACCGGCGTGTCCCGAAGAAGTGGAAGAAGATAAGGGAGAACTCGAAGAAGAAGGAATGATGTTTATCGGCGATAAGGGAAAGATTCTGGCCGGTTTCCGTGGCGAGAATCCCCGGATCATCCCTGAGCGAAAATCCCGTTCCTTCTGGGCCGCCAAAGGCGTTCCGGCGCCGCAGCCTCAGGAGCGCAACCGCAACCGTGCCATGGCTACTCCGGATTGGGTCAAGGTGTTCAAGGGAGGAGAGCCGGGATACGGCAGTTTCCTGCTGGCCGGTCCAATTTCCGAGGCCTTCAACCTGGCTGCCATTTCCTTGCGGTTGAGCGGCAAAAAATTGCTTTGGGATTCCGCTAACATGAAGATCACTAACCTGCCCGAAGCCAATCAGTACCTGTTCCGCGAATACCGCGACGGCTGGAAGCTGTAGACGGAGATTTCATCTTGGGCTCTTGATCCAAAAATGGAAATGAATGGACGGAGCTTTCACCGTCCCAATATTAGGGGGTGGGGGGACAAATCGGAGCGGTCCGGCTTATAATCCTCGCTGGATTTTCAGCCCCAGCTTATCTGATCAGTTTTGGATGCAATCATTCCAGACAAGGAGAATTTTGATGCAAAACATTTCGAGAAGAGAGTTTCTGGGAAAAAGCGCCATGGGCCTAGCGGCGGCAGGATGTCTCTCCGCGGGGGTCTCACGGCTCGACGCGGATCCTTTGGGCATACCCATCGGATTTCAGCTCTATTCCGTCAGAGCAAAGGCGGCGAAGGATTTCCCCGACACATTGAAAGAGCTGGCGGAAGCCGGTTATCGGGCGGTTGAATTGTGTTCTTTCACGGGCTATGACGACTTTGCCCCCTTGGCCAAAATGAAACCTGCCGAAATCCGCCAGACTCTGAAGGCAGCCGGCATGCATTGTGAAAGCTGCCATTATACTCCTGATGAGTTTAAATCCCCCTTGGACGAAAAAATCAGCTTCGCCAAGGAACTCGGCCTAAAGTACATGATCCTTTCCAGTTTCGGGCTCAAGCGGGATGCCACTCTCGGCGATTGGAAACAGGCCGCCGATGAGTTGAATAAAGCCGGCGAAAAAATCTCGAAAGCCGGCATCCAGGCGGGCTACCACAATCACCATATGGAGTTCGCGAAACTCGATGGATTGTTGATCTACGACGAGTTAATGAAAAAGCTGGATCCCAAACTCATCAAGATGCAATTCCAATGCGCCGTCGTCAGCATCGGCTATGATCCGGTCACATATCTGACCAAATATCCCGGCCGTTTTTGTTCCTTGCATCTCGCGGATTGGTCCTCCGCTGAGAAGAAGCAGGCGCCTATCGGCAAGGGCGTCATAGATTGGAAAAAACTTTTTGCCGTCGCCAAGCCCGCGGGCATCAAGAACTACTTCGTCGAAATGGATTTGGAGTTGATTAAGGCGAGTGTACCTTACCTGCATGAATTGAAAGTGTAGGGAAGAGCTGCACGGAATACCATGCAAGACAAATGATCTTAGCGGATCATGACCATCTTCAGAGGCCCCCGCACTCCAATGGAGGCGGCCTGCCCTCAGGGCGTCTCAGCACGTTTGCAACCAGGCGGGGCAAGGGCACCCCGCCTCCATCCACGCTATTTTGGATTTCCGTTCATTGCGCTGCCGTTGGCTTTGGCGCGAGGAGATACACTAACGGATCCGTTGTTTTCCAAAATCGCCAAATGGACATCTTCGACGCAGGTACAGCCTGCTTGGCGAAGTGCTGAATTCAGTTCATGGTGAGTCAGCTGAGCCTTGGCCATGACTTTTTCAAATAGCTTGCCATTGTGAATGAGCACTTCCGGACGCCCTTCCACCAAAGCTTCCAGCGTTTTATTTCGATAGGTCATCCATCCCAACAGAAAGTTCAGCCCCACCAAAGTCACCGCGGAAATAAGGCCGCCAACAAGGGAATTATCTCCCGCATTCATTGAATTTTGCACTGCATTGGATAAAACCAGCAACAAGACCAGATCGAAAGGAGCCAACTGCCCGACCTGCCGTTTTCCCGTGAGTCTAAGGAGAAGCAACAAAGATGCATAAACGACAACTCCTCTGACCACCAATTCCCACCATGGAACAGCCATATTCCACATTTTTCCCCCTTGCCGGTTTAAGGCATTCCCAATCACGATATTTCAGAAATCTTATTCAATTCTCCCTGGAGAGACAAGATATTGAAAGCGGAACCTCCACAAGAAATCTTCGACATGATTAACCATATGGAAACGAGGATAAAAGGGCGGGACCACTGTCAGGCAAATGGCCTATGTCCGCGCCACCCGCGGGTCTAGCGTATTCGTAATCCTTGTTGGGATCGGACGAGCGACCTTTTTCAGCCATCCAATGAAACTTGTCGTAATCCTGATTTGTAGTGGCGCTGTCTCGGCGAGGGAAAAAAGACACCCGTCGGGACACCGGCGCTCCCGTGGAAAACGACAATCGCCTTTAGCGTCCTGTATTGCGCGGAAAAAGGGGGAGGATAGACTATTTCAGATCATCCTTACCAATGAGCTTTTGGATGAGGGGGAGCAACTCCTGGATGACAATCGGCTTCTGAAGGAAGAATTGGCCAGTCTCCTCCATAGCTTCTTGTTCCGCCGACTTTATATACCCCGACATGTATACTACCGGAAGAGAGGGCTTCAACTGGCGGCATTGTTTGCCGAGCGAAATTCCGTCCATTCCCGGCATGACCACATCGCTGATCAATAATTGAATTTGATCGCGGTGTAGTTCAAAAAGGCTTGAGGCTTCCTTGCCCTCAATGCTCACCAATACTTCGTGCCCGGCCCGAGTCAGCGCAGCAGAAAGAAGATTGCAGATCTCTTTTTCGTCATCGACAATTAAAATCATATCCGAGAGTACCGCCCTTTTACCAAATTAGAATCGGCTGATGGATTCAAGCCACATTCGGCAATTGACATGAAATATTAATCGACCTCTGCCGGAATGCAAACAGAAAAAAGGCTTGGGGGCCGTGGAGGATAGCGATGCAAATTAATGAAGTGTGCCACCGGCACCCTACAGGAGTGCGCATTCTCATTGGAGGGTCCAGATTGTCAGGAGAAAATCCATCCCCCAATGAGCAATGATCAAGGGCGCAAGGCGGCGCAGACGCAAATAGAGCAATTGCGGCACAGCCACGAGAGGCGCGAAAGCCAGAAATCTCTATATCAATTCCCGCCACGGGCAATCCTCCAACCGATGATCCAGACAGCCACACAAGCAAGTTGGAAGGAGAGTCCGATTTCAGTCTCAGGCCCGAATGAAGATATTTTTCTTATAGAGCCAATAGGCCAGATACCAGATAAAGGCAAGGGTAACGCAGGATTGAGCCACCGGCGCCCAGATCCCGATGAAATGAAATCCACCGGTGAATACTCCCAGTGACCGGTCGATCCAGCCTCGAAAGAGTTCCTCGACGCAATAGACAAAAAGAGAATTCATCCCCACTACCCTGAGTGGAAACATCGGTCCGCGAATCCCGCCATATTCAACCAGCAGGCAAAAAAGGATGAGTCCGAGCAAGGACCACCCCGTTGTGTAGAGCGTGTACGATGCCGTCCAAAGCCATTTGTTGATGGGCACCAGGGGAGACAAAAGCAATCCGCTGGAAAACGCGAGCGCTGCTCCGATGCTCATGATTTTCAACTGAGTGACCAGCGGCCTGCCGCTTCGCAGCAACTGGCCGGTCCAAACGCCAAAGAGCACGCTGACGGTTTCAGGGATGAAGTTAAGGTTGACGCAAGGCCAGGGGTAATTTCCCCCCATCAGAAATCGATCCATCACAGCGCCGAAATTGCTGACCGGTTGAAATGGACCATCCGGACCGGGAAACAGGAGATAAAGGCTGGAGTGCGCTCCCAGAAGCAAAATTGCGCCCAGAGCCTGTTGCCAGAATTTCAGCCGCATTAAAAACAGGCAAAGGAATGAAGTGACCGCCACCTGCGTGAGCACATTGTGAAACTGCAGATGAGGCCGTGAGAGTGCGATGGAAAGCAGAATCTGGCTGATCAACAGGAGCCGAAAGCCGCGAAGGGCGGACTGTTTCACAAGCGCGGGAAAGCGTTCGCCGCGTTCCATTCTCCGTCCCAGGGAGTATGGCATGGCTACTCCCACCATGAATAGAAAAGCGGGCATGATCAAATCGTAGAATACCGCGCCGCCCCAAGGTTTATGTTCAAACTGGTTCGCCACCAATTCAATAAGGGGTGTCTTGGACAATTGAGCAAAGCCAAAGCCCCCTGAGACCAGGAGAAGCATGATTAACCCACGATAGGCATCCAGAGGGAGATTCCGCCCGGAGTCATCGATGTTTTTTATAATATTGCCAGATTTCCGCAATATCGCGGTCTGCTCTTTTTTAAGAGTGAGTGATTGATTGACCGACAAATTGGGCATCAAGCGAATCTCCCTGGCCTTAATAAAATCTTTGAATGCAAACAGAAAATATGCCTTTTCAGGTTGTTTTGAGCCAGCCATTCCCAGGCACTGTCGACCAGATTCCCAAGCTTCCTCCAATGTGAGAGAAAGAAATTGGTCCCACGTGAGCTGAGGGGAATCCCTCCCGAAAGGATAAAGTATGTTCAAACGATCCACTTCTACTGCTATCTGGCGTCAATCTTAATCCGCATTATACTCAGATTATGTCTCCCTTCAACTTTCATATGATTTTAAAACCGCCCTGACTCAAACAGGGACTTTCAAGTTAGAGGGCGACAATATACTTTTTAAAGCAAAGAAAAAACGACAGGTCAAGATTGAGATCTATACACAGTCGGATTATCAAGGAGACTAATGAGAAATCCAGTCCCCGCTTGAAGACTTGACTCCTCCTGGCAAGGCGACATAGACTCGAAACCATACCATCTAAAAGGGGGAATCAATTGTCACAAAAAGCCCAAAACAAATTCTCGAGAAGGGACGTTTTGAAGACCATTGGGGCCACGGGGCTCGCAACCGTCGCCTCCGCTTCAAGTTTTTCTTCCTCCCCGATTATGTCACCCGTGAATGATCTGCCGGGACCTCAAGCTTCCCACCCAACCATCAAGATTGGAATTGTGGGAGGAGGGTTTGGATCTTCTTTTCAATGGCACCTAGATCCCAATTGCAAAGTAGCCGCCTTTTGCGACTTGAGAGAGGATCGCCTCCAACAACTCGCCAAATCTTACGGCCCGGCGACTTCTTACAAAAATTTCAGGGAATTCTTGAAGCACCCTGGAATGGATGCCGTAGCGGTGTTTACCCCGGCCAACTTGCACGTCTGGATGGCAACGGAGGCCATGAAAGCCGGCAAACACGTTATCAGCGCGGTTCCCGCCGGGATGTCGGCGGAGGAATTGGAGCAGTTGCTGGAGTGCGTGAAATCCACCGGCCTCAATTACATGATGGCGGAAACCAGCTATTACCGTCCGCAAACCATTACTTGCCGGGAGTGGGCAAAGCAGGGATTATTCGGCGCTATCTTTTATTCCGAGGCGGAATATCATCACGAAGGGCTGATCGCCCTGCAATATGATGCTCAGGGATTTCCGACGTGGCGTTACGGATTCCCCCCGATGCATTACCCCACGCATTGTACTGGATTCATCGTGCCAGTCACGGGAGAACGCCTGGTCGAAGTGCAGGCTATCGGGTGGGGAGACAACCATGAAATTTTAAAGACTAATCTTTATGAAAATCCCTTTTGGAATACTACCGGCTTCTTTAAGACTTCAGGCGGCCACAGCGCGAGGATCTCAGTTTTTTGGCACGTCGCCGCGGGAGGAACGGAGCGCGCCCAATTCTTCGGTGACCGGCTCTCCTACATCATGGAGCGCCCCGAGGGGGCTCGGAACATGGTCTGCCGTATCGGCAAAGACGGGAAAACTGTGATGGATGCAAATCATTACCCGGAGGGAGACGTCTCCCAGGAAGCATTTACTCAGCCCAACCATTTTGAGAAATTACCCGAACCGATGCGCGTGGAGACCGGACATGGCAACTCCCACACTTTTATTACCCATGAATTTATCCGCTCGATTGTGGAAGACCGTTTCCCCTCGGTGAATGCCTGGGAGGCTCTTGCATATACCCTTCCCGGAATCATCGCTCACCAATCCGCTTTGCGCGGTGGAGAAGTCATGAAGATTCGGGACTATGGAGCAGCTCCAAGCTAGAAGGCATGTTTTCCAAATCGGCCAGACAATAAATGCAAAGGATCAACGTGGAGTGCAAACTGGAGTGGCGGGTAGACAACGATAGTCTTCTTTGGGGAATAATCCGCGGCTTGAGGGACATCGAATCGAAAGCTCGGAGCACTGGCCAAGATGTAGAGATAAGCACATCACTCCGGAAGTCGGATTCATGGTTCCTTGATTAAACGTCGGTACATCTCCGGGCCGATGCATTCTTCCGCATACTTGCACCAGCGGACACAGCTGGAAAGATCCTTGTAGGCAATGAATCCGCAGCTTTCGCATCGGCTTTGCAGATCATTTGAAAAGATTTCAATCTCCCCGCCACAGGAGGGACACTGTTGAATCTGAATCTCAGGAATGCGGATATTCCCCGCCCCGGGACAGCTGGATTTCATTGATATCCCTTAAACTTGACTTAATCAATCCAATGCCAACGGTAAAATGCGCCCCTGCCAAGAAAATCTCGGTGCCAGAGACCTCACAGGTCTCCAAGACCTGTGAGGTCTGGAAATTTTCAACTTCTTGTTGTGCCAGCCGAACTGGCATGAGTGGCCTCGGCCCCTACCCTGTCACAAAGATCCCTTCAAATCCGCGGAGAGGAGGGTCAATCTTTATTGGCCGCGCAATTCATCGACAACCTGGCGAATGGCGGCGATGTGGCTCGGAGTTGTCCCGCAACAGCCGCCAATGATATTCGCCCCTGCTTCCACCAATTCCTTCACCCGCCCGGCCATCCCCTCCGGAGACTGTTTGAAGACCGTCTTTCCATCTTTCAGTTCCGGCAATCCGGCATTGGCGTGAATCAAAATGGGTTTATCCGAAACGGCCCGCATTTCCCGAGCGATGGTGATCATCTGTTCCACTCCATTGCCGCAATTGGCTCCAATGACATCGGCTCCAGCCTCCGTTAACACCTTCGCCGCTTTTTCAGGGCTGACCCCCATCATGGTGCGGTATCCCTTGGGTGAACCTGTGAAGGTCATTGTGACAATGATTTCCACCGCCGGATCCAGTTTTCTTGCGGCCCAGATTGCACAAACCGCTTCCTCCAAGGCACTCATAGTTTCAATGCAAAGCGCCTTGACTCCGCCCTTTAAGATTGCGGCTATTTGTTCGGAAAAAATGGACTCCATCCGTTCTTCGGTTAAATCTCCAATCGGTTCAAGAAATTCCCCGGTCGGTCCTATCGAAGCTGCGACGACACATTGTGGCGCACCCTCGAGGGAGAGCCGAGCTCCAGCCTCATTGTATCGCGCCACTTGATCTCCATGCCCCGCCTTTTTCAGCTTGACGCTGGAACCTCCAAAGGTATTGGTCAAAATCAAATCGGCGCCGCTCTGAGCGTAGGCGACAGCAATGGACTTGACGGCATCCGGATGAGACACATTCCACTCTTCACAACAATCTCCGCTCTGCAAACCCTGCGCCTGAAGCATGGTTCCCCAAGCCCCGTCAGAGACCAGAATTTTCTTGGCGGCTAGCCGTTCCAACATGATTCCCATAAGCATCCTCCGATGAAATATTTTTTAATTTCGAGGATAACCGAATATTAGGTGTTACCTATCAGCATTCAGCGGTCAGCTTTGGCGTTGACTCCGGCGACGAGTTACGCGTTTCGAGCTAAAGCATCCCATGGCAATTGCCTTTTCGGGTTTGTACCGATGGGAACAGATCCAGATCGGTGTGAGGCAAAAACAGGGCCGCGGTGTAATGATCCATGTAAGCGGGATCGGAATTGAGTTCCACATAGGTGATCCGGTGGGATACCTGCAATTGGCGCTGGCGATAATCCTGAGAGACCACAGCCATGTATGACCCCACCAGCGAAGAATTGCCGATGTACTGAAATTTCTCCCTCGGCAAATCTGGCACAAGTCCAACCACTGTGGCTTTTTCCAAATCCAGAAAACGGCCAAACCCGCCGGCGATGTAAATGTGCTTCAAATCTTCAAAGCACATCCCAGCCTGGTGAATGAGCATTTCGCACGCGGAATAAATGGCTGCTTTGGCTCGCAGGATATTATCGATGTCAGTTTCGGTGATGAGCAGCGGCGTCCCAGCAGCACTCTCATCAGCGGAGACGATGGTATAGAAGGCCCGGCGTCCTTCGATGGTGATGAAAGGACTGCGGCGCGTGCGATCGAATCGGCCATTGGGCCCAATCCAACCGGTCAAGAACAAATTCGCCAGCAGGTCAATCATTCCAGAGCCGCAAATCCCGCGAGGAGGCACGCCGCCTATCGTCACATAAGATGCTTTGGCGGTGGAGGGATCGATTTCCACTTTTTCAATTGCCCCCAAAGCCGCGCGCATCCCACATTCTATTCCTCCTCCTTCAAAGGCCGGACCGGCGGAACAGGCGCAGGCCATGAGGAAGTCACCGTTGCCCACCACAATTTCTCCATTGGTGCCGATATCGATAAACAGATTTATATCGTCGCCGCCTATCGTCAAATCCGTGCAAAGCAGCCCCGCGGTGATGTCTCCTCCGACATAGCTGCCCACGCAGGGTGAAAAATAGATCCAGGAATCCGGATTGATCTGTAAACCCACTTCGGCGGCGGTAACAAATGGGACATCCATTACGGTGGGTGTGTAGGGATCCAACCGAATATATTCCGGCTCCAGTCCCAACAGCAAATGAGTCATTACGGTATTGCCGGAAACCACGGCATTGGATATGGTGTCGGGATGAATCTCATTGACCTCCGCCAGGTGAGCAATCAAACGATTGATGGTGGCGAGCACACGCTGCTGCAGTTCGGCCAATCCCCCTGGCTTGCCGGAAAAATTGATCCGGCTGATTACATCCAAACCACAAGGGATCTGGTCGTTATAATCGCTCATCGTCCCCAATATTTTTCCATGAGTCAGACTGATCAACTGGACCGCAATGGTCGTGGTACCCACGTCTATGGCAATGGCATAGTGTCCCGTGGTGGAATCTCCCGCTTCCACATGAATGATGCGAAGACGGCGGGGTTCGCGAATAAAGGTGACTGTGACCAATCCCTCCTTCTCCCGCAAGGCACGGGCTGTTTGGCGCAAAGCCGTTAGAGAAAAGACTACTTCTTGCCTCCCCCAGTCTTTTTGCAGCAAGCGAGCAATGCGGTCAATGTCCCCCAACCCATCTCCTTGTTGCGGCGGCGGCACTTCCAGCCGCCATTTGGCGGCCAGCGGGTCGAAGTCCCAGTCTCGGGGCAGCAACTCCGCGCGAATCAGACAGGTGGCGTCATAGTCGGAAAATTTTCCACCTTTGTACCCCCAGGTCTCCGCCACTTCCACCGCGACATCGCAATCGAGGACTCTCGCTTTGCAGGCCAGCACCTGCCCTTCTGCCACAACCTCCCGGGGCAATTGTCCAAGGCTGAGCGGGTCCACCTTTCCGCCAATCACTTTCACAATACATTTCCCGCACGAGCCGTTCCCCCCACAGGGAGTCTCCACTTCAATGCCGGCCAGACGAGCCGCATCTATCAAGAGAGTCCCGGAAGGAACTATTGTTTGTTTTCTCGAAGGATGAAATTCAACCACTGGCATGGTGCACCTGCACGGGCTTAGCGTTATAAGACTTATACGACTTATAAGACTTATAAAAATCGGGCCTGTTTAAGAAAACCGGGCCTTGATGAAGCTCTCCATTTCAGCGGCTTCTTGCGGCCCCACCAATATTTTCCAGCCGGGTAGATTCTCTTCCAGTTCCCCGCTGATTTGTGCCACATATCCAGGGATCACCAACTCGCGCCGCCGAACCTTCTCCGCTAGACCGATTTCCTTGACGAACTTGCCGATTACAGCCCCATTGAACTTCCCCGCGGCCCAGGCCGTTAACACGCTCATCCCTTCACATTCCGGAACCACAAGCCAGGCGCTGATTCCACTGTTTTCAATTTCTCCTGAAACCACAAAATAGGTCAGGGAGAAATTCGTGGTCACAAAAATCGGAGAATCAGGCGTAGGGTCGCCGATGGCATAAACCTTCGGTTCCACCTGGATCGGCTTTTGCGGATCCGTATAGATATTCAGCCGCAAGGTCATCAACGCCGCTAACTGGGCGGCATCAAATCGGGGAAGGACTACAACACTCCCATACTTGTTGATTTCAGTAATTGCTTCGCCAGTGCTGGCCAGCAAGTCCGGATTGTCGATAAAGCGCAGGAACGGATATCCCAATGGTTTGTAGCCGTCCTTCAATGCGGCCCGGCGCGCAAGGGAATTGGCCTGAAACTGTTCCGCGGGAGAATGTGTCTTTATTTGCAGGATCAGATCGTTAAAGCCCTTTTCCTTCAACTTGCCAGCCAGAACCGCCAGCTCATCCAGGTTTTCAGCCGTAATCGACAAAGCGTGACCGCACTCTTTGGCGGTTTGCCAAAGTTCCAAGGCTTTTTCGGGTGTAGCGGCACACAAGATACTGCCGGAACCTTTTACGACTTCCGCTGCCTGTCGTATAGAGGCCGCATCATGGCTCCGCAGGATCAAAGGTTTTCCGGCTTTCTCCCAGATGCGCCGCGCCAGGTTGGCAAAATGCCGGGTATCTTTCCCTTTTTGGGTCAGCGCAATCAGGTCGAGGGTGAGAGTCTCGCCCACACGGTAGAGAGAATAGCCGGCAACGGCGGCAACTGTTTTATCAATGGACTCCATCGAATCGGTGTCATTGATGTTGATGGCCAGGGCCGTTTGATGGACGAAGGTTTTTTCATGCCGATATAAGACGGTCTCACCACCAATATGCAAACTCTTCTTCGGACCCAGTCCTATCGTTCTAACCGGCGGTTCACTGGCAGCGCCCAGAACACGCTTGGCTTCCTCCGAGGCATAAGGACATTCGGACAGCTCTGCCTTTTTAGCCGCCAGTTTCATGGCAAAAGCTAGGCAGGTGTTGGATCCGCACTCCTTGCAATTGGTTTTGGGAAGCAACTTTTGTATTTGCAGTCCGGTTAAGGCCATAAAAATAACTCCTGTAAAACAATGACAAGATTGTAGCGCGGAGTCGCCTCACAGACTCCGCGGCTTTTTGCTTCGCGTGACTTCGTTTCAGACTCTAGGAACTTCAGGATAAGGCAATTCAAAAAGTTGATAAAATCGTTTCATCTTGCGGCTTATGCACTTTGGCTAAAAACCGCAGACCCGCCAGGGCAGATCACTGTTGCGGATCTGCGCTACGGGTTTGATCAAAGCGGCAAAGAAGGCCCACGGTTCGCTGAAAAACGCTCGCCGTGGCTACCAGCTAACGCAATCTATCTTGCTATTTCCATTAGCTGGCTGATGGTCTGTCTAATTTGTTGCACCGCTTCCGGATGATAAAGAATTAAAATGTCCGCTCCGGCATAGAGGAAGCTGGTGGCTGTGGTAAATTCCCAAAGGGCGGCCCGTTTGCCCAAATCCCCCCAAGCGGGAAAATCCTTTTCCGCGGCCTTTAGCTCCTTGATCTTGGCGCATTCCGCCCCCGGAGAGACAATCAGCGGGCTGGCCAGCATCCGGTCTCCACCTAGCCCACTCAAGCGGATCCTTTCCATGACAGAGTAGGAGTATTCGATTCCGTATCCCATGGCTCCCGTCATGGGATCCATGACAATCCGTTCCGGCTTCATATCCATGTTGCCGAGCAGAATATTGAGTTGCTTGCCGATATTGACATCAATGGGACTCTGGGATACGACCGTATGACCATAGGCAAGGGCTGCCCCGGCAATGGTCCGATAGTTGTCCTGTTCCACCCAATTGAGCAGCAGATTCTCCCCGGCGCACCCTTGGGCCACGGCCTTCATGACTTCATTTACTTTTTCAAAATGGCTGTGACCGGTGATGATGAGCGGCACATCCACGGCCTGGAGCACGGAGCGAACCACCTCCAAAGCCTGGGATGCCGATCGGTTCCCTTTTTCCGGATGGGTCCCTTCCAATCGGACACTGATCAGGTCAGCACCATACTTTTCCACACAGGCTTTGGCCATCCGGGCTGGATCACTCAATAAATCGCCATAGATTCCCCTTAACACAGGCGGATATTTCTCGCTGACGAAATCGAACACCTCCATGGCAATCAGCGGCCGGTTGGGCATTTCTCCTTCCCATAAATGGAATGGCATCACCTTGCTTCCGCCAATCCGATAGACGCGGCTTCGCGTCCCGCCTTCCGCCGCAGTCGCACCCAGGGTGACGGTATGGACCGCAATTTCGCCGAGTTCCCGGCGCATGGGTATGGACTTGATCGAGGCAATCCTCTCCGACGCTTTCACCGCACGATGGATAGTCTCCTTTTCTTCTATTAACGCTTCAGTTTTTTTTGCAGGCTCCGCCAATTCAATTTGTTGAGCCACTTTTTCCGCAACCACCGGTTTACCTAAAAAGCGCTCGCCTAAAACCGAAATGATTTCTCCGACAATTTCCTTGGTTAGCGCTTGCTTAATATCCTCGCGAAGACTGGCCGTGATTTCCGCTTTCAGCTTTTCCACATCAACGGCCTCCTGGACAGATCCAGATGCAGGCACAGCTTGAACGATTGGAGCATCGGCTGGGACTCGATCTGGTTGCGAAACAACCGCTGACTCAGTTCTCTCGTATTGCGGAGAAAGAGTCGAAGCCGCAAAACTTGTCATGTCTTCCATCTTGAGTGCCGGGTGTTGGACCTTCTCCATGTACTCCCGAATGGCGCGCGGCTCGGTGGCGATGGTTTCATCGGCAATTATCTCCAGCAAGTCCGGCACTCCTTGTTCGGCAAAACGCCGCTTGAGATCTTCCGCCAAAAGCGACTTCAGTTCTTTCGGCATCCAAACAATCCGCTTGTGCCCTCCTTCGGCAAAGCAGAATTTTCGACTCGTTAAAAATACTTTTCCCACTCCCATGAAACCTGGCGTCTGTTGGCCGCCCCCCACATTGCCCGCCAGGGAGGAAAAAGTCATGCCGACAGGAGTGTCTCCGGTAAACTCCCGATTCACGATCATGACTCCATTGCACTCCGGCACAAAAGCCACAATGGTTTCAAAGCAGCCACAGCTTGTCATTGGCTTATCCATAATCGAATAAGCCGAAAAGCTTTCCACGGTCTTGTGGGAATTCACGAAGACGAAGTCATTAACCCCCTGCCAGATCCCTTTCACCGGATCCAGGCAGGCCCCTTTCTTTACCGGTTGATTGGGGCCGGTCTCATCGATTTCATAAGCCGCCTTCCCGTCCAACCAATTGTAGGCGCCGCAAAGACCCAACCGTTCGGGAGTGATCATGCAGACGTGGTTTGGCGCAAACGACTGGCAAAGCAGGCAGGAATAGAATGTATCCACCGACTCATCCGTCATCGATTCCAGCCGGCGGTTCCGCTCGTCATACACTTTCCGGGCTACGGTTATGCGGCGCTCCACCTCAGCCCGATCGGTGATTAGGGTTACTTTTACCTTGTCGACAATCGCCGGGTAATCGCTGAGCAACTTGGCATGCAGGACTTCCCCATAATGCCGGAGCCTCAGCCCCTTGGCAAATCCATTGCGGGAGATGCGCGTCCAAATGATGTCGCGCTGCCCCATGTGCCAGATGCCTTCCGCCCCGTTGAGGAAATAGTGAATCCGGCGCTCCAGGATCGGTTCAAAATCGGGCTGCATCTTGCGGCCAGCGGCTTCGACCCAAATCGACAGGGGCAAAACAGCACCCGCTTCCACCGCGTCGAGATCTGGTCCAATCACTTCAATTTCACCATCATTGATCTCGTCGAGATCGACCGTAGTCAGGAATTCAAAAGCGGGGGACTTGTTGCCCCCAAACTCGGCGTAAACCTCGTTTTTGCGAATCCTTTCCCCTTCAAAAGCCGGCCCATACGGCACGGGAATGGGAACTTTGGCCACCTTCACCTTGCAACCCCGCACCTCCAGGGCTTTTTCCACCATCGAGTTGTACGGAACGCTCGATACGACATGTTCATAAGTGCAAATACCCGTCGGAAGAATCTGCGGGATGGCTGTGTCGGCAATGACTGGGAATCCATAGTTGAGGGCTCCGGCTGCCACCGCGTATTTCTCCGGATCCACTTCCCCAAAAGCCAGAACGAAGGCGAAGATTCGATCCTTGTTGTATTTCAAGTTGGCCTTGAAATCACCCGGCTTCACCCCGCCAAATGAGAGTGCGGCCCGATTGGCAAATCCCAAGGCATAAATCAAGGCGGATACATCCCTTCCAAAAGGGACCAGCCGGGTTTCCCATCCCAGTTGCACCCCTTCCTCCGCCAATTGCTCCGCATACTGCTTCCCATTAGTAGGGCCGCCCATGAAGACATAGAGATTCTTTTCCTGCAGTTCCCGCGCAATTTGAACTGCAATTTTATTGGTGGGAGCGGCGCCGGTGATGGCGGCAAAACCCGGGGCCGTCCCATCTACAAATTCAATGCCTCTTTCCCGCATGATGATGTCGCTGGCCGCTCCCAGCCAGATCCCCTCCACGGGCGGAGGTCCAATCAAATACTTGCAGGCCTCGATAATTTCACAAGCAAAAAGGGTGGCCACACCGGCATCCAGAGTGTTGCCGAGATAAGGGAGCCAGACGGCATCGGACGGGCGCTCAGGCAGCAATTCCTTCGCTTCTTTCAATATCTGGCGCATGCCCGCCAAGGTACGAACCTTTTCACCAGTGAAGGAATAGATGACGGGCAAGTAATAAGCGGTATCCGGAAATCCGGCTTCGCTATTTTCGCCCCTGGCCAGAACCGTTTCGTCCAGTTTGGCTTCGGCGCGCGCAACCCAGCTGACAGCTCCATCAATGGCACTGGCGGCGATCAGTTTCGACATTTATCCTCTCCTGTCTTTCATGTCGTAAAGTTTGCGCTCAGCTTTGCGATGGATGCCGAGCCGCTCACGTTTTTCGCGGACGATTTCCAGGATGGTGTCCGTGGCCTGCTCCGGGTCGAGACAAACGTGGAAGCTGGCGCCAAACAGATGGCGCACCTCCTCATTGAGAAAACGAGTGACCTTTTCCGATCCGGATATATGGAATGGATGGCCCAGGATTACATTGATGCCCGAGGCCACAAAATAGGTGCCGATTGCCACAGCCTTTTCGCTCATCCATTCCGGCGCCACTCCCACCGCGGGCAGCATGCTGAGATCATCTCCCAATCCGCCTTCCCAAACCAACTCGGTGGCCGCTTCCAGGATTCGTGAATTGTCGACGCAGCTGCCCATGTGCAAGATGGGCGGCATTCCCACCGCTTCGCATACCTCCCGCAGTCCCGCGCCGGCATGATTCAAGGCCGCTTCCGGAGTCAGCATTCCCTGCTTGGCTGAGGCAATGGCCGCACAACCGGTTTTGAGCACCAGGATATTTTTTTCCAAAAGTCTCCGGGTTAAGGCATTTGTGTAGGAGTCCATGGGAGTCTTCGGATTGTTGCATCCCACAATTCCCACCACTCCCTGGATGCGTCCTTGGATGATGGCATCGTTCAAAGGCCGGAAGGAGGCGCGAAAGCGGCCACCCAGCATGTATTTGATGGCCTCGATGCTGAATCCAGCCACCAGCGGCTGGTGCGCTTCCGGGATCGACACCTTCTCCGGATCCCGGTTCCGGAAATTTTTAATGGCTCTCTTCAAAAGTTTTTTGGCGTCTTCATAGGCATCCGTCTCGTCAAAGGGTTGATGAACGGCGCCTACGGTCCTGGCGAGATCGCTGGTGGAGATGATTTCAGTATGATAGGCCGAAGCAATTTTGGGCAGAGACGGCATGCAACATTGCACATCCGTAATCATCATTTCCACGGCCCCGGTAATGATGGCCAACTCCTGCTGAAGGAAATTGCCCGCCACGGGAATGCCATGCCGGATCAGGATTTCATTGGCAGTGCAACAGATGCCCGCCAGCGTCACGCCATTGGCGCCCACACTCTTAGCGCAGGCCACAATTTCCGGATCTCGGGAAGCCGCGGCCAGCATTTCCGACAAAGCCGGCTCATGGCCATGGACTAAAACATTGACCGTCCGCGCACCCAGCACGCCCAAATTGGCTTGACTGCGCACTGGAGCCGGCGTTCCAAACAGGATATCGGATACGAAGGTGGCCACTCGGGATCCCCCCCATCCGTCGGAAAGGGCCGTGCGGAAGGCACATTTCAAAACATTGCGATAATCGTGATCCACCCCCATATTGGAACGATGCAGCGATTCCACAACCATGCTGTCAATTCCGCTGGGTTCGACTTTTTGTTGTCTCCAAATTCCCTGCCTCTTGAGTGGAGCCAGTTTCAGAGTGGACAGCGGTTCTTCCTGGGCCATGAATTCTTCCAGAAACCGCTGAGCCAAGTCACGGGCAATTTCCGAATTGGTTCGGCTGCCGGTTTCAATCCCATATTGAGATGCCGCATTTTTTAGCGCTCTTTCATCCCGGATAAGGTAGCTGCCCCCTTTTCCCTCCGCCACCTTTTTAAAAAGCAACACCAGATGGCGTCCATGGTCCGAGTGGGCAGCTGTTCCGGCAGCCACCTCCCGAAGGTAGTTGCGAGCCACAATCGTATCGGCATCCGCGCCACAGATGCCGAGGGGAGCCTTGGCCGTGATCCGGCAGGGCCCCATATGACAAATGCGGCAGCAAATTCCCCCTTTGCCGAATCCGCATTGGGATTTCTGCGAGTCCGCCCGGTTGAAACAGGTGTCCAGACATTCTTCCTGGGCTTTTTTCAACATCTCGATGGAGGCAGGATCCATCGCGCGGTCTTCCGGAATAAATTCAATAGCTGGCATGTTTATGGCTCTCAAGTTGAAATTTTCGATTTGACTCGTCGCAAATCAGCTGGATCGATGCGTTATCCGCCTTGGGCGGATCAGCTGACGGACTAACGCATCCTACGCTGGAAGACTCCTCAGCAATTCCTGCAACTTTTCGAGTATAAGGTTGCCCGTTGATACTTCGAGGAGGTTTTTCCCTTGTTCGTTCGACACCGCAATCTCCTCATCTTCAGGAAGTCCTATAAGGAATTCCGCTCCGGTTTCTTTTTTCAGCTCCCAAGCCAATGGATTCAAGGCCCCATTCCGCATCCGATTGACGAGAATCGCCAACTGCCTGTACCGTACACCCATCTCGCGAGTCAGCTCCCAGAGCCTCTCCACCGTGGCCATCCCGCGCTGTGACGGATCGGTCACAATCACCAGTAAATCAACGGCTGTGACAATGCGGCGGGAAACATTTTCCAATCCCGCCTCATTGTCGATAACCACGAACGGATAATTCCGGGCAATCTCCTGCAGAGTGGCCTTCAAGACATTGTTGGCATAGCAATAACAGCCGGGCCCTTCGGGACGCCCCATGGCAATTAAGTCAAAATCCGCCCCTTCGACCAAACTCTCGGCAATTTTCAGCTCCAGGAGTTCCTGCTTGGCCATGCCCATGGCCAAGCCTTTTCCCGCGATTTCTCGAGCTTCTTCCCGAACCCCGCCTACGGTTCGACTAACCTTCACACCCAGCGCCCCATCCAGGCAGGAGTTGGGATCGGCATCCACAGCCAGCACGGGGCCACGGTTTTGACGAATCAGACTGGCAACCGTCAGGGCCGCCAGGGTTGTTTTCCCAACCCCGCCTTTGCCAGTCACTGCAATCAATTTGCTCATGAGAATCCGTATTTGCCTTTTAAGGCCTTGGAAAGATTGCCAAGGTCTCGGAAAACCTTTTCTGCATCCGCCACCGGCAAAGAACCGGTCCCGCAAGAGGGAGTAATGATGGCTTGTTCCAGGATTAAGGATCGTGAAATCCCACTTTTTTCCGCCAGATGATCCACCATTTTTTCAAAGTGGGCCATCAGTGAATCCACCGTCTGTTCGCGGATCTTGGCAGAAGTGGGGACAACTCCCCAAGCCAGCATGCCGCCGCGTTCGAGAAATTTCCGCACTGCTTCGGGGTACATGGCAATCGTTTCACCATATTCGAATGCGTCAAAATTGATAATGTCGACACCTGCATCAATCAAAATGGACCATTCCGTATTCCCGCAACAATGAACGCCCGCCCAGGCTTTGTCCTGGTGGATCGCCTGGACCATTTCGCCGAGCAAGGTTATGACGTCGCCGCGTTTTACCGAAACATAAGTGGAACTGCCAAAAGCCGAAAGAATCGGCTCATCGACGAAACAGATCACCTGATCCGCGAAGGGCTGAAATTTCTGGATCTGCCAACGGCACTTCATGGCCAGCGCCTTGACCACCAGGTCGCGAAACTCCTCGTTGTAATAAATGGCCCTTTTGTTTTCATCGACAATCGTTAGCGCGAAGCTGCAAGGGCCGGTGGTTTGAACCTTCACAAAGGGGCGGCGGCCTCCTTGAGCCTTCAAAGCCGCTTCCAGAGCGGGAATCCCTTTGGAATAGTCCGGAGAGATAGACAGCGCGGAGCAATCACCCGTCCCGGAATCGGGATCCATGGCCTGCAGGTAGGCCTCATAGAAGGCGGCAAAGGATTCGGAATAGTCCTGGGCCGTGTCAAAGTACATCCGTTTTTTTTCGGCATCAATGACAATGCACGGCATTCCTTCGGAGTACTGGATTTCCATATGCTCGTTCAATCCCGTTTGGGGCAACTGGGGCCAGATGGGCGCCTCGGGAATGGAGGATAAAACAACGTCGATCGCTTGGGCGGGATCCTGGTGTGGAAGACTGCCAATAGCCGTGGCCAGACAATGTGGTTTCATATTCATTGCGCTCCTTCCGCGATTACCTCTATGAAAAAATAATGATGCCCTCGAAGTTGGAAAGCCGCCTTGTCTATGAACGGCTCTATAACAATAGCTAGAGAAGAGAGGAAAAAGATAGGCAATTTTGAACTATAAATGGTACAATATTGCTGCTTTCATGCATATTTTTGGATTCAAGGGCGAACGATCCGTGAAATCTTATTTTTCCAGACGGTTCCTCCGGCAGTTGGAACGATCCTATCGACAACAGTTTCATTTCAAACCCTATCTCATCGATCGGGATGGGAGGGTTTTAAATTCCGGCGATTCACTGCACCAGTTGAGCGAAATCGCCCTGATCCGGGCGCGGGCGCTGGAAGAATGTGTACATTGGGGTGAACCTTATATTTTTCTGCTGGCCCCCGGAGTAGTGAGCTGGGTGATTGCGCTCGCCAACCAGTATTCAGTCCACGGGGGATTGATCGGCGGTGAAGTGGTCTCCAAGTTTGTCCAAGCCGATCCGACCGAAACCCTTCAGCATTTTCAATCGCTGGGCCTTTCCGCCACGGCTTCTCAAAAATACGTGCGGAGGTTGGAATCCTGGCCGCAAGCACGCATCCGGGAGGCGATTCACTTTTTGGAACAGTCTTTTTATCGGATGAGCGGCTGGAAGCCCTTGCTCCTCGAAGAAAATTTTTCCCGCGCCCTGCAGCAACGGGAAATAGCCCACGCCATTCATGAACAGAAAAAATCGGGCAAGACTCCATTTTATCCATTGGAAAAAGAACGATTGATTCTTTCACTTCTCAAGAGTGGAGACAGGAGAGGTTGCCGCAGAAATTTGAATGACTGGCTGGGGGCGCTTTTTTTTCAAACCCCCCGGTTGCCCTTGTTGCGCGCCCGCGCCATCGAATTGCTCGGCTACCTTTGCCGCGCCCTGCTGGAAGAAGCTCCGTTGCTGGAATCTCTCCTCGAGATCAACCATCGCTGGGTGGAGAAAATTCTGGAAGCGGAGAGTTTTGAACCTCTTTGCCAGTTGATGGATCAGGCCATATCCGAATTTATCGACACGATCCAGGCTCAGACCGAGGAACGCTCGAATCGGAAAGTGGCGGCGATTCTGGATTTTGTCCGTCGAAATTATCGAAAGAAAATCAGCTTGGAAATGGCCGCCCGGGAAGCGGGGTTGAGCACATTCAGGACAGCTCATCTGGTAAAAGCAATCACCCACAAGACGCTCTTTCAAATTTTGCAGGAGGTGAGAATCCAAAAAGCTCAGGAACTGCTCAAGAAAACCACGATGAGCTGCACGGAAATTGCTTACGAGGTGGGTTATGGCGAACAAAGTTACTTCATCAGGCAATTCAAAAGGTCGGTGGGAGTCACTCCCACCCGATTTCGACGCCGGTGAAAATTTCAACTTGAGTTTTCTCCGAAAGATCTCTCAGGTCAGCCGCGGCATTTGAGGCTACCAGGGATGCGGTTTTCCACAACCGTCGCTCAATCGCTCCAATTCTCCGCGTTTTTCCGCGAGACGCATCCTCAAAACAGCGAATTGCTCCTCGACGATAGCGGCATCCCGTGAATCCGGTGACTCCCGAGCTATCTCGGCTTCACTGTCGAAATTTTCGACCTGCTCCTCCAATTCCTCAATTTCCGCCATGAGACGTAAATAGGCATCCCGCTTTGGATCCATCGAGTCTACCTCCGATGAAACGGTACTGAATGTCGCGTGACAAGCGAGACTTCGACTCCGCCAAAAGCAGACTCAAACCTGGAAATTATCATCCTTCTGGGGAGCGACAAATAAACCACTTTAATTTGGCTCAAGTTTAACCAGACTGGAAAAATACATCCCACCTATATGGAAGGAGAGAGAGTATTTAAAATCCTCCCAAAACAATCCCGCAACGTGGAACTCAATCCATCCAAAACCGATAATCCATCCCGATCGCTTTTCAGCAATTCCTCGGAAAAAGGGATGAAACCGATAAAGGGCAGTTCAGGAAACGCATCGCGAATCCTGGTTTCATCCGCTTGACCGGCAACTCGATTTCCCACCAGGCGGATCTGTTTGATCCCAATCTCGCTCGAGAGCCGGACGATGCGGCGGGCTGAATCCAGGGAGCGCTGTCCCGGCTCCGTCACCACCAGCATTTGATCAACCCCCCGAGCCGTAGCCCTCCCCAGGTGTTCGATGCCGGCTTCCATATCCATGATGAGCGCCTCGTTTTTATAAAGAACTAAATCTTGAACCAGAGCTTTCAGCAATACGCTCTCCGGACAGGCACAGCCGGAACCGCCGGCCTCTATTGCACCCAGGACAATCAGGGAGACTCCACGATGAAGGAAAGCATATTGGTCCGCAATATCCGACACATGCGGATTCAGTTTGAACATTTGCCCATATTGTTTCACCTTGGCGCCGGTTCTCTCTTCGATGAGCGCCTTTCTTTCCGCGATGGGGATAATTGATTTGGCCAATTCCGAGGGAATCCCCAAGGCGGAGGCCAAGTTGGCGTCTGGATCGGCATCCACGGCTAAGATATTGTTTTCCCGTTCCGCCAAGAGGAGAGCCAATGCCGCCGCAATCGTGGTCTTGCCCACTCCGCCTTTTCCGGAAATCGCGATTTTCATGCTTTGACCTCATTTTTCAAATGCGGCAACGCCACCGCTGTTTTCACTGCCAGGTTAAATCTGGACAAGCACTACACGGCTTCTGGCCGTAAATTTCAACCCTGTGCTGCATATTCTAAAGCCTGTAGCGCAGACTCGTGCTTTTCGACGAGTCTGCGGCCCGCCAAGGCGGATCCTACGCTTCGCTCCGGGCTTTTGGCCGAGTATCACCCTGGCTATCGTAGATTAAGGAAAATGCCGCAGAGTCAAAAAACGACTCTGCGCTGCTATCTCCAAAGGGATTGAGGATCTTTGAAAACATCCTCGCGTCAATAATCAATCCGATACACACGCACAGATTCGGCCGGAATCTCAGTCTTCACCTGGAAGCGTGAGCCTTCCGACGGAATAGCCATGCCGGTCACAATTTCCTGAACTTTTGCGGCGGATTTATCCAGAATGGTACTGAATGCCACTGACGCCGGCTGCTTTCCATGGTTGAAAAAAAATACCAACCGACCTTCCGTTGAGGTCATCTGCCGCAATTCCACCAGAGCCGGCGCCGTAAAATCCGGAAGCGTCAAACCGGCCCAAACCGCCAGGATTCCAGCCAACGGGTGCATCGTCTGAGGGCTCAGCTCATTGCGCTGCCCTGCAAACGAGCCAAGAATTATGGCGCTTCCCTTGCCATAACGGTTTTCAAACGCTGCTGGCGTGCCATCCGGAAAAGTCGCCACGGGCCGGGCTTCCGGGCTAAGCGACACAAGATGCTCAAGCAGTCTCGAACAAGTAAATTCTTCCCTTCCCCAACGCACCATGAATTCCTTGCCTGGATTCATGGATTTTTCCCGCACCCCCAGCATCTCATGCCAGCCGAAGCCGGGTACAATGGGCTCGGCAAAGCCGCGCTCGTTTACCCAACCTGGGCGCGCTTCTACAAACAAATGGCCACCCTCCTGCACATATTGCTGCAATGCTTTAGCCTGATCGCTGGTCATCATCAGGGCAAAAGGGAGAATGATGAGTTTGTATTTACCGAGGGATAATTTCACGAGCTCCCTGGAGCTTAGCACATCCAACGGGAGGTTCCGCTCAAAGAACATGCGATGGTATCCCGCAATGGACTGGTGAAGAGTGTTTCGGCTGTTCTCTTCATCGTAACCACCCAGCAATGGAACCAAGGGGCTGAACACAATGGCTGCCTCAGCCTGCAGGGGATGCGATTTCAACAGCAATCCGGAGTTGGCGGCGATGCACTGGGCCGTCTGGCCCGCCCGGCGGCTGCGATCGGTCAGAGTCCCATCCAGGTTGATCATCCCGTAACCTCCGGACTCATATCCGGCATTCATGGGATAGAAAGCATAATGATTGATGGCGCGGGCTCCGCGTGACACCATTCCCCAAACCCACATTTCCAAATCGCTTGGAGTGACCTCCGATCCAATCGTAGTACCTCGAATCCCGAATCCGCTCTGCAGTTCACCGACATAGAAGCCTCGCCCGGCCGTGATGGCATGAGTCAGATCCATGGACAATACCCTGCGATTCAGACTCCAGTCATGATCGACAGAGGTCAACTTCGGATAAAGGCTGGTCCCGAAAAAGTCAACCGAATCCTTCATCAGGAAATCGTCAGTCGGATCATACGGGTCGGCCAGTGTGCGAGCCAGGGGCGAGGGATTGGGAGCATGGCTCGTCGTTACAAAGCCGGGATGGATGGCTTTCACGGCGTCGTTGCGCATTTTCAAGTCCTCGGCCAGCTTGTAGCCATAATAAACTCGCCAATCCATGAAATCGCTATAAGTCAGGATGGTGCCATAGCGCGGCGGCTCCACTCGATTCCAATCGGCGAAGGTTCGATGCCAGGCCACATTGAGTTGGTCGAGTGATCCATATTTCTGTTTTAGCCATTGCCGGAACCGTTCATTGCTACTGGGGCAGTAACAGAACATCGGTTCTGCTTTATACTGCACGCGGGCCCAGTTGAGCGCCGCTGGTTCGCTCCAAAGATCCCAGGCATGGAATGCCGGACTATTTTTCACGTGGCGCGCAATTTCCTGGAAGAAATCCAGGACAGCCTGGCGCACTCCCGGATGATCAAAACAATACCCGGGAGACGCCTGCGAGGGGATAGGCTGGCCATCCTGCGCGGCATAATGACCGTCGGGATATTTTACGCCAACCCATTCCGGAGCGGAGTCGACGTAAACTTGCACAATCACCTTCAATCCCTCCTGCTCCGCGAGGCGCAATAGCAGGTCAAGATTCTCCAGATGGTACTCCCCCTGGCGCGGCTCTCCAACGTTCCATTCCACCCAGGTTCTCACCGCGTTGAATCCCAAATTTTTGATCTTCCGCAGATCTTCTTTCCAAAGGCGCTCAGAATCGGCGGTCACGGGATCCAGCATGGGAGCCCGAGCCTTGCCTCCGCTGTACCACACCGCGACGGGAAAGAATTCCTTCGGAGAATTGGATGCATTCTGCCCAAATAGAGCCTGCGAAACAAGCACTGACAAAGCTGTTGCGACCAATATTTTTTTCATGAGGCAGCTCCTTCCCCCAAGGATTAAAATTCTTTTGCGCGCTATTAGCGAGGGCATCCCCGCACCTGCAGTGGAGTGCGGGAAGCTTGATTTCCCTTCCAATTAATGTACAAGAAGGACAATAAGATAGTGGACGAAGAGAGTCAAGTCAAGCTGACTCGGCGACCACCTTACATTATGAAAAAAAATGATTCAATAAGACCGGGAAACCGGTTTTTATTCCAATGAGCTTTCATGATGAGTTCACTGCTGCGATGAACAACAAGGAGTCCGTCCACTGATTTCGCTCATCCTTCGACAAGCTCAGGATGAGCGGCACTCCAATCCCCGCTCGTACTGAGCTTGTCGAAGTGCGAGCGGGGGCATGTGCGATGAGTATGCACTTCACACCTGAATTGTGGATGCATTAGTCTCAGCTTGAACGCTCCTTGGAATTAGAGCGGAAAATCAAGTAGCGCCGAATATTTCCTGGCGTTTCACACTCATTTGGCATTCTGTAATGAAAAGGATGGCAACAGAAAAATTTCGGCAGTCTTCCAAAGAGACTCGTCGGGCTCCACGCCCTCTCATTGGTCTACCCTATGGAATTTGAATTGTCCCGTTTCCCGGCAAAGCCTTTCCTCAAAGCCCATGATCAGAGTAAGATTGCCCTTGTTTTTGATCGGTTTTTTATCGGATTGCTGACCATTTCTGCAGCCTATAAGATTTCCCAAATTTGTTGCGGAGGGACGATGAAAAAAATATTCTGGCTGGTCTGCATGATCTTCTGGGGCGGAATCATCTTGGCCGAACCGTCTGATCGTCTCGAAGATATCCCCGCCAATCAATGGGTTCAGTTCAGCCAGGATCTTCAGGGCGCGCGTCCCGGAAGTGCCGTTCGTTTTGCGCCTTCAGTGGGAGTTTTCTTTCTTTGGGGATTCATGAATTCGAACCCGGACCTGTTGCAGGAACAACCGTTGATGGAAATCCCTGAATACGACATTGTTTCATTCAATCCGGCCGAGCGGATCTGGCGGAGTCATTTTCCCAAGCCATGGGAAGAGCTCTGGTGCCAGAAATTGCCATTGGCGTATTCCGCCAGGACGTATGCGGGAATTACCACCGGGAGCGAGCGAACAGTCCTGCGAAATCCGACAGATGAAGTTGAAGGGGCGCCCAGGCTGGATCTCAACCTTGTATTCGATCAAGTCACTTATCATCCAACCAGCCAATCGCTCCTCTATTTTACAGGGGGGTTGACTGCTGCTTACCAGACGATAAATCGCCGCTGGTCTGACCTGGCTCCCAGACACAGCCCTCCCCCGGTATTGGGCGGCTCCTTGGCTTACGACCCGATCCATGACGAAGCGGTCCTTTTTGGAGGCGGACATGTCGCTGAACCGGCTCCCGACGGTAAATTGGTTGGGTATACCGGCACCTGGGTTTACAGCTTTCAAGAGCAGGATTGGCGTCGCCTTCAGCTTTCCGTTCAACCGCCTCCCAGAATGAACGCCCGTCTAGCATGCGACAGCAGAAACCAATTGCTGGTTTTATTTGGAGGCGACGGGCAGAGTCATTATTTGGCAGACACCTGGCTCTACGACTTGAAATCCAGGCAGTGGAAGGCTTCCGCCGCACAGGGAGGACCTGCGGCGAGGGCCGGCCATTTCACGGTTTTCGATCCTGAAACCGGATGGGTCATAATCGGCGGGGGTTACAATTCCAGAGATTTGGCTGACATGTGGGCTTATGATGCCTCCCAGGATAAATGGCGGCAGTTGGTTGGCGACGTTCCGACCGGATTTCATCTCACCGCGGATCTCGATCCGCGGCAACGCTTGATCTTGTTGGTCACTTCCAATCGCAAACCGGGCGATACGGTGAGTTGCAATGTTCTTTTTCCCGTTCGCACAACCTATGGGTACCGGATAGATGGAAGGACCGCCGCCAATGATAAGTTCCCGATTCCCAAACAGGGCCCAATACCCAAAAGATCTCCGGCTGATGTCTCTCAGACCAGCATGCCGGAATCCCAGCGGAAGCAGGCACAGAGTCGGCGTCTGGAAGAAATGCCGGACAACTTGTGGGTTCAGCTGGTTAATCCCGGCCGGGCTGCACCCACGCGGACTTGGGGATCCGCCACCTTTGACACCGATCGCGGACAAATCCTCTATTGGGGGGGAGAGCACTGCGGGTATGAGGGAAATGATGTGGATGCTTACGACGTTGCCGCTCATGCCTGGCGCATCGCTGAAGCTTTCCCCGAGTACCCAGAGCGGACCTGGAACCACGGTGTCCGTTTGGCCGGCGTCACTTTTCAAGGAAAACCCTGGACCGTGCACGGACGAAAAATGTATGCCTATGACCCGCCTAGTCACAAACTGATTCTGGTCCGGCCTATCCGCGTGACAACCGGCTACGATCCTGAGCCGCTGCGGGCTTTTCCCATCGTGTTGACTGCCGAGTATCAGTCAACGCGAGACGCTTTGGCTAATCCACCTTCTTCTTATGTGAAACATGTTACCTGGACCTACGATCCCGACACTGCCGGATGGGAACTTCTGGGCGCAGCTCCTCATGGTCTGGATACTCTGGTGACTACCCCGCACGGTGTTATGGGTGTGAATGTGGACTGGCCTTCAAGATTGAACGATGCCGGTTACCAACGCCCCTGGAGTTCGAATCAAACGCCGGAAGACAAAGCTGTCTACCTGTTTGAGGCAGGCAACCGAAGCTGGAAACGAATTAGCCAGGGACAAATCTCGCCACAGGACTTGTACGAGCAGACCAGCCTGGCTTATGACTCTAGGCGTGATCAGATCTTTCTTCATGGCGGCGGCAAGAATCGCGACGAACTCTGGATCTTTGAGATGGCAACTCAGATGTGGAAGAAAATGCAGCCACGAGTTTTGACGGAACCATACACTCTCCCGCCTGTTTGCACGCGGGAAGCCGTGTACATCCCCGAAGAAGATATTTTTCTGACCCTTGGAAACGACTCCGATATCTGGGTTTACAGAGTCGATGAAAATGCCTGGCATCGCGAAAGAATTCCGTGGGAGGCTGGATCTGACGCCGTTCTTAGTGCAAACCAGAACCGGGCAATGGTCTATGATCCCAAGCACCGGATTGTTCTCTTGGTGCTGGGAGGCAATGGGGATGAGGGCAGGGCTTTTATCTACGCCTTAAAATACCGGCACAAATAATGATTTCAAGGGGTCCCGTAACGATCGGTTGCGCGGCTCAGTCTGCTCCAATTCGTCACATTTTGAGAAAGATCTTTTTCTTATAGAACCCATAACAGAGGGACCAAAGCATTCCCCAAACAACCAGGCCGGTGAAAATCCTGGCGTTGAATTCCCCGGCCCAACTCAGGAGCCCCATGGTGAACGGCTGGGCAATGCTGTGGAACCACTCTCCTCCGCCCGTGTTGGTGAACATATAAATTAAAAGCGAGTTCATCCCCACGATGTTGAAAAAAAGAGTCCACTTTTTGAATCCTTTTACATCAATCAGCCAGTAAGAAAATACCAAAGCCAACAGACACCATCCGCCGGATACGATGACAAATGAGCTGGTGCAGATGCGCTTGATGATGGGAGTCCAGGGATTCATCGCATACCCAATCACGACACCCATCAAGCCAGTGGCGGCTAAAATCTTGATTTTTTGGAACGAATCACGATGGCTCCTCAAGAGCTGCCCGGCTAGCACGCCCCACATCGTGTGAGCCGTGGTGGGAAGAGCGTTGACGACGACCCAGTGCCCTCCGGAAAGTTTGCCCATCAACAAAAGGTCCACCCATGAACCGAAATTTTTGTCCGGCGTGAAGGGTTGATCAAAACCGGCTACCGGCCAGAAGCGGTACAAAAGCTCCGTAGCTAAAAGGAGGCAGATCGTGACGACGATTTGCGTGCGCGCCGGTTTTCTCATGAGCAGAAATGCCACCAGGTAGGTGAAGGAAAGCTGGGCGAGCACATTCCACAACCCCAAACCAATTTTGCCCGAGCCGATGCAATAAAGGCTCCCGCCAAAAAGCAGCAGCAAGGCCGACCTGCGCAATGCATGAGAAAAGCTCTTGGCCCAGCTTTCTCCTCGTTCCCACCGCAGGCCAAATGAGAATGGCATGGCCACGCCGACAATAAACATGAAGAAAGGTTGGATCAGGTCCCAGGGACGCAAGCCATTCCAAGGGTGGTGGTCCAATTGCATCCCGAGCCATCCGAGCCAGCTTCCCTGTAAGGCTGGACTGCCCAGCGCGGAATACAGCCCGGTCGCTTCCCCCACGAGCATAAACATGGTGAAACCGCGAAAGAAATCCAGTGAAGTCAACCGTCCCTGAATGGCCGGGGAGGTGCTGAGACTTTTATCCATGATCCCTCCTATAGTTATAGTCGGCCTATCTTACCCTAAAAAACCAATTGCACCTCGTCGTTTTTAAATTTTAGCTTTCCGATTCCAGGCCTTTTGATCCCCACCAATTCAAGTATATGGTCCAAAAGACAAGGAGATGAGTTCAAGGCGGGCTCTCATGGCGGTGTCATTAGCAAATGAAAATGTCCGTTTTTTATAGCAAATGAAATGTACGGTTTGTAATTTTAAAGTAACTCCAAGCCGTCGTCGGAGTTGTGGGAATTGGAGGAAATCCGAAGCGATTGATGCGGCGGGTGGCCAGGATAAGGGGTTACATATTTCGAGGTGCCACGGACAAAGCTGAAAGCTTGCCCGTGCCTTCGGAATTTCTTAAATACAGTTCCTTAGAACGCGAGAAACATTGATCAGGCCACTATGAGGCGGATGATGGGATACATTCACAACAATCCTGTCCGGCGAAGGTTAGTTGAAAGGGCTGTGGATTGGCACTAGTCAAGTGCCTTCTAGTTTGAACGAAGAGAATGCATCCTTGAGATAAATCCTTTGCCATGAAAAAGCACGGGCAAGCTTTCAGCTTTGCCCGTGGCACCCGTAGAGAGGGGGAAAGTGTACGGCATATGAGCTTTTGCCCGGTTCAATAAAATTATCCCAACCAGCTCACTCAATCTCGCAAGAAAGCGTCCAAGCAGGTACGAGACCTAAAAGTCGTAAAGTTGTCAAAAGGCCAGCAGAAGTTCATTCGGATTTGACCGCGCTGAATCGACAATATGTGCGGAACAGGGACGCTCTTAGTTCCTACGATAAACTTAAGCGCAAAGTACGAGTCCCAACCGCAAAACAAATCACTCCGATGGCAATGAGGACGCCGCAAGGAAGCAGCATTTCATATGTTGAAAAACCACGCCACAAAGCCCCTTCAAAAGCCAGGATGCCCCACCGCACCGGGCTGATCATGCCGATTTTCGACATCCATCCCGGCATGAAAGCCAGGGGCACCATGGCCCCGCCGAAAAGGGAAAGCGGCATCATTAAGGCCCACCCCATACCGGCGGCCGCCTGTTCAGTTTTTCCCAGACCCGCCACCAGCATCATGATCCCCACAAAAGCCACCAGCGTGGAAATTCCGGCCATAAACATCAGGAGCCAACTGCTGGGAATCACCTTAAAGCCGAATCTTCCCACAATGAAAAGTAACAACTGAATCAACAGCCCAGCCAGGAAGCAGGCTAAGGCTTTTCCCGCCAGCAGATGGGTCCGTGTCAAGGGAGACATCTGCAATCGGAAAAGGGTTCCGCCGGTGCGTTCCGTCACAAAGCCGATGCCAAACGACATGGCACAGCCAATCACACCCCAGAGGATGCCTTGCGGAAAGGTGATCTCAAATCCGCTGCGCGGTCCTTCTTGCTTGAGGAGGAGCTCGTGGTGTTCCACTTCCAGAGGCTTCCAGGAGGAAGATTCCCCTGGGGATCCTTTTTGGGCCGCCGATGGCGCCGCATCCAACAACCGATCCAGACTGCCTAGAAAACTCGCCACCTTCTTATGTTCCGGGTCTGCGAGGGAAGATGTGGAGTTTAGGTTGTGCAACGATTGGCGGATTTCAGTCTGCATGGCCGATTGATCGGAAAATTTGCGTTCAAAACGCTCCATGACCTTCTGATAAAGCATCCCCTCGATCATGGAAGCTTCGGGCTTGCGGCTGGGATCGACCCAAATTTCCACCTTGGGCGGCGTGCCATAAAACATTCGCTGGCTGGCTTCTCCAAATCCTTTGGGCAGGATCAGGGCAGCCGCCCGTTTGCCTTTTCGGATCAGATCCAAGGCTTCCGCACGGCTGGCCGGAAGAAGGTCAAATTCTACCCCTTTTTGAAGAGTGGCCAGCAGGCTGCGACTGGCTTCGCTCTGATCCTCGTCAGCCGCCACAATGGCAAGACGGCGTGCGGTGTTTTCTCCCGCTCGCGGGTAAATCGCGCCAAACAGGATTGCGATGATCAGTGGCCATCCCACGGCAAAGAAAAAACCAGACTTGACCCGCACCATAATACGCAAATCCTTCAGTGCAATAGCGAAAATGGTATTCATCAGTCCCTCAGCTCTCTTCCAGTCAAGTTTAAGAAAACCTGCTCCAAAGTTGCCTGTTCCAACCGAAAATGCTCGATGGGAGAAGTAATGGCCCGCCGGTTCAATTCCTCCAGAGGATCGGAGGTATGAATCTTTTCTTCATGACCATCCTGGCGGATTACGAGTAGAGGCAGTCCGCCATATGTTTTGAGCAACGCCTCCACCGTATCCAAGGCCAGCAAATGGCCATGATCCATGATTCCCACTCGATGGCAAAGCCGTTCCGCCTCTTCCATGTAATGGGTGGTATAAAGGATGGTCCTTCCCTGCCGGTTCAATTCCATAATATTTTCGAATATTGAATTCCGGGATTGCGGATCGACCCCCACCGTCGGTTCATCCAGCAAAATGATCTCCGGATCATGGAGGATGGCCACGGCCAGGTTGAGCCGCCGCTTCATCCCTCCCGAATAGGTTTTAACCAAATCCTTGCGCCGGTTCGCCAATCCGACAAAATCCAGAGCCCAAGCCATGCGCTCCCGCAGCCGATCACTCTTCAATCCATAGAGCTTTCCAAAAAAGGCGAGGTTTTCTTCCGCCGTCAGCAGTTCATAAAGGGAAATAGTTTGAGGAGCAATGCCCAAGCGGGCCCGAACGGAAGATTCTTGGGGATTGCCATTTTCGCCAATAACAACTTGACCTTCTTCCGGTTCCAGCAAGCCGATCAAGCAATGGATGGTGGTCGATTTGCCCGCCCCGTTGGGACCTAATAGTCCAAATATTTCACCCTGCCTGATCTCCAGGCTTAAACCATCGACAGCTACCAGTTCTCCAAATTTCTTCCTGATCCGGCTCAACCGTAACAGAACTTCCTCAGCCATGATGTCTCCTCCCTTTATATAAGAGGGTGTACGGATTATCTTCTAATTAGTTCCAAAAGAGCTTAGTTTTGAGTTGCGAAAGATTGCCTGAGCTGAAGGGTGCATCTGTGAAGCGCCGTAGAAGCAGCGTTGACGATTGACACAACGGGCCTGCAGAACTCGCCTCTTTCGCCCTCCTTATATTCGGGCCGTGCCATTCGAATGCCCGCCAAGCGGGAATAGAAATTACTGTCCGGGCCGGCAAACATGGCATGGTTGTGGTTCTCTGTGCCGCCGATGGTTGTGAGAATTCAACTCAAACGGGGGCGCAAGACATCGCGCCCTTGCGGGTTTGCCGTGTACTCCGTCTTCAATCAAGTGGAAAATGGGGGGGAAAAGAAATGGACCGAAAACCTGCGGTGGGGAATTTGGGAGTCCATCTTTGCGAATTCGGGGAACACCAGTCCAAGCAAAAGGCTTCATCGCAGATCGTATCGTCTCCGCGGTCCACGCGAAGGCATTTGCATCCTTCAATCTGGAAGAACGTGCTTCTTAAAACCGTTGGTGTTCAGCAAGGCAGAATAATTGGATGGTTCGGCGTAGGAGGGAGCAATGTAAGAAATCAGGCAGATTCTCACAATATTCCCCCATCCTCGATAATCGGAATTTTCATTTCTCTGCCGGCACAGTCTTCCGACATACGAATAAAAACTGAGCTTGCTTGCCAGATTTAAAGCGTGACCCACCAACTGTCTTGGCGGGCCACGCATGCTTGATGTGCTAAAGAGCACGGCAGACGATTTCCTTTACCCTAGAAAGTCAGCCGCAGAGCGAGTTGTACGTTTCTCGGATACCCGTTTTGAGCGGGAACACTGCCAGCATCCGCTCCCCAAGTATCAATGCTAGGCGCGGCTTCACCTCCGAAGTTGGTATGGTTGGTGGCATTAAAAGCTTCGGCACGGAACTGGAGTCTGATCCCCTCCTTGATTGTGAAGGTCTTGGTCAAGTTTGTATCCAGGAGGATGTAGCCAGGACCGCGCAGAAAGCCATAGTAGCTGGATAATGTCCGATAATTCCAGGCTAACTGGCGATCGGGGTCCATGTCGAAGGGCGCGAAATTGTACCACTGCTGCCAGGTTCGCTGGTTCTTAGGCAATTGCGCTTCCCGCATGGTGTGACCGGGCAGCAATAGCATGTTCCCGATATAGGATGGCATTCCACCCTGCATTCTCAGGATGCTGCCAAATTGCCAGCCTCCCAACAAACCATTAACCAGGCCGCGCCAGTGAGTTCCCCAGAGACGGCCCGAGCCGAAGGGCAACTCGTAAATGCCATTTAGCGTGAACCTCTTGCCAGGGTCACTGCCATCAATGACTTTTTCATTTTCCGCTTGGAATGCTTGTCCGTCCCATTGGTGGTCCCACTGTTGGGCGAGATTTTTCTGCCAGGTAAAGGTGCCGTCGACGGTCAGCCCTTTGGACATGCGCCTTTCCAAAGACACCTGAAGCGCATCGTACCAGGACTTACCCTTGAACGTATCGCCACCTGCCGAAGTGTATGCAGGATAAGTGAGCAACAATTGGTTGCGGGGAACGGTTTCACCCCCTAGTCCCGTTCCTCCCAACAGCGACGTTCCATTCACAATGAAGGGACTAGGAACTTGTCCATCCATGAAATCGATGACGGCTTGATCTCGCACTCCCGTAGTGGATAGGTACTTTATGTCAGGGATGACATTTACCAATCCATTGGAGTACAGATGCCCTCCGCGGCCGCGGACATAGGAGATATCCAGCACGAAATTGCCGGGCAGTTGTCTCTGTAAACCGACCGAGAGGCGACTGGTGTACGGGTTCTTCGGGTCGACCCACACAAGTGGAAGGGCGTTGCCGACGTCAGTGTTTGCCCCCTTCACATTTCCGATCGGCTGGGCAAGCCCATTCGGAAAGGGATTCGCAAGACTGGCGATGAAATGCTGGCCGTTGTCCACCGAAGGGATGACATAAGTCGTCCCGCTGAAGCCGTTCTGGCTGAAGCGAAGCTGGTTGTTATTCCAAGAAGGCGTGACCAAATTCACGCCAATAGTGTCGTAATATTTGCCGAATCCGGCCCGGAGCACGGTCTTGCTATTGATCTGGTAGGCTAATCCAAGGCGCGGCATGATGTTGGTCGGATCGAGGTCCCAGGCGCCCCGTCCATTCGGTCCGCCGGCGTAAATGTCGCCGCCACGAATGTTGAGCTGAGTTGGAAGCCCGGGGATCGGATTCGCCGCATAGTTGGCTTCGACCGCCGAGGTAATGGCCAACTGGGCCGTTGGGTCAAATCCCTTAATGAAGCGGTTATAACGCTCCGTCATCGGATTGTCCAGCTCATAGCGCAATCCCAGGTTCAGTGTAAGCTTGGAGCTGACCTTCCAATCATCTTGGACAAAAAAGCCTTCGCGAATGCTCTGCAAGGCAAAGCTGCCGCTTGCCATCATGAACCCCGTATTATCGGGAATGCCTAGTAGGAACGAAGACAGGCCGCCGCCGATGGGCTGGCCCACCGAGGTGTCGTATGGCCCTTTGGTCCACATATTATTGAAATTAATCCTGGGAGAGTTGTCACGAGTTTGGACGCCACCATTCAAACGCTCCACACGGTACTCCGCTCCAAAACGCAGGCTGTGACTGCGTTTCATCCAGGTCAGCGTCCCCGACAAGGAATGGGTATCGTTGAAAATTCTCCGGTCCGTTCCATTGCCGAAACCACCGTATCTTCCACTATCGATGGCCATGGTTGGAAATGCCATGCTTTCTTTCGACATTAGATTAGTAAAGTCGGAGGAGAATCCCAGTGCTGGAAGAATGTCCGCAACATTGCCAGTGCTGCGTTGAGTGATAGGGAAGGCCACGCGAGTGAAACCGTAACGCAGATCCAGCACCTTGGTGGGCGAGAGCACCAAAACATCGTCTAAGGCGACAATTCGGTTTTTGCGCTCGGTGATGCTTCCGGTGACGATGTTTCCATACTGGTCGCCACCCTCGGTGTGCCAACGATCCAGGCTGAAGCGGCCGAAGAGACGGTGCCGGTCCGTGAAATTGTGATCAACCCGGCCTGTGTAAGTGTTGTACTCATTTGCGTTGAGCGGGTTGGGCGATCGAAAGTTCATTCTAAAGCCCACGGGATTTTGAGGATCCTGATTCGGGAGCGGATAATATTTGTCCATAATGTTCTTGGCCACCGGGTCGATGCGATTCGCTGGAATGATGTTGCCGGGAAAGGGGTCCCGAACATAATGAGTTCCATCAAAGTGAGTTGTGAGCGGATCGTAGATTTGGTAGGACGGCCCAAACTGCAACAAATCGGAAAAATCACCGGCGCGCTCCTTGACGGTGGGAACGGTCGTAACGGTCCCTTCAGCTGGCACCGAATTCGGATTGCCCTCATAGGCGAAGAACCAGAAGGATTTGTTTTTCCCATGGTAGACACCCGGAATGACAATGGGGCCTCCGGCCGAGGCGCCGAAACGATTGTCCCGATAATTGTCCTTTTTACGTCCGTTCAGATTATTAAAGAAGCTGTTGGCATCCAGCGACTTGTTTCTGAACCATTCGTGGGCCTCGCCGTGCAGCGCGTTATTGCCGCCCAACGTCGCCATGTTGATAGTAGCCCCCATCGTGAAGCCCGAGCTAGCGTCGTAGGTCGCCGTTTGGACCTTGAACTCTTGTACAGCCGTGGTCGGCGGACTGAACGCGATTCGGTCGGAGGCATAGTTTGGAATGCCATCGATGGTGAACTGATTCCCCAGCGAACCTGTACCATTGGAGGAGATTTCCGAAATTGCCAGGGTAGTGTAGGCCTTGCGCTGGCGAAGGCTTTGAGTATTCACCAAGCCGGGCGATAGAAGCGCCAGTTCAGCCGGGGAACCGTCCCGTATGGGAAGTTCAGTGATGTTCGCTCGGCTGACCACGGTGCCAAGCGAAGCGTCTGTAGTAGCCAGCGGAGGCGCCTCGTCAGTGACCTCAATCTTCTCGGAGACTTCTCCTACCTGCAGCATAATATCGATGTTCAGCGTGTCCGCGACACGCAACTCGATCCCATCCCGCACAAACGATTTGAATCCGGTTTTGCTGGCAGTGATTCGGTAAATGCCCGGATAAAGGTAGGGAATCCGGTAATTGCCTTCCTCGTTGGTTGCCACCAGAACCGAGATTCCACGGGCAGTAAGCGTTGCCCGGATTTCAGCTCCAGGAATAACGGCATTTGCGGAATCCAGCACCCGGCCTTGAATGTTTCCACGAGTGTCTTGAGCTTGTAGATTCCAAACACACCCGACAAGCAAAGAGAGACCTCCAATAACAGCGAGAAACCTCACGGTAAATGTTTTTAATACCTTCATCACCCCTTCTCCTGTAAAAGTAATAAGTTGATTGAAGATTTCAGCGTAAATGTGAAATCGGGGAGAGTCATTCCATCCGGCCCTTCAGAGTCATTGAATCTGGTTTTTCGGGAAATGCTCTGGCAATGTAAGATTCCAGAATTTGAAACTCCCTCTGGCCTCGGGCAAAAGCTGATTGCAGTTCCTGCATGGCAGCTTCCCTCTGTTCAGGTGGAAAGTTTGTGTCGGCAAATAGACCCAAAGAAAGATGGACGATGCGTTCGACCGTAGCGAAGAGTTGAAGAGAATTGGATGCCCAGTTTGTAGTCGCAGGATTGAATACACCCGAGTCATCCGGCTTCTTTCCTTCTCTATCCGCATATCGTGCATCTAGCAGGAGAGAACTCAGAATGGGATTCAGCAATTGTTGAGATTCGTCGATTTTCTTCCGCAGGGCGCCCATATGATCGCGCACCATGATTTCGATGGCCCACCGGCTGGATTGCGGCAGTTCCTCAGATCTCACCGAAAAACTCCATTCCGCCAAGCGGCGCAAGGCCCAGGCCTCTTCCAATGCCTCTTCGGAAAGTGAGACGGCTTTGTTGGAGACTTCCGCTATCCGTCGTGTCTCCTTTGATAGTCCGCCCTCCTCAGAATTCGCGGACGGATGTATCTCCGCAAAATATTTCTCCAGAAGATCCTGAATCGGCAGTTTGCCGGCTTGCACCGCTTCGATCGTTCGTTGCTCCGGAGATGGGGCTTCCGATTCGACCTGTCGGCTCTCCCCTGCCAACGGCCCAGAGGAACCTGAACTGGCAACTTCTTCGACGGTTTGAACTCTCGGCAAAACCCAGGCAATTCCTTGGATTGACGCCAAAATCTCTTGCCGGCGCTCCACCGATGGAACCACTCCTTGTACTTCGATTCGCCCGGAGTTGTCGCGGACAATGGCAATCTGGCCGCCAAGACAAGCTTTCATTTTATGAATAGCCAACATTGTCTCGACTTCCGAGGCCAACAGTTCAGCAGAAGTTGGACGCAAATCCATGGTTTGCGCGGGCAAGGGCCCGGGTGCTGACAGCTTCGGAGAGGTCTCGCTCCTGGATTCGGCAAAAATCGAGGAAGGTAGCGAGCTTAAAGTCAGCACGTCGAAGGCTCGCTCGATTAACGCAAAGTCCAACAGGCCACTCTCACTTTGGACTTTCAAATGCTGTTCGATGGGATGCCAGTCGGATCTTCTTACTACATACTCAGACCGAACAATGGCATTGACCGCAAACGGACCAGCCATCTCTGTTCTTAAAGTGAGCACGCGACCGCTGCCCGTCAAATTCGACTCGACAACTGATTCTGTCTTTCTCCGAGCCGCCTTTCGCCAAGCATCAAAGGATATTGAAGAAAGCGGATTTCTTATATCCAAGCGATTGAACCGGAACACTTCCGACAAATTCTGCAGGATCGTCGGCGATGCAAGAGGGCTGGGCCGAGTCTGCCGCGGAAAGTTGGTCCTATCCCCTTTTGAACTGCTTTGAACTTTTGTTGAATCTTCAGAGTATGAGGGCGTCGTGGTTGGATCCCCTGTTCGAGTCTTTTCTCCCACCGTATAGTCATCTACGGATTGCCCAATCATGTCCTTAACTTGCTGTTTAAACCGATTATGATTGGAATCATTCCAAATTTCCCAAATTACCGATTGATCCCGATGGGGAGCTGGCGCTTTGCAGCGCACTTCCAACCTTTGATAAACAACGGGCTGTGTCACCGCACGCAACCGGAGGTCTTGGGCGTTAATCGTGTTTTGGATCAGCTGATTTGCGGAAACCGCAGGGATCCGATGAAGATAGAGAATAAGGGAAATCGTGAACAGAGCGATCAAGGAAGCAAGGGCGACGCTACGGGAAAATTGCCATGCCAAGAGAGTTCTTTTTGCGAGATCGAACCATTGCCCCCATTGGCGCTTTGCGTTGGTTTCGGTCTCGATTTGATTAATTCTTGCATCCAACCCCCGCCAGCCGTGCGGCGGAGGTTCGATGTTGGGGGCAACCGAATGATTAAGAAAATGAACGAAAGAGGAAATTGTGGCCTCGATCTCCTCCATGTTCACACGGCAGCTCCAACAGGCTTCCAAATGAGTCCGCAACTTTTCCATTTCCTTGGAAGGCATTTGCCCATCGACGTAATAAAGCAAATCCTCTTCAGAAGGATGCATTTCTTTCGCGGACCAGTTGGTACCTACAATCTTATTCATATTGGTCTCTCATGAGTTTCTTGATGCCGCGATGCAAGGATTGAGCCACATTGGGGAGGCTCAAATTTAAAATTTCCGCAATTTGTTCATAACGAAAGCCCTCGGCACGCAGGAGTAAACACTGTTGTTGCTGCGGAGGAAGCAACTTAAAGGCAATTTTGAGGTGCTGGTGATTCTCTTCTTCAAGAACCGATTGTTCCGGGTCAAGATTTGGGTCCTGGCGTAACATGCAGAGCTTTTCCCATGACGCAGGATCCATCGAAACCATGTACTTGCCGCTTGTTCTTTGGTTAATGGCACAATTGTGGGCAACGCGAAAAATCCAGGCCCGGGCATTTCTTATGTCTTGACCCTTCAGAAGACAGCGAAAAAGCTGGAGGAAGGCTTCCTGAGTAATCTCTTCTGCTTCGGCATAATTCCCCGTCACCAGAACCAGGTAACGATAGACCGAATCTCGCCACAGCTCATACATTTGAGTGATTTTCTGGTTCAGTTTCAAAGTACCTTGCTTGCGGCGAAGAAGCTCGGAATCCATAAAAACATCTATGGTCGCTTCCCCTCCAACTCCCAGCTTTACACTGTAGAGAAACATAATTTTATGAAAAAAATGCGAGGTGATTCGATCTTATCTTTTCATGTTTTTGCCTGTCAACCTAAAGACAATCGAGTCTTCTTTTTGTTACACCCCCCCGATCTTTTTTTTATCCTCGGCCCTATCAAAGGCGCCCGAAAAAAGAATTGAAATATTTGATGGATCGAAAAGGCTACGCGCCCTCGGTGAAGTAATCCCTCCGATTGTCAGACAAGAATTGGCAAACCATAGAGAGTAGAGTTTGATGAGGAAGACGCTGTTCTAATCAGCAAACAAAAGTAAAGCGGAACCGAAGGGGGTTGCCGTTTCGCGCTTTCGAAATAGCAAAAGGCAGGATTGCTAGCGTGGATTTTCACTCTCATCTCTTGACAGTCCTTGGCGTGGACGGTAAGACTCATATGTGAGGAACATACCTTTCAAGTCATTGTGCATGGGAATCAACCTGCGCCCTGATCCCATTCTTAGCGCCGAACAACGCTCAAACCACTAGGGTGTTGAAATTTTCCGGCATTCCAGCCCATGTCGATCCTTATTTTTAGCTGTTCCCACAACTGTTCGCTTGATGAATGATCTCAGCTCTCCTTATCGCTGAGAAGCTTAAGATTCATCAGGCATCTCAGACATATGAAACCAAAGGGAGGCGCTGTGATAGGAGTCTTTATCCCCCTCTCTTCAACATAACAAGGAGTCAGATTATGCAAGCAGCACCAGCCATGGAGAGCAACAATATCGTATTGACAAAGCGGGCCATCGAGGAATTATGGAACAAAGGCAACCTTGCTATTGCTGATGAACTCTATGCCACCAACTTTGTCCGACACGACCCCGACAACCCGGATCTTCCCCGCGGACCCTCGGGCGTAAAACTGGATGTCACCAACACTCGCAGAGCTTTCCCGAACTTTCATTTGAAAATCCTGGACATCATTGGGGCGAACAACAAGGTCGTTGTCCGCTGGAATGCCACGGGCACCCACAAAGGCCAACTGCGTAATTTGCAGCCGACCGGCAAAGAGGTCAATTTCAGCGGGATAACCATATGCCGTATCGAAAATGACAAATGCCAGGAAATCTGGGTGGTGCGGGATTCTCTGGGATTGATGAAGCAGATTGCAGGTTAGATTTTACGGCCAGCTGTTGTCTGTTTTCGGCGGGATGCTTTGGCATCCCATCGAAATTGAGCTTTGAATATAGAATCGAAAAGCATATTGGCTGTCGTTCTGAGCATCGGTCCGAAACGGGAATAAATCTCGGATCAAAAAAACGAAAACCCACAACCTTCGCCCCGCGTTGGCGGAGAGAGGGATTTTCACCCCAACGTAGACAGGCGCGGCTATTCACTTTTGTTCATTTTGCGCCCGAATTTTATTTGTGCGCATTTGGGTAATCTTCAGGATTGAGCGCATCAAGAAATTATGATCCAAGCCTGCCTCCACGATTGCCGGATGGAAACCTATAATCGCCATGATCTAACCGAAGGGATGAAATGACGATCATGACTTGACAAACTCTTTTTGTGGGGAAAGATTAATCAGGAAAACAAGGGCAGAAAAATCAGTGAAGATATGTGCAGTGCGCCGGCAGGGCGGCTAAGAACCAGCCGCCCTCTCCCGCTTTGATTCCCGCAAAATGCAGCCGATTGCGAATGATCCGGAGAGAATCATGAGCTGATCGCTTCTACATGCCGAAGATTCTTATTTGGATTTCAGAGGCCGGAACAGCCCCAAACATCTCAACCGCAGCTTAGTCATGGAGAATGTGACGAGTGTCTAGGTGAGATTTCAGCAGAAATCCCCGTGCACACGACAGGCAAATGCCATGGGAAATTTTCTTTGTGACTTGATCCGGCCTACTTCCCAGGGATTTGCCACACCAGGCACAAATTTTCGTCATGCCGATCATTTTATCCTCTGCGACCAGTCGTTTAATTTTTTGGTCTCGAAAAGCCATATACTTAATCTCGGATATTTTCCTATCCTGTAAAACTTGCAACGTCAAAGCATTCACTGTTCTCATCAGTTCTTTTTCGATGGGCTGAATATTATGCCGCTTCAATCCCTGGGATATTCCGCTCAGTCTCACTCTATTGGGAATCGACTTTTGCGGAAAAAGTTGCCTCATAAAAAAGGGAGCGAAAGATTGACAGGCTGGCCGAAGTGATTTTTGGGGTGACCGGCGGAAGAATATATTCCAACATTTACTACCCCACACCTAATCTCAAGCGGCCGCACCGATTATCCGAGTCGAAGCGGGCCGAAAGGATTGGGAAGTTTTACTAGAACCAATCATATTTGTTTCCTGCTTCTGATTCTTTTCCCGGCACAAACAGCAAAGTTCGCTTCCTTTGATTTCCCAGGCAGCGCCGGGACACCAGCAAAAGCCTTTTCCCTTCTGCAAAATCTCGCAGTCTCTGTTGATCATTTTTTTTATGCTCTTTTTTGGATTTCTGCGCCAGAGAAGAAATTCGGAGGAGAGACTTCCTACGGGGGATTCCAGGGCTAAAAGCGCGATATTCAGGCCATCGAATCGTGCGGTTTAAGACCGTAACTCCGCGGCCCTACAAGGTATGTTTCGATCATTGATCTCATAATCTTTACTTATTCTTATAAAAGAACCGGAGGAAACATTAAGACATTCTTTCACTTGGACGAGTCCATCCTCAACAAGGATTTCGAGAAACAGTTAAATATCCACCACAACCTGCCAGCGGACTGCCATTAGTCTCAAAATCCCTCTGACAAAACAATGCTCCCATGGTAATGTCCGTCTCCGACGGAGAATAATTCATGCCCATTTCGAACCAAATTTCGCAAGCTCAAGGGGAGGCCATTTTGGCAAAGGCCTCGCGGCACCTGTTGCCTCTGCTTTTTTTATCTTATGTGGTGGCTTATTTGGACCGCATTAATGTAAGTTTTGCCGCCCTGACGATGCGTAGCGATCTGCGCCTGGATGCTGCCGCTTTTGGCTTGGGTTCCGGCATTTTCTTTATTGGCTATTTCTTCTTTGAGGTGCCCAGCAATTTAATCCTGGCCAAGATGGGCGCGCGCAAATGGATTTCCCGGATTATGATCAGTTGGGGGATTATTTCCATGGCGCTGGCGGCCACTTGGAACCAACAATCTTTCTATGTCTTGCGCTTCGTGCTGGGAGTCGCTGAAGCAGGATTTTTTCCAGGCATTATTCTTTATCTGACTTATTGGTTCCCCTCCAGTTGGAGGGCGAGGATCGTAGCTTCCTTCATGACCGCCACTGCGCTGGCAGGATTAGTGGGATCACCACTTTCCGGAATGGTTCTCATGCTGGACAAGTGGCTCGGCTTGCATGGCTGGCAATGGCTCTTTATCCTGGAAGCGCTCCCGGCTCTTTGGCTTGGCGTGGTTGTTTGGTTTCATCTGCCGGACTCTCCTGCCCAAGCCCGCTGGCTGGACAAGTCTGAGAAAGCCTGGCTCTCTTCCCGGCTGGAAGAGGAGCGCGCTCAATCACAATCCCACTCTCTATATCATCTTTCGGAAGCATTCACGAGCGGCCGGGTCTGGTGCATGGCCGCCATCTATTTCAGCCTCATCGTCGGCATGTACGGTTTGGGAATGTGGCTGCCTCAAATTATCAAAATGCGCAGCGGCGCCGGCAATTTCCAAGTGAGCCTTTATACCATCATTCCATACGCAGCCGCGGCAACGGGGATGGTGTTCGCTGGATGGGCTTCTGACCGTTCCGGCAAACGAAAACTTTTTGTGATTAGCTCCTTCTTGATCGGTTCCACGGGGATGATCTTAAGTATGCAGGAAGGCCATTCCCTCCTTGTGGCTTTGTGTACCTTATCGTTGGCCGCCCTGGGTATTTGGGGCGCTTTTGGCCCTTTCTGGGCGCTGGCATCCTCGTTCCTTGGCTCAACCGCGGCAGCCGCTGGGATTGCCTTGATCAACTCTTTTGGAAATTTGGGGGGCTTCCTCGGTCCTACCTTGATGGGATACTCGAGGGATCTGGGTGGTTATGCGGGGGGGTTAGGAGCCATTGCCTTGATTCTGGCGCTGGGGGCAGTGATGACTGCGCTGGTCAGGACGGGAAAACAATCCTGAGTTTTACATAAACTTGTCGCGCCGATAATTCTGCCCGCCGATCAAGGGGGAACCCAGGAGACTCTCATTTGGTCCGGCATTGCTTGCATCGAAAGGCGCGCTCGAATTAAAAGGGGGGTCGCGCGAGTGTGACGAAGTCACCCTTCGCGCGACCGGTCAAGCCCAACGAGGCCATCGGAGCCGACATCGTGAATGCCATGCGGATGGCTTCGTCACGCTCGCGCATATCGTTTTTGGATTTTCCTGACTTCGCTCAAGCAGAATGAAGCGCCGCTACCTCATAATCTAAAACCTTGGGAATCGTAAATTCTATCGCACCGTTCACTACGCGAAACACCACATCAACGCCAGCCCGCAAAAGTTCAACTCGAGTAACCCGTTTGCCTGCTGGTAGCGCCATTCGGACTTTTTGTTCTCCGATGGCATAAAAGTTTCGGATCCAGCCCCGATGCATGTTCGGATTGGTATAGTTCAAGAGGTGGATTGCATAGCCAGCTTGTGTCTGCCAGGCAAAAATCTCTATTACCCCCTCTCCCACGACGACTACAGGGATTTCCGCACCTGAGACCCAACGGATCGTGTTCTGCAAAAGACGGCTAAGATCGGTGTGACCCGATCGCCACATCGTTCGTTCGATATCCCCTGGGAAATAGGCACAGCGACTTTTCCCCTTTTCCCGCAAAACCAGCGCGGGTTCATCCGTCTGCGATTGTTGCGGATAGGCCAGTTCCGGTGGATAGGCCACGAAACCGGGCACTACGGTCAAAACCGGATTAGGCACAGGTGCAATGGGAATCCGATATTCGGCGCCCGGCAGCCAATGAGTATCCTTGAATCCTTGCAGAATTTCATGAGGCTTTTCGATACGCGCATAGAAGGCATTGCCCGTGGTGCCGATCAAATCGCCGGTTTTGTGAATGCCGAACACTTCGGCGAGGCCAAAGTCCGGGCGGCATTGGTTACGATCAGTGTAAAGGCTGGTTTCAAAGGTGGCCAACAGTGAACCTCCGCTCTCCACATAGCTCTCCAATTGCCGGCATTGCTCATCGCTGAGCAATGCGATATTGGGAAGAAGGAGAGCCGAGTACTTCTTGAGTTCCTCCGGCTGGAGATTATCTTCATGAACAAAATCAAAAAAAAACCGCCCCTCCAACAAGGCATAATACAAGCCATCCATGTACTGCGACATCGAAACCCCGCGAGGCGGCGAGTAAAACAGCTGGGTCCGCTGCCCCATGACCACTCCGATATTGGCAATAGATCGTTGGTTCACGAAATGAGGATCATGCTTGGCCACCCAGTTGAAGTATTGGCGTCCTGGCTCCAGCCAGCGTCGATCCTCGCCCATCCCCTTTTCCCCTCCGATGAAATGGTAGTAGGGCACCATTCCACTGGCCACGGTCTCGTTCATCCACATTTGAGCTTCCTGTGGCGACTTAAAAACATTGCGCCAGCGGACGCTGCCGGTGGACCAGGCGCCCGTCACATTCGTGCTCATTTTGCCTTTTTGAATGGCATTGCACACTCGCCCTTGCAGGGCACATCCCCAAATCGGCGTATCCTCCCCGCCACGCCCCTGGTTATCGGCCTGGTACCATTGACAAATTTCACCCAGTTGTTTGAGATTGGGCGTCGCATGAATACCGCCACCCATATTTCCAAAATAGAAGTTGGAGGGCCTCTTCTCCTTGGCGATGGAATCATAGAGCTTCCAAAGCTGAAGGGTGCGCGCATTGAACTGATCCCAATACTCGGGGCTTCCCGCCCGCGGCAATTGGCGGCACTGCTGGCAAAAACAGACCGGCAAGCTTCCAAAGGGAGGCCAGGCATTGGTGAAGAGGCCATCCACATCATATAGCGCATTAATTTCCCGCATGATGGCGGGAATGTAATCCGTCATATAGCTGGTGAACATGCAAGTTCGGAACAAGCGCGGATCCTCGCTATGCCGAACGGCATTCCCCTGAGCGTCGCGTTGAAACCACTCCGGGTGGGCTTGGACTGCCTCTTCCCAGTTCAGGTCCGGGCTCATGCGAGCGATGACATGCAGGCCGAGCTTTTTGGCGGCCGAACAACAGTCGCCAAAGAAGTCACGGTCTCCCAAGAATTTCCCTTTGCGGTGAAAGGGAACTTTGGTTTGGTAAAATGCCAGGATCCCGGTCACGCTGACCAATACGGCATCCACCTTCAGGCTGGCCCAGTAATCCGCCCATTCTTCCACGTCGAGTGAAACCGGATCATGTTCGGTCATATTCAACTGGCCGAGTCGGCGGATTTTCTGGTTCCACGGAATTTGGGATACCGGCGTATTCAAGGCATTGACCGAAATCTCTCGGGAGGCCAGCGGCACGGCAGCCAAGCCGGCCTTCAGCATCGTGCGTCGATTGATCATGGGGTTTGTCGCCTCCTTTGAATAACAGTGACGAGTGACAAGTGACCGATTTTTTCTTTTTGACAATGGTCGGCACTGATCTGCCGCGAAAGATCTGCAGCACCTCATTCACTGTCTTATCCAGACGGGTATGCCGTCATATATGGTTCCCTAGAAAACACCGGCATCAGAGACCTCACAGGTCTCCAAGACCTGTGAGGTCTAGAAATTTCCATCCCCTTGTTGTGCCGGCCGCACTGATGTGCGCAGCTACGTAGAAAATTTCCTCCGAGCAATAAAGACAGCAAAATGTAGCGCAGACTCGTGCTTTTCAACGAGTCTGCGGCTTTTTGTCAAGTTAGCTGCCGCAGATCCGCCCGGACAGGACATCCTTGCGGGTCTGCGCTACAGGTCTCCCAAACAAGGGGAAGCGCAGCAGAGTAATTTCTCTGTGAATTCTATGATGTCTCGTTGTTTCGCTTCCAGTATTCCAAGGCAGGGCCCTTCACTCCGCCAGGCCCGGCGGTGATGGCCAATTTCCGCAATGCTTCCATTTCATCCTGTTTATACGGCGTAAATCTCTGGGCGAATCTCACCACATCGTCCAGCTGCCCTGTAGTGCTGCATCCCACCGTCGCACAATGAACGGGAAGGCTGAGAACATAGCGCAGGCATTCCTCGGCGTTCAAGACTCGCAGCAAAAATGCATTGCCAAAAACCTTCATCCCCTGAATGCCGATCCCGCGTTCAACTGCCCCCGGAAGCGTGGTTTTCTCAAAACTCAAATAAGCCGGATCCGCCGGGTGCAGCGGCATCAGAATGGAATCCCACTTGTCATAAGCTTTGAGCATGGCAACATGGATCTTCGGGTCGTGATGGCCGGTGAATCCAAAGAAACGGCATTTTCCTTCCCGTTTGGCTGCCTCAAACGCTTCGATAGCCCCGCCCGGCGCGAAAATGCGATCGATGTCCTCCTGCTCCTGGATGGCGTGCATCTGCCACAAGTCGATATATTCGGTTTTCAAGTTCTTTAAAGAAAGATGAAGCTCTTCTTCCGCTTCTTTTCGGGTTCGCTGGAGACATTTGGTGGTAATGAAAACTTGCTTGCGCAGGGGGGCTAGCACATCGCCATAAACTTCTTCTGAATGCCCTTCCCAATAACTGTGGGCACAATCGAAGTAATTGAGACCAAGGTCGAAGGCATACCGCACATGGATTCTTGCTCGCTCCTTAGTACGAAGCAAAGCCAGCCGAGCGCCTCCCTGTCCTACCACGGTCAACTTGACTCCCGTCTTGCCGAACTCCCGCATGGGGATGCCGCCGGCCTTGGGTTTGGGAGGCTTGGCATAGAGCCCCGTCAAACCGAGAGATGCAAAGGCCGCTCCCACAAAAGTCCTGCGCTTGATCAATGATGCTGTTTTTTGATCCATGAATCCTCCTAAGAAAATCACTGCTGAGAGTCAAACGGCAACCAACTGTAGCGCGGAGTCGGTTCTTGACTCCGCGGCCCGCTGGAGCGGACCTTCGGCTTTTAACTCAGCTAAATGCCGCAGACCCGCCAAAACAGAACCAGCTTGCGGGTCTGCGCTACAGATTGAAGGGGAGAGCCGCTGAGATTTCCATCGTCTTGTTGTGCCAGCCGCGCTGGCATTTGCTACGAGAATCAAAGCTTTTCCGCCATTTCGACTACGAGGCGGGTAACATAATCCCGGTAACTGCCTAATTGGGCGTCGCACCCTTTGGCCAAATAGGTGCGCAGAATCTTGCGATGGACCTCTTCCGGGAGATCCATTCCTTTCTTGACGAACAACCATACCAGCGCATCGGTCTTCCAGTCAGTGCGCGACCATTTGGAGTCGATCAGATGAGCTGGCCGCTGTTTTTGAAAAAAGTGCCGGCGGGCATTCCCGTAAAAGAATTTCTCTCTCTCGGCGGGTGTGGGTGTCAGACCAACGGTATCAATCCACCCCTGCGTTGAGCGGAAGGTTTCATCACGCCAGAGGGCAACCGGGAATTCACTGCCATACATGATCCGATCCCACCCCGTAAGCTCCACCACGGCACGGGTCCAGACTTTCAACATCTCCTGATCCATGTAGCCTTGGCGTGAGAAGATTACCAGGAAGCGGGGATGCCGGAACAGGCGCGCAACAGCTTCTTCTTTTGAAAAGATAGCCGGGTCGGTGGGACCGGCGAAATGGGTCGCGCACACAATGCTATTGGGATAGCGCTCTAGGAATTCAAGCAATCGTGTTGCGGCAACACGGTATCCTTCGCTACCCTCCAGGTACGGAACGCCTCCAGTTTTTCCCATCACTTCCAGCAACTCAGGTTCCTTGACAACTAACTCCGCCTGAAGCCGGATGCCCGAAAAACCGCACTCCATCTGTGCTCTCACGCATTCAATGCGCTCTTGAAACGAGCGGCCCATGGGCATGCCAATGGAGCAAAGGCGATTGCCATACTGCACCGCGGCGCGAGACAATTCGCGCAAGTCGGGACAAGTAGCGGCAGTCCCCACAATGGCCGCCTCCACGCCATTGGCGTCCATGATGCCGAGATATTCCTCGGCGCTGAGAAATCGCGGCAGAGAGACATGTCCCCAGGCATCGATAATCTTGGGCCGCTCAACTGCAGGCGACGCATATAAAGCGGCGGCAGAGACAGCCGCGGTCGAAGTGAATAGAAATTGCCGCCTTGAAGCCATTTTCATATTCATCTCGCTCCTCTCACAATTGTCCATTGGATTGGGCTACATCAACAGATCGGTCTAGCGTGCCCATTATTGTTGAAAAATAAACCGCGGTCGGTTCCGAGTCCTCCAGGCTATGCGCATTACCGCCGGGGCTCGCTTGAGGGAGGAATCAGCCCCTTAATCCGCAGATAGGTGACAATGTTGCCGTAATGTTCATCGTTATGCGCATTGTTGAAGGCGAGAACCGTCAGCTTTGCCTGGTCGCGGCCATAAAACTTCACCATCTGCGTGGCTTGATCATCGGTCATGGCATCATAGACTTTATCCGCGTATGCAAAGGAATCCTTGAGCAGTTGCACCAAATCAGCCTTTGTTGTCTTGCTCTTTCCGGCACCGGGCATCGGATTCTTTTCACCCAACAGGTTGGACATATATCCATTTTGGGTGTCCGCAATGTGCCCCAGCAACTGGCCAAAACTCATGACCTCCGGAACAGGTTTGAATGAATAATTTTCTTCGGGCATTTTTTCCGCCGAGCGTATCAAATTATTCTTGATGTTGGAGTACAAAAGCTTCTGGCCAGCGCTCAGCGGGTTGGTGGGACTCTGAGCCAACATGGGTGTTGAGCACAGAGTCCCGCCGATCAAAGACACGGCAATACCGACAAATAATCTGTTCTTCATATCTCCTCCTCATCGATGATTGTTCATTTATAGAATAATAACAGGGGAAACTGCAAAGGGGAAAATAGGAGGAAGAGTGGAATTTGTCTTATGAGGTAAGAATGGCGGAGGAATCCCAACCTTTGGCTTGATTGCGGTAAAGCCGTTTTGAAACTTTAAGAGAGCGGCATGACCACCGATATAATGGATGCAATTGTGGCGAATTGGCGCGGATCTGCGAGGAACATACGATCCATCTAGCTTTTGGCGGACTTTATTCGGTTGAGAGGGAGATCCCCGTGGCCCGGGTTTAGGGGAGGGGCTTCATTGATCCTCTTTTGCCGCTCCTCCCTGGAAAATCCCTGTGCCAAAAACCTCACAGGTCGTGGAGACCTGTGAGGTCTGAAGATTTTCATTGTCTCGTTGAGCCAGCCGCGCTCGTATGTGCAGCTCCTCAGAAGATCCCAGTTTTACTTTTCCCCTCCTGGACAGGAGGGGTGTCCGTCCGCCGCGGCGGACGGACGGGGTGGTAGATCCCAGCGCAGATGACTGGTTCTGCTCCGGCACCTCTTCGCCCCCTATTTTCATCCTCTTGTTGAGCCAGCAAGGCTGGCATTGGGAACTCCCTGGATTTATCCTGGTCAGAGAAAGAGCAGCAAAAGGGGAATGGCCCCTCTTGCGCTCTTCCGTTAAGGCCACATTACCATCGGAAATGCGGCTTGGATTTGGATTGCGTGCGGAATTTTCCGCGTTTGACGAATTCCTCGTTCCCGTGGAGGTTGTCGGCAGCCAAGGAATCCAGCAGACGGCGGGCATAGTCGTCTTGTGCGGCAAATTGGCCGGAATCTTTCATCCTTCGGGGAGAGTGCGCTGCAGCCGAATCATAGCTTGATTTATGTCTGTCGGCGGCATTCCGGCGGATGCCGGATTGCTTGACTGGAAATTTTTTGCCCTGCACATGGCCTGAAAAAGACCGATAAGCGGGGGCACTTCTGGAAGGGACTCTTTCCAATTGCGCCGATGCGTCATAGGAGAAGTCCTCCAGCATGATCCGGGTAAGATTCCGCGAGATCGTTTTTTCCATTCCTTTGATGGTCAATTCATCTTCGGGAGCTACAAAAGTATAAGCCATCCCCTGTTTTTCGGCGCGGCCGGTCCGGCCAATGCGGTGAATGTAATCGTCGGCTGTGTTGGGGATGTCATAATTAATCACATGTGAAATATTGGGAATGTCAATTCCCCGGGCCGCGATATCCGTGGCAATGAGGATCTGATGTTGTCCATTCCTGAATCCCTCCATGGCTTGCTGGCGCTGGCTTTGGGTCCGCCCTGAATGAATCGCGGCAGCCTTGAATTGTTCGCGCTGCAAAATTCGGCACAAACGGTCGGCCCCATGCTTGGTTCGCGTAAAAACCAGCAAAGTGTCGATCTGCTCCCGCTTCAGCAAGTGTAGAAGCAAATGACTTTTCTGTTGGGAAGGAACCGGGAAGAGCCGCTGCTCAACGCCGGCAGCGGGAGCCGTAGTCAATCCAACATTTAGAAAGACTGCTTCTTTTTGAATGGAGCGGGCCAACTCGCGGATTTCTGGCGGTATGGTGGCGGAAAAGAGCAAAGTTTGCCGTAACTGCGGCAGGCACTTCACCACTTTGCGAATATCGGGCAGAAATCCCATATCCATCATGCGATCCGCTTCATCCAAGACGAAGAACTCAATTCCAGACCATCGGATCAGACCTTGTCCGGATAAATCGAGCAATCGTCCGGGGGTAGCCACCACAATATCAACTCCCCGCTTCAGCGACTTTTCCTGGGAGGACTGGGAGACTCCTCCATAAATGGCTAAAACCTGGAACCGCTGAAAACGGCTATAAACTTGAATGGCCTGTTCTACTTGTTGTGCCAACTCGCGAGTGGGAGTCAAAATCATGGCCCGGAGTTGGCCGGTGCTGCTGCCAAGCCGTTGCAGCAGGGGCAACACGAAGGCCGCGGTTTTGCCGGTCCCCGTTTGCGCGGTCCCAATCAAATCTTTTCCTGTAAGAATGGCGGGAATGGCGCGGGATTGAATCGAAGTGGGCTGAATGTAACCGGCCGTTTGGACGGCTCGCAGTAAATCTTCATTAAGCCCCAGTTTACTAAAAGGCATGTAGTTTCCTTGCGGGAGTATCTTAAGTTCCCTGATTGAATTGACAATGGAAGTCTGACCCGGCGACTCTCCTGCCATCAGGCCTGCAGTCACGCTTTCTGCGGGGGCTGTGGTGGCGGACCGCCATCCTTCTCCCTTGGGGGAAATGGGCTCCTGCGGCGGTTTAAAACGATAATAGCAACGGATAGTCTTGTGTCACTCCATCATCTTGCGATGAGGATTGCGGCTCGGAACCATTGAGGAAACTTTGAAGAAATCTGCCCTTAGGCAGGCATAAGACCTAATGGACGGCACATTCAGCGGAGAAAACAATCGAGGCAGAAGAACTCACAACAATTGACTGCGCAGATGCAACCCTGCAATGAGTATAGCAGTGAAATCTAAAAGCGCAACTAAAAAGGGAGTAATTAAAAGTGAGAGGAGCGTTTATCCAGCGGATAGCCGGGGGCAATTTGATCTACGAGGCAGTGGGTGCCACGGGCCAAGACGAGGTCTAGCCCGTGCTTCTCAGAGTGGAGGATCGATCTCCAGAACCAATTTTTCCATTTGGCTTCGCCAATGATCTGAACAACCTCTGGCCTGAGGACAAAAGCGAGCAGTAATAGGAACACCTTCTCCACGCTGCCGTGAGGCTCATTAAAGGAGGTCAGATACACACGGGAAAGACTTCGTCTTGGCCCGTGGCACCCTCGTAAAAGCCAATAGCAACGTACCCAAGCCACTCTTGCGGCAAATGAAGCAGCCGTACAAAATCGTCAACTTTGCGGCTCAAAGAACCTGCAACGATGGAGAGGGTGCAGATTAAGAACATTTTGTATTCCCCACTCCGCGCAGGGACCCTGAATCTAGAGGAGCTTGTACAAAGCGTAGCTCTGGCCCGGCATCGAGACGGAAAGGCGCTGCCCGGTTTTGTCCACCTTCATTTCTTTTCCCGCCAACAATTTCAGCTTGGAATAAGCAAAAGGGCACTCGAATTCCGCTCTGCTACTGCGTCCCGCTGGATTGAGCAGCACCAGGACCACATCCTTTCCGTTAGCTCTGGCATAAATAAATGGATAAGTTTTTTCCTTTGCGTACAACGGGACAAAGTCCGCATAGGCGGCCAAGGCCGGCTCCTGGTGGTGGAGTCGGATCAACATCCGAGTGCGCTGGAGCAACGAGTTTTGATCTTTTTCCTCCACCGCCACGGTAGGAGCGTCGGAAGCCGGATCCACGGGCAGATAGATTTTATCTGAAGGGGCCGTGGAAAATCCCAGATTAGCTCCCGGAGCCCATTGCATGGGACTCCGAGCGCCGGCGCGCGGCTTGTAGGCGCCTTCGATTTGCGGCATGTTGTCGAGCTGGCGCATGCCGATTTCATTCCCATAATAGAGGAAAGGAACGCCCGGCATCGTCATGCCAAAAGCATAAATGACCTCTAAATCATCCGTGCTGCGTTTATTATTGAGCCGGGCGATGTCGTGATTCCCCACGGGAAGCGAGATGTATCCCTTGCGTCTGGTGGCCTGGTATTGGTCCAGATACTTGGAAAGGAAATAGGCAATGTTCCCCTGCCCTTCCTTATCAAAGTAGCTATGACCTTCCGACATTCCATTCAAAATGCGCCAGCCCTCTTTTTGGGTCAAGTCGTTGTATCCCTCGAACCAGTGAAAGAAGTCCGCATGAAATGCCCCGTCCAACGCATCTTTCGGGAAAGACCATTCCGCCACCATAAACGCATTGGGATAGCGCGTTTTCATTAGCTGGCGGATCTCTTGCCAAAACTTGAGATTTTCGCGATGGGGATCGGCCCCTTTGACCAGCGCTCCAGCCATGTCGGCCCGGAATCCGTCGGCCCCCAAATCCATCCAAAAGCGGAGGACCTTCTTCATTTCTTCGCGGAGCGCCAGCACATCGGGATGATTCGTGGGGAGCTGCCATTTCTTCTTAAGATCGGGCACGCCAAAGCCGTAATTCAAAGCAGGCTGTGACCAGAAAAAGTTGCGCATGAACATGCCGTTCCGCTGGCCATAACCTTGGATGAACTTATCCGCGAAGGGTCCGCTCTCCGCGGCCCACATGTTGTCGGTCCAGATATACCAATTTCGATACGGACTGGGCCTCTCCGTGGCCGAGGCCTGAAACCAGGGATGCTCAATGGAGGTGTAACTGATGACGTAGTCGAAGAGAATCTTCAAGCCGCGTTTGTGCGCTTCTTCGAAAAGCCGCTTGGCATCCTCATTCGTGCCATAGCGGGGAGCAATTTTGTAGTAGTCGCGGATATCGTAGCCGGCATCCAGAAAGGGTGAATCGAAGAAAGGATTGATCCAGATCGCGTCTACGCCCAAGCTCTTGACGTAATCCAGTTTCTGAATGATCCCCTCCAAATCTCCGATGCCGTCTCCATTGGAATCGCAAAAAGTCTGGGGATAGATTTGATAAAACACGGCCTGATGCACCCACGCAGGTGTGTCGGCGGGAATGATAGCTCGACTCAAATGAGGAGCCGCGGGATTCTTCTGCGCCTGAGCCAAAATCCCAGCAGCCGGCGTCAGGGCTAGTGCGATCACCAAAAAAGCTTCAAATATTCCCAACGTCCATTTCTCATTTGTCGACATAAAAAGTCCTTTGAAAAAAATGCAAAAGAGAATTGATGCAGCTACGGATATCATAAATCAAAGTCTGGGCACAGGATCATATTTGTATTGCCATCAATCAGCAAAATTCAGCCGGCAATGCAAACCAACACTTTTCCCATCGGCCCTTGCGCTAATCGCGCAAAGGCGGCTTTGACATCTTCAAACCGGAAGACTGAGTCTACTACGGGCCTTTTCCCCGCCTCATTTAAACGATCGACGATTTGCTTCCACGCCGCCTGCGCTGCCTCGGGTGTAAAGTCCCCCACCGCGACCCCGCCGATGCGAATTCTTTTGAAAAGAATCGTCGCGGTGTTGAATTCGGGCACAACCCCTCCGCTTCGGCCCACCACGCTAATTCGGCCACCAGGTCCAAGCATTCCCATCAAATCGTTGAACAGCACGCCCCCCACATTGTCGACAACAAGATCAACCTTTCGCGGAGCGAGTGCCGCCAATACAACTTTGGGCAGGTTCTTCTCCTCCGGACTAAAGACATAGTCGGCCCCGAGTCCCTTTAACTTCGCGCCTTTCCCGGCGCTGCGAGATAAGGCCACCACGGTGAGATTCATTAATTTGCCAAGAATAATCGAGGCTGTACCAACTCCTCCTGAGGCGCCAGTCACCAACAGCACCGATCCCGCGGGAGGTGGCGCCGCCGGCTCGCTCCATTGCGTCAACGCCTGCCAGGCCGTAAGGAAGACCAGCGGAGCGCCGGCCATTTCCTCCAAAGTCCATCCTTGGGGGATGGGAACAATGCTGGCAATGGGGACTACGGTCTTCTCGGCCAGAGTCCCCCAAGCCTCAACACCCACGCTGCCGCGTAAAATGCCCACCGTTTCGCCCACGGACACGCCCTCCACACCGGGTCCCACAGCCAGCACCTCACCCACCCCATCACGGCCCAGGATGTGCGGCAGCGGCGGTCTGGCTGGATAAAGGGCCTGTGCCAGGAAAGCATCCGCTGGATTCAGGGCCGCGAACCTTACTTTCAACAGCACCTGTCCCGGGCCAGGCCGGGGATCTGGCACATCGCCCAACACCAATTTTTCTACACCCTCATAGGAATTCATCAACCATGCGCGCATGACTTGGTCCTCCCCATGCTTTTCTGATTTTCTTTGCTCATCGGCATGTGCGATTTCCGAATTTGACGATTCGACATAGGACCTTCGTCTCGAATCTGGATATCATATATTCTGCAACCGGGCAAATTGCGGGATCGGTTAATCGTTTTTGAATAAGCCGAATTAATTTCAATATCTCCCCTGCTCAAAAAAAAACCGGAAGCCGTTGCCTGGCTCCCGGAGTGAATCCTTTCCTTCCTTGCTGCTTCATCAGTCTCGCCTTCGTATTAGCGAACTTTCATGGCAATCAAGACTGTTTCATTGTTAGCGGCAGAATTGACCGTTTGGTTTTTGACCGCTTCCTTTTCAGCCTTTGACGCTGGAATTCGGCGTTCTACGGAGTCGTGGGGATTGACTACTTTCGAGAGGAAATACTGGTCTCCATATTTGTTGAAAACAAGTTCTCCCTCGTTAGAGTTTACCTGGCTGGTCGGCTTGCCAGCATTCGAGAAAAGAAAAGTGGACTGACGGCCGTCCTTCCCTACGACTCTTAACAAACCATTGGTCGATTGGAAGCTGTATTCTCCAGAGGCAATGGGACGGTTCCCCAGCATGAAATCAAAGGGGATAGTCCCCTCCAAACGATACGCACTCTGGGCATATTGGGTGGCCACTGTTCCAAGGGAAAGTGCCATTAATGTAAAAGCTGCAACTAACCATATTCTCCTCATTTGAACCTCCTGGGTTCTCGTTGGTAACTGCGCGAAGCTTATCAGCTATCGTTTTATCACTCAGATGGAATCGGTTTTGATTCCAACTGCTTCACCAGCTAGATATCTTGAGGGTCGCCCCTTCAAACAGCATTCTAGAAACACAAATTCCGTTGTCCGCCAGGCAGGATAGCAACTGCTCTCCTCTTTCCCCCTGGCGGAGGGACTCCCCACTCAGGAACTCGTCGCTAACGTTGATTTGCTCAACTGATTAATCATAACACAAAGGAAAAAACATTTTAGGTGCGGTGGGGAGAGGCAATGACAAGTGGCTCTTGAAGACCGGGGAGGTTCAATGCCCACGCCTAGTCCCCTTGCTCCCAACGCCGTCATGCTCCCAACTCCGACCTTGACAATCCTATCCCCTCAAATTACAATTGCGTCATCTTAAGCACTTCCAATTCGTACGAATTTGTCGGAGGAGAAATAGATATCAGTACAATTTCTCTTGCTGTCAACACCCTCAAAAGCCTTTCTGAATTATTCAAAACTCTCTCCGGTTCGTATAATGAGGCTGAAACGAAAGAGCGCATAATTGATGCGTTGAACCGAGTCGCCACAATTCAGACTTCCCTGTTTGAAATACAAAATGAATTTATCCGCCTGCAAGAAGAGAATCGCATGCAGAGGAAGAAGATCATTGAACTTGAGGCGAGGCGCGATCTTGAAGGAAATCTCGTATATGAAGAACCTTTCTACTGGCTGCTTCTAGACAATCAACGGGATGGACCGTTTTGCCAAAAGTGCTGGGACGTCGACCGACTGACTGTTCGGCTTCAAGCATGCCACTCTGACGACGTTTGGCAATGTCGCAACTGCAATAGCACTTACCCTGGGCCTAATTATCAGCGACGTGGACTTGCACCTAATAAATCGTTGGTTTAATGACGGATTAAAGGCGATTGGGGTCAAATCTAGTTTTTCTGTGTTTGAAGCTTCTATTCGAGTTGGGTTAGCCGTTGTCTCAAAGGAGGATAATTTATAACACGAAAAACGAGATTTGACCCTAATTTTCCCTAGGGAAGAACCTGTTTGAGCTCTGCAATTGTCCGACTCTTTTCATTCTGATTTGTTTATAGACAGCGCTAAAAGCAAAATCAGAGGCCATTTATCTGGCCTTGAATCAACCAATTGAATAAAAATAGTTAAATACTTAAGAGCGGCACCAGCCCCTTCGTGTGGCTCTAGCTGGTGCCGGGTGACATTCTCCTTCCCCGGCATCGGCTTAACATTCCACACGGTGCTTTTTTTTTAAACAAGCTGTAAAGCCCTTTTTAAAGCCCGAGAATCGTTTGCCGGAAGGTCTTCAGCCCAACCCCCAAGGCCAATTTTGGCATTATAAAAAAGATAAAAATAGGGTAGAGTGATACGCTAATAGCCATAAATAAAATTCTTTGGAGGTCTTTTTCTATGACAATCATTCAGTTCTGCATTTACATGTTCACCATTTTCGCCGCTGCACTCAGTGCCGTCTGGATCGGTCACAAAATCCAAGAAAAAGCTGCGAAGAAGAATCTTCGGCTTTGGATCTTCAAGACAATGATGACGTACAGGGGCACTCCTGCAGCTCAAGAACATGTACAAGCTCTCAATGTGATTGAGATGGCTTTTTATGGAAATGATAAAGCATCTAAGTCCGTAATTGGAGCTTGGCGAGATTATGTTGCTCATGCAGCTGTTGACGATATCGTGGCCCGCACTGAGGCATGGCAAGCTAAAAGAAATGAGTTGTACTTTACCCTTTTGCACAACATGGCAGCTTCAATGAATTACAACATACACAAGGGGGATTTGGAACGTACGGCTTATCTTCCTACGGCACTTTTATCGATTGAGATAGAAGGGAGACGGGTCTTGTCTGGCTTGGCTGATATCGTAGATGGAAAAAGGGCGCTCCCTGTAGATACAAACTTCGTGGGACATGTAGACACTCCCAATTCACCACCCCAGTATTGAATTTTGTAGAAGTTTATAAAAGATTTCACATCACCTCTTTGGTGTGCCGCTTCCCCTCGCTATAGTACGCTATATAATTCACACTTATAATTACTATAAAACTATATAGTTGTGTAGCACTACCACCATATATAGACCAAGCAAAAATATTTTTCATGCCACATACAAGACAATCTAACCTCAAATAAATTTGTAGAATTCTACAAAGGATTTCCTCTGAAACCAGCGCTGCCAGGGCGATTTAGCTTGACAACGATTTTACTTTTTTGATATAATTTTGGTGTAATTTGGGAAGGTTTTTGCTGGTTCTTTGACAAATTAATTCGAGTCTACGGTGCGGTCTATGTGATCGTAGTCAGTTCCCAACGCGCACGGATGATATGAATGTCTAATCCACGGGAGAGAGGGGCATAGTATTCACACGGACACCTGGAAACCAGACTTTGCGGATTCATTTTTGTAGATTCTACAAAAGTGTGGAAGCTCACAAACATTACATGAAACACACGATGTAGAACAAAGGACTGAAACCATAAAATGATTGCATCTTTCATTGATTGCGATTGCCCCCTTGACTGTGTTGACTGTGGGAGTGCAATGCTTACTTCGTTTCAAATACATCCTTATAGGGGAATGGCAAAGGGAGCATTGCGAGGCGCGGCAAAGGTGGTAATGGCGGATATGGGGGATAGGGAGGATAGGCAGGATACCGTGGGGGGGGGGATAGCTCCATTGTGTTTTTCGCAACTCGATCATCATCCAAGACGTAACCCACGAAGTGACCTTTTTGGTCGTAGAACTCATTACCATTTACAATGTACCCAAGCCACTGCGATTTGGGGGTGAAGATGTTTTCGTCAGCGATGAAGGCAACAAACTTTCCAGAAGTGTTGAAGAGATACCGATAAAACATGTTAACGACGATCCTTGTGAAAGTCCTAAACTTAGTTGAAAAAGGAGCATGACCTCGCTTAAAACAGAGGTGAATTACCCGGCAAGGTAGACACCAAGAATAAGGAGATCATGCATGGGACAGAGAGTAATTCGGACCGGAAAAAGAATCAAGGGCAAAGAGGGCAGAAAAAAGAGACAACGAATTGAAGAAGAAGTTAGGATTTTGGACAGTCGGTTTGAACTGATCCAGATGTTGATCCCTCTGGGCTTGAAAGCTGTGGAAGAAGAATTGCAGCAAGAAGTAGAACAGCGGGTTGGCCGCGGAGCCAGCCGGAGTCCAGAGAATCGGCGCTGGGGAAGAAACCCAGGGTCGGTTTATTTGGGAGATCAGAAAGTTCGGCTCGAAGTGCCTCGGGTAAGAAATGTCGCGGTTCGACAAGAAGTTCCGTTGGAGAGTTATCAAGCCTTTCGAAAGACGAAGGTATTAGATCATCAGGTTTTGAACCGGGTGATCCGGGGGATTAGCCAGCGGCAATATGAGCAGGCAGCCCTCTGTGTGCCAGAAACGTTTGGGATCAAAAAGAGCAGTGTGTCCCGACATTTCATCCGAACGACGGCCCGAAAGCTGGAAACGTTTTTGACTCGGGATTTGAGCCAGCACGACATTGTGGCGATTTTCATCGACGGGAAGCGACTGGCAGAAACTGACATGATCGTGGCATTGGGGATTACGCTCGAAGGGCAAAAGATCCTGCTGGGTTTTGTGGAAGCCAGTACGGAAAACCAACGAGTGTCCCAAGACTTTATTCAGCAACTGCTGGACCGAGGACTGAAGACCGAACAGGAAATTCTGTTCATCATCGATGGAGCCAAAGGGCTGTATAAAGGGATCAAGGCAAAGCTGGCAGAGAAAGCCTTGATTCAACGCTGCCAATGGCACAAACGGGAAAATGTAGTCAGTTATTTGAGCCGGGAACAAGCAAAACGATTCCGGCAGAAAATGCAGACAGCCTATCAGCAGCCCAGTTATGAAAAGGCGAAAGAAGCCTTGGACCGAATCGCCAAAGAACTGCGACTGATCAATGGTTCCGCAGTGGATAGCCTGAAAGAAGGATTAGAAGAAACTTTGACTCTGCATCGGTTGGGATTATTTGAAGAATTAGGGACCAGTTTTAAAACCACCAATTGCATTGAGAATGTGAACCGGCAATTGGAGCGTTTGACGCATCGAGTCAGTTACTGGAAGAACAGCGATCAGCGTCAGCGTTGGATAGCCACGTCGTTGCTGGAAATTGAGCCCGGGCTAAGAAAGGTGAAAGGCTTTCGTCATTTAAAAGCCCTTCGCAGATCAATGAAAAAGGAAAACCTAACGAAATTGGTTCAGCCCGCAGCTTGAAGGTTATGCTCATTTTCAACTAAAAAAGGGATTGACCCCGATCCTTAAAGAACGTGAAATAGATGCCCGAAATAACCAGTGAAACCCCCGCAAGCAGAAAGGTGGAGGGTCAGACCTTAATAGTTGCTATATCGTTGAATCAAAAAACAACCTCATTGTAATATTGTCGTATGGCACGACTCATTCGAATCCTTTACCGTCGGGATCACTACTGCAGGTCTTCTTCATTAATATGAAATTTATGCAGCATCCTATGAGTCACGGGAGCAAGAACGATCCCCATTCTTGCTATAAATATCAGCCCGCTAAAAAGCGCATATCCAGAAGCAAATAATTTTGCTCTAACCGTAGCAAGCGGATTGACAGGCCCCATTCCCCCGAGAATCATAGACCCCTCTAAAAGAGAATCAACCCAATCAAAACCCGCTATCCAATGATAGCCTGCAATACCAATGAATAATGTAAATGCAATTAAGATGCCCGCCATCACAACAGACGCGGCCATCCTTCTAACAAAAACGGATATCGGGGCAAGTTTTTCATTTTTTCGTTCAAACATCTTAGCCTCCAACCACAGTGCCGAACGAATAGAGTTCTTTCATTTCCTAGGGCGCCATTCGGGTCAGAGCTTGAATATTGACAAAGAGTAGAGGTATAGATTTACTCTCTACGGTTTTTTCGTAATCTGGGGTCGGACTGCGGCTGATGGCGTGGGTGGTTGGCGCTTCGGCCAACAAATGAGTATGGTTTGAGGTCACGGAATTGGCAAGAAGTGAAACGTCAAACTCTCTCAAGGCGTTGCGGAGCCGCTCCCGATACTCGGACCGCTCGGTGCTTCCGTAACATGGAAATCCCAAACCTATAAGGTGAGCAACGGCTAAAAAACATTGACAAATATTAAATGCAGTTATTCTTTAATGCAAGCGGTTGCAGAAAACGTTTAGACTAATCGCTGGCATCAATTACTCAAGGAGATCTACTTTATGAGAAAATCGCATTTGCATCTGACCGCTCTTCTGTGCTGCAGCCTCTTTTTGCTCCCTTCCTGCCGGCCCAGGCAGGCAGGTTACGGACCTGATATATACAAGAAAGACACCTCCTTCAAGGTTGTTGGCTATCTGGCAGGGGATAATTTCCGCCGCGTCGATGAGTTGGAACTGAAAAGGCTCACCTACCTGAACCTCGCTTTCGCCAACCTTGATAAGGATGGGAATCTCGCTTTTGACGGTGGTTTCGATGTGACTCCAGTCATCAAGAAAGGGCATGAAGCCGGCCTTAAAGTATTTGTCTCACTGGCAGGAGGCGGCCATCCGGACACTGTCGCCTGGAAATCCGTTTTACTGCCCCCAAACAGATCAGCTTTTGTGAAACACATTCAGGATTTTGTGGAACGCAACAATCTCGACGGAGTTGATGTAGATATTGAAGAAAATCTTCTGCCGACGATTCGCGAACTGTACAATCCGTTCGTAATCGAGCTGAAGAAAGCCCTCCATGCAAAGGGGAAAGGAATCAGCGCGGCGCTTGGAGCGACAGAAGTTCACGAATCCATCACCAAGGAAGCCGTCGATGCTTACGACTTCATCAATGTGATGGTATATGACAAGACCGGGATATGGAGACCCAATGATATAGGTCCTCATTCTCCCTATTCTTATGCTGAGGAAGCTATCGTTTTCTGGACTCAACAACGCAAGATCCCGGCTGACCGTATCATTCTCGGTGTGCCGTTCTATGGCTTCGATTTTACACCTCCGGCCCGGTATATCGATTTCCGCGAGATTATAGAAGGAAACCCGAGCCTGGCCTATCTGGACTCTGTGGGTATGAGGTTCTATAACGGGATACCGACCATCGTTAAGAAGACAGAACTTGCCAAACAGAAACTCGGCGGAGTGATGATATGGGAGATTGCCAGTGATACAACCGGCGACCTGTCTCTGCTCAGGGCCCTGGACCAGACAATAAAGGCTGGAAACTGCGGCGTAAAGACCTACTATAAAGATGAAGATGGCGACGGTTTCGGCAATCTGGCCAAGCCCTTCGAGGCCTGTGAAGCACCTGCCGGATATGTTCCCGACAGCCGCGATACAAATGATGCCAACGCAAAGGTGCACCCTTGAACCTGGCGAAATAAACCGGGAACATGAGTAATTATCCACTTACCGGGCCAAAAAGATGTACACGGTTTGAGAGAATGCTGATTGGGGCCTGATCTCTTTATTCTTTATTTTAACCAAGTCAAAAATCAAAATTAGCGAATACTTCTTTCGGGTATGCAAAAAAGCAAACAGCAGGCAAGGAAAATTAGGCTGCAATGAAAGGCGCAGGAGGCGCAGGGGTCAAATCTCGTTTTTCTGTGTTTGAAGCTTCTCTTCGAATGGGGCCGGACTAGCTCACCGCGCTGGTTTCCTCAGGTCCAACCCAGACTCGGCCCCTCCTCCTTCGAGGAAGGGGGTTCCCCTTTTGGTGTAAATTATACGAGCGGGCTCATGGCCTATTCCACGCGGAACGAATAGAGACTCGCATTGCGAAGGATAAACCGAAAGCGGATTAACCGGCCTCGCAAGCCACTCAGATCATTTCGTTCTCGCCACGCCATCTGGCGGTGAAGGTAGGTGTCGGTGGCCGGAATAGATTCATCAGCCGCATAGCCGGGAAACACCTGGCCCTGCTCGTCCAGCACTTCGACCCTGACCTGCCCTTTGCCCTCAGGAACATTCTTGAACAGCTCACTCCAAAGGGGGTCAGGCCTGCGGTCCGGCTTGCTCAGGGAACCAGTCGAAGTGTTGACATACAACTTCGAGCCTCGGAAGCGCAGAGGACGAGTAAGCACATAACCTTCGCTTGTGGCATCAAGCGAGCAGAAACCATCCTGCGGAAGCTTCGCCAACCCAACCTGGCCGATGTAACTGGTGCCCAGGCCACCCGGATTAAGAATACCTTCCCTGGCGTTGTGCTTGTTACTGTAACCCGTGTAATACATCCACAGTTGCCCGTCTTTTAGCACCGGTGGCGCCATCGCCATTATCATCTCGCTATCGAAGGCGTCATTATCGTAATCGAGGCGCATGAATCCAAGAGGGAAGAACACCCGGCGATGAGAACTGCGTTGCCAAGTCTGGCCGTTACGGCTGGAAATAAGCTGAAGATCAATTTGTTGGGAGTAAGTATGAAACACCCACAGGAAGCCCAGATACTGGCCTCCGTAAGCGAAGGGAGACATGCCATAAAACTCCGTGTCGGGTTGATCGTGGTCACCCGGCTCCAGAATCAGCTCTTCATTTCGCCAGCGGATGAAATCGTCACTCACCAACCGGGATACCATTCGAATGGGCTTTCGCGGCGATTTGTGATACATCCAGAATTGGTGGGAAACCGGATCCTGCATGACGCAGAAGGTGTCGCCGCTTGCCGTGCTAGGCACGACTGGACGATTCGGTTCGACCCTCCAATGGAGACCGTCGCCAGAGAAAGCGACCCAAATGCCACTTCCTCCTGTGGCGCGATCATGCCAATTCCAATAGGCCATTTTGTATCGCTTGGATTCATCCCGTTCAGCATTATCCTTGAGGACACTGATATTCCAGTAGCACCACTTTAGCAGGATATTATTTGCTCTCGATCCGTGAAATTCGACGATGTTTAACGCAGGCTTGATCCAGTGAATCCCATCCTGGGAAATCGCATAGCAGATGAACTCTTCTATGTCCGGCTTATCCTTGGAAGGAAGAGTGTTGTACCACATTTTGAAAATGTGCTCTTCTTCGTCGAAAAGGACTGTGCCTGGCTGGAGAATCACCGTGCTTTCCCAGGGTTGATCGGGCTTCAGGATTGGATTCTCCTTCGCTCTTTCGGGGTAATGCAAGCTTCGGGTAACATGGTCCATCCGATCGATGAGAACATCATCGACAAACAACTGGGTCTGCTCGCCGAGGATCTCGTCACCATCGCTTATGCCGAGGGCCTGGGGTTGACGACAGGTAAACACAAGCAAAGCCGCACATAAAATGATCAGAATCTTTTTCATCATCTTCCTCTCGTCGCTATCTTGAACTCCTGCAATTTTGTAGTTCCAGAGCTCTCTTTTTCATTATGGTTTCCGCGCTGCCCACTTCGGGAAGCGACGGGTTTGCATAGTATTGTTCACGGTCTGAAAGCTCCTCCGTTCAGTTTGATTGCCTGAAAAGACAATTTCATAATTCGCCTAGGAATTTTAACGTCGTTCGTGAATATATCAGATCCTCCACGTAATTGAAATTGCGCATCTCCGAGGCATCCTTACACTTCAATTTCTCCAACCTCTGCGTGCTTGTCTAATCCGCAGCCTTTTTAATGAACTCCTCTTGGACCTAACCCACGGTCATGCATTTCTTCTGAATATTCCCAAATTCTCCAGGGCGAGTTTATTTCGCACTCGCTCCATCAATAATCTTCACGAGAAAGAGTGTTCATCGAATAGCGATTCGCGATTGACACGATTTAAGGCCAGCGGTGGCCTTTCACCACCAATACTGCACAGAACCAACCACTGATTAAACATGATTCACTTCGCCGATAAGCCGCCACCAATTAAGTCACTTTATAACAATTGAATAAATCCGAACCACTCGGGAACGTTTTGGAAGAAGGCTTGCTTTAGAGACAGCGAAAGTATGGCGTGGAATGGTTCTTGTCCCTCTCAAACCACCATATTGCTACGGGCCAGATTTCTATTGGGGAGCTGACAAGATCCAAACCCGGAATTTAGGATCCGGAGGTGAGTATGAGAAAGCGAATTGTCTTGTTAGGAACAGTCCTTACCATATTTGTTATGGCGGGCTGCAGCACCCACCAGCACTCTTACCGATATATGAATACACTTCCTCCTCCACCCCACGCGGAAGAATTTCGCATGGCCCCCCGCCCGGGATTCGTCTGGATCGGCGGGTATTGGCGCTGGCAGGGGCGCGACTACATTTGGATCCCGGGGCGCTGGGCACATCCTCCGCGGCGAGGGGCCGCTTGGGTTCCTGGGAATTGGGAACACAGGCACAACCGATACATCTGGCATGAGGGTTACTGGCGCTAATTTGAGCCATAAGTTCGAAAGAGAGGCTAGAATGGGGCGGACCTGCGAAGGAGGTTCGACTCAAACCCACAAACTGTTTGGCTATCTCAGGTCCGAAGCGTCTTGGGATAGGTTGCAACGGTGTTGGTGCGTGCTACCGTTAGAGGTCACCTCCGGCTGTAGAGTCTTTCCAGCGGGATCGGGATATCATCCTGTGTCTCCTGTTTTATATATACCGGCGAGAGATTCCGATCACCCTTCCGGTGAAAATAGATCACACGAAACGGATGGAAGCCCTTCCGCAGTGGCAGCATATACGATGTTCCTCCACCCGAATCGAAATGATCGCCAATAACTTGAACAAGAGGGATTGGCACCTATTACAATGGACCCTGTAACTGTGATCGGAGCAGGCATTGGTTATGCCTTGAGATCCGACAAATCGGTATTGGTTTATGAAGTGCCATCCCCAAAGCTGTGATGCACAATCACCACACTGATTAATATCTTCTGGATAACCTCGTTTTGTGTCGGATGCTGCTCTAGAGTGGCTTCTCTCAAATCCACCGCCGCAAGTGGGAGATTCGGGATTATATATTTATTTTCCTCCTTTGGATGTCATAATAATCGATTGGAGATTTAACATCGAGTCGGGAATGGCTCAAATCTGGGGGGCATCAATAATGAAAAACGTATTGTTTGTGTCACGCCGGGATTTTGTCAAGACGGCCGCCGGGACAGTGATGGCAGCGTCCGTGGCCATGCCGTGGGAAGCCCGCTCTGCAACCGGCAGCGGCCTGCCGACAGCGCCAGTGGGAATCACCCGATGCCGCCGCTATGATTATGAATTGGTGAGAATGAATTTGGGTGAGGTGTTCAGCTGGATTGGTGATATTCCCTCTCTCGTGGCCGGCAAGCGCGTCACGGTGAAGGTTAATTGCACCGGCAGTTGGAATGTCAACACTTATACGCTGCCAGTGGAGTACACGGTTTTCACCAATCCCAACGTGGTGTTGGCCGCCTGCAGCCTGTTTAAGGAATATGGCGCCTCCTCCATCGTGATTGCAGACAGCATGACCTTTGGGGTGGGACCCCGTGATAGTTTCAAGAAAGCCAACTATGACGTGAATCTTTTCGAGGCGGTTGTGCCCGGCATTCAATGGGAAGATACCCACAACGTGGGAAGCGGCAAAGACTATTCCAAAATTGAAGTGGGTTCTTCCGGGTATTTGTATGGTTATTTTAAGGTCAATCATGTTTATAGCGACACGGATGTGCAGGTGTCCATCGCCAAGATGAAGAACCATCAGATTGCGGGCATTACTTTGGGCATGAAGAACCAATTTGGAGTGGCTCCCAACTCCTTGTATGCGGGATCCACCGTCGATGAAAATGCCACAAGCAACCGGGCTTTCACCTTCCATTCCGGTGGCATGAGCGCGGCCGGCGGGGAAATCCTGCCCTATACCTCCACGGATCCGGGGTTCCGGGTTCCTCGGGTGGTGGCCGATATGGCCAAAGCTCGCCCCATTCATTTGACCATTACCGACGCGATTGTCACCATGCATGGCGGGGAAGGCCAGTGGGAAACTACCAGCTTGGGAATTACGGTTCCAGGGCTGCTCATTGCCGGAACCAATGTGGTATGCACCGATGCGGTGACCGCCTCGGTGATGGGATATGATCCCGAAGGGGTGCGCGGCACCAAGCCCTTCATGAATGGGGACAATCATATAGCCTTGGCTGCCGGGCATGGATTGGGCACCAACCGTCTTTCCGAGATTGAAGTCAAGGGGCTGAGTATCGCCGAAGCCCGTTACCAGTTCCAACCGGTTTCCCGCGAACAACTCTAAAGGATGAGAGGCATTATGCGTTTAAAAGGCTTGATGATATTGGGATTTTTTCTAATGGCCTCCTTCATGTGGGCCGCTGAGAATGCAATCACCTTCCACTATGATTTCCAGCGGACGGGGCGGACCACCAATGTGGCCACCAGGGTTTCCAATGTGCTATGGAGTTTCAAGACCTTATCCTCGGTGGAGGCGTCGCCAGTTGTGGATGCGGACGGCACCATCTATGTGGCTTCGACCGACAAACAGCTCTATGCCCTCACTTCGGCCGGGGCGGAGAAATGGAATTTTGAAGCTCATGAGAGCATCTTTTCCACACCCACATTGGTGAACGGGACCCTTTATTTTGGCGACATTGATGGCTGGTATTATGCTTTGTCCACCACCAGGACGTTGAAATGGTCCTTCCGTTTGCCGGATGAAGATGGACCGGAACGCCGCATTTTGACGCCTCCCGCAGTAGATTCCAATGGCGCGATCTATCTGGCGGCCTGGAATAATTTTTTCTACAAGATAAGTCCTGACGGGACGATCGTTTGGAAAGCCAAGCTGGCGGGTTTGCCCACCGCCGCACCGGCGCTGGATGGTGAGGGAAACATCTATGTTGCGAGTTTGGACAATGGAGTCGATGATCAAGGGAACCCCACAGATTACAATGTGTCGATTTACCGGTTCGCTCCCGGTTCGAACACCCCCGTTTGGAAGTATCAGGACTGGTGGGCGTTCAACAACCGTAACCGTGTGATTTCCACTCCGGCCATTGATTTGGAGCGGGGCTTGATTCTGGTTGGCGCCTGCGTCCAGCAGGAGTGGAGCGAACCCTATACGAATGGCGGGGCGCTTTATGGGGTGCACCTCAATGATGGCAGCCAGGCTTTCCGAACTGATTTGCCCTTGGGTACTACCTCTTCACCCGCCTTTTCTGCCGATGGAACCGCTTATATTGGCTGCCTTGACGGCAAGCTCTATGCGGTTGATTTGGTGGCCGGCGCAATCCAATGGAGTTATAAAGCAGAGGGCCTGTTTGTGATGGGCGCTCCGGTAGTGGATGGCGAGGGCTCGATCCTCTTTGGCGACAGTGATGGTACAGTCTACTGCTTGAGCAAGACCGGCAGACTGCAGTGGGATTTGCACACAGTTTCCAACATTCAATCCGCTCCAGTGATTGCATCCGATGGAACGGTCTATGTCACTTCTTACGATGGCCGGATCTATGCCATTGGTGGAAGTCCGCGCTCGCTCTGGCATAGGACCCAATCCCATCCAAGGTCGGGTCGCTGAGATAACAGGTCTTTTTTTTTGGGCGAGGTCCGCCTACACCCTAGTGGCGTGACCCGGACGAATCGCAGCTATAAGGCCAAGCTCAAAAACTATCCTCCCCTGGAAGACAGCTAAATCGGGGATCAGACCTGAATGGCGCTGACTTAAGGATCCCATGGCGATAAATCCGTTCAAATTTTGTCCCGGCAGGAATATTGGAGAATAGCCAGGGGTGGCGCGGTTTTTGCGCCACCCCTGGCTACTGATTCAGAAGAATTATCCGCCCCGGCAGGGGCGGTGGAGGAAGTGGAGGAAGCAACTCAGGCAATTCACTCCCGCGCCTTTTCAGGGCGCTAACTCTTTTCTCCTGTTTCCAGGGACGGCGAAATTCGTTCTCTTGTCCCCGGCTACTCTCCGTTGTCCCTTCGGGACTTTTTGCTCCTTAAGTCAGCGCCATTCAGCTCTGCCCCCTACAATCGCAGCATATTCATCCTTAATCTTTCCCTGGCCATCGAACCGTTTTTTGTGCATGGTGGATCAATTCTTGCCAGATCTTCTCAAACTTTTTTCTCGCGCTATTTCGGAGTAAAATCAATCTGATATTTACAATCTCTCAAAATGTGATTTAAACTCTCGATGTCATCCCCCATGGTTCCATTGATTAAACTTTGCGCGGGTCACGAAACCAGAGTGAACCTCAATCAGATTTTGTGAATCGCTGACATCGCCGAATGGTGGCCCATTCAATTATCTGCAAACTCATTGGAAGGCGAACTTTTATGAAAAAATCCTATTATCTTTTCCTGCTCTGTTTTCTTGTTCTCCAACCGTTTTCCCCACGGAGTGCAGACGCTGAGGAGAAAAACCTTAATGCCAATAGTGAGCCCATTTATAGAGAACTCCGGACCTTGAGCTTGAGCGGAGAATTCGCCAAAGTAGAGGGATTTGTTCTAAAACGCGATGAGGCCAATATTACATTCAAGACTGGGGAATTTTATTTTCTTTCGCCGGTCGCTGGACGCGTGACCGGCGCCGTTTTCTTAGGAAAGGGTGAAATTCAGGTATCGCCCGAGCTGTACTATGAACAAGCTCATCTCCGCCACCTGACGGGCACTCCAAATATGACCGACCCGTTTGAGAAAATGGTCTTACGCTTTTCCGACAAGACTTTAGAGGAAATCCGGTCGGCCTTTCGATTGCAATCCGGCGCCCCCTATAATCCAGCGCGGAATTATCTGGAAGATGTTCGCAAGATGTTGCGCAAAGGGCGGAGTTTTCTAAATCCGAACCTGGCCTCTTCTTTTTTGAACTACAACCTTGACCTTAGAATTGCGCAAGAATTGCTCAACAGCGGCACTGGCGGATTATTTATGGCATATTTCGAGGGGAATAAATATGGCGACATGCTGTTCGGAATCGACCCGTTGGGCGCCCCTTTCGTCTCTCCCGAAGAAGTTGTGCTGGTGAATTTTTCCGATCGCAATTCGGGAATCTGGAATGCCTCGCACGAGAAACCGCATTTGCAGGGTGGAAAAGCTGGAGAAGAGATTCACCGATTGGTGGACCTGGAACACTACATTATTGATGCCACTATAAAGGGTCAGCACTTAAAAGCCAATGTCCAGCTGGATTTCACTCCGCTGGTCGAGGGAGTGCGCCTGATCCCTTTCGATTTTTTTGGGCATCTGCGCATGCGGAAGGTGAGTGATGGAGAGGGGAAATCTTTAAATTTTATTCAGGAAGATAAACACGAGGATCCGGATTTTGCCGTTATTTTCCCCGGCGAGTTGGGAAAAGGAAAGAAATGCTCCCTGCAATTTGAATATGAGGGAGATGAGGCCATTTATGACACTGGAGCTGGAAATTACATGTTGATAGCGCGAACCAATTGGTATCCGAATTCTGGATTTGGAGAAGACCGGGCCACTTATGAGATGACGCTGAGAACACCCAAAGACTTGACGATGGTGGCCACCGGACAGCCGCAAGGAGAAAGTTCGGAGGGCGGCATGACTATCTCCCGCTGGAAATGCGATCTCCCCTTAGCCGTGGCTGGATTTAATTGTGGAAGATTCAAGAAAGTCACGGTTACGGAGCCCACCACCAAATACCTTATCGAAGCTTATGCCAACAAGGAAGTCCCGGACTATTTGCGCAGCCATGAGCGGATGGCGGATGAGCCGGGGGAGTCCGGTGCGACTTCTGGCATGCTGGGGGCCATCAACACCACCAGCATGATTGATCGGGCTCTGGCGGAATCCAAGGCATCGATTGGCCTGTTCAGCCAGCTTTTTGGACCGCTTCCTTATGGGCGGATCGCCATGACCCAACAACCTTCGCCCAGCTTTGGACAGGCTTGGCCGATGTTAGTTTATATGCCGTTGAGTGCTTTCCTGGACAGGACCTATCGTCACGAATTGGGCATGGACGGCTGGCGCTCGGAAACCTTCTATCGGTATGTGACTGCCCATGAAATTTCCCATCAATGGTGGGGACATATTGTGGGATGGAAATCTTACCGGGATCAGTGGCTCAGTGAAGGAATGGCTCACTTTTCCTCCTCCCTCTTCGCTCAGGTGGTTTACAAGAACGAAGCCCTGATCAAATTTTGGACTGAACAGACTCAAGAGATTACGGAGCGAAACAAGGAAGGAAAAAGGCCAATTGATGTTGGAGCGGTATACATGGGATACCGGCTGAATACCGCGAAGACCGGGGCGGCAGCTCGAGGCATTCTCTATGCAAAAGGCGCGTACATCCTCCACATGTTGCGCATGCTGATGTGGGACCCCCAAAGCGGCGACAGCCGATTTAACGGCATGTTGCAGGATTTCGTGAAGAGCTATTACAACCGCGAGGCCTCCACGGAAGATTTCAAGCAGGTGGTGGAGAGACATATGATTCCAGCCATTGACATGGACGGCAATGGCCGGCTGGACTGGTTTTTCAATCAATGGGTCTATGGGACGAGTCTGCCGGAATATCGTCTGGAATCGCGGGTGGAAAACGCGGAGAAAGGTCAGTTCAATCTTCTCTTCAAAATCAGTCAGAATAATGTGGACGATTCCTTCAAGATGCGAGTCCCGATTTATGCCGATCTCGGCGGCAAGACTATCCGGTTAGCTTCAATCGGTGTGCGGGGAAACGGCGTGACGAAGGAATTTTCGCTCCTCCTGCCGAAGAAGCCGGAACAGATTCGGCTCTGTGGAATGAAGGATGTCCTTTGCACCATTAAATGATGATTCCCCGGCGAGGTCTTCTTTGCTCGCCTCTGCGATCTAGCGATCAAATCAAGAAGCACGAAGCCCAGGAAAGGATTCAAAAGAGCGGCCTGGGAATCGGATGATCAAAAAGTGCCTGTCTTTAAAATTTAAGGAGAGAACACAGCGCAGTTATATCAAATATTTAAATAAAAATAGTTAAATTGTTAAGAGCGGCCCCAATTGCACTTTTCCCTTTTTCAAATAAGAGCGACATTCCACCCAAAACCGGACTAGCCAAAAAATAATCGGCGTGATGATGTTGCATCAATGCTTAGGGGCTGGCACTTCATAAACCAAGACCGATTTGTCTGATCTCAAGGCATAACCAATCCCGGCTCCAATCACGGCAAAAAGGACGACGGTACCTGCCACTGCCGCGCCATAGCCGGTTTCCTTCTCCATAATCCCGGCGCCAATTGCTCCCCCTGCCGCTGCCCCGGCCGCAGCACCAATTAGTGTCGATTTCTGCCAGCTGCCCCTTTTCTTCAGGTACAAGCGGCTGACCTCTTTCTTTGAGACCTCCATCGTCTTGCCGTCGATTTGAACAAAGACGGAATCCGATGTCACGTGTTCCAGAACCCCCTTCAACGTTTTACCCGTCGCCAAATTCACTTGAATGTGCTCGCCCGCTTTGATGGCTTGCACGGCTGCCCAATCCGCTGCCTCCGCGGAAGCCTGCCCGCTCAAGAGAGAAATGACCAACAAGATGCTCGCTATTCTTGACATAAGACCTCCCTAAAAGAAAAAAGGTAATCGTTGTCTTTGTGCACTCACAGATTAGGATAAAGACGCTGAAGTTTTTTATGTCCCTTAAAGGCCAGGTGGGTTCCAGTCAGGTGCGTGACCCAACCGGAACCCACCCAGATATCCCCTTGCAGTCCATCTCTTGGCGGAAATAAAACTTTAAAGAGAGCCTGCACTATGGGGTATTCCGCGGGCTGATCTTGGCCACAAATGCATCCGCGTGACCTCCCAAGTTATTACGGATTGGATGGACCAATGGAAAATTTGACGATCTAGTCCGACCTGCCACATAGATGTTCCCTCTCCCGTCCAGCCCGAGGCCTCGGCCCCAATCTTCAGCGTTGCCACCCAGGTAGGTTGAGAACCACAGCCTCGTACCTGTGGGATTGAGCGCTGTTACGAATGCATCGAAACCACCAGCATTGGCAGCCTGGATGGGTTTGGCTGTCGGAAAGTCAGTGGAGGCAGTCTTGCCCGTGACGTATGCGTTGCCAGCAAAATCCAAGGCAATTGCATCACCCCGTTCATTGCCGTTCCCACCCAGGTAAGTCGAATAGACCAGCTTGGACCCAGCGGCATTCAACTTGGTTACAAATGCATCCCATGGGGTAGCACTCACGTTTTCTTGGAAAGCCCCAGGAGTAGTGGGGAAATCAGGACCAGCACCCCCTGTCACGTAGGCGTTTCCGAAGTAGTCCACGGCAACGTCCAAACCGCCGGATCCGCCACTTCCGCCCAGGTAAGTAGAGTAGACGAGTCTTGACCCTTTGGGACTGATCTTGGTCACGGTTGCCACGCACGCACCCAGATTGTCGGGCTGGATGGCGTTAGCTACTGGAAAGTCGTTCGAACAAGAATACCCCACAACATAGGCGTTTCCGAAGAAGTCCACGGCGATCCCGTCACCTTCATCGTCATACCCCCCGCCCAAGTACGTGGAGTAAACCATCGCTGTGCCCTTAGGATCAAGCTTGGTTACGAAGGAGTCCGTATAATCGAAGGAGTAACTGCCAAAACTGTTCTGAAAAGCTTTTTGAAGGGGAAAATCCGGAGAATTGGTGAATCCGGTCACATAGGAGTTCCCGACAGGATCCACGGCGATGCCCAGCCCGTAGTCACCGCCGCTACCACCCAGGTAGGTCGAGTATACCAGGGCAGATCCAGTTGAGTTAATCTTTGTTACAAAAGCATCTCCACAAGGCATACCCCAGCTCGGCACAAAGCAGTCCGAAGGACTCTGGCTAAATTCCGGTTGGATTGCCCGGAGGGTGGGGAAGTCATTCGAAAGAGTCCACCCAGTCACGTAAGCATTACCCTTGAGGTCAGCCGCAATCCCAGTCCCCCAGTCCTCATTGCCGCCCCCAAGATAAGTGGAATAGACAACAGTGCCCGTGGGACCAAGCTTTGTGACAAAAACATCAGCAAATGAATCTCCGGATACGGAGGTATCACAGGAGCCATCGGTCCCGCAAGCTGTGTCATAGGCACCCGAGGTTGTGGGAAAGTCAGCCGAATAAGTGATGCCTACTACGTATGCGTTGCCCGCGTCATCCGTGGCCAAATTCACGGCTTCATCCCAAAAGCTCCCGCCCAGATAAGTTGAGTAGCTTAAGATCGGGTCAATGATGAGCGGTTGGTGAAGGTCGTAAGAGCCCACCTCAAACCCCACACGGTTGTCGGATAGGAGCACGTAGTTACCGTCAACATGACTTCTTGGGGTTCCGCGGGCTAAACCGGAAGCCTCTTGATATATGACGGGCTTGTGGAACTGCACCTCCCCGCCGTCGGACCGGATCACAAGATTTCCGCTATTGTCAATCCGAAGGGCCGTGCGATTTCCGACCCTTTGCAGGCCGTCGCCGTCGAAGGCGATTACAATGGATCGCGGATCAGCGTCTGGGGCAACAACGAAATCGTATTCCAGATGCCGATGATCACCGTAGTATACGAGATCAATGCCGGGATAGACTTTTGCGTATTTCACCTTGGCGTAAGTTGGAACGTTCGTGCGCCACTTCTTGGGGTCGTTGCCTCGGAAGTAGTTGACCTTGCCAGGCAGTTGCTCCAGTCCGGAGACCTTCGCCGCTGCATCGGCGCCGGCCAGCCTCATGCGAAGAGCGGCATGGGCTATGGGTTGGGGAATAGATGTGGGGGCAGGGGATGCCGGGCGTAGAGAGTCGATGTTCAACAGAATCTTGTTATCTATACGATTGTCAAATTGCAACTGGCGGAGGCCTAAAAGCGGAGAGCCGGTCGTTGACGGCTTCCCGAGTTTCAATACGGCTTCAGTGCCTGTCAAGAACAAGGAGTAATCCTGCCCGCGGGACAAGTACTTAACTTGTGAATTGGTCTGACCTTCGTTGACCTCAAAGCTAAGTGGGAGCCTTCCATAGTTCTCAATCAGATGGGCTTGTCGTGGTTGATTAGGAGAACCAAGTGGCTCCGGCTGGGCCATCCCTTCGCGGGCCACTATGCTTGATTGAGGGCCAAGCATGAAGAGGATGAACACTATTTGCCCAATGAACACGAGAGTGATACGACTGTTGAATCTACTGCGAAAGTATTTCATAAAACCTCCTTCTTGAGTTGCCGGTTTCCGGTGAATGAACTTCAAGCAAGACCTGCCTCAGGTACAATCAAGTGACACCACCTCCTTGTCAGGGGACGACAAGCAATGTGAGTCCGGTAGCTCCCCATTCATTTCGAGTAACCACTCAGGCAGTAGCCGAAAGTCAGAATTCAGGAGTCAGAATGAACGCGTCAGAACCGAGATTTGATGACTTTGTGGCGTGGCAAAAGACTTGCAAGTTTTTGCTGCAATCTTTTAAAATCCTATTCGCCGACCATTCTGGATTCTGACTCCTGAATTCTGTCTGCCTGAGTAGTAACCATTTCGATTGGATTGCATCACACTCGCCAAACCGGAAAAGTTGCAGGCTAAAGTTTTGAATTATCGGCTAAGCAGGCATCTGCAATAATTTCTTTGGATTGCGGGAGTATGCCGGGGGTGTCAGTGCTGACGGTATTGCTTAGTTCTCTCTCTTTACCCCAAAATGCAATGAAAAAAGGCAACACCTGCAGTTGATGCTGGCATCCCAATTTAGAAGCGAAAAATTCTAGTGCGGGGAATTGAATCTGCATCCCCTAGTTATTCATAATCGTGAACTTTCGCCAAACAATGCCAATGCCGATGGGCCAGTAAACAGATCGGGCGTCGAAGCAGAGGGCGACGGTATTTTAATGTTGATCTCTCTTTATGTTTTAATTTTACAGCAAATTGCCACGAATTTAAAAAATTTTGAAAAGCGGCACCTTTTCTACTTTTTGGAAGAAAATGGTGAATGGAATCAGGGCAAATTGTTGCCGCTCAGAAATATGAGGACTCCCGCTGAATTCCAGTGAAGGAAAAATATTTTCACCGGGCTGTCCACAAAAAGGGAGCATGTTACGTTTAGTTAGGGCGAGATTAGGGCGAGATTAGCGAGATTAGGGTCAAGCGAGATTAGGGTCAGACCTTAATAGTTGCTATTTCGTTGAATCAGAACAATAACTCATTGTGATATTGTCGTATGGCACGACCCATTCTAGTCCTTTATCCTGGATCGATTTATCATGTCACCGCGCAGGGCCATGGGCGGAAGGCATTCTTCCACGATGACGTTGATCGGGAGCGGATGAACAGCGAGATTAGGGTCAGACCTTAATAGTTGCTATTTCGTTGAATCAGAACAATAACTCATTGTGATATTGTCGTATGGCACGACCCATTCTAGTCCTTTATCCTGGATTGATTTATCATGTCACCGCGCAGGGTCATGAGCGGAAGGCATTCTTCCACGATGACGTTGATCGGGAGTGGATGAACAGAAGCTCTCGGCCAACCTGGAGCGCCACCGGGCGCGTCTCTAAGCTTATGGGTTTATGAATAATCATCTGCATCTGCTGGTGGAAACACCACAGGCCAACTTCAGCCGTTTCATGTAGCCTTTCAACACCGCCTATACGGTTTACTATGAGCGGGGCCACTCGCGACATGGATCTTCATTGGCGGCAAGGTATAAATTCTGGCTAGTGGAGGGGAGCCGCTGCAGCTTGCCGCAATTGATACGATCCCTCAATTTAGATCCGGTCAAGATTAAGCGCCAGGGGGAGGGCCAATTGAACAAAAGGTCCGGTTGCCGCTGCAATATTCCAAGAGCAGTTTCGGCGGCTATGCAGGATTGAAGGCAAAGGAAGATTTTAAGGACTATGGGCCGCTCGTAGCCTAGTTGGGAGAAAGGGAAAAGGACCCTGTCCTGGGCCGGTTTTTCGAAAAAGCCCGCAAGGTAATCAGAACACGGCAGCTCTAATGAAATTCTATAGCGACAATTAAGCTCTGACGCAAAATTCCTGCATTAATACACTTCGGATCTAGAACAAATTTACCGTGGCCGCGCAATTTGAATGCGCGGCTTGGTGCAGAATTGTGCGATTATACCTGGCAGAAGAAAAAGAGTGGAGGGCTTGAGGCTTCTCCGATTCCCCAGAAACGGTTTCCGTTCGCCTTAACGTACATAAATTTCCTTTTCTTGAGGTGTCCCCAACAAAATTCTAAGTCGGCGGCGCCCGTATAATTTCAGCGGCCAAAGGGAGGAAACGATGGAAGGCAAGAGGGTTCTTATTGTAGGAGGCGGGATCGCGGGACTATGCACCGGAGTCTACCTGCAGCGTCTCGGATTCGACACCGAGATTTTGGAGATGCACACAATCTCCGGCGGTTTGGCCACAGCCTGGAAAAAGGGCGGCTACACTTTCGAGAACTGCATTCACTGGCTGGTGGGATCGAAGGAGGGCGGTCTGATGAATGCCTCCTGGAAAGAAGTTTTCGACATCAGCCAGCTCGCATTCTTCGAGGATACGGTGTTCCAGGTGCTCGAACGTGGGGAGGAACGGATCACCATCTACCGAGATCCCGGCCCTCTGGAGACCGAACTCCTGGCCAAGGCACCCCACGACGCCGCAGCCATCAGGGAGTTCATCGGACTCATCCGAAGGGTCGCTCGGCTTCGCATGCCCGAGGGGGATAGCTTCTTCCAAAACCTTCACCCCTATTTGAGCATGTTCTTCTGTTTCCCGCTGCTTGCCAAGTACGGGAAATTTAGCATGGGAGACTATTCGAAGAGATTCACTCACCCCCTCTTGAGGGAATTCTTCTCCGCCGGAATCAGCGAGCTTTCACTGCTAGCCATTGTCTTCTCCCTGGCTTGGATGGCCGAGAAGAACGCCGGCTACCCGATCGGCGGGTCGCTACGGATGATTAACCTCATTGAAGACAATTATAAGAAGCTGGGCGGCCGCATCCGGTTCCGGGCCCGGGTTGATCGCATCCTGGTTGAGCAGGGACGGGCGTTAGGCGTCGTTCTTCAGGGTGGAGAAGTATTGCGAGCAGACATCATCGTCTCGGCGGCTGACGGTCATGCAACGATTTTCGACATGCTCGAAGGCAAGTTCGTGGACGACAGAATTCTGAAAATCTATGAAACCTATAAACCATTCCCGTCTTATCTCCAAGTCTCACTCGGCATCGATGCCGACCTTCGTGGTGTACCGGGATTTTTAGCGCTTCTCCTCGAGAGAGATGTTCAGATCGATCCCGGAACAACGGAGCATACAATTACATTCCGCGTCTTCAACTTCGATCCAACCTTTGCCCCAGCGGGAAAGACTGCGGTGGTATGCTTCCTTCCAACGTATAACCACGAGTATTGGTGCGGACTGCGTGAGAAGGACCCGGTTCAATACGAAGTCGAGAAGAAACGCGTGGCGGACGCGGTCATTGCCGTGTTTGAGAGCCGTTTTCCTCAGGCGCGGGGCAAGATTGAGGTCGTGGATGTGGCAACCCCGGCCTCAGTTATCCGCTACACGGGTAACTGGAGAGGCAGTATGGAAGGATGGCTCTACACCCCATCCACTGGCGTCCGGCAGCTCCCGTGTGTGCTGCCGGGGCTCGGCAATTTCTATATGGTGGGCCAATGGATCGCACCTGGCGGAGGATTGCCTTCGGGATTGATCACCGGCAGGCAAATTTCAAAGCGGATCGCTAAAGATGCAGGGATTCGATGGAAACTGAACTGAGGAGCAGAGGTGAAAACCAGCTGTCTACCTTGCTGATATCGGCACCATGGCCTTGTAATAGCATATGGACAATAAACAGCGCTAAGGGACTTTCCCCCGCGCCATATCGCGAACCAGGCGCGCTTTGCGCTCGCGCTGAATTTCGCGGGCGCGATTGGTGTGTTTAGTGCGCATTGGGTTTGGGTGGGTAAGGGAGGATCTGTTGTATTTAAAAGGGAAGGGAAGAGGCGGTAAAACAAGTGCCGCGCCTTGACGTGAAAAAGGGCGAGCAAAGCACTCTTCCGCGCATAACCATTCCAAAGGGAGCTTTTCGCATTAGAAGAAATTCTTTCGGAGATAATACCTAACGAGTTTATTGAGGGGGCAGCGGTTGGGGACCGGCGGTAATGCCGGCGATATCGGGATCTTCGCCTTCGGACCGTGGGGAAGCGTTGGCCTTACGCTCTTTAGTCTCAAGCCGGTGAGCCTCCTTTTGCTTCTGCCTCTCCTGTCGCGCCTTTTCCTTCTCGCGTTTCTTCATGGTCTGTCCTGAAGCTTTCGCCATTGCTTTACTCCTTGTTAACTCCAAAGGGATTGTGTCGCCTACCCCTGGCGGTATTCGGCCCTTCTGGGGGGGGGGGGGATCGATCGATTCTCGGGCGAACTTACCGGCGAGGCAGAAAAAGCGGGGCCGCACTCCTTGTATGAATGGCGGCCACGCGATTCCAATGGGCCGATCTGGATTCCTGGCTCAACCAGCTATCTTCTTTACGTTCTCTGCCGCCGGGCCTTTTGGCCCTTGAACGATGTCGAACTCCACGCGGTCCCCCTCAGCCAGAGACTTGAAACCTTCTGCCTGAATTGCCGAGTGATGGACAAAACAGTCCTTCTGGCTTCCGTCTGGAGTAATGAAACCAAATCCCTTGCTGTTGTTAAAAAACTTCACTGTTCCGACGCTGCTCATTTCTTCACTTCCTTTGTACTGGGGTGTCTCAGGAAACAGAAAGCGGATCCAGCCCACAGCTGGATTCCTCTCTTGCCTTGCCTCCTGTGAGGGCACATCACCATGCGTGCCGATCAAGGTACAGAGTACTCGTTAACGCTATTCCTGTCTATAGTTCGCTTCCAACCTTTTGTTCAGCCGGACGACCACTTTGTTTGATCAAACGACCGGATTTCTTAATTGCTGCTTAGCCTCGTAATAGAAGCCTAATCCTTAACCGAGTGTGGGGAAGGCCGCTCTTAATTAATTAAGTATATTTGCTTAAGGCCTTTCAGGATATGGCTTCCCCTGGAATCAGAGAGTGATTGGTTGGCACGCAATTTGTTCGTTAATAATGTGACGGCAGAGGAGGAGATGTTTAAGAAATCGGCCAGCTCGCATGTTTTGTAATGGAAGAACTGAGATCCTGCCAGAATGATATCTTGTCTGATACGCGAGAGCTGGTGGGTTCCCTTGTGAGAATGGTTCAGTTGTTGGAGGGGAAACTGTTCAGATTCACAAATTGACAATGCGATTTGCCGGAGCGAGAGACGCCTTCCGGGCCAGTTGCGAGGAGAATGGCGTCGCAACGCAACCGGTTCAGTGACCCGTTGGATAAATGCTTCATTTCCCAAAAGGGGGAATGATTCCGGTGGGTATATTTTGGCGGGGTTAAGATCGGGAGACTGGGAGAGGAATTCCAGAAGATTGAGGCGGGGATTTCGTCCGAATTCATCCAAGACATTCTTGGTATACAGCCAGGAATGCTGGCTGGGATGCAGGTAATCGTTTAAGCTGCTCCAGCGCCACTGCTGGGGAACCTGGACCAGGCGCGCACGCACGGGATTCAGGTGCACATAGCGCACCAACTCGAGCAGATAGGAGCGTTTCTGACAAAGGATGGCGCGATAGCGCCCTTGAAACACATGTCCTTCCTTATGGTGGACCTTGTTGAATTGCTGGGCAAACCGCGTCAGACAGGAGCGCATGAGGGTGGAAAGCGGAACCTCTTGCACTTGGATGATGAGGTGGAAGTGGTTGGGCATCAGGCAAAAGCCGTGAATCAGCGCTCCATATTGATCGACCACGCTGGCCAGGCAGTCCTGCATAAAAAGGAAATCGTCTTCACACGCGAATATCACTTTGCGGCGATTGCCGCGGTTGATGCAGTGATATAATGCTCCCGGATAATGGATGCGCGGTTTGTGTGACAGAGAGCCTCCTTGGCGCCTCAGGTATGTTGATGTGGTGTGATTAGTAATAATCCTATTATATCCGGGTTTCGCAAAATACTTAATTTCTTAAGAGCGGCCAATTTTCCCCGATTTACCGGCATGTTGCAGGATTTCGTTTCCCCGATTTACCGGCATGTTGCAGGATTTCGTTTCCCCGATTTACCGGCATGTTGCAGGATTTCGTTTCCCCGATTTACCGGCATGTTGCAGGATTTCGTGAAGAGCTATTACAATCGTGAGGCCTCCACGGAAGACTTCAAGCAAGTAGTGGAAAGACATATAATTCCAGCCATTGATCTGGACGGCAATGGCTGGCTGGACTGGTTCTTCAACCAATGGGTCTTTGGGACGAGTCTGCCGGAATATCATCTGGACTCGCGGGTGGAAAGCGCGGAGAAAGGTCAGTTCAATCTTCTCTTCAAAATCAGTCAGAATAATGTGGACGATTCCTTCAAGATGCGAGTCCCGATTTATGCCGATCTCGGTGGCAAGACTGTTCGGTTAGCTTCAATCGCTGTGCGCGGAAACGGCGTGACGAAAGAATTTTCGCTCCTCCTGCCGAAGAAGCCGGAACAAATTCACCTCTGTGCCATGAAGGATGTCCTGTGCACTATTAAATGATGATACCCGCGACGACGTCTTTTTTGTTTACCTGGCATAACCGGGGGGTTACCCAACTCAATTAGAGAGCTTGCCCCTGCTTCTTCAGCTGTCTCAATAGATATAATGAGAGCAACGAGGTTTGTCTGGATTGGTTCTGATTACTTTTCAAGAAAGAGGTCAACCTATGATCAAGCCCCAAAAGAAAAACTATTTCGTCATCGGCCCGCTCATCGGCTGGTTGCTGATAGGGTCGACCCTCATTTATGGCCAAAGAAACGCGCGGACAGAGATCCACATTCCTGACATCCCGGGATATCTCACCTTGAAATGCGATTTTCACATGCATACTGTATTTTCCGATGGAAATGTTTGGCCGGATTTTCGACCCCAAGAAGCATGGAGCGATGGTTTAGATGCTCTGGCGATCACTGACCACATCGAAGTCCAGCCACACAAGGACGATCTGATTCAAAATTTCAATCGCTCTTATGAAATTGCGTTGCCGGTTGCTAATCTGTTGAATATGCTCTTGGTGCACGCGGCTGAAATTACCAAAGACATGCCCCCCGGCCATTTCAATGCCCTCTTCCTCCAGGATGCCACCCCGCTGAACATGAAAGATTGGCGGGAAGTTTTGAAAAATGCAATGGATCAGAAAGCCTTCATTTTCTGGAACCATCCCGGCTGGAAGCAGCCGGAGGAACACCCGGTCTGGTATCCGGAACATGACGAGATCCTGCAAAAAGGCTGGATGCAAGGGATTGAAATTGTCAATGAGCGGTCTTATTATCCCGAGGCTTTCAAGTGGGCACTGGAGAAAAAGCTGACCATTTTAGGGAATTCTGACACTCATGAACCTATGGCTGTTGCCTTCGACAAGACGGCAGGAGATCCCCGTCCTTTGACTTTGGTGTTTGCCCGGGAACGAACCATGGAATCATTGAGAGAAGCTCTCTTTGCGCGGCGCACGGCCGTATACTGGCGGGATTCCCTGATCGGCGAAGAACAATATTTAAAGCCCATTTTCCAGTCTTCCGTGGACCTGCTAAACACACAAGTACAGATCAAAGGGAACGGATACGCTTATCTTCAGATTCGAAATAAATCTGACATTTCTTTGCATTTGGAACTGCAGAACCAGTTGGAAGAGGTGGGAATTCTGGGTGAGATGGTTTTACCTGCCCAAAGGGTCTCCCTCTTTCCCATCACCGGAATGAAAAAAGGAGCCACAGGTTCCCGCGAATTCATCGCCCATTACGTGGTCACAAATTTTCGCACGAGACCTGATAAGGGGCTTCCTTTTGATGTAGCCTTCCGGGTTAATTTTATCTCCTCCTCTCAATAAGGAAGATTTCGGAAATTCAAAAATATCAATTCAGCCCATTTATCAGGATGCGGCCGGCATATCATCCCCGCCGGAAGGACTGTCCCTCTCGGACTGGAGCCGAGGAAAACAGAATTAATTCCGTGCTGTTTTCTTCAGGCAGGACAACCGGAATCCCTGAAGTCATCATCTGTTTCCCCGCAAAATTCTTTTCTTCTCGCCGATCATGGTAAGTCACGCGGTAATTCCGGTTCGGGTCAATTCCCTTCAGGATGACTTCCTGCCTAGTCGCAGGGTGATGATTCCGAAAAACATAAAGCATTCCGTCGCCTCGACGCTCGTCAACCAATTCAAAGGCATCCCAACCTCTCGGATGAGGCCGTCCAATCAAGCGGTAGGCCTTCCCTTTAAAGAATCGCCGAATTTTCTTATAGAGAAGAATCTCCTCTTTTAACAGAGCCTTCTTGTCTTCTGGCAATCTCCGCGGATCACTCAGCAGGGTGAGTGGACCTCCAATGGCTCCGCTACGGAACATCGTCTTCAAGTCGCCATCGGAATGCTCAAAACGAATATAGCGTTGCTGTCGGTCCAACGGGAAAACCTGGGTGTGCCCATAAACCATCTGGCGCAAGGCGAAAGCCTTATATGCATCTCCGATCAACTGCATATGGTGACGCCGGACCACTCCATAATCGGGAACTGCGCTATTGTTCATCCAGTTTTCGCAGATGAGACGGGGATATCTTTGGCGAACAAAATCCATGATTTCATAGAAACCCTCGCAAGCCGCCAGGCGCCCGTCTCCCGGAGTGTGGGTGTGGTGCCGGTCCTGGCAAATTGTGATCAAATCAAAATCGTGTTTGAGCCAATCCAGCTCAAATTCTTCAATGACCCGGACCAGTTGTTGTTTGACCCACTCGCGGACCGGTCGGTGCGCCAGGCACAAGGTTCGAGTGTTCCAAACCGATGCGGCGCATCGGGTAAAAAAAACATCAGGAATGGGTTTGCCACCATAGGTGGCCAGCCAATCCCAGTGAGCGCGCACAACTTCGGAAGTCTCGTCGGCATTGCCAAATCCAAACCATAATCCCAGTTTCATCCCCTTCTTCTTCACGGCATCAACCAATGGCTTGGGACCTTGGGGAAACCGGCGCGGATCGCACCACCAGTCGCCTCTTTGAGCAAACCAGCCGTGATCCCATAGAAACAGCTCACAACCCAATTCCGCGGCGGCTTCCGCCTGGGACAGGAGATTTTTCTCGGTGGGATACCAGGGATGAGTTCCTTTCTCATTGTATGGGCTATTCTCATCCAGGGAAGCAGACCAGGAACAGTAAACAACCCATGGATAATCGGATTCCGGGAGGGAAGGCGTGAAGTCAGTTCTGATCAAGTGATGGCTCAGAGCGGCCGCCTCATCAAGATCCCCTGCATAAAAGCCATACCATCCAACTGGAGAATCCAGAGAACCACCAGGCTCCAGCGGTTCCGCCATTCCTTCGGTATCCAAACCCCCGTGGATCAAGCAGGGATCTTTCATATCTCCAATCGCGACGGTCATGGGGCCAGACCATTCCCACCCCCCGATCAGACCTTCACTTTTGCCGGGCAAGCGTAGACAGAACCAGGCAAATTCCGGACTGTAAGGACCTGTCCGCAAATACATCTCGATGTTGTCATCGATGCTGCAGTAGTGGATGGGATTCCCCGGATCCGGCCTCATGGCCCGGCCAAAATTGTCGATCCAGCAGAGTTCCAGAGAATCCGACAAGGGACTGACACGGAGCCGGAAGCAATCCAGACGATGAACCACCATCGCTTCTGAACCTGAATTCTTAATCGTTGTGTATTGCCGAAGTAATGGCAACTCTGGTCGCCAGAGATAATGGCGCTGGATTTCAATCGGCAATGAGGCAGGTTTCATCTCAATTGTTAAATGGTTCCAGCCTCTATCCCCATTCTTCATCGAATGGTGAAGATACGTCCAAGAATCTTGACCCAGCAAAGCTTGCGGAGTATCTCCAGATTTCGAAATCTCCACACAAAATTCGTCCGATGTTCCTGATGGGTGAATCCACTCTCTGTACTTGGGATTGAATCGCAGTGAAGTGCAAGTGAAATGCCCTTGTTTCAAAGACAACTGCTGATTGAAAAATTGGTTGCCCACATTCCAACGAAAGGATCCATCCTGGGCATGTTCAAAGAGTGACGAATCGTTGGATGTTTCCGACGATTGGTGCACCTCTGTCTTTTCCTGCCCGGGATTTAAATTAGACAATTTTGCCTCGCCATTGGTTGAATAGGCGGGGAGAGCTGGAAGGAGGGTAATCCCAGCCAATATTTGTCCGAAATCCCTGCGGCTCATCTCCCGGCTGGTAAAGCCTGGCAGCGGCTCATTCGCGTAATGATCCTTTTGAGAAGGTGTTGAATCTCTTTCTTCTCGATCCCTCATTGCTTCACCTCCGATGGAGACAAGACTACTCTCTGGCTCGGCCGCAGCCAGACGGGGCCAAGCAAGCCCGAGGATACCGGAGCGGGAATCCTGTCTTTCAAATCGGAATAAGGAGGCGGCAATGCCGGCTTCAAGCGCATTTGATTCGCGAGACAGTTGGTAACCCGGATCTCCAGTTGATTTTTTCCAGCCTTAACGCAATTGGTTACGTCGATCATAAAAGGATGTTTCCAGGCGATGCCCGCCAATTTTCCATTCATCCAGACTTCCGCGATATCTCGTACTTCCCCCAAATTCAAATTCAAATATCGCCCCTCCATTAGAAAGATTCCTGGGATGTCGATTTCACAGCGATAAGCGGCTGTCCCGGAAAAATTTTCAAATTCCGGATAGTCAGTCCAGCTCGTTAATTTTTCCAGCTGTTTTCCGATCCGCCCTGCGCTTAGATTCCAGGGCCCTGTCACGGCCAAAGGGGCAGGAAGATTTTCCACCGAGGATTGGATCACTCCTTCGGCTGTCCGTGCCTGGTAGATTCCATTTTTGGTGACAGTCGCAATCGCTCTTTTTCCAGTGTCATCTACCCGCGAGATTTCGCTGAGATTTGCCGAGACAATTGAATCCACTGGATCGGAGTTGAACACAATAAATGCCGATCCCCACGGCTGAAGAGAAATTTCCACTTCAGTAAAGTTGTTGACGGCCCTGAATGTGTGCAAAGGTTTTATGGCTCCCGATTCCGCGTCAAACAGCCACGGATAGAGGCCGGACACCCGATAACGTCCGCGGAGAGATTTTTCCTGACCGCACACATTTGCCACAAAGTAGATCTGCTTATCCCCGGCATTCCTATGAACAAAGCCTACTCCGGAATCCGGAGAATCAAAAACCAGGTCAGGGGAAATCACTTTTGAAACAAGACGTGGCAACAGGTGAGTCCCAGGCGCAAGAGATGCATATGAATCCCGAGGAATAAAAATTCCCTCCCCCTCCCCTAGCCTATTCCCTCGCGCCCGCGGCTCTCCAAGCCAGGGACTGGCATGGGGATTCTTAGAATCTCCAAATATTTCATTTACCAGCTGGTGAACCTGGTTTGTTTGCACGGTGGCGTTTTGGAATCCCGGCGACCGTGCGGGAAGATTATCGGTTCCGACTACAACTCCTCCCGCCAGACAAAATTCGCGAAGACGTTGGAGAGATTCAGGCTCTATGCTGGATAAACCAGGCAGCACCAATACCCGGTACCGCATCGGGCCGACTTTCAGGAACTTTCCCTCCAGTTTCGACTCCTTTAATCTCCCGGCATTGATGAAGTCAAAGTCATAACCTCCATCCTGCAAAGCCTCCAACATGCGGGTTATACTTGAGTTTCCACCTTCATTGAACCTCGCTTCAATTCCCCCGGCTAAATCAAACCAGTCACCATAAGCATCGGCCCATACATCTTCATAAGGCAGATACACCGCGACATCGCTGACCGGGGATCCTTGTTGGAGGAGGAAATTGGTCCGGCGCAGATAATCGGAAAGATGCTTCAGGTGCGGCCACCAGGTATTGCCGGGGCTGACGTTGGTGGCCGCATAATAATACCAACCGGGAGATTCAGCCCAAGATGGAGAAAAGGGGACCCCATGAAAGTTGACCTGGTTGATGCCATCCAGATAAATCGCATCCGCGGCTGCTTTCATATTCTCCAGTGTGACCAGGAAGAGCGGAAAGCGAAGCCAAGTGAAGCTTTCACAGGAAATCTGATTTCTTCCGAACAGATGCCCGGCTGAGCTGGCTAGTTTGCGATCCCGAATATTGAGGTGGCGTCGATCTTCCGGGCCATATGTTTCCGCTTCGGGAATATCGTTTAGCCCATAAGCTTCCAAAATGTCAGCGGGAGTGCCATGAGCTTCAACTCTGGTTTTAAGTTCCTGCCGATGCGCCCAATCCTTCAAAGGAGCAAAGCAATTCTCCAATGCCAGTTCGGATACGGTTTTTCTGAAATCGTATCGGATCCGTCTACCAGCGTCACCCGTGGAAAGAAATAGGGCAGACAAATAAGGAAGCAAGGAGTAACCGCGTCTTTTTTGAAATTCCACCGGGAGAGCGGGAGTCCAGTTGGATCCGAAAACCTCCCAGCTATCCATGGTCACGGCATGCGCGCCTTTTAGAGAGGGGGCTTGATTATCGCCATTGTGCTTGAGATGCATTTCCATGGCTGTTCGATTGAAATGGTCAAGCACAAGGCCTTCACCACCAGGAGCCGCCCGTTTCACTTTCATGCCCGTATAGCCGCCCACAAAGCTCATCAGCTTCCAAGGTCCGGGAGGGATGTGCCAGTTTTCGAGCCGCCACTCTTGAACTTTGGAGGTTAAATCCAGCAGGGTCTCCAGATCGATGCCTCCTTCCCCATTGATCTTGGCAGCCTGGACAGCTAACAAAATCTCTGCTCCGGTCATCCTTCCGGGAACGGGCCCGGAGAAGTCTCGCGGGCCTGAAATCTCCAGTGAGGCGAACTTCAGTTGCCCCGCCCCAAGAGTAGATGGAATGTATGGGCCGCCGAAGGGCCACCCGGTACCCAAGACAGTCTCAGCCTGGAGACCGATTTCTCCCGCATACCGAACGGATTCTCTCACCCTTTCCAGATATTGAGGAGAGAGGTACGGAAAGTTCTCTACCCCAGCGGGCAGATGGGCGTCGGGAAAGGTATAGATTGGATAGATCCGAAAACCTCCCAATCCTGCGGCCTTCATGGCATCCAGGCTGTTGTGGATATCCCGGATGGAATAAGGACAACCAAACCACCACCAAAAACAGGAAGGGCCAAATTGAGTTGGCGGGGCAACAAAATGTTGCTCAAATTCATCAGCCGCGGCGCAAGGAGAGGAGAAAAAACCTCCCATCAAGAGTACTGACAGCCAGAGGATTCGCTTCCAAGTCAATGGATTTCTCATTCTTTGGATCCCTTCCTGCGCGCTAAGAGGGCAAGGGCAGGCTGTCCATAAGCCAGGGTGGAAGCAGGAGACAAGGGACGCGTTTGCCCCAGGAATTGTTTAGGGCGGCCGCTTGTTTTGGCAACTTCGGGATTGTTGATCCCCCATTGAGCCCAAGGGTCACCACGACCTAAGGGATCCTGGGAGAGGTTTAATTGCGCATGCAACTTTTCCAGAACTACGGAGACCAAGTCAGTATAGTGAGGTGATCCGGTGGTGTCCCCCAAGACAGCCAGCGCATAAAGCGCCAACGAAGATTCTCCCACATCCACCGGCTTCTCGCCTTCTTTGCCAAACAGAAAATCCACTGCCTGATTCAAAGCTCTTAAAACTATCTCGTCCCGGCGAATGGCATAATAGTCAGCCAACGCCATGACAACATGCTCCACAAATCCTTCTATGGACTGGTTCGGATTTCCTAGATAAGCCGGCCAACTTCCGTTCGCTTTCTGAAATTTGAGGAGCACCTGGACCGGTCCTTGGGCGGCATCCAGGTATTCAGCCCGAGAAGTAAACAGGTAAAACTGGCACATGATGTGAAGATAGACTGAAACAGTGCGGGCATCCGCTTCCGCAAAGTCAATCGGGACATTCCTCAAGTCTTCGCCACAGCGAGTGATCCACTCCTCGAGTATCGGATCCCCGCTTATGGCAGCCCAATGCATCATCCCCAGGAGCCAGGAGTGGTCCGGTTCTCCAGCCTTCCCCTGCGCCAGGTAACAATGGCCGTAACTGTGGGTCCACATCCCCCACCGGGGGTGATGACAAATATCGATGTCGAACAGGTGCCGCGCCACGATGCGGCACCGATCCCAGACTTTTGGATTGCCAGTCCGAAAATAATAAAGCAGCAATCCCAGCAAGGGATCGCGTTCATTGTTGTGCCAGTACCCTTCCCGCGCCATTTCTCCCATCTCGCCCCACTTGGTGCCGGGGTGGCACATGTAATCCGTCCCGGCGGTCATGTACTTGAAGTCACCATAGTCAAATTTCCCGTAACAGCGCAGCACGTCTATGTGTCGATCCAGCCATTGAAAATTTTCATCGAAGAGCTGTTCAAAATGGGGAAAGATCTTGGCATCCCGAGGGGAAAGGATTCCCAACGCCCCGGTGTCAGAGACATAGGCGGGATCCAATTGTCCGCGAACCGGCTGCAGCGTTTTATTCCACCACTTCCGTTCAAATGCGGGCATTCCCTCCTTCCCTGCCCAGAGGCTAAGCACGATGTCTTGAGTCTTTGCCATGCCCTGGCGCGCAGCCAGACATTGTTCCTCAGCATCAAAAAAAGCGAGGTAGGGATGAGGCATCACCGGCCAATATTTGGCATATTCATAGGGTCGGTTGCCAAAGGGATCAGCGGGGAGAATTGGCTTGGATGCCAGGTGGCGTGAGGCTCTTTCAGGCCACAAGCCGACGCTTAATTCCCCCTCACGCAGAGAGATTTCATTGGGATACTCCTCGTGAAAATTGGGAACCCAAATTCCCAAACATTGGCGGGCACTCTGAAAATACAACCATCCAGGAGCCTGTTCTCCGTTACAGCCTCCACTTGAGAGGTTTTGGATCCGGCCATCGGGATTCACTGTTTTAGCCCAATAACAGTCATAGTCTTCCTGTAAGAGATAAACCGGCCAATCTTTCAGGTAGGGACCATCATAGACTCCCCGGTCACAGCTGAAGACCAGCCTTTCAGGAGAGAATACGAAGGGGAAAATCAACCGAAGGTCACGGACTTTTTCCACCGACGCCTCGCTGTTATTGATCCATGACACGGTCAAATAAACTTCAGGCCGAGCCCGATAGGCAGTCCAGCGAAAAATGAAATCGAAAAGCTGGCTTCCATCCTTCGCCCTCAATTTTCCCTGGCAGCGAACCGAGGCTCTAATCGGGCCTCGTTCCTCAATAGTCATTGTCCCCGTTTCAGCGGCCAAAGTTGCCAGAAAAGTTTTGCCGTCCGGCCGGATCAGCCGAAGATCCGCGCATCCGGGACCTTGAATCAATGGATGCATATGGCCGTCCTTGCCCACCCCGGAGACGCTCTCCAACCATCCTCCGGGGGTGTCGATAAAGGCCAGCTCAACCTCCCCCGTATTGAGGAGCAGCTTTCCATTGGCAGCATAAACCAGTTCTGGGGATGCCGGTCTCTTTCCCAACTTCAGAGTGTAATCCCCCGGGCCGTCAGAAGCTTCAAATACGACCGACAACCATCGTATGCTGCCATCCGGCCAGGTTGCGGACGATTTCGCTTGCATCATCACGGGTTGTCCCCTGGGGGAAAAAATGGAAAGATTTTCGGGATGAAAAACTTGCCCATGTCGAAAGGGAATACTTGTCTCAACTGGAGGTCCGAGCGGAGGAGGTCCGGCCGGTGCGGTTGCCTGGATATGGACAATCAGAGGATTGTTCGTAGGGGAAATCCCCTGCGGATTGGAACTCCCGAGAGGGAGGAACCGCGAATTGGAAGGAAACACCGCGCCGGCCATAAAGGCTTGGGTTAGGAAATCGCGACGAGATAGGCGAAATTGTTTCCGGTGCATATCAATCCTATTTCTTTCCTAGCGATCGTTGATATAGCTGTGGAAGTTGATCGGGACGGACGACAACATATTCAGATCCAAGCCCTTTCACGATGTTCTCTGCCATATCCAAACTGGTTAGCCAGTTCGCCAAAAAAACATGTAAAAATACTGGCCGCTGCGAGGGGGTCCAGCGCCGGATCTCATTAATCATGTAATATTCCGCATCCCTTCTGGCTGAAGGAGTAAACGTGAATGGACCGGGAGGACGATCAATGGCTCGAAATACCGGTTTGCCCTCCACGACCGTCAGCAGATTCTCCTTCGTGGTGGAATGGCTTCGTCCGTAATTGGCAAATATCCCTTGAATGCCGGGAGTTCGAGCCCACCGGGCCAAACTCTCCGGGCGCATTTCCGAGTAGGTCGACATTACCGTCGCATCCAATCGTGCCTGGTAAAGAGCAGAGAGGCGAACATATTCAATACAGATTTTTTCTCGTTCCTCAGGCGAATAATTCTCCGCGTAATCATCTTCATGGATATACCCCATACCGGTTAAAGCCATCAGAAAACAATCCCCCGGCCTGGCTTTTTTGTAATAATAGTCAAGAATGTCAGGGTGCAAATCAAAGGCCGTTGGTCCAATCTGCCAACCGATGGGGACAGAGCCATGCTTTGGGTCGTCGAAAAGTTTCCGATAATAATGACGATGGAAATTCAATCCATCGCCATCCGATCGAATAAACGCCAAGTATGCCTTCGATGAATCCAACTGCACTGCCGGCAGAGGTTGCTTGAGAATGGCGGTAGTGCCGGAGTGAACCGACAGGTTGCCCACCGTGGGGGAATAGGCATCAAATGCTGTACAAGCCGTGTACTTGGCGCATTGGCTGGCCAGCCGCACTCCCGGTGTCTCGCCGATTCCTCCTGTCTTGTCGCCGCTGGTGGGCCAGCCCAGGCAAGGGATATTGGGAGGCCACTCCATCAGGATCTCACGAGCAAATTTGAATTCCTCTTCTGATGCAGCCTTAGGATTTCTCTCCTCGTCTTGTGGGCCGGAAATCCAAAGAATGGGAATCTTGAATTCGACCAGATAATCCCGCAGAGCGGCTTCTTGAGGAGCCAGAATGGCAATAGCCTGGCGGAAAACCTGACTTTTATATTTTCGATAGAACCAACGATAGGCATCAAGGTCTTTCTTCCACTGAAAGCTCCTAAGATCCAATCCCAGCGTGCTGGAATCTGGAATCACTCCCATGGAGAGATTGAATTGATCGGCGTTGCCGGGTGCCGCCACTAATCCATTGTGAATGGCGGCAAGCATGGTCGCCACATTGATGGTGGCGGGGACGGCAGGATCAAAGACAAACATCTGGGTGACAAAGGGAAGGAAACGTTCAAATACTTCCCCAATTTCAAGCCACACAACCTTTTCAACATCCCCGCGGGCCTGCAGCCATTCCAACCAGAGTTCATCGTACCGGTCGTGAACCAGGTAGAGTTGAGGTTGAAGGCGGTTCACTAATCCCTGCAGGCATGAGAGAGTGAGTCGCATTTCCGCGGCATATGAGGTGAGATCACCCGCTCGGAAGGCAAAAAGCGTGCGAGACGGCGGTCGGGACTTTGGACAAACGTGGAACTCTTCGGCAGACTGGCTGTTTCCTTCGCGCGACAACCAGATAGCGGCGGAAGCTACAAGAGAACTCTGCATGAAATGTCGTCGGTTCATCTGAATTCCGATCATAATAAGAATGGGTTTCCCCCCGCTCATGTGGAGGGTCCAGGGTTGAAGAAAATTCTTCTTAGGCCGTCGGCAGAATTTATCGAATATCGTCTTTTCCAACTTAGACCTCGTAAATAAAATACCGGTTCAAAATTCCCCTCCTCGGACGAGGTTGTTAAATCCGTCCTGGCGGAAGGGGTGGCCGAGACAAAGTCGAGGCCGGGGTGGTGCGAAGGCTGCCGATTCCCGCCAGTCAAAAACCTCAGACCACCCCTGACGCGTCCTGACGGCCGCGTCTTTCCCCTCCTTGGCTAAGGAGGGGAACTTAGTTGTACCGGTAATTTATTTACGATTCCTTAAGATAGTTTATCTAAGCGTGAGACTTTATTTCCCTTTCCCCCCCGATGGAACGAAAGTGATCTCCCTAGTGGAATAGCCCGCCATGAAAAACCGCCCGTTTTGCCCCAGCCGTTTGTCCGTTTCCCCCTTGGCGGTTCCGATGACTTGTGGATACCAGCCATTTTCCATCTTGGTTTTGGAAAGATTGGCCCCCATCATGGCACGCTGAATGGCTTCCCGATTCAAAACCATGACAGGCCGGCTCCAACCGGCAGGATTATCGAGTCGAGGATTATAGCTGACATAAATCCCATCCGCGTTGAGACGCGTATCCACCGCGTGATTGAGCAGCATGACGTATTGATTGAGGAAGGTGTTCCAATGAATGGCGGGACCCCAGAACATCGCGCCGTCTTTTCTGTGGTAGTCAATTTCCGCTGGAAAGACGGGGGTAACATGACCCCAAATTCCCGGCTCATCCCATCGGCCCTGATGCCACTTCATGACTTTTCCCGAGGGATTGTTTCGATCCTCAAATTTCATCCGGGCCGCCCAAATTCCCTGTTCTTCGAATTGGGAATCGTAACTGGTGCCGTAAAAATAAAAAAATTCCCTTTTTTCATCGAGGACAAACACGAAATCTCCCGTCCCACCTGCATCCCACGGACTTTCCGTGTCGCAGCGGAGGGCGCAACGTTTGGCTTCTATGATAAAGCCCAGTTCTTCCCAAATCTTGCCATTGTCTGTGGACCGCAGCCAACCGATCCGCGGCATGGTAGGTAGATGTTTATTGGAAAAGCAGACGGCATCAGGTTCATAATGGTAGGCACCGTATAGAATACCGGTCTCTTCATCCTTCCAGGTCGATTCAATCCAAATCGACAGGTTATCGTTGACTCCGCCCAGTTGGGTGGTGACATGGTTCTCTAAATGAAAAAGATCCGGTCCGGAACTGCGCCAGGGATGAGAATAGGAATTGAAGACATAGAGGGTGTCTCCATCCCAATGAACCGGGCTGTTGCAATCCGACTCATGAGGTAGATTGCGCTCCGGAACTGCAACTCCCGGCATTTGTAATGGGGGCGCCTCTTTCAAGGTTACAGAAGGGAGTAGAAGGTTCTGCGATTTAAGAATTGATGGCGTACACACACAAACGAGAAGAAGAATGAAGAAAAGGCCTCGGAAATAAAATACCGGTTCAAAATTCCCCTCCTCGGATGAGGAGGGGTGGCCGAGACGAAGTCGAGGCCGGGGTGGTGCGAAGGCTGCCACTTCCCGCCAGTCAAAAACCTCAGACCACCCCTGACGCGGCCTGGCGGCCGCGTCTTTCCCCTCCTTGGCTAAGGAGGGGAACTTCGTTGTATCGGCAATTTGCTTACGATGCCAAAGGGATGAAAACGCAATCAGAACATTTTGTCTCTTCGCCACTATACAAGATGAGGTTTTGCGCAGATTGTTCATGTAATTTGGCTCCACGGATTCGCTCTAAGAGGGTGTTTAAAAAGTAGCTTTTCTCTCGGGAATTGGTAGGGACGGCTCGCCGAGCCGTCCGTCTATGATTTGCGTAGAAGGCAATGCACAGACGGCTCTTTCGGCGAAAGAGCCCTACCTTATTCCAAAGTATACTTTTTAAACACCCTCTAAGGTTTTACCTTCTCGCCCGGTTTTAAAAAAGTCACCTCGAGACGGGACATCCCAGTCATAAACAACCTCCCCGTCCGGCCGCAGATTGTGTCGGTTTCGCCTTTATTCGTCCCGACGATTTGAGGATACCAGCCACTGGATATTGTGTCGGCCACCACGGTTCCTTCGGGCAGGGCCCTCAGTTCGCCATAATATACCCCAGGAGGAACCTGAAGGACTCCATTGGCAACCGAACCGAAAGCCTGGGCCTTCAAAATGCCGGCCCGATCCAATATCATTTTAGGCTCGCTCCAACCTTGGGGATCGCTCACATCCGGATTAAAACTGATGTAAATTCCATCTTCCGTCAACTTAGTATCAATGGCATGGTTCAAAACCATGACATACATATTTAGGTAATTGTTCCAATGGATGGCGGGCCCCCAAAACATGCACCCATCCAGGTGAGTGTAGTCACGTTGAGCTGGAAAAACCGGAGAAACATGCCCCCACAACCCGGGCTCATCCCAGTCTCCCCGGTGCCATTTTTTTGCTTTGCCGGCCGGAGAACCGCGGTCAGCGTAGCGCATACGCGCCGCAAAAACCCCCTGCTCTTCAAATCTTGGATCATAGCTCGTGCCATAAAAATAAAAGTACTCGCGCTTTTGGTCCGCTATAAAAGAGAAATCACCAGTGCCTCCGGAGTCCCAGGGACTTTTGGTTTGACAGTTGATCGCACACGGATCGGCGGAAATAATGAAACCCAAATCCTCCCAGGTGGCGCCATTGTCACGCGAACGCATCCAGATGATTTTTGGCGCCGTGGGCGGATGCAAATTGCCGAAGCAGGTGGTGGTGGGTTCATGATGAAAGGCTCCGTACAGAGTTCCATCCTCATCTTTATAGGTGCTCTCCACCCAGATCTGGAGCTTATCGTTCAATTCTCCCAGACGGGCTGACACTCGATCGCTTAGATGAAAAAGGTCCGGTCCGGAGGTCCTCCAGGGATGCCCGTAATTATTAAATAAATAGAGCGTATCCCCGTCCCAATGCAGAGGATTGTTGGAGTCTGCTTCATGAAGCAAACTGCGCTCGGGAACTTCCACCCCGGGCATCTGAAGGAAGGGCGCTTCCCTCAAAACAACGGAAGGGAGTGAGTCGATTGCTTGCTTTGGAGGACCGGCCACCATTGAATCTCGGATTACCGCCATCGCTAGGATTCCAATAATTGAATGCTTGATGGCGCCAAGCAAAACCGGTTTCAAGTTCATATGGGCTCCTGATTCATTCCTGCTGATTTGGGTCCCCTCAAATCGAAGCTACCGAGGAGGCGTGGACCAAAAGATCTAATAAAATGCCAAGACATAGTCAAAAGCCCGTCCAAGGAACCTCCGATCAAAGAGGCCCCACTTGGCGATGCAAACTCCAGGTGTCCGCAATCATCAAACTACGATTTCCTTTCCAGATCGGTGATGGCTTTCTTCACTTTCCGGATAATATCCCGGCTCTCCATACCGCGCGTTTTTTCTAAGAACTTGCGATAACAGGAGACTGCCTCTGAGGCTTGGCCAGCTTCCTCATTCAAAATTCCCAAATTCATGTACGCTTGGGCAAAATCAGGGTCGCCCTGGACCGCCTTTTCAAAATAGCGGCGCGCCATTTGCTTCTGACCCTGTTGGACCGATAGAACTCCCGACAAATTGTTTGCCACTGCATGATCTGGCTTTTGTCCTAAAATCGTCCGTAGAACTCGCTGGCAGTCCGCCGTTCGAGCGAGTTCCAGATAAATAGTGGCCAAATTTCCAAGGTTCCCCAAATCCAGAGGGTTTTGCAGCGCCGCTTCCTCCATTGATTCCATGGCATGCAGCTTGTCACCCAATTGCATGTAGACTGTTCCCAATTCGGCATGCGTCTGATCGTTGTCCGCGCCTCGCTGAATGGCTTGCTGGTAAAGCTGAATCGCGCGTTTCAGCTGTCCGGCCTGCTGCAAGCAAAACCCCATTTGCCGATAGATCAGGGGATTCGTCGAATCTTCCCGCAGGCTTTCTTCCAAAATTATTGTGGCTTCGCGGAAACGGTTCTGAACCATCAAGAGATCAGCCTTTCCAATTCGCGCCAAAATGTGAATTCGATCCTTGGGATCGGAGCCAGAGAAGTCCAATTCTATTCGCCGCGGAGTTCCAGCGCTTGCGTATCCTAGTGACTGAAGTTGGCGGCGTTTTTCGTCAGAGCTAGCTTGAATTTCCAAATGCTCGGTCCCATTCGCGTTGTCCGCGGCTTCCCGCATTTTTTGGCGAAGTTCCCTCACCGGGCTTGGAAATTGAGCAACAACATTTTTGGTTTCCCCGGCATCATCGCTTATTTTATAAAGTTCCGGTTTCGGGGCATCGATCAGTTTCCAATCCTTAGTGCGCAAGCCGCGCAGCTCCGACCAGCCAAGATGCGTCTTCGGATAGATCGTTTCCATGTAACTGAATTGGGCGGCAAAGGATCTGCCCTCCAGTATCGCAGGCAAAACCGAGAGACCTTGGATTTTTCTGTCCTGAGATAATCCCAGATATTCCAAAATTGTCGGCATCACATCGATGGTTCTAACCTGATCGTCAATCACACGATGGCCGGGGAGTCCAGGTCCCGCCATTACCCAAGGTATGTGCATGGTTGAATCGTAGAGAAAGACACCATGTGTAGATTCACCATGTTCTCCCAGACTCTCCCCATGATCGGAAAGAAGGGCGACCAAAGTCGTCTTCTCCAATCCCAAGCGAGTCAACCCATTCAGCAACTCACCAATCTGTGCATCCACATAGGCCACTTCGCCGGCGTAAACATCATTGGCGTATCGCGAGCGATATGGCTCCGGAGGGTTGTAAGGGAAATGTGGATCGAAGTAGTGAGCCCACAGAAAAAAACGTTGGGAGGACTCCGCCCCCTTTTCCTTTGGAAGGCCGGTCAGCCATTCCAGGGCACGGCGTGTTACCACTTCCCCACGCAATTCGGCTACTTCTCCTTGCGACTGGCTGTGTTGTGACGAGTCCTTCATATCGTCAAAATAGACATCAAATCCCTTGTTCAGGCCGCATCGACGATGGAGCATGGCGGAACCGATCACCGCGGCAGTGTGGAATCCCGCCGACTTCACGCAACTGGCGAGTGTAGGAATCCGGTCATCCAACTTAAACCCCTCCAAGTCGCGAACCTTATGTTTACTAGGATATGTTCCCGTCATGATGGAGGCATGGGATGGAGGAGTCAGCGGGACTTGCGCGAAGGCTTGATTAAATCGCACACCGCTCGCGGCAAGTCGGTCGATCCAGGGAGTAGCTGCCCTGGCCTTTCCGTAACAAGTCAAGTAATCGGGGCGAAGTGTATCAATCGTGATCAACAGCACATTCACGCCGGTTGAGATTCGTTTCGGGTTTTGGCTTTCCCTCTGATGGGATTTAGGCTGGCAAGCAGCCAAAAACAAGAACGCTACTGTAAATAGCAAGCCACCTCCCCATTTACTTAAGCAAATTCCGGTCCGCATGCTAGGAACACTGCAGGATGCCCCCGAAAGCATTGATCTCATATAGCGGCTCGAAATTCTGTAGCTCGATTCTTCACTCATGGCGGAAACGATGATCCGGTGTGCGGTAGCAACTTATGTGCTAGACAGATTTCTCCCCCATTTTAACGCTTCCATGAAGATAGGAGGGAAAATTTAGAAAGGGGCCGGCCCCGACCTCCTCAAAAGGACGGGGATTAAGGCCGGCACATTTATTCAGAATGGGAATAAGTCCATAAATCAGCTATTCGTCAAAATCACAAAAGGCTCGTCACCACTGAAACTTGACGGAAAATTGCATGCTTCTCGGATCGGTTTGCACATTAGTAATTCTGCCAAACTCGCAATCAAAAATGTGCACAAGGTCAGTAGTCCCATCTGCTTTGGGTGGGAGGCACCAACGATTATCTGGGATGCCCAGATTTTGGTGGTTAAACGCGTTGAAGACATCCCAGCGGAAATTAAATATCCGGCTCTCCGAGATTTTGAACGATTTGCCCAAAGACATATCCGCATTCCAGTACCCGGGAGTACGGCCGCCATTGGGCCTGATCCCCGCATTCCCCCACTGCCACCAGCTATCCACCTTATCATAGTCAACAGTAGTTCCGTCTGCATAAGTGCCGGTGGAGAGAGCAGTGACCAACGCATCATCGATTCCATAAGGCGGAGTGAAGGCCGCGGGATTGTAATACTGCTGTTCCAATTGTTGCCGGGTCTTTCCAGAACGTCCCGCACTCGGATCTCCAACCAAGTTTAAACGGTTAGTCCAAATGCCGCCCTGATAGTTATAGAACTGCCGGAAAAACATGGGGACTCCGCTTTGGGCATTCCAATTCTGAGTCCACTTCCAACCTCCAAAAATCGCGTTAGCCAGGCCTTTTCCATTGATGAATCGTTTTCCCTGTCCGAATGGCAACTCATAAGTCACGGCAACATTAAACACCTGAGGAGTATCATCCGGTGACAAGCTGTAGCCGCTGCGCCGATTACTAGGATCATTGGACCAAGTGTGCGTGCTGCCATCGGCCACACCGCCCCCTGCTGCTCCAGGAATGTAGGCGATTCTTCCCACGCCTTTGCCAATCGTCGTGGGGCCTGTGCTGTTGGCTACCATTGCTCCTAGTCCGGCACTGACAATATTCTTGGAGATCGTGTATGCGACCAAAAAATTGAGGCCGTGCGTGGGCCGTTTCTCAATCCTGAATTGGGCGGAATGGTATTTGTTCGTTCCATCTGGCCAAAGTAATGGAGAAATACCGTAATATTGAGGATAGGGAGTCAAGGTCAACCATCCGGGACATTGAGATTTTCCGGTTGCCGAATCCGTTCCGCACCAGCCGTAAATTTTATCCAACGAGGGATCTCCCGGCACAGCTCCATACATCTGGCTTCGAAGGCTTTGCCAGGTTTTGGTTGGAGCCACGTCGATGTTTTCCAATTCATCTCCGAAAAGATGCGTCCCATGACTACCCGCATAACCAGCGCTGATCATCATGTTGCCGGGCAGTTCCCGTTGCAGGAAGAAACTCCATTGTTGCACGGCTGGATCATGAGACGCCTTTAGAAATGGCATCATTTGACGGCCCAATAGCTGCGCTTGGTTCTTCTGGTTTTCCGCCAGATCTGGCACCGCAAGTGGCGCGGGTGCCCCTTGACTCAAAATGAATAATGGAGTGACACCGCTGGCATCCGTTCTTGGCACTTGCACAGGGAATGAAAAACCTGGAGTGCTAACAGCTCCAAGGCCTTGGCCAAAAAGAGCCGACATACTATTGCTGTAAACCATTCCGTATCCGCCACGGATCACCGTCTTCCCACTCCCGCCCGGAGACCAGGAGAAACCGAAGCGCGGCCCAAAGCTGTTCTTGTTGGCTGGGAAAAGATTGCGGTCGGGATGCATCGATGAACCCATATATTCCAGCCTTCCCTTAAATGCGGGTGCCTCAGGATTGGTTTCATCAAAATTGATATTGGCCAAAGCATTGTGTCTCTCGCGAATCCAGCCCATAACGTCGTAGCGCAATCCAATGCTAACGGTCAGGTTCGGTTTGATTCGGAATTCGTCTTGACCGTACGCTCCCCATTCATCGTTGGTCTGCCAGGGGGAATATTGAACACCGGTACTGGCGCCACCCTCATAAAGGGATTGACCAACCCATCCCAACAAGAAGGTCGCCAAACCTGAGCCTCCTAAACCCGTAACAGGATCGGCCGTAGACCAACCATCAAAGTTAATGTTGTAACCATAGGCGGCCTGGGAATTCCAAAGATTGTTTCGACGGAATGATAATCCTGTCTTCAAAGTGTGGCGTCCTATCACTTTGGTCAAATTGTCGCTTGCTGTGTACGCCTGCTGACCTTGGACGGTGTTCTGCCACTGAGCAGGTCCTAAGGAGTAGTAGTTGTAACTATCGCCGAAATTGATGTTGGGCACGGGTTGGAGCGGATCGAAGAGGTAAAAATTCAATCCTTTGACTTTCTGTTTTACGGTTTCAGTTTGCGTTACATCTTCAGAATTCGCTTTGGAGATCAAACTTTGACGTGAAAATGAAAAACGGGCTTCATTGATTATGGTGGAGCCAATAGTCGACGTCAGACCAATGATCGCCAACTGGTTTTTCGTATCATAGGGTTGAGCCCCAGCTACCCCCGTATTCAGCGGCGCGGAAGGACCATTCCAAGGGTAGCGAAAATTGGTGTAATAGCTGGGATTGTACATCCAGGTGACAAATAACTTATTCTTATCATTAATTACGTGATCAATCTTGGTCAAAATATTATGGGTGGTTAGACTGCTGCCCACCGGACCTAAGAAGTTATTGCATGTGTTGCCACAGAGACCTTGCTGCAGCGGATCCAAGTAATTTGGATTGGGATACGAATCCAGGTAAAACTTGGCCAAAGGATCAATCCGGTTTTCTGGGATAATAGGAGTGGCAAAGGGTTGCCGCTGAATGTATCCATTTGCATCGGGTCCGGAATTTGTGAAGGGATCGTAGAGACAATTGGTAACCCCATTGGCAGGATCACAAACCGAGGCTATGCGGGGATCGTGGGAAAAATCCCCGTGCCGCTCCGCGGGCAGAGGGACGGTGAGCAGACGGTTTTGGTTCTGGTGAAAGAAGGAGATGTCCCAGGAACCAAAAAAGAAGGTCCGATTCTTCCCGTTATATCCGGGTAAAATCACAGGACCGCCAATCGTGCCTCCCAGAACATTATAGTTGACGCGAGGACTCAATAAAGGAGTTCCATTCGAATCCCGTCGGGCAAAGGGATTGGAGGCGCTGAAAAAAGAATTGCGATTAAATCCGTATAAGTTGCCGTGGAAATTGTTGGTGCCGGATTTCATCACCACATTCACGATCGCTCCACTGGTCTTCCCGTATTCAGCAGCCAAGCCGTTGCTGACCAAATTGAATTCAGCTACGGCATCGGGGGAGGGGTTCACTACCACGTTCTCCGCGCCGACTGATGAATTTAGCGCTCCTTCCAAGTACCAGGAATTGGCGCCGGCCTGGCTGCCATTGACGCTGATGCTCGACCCCACGTAGTGCATGGGATCGGACATCCCACCGAACTGGCTGTTCGAGCCAAAGGCCGCTCCCGAGGGCCCGCTAGACTGGATGACTCCTGGCAAGAGTTGCACCAAGGTTTGAATATCCCGTCCCTGAAGAGGAATTTCCTGTATTAACTGGGAACTGAGACTTGTCGTAAAATTTGAAGAAGTGGTTTCCAATAGGGGAGGAGCAGCCGTCACTTCCACACTTTGGGTCGGTTCACCGACCTTCATTTCCGCGTTGGTGGTGGTGATGGAACCAGCGATGGCAACTACTTCTTTTACCTCCAGTGTGCTGAAGCCAGCCGACTGAAAGCGCACTCGATATTTGCCGGGGACCAGTTCTGGCGCCAGGTAAAAACCCACCGAATTCGTCGCCAAGTGAATTTCAACGCCAGTTTCCACATTTTGTACGAGAACCTCAACTTTGGGGATAACGGCTCCCTGTGGGTCGGTCACCGTGCCTTGGATGATGCCGCGGTCAGAAGAACCCCAGAGGGCAACAGTGGCAAACAGACAGACAATCGATGCAAAGAGGAGAATTTGGCCATGTCGTTTCATTGCAGCTGCAACCTCCTTCAACTTAAAAGTGATTTTCCTGGTTTCTCAGAAAAAAGTGATTAGTAAATGAATATCTTCACCCCAATCAACTCTTGAACGAGCCTATTTTACTTCCCGATGCTTGGACTCCGATTGAACCAATATATATAGCCGCTGGCAATCCTTGTCAAGTGAAAAGTTTCATGAAATTTCATTGGCAAAGGGAAAAATCCCCTATAGCGGCCCTTGACAACGCCTAGCTGTTTGAGAAATGATCATCCTGCCATGAACCATTTCATGTGAATCTGCTCCGAAGTCCCCCGTTGCTGCCCAGCTGCTTGGATAACGGAGACCATAAATAAAATAATGAGGCAAGAGAGGAGATCTATGAATTCTGACCGCTGCAAAATCATGGAGCACACTCTTAATTGTGGTTTCCGCGCAGTTACGATGGAGAATGAATTTCTTTCAGTCACGATTCTGCCTGCCAAGGGAGCAGATATCTATCGGTTTATTTATAAGCCGCGAGGATTGGACCTGCTTTGGAAATCTCCCTGGGGTTTAAAACCCCCAGGAATTGGAATAGCTACTGCGGCCACTTCCGAGGAAGCGTGGCTGGAATGCTATGAAGGGGGGTGGCAGGAAATATTTCCGAATGGCGGCGATGCCTGTATCTACAAGGGTTGTCACTTAAACTTTCATGGCGAGGTTTCCACTCTCTCTTGGGATTATAGTTTGGAGTCTGCCAAAGATTTTGCTCGTGCGGACTTTACCGTTTCGACTTTTCGCAGTCCCTTTAAGTTAACTAGGTCCATGATCCTGGAATCCGGAAAACCGCATCTGCGGATCATTGAAAGAATTACAAACCTTGCGGAAGAAGATATGCATTTCATGTGGGGTCATCACCCAGCGTTTGGGGCACCATTCCTGAATGAAAACGTCACCATCCAGATGCCCCGTGCGATTTTCCAAGCCCATCACACTGAGATTTCGCCGCTTTCCCAAATTTTGGCGGGAACAGAGTCCCCCTGGCCCATGATTCCCGGGAAATCACACATGATCGACATGAGCCGAATCCCACCGCCGAGTGAACGTCATTGTGAATTTGGTTATTTACGGGAATTGGAGGCCGGGTGGTATGCTCTTTCCAATAAAGAGTATGATTTCACCTTTGGATTGGCGTGGCCGTTGGAAGTCTTTCCTTACCTCTGGTTCTGGCAGGAATTGCGCGGTTCTTTCGGATTTCCCTGGCACGGTCGTTGCTATGTCATGGCGATCGAACCCTTCTCCAGCATTCCCGGAACCGGCTTGGAGAATGCCATCGCATCCGGAACCGCACCAATACTTCAACCAGGAGACAGTATTGAAGCTGAACTGACTGCCGTGTTTTTGCAGGGATGTAAGCCAATCCGCACTTTGACGCTAGACGGTGAAATGCATTAATCCCCACAGCCGCAGTAGAGTGGCAATCCATCAGGCTGAGAGGCTCCTGCCTAAGCCCTATCCCTTCATCTGGGCGTAGGACTTCAACGCAGTCAGCAGAGGCCCCTGCCCCCATGGAACCATGGCATTCCGAGGCATTTGACGGTAATGTTCGACACGAGTGCTGGGAAACGTTTCATAGGAGACTCCTGTGAGAAGCCCTTCTGCGCTGGTGTTTTCCAACACAAAAGCCAAGGCTGACTCAACGATCGGAGCAAACTGGGACTGCTCCAGCCATCCCCGCCGCATGCCATGAGAAAAAGCGTCCACCATAAAAGCCGCGATGGAAGTTTCAATGTAGGAGGAAGGGTCATTCAAAACGGTATGCCAACCGCCGTTGCTCTCCTGTAATTGGAGAAGCCGCAAACTTTGCTTTTGAAAAACATGCAGGATTGCCTGGCTCCCCGCATCTTCCGGAGGCAGATATTCCAGGGTGTGGACGAGCCCGAGTATTCCCCATCCATTGCCGCGCCCCCATAATACCCCGTTGGGTGAGCGGGTTTTCTCGATCCAAAAGTGGTGGAAAAGGTTCTCCCTTGGATCGAACAATAATTCAATCTGCGGCAGAATATTCTCGAGCGCCAATCGTCGATATTCCTCCTCGCCCGTCATCTGGAAGAGCTTTGAAAAGAACGGACCATCAAAATGCACCGAGTCGACAAAAACGCAAGGCCCCCCGTTGCTGACACGTGCGGCCATCTCCTCGGCCCTTCCGAAATCGGGATGATCCGTCGGCAACTCTGGAGGGAGTTCAATGGCCGCATTTTCATAACGGAGAAAAGCCCCCGCTTGAGTCCGGCGGAAAGCGGCCATATATTGAGCATGTCGCCGGGCAGCCTCTAGCAGTGCAACATCCTGAGTCTTTTCGTAAACGCGCAAAAGCGAGACTCCCGGAGCCGTGTAATCAAACTCGCCGCGAAACTGTTCCCGCGCGAGCCAGCCTTTTAACAAACCATGCACGAATCCCAGGTACCGTTGATCGCCAGTCAATTCGGAAGCGTCCAGCAATCCTTCCAGTCCGATGGAATCTCCCCAAAACCAGAGCTTCCAGCGGTAATTTAACAATTGCAAAGCGGCATGCGTCGAAACCATCCGCAATTTTTCAACCGCATATTGAGGTTGAGTGTTCATAGCCGTAATCCTAGTCCATCCGATCTTTCAGTAAGATTAAAGTGGTTCCAATCAAAACCAGAATGCCGCCCATAATTGCATGGGGGGTGATCCTTTCTTTCAGGATCAGGGCAGACAATAAGATCCCAAAAAAAGGGAGAAGATAAATGGATAAAGAAACCTGCGTAACTTCAAGCCGCGTTAAAACCCGGAAGAAAATAACCATCGCAAGACCAAAGGGGAACATTCCCAAGATTGCCAATCCAATCCAAGTCCGCCAAGAGAAAGATGAGAAAGTACTCCAATTCACGGGCTCCAAGCAAAAAAGCAATATCAGACACAAAAAGGAAGTAAAAAAGTATGAACCAATCAACAAGCGCACTGGGCGGAAACGTTCCAAGAGCCCTTTGCTAAAAACATTCGTAAAGGCGCTTCCCGCACATCCGATGAGAATCAGAGCATTCCCAGCCAAATAGGTGGAGTTGAATACATTCACACTTCCCCATTTGATTTCTGAAGACAGAGCTGCTCCGCTCACTCCCAAGAAAAAGCTGATCCATCGCCAACGGGACATTCGTTCCTTCCGCACCATTGCTGCAAGTAAGGCTGTAAAAATGGGAATCATAAGTGTCAAGAGAGCCGCATTTGAAGCGAGGGATCGCTCAATTCCCCAGGCAAGCACAACTGAACCAGGCAACAAACCCGCCACCGTCACCATTAAAAATGGGAACAAATTTTTTCTGCGGAAAAGGTCGCACAATCTTTCTTGCCTCGCCTCCGATTTCGTCTCGATGATATAAAACGGGACCAGGCATAAAGCCCCTAAAAGCAGAGTCATCAGGGCGAGCAAAACAGGTCCAAAATCAATCACAGCCATCTTCATGGCGGGATACTGGGCGCCAAACATCAAGTTACAAAGAATGAGAAGAGACAAATCCCGCCAGTGGGAGAAAGACTTTTCACCACTTGACATTTGGATACCTCACGCCCCTGTTCAGGACAGACTGGAGTGGGATCAGGAATCACTTATCGTAGATTTAAAGCAAATTATCCTGAGTCTGCAATGAATTGTTTCATAAGGACGCAAGATTATTAAGAAACAACGGAAATTGTCAATCGATTTGTTTTGCCATAAACGTATGATTCTTATGAGCAATGAGTAATTGGCGGGGCTTCCTTCCCTCAGTCAAAGAAACAGTTGACAACTCTGAAGGAAATTCATAGATTACATTTTTCATGAATTATTTCATTGTAGCTCGGCATAACCATTCGTTCGTCAATTCCCCCGAGGCAGAAAACGACGATATTAAACCTGGAAATCCGAACCTCATCATGATCTGGTCTTTGGAGAATGAGGATGCAACTCAGATCTGATGATCAGCTAGAACTCTTGTTGACTGCTAAGAGTGGCCTTTCGAAACGACAATTACGAGTGGAATGACATCCATTGAATTCCAATTTGATTTCAAGGAGGACGAGCATGGAGGAGAGTGCCAACCAGAGGATGGGCCAGTCTAGTGCGCTTCAGGAACCACGACGAATTGTGAAGATCGAATGTCTTCAGCTCCGTTCCCCCGAACTGCGGCCAGATGATTGTGATGGAGCGGTGGATACTGCGGTAATCCGGGTCACCGCGGACAATGGGGAATTCGGGCTGGGGGAAACCGATGCTCCTCCCAACGCCGTTGCGGCATTGTTGGAAACGCCGACGGCTCACATTTGGAGTCGGAGTATCCGGGATTTATTACTCGGAGAAAACCCCCTCGAAGTGGAGAGTCTTTGGGATAAGGTTTACGAAGGGACAATCTATCATGGCCGGCGTGGGCTAGGCATTCTGTTAATGTCCGCCATTGATATTGCCTTGCATGATTTACGTGGGAAGTTGCTCCAATCGCCGGTGTATCGGTTGCTGGGTGGAGCGGCGCGCTCTGAAATTACTCCCTATGCTACACTCTTTCCGAGCATGCCCCAAGACCGGCCTTGGAGCGAAATGCGAATCGCTTGTATTCGCCTGATGGAACAGGCCCTGGAAATTGGCTTTCGCGCCGTAAAGATGGAAATGCTCTTTTACAATTTGGTGTCGGATCGGGACCTTGTTCATTTTATCCATGAATGCCGCCAAATCGTGGGGGAAAAAACGGAATTTATGATTGATGTGGGTTACCGCTGGACAAATTTTAATGATGCCCTATGGGTTTTGCGCCGCATCGAAGATGACAAGCTGTTTTTTGTGGAGACGCCTCTGCATACGGACGATCTGGATGGATTGGCAAAGCTGGCGGACGCCACCACCACTCCCGTGGCGGCGGGTGAATTCCTGCAGACTCGCCACGAATTTCGAGAGTTGATGGACCGCGGACATTGCGATGTCATTCAACCGGACATGGGACGGGTCGGCGGTTTAACCGAGGCAATGCGTTGCGCTCGGATGGCCTTAGAACGTGGCCTTTACTGCGTTCCCCACGCTTGGAAAACAGGGCTTACCGTGGCTGCCACACGACATTTTGCCGCAGCGGCCCCCAGTTGTCCCTATGCGGAGCTATTTCACCAGGATCTATTTCCATCATTCCTCCGGTCGAAATTAGCCATGCCCGAAACCGAATTGCATGATGGAAAATGGTCGTTGCCCGAGAAACCAGGGCTCGGAGTAGAAATCGACGAGCAGATTGTGAAACAGGCGTTGGTAGGCTCTTCAACCTTGATTGTCTAGCGGAAGGGTCCATTAACAGGAGGGAATTTCAATGGCGGAAATTCAAATAGTAGCAAATTACGGTGATCTTTGTGGAGAGGGCCCGCTCTGGGACGAAATTTCAGGATCTCTTTACTGGATCGATGCTACAGGACAGAAATTCTATCGCTATCACCCCATGTCGCGCCGGTCTGAGATTTTAAAAGAAGGGTTGGAAATCTATGGCTTTGCTTTCGACGATTCAAAGAATTTTATCATTACCAACACTTCTGGAATTTGGCTGTGGGATGGCCAAAAGGATCCGACCCTGATTGCTGCAGAGGCCCAAGGGATTAAATGTCAGATGAATGATTGCATCGCAGATCCGGAAGGCCGGCTGTTTGCGGGTTCATTTTATTATGACCCTACTTGCTCGTATCCCTTGGGATATCTAATGCGAATTGATCCTGATCACACGATCCATGTCGTAGACGAAGGCATCCACTTGGCCAATGGATTGGGATTTTCTCCTGACGAAATGACCCTTTATTTTACGGACACAGTAGCCCGGATTATATACGCCTATGACTACGAACGGACAACAGGTCAGGTAAAGAACCGTCGAGTTTTTGTGAAGGTATCGGAAGAGCAAGGAATCCCGGACGGATTGACTGTCGATGCTGAGGGATTCGTCTGGTCCGCACAATGGTATGGTAGTTGCGTCGTCCGCTATGATCCCGAGGGAAAAGAGGAGCGACGAATTCAGTTCCCCGCAAAACAGGTATCTTCATTGACGTTCGGAGGGGAATCACTCACGGATCTTTTCGTCACTTCGGCCGGCAAATCTGAGCCCATGCCCGTCATGCCTCCCGGCTATGATCCTTCCACGGGTCCCATGGGAGGCCAGCTTTTCCAAATCAGCCTCGATATTCAGGGCAAAGCCGAATTTAGGGCGAACTTATGAGTCCCTTGGAGACTATCCGGTGTACTCCCGGATTGTTTCGACTTTAATATCCGTAATAGCGAATACCCAGACCGCCATCAACAATCAGGCATGTCCCAGTAATCCACTCGGAATCATCCGAAAGCAGGAACCGGACAGCCTTGGCCACATCCATCGGTGTTCCTCGCCGTTTGAGCGGATGCCATTCCTTTGTTTCGCGATCCATTTTTTCCGGGTCAGGTAAAGTGGTCAGCCATTCATCCCACATGGGAGTATCGATGTAACCAGGACAAATGACATTTGCCCGGATTTGGTAAGCCCCGTTTTCCAAGGCAATAGTCCGAGTCAGTGAGATCATTCCCCCTTTGCTGGCATCATAAGCGGCATTTCCCGCAAATCCAAAAAGCCCATGGACTGAAGAAATATTCACAATTGACCCTTCTGCCTTCTTCCGCATGGGAGGCAATACGGCGCGAGTGCATAAGAAGACGCTACGTAAGTTAACGGATTGGATTAAATCCCAATCCTCTGACGCCAGGGTTGAAAGATCACTTTCCTTAACAATTCCGGCATTGTTGATCAGACCATAAACTTCACCCCATTGGGAAAGCGTCATCTCGACCATGCCGCAGACGCTATCTTCCCTGCTCACATCGGTTTCAATAAAAAGGGCTTCTCCACCAGCTCGCTTGATCTCGTCCGCCACGCGGGTTCCGCAACTCGGATCAATCTCCGCAATCACGACTCTGGCCCCATCCTTTGCCAACAACTCGGCGATTCCCCGGCCTATGCCGGAACCCCCACCGGTGACGATGATGACTCGTTGAGCAAGAGACATGAAGTCTTCTCCAAACAAATTTAGCGGACCGGCGTAATGGCGCCCGAATTCAGATCTTCATTCCGGGAGTGAAAGGGTCGGCAAGTTCCATGCTTTTCCAGCATCGTGGGAATGATGATCTCCGGTATTCTCGTTTTGGGGGATTTAGTTTTCTGGACCGCCATCTTTGCTAATTGCCAGCCCACCTCATCACTATCCAGTTGGACAGTGGTCAACTGTGGAATTTTCAGCGGCGTATATTGTCCGCCAAAACCCACGAGGCTGACATCGCGAGGGACCTCCATTCCGTGCATTCGTAAAGTCTCCCAAGCGCCGTAGGCCACATCATCATTCCCCGCAAAAATGGCAGTGATGGGGTGTTTCTTTTCCAAAATTAATTCTAGATTGGCATGGCCATTATTAAAAGGATCGTCCGACAGGGAGGCAGTCTGAGCCAATGGCTCCAATCGATGGTCTGTCATAGCCTTGCAGTAAGCCGCATGACGAACCCTGAACCATGGCAATGTCACATCGCCAATATACCAGATATGTTTGTGGCCAAGGTGAATCAGGTATTTGGTGACCTCATAAGAGCTGTTAAATTCTTCAAACCCGACTTGGTCGAAGGGTTCCCGTTTTTTTTCGGTTACATAATTATTGGCCAGCAAAACATAGGGAACACCTAATTCCTCGACGGCTGCAATGAAGTTGTCGTAGTTGGTGCCAGCGAGGATGACACAGTCGGCAATCCCGTGACTTTGAAGCACACGGGGCAAGCGGAGATCTGAGGCTTTTGTATTGCGCATGTACTGGAACTTGGTATAAAGCACAAAAAAACCGGCCTCTTCGCAATACTCTTCAACCCCCTGCAAAATCCTGGAATGAATGGGGTGAGAAAAGGTCCGATTGCTCAAAATATAGGAAATGATGGGCGAGGCATCCCGAACAAAGCTCTGGGCGCGCGCATTGGGACGATAGTTGAGTTCGCGAATGACTTTTTCAACCCTCTCGCGAAGCCGCGGATTGACATCGGGATAACCATTGATGACACGGGATACTGTTCCCAAAGCCACACCAGCCCGCACAGCAACATCCTTGATGGTCACAGCCATAATCTCAGCATCTCCTGGAATACCATGAGGATTGAAATCGAAGCGGAGGAGGGAACTTTTCCCCCTCCTCAATGAAATAGTTCATTAAACCATCCCACATTACTTCGCTTTAGGAGAACTGTCAAGAGCCTTTGGCATGTGTTCTCGTTCGTTTACTACTTCACACTAGAATAATCTCATCATGACAAACGTTAACAATGAAAGGAGTTAGCTAGACGTAGGCAATGCCTTTTGGAGACCCGTTGAGTTTTCTCTTATTCCTTTCGGAAATGTTCTTTTTTCTTGATTCTTAACGGTGAAATATTTCATCATAGAAGTGAACTTCCCGTCAACCCTCAGTCAGAGGGGCGGATCAGCCTTAAAGCTCCAGAGGAAATGACATCGAGATTATTTTGACGGGATATATTTCTCGAAGGGCCTTCGCCCTCTTGAGAACAATGTTTATAGTTTATGCTATGGCATTCATTACAGACGTATTCCGACGAGCAGCGTGGGCATTTAGGGAACGAATATCCAGCAGAGCTTCGTTTCGGCATTTCAGAGTCGAAATATTCGCCCGTAAAAAAACCGATTCAAAGCTTTCGCCTTTTTCGGCTCAAAGAAGCTAATGGCCCCAACCGCACCCAGGCTATGGCTGTGGTATCCAGAGTAAATTGTCAAAGGCAGAAACGGTTTTCCCCGCCTTTTCGAAATGAAAGTACGATGTCTCTTTCATGGGAGGGTCAATGAATTCACGTGAACGCATATTGACTGCTTTAAATCACCAAGAACCGGATCGGGTCCCTCTTGATCTCGGCAGCACACAAGTTACGGGGATTCATCGAATTGCTTACCAGCAATGGAGGCAAGAGCTTGGGCTCCCCGCTACTGAACCATGGATTTGCGATGTAATTCAGCAACTTCCCTTCCCTGAGGATGATTTTGTCGACAAATTGCGAGTGGATACGCGCGGATTATTCCCACGTTGCAGCCATAATTGGAAAATTGATTCTCGGGAATTGGACGGGGGTTGGGAATTTTTCGACGAGTGGGGAATTTGCCATCGAACTCAGAGTCCAGAAGGTTTTTATTATTCCACGATTCATCATCCGCTGGCCAATGTTGAACTCACACCCTCAACCATCCAAGGCTTTCGCTGGCCGGATGCTTGCGATCCAGAAAGGATTGCCGGGCTGCGCTCTTTAGCGATGCAGTATCACAACTCTGGGAAAGCTGTCGTGCTAAAGGGGATCATGGCGGGCATCTTCGAAATGGCTCAGCGGCTTCGCGGCATGGAGAATTTATTGATGGATATGGCCATGGATGAACCAAGGGCGGAAATGCTCTTCGATAAACTGTTGGAACTCAAATTGGGCTTCTGGGAAATGGCTCTCCCCCCGTTGGCCGATGTGATCGATGTTGTATCGGAAGCAGATGATTACGGCACTCAAATTTCACAAATCATTTCTCCATCCATGTTCCGCCGCCAAATTAAACCGCGATTAAAACGACTTTTCGAACAGTTGCGTACCCTGGCTCCAAAGGTCAAGATCTTCTTCCACTCATGCGGCAATGTCCGACCGCTTTTGCCCGATTTTTTGGAGCTTGGAATTGACATTCTCAATCCGGTGCACACCAATGCAGCCGGGATGAATCCTGTACAACTGAAACATGACTATGGAAAAGAAATGGTTCTTTTGGGGAGGAGGAATTGACACTCAGCAAGTTTTGCCTCACGGCACTCCGCAGGAAGTCAGAGAAGAAGTGCGCCGCAATTTAGACATCTTTGCACCTGGAGGCGGGTTTGTCTTTAATACCATCCATAATATTCAGGCGGATGTCCCGGTGCGGAATCTCATGGCTATGTGGGAAACTTTGCAGGAATATGGGAAATATTAGCTCTTGAATGGATCTCTTCAACGACCGGCAGGATGCTTTTCAACATTGTGTCCGGACGATAATGGGTGATGGGCTTTGTTGATGAAAGAGAATCATGAACTGCACCAAATGAAGATTCCTACTTCTTTAATCTCAAAGGTTGGGAAAGACTCTTACGAAACTCGAATTTCAGAAAAGAGGGAAAAATGAAAGATAAAGTCTCACGAAGAAATTTCTTGGGGAAGACAACCCTTGGGGTAATGGGAACAACTGCTGCGTTGAATTCCCGATCCTACGCCCGAATATTGGGTGCAAATGACCGCATCAACATTGCCTTTCTTGGTTGCGGCGACCGGAGCGGCGGACATCGGAACATGGTGGCAATGTCCGTCAAGGAAAAGAATCTCGGTGTCCTGGCAGTCTGCGATATCTGGAAACTGAACCGAGAAAAAGCGGCTCAGGACTGCAAGACAAAATTCAACACAGACGTGAGACAATACAAATATTCCGAAGAGATGCTGAAAATGCCCGATCTGGACGCCGTGATGATCGCCACGGGGGATCATCAACATGCCAAAATTCTTGCTGAAGTAGTTCAGGCCGGCAAACACTGCTATTGCGAAAAACCCATGGCCATCGATCTGGAAGACGCCAAATTGGCTCGCAGTGCGGTTCTGAAGTCTGATCAGGTAGTCCAAATGGGATCCCAATGGGTCAGTGACCCCTATCAAATAAAAGTCCGGGAGATCATTCGTTCCGGCAAATTGGGACAGATCACCAAAATCGAACAGGTCTGGAACGACAACAAACCTCGTTGGCACAATCCCAGCGATCCAGATGTAGCGGCCATCCGAGAAGAAGACACCGATTGGAACCGCTGGCTCTTGGGGAAACCCTATCGTCCCTTCAATCCTTGGATGTATTTCGAATTCAGAATTTTTCGCGATTTTTCCGGAGGGATCACCAGTCAATGGATGAGCCACGGCATTGGATTAGTGCACTTTTATACCGATACCGCAATCCCGGACTCAATGGTTGCGCAGGGTGGCATCTTTGCCTGGCCCGACATTCGACAAAATCCCGACACATTCCAAGCCCTAGCGACCTATCAGGATGCTAAGTTTTTGTATTCTTATTCCTCCACCTATGGAAACCGTTTTGGCGATTACAATTGCATCCGCGGCAAAGAGGGAACTTTGTTTGCGCAAGGAGGAGAAGGAGCTCCTCGGTGGTTCTTCATCTCGGAACACATGAAGGATGGGGAATTTGATTTCTATGGAGGTTTTGAACAAGAAATTAGAAAAGGCAGAGCTCAATTGATCACCCCGGAGGGAGAAAAAGGGAAACTGCCACCCACCGCTCAGAGTGACGACAGCAAATACCACCTCGATAATTGGATTGAATGTATGAGGGACCGCGCCCGCACTCCCAATGGCAACATTCACACCGGTTTTTGGCATTCAGTGGGAACAATCATGGCCACGCGCGCTTACCGGGAAGGAAGAAAACTCTATTGGGACAGAATGAAAGAGGAAATCACAGAACATCCAGCTTGATTGAATATGGTTTGGCAGATGGAAACAAAACCTTTTCTGGAAAGCGATAATAAGCTCGATCTGGTTCGAATTAGTCGACTCGCACCTTTGCTTTCACGCGTCAGCTAGATGGATCATGACTGAGACCTCCTTGCGTATCGCTGTCACTTCACCTCCGTCAGTTTTCAGAGGGCATTACCCTCAAGTTTCAGGCACAAAATATACTCATATGTCACCCACCTCCGTTAGTAGCCGCGATTCGACGATGATGAGTTGAAAACATCCTCCAAAAGATGGCCTTAACTCCAGATGGTCGCTAAAAATCCACCACACAGTAAGTAGCCCAAAGACTCCTTATGTGAACTAACTTGTATTCAATTAGGAGAATTTGACCCATTATGGAGGGTGATTATGGAGGGTGGAGGGTCGGACCTTAATGTTTGCTAATTAGAATTGATTGCAGGATTAAATGAGAAAAACTTCAGTTTCTGCCAGTAGCACACGATTCCCTGTCGTGGGCATCGGAGAGTCGTCTAAGGTTGGAATCTTTCTCTGTTAAGGCTGGCGGAGGTGTGTGGGAATCGAACCCACCCATCCTGGCGCGAGGCCAGGACGCGCTGGTTTTGAAGACCAGGAGGATCACCAGACCCAATTCACCTCCGGAAAAAAGTCAACAGATCAAGTTGCATGAGCAAAATTGCTTATTAACCACGAAGAATACTGAGAACACGAAGACAAAAAAGAAACAGATTCCCCGAATTTTTTCGGATAAAAGAAACACCATCTGAAAAATATTCACTCTTAAGCTGCTGCACCGGGCCAGGGATAAAACTCGTGTTGTCCGGTGAACAGCAACGATCATAGTATCGGATTCGGCCAGGATTGGCAATTGGGTTGAAAGGCTGAAGGATGAAGGATGAAGGATGAAGGATGAAGGATGAAGGATGAAAGGCCACGGATAAATGGGGGAGGATAAGAGGCCGGTAAATAGTAGGCAGTGATCAATCGTAAGTGGATGACAGAAGGGAGTGACGAGTGACGAGTGGCAAGTGACAAGCGATATGGAATGAATAACGAGCGATCTGAATTACAGTTGTTATCAACCTCCGACTTTTTATGTCAAGTTTTCCCCATTCACCCATTATCCCTCTCCCACATCCCTCCAATCGTCCCTCATCCCTCATCCTTCATCCTTCATCCTTCATCCTTCATCCCTCATCCCTCATCCTTCATCCTTCATCCCTCATCCCTCATCCTTCATCCCTCATCCTTTCAAAATCATTGCCTTTCCGAAGATTCCCCCGTACATTTATACTCGCAAACTGATGAGGAGTTAATGACACATGGTTGAAGAACTTGTATTGACGTTCCCGCGCCCTCTGCTGGATGAAATCGGCGCATTCCAAGGGCTGGAGACCCGCATTGATTCTTATATCCCACGAATCCTTGAGGCTCAAAACACTCGTTTCATCCCCAGGTCAAAGGCTGAAGAGGATCCATCCTTCAAACAAATTATTCCTTATGTCTTAATCAAAAAGGGAGAGACCCTATTGCACTATGTCCGCGGAAAAGCCTCGGGCGAAAAACGGCTGGTAGCCAAGGGTTCAATCGGCATCGGTGGCCACATCAATCACCGCGATGAAAACCTGTTCAGCACCGGATTGGACTATTACGAGGAAGCCGTCCAGCGGGAATTGCACGAAGAACTCCGGATTGACGGCCATTTTCGAACCAGGGTGATTGGTTTGATCAATGACGATTCCACTTCCGTGGGACAAGTTCATTTCGGAGTTGTTCATCTTTGCGAGTTGACCAACGAAAATGTTTCAAAAGGTGAGGCCTGTATTACGGATTTGCGTTTCTTAACCCTGGAGGAGTTGAAGGATCGGCGTGAGCTGATGGAAACTTGGTCCCAACTTTGCCTGGACTTTGTGCTCAGAGACTGGCGGAAATTGTCGGACCATTAATAAAACGAGATTGAAATGAGTGGAACGAGCGATTTGTTGCGATTCGCCCCGTAACCCGGCCTCCTCCGCCAGCGTGCATAGAATGCTCGCTCCACTTTCTTTACGGGGCCTGATGGTGCCGATAAATATAACCTTGAGGATCTGAATCATGGAATATCGCAATATTCAAATCACTCGCGAAGACCCGATCGCTATTGTGCGCTTGAGCCGTCCTGGGGTGCACAATGCTTTGAATCTTAAAATGATGAGTGAATTGATGGATGCCATGGAAGCACTGGATCGTGACGAATCGATTCGTTGCCTGGTGCTCACCGGCAATGAAAAAGCCTTCGCCTCGGGCGGCGATGTCAATGAATTAGCCGATAGCAGTGGGCTGGAGTTGATGCAATCGGAATTCCTTACCTGTTGGGATCGGATTGGACAGATTTCCAAACCTCTGATCGCGGCGGTTTGCGGGCACGCCCTGGGTGGTGGATTTGAATTGGTACTCCTATGCGATATCGTGATTGCCGGGGAAAATGCCCGTTTCGGAATACCCGAGCTTTCTCTGGGCGTTATTCCGGGCGCGGGAGGGACCCAGCGGCTTGCCCGTCTCTTGGGAAAGCATCGCACCTTGGAAATCCTTTTTACTGGTCGGAGGCTCAACGCGCTGGAAGCAGTCCAGATCGGCATTGCCAATCGAGTGGCGCCGGTGGAGATTTGCCTGGATATTGCACGGGAGTTGGCTCACGAGATTTCCCATAAAGCGCCTCTTGCCGTTAAACTCGCCAAACAATCCGTTCTAAAAGCTTACGATACAAGCTTGCGCGAGGGGATCGATTTCGAAAGGAAATGCTTCTACCTCCTCTGCACTTCGGAAGACAAACGGGAAGGTATGCGGGCTTTCCTGGAAAAGAGGAAACCGGATTTTACGGGAGGGTGATGAATGCGGGTGTGAATTCAGCGCGGAAGAGACTTAAGAAGCCACTGAGGCACAGAGACACCGAGAGCGAATTGACAGATTGATAAACGATCCGGAAAACTTGTTGAGATGCTTTCTGGATGGGAGTTTTAACGGGATTGAACTTATTTTCATTTTTCTTGGGCGGGGGGTGGGGAGAGACAATTCGTATAGTTTGTAATTCCGTCACCGTTCCCTTTTTTATTTTTTGACCGCTATGAAAATGTCTTTTCTTTTTTTTAACACGGAAAAATATTTCGTTGTCTTGATGGCTATAGGATCCATTCTATCCTTGACTGGCTGTGGACCGGCCCCGAAGGTGGACCAAGCCCCGCGCGGCAGCAGCGTTTATCCCATTCGCTACGATTACAATGTCGATGGGGAAATCTGGCTCAAGAATTCCGGGATTCAGCTGCGTTTCGACCGTGACATGTATTGCCGGGTATTCCAGCGTAAAAATGAAAAACTCTATTCCATAAACGATATACCTCCTTACGAGGAAAAAGCCAAGCCTCCTGATTTCTTGCTGGTCAAAGGGAAAGAGATCAGAAATTTCCTGGTCGATTACCAAGACATTGGGGCTTCGGAAATGAAGACACAGCTTGGCGTCAGCAAGCGGTTCAATCTGACCGGATATGCCAAAACTGAAGATGGGGCCTCTCTGCGCAAAAATCTGAAGATTGATTTTTATCAGGAGTTCCCGGAAGTTGCTCTTCTCAGCGTCAGCTACAAGAATTTGGATCCTCAGCGAGCGGTTTTCATCAACCGTTTCTACAGCGGCTTTTACCGAATGGATGCCGCCAGGGGTCAAGCCGGCGCCCCTGGATACCTTTTTCAGAGCATGTTTGGCGCTGCCGCACGGGTGCAATCGCTTACTGAAAGCTTCTCCATAAAAAAAGAAATGACGGGCGCTCAAGCTGAAGGCCAAATGCCTTTGATTGATTTGTGGGGCGGCCTGATGGGCATGGCCGTGGGCATTTTCCCTGAAGAGAAGCAACAAATGACACTCATTCTCCAGGTCGCTCCAGACAAGCGTGCGGAGATGGGATTGGGCTTGAATTTTGAAAAGGAATTGAAGCCGGGCGAGACCTACATACTCCCCCGGGCTTTTTTGATGGTCCACAGCGGAAACTTTGCCGCGGCTTTAAAGTTATACAATCAGTTGCGTGAAGAATCGAGTGCCAGCCACCCATAGGCCACGATTTGTCTCCGCTTGTGCGGAACGGTCACTACAGGCCTTCTCAAGCAGGGGAAGGATTCGTGGCACACGAACCCACGGATTTCGTGCCTTGCCAAAACCTGACAATTCCAAAGAGAGACCGAGAGGGAGGATCGTGCTTGAATCTTAAAGATCAATCCAATCCCAGTTCACTTCCTGAAAACGCCTACATCCCGCTGCAAGCAGGGGAAACTTACAGACCGCTGGTCACAGCCGAAAAAAAAATCCCCGAACTGACTCCCCGTTCCATTTTTTGGGGTCTTTCCCTTTGCATTATTTTCACGGTGGCTTCAGCGTATTCGGGGCTGAAAGTCGGCCAGGTGATGGAAGCGGCCATTCCGATTTCGATTCTGGCCATCGGCATGGCAAGGATTTATCGCCGCCGTTCCAGCCTGCTGGAGAATGTCATTATTACCAGCATAGGCGGCACGGCCGGCAGCGTAGTAGCCGGGGCCATCTTCACATTGCCCGCCCTTTACATCCTGAAACTGGATCCTCATCCTTTACAGACGGTTTTTATCTGCATTGCCGGAGGCTGTCTCGGGGTACTCTTCATCATTCCCCTGCGCCGTTATTTTGTCCGGGAAATGCACGGCAAATTTCCTTATCCGGAGGCCACCGCAATCACTGAAGTGCTGGTCACCGGAGAAAAGGGTGGGTCCCAGGCCATGCTGCTTCTGCAGGCCACGGCTATAGCCGGAATCTACGATTTTTTTGTGACCACCTTTCAAGTTTGGAAGGAATTTATCGATCTGCAATTTGTGCCGATAATGCGCGATTTGGCCGTGAAAGCCAAGATGGCGGCCAGCTTCGATGCTGTGGCCTTTATTCTGGGGCTGGGCTACGTCATGGGTTTGCGCTCTTCCATGATCCTCTGTGCGGGAGGCGTTCTCTCCAATTTTGTTTTGGTCCCCTTGATTTGGATGATCGGCAGCCATCTGCCGGATACCGCTGTTTATCCAGCCGCAGCCTCAATTGCGGGGATGACCGCCAACCAGATTTTCCGGAGCTACGTTCGCTTTATCGGAGTGGGCGCCATCGCCACGGCCGGCATTTTCGGGATCGTCAAATCGCTCAAAATTGTGGCCAGCTCTTTTGCGGTCGCCGCGCGCACCTTTCGCAAGGAGAGCCGGGTGGATAATCCACGCACGGATCTCGATATCTCCACTTTTTCCACATTGCTCGGAGTGATCTTGAGCGCTCTCGCCATTGCCTTTTTCTTTGGAAGCTTAAAAGTTTCCTGGATCGTTCTGGCAATCGGAGTGGCGCTGGCCGTCGGCTTCTCGTTCTTTTTTGCCTCCGTTGCCGCCAATGCCATTGCCACCACGGCGCGGAATCCGGTGTCGGGCATGACCATGCTGACCATCATCATCTCTTCCGTGGTGCTGCTGAATTTCGGCTTAAGCGGATCCACCGGGATGTTCTTCGTCATGGCCATTGCGGGAATGGTCTGCACAGCTTTATCCGTATCGGGCCAAACTATTACTGATTTCAAAACCGGCTACTGGCTGGGCTCCACGCCGGCGGCCCAGGAAAAGGTAAAATTTTGGGGAGTGATTGCCTCCGCCACGGCGGCGGGACTCGCCATAGTTTTGCTGGCCAAAGCTTTTCAATTCGGCGAATCCGCGCCGGGCGATGTCCGGACTGTCCTGGCCGCTCCACAGGCCTCCATTATGAAGGCCTTGGTGGAGGGCTTTATGAGCCGGCAACCGGTCGCATCATTGTTGTTTGGCGCAGGAGCCATGGTTTCTATCATCATGGAAATGCTCGGGGTCCCGGCATTGATTTTTGCGCTGGGCATGTATCTTCCACTCGAACTGAATACTCCAGCCCTGGTGGGGGGATTCCTCTCCTACCTGGTCATCCGAAAATCAGAAAAAGAGAAACCAGAGGCGGGCCGGACTTTGCGGGAGCGCGGAGTAATCATCGCGTCAGGCTTCATGGCTGGCGGAGCTTTGGGTGGAGTCATCGGGGCCGCCTTGCGGTTATTCCCCTGGTACGCCGAAGACAAGATCAAGACCCCCTTTTATGACAACGAGCCAGTATCGCAGACTGTCTCTCTTTGCCTGTTTATTGGGCTGTGTCTTTATCTCTGGTTCACGACACAACGGGGGAAAGCGATAAGATTGAAGGATGAGGGATGAGGGATAGAGGATGAAGGCAAAAAGCTGAACGCTGATTGCTGAAAGCTGAAAGCTTCCTCGTCACTATCCACTATCCACTATTCACCATTCACTTGTCACTAAACGGAGATCTACCATGCAAAGAATCGATCATCTGATTGCCACTGCAATCATAGGCCTTGACACCCTGTGGGGAGGCGATGTCATGCATCCGTCCGGAACAGGCCGATTTATTGCGGATTGCTGGTTTTCCGACGAGCCTTTGCCGGAAGCTTATACTCACCCAACCGCGGTGGAACTGCGCGGCAACGGCGGAGTCTCAGCCTCTCAGCTCGATCGGGGGGCTATTGAATCCTACCTTCAACATGTCAATGTTTCCCAAGCCATTGAGGAGTTGAAGGAGGCTGCTCAATCTTTGAAAAATCAGCGTGGTGAATATCTTGCCGGCCTGGCAAATTGCCTGGGAATCATGTATGCCCTGGCGCTGGAAATCCTCGGACTCGGCGATCCCGTCCCTTACCAGCAATGTGTAAAAACGGTCACGGGGCAAAATCCCTCCCCCTCCGAGCCCGGCGAGAAGCGGCGAAGAGTGTTGCAGCTATTAAATAAGGCCGGTTATCCGGCCGATGAAGGTCCCTCACTCCTCGATGCAGTCGAGGCTTGGCGAAAGACTCGTTTGGTCCCTGCTCCTTGCATTCCGGCCTTGGGCGATGCATTTATTGCCCTGTTTGATAGCTTCACGGTCAAGAATCTTATCCCCTATCTCCCAGTAGAATTCCATCCCGTTCCCCGGGCCAACATTAAATTTTTTTCCATCAAAGATGCCTGGTTTTCCGGTTCGATGAATTATCTGGGACACGCCAGGAAATCCGACGGCAGTCCGGAATATGAAGCCACTTATGAATTGAATGCCTCCTTGCAAATTTCCATCCCCGAATTTGAACAACTGGTGTCTCATGAAGTAGTGCCAGGGCATGTCACCACGTTTGCCTTTCTTCAAAACCTATACTTCCGGAAATTGGTGGGGTTTGAAGCATCGGTCCTCACCATGAACACCCGGGCCTCCGCTCTGTTTGAGGGAATTGCCAATAATGCGATTCTAATGGCGTACGGGGTTGAAGATGTCGCGGATTTGCCCGATCCAGACCTGCAGATTGGAGTCTTGTTAGTTCTTCTTCAAGATGATGCCAAAAATCAGGCTTCTTATCTGACTTGGAACAAGGGATGGGAAAAAGCGGCGGTGGCTCATACTCTAAGAAATGAATTCCTGGTTTCGGCGGAACGGGCCGACAAGCTCTCGGGCGCTTGGGGAAGGCATCCGCTTCTCGGGCGAATGTATCTGCCGGCCTATCGAGCGGGGACTGAAGTGGTGGCCGCGCTCAGGAAAAAGCATCTGCCGGAAAAGCTCATCCCTGCCTTGTTTGGTTGTGAAGGGTTGCAGGACATCGTCACAATCCAGCACCGATTTCCAATTTGATTTCAGGCAAAATTTTGATCCTCCTCCAGTCAATCCCAATCGCGGAATTGTGCAGGCATAATACAGATGCTGCCCGGCCACTGGCGGAGCGCGCACGTTTGATAATTCTCTGTTTGAGATTTATTCCTTAAAGCTGATTAAGGGCAATCTAAAGTTGAAATACCAATAATCTTATTTTTTGGAGTAGCCAGATGAGAATCTTTCTCCAGACGCCCTCTTTGATGCCCGTTCATTGAATAGCCAACAAACTCTCCGTGCCTCTGTGTCTCAGTGGCATTTCTGGTGTTTTGCCATTAAAACACAGGGACTTTCCCGAAGCTCCCACGACCCTGCATATCTAGTCTCTGATTCAAGATCAAGGGATCCGTCTACGTACACACATTCATTGGGTGTTATGTCGGCTGGCAGGCTTATTCCAAGGAGCGTTCAAGATGAGACTAATCCATCCACGATTGATTTGAAGTCTAAACTCATCATACAGGTTCCCGCTCGCACTTCGACAAGCTCAGTACGAGCGGAGGTTGGAATGCCGCTCATCCTGAGCCTGTCGAAGGATGAGCGAAATCAGGGGATGGACTCCCTGTGGTGGATCGAAGCAACAGACTCATCATGAAAGCTCATTGGAATTAAGCATTAAGCACAGGTGATTATAATTCGCAATAGAGTCCGTCATTGGTAAGGTTTCGACAAGGCTGGCGCCATTCGACACCTTCCTGAGCCAAAAATTCATCTGATTCTTTCGGCCCCCAGGTGCCAGCCGGATAGCCATAGAGCTTTGAATTGGAGCTCTCATTCCACCCCTGCAAAATGGGAGTCACAATCTTCCAACAGGCTTCCACCGCGTCTCCACGCGCATAAAGAGTGGAATCCCCATTCATGCAATCCAGCAGCAACCGCTCATAAGCGGTAGGCAAATGAACTTCGGTCAAATCCGAATAATGAAAATCCATCCCCACGGTTTTGACCTGGAACCCAGCCCCCGGAAGTTTCATTCCGAACTTCAAGAGGATGCCTTCATCCGGCTGGATTCTCAATATCAGTTGATTGGCCTCGATGGGAACTTGATCGGCTCCCCCAAACAGGCAGTGGGGAGTATACTTAAAATGAATCACCACTTCGGTCACCCGGGTTGGCAGGCGCTTCCCGGCCCGCACGTAAAATGGGATGCCGCCCCAGCGCCAGTTGTCCAGCATCAGTTTCACCATGGCATAAGTTTCGGTCCGGGAATCTTGGGGGACTCCTTTTTCCTCTCGATATCCGGGAACTGATTCCCCCCGCAAGCGCGATGTCATGTATTGTCCGCGCACGGAATATTTTTCCACTTCTTCCGCGGAGACCAATCGAACCGCTTGGAAAACCTTCAGGGTCTCGTTGCGAACCGAATCTGAATCAAAGCTGGCTGGCGGTTCCATGGCCACCATCGCCAACACCTGCAGTAAGTGGTTCTGGACCATATCCCGCAAGGCTCCGGCACCGTCATAGTATTGTCCACGGCCTTCCACCCCCAGATTTTCAGCGGAGGTAATTTCCACGTGGTGGATATAATTGCGATTCCAAAGAGGCTCAAAGATTCCGTTGGAAAACCGAAAGAACCAATAGATTTTGGACTGTCTCCTTTCCGAGATAATGGTCTATACGGTAAATTTGGTCTTCTTCAAAATATTTCCGCAAATGCAGGTTAAGGGCCTGGGCGGAAGCCAAGTCATACCCAAAGGGTTTCTCCACAATGAGGCGTCGCCAGTTCCCCTCCTCCCGATGCAGACCACTGGCAGCCAAACCATCCGCGGCAATCATGTACAAACTCGGGGGAGTGGCCAGATAGAAGAGATAATTCCCGCCGGTCAACTTAGTCTCATCTAAACGCCGCAACCGTTCCGCAAGCTGCTGATAAGCCGCGGGAGCGCCGGTATCCAGGGTTTGAAAAAACAAACTTCCAATAAAAGCATCCAACAATTGTGTGTCAACTGGCTGATGCTCGCTGAACCGGGAGACCGCTTCCACCATCATCGCGCGAAACGAGTCATCCGTCATGGGCGAGCGTCCGACACCGAGCACACTAAAACCAGCCGGGAATTGCCGCAGCCGGTAGAGTTCAAAAAGGGCCGGCAGGAGTTTCCGCTTGGCGAGATCCCCCGAAGCTCCAAAAATTACCAGCAGGCATTTATTGGCAGTTTTCATTTCATTTCCTCGGCAAAAAGGGAAAGGCTGAAATTATTTCCTACGGCAGCGGAATCCCAATCGAAGGACAAATGGGTACTTCAATTTTTAACAATAACAAACCCCGCCAATTTTCTCCAAGCGGCAACGGAGCGTGGGAATGATAATTTAGAAGGTGTAATTCAAAGTGCGGCAGGATAGAGAGTGTGCCGGATGATGGAATTCACGGGAGGGCGAGCCTCCCGCTTAAGCGGACTTCGCCTGGCGAGCCACTCTTATGTAGCAGCATCTCTACCCAGCTCGGTTCGGCGGGAGCCTCACCCTCCCGACTATTGCTCAGTTCAGCCGATCAACGCGAATGGTTCACCCTGTCGCACTTTAAATTGCACCTTAATTTGGGCATGAACTTGCTAAGTTCTCCGCATTTTTTGGGGTCAGATTGGATGAGCTCATGTATGATTGACCTTACGCCGCGCTTCATCGCGAGCATGGATTCGACTGTTTTCATTCTTGATTCTGGTGGGACAACTTCATGGCCGGCTTCCACATTTACCACGGCAATTGCACGGAAAAGCTGGTGGATTGTTTGGCTGAGATTGTGTCGATTCCCCTTCTCGATCCCCTGGCGCCCGAGATCATCATGATTCAAAGCCAGGGAATGGAAAAATGGCTCAACCGTGAACTCTCAAAACGGCTGGGAGTATGGGCCAATCCTTATTTCCCTTTTCCGAAGAAATTTACGGAAGACATTTTGCGCCTGGTTTTTCCGGATCGCCCCAATTCCAGTCAGTTCAATCCCGAAATGATGGCCTGGCGGTTGATGTCAACTCTTGTGGATGAGCGCCGGCTCGAACTGTTTGAGCCACTTTGGAACTATTTGGGTGAAGAGCGGGATTGTCTCAAGCTCTTTCAGCTTTCCCTAAAAATTGCCCTTCTATTCGACCAATATTTGGTCTATCGTCCCGCCATGCTGCTGGATTGGGAAGCCGGACATGAAGAAAACTGGCAAGCGGGACTCTGGCGGCGGCTGACCACTGGGACTCCTGAATTTCACCGAGCCGTGGTTTTCGGCAAATTCCTGGACCTTGCTCAGGCTGGCCGTCTCAACTTGCCGGGACTGCCCGAACGCGTAAGTTTATTCGGCATTTCCAGTCTGCCCCCGCTTTATCTCCAGTTTTTTTCCGCACTCGCAAACGAGATGGACGTCCATTTGTTTTTTCTGAATCCCTGTCAGGAATACTGGGGGGACCAGATTTCGGAAAAGGAGAAAGCGCGGCAGTTGAAGCGGCGGGGGGGGGACCGGCTCAAGCTGGAAGAGGAGTATTTCAGGACATCCAATTCCCTGCTCGCTTCCTGGGGAAGAAGTGGCAGAGACTATTTGAATCTCTTGATTGACCAGGGAGCCTCCTTTGATGACTCCCTTTTTGAGGAGCCAAGGGGCGAAAGTCTGCTGCAAGAATTGCAGAGCGACTTGTTGCATCTAAGGGAACAGTGTCTGGAAGTTCCACGCCGGAAAATTTTAGAGAGCGACCGCTCGCTTCAGGTTCATAGTTGCCACAGCCCACTCAGGGAGATGGAAATCCTGCAAGATCACCTTTGGGATATGTTTGAACAGTTGCCTGGACTGGAGCCCCATGACATTTTGGTCATGACGCCGGACATTGAGACTTATACTCCTTATATCCATGCGGTTTTTGGCGGGGGGCGGCCGGGGAGAACTCGAATTCCTTATGCGGTGGCTGATCGTCAATCGCGGCAGGAGAGTCCGATTATCACCGCTTTTTTAAAAATCCTCGAGTTGGCGCAGAGCCGTTTTGAAGCCTCCGCTGTTCTCTCTTTGCTCGACAACCCCGCCATCCGGCGGCGTTTCGGCCTGGAGGCAGGGGATCTCGACAAGATTTATCGTTGGATCCGGGAAACCGGCATCCGTTGGGGTTTTGACGCCGCCGACCGCGAGCGGGCTGGAGTATCCCCTTTCGCGGAAAACAGCTGGCAATTCGGCTTGCAGCGGCTCTTTCTAGGATTTGCGCTTCGAGGAAACGGGGAGAAGCTGTTTGACGAGATCCTTCCGTTTGACGATATGGAGGGCGGCCAGAGTCTCCTGCTGGGGCGTTTTGTGGAATTCATCCAAGAACTGTTCCAGACAGTGCGCGGCCTGGATCGGCAGAGACGCCTCGGGGAATGGGATGCTGAACTTTCCAGAATCCTCGGTCGTTTTTTTGCCCCGGACGATCAACTCGAAAGGGAATATCAGCTGATTCGATCTGCCCTGGAAGATCTCTCCCGCTTTCAAGATGAATGCTCCATGCAAATTCCACTCGACCTCCGGACGGTGCGGCACTGCCTGGAGCGGACGCTGGAAGCCCGTAGTCTGGGCTGGCTATTCCTATCGGGCGGAATAACCTTTTGCGCGTTGCTTCCCATGCGAAGCATTCCTTCGCGAGTCATTGCCATGGTGGGATTGAATCACGACACTTACCCACGCTCCAATCGGACGCTCGAATTTGATTTGATGGCCATCTCCCCCAAACCGGGCGACCATTCCCCGCGCGACGAAGATCGCGGGCTTTTTCTTGAAACCCTGATCTCAGCGAGGGAAAGGCTCTATCTGAGCTATTGTGGCCAAAATCCACGCGACAACAACGAAACGCCCCCTTCGGTCTGCATCGATGAGCTTCTGGATTATGTCCGGAAAAACTTCGATCCACCGGCTGGTTTCCAATCAACGGAGGCTTATCTGAAGGTGCAACACAGGCTCCAGCCTTTTAGTCCGGCTTATTTTTCAGGACTGCCGCGATTTTTCAGCTATTCGGAGGAGAATTGCCAGGCATTGCAGGCCCGGGCTTCCGCAATTTGGCAGCCGGTCCCTTTTGTAACACAGCCGCTTGAGGAGCCCAGTCCCGAATGGAAATTCATTCAATTGGAAGATTGTCTCCGCTTTTTTCGCGGTCCCGCTGAGTATTTCCTCAGAAATCGCCTGGGGATTGATCTGCGGCGGGAGAGGGAGCTTTTAGAAGACCGGGAGCCCTTTGAGTTGGACAGTCTCCAAGAGTATGTCCTCAAAGCTCAATTGCTGGAAGAGGCTCCGGAAAGTTCCGATTACGATCATCTTTTCGGTCTGGTTCGTCAGCAGGGCTTGCTTCCCATCGGAACTCCCGGCCACGTGGCCTTGGGAAAAATCCGGCACAAAGTCACCCTCCTAAAGGCCAGGATTAAAAAACATCAACAGATCCCCGCGCTTCCTCCCCTGGAGATCGTTTTGGAGCTGAACGGTTTCAAAATTGCCGGCCGTTTGCCCAATTGTTGGAAATCCGGCCATCTGCGCTATCGGCCGGCATCCATAAAAGCCAAAGACCGGCTTTGCGCCTGGATTGAGCACTTGCTTTTGAATTGTCTGGCTCCGGCGGATTACCCGCGCCATTCCTTCCTGATCGGCGAGAAGGAAGAATTGTGCTATGGGCCTGTATCAGATCCTTATCCCCGGTTGATTTCCCTTCTCGACTGGTATTGGAGAGGTCTCCGGCTCCCACTTCATTTTTTCCCCGAATCTTCACTTGAATTCATGAAAGCCGCAAAAGAGGGAAAATCCGAAGAGGCTGCCCTATCGGCCGCAAGGGAGCGTTGGGAGAAAGGGGGCTTTCGCCAGGAAGCTGAAAGAGAATCGCCATATAACCATCTCGCTTTTGGCGAATCGGATCCTCTTGATAAAGAGTTTATCCAAACCACTCAGGAAATTTTTGGCCCGTTGATGGAACATGAAGGCAAGGGAACCGGCTGACAATGTTAGAACTCATAAAATAATTTCCGACCAACAATATTCCCCCCTTGGGACTCTGAGTTGTGCCACGTAATTTTGACACTGGGGGGGGGGAAGCGAGGATGGGACGGGATGGATCGCTTCTCGCGGCATCTCATATGAATTTGAAAATTAAAACACAAGAAACACCGCCGGCATTCTCCCTGTTTGGCACGCCGATCGAGGGGCGGCATCTGATCGAGTCCAGCGCGGGAACGGGAAAGACCTATACCATCACCTCGCTCATGCTGCGGTTGTTGCTGGAAAAAAGAACATCCCTCCAGAGCATTCTCATTGTGACTTTTACCAAAGCCGCCACTGAAGATCTCAAAAAGCGGGCCCGACGCCGAATCATCGAGGCCATCGACACCTTTGAACAAGGGCCGGGCAAGGATGAGTTCTTGAATGAATTGCGCCTTCGGTGGGAAGGGACGGCTGCCGCGGCCACGCGAATCTTAAAGGATGCCTTGCTGGCTTTCGACGAAGCGGCAATTTTTACGATTCATGGTTTTTGCCAGCGGGTTCTCGCGGACCATGCCTTTGAAAGCCGGTCTCTTTTTGACACGGAGGTTCTGACTGACCAGAGGCAACTGCGACAAGAAATCGTTGACGACTATTGGCGTTTGAACATGCTGAAGGCTTCTCCGATGTTTGTGGATTATTTCCTCAGCCGGGAGGACGGGATTGATTCACTGCTATCCTTCGCCCGCCTCGCACAGCGTGGCCGGGACATGCGGGTGATTCCGGCGGTTTCGCCCATGGATAGGGCCGGATGGGAGCGGGAAGAGAAGCCCTTTCTGGAAGGCTTCTTTCGAATCCAGACCGTATGGAAGGAAGGGGAACCCGCAATTCGGGAGATGCTGCAAAGTGAAAAAATCAAGGATCAACTCAATCAAAAATCCTATGGCCCGGCGCAGGTGGCGCGTCATATGGCGGAACTGGAATCGTATTTGAATGCTCCTCCCACGTTGTTCACCGCGGAAAAGGGAGAAAAATTGGCCGCCAGCAATCTGGAAAAGGGGACCAAAAAAAATGCCGCGACGCCTCGACATATCCTTTTTGATTTGTTGGACCAGCTTCTCTTACAGACCTCCCATTTGATGGAATTCTACGAGCAGCAGCGGCTTGCCTTCAAGGCGGGATTGCTTGAGTTCATTGGTAGAGAATCCAATCCGCGAAGGCTGCAACAAAACGTCAGGACTTTCGACGACTTGCTGGCTGATCTGGAGGAGGCGCTTCGAGGCCCAGCGGGCGAGGTGTTGAAGAAGGCTCTCGATAAGCGTTACCAAGTGGCTTTAATCGATGAATTCCAGGATACGGATCCTCTCCAGAATGCCATATTCAACAGGCTTTTCCATAATGAGGGCCAGGCTCTCTTTCTAATCGGCGATCCCAAGCAGGCCATCTACAACTTCCGCGGGGCGGATATTTTCAGTTATCTGGCGGCTTCACAAACCATGCCGAACCGCCATTCTCTAGGGAAAAACTGGCGATCTTCAGAATTGCTCATCCGGGCAATCAATTCTCTTTTCGGGAAAGCTTCACTCCCCTTTATTTTGCCGCAAATTCCCTTTGTTCCGGTGGAGGTGGGCAAAGAAGAAGCCAATCGAGGGTTGCTCATCCATGATCAACCGGACCCATCACCAATGAAGGTGTGGTTTCTCGAACGTCCTCCGGATGAAGATTCCAAGTTGATGCCGAAAGAAAAGCCTCTCATCCTCATCCCCTCTGCCGTGGCGGAGGAAATCACGCAACTGCTCAATGCGGGACAGCAAGGTAGCTTTCAAGTGGAGGGAAGCCCGCTGAAACCCGGAGATATCGCGGTATTAGTGCTGAACAACCAACAGGCCCAGGAAATCCAACAAGCCCTCTCCGCCGTCAGGATCCCCAGCGTCCTCTACACTACCGGCAATGTTTTCCAAACGAAAGAAGCCATGGAGGTGGATCGGGTACTCTCGGCTATTCTCGAGCCTTCACGAGAGCGGCTGCTGCGCGCCGCCCTGGCCACCAGCCTGCTGGGAGCCAATGGAGATGAAATCGTTTCCCTGGAGCAAAAAGAAGAAATTTGGGAAGAGCGGCTTCAACGGATGTTTGAGTATCGGGCTCTCTGGGAAAAAGAGAGTTTCATTGTCATGGCCCGGCGTTTGATCGGACAGGAAGCAATTTGTTCCCGCCTGTTGATTTATCCTGATGGGGAGCGCCGTTTGACCAACCTTTTGCAATGTGTCGAGTTGGTTCAACAGGCCTCCTCCGAGCAGCACCTTGGACTGGAAGGAGCTTTGAAGTGGCTTCGATCCCGGATTGCCGAAGGCCACACGGTCCCTCCAGAAGAGCATCAAACCCGGCTGGAAACTGACGAGCAGGCCGTGAAAGTGGTCACCATCCATCGCAGCAAAGGGCTGGAATATCCCATCGTTTTTTGCCCTTATAACTGGTACATCAGGGAAGATCGGGGGGAGGATGAGATCCTCTTTCACGCTTCTGCGGCGAGCAGCCAAATCACGCTCGATTTGGGTTCCCCCCAAATGGCCAATCACCGTGAAAAGGCAAAAGAGGAAGCCATTTCGGAGAATGCCCGGCTTCTCTATGTCGCGCTGACCCGCGCCAAATATCGCTGCTATCTGGTTTGGGGAGCCATCAGCAATGCGAGTCGATCCGCGCTTTCGCTGCTGATTCACTCTCCAGAAAGTCAGGGTGAAGAGGGATGGCTGGAGGCTTTCCCCATCCAATTTAAGCAGATGTTGGATGAGCAGATCCGGATGGACTTGATGGGACTGGCAGAGCGCTCGTGCAATGCCATCCAGATCCTTCCTTTCCCCCAACCGACACGGGAAAAATTTGCGCCTCCCGCGATCCCTCCCGAAAGATTCACCTGCCGCACCTTCAAGGGAGATATTCCCTCCGATTGGGGGATCGCCAGTTTCACCAGTTTGGTTTCGGGCAGGCGCGAAGTCCGCGAAAGCGCGGACCGGGATGCTCAAATTTCATTGCCCAGACAGCCCTCTTCTCTTTCCCCGGCCGAATCCGCCAAGACAGGCGCGGAGAGTTATTTAGGCGGGGTGAGAGCCGGCAACTTTTTTCACGCTCTCTTTGAGCGGATGGATTTCGCCCGAGCCGAGGCTGAGTGTTCGGAAGAGCATTTGATGAAGCGATTGAAGGAATTCGGCTATGCGGCCGGCTGGGCGCCGGAAGTGAGACGGACCGTCCTAAATGTTCTCCGGGCCCCTCTCAGCGGGAAAGGAAGAGAATTCCAGCTTGCCCAAATCCCCGCTCAGAGGAGACGCCACGAAGTGGAATTTACTCTCCCCTTGGAACTGATCACTCCCAGTAAGTTGGCCACTGCGTTTCAAGTATTTGATTCTTCTTTATTGCCGGAAGATTTGGCTGTGTTGTTGCGACACCTGGAATTTCGTTCCGTCAGAGGGCAACTCCATGGATTTATCGATCTGTTTTTTGAAAATGACAGCCAATTTTATATTGTCGATTGGAAATCCAACTATCTTGGCCCCAAGCCAGAAGATTATCTTCCCGAGAAGCTTTCAGAAGTGATTCTGCGGGAATACTATTTCCTTCAATATCATCTCTACACCGCCGCTATGCACAGGTATCTGACCAACCGGTTGGATGGCTACGATTACGACAATCATTTTGGCGGGGTTTATTACCTTTTTATTCGAGGAATAAATCCGGCTTCAGCTCCCGGCAACGGCATTTTCTTCGATCGCCCATCCGCCGAAGTTATCCGCTCCCTGCTACAATTATTCTAAGGCTTCGAGAAGAAATAACCGGTTCAAAATTCTCCTCGGACGAGGTTGTTAAATCCGTCCTGGCGGAAGGGGTGGCCGAGACATAGTCGAGGCCGGAGTGGTGCGAATGTTGCCGCTTTCCGTCGGCCAAAAACTCCCCACCCGTGCCAAGAGCTTTCACTTCCTTGTCTAAAAGGGGAGTTTAGTTGTGCCAGTAATTTATTTAGAGTCCATTTATAAAGTCCGTTTTCGGCAATTATTGAGAAGGCCGGAAAAAGCGGCACATCCTGTAGGGCGGTTGTGTCAACCGCCGGGGCTGCTTTCCCGGCGTTTTACAAAAACGCCCTACAAGGATGGCCATTCCTCGCGACTCAATATCATACCTTTATATAAGGACTCTATTTACGAGCCCTAAGGCTTCGGGAAGAAATAGCCGGTTCAAGATTACCCTGCCCGGATGAGACGGGGGGTCACGGAGGGCGGTCACTCGTTCCAAAAGCGAAGCATTCATCCACCCCTGCCCTCGGCTTCCCATATCAAGGGATTGCCACAAACACAACAACAAATGATGCAATAATGCCTGTCAGAGCTTTTTTGGCAAGAGGTGGATTCTTAGTCTTGGTTTCGTGCCAAAGCAATGCACCATAGTAGGAAAAGACAATGATCGCCAATGTGTAAATTATGACAATCAGAGGCCCGATCATGCCGCCGGAAAGATAGCTTAATCCACTGTTAATGCTAGAACCGTAGACAATCAGCAGGTGTGCCACATATACAAAAAGAGATTCCTGTCCATAACATTGAAGGAATTGACCGATCTGCTTGGGAAATCGAGACTCAAATAAAGAAAACAGAAAGAAAAGCAGGATAACACCCACAGTCCGAAACAGCGCATGGCTGGAAGAAGACAACCACCATTCCGATTGGGCCACATAGGAAATCGGGAGGCCAGGCGCCAGGAAGATCGCCAGGATCACCAGCATGGAAATTGCAATCAGGATCCTGGCCAACCGTACAGGCAGCCGATGGTTGCGGTATAGCGCCGTCACGGCGACACCGGCAAAAAGGTACGCGCTCCAGGGAAATAGAGGGAACCTCGAAGGGGGCTGTCGTGCCAGCAACATGGCCAGAGGCGCTGGCAAAAAAGAGAATGGATCAAGTCGCCAAACAAAAGGAGTCCAGCAGATCACCGCTGTTGCCATTGCGGCGCAGGCCCAGGCAACCCATTTCAAACGTGGAAAGATGAAGAAAAGACAAAGCGCAACTAATGAGGAGACTACAATTAATTGGAGGACATCAATGGAATAAAATCCCATCAGTTTTTCCTGGGAAGCGTGAATCAGCCGAGTCAAAGAGAAGACTGGCAAATGGAGCGAGTACCCAATCCCCAGGATTAAGGCCAGACGGCGGAGGTAAATCCAGAGTCCTTTTCCTAGGCGACGATATTCTTCCCCTTTCCGTTCCATTGCCAGCCAGAATCCGGCTCCGGCACAGAAGATAAAAGTGGGGGCGACAAAACCGTTGGTGAGATTCAAGCCATGAAAGAGGGCTCCCTTTTTATAGGAAGCATCCAGGCAAGCATTGACGACGTGGGTCTGAATCATCCAAACCACCGCCAATCCGCGAAGCGAGTCAATAAACGTCAGCCGGCCTTTCTTCAAGGGCGCTCCCAGCATTGTTGGATTTGAGTTGGTCTGGTTCCCTCTGGACAGTGCGCTCACTTCCCTCTTCTCCCGTGATAGAACATGGGACAAATTTCGAGGATTTTGCAGAGAGCTTTGTGAAAATGCAAGAAAATTCCAAAACGAAGGGGGTGGCGATCCCCTGCCGCTGATCACTCGCTCGCGCTTCGTGCTTTTTGTTTGGCCCTGTTGCCAGGCTTCGTCATGCCAAAAGCGCAAGGTGTTAAGGAGCGATCAGCCTAGTTGCCAAGCCATCTGGACCTTCTCAGCGAGCCTGCACGGAGTGCCGCTCCACCAATCGCTCGAATGCGCTTCGTAATTTTTCTGCTGACCGCTTGCCCGTTTATCGCCCTTCCGTGATTGATCATTTTTCAATGGAAGCGAGTGTCTTGTCCTTTCTCATCGGAAAAACAGATTGGTAATTTCTCCCGCATCGGGCTATTATCCCGTTATTCAAAGTGATTGATTACGACACTAATCAGGAGGATCAATCGATGCCGGAAAAACATCATCATTCTTGCTGTTGTTGTGTAGCTGGAGAACCTCAAGAGCCACTATCCGCCTGGAGAGTCTCACGGCGGCAATTTGTCGCTGGCGCTGGGATGGCGACGTTGGGGACATGGCTCCTGCCTTCATGCCATCTGGATTTGTTGGGACAAGCCAGTTCGATGACATCATTTACTCCCGCGGATATAACGCTAAGAATCCAGCCTATTTTCGTTTACGAGACACCGCAAAGACGGGAAGCCACCAGTTGGCGGAATTGGGGCGGAATCAGGACGGAAGAGCAAGCCGCAGATGAAAGAACCCGGATTCAGGAGGAGTTGCGATTTCTTTCTTCACAAGCGGATTTTAAATTTGAGATGCTGCCTTTGGTCTCGGTGAAAACCACCGAAGAGGCCGCCCGGGCCGCCGCCGGTAATCATGACGTGCTTCTTATGTATGCGGCAGGTGGAGGTGCCGATGTTCTTGAGGCACTCTCTTCCCCCCATAAATGGAATTTAATGTTCCTGCGCCACCGATCCGGTCCGGTCTACCTCTGGTACGAAATCGCCCATCCCCGCTACTTGCGCAAGACAGTGGATGAATTTGGGCAAGCCGGAGCGAATGTCAACGATGTAGTGGTCGACAATTCCCAAGACCTTCTCTGGCGATTGCGTTCCCTTCACGGATTAAAAAACACTTTGGGCAAAAAAATCGTCGCTATCGGCGGCGCGGCAGGATGGGGGGCTGGCGGCCAAAAAGCTCCGGAGATTGCCCGCTCGCTTTGGAAAATGCAGCTCATTGACTATCCTTACCCGGAATTGGCCAAACGGATTCAGGTGGCTCGAGGCAACAGCTCGCTGGTGAGAGAGTGCCAAGCGGCAGCAGAAAGTTATCTCAAAGGGGGAAAGGTCGCGCTGGAGACCACCAAGGAATTCTTTGTCAATTCCTTCATTCTCACTACAGTTTTTAAAGAAGTGATGTCCGAAAATCAGACCGACGCCATTACCATCAATTCCTGCATGGGGACGATCATGCCCATGTCGAAAACCACGGCTTGCATGCCTTTAAGCTTGTTGAACGACGCGGGCTATCTGGCTTTTTGTGAATCGGATTTTGTGGTGATTCCTTCCGGCATCCTGCTTCACTACATCTCGGGGAAACCGGTCTTTATGAACGATCCCACTTACCCTCACGATGATGTAGTGACGCTGGCCCATTGTACGGCCCCCAGAAAAATGGATGGCAAGAGTCTGGAGCCGGCTCGCATTCTGACTCATTTCGAGTCTGATTATGGAGCAGCTCCCAAAGTGGAAATGAAAATTGGACAAGAGGTCACCACTTTAGTTCCTGACTTCGCTTCCCGCAAATGGGTTGGCTTGGGCGGGACTATTGTGGGAAATCCCTTCATGGACATCTGCCGTTCCCAGATTGACATTCAAATTCATGGCAGCACGGAGGCTTTGCTCGACGAGATGAAAGGATTCCATTGGATGATGTCTTACGGGAATTACTTGCGGGAAACCGGCTATGCGCTGAATAAAGTGGGAGTAGATTGGCTAAACTTGACTCCTCCCAAAACTATTTAGAGTCCTTGTATAAAGGCATAATTTTGAGCTGCGAGGAATCACCTTCCTTGTAGGGCGTTTTTGTAAAACGCCGGGGAAGCAGAGCCGGCGGTTGACAAAATCGAAGATCCGCCCCCGGCGGACCGCCCTACAAGATGTGCCGCTTTTGCCAGCTTTCTCATTATTTGCCGAAAACGGACTTTATAAATAGACTCTATTTAAGGGCTGGTGCCCGTGGAGGCGATCCCCCACGGTATGATTAGCAGGAGTGTGATGGCTCAGTCATCTTCTCATGATCCCATAAGCTCTCGAGCGGTTTGAGCATGAGTGCTCATTTTCCTCCTGGTAAGTACTTCGGACCTCTTTTTATCAGTCGCGGAGAAGATTGGCTCGCGGAGGTTGGAGCCGCTTGCACAGTCCTCGAAAAAGAGTTCTTGGTGTATACAAATCTTCCCCAGAGAAAGGATGGACATGATAAAGGAACTTGTCCTCAGAAATCGCAGCTATCGCCGGTTTCATGAGGATCATCGAATAGAGATGGACACTCTCAGAGAGCTGATCGACCTGGCCCGGCTCTCTCCTTCCGCCGCCAATTTGCAGCCACTCAAATATATTCTATCCAATGATCCGCACAAAAATTCGCTGATCTTCCCCAACCTGGCTTGGGCCGGCTATTTAAAGGATTGGCCGGGTCCAATCGAAGGGGAGCGCCCATCGGCGTACATCATTATTCTGGGCGACACTAAGATCAATGCAAGTTTCGGCTGTGATCATGGGATTTGTGCCCAGACTATTCTTCTAGGTGCAACGGAATTAGGCTTGGGTGGGTGCATGATCGGTTCCATTCAGCGCGAAGGACTGCGCAAGGCGCTCGCTATTCTGCCCCATTATGAAATATTAATGGCTCTGGCTTTGGGCAAACCCAAGGAAACCGTCCAACTGGAAGATCTCGGGCCCGCAAGAGATATCAAGTATTGGCGGGATTCCCAAGGCATTCACCATGTACCCAAGCGCTCTCTGGATGAAGTGATATTGTGCTAGTTTGCATGAGCCGCAAAAGTCGACGATTTTGAGTCAAGTTTTGGATTGGGAACCGCTAAGTCCCTATGGTCCGAAACGAAGTCTCGCTGGAGTTCAATTAAGAATTAAGGTGCTCTGGCGGATGAGACTCGGCGTTGGGTGGGGATAGTTGCTTCTGGCATTTTTTCGGGAAGGACGAACTCAGCCCGAATTAGTGCAGTAATGTTCTCTCGACAAGAAAAAGGGCCGCGGATTCAATCGGATCACTTCAGGATAAAACATTTTTCAAATCAAAAGCCAGGAGTGCAACGATATGAAACGAGCAAAGATCATTCTTCTTTTCGCCATGTTGGCATGGGTACCCGGAATTTTTGCTCAGGAACCCTTAGCCAGAATCGAGCTTTATACTCAGCCGGAAACCCGCCGCATCCGACCCTGCGAAAATATGGTGGTGCAATTGCGAGCCTTTGCGGAACGCACGGACACAGAGGGGAAGAAGCAGTCCGTGCGTTTGAAAAAAAATATCGAGAACGTTCGTCTCCTCGAATCCAACGGAGGTTGGCTTTCCAAGCCATTTCTGCTCCAAGGCAATGAGGTGATTAGTTCTGAACTTAAAGGGCTTGACCGCCTGGCCTCTTTGCTTGGGACTGCTGAGACATTTATCTGGCAAGATTCCGTTTTGTACACGGCGCCTGACAAACCAGGCAGTTACCACATAGAGGTCACGCTGGAAAGCAAGCAGGCACAGGCGGAAATCATCGTTGCCGCGGATGCTCCCTCTATTCGCAAACCTGAGACCGTGACGTTTCCTGGTGAAGCTCAGAATCTTGATCCTTTTTTTCCCCTCGCAGAGCATTATGCCCCCTTTGTTGCTCAGGAAACCTGGTTTACCCCCAAAGCGGATTTTATTACCCGCTTCAATTTTGATGGGGATTGGAAGGGGGATGACAACTGGGATGACATGGAAATCGGCACTTCTCAGGCATATGTTTACTACACGGCGATGGAAACCCAGACCCATTGGTTTCTCGTCTACAATTTCTATCATCCCCGCGATTATTCCGATCGTTGTGTTGCCGGAACCTGTCACGAGAACGACAACGAGGGAATTATCCTCACCATTGCCAAGGATGGTTCTAAGTTCGGACACGTGCGGGTGATGGAGACCCTGGCTCACAACAACATTTATGACTTTGTCAATGGAAGCGGAATTCGAAAGGGTGTACACGACATCGATGGAGCCATCGATTTCATGGATGAATCCCACCCGATCATATTTATCGAGTCCGGTGGCCACGGAATCTTTGGTTCCCAAAGCGGTCATTCCCGCTTGAAAAATTTGGTGGAATTCACGGCTGGGACAGGAGTGACTTTCCGCTACAAAGGGGTGGCCGAGCGGCCGCGCCATGCCAACGATAAGGATGTGGGATACGCTTTGCTTCCCATTTATCAGGAGTGGTGGACGAAAATGAAGGAGGGGGACCCCTCAGGCCGGATTATGTTCGATGATTTTTTTGCTTACTCACCCCATGGGCGACGCCCGGCAAGCAGTCTTCCACAAATTGCCGGCGCATTTCTGGGACGCAAAGAGGCCTCCAACAAGGCTCGCCCCTTCTGGGGCTGGTTCGATGTTCAGACCCAGAAGAAAAAAATTCTCGCGACTGGCCAATGGGGCCTTGATCCCGCTTACAGTGTTTCCCAAAACCTCCGTTTTCCTGAAGGGGAGCCAGTTTCCACCGATTATCTTTTCAACCCTTATCTAGTGGGAGAATCACAAAAGGGAATCGAGACGCCCGCCGCCTCATCCTCCAGTCGAGCGACCGTGGAAAGTGGCATCAGATCGGCCGCCGCGGAGAAACGCGACGATCGGACTCCCCAATACTCTGCCTCATCTTCATCGACGGAATCTTCCTTGCCGGAAATCGTATTTCGGCGATCCCCCAAGTATGTGGAAGCTCGTAGTAACGGCACCCTGGATTTGCGGCTCATGGTAGATGGCACAATCATGGTATTAATTCAGGGAGACCACATCCGCTACGAAGTTAAAAGTGGCCGTGCTTCTCCGTGGATGACGGAACGGAAATGAGCCAGCCCTTGCCTGTTTCCATCTTGAAAAAGCTGGATTTTGAGAAGAAAGATGGCCGCGGTTCCCTCCAAATCCTGGCCAAACCTGAGGCTTCCAACAACTATACGCTGCGCCTCCAAATCGACGATCCCAAGGGAGGCGAAGACCGTTACCACATTCAAATCACCTGGAACCGATAAAAAGAGGAGAAAAGATTCTGACGATGAATTTTAGAATTTTCCCGCCGCGAAAGTGGATCTTGCTAATTCATTTGACTCTTGTCTTTCCCGTCTGCCTGGTTTCTGGCGCGGATCAGACCTCTGAGACCACCGCCACCCCAGCCGCCGCCCGGCGCTTGGACTCCTGGAGTGTGATTGGCCCCGGGGGGGGTGGAGCTCAGTTTCATCCCGCAATCAACCCCCATGATCCCAAGTTGATTTTGAATACAACCGATATGAGCGAAGGATATATTTCCCAAAACGGCGGGGATTCCTGGAGAATGTTCAACCTTCGCGGATACATCCGCTGGTTCGTCTGGGATCCATCGAAGGCGACCGTGGCTTATGCGAAAACCACCGGGTTATTTCGCACCTCGGATGGGGGAGTTACATGGAAGCTCGTTCATCCTTCTCCCTCAAATATCAAGAAAATCGCGGCCATCGGGGACCACGGCTCTGAAGTCATATTCACGCGGGACGGTTCCCAGGTTACAGTGGAGGCTCTGGCAGTTGACCCAGCAGATTCCAAAATCTTATATGCCATTATGTCTGATGGAAAGAATTCGAATCTTTCCATCTCCACTGACTGGGGCGAGTCATGGATCAAGTCGGCCGAACTCCCCGGCGGTTCCCGCAAAATCTGGATTGATCCAAGATCCCCTCAGTCCGACCGGCGTCTGATTGTGGTTTCCGAGAATGCAGTCGTCTTGCGCCAATCCGGGAAATGGATTCACCATCCACCGGTGAACGGCATCAAGAGTTTCAACGATATCTCTTTGGGATTTGATACTCAGGGGACCGCGGCTTTATACGCTGTCTCCGGGAGAGACTGGCGCGGCGACAATTCCTCCTCGCGAACCATTCTTCTTTCAAGAGATTATGGAGCAACGTGGATGCACCTCGAGGCTGAATTGAATCGTCTGCTCCCCGTCGGATTGGGGGAACCGGAGCCGGAATACCAAGCCATTGCCTGTTGTGCAACTCAGCCTGGAATTGTGTATATTTCTTTTAAGGGAGCTCGGATTGTTCCTAACAAGGAAAACAGATTCATGGGGGTGGCCAGGAGCTCGGACTATGGGAAGAGCTGGCAACTCGTTTGGCTCGATGGCCTCAAACCCGGCCCCAACATGCACAATGATTGGGTAACCGAACGGTTTGGCCCAGAGTGGGGGGAAAATCCTTTTTGCCTTGAGGTTTCCTCTTCCAATCCGGCAGTGGTGCTGGCCACGGATTTCGGCAGAACTCTGCGCACCATCGATGCGGGGAAGAATTGGTATGGCCTTTTTTCAAAACAGCAGCCGAATGGCGATTGGACCACCACCGGGCTCGACATGACAACTTGCTATGGAATCCATTTCGATCCATTCGATCTCAAACACTGGTTCATTTCCTACACCGATATTGGATTGATGGAAAGCCGCGATAGCGGCCTTTCATGGCGGAGCGCAACCACTCGCGGGATCCCGGAGAATTGGGTGAACACTACTTACTGGATGGTCTTCGATCCGACGGTGAAGGGGCGTTGCTGGGCAGTCATGTCCAATATCCATGATTTGCCTTTCCCGAAGATGTGGCGGGACCGTGGGATTGGCCATTATGACGGCGGAGTGGCCGCCAGCGAAGATAGCGGACGGACGTGGAAATCCTCATCCCAAGGCATGTCTCCCACGGCGGCTACGGATATCATCCTCGATCCCCGCAGCCCGGAAACCGCGCGTGTTCTCTATGTGGCCGGTTTTGGATCGGGCGTCTGGAAATCTGGCGATAATGGAAAGACCTGGAATCTTAAGAATCAAGGGATTCGAGTCAAGGAGCCTTTCTGCTGGCGCATCGTTATGGATTCCGAGGGAGTTCTGTATCTAATCGTGGCCCGGCGCAGTTTCCGGGGAGAGATAGGCAATGCGGAAGATGGGGTGCTCTATCGTTCGACCGATGGAGCGGAGAACTGGCATGAAGTCAGGCTTCCCACGGGGGTGAGCGGCCCGCACGGGATTGCCATCGACCCCCGTGATCCAAAACGCTTATACCTCGCCTGTTGGGGATTGTATAATCCTGATGGGGACAAAAATGGCGGCATCCTGCTTTCCGAAGATGGAGGCCTCTCCTGGAAATGGATTTTTCAAAGGCATCAACACGTCTATGACGTGATCACCGACCCGGCAAACCCAGATACCCTTTATGCCGGCACCATGACCTTCGCAGTCTGGCGGTCTTCTGACCGGGGGAAAAATTGGAAGCGCTTGAGAGGGTATAATTTCAAGCAAACCAACCGGGTTATTCCTGATCCTTTTCATCCAGACAAAATCTTCATCACTACCTTTGGCGGGAGTGTCTGGCACGGGCCAGCCATGGGTGACCCTGCGGCGGCGGAAGACCTCCTTACACCAGAGGTTTCCTACGATGTCCCCTAAATCCGAGTTTCCTGTCTCATTCAGGATCGCAGATTAGTGCACATAAATAAAATACCGGCACAAAATGAACAAATGCGATTGGCCGCGAATGTCAAAAATGGGGAAAAAGCCTTCTCCCCGCAAGCTCTCAATACAGCCAACGAAATGCCTCTATTATTTGCCAATGTCAATGAGTATAGTAAATAATATAAGCTGATTTAAGCCGGCAATGGCGCCAAGTCGAGGGAAAAATATAAATCAGGAATCGAAAGATAATGCCTGCACTCTTGCTCAGATTTATTGCATGGAGGTTTAATTGCCGATGAAGTTTTTGAGAGAAATTTCCCCCTGCTTGATTCTGTTCCTTCTTCGGGCCTCCTTCGCGTTGGCAGGCGATGCCACTTTTTTTGCCGGATTTCAGAATCCCGGCAAGCTTACGCGCGATGTGGTGGTGGGAGAGGTTTCAAGAGCATTTTCCGCGGATGCCGGGGGAGGCGTTGTTGGAATCCGCTATTCCGGGAGCAGACCCATCACTTTTGAATCCGGCTTTAGCTATGGTCCCAAATTCCTGACGACGGATCAGAAATCGCTTCAAATCCATACGAACCTTCTGGCCCAATTTCCAGGTCACATTTCTCCCTATGGAACCGTGGGAATCGGTCTCCTTTCCACTTGGGGAGGGACTTCGGAAAACGTCGGTTCCGCAATTCCCATGGTTGGCCCGCTCTTCAATTTCGGAACCCGTTTTGCACTCAACTATGGGGGAGGATTGAAGATTAGAAACATGACGGGTCCATTCGGTCTGCGCTTTGATGTTCGCGGATACTCCGCTCCAGGAGTGTATGGTTCTACTCTTAACATCGTCGAAATTTCCGCGGGGGCTATGATCTCATGGTAGGGCCACTCCACTCTCCCCCATCCGCTGGTTTCATCTTCGATATGGATGGAACCATGATTGACAATATGCGATTTCACACCGAAGCCTGGGTGAAGCTTCTCGCCGAATCAGACTTGGAATTGGATGTGGAGGATTTTATCCGGCACAGCAGCGGCAAACCGACCCACGAATTGTTGCGGGAAATGTTTGGCGACCGGATGTCGGAGGAAGAACGCCGACAATTCGCAAAAAGAAAAGAAGTGCTTTACCGCGACATCTATCGCCCGCATTTGACACCTATTGGCGGTCTCATCTCATTTCTCACCCAAGCAAAGGAACAGGGAATCCCTTTGGCGCTGGCAAGTTCAGCCAGGAAGGCCAATATTGACTTTATCCTGCGCGGACTCGGCTTGGAAGGGGCATTCCAGGTCGTGGTTGACTCTTCCGAGGTAAAAAAGGGCAAACCTGATCCGGAGATGTTTTTACTTGCGGCGCTCCGGCTTCATTTGCCGCCGAATCGATGTGTCGTGTTTGAGGATTCCATCGCCGGTATTCAGGCTGCGCGCGGCGCCGGCATGAATACCGTGGTAATTGCCACCCAGCTAAGCGAATCCGATGCCCGTCAGTTTCCCAATGTCATCGCCTTCCTGGATCACTACTCCGATTTTTCCCCCGATAGATGTCTCCAGCTAATGGCGGCGTCTCGTGCGGATTTATGAGATGAATCGGGATAAGCCGACTGGCAAACCCGGTTACTATTCCTCATCAGGTACGCCGATTTTAGCCAGACGGTAACGCAGGCTATTCCGCGAGAGGCCCAATAGGCGCGCGGCCTGGCTTTTGTTGCCATTGGCCCGGCGCAGGGCCTCCTGAACGATTTCATCCTCCCATTGGTCCAGGGTCAATCCTTCAGGAATGAACGGGGCTGAACCGTTGGCCTGTTTCAAGGGAGCCGTGTCTAATCGGATGTCTTCCGACTTGAGCAGCGGTCCCTGCCCATAGGCTACCGCCCTTTCGATGATGTTTTCCAGTTCGCGCACGTTTCCGGGCCAGTGAAATTGCGAGAGGAGGTTCAGCGCCTCCGGCGCAATTCCAGCGATCTCCTTGCCGGAATCCAGGGCAAATTTGGCAATGAAATGTTCGACCAGATAAGGGATATCCTCCCTATGTTCCCGCAAGGGCGGGATGCTGATGGGGACAACATTCAGCCGATAGTAAAGGTCTTCGCGAAAGGTTCCTTGTTCGAGGGCTGCTCGCAAATCCCGGTTCGTGGCCGCTACTAAGCGAACTTCCACTTTGATGGTCTTGGTCCCCCCCAGTCTCTCAAATTGGCGGTCCTGCAAGACGTTGAGCAGCTTGACTTGAATGGCTGGAGGAACATCGCCAATCTCATCCAAGAAGATGGTGCCCTTGTCCGCGAGCTCGAATTTCCCCGGCTTGCTGGTCACGGCGCCAGTGAACGCCCCTTTTTCATAGCCGAACAGTTCGCTTTCCAGAAGATTCTCCGGGATGGCCGTGCAATTAATTTTTACAAAGGGGCCATTGGCTCGCCGCGAGTGCTGATGGATGGCGCGGGCAATCAGATCCTTGCCGACTCCACTTTCCCCGCCCAGGAGCACCGTGGAATTCGTGGGCGCCACTCGTTCCACTGTCCCAAGCACCTCCTGCATTTTTGGGCTTCGCGCCACGATGTTGCTGAACTCATAGCGTTGCCCCAAGGCCTCCCGCAAGGAACGATTTTCTTCCACCAGACGGTTGACTTCCAATTCTTTGTGAACGATGAGTTTGATTTCTTCCATTGAGAAAGGCTTGAGCACATAATCGGAAGCTCCCGCTTTCATGGCTTCCACGGCCGTTTCCACGGTGCCAAAGGCAGTCATGACAACCACCGGCAAAGAGGGATTCCCCTGCTTGACTTCCTGCAAAAAGTTCAATCCGCTCGTTCCGGGGAGCTTGAGATCAGTCAGGACTAAATCGATTTTTTCGCGCCGTAAAATTTTGGCCCCAGTCTCGGCATCTCCCGCGGAAAAAATTGAATGTTCGTCTTCAGCCAAATTCATTTCCAAAAGACGCAACATCTTGGGCTCATCTTCAACAATGAGGATATTTGCCATGCCTAACAGCTCCTATTCGCGAAAGTGCATCAACCTCAGGGTTCCGAAGGGAAAAAGATGACAAAGCAGGTCCCTTTTCCCTCTTCAGATTTGACCCGAATCGAACCGTGGTGATCATCCACAATTTTGGAGACGATGGAAAGCCCCAATCCAACGCCTTCTTTTTTAGTGGTAAAAAAAGGATTGAATATTTGCTCGCGCAACTCTTCGGGAATTCCTGGGCCGGAATCGACAACCTTAATTTCCACCCCTCGCCGGTCATCCAAGGTTGTGGAACGAGCGGTTACCGTCAGTTCCCCTCCCTCCGGCATGGCTTCATAGGCATTGGAAAAGAGATTGGTAAATACTTGTTCACAAGCCCCTGCATCCAGCAGGGCTTTGGGAAAAGCTGCCGGAAAATGGAGAGTAACTTTGACGCGGGAATTTTGGTTCAACCGTTCCACGTTTCGCAGGGATTGTTCAACTACCGGCTGAAGATCATGGAGTTGCGGTTCGATTTTCAATGGGCGGGCAAAATGAAGAAACCGGCTGACCAGACCATTCAGCCGATTCACCTCGCTGGAAATGTATCCCGTCAGCTCGGCCGCCACCGGATCAGCTTGCCGTATTTTTTTGCTCAACATTTCGGCCGAACCTTTAATGACACCGAGGGGATTCCGGATTTCATGAGCCAAACCTGCCGTCAACTGTCCCAAAGCTGCCAGCCGTTCTGACCGGCGAGCCTCCTCCTGAACCTGCGCCAGTTGCCGGTTGGTCTCAGCCAAGGTTTCCGCGAGTTTTTGATACCGAAGCATCTGACGGCGATTTTCCATCACAAATCGATTGATCAGGATAGCCGCCAAAAAAAAGGTCAGATTACGGAAAACCAATTCCGTTTTCGCTCCAGTCGTGAGTTCATAATCTTCCAATGCCGAGGGCAAAAAACAAAGATAAGCGGCCACATTCCCCGTCGTCCAGAGCAAAGTCCCCCAGATTTCATAATGGACGGACGCCGAAACGACGGGCACCAGGTAAATCAGATAATACCGGCTGTCTATGGGGATGGCTCCAGAATTTCCCACCAGCAGGGTTGCCAGCAGACTTTTGGAAAACACCAAAATGAACCGCCCTCGCTGCTGACCCCATTTATTGAAAATAACCGGCTCAAAAACCTGGACAATTCCAATGGCTCCCAGGATGACCTGTTTTTTCCATTCAAAAAGTGGCGGCAGAAATGCCAGGACCGCCAGGATGACAAGCCAGAGGAAGTCGAGCCAAACAAGTTTTCGCCGGGATTCCGGCAATAGCGGAGAAAGTGCCGCATGGGCCGCCACCGGATGAACTGTCGTTGTCGTTTTTTTAAAGAAAGGCAGCTTCATGAAAATCCAGGAAATTAATTCCAATCAGAATTAGATTCAGCCATGAAAAGCACCTTCATACTTAGCATATTTTTATGCTGGAAGAAAACTCTTTCCCTTCCGAAGGGTGCTGGCTGAAGTGGGTGGCGCGGGTGCGAGACTAAGTCACCCGCCATGCGTTGCCCAGCCAGCCTGGTCTCCCGGGCGAGCGCATGCGGTTGAGGGCGGTCACGCGTGTCCACTCCGACAGGACCCGTAACTTCTTTACGCTCGGACAAAAAAAAACCCGGAACGCATCCGGGTTTTTTTACCAAGGGCAGTCAACCTTGTGAATCACTTTTTATTTTGACCTCGGCCTCCATGGTCCGAAGAGGAATGGGAGGGAGCGCTGGAAGCTGCAGAGCGGGGAGTCTGAGTTCCACCCCCACTATTATGAGGGGTGCTCCGTTCAGTCACAACTGGACGCTCAATTTTAAGCTGAGGCTTTTCCACACGCTGCGGTTCAACGGCTCGCGGTTGGTATTGGGGCGCTTCAGTTCGAGATCTTTCATAGACCGGCGATTGAGAGGAACTAGACTCAGGCCGTGATTGTGAACGATAGACGGGAGCCGGTTCCGACCGGGAAGAAAACCGATCCCAACTCTGCCGTCCAGAGGAAGAAGGAACGCTCTCAACGCGATTGGCAGCGGGCTGACCGCTGACGGCAGTTGAACCTCCCGCCGTCCGTTCCCTGGAGGAAGTTGATGGAGTCTCCATTGCGCGGGAAGGAGTCTGAACTGCGCCGTTGTTGCCGGACGCCGAGGGGGAAGCCACTGGACTATTTCCCGAATTCGTCCCAAACCGTCTCCAGTTTCCCCTGCCATTGTCGGTATTGGTCTGCGGAGAAACATTCAGCGGAGCAGACTGTGCTGATGGCGCCGAATCATTGCGCATCGCCGGGGAAGAAGCTGACCTGTTCAAACCTCTCTGGTCAGAGGGGTTGCCGCTGAGAGATTGGATGGATTGATCCGCCGCCCCCGATGGCGCTGATTTGCCGGAATTGACGACTCCCGCGGAAGCCGCTCCACCGTTGTCAGAGCGCACTCGAGCTCGCTCGGCCACCCCCGACTTTGCAGATCCCGAGGCTGGATTGCCTCTTTGCACCATTTGCTGAACCGCGGCTGCCTGCGACTGGAAGGAGGGCAAGCTCGCTGGAGGATCGCGCCGGGTAAAGTAGCGTTGCGAAGCCTCGGCTCTCATGGACGAGGTAGACAATCTGGCCGGACTGTCGCTGACTTTTAGACTTTCCTTCGTCGGAACTACGGGCACGGTCCCCGATAGCAATTGCGCATCTTTGAATTGCCCCGTCTGGACTCCTCTTTGATATCCCGTTCCGCGTCCACGGGCAAAATCTTCCGAGGAAACGGAGGTCACGCTTCTTTGAAGGCGAGAATCATTAGTCATTCTTTCAATGTTCGACATCCGGGGATAACGACGGCCATCCGCCAGCGGCCCGATGCTCTGTCCATTGTAATTGTTATATACATTCCGGATGTTGGTAATGTTGGTAATCTCCACACGGTTGTAAGAATTCCGATGCCCCCACCATGGGTGGTAATAATCCCCGGGTCCCAACGGCATCCATCCAATTGAGTTGTAACCGAAACCAAATCCGAAATTCCAATCATGTCCGCCAAAACCGAAGCCGATAAAGGAAACATATGCGGGAGCCCACATCGGACGATAATATGAGTTGTACGGTCCGGGCCACCAACACCAACGGTTCTGATAGGAAAACCAGCGGCCATAATGGTAGGGAGCCCAACCCCAAGGTTCATAAGAACACCAGGTCCAACCCCAATAGGGTTCCCAAACCCAGCGGCCGGATTGGTATGGAGCCCAATCCTCATCCACCATGGGAGACCAAACCCAATCGTAACCTGGAACGCGGACCCAATCCCCATTGCTATCCAAGTCTTGGATTCCAGTGTAATAATTATTCGCATAATGATAACTTCTGGCATCCTTGATGACATTGTCCCGATCTGCGTTCCATCCATCCCAGGAATCTTTATCTGGAGCGTCCGCTATTTGGAAAAGCGGGTCATCCAATCCTTTCACCATCATCGTCTGCCCCTGCTTAACCTGTTGGCTGCCGCGAGTGGTGGAGACTTCAGCCTCCCCATTGCGAATAATCAGTTCTGTCTCTGAACCATCATTCACTTCAATACGATAGACCCCCTCTTTAAGTGGACGAATGGCCACATTGGGGGTATCGATTTCCACTTCAACTTGACTTCCTTTGAGCACTGTATAGTTAATCAAACCATCCGATATCTGGACTTGGATATGTTTCTGATCCAAATCGGCCAGCTTGACTTCAGAACGCCCCGCCACTCGAAGGATGTTGGCATAATCAAGCTGAATCTCAACCTTGGCCTTGATGCCCGTATTAATTTTATCTCCCCGAACCAAAGGAGCGTTGAGGGCAGCCGCCGTCCAATCCCCCGAATCTCCCCGAATGGTCGATACTTCTCCTGCAATGAGACTAACCCGGGCAACTCCCGGCTCAGCCTCCGCGGCAAACACCGAAAAACTATTCAAAATCAATGGCGACAAAGCCATAAGGAATAATCGATTTAATAAGCGTTTCATGGCGTGCCCCCTTTCACAGGGCGGTGGAATCATACCGCATCCGCTATTCCCATAATTGCAATTCGGATGCCAATAAAATCAGAAAACACCTCCCCAATAATTTCTTTTATTTTCAATACATTAGCAAATCAAATTTATGGTGAGCAGGAAAAAATCTTCATTCACGGTGGAATTCAACCGTTGCTGGTGGTTTTTGGTCATAGTCAATCATTTCCGAAAAACCATTCCGGTTCGAACTCAAAATCGACTCGGATGGTTTTTTTGCACTTACAAATTCCCTTTTTGCCCCCGATTTCTTTATAATAGGGAAGCAGTCATTATCATCAATAGAACACCCTACGAGACCAAGGCCGCCAATGAATGTACCGAGAACCGATATTTGGAAAGTTAGACGGCTAGATCCCAGAATTTCACTGGCAATGCCGGTAGTAATTGAGGGGAAAGACAACCGTGATAAACCTTACCGGGATGAAACCTTTACGGAAAACGTCAGCCGGATGGGAACCTGTGTTATAGCTTGCCGGGAAATGAAGGTGGGAGAGCGAGTGACGCTTTATGCCTCTGGCGGGAATTTCAAATGTCATGCGCTCGTGAAAATTGTGTGGACGGATAACACCGACAAGAAAATGAAAGCCGGTCTACAATTCTTAGAACAGCCGAGAAATTGGGTGGTGAATTAATCGCGTTCGCCGCACCGCTAATCCATCATCTTTCCTTCAATTCAGGAAACACCATGTCTGAAGCAGAATCCATTCAGGAAGAAGTTCAAGCGGCGGAAGTGCAGCCGTTGCCGGAAACTATCAATCAATTTGTAAACCGCGAACTCAGCCTGTTAGAATTTCAGCGCCGAGTATTGGAAGAAGCCCAGGACGAAAAAAATCCGTTGCTGGAGCGGGTGAAGTTCCTCTCCATCGTGGGCTCCAACCTGGACGAGTTCTTCATGGTTCGCGTGGCGGGCATCATGCAGCAGGTGGCCGCGGGAATTTATGATTTATCTCCCGATGGGATGACGCCGGCCGCGCAATTGGCAGCCATTCGCAAGACTGCCTCCGAATTGTTGACCCAGGCGCACAATTGCTTGCTGCAGCAGATTCTTCCGGCTCTGAGCCAGAGCGGGATCTATATCCTCAACTATCAGGAATTGAATGAAAAATTCAAAAACCGGGCCCGGCGTTATTTTGAAGAAGTCGTGTTCCCTGTTTTGACTCCCCTTGCCTTCGATCCCGGGCGCCCTTTTCCACATATTTCCAATCTCAGCCTCAATCTGGCCATTCTGATCCGCGGCCAGAGCGGGAACGAAAACTTCGCCCGAGTCAAAGTCCCCGACACTCTGCCAATACTGGTTCCCCTGAAAAAATCCTCTGGAGGGATCCGCAAAAATGGCACTCTGCCTGATAAGGAATATTTCGCCTGGTTGGATCAAGTCATTATGGCCCATCTGGGGACGTTGTTTCCCGGAATGGAAATCATTGAAGCTCACCCATTTTATGTGACTCGAAATGCCGATCTGGAAATCCAGGAACTGGAGGCCGATGACCTGTTGGAAACCATGGAAGAAAGCGTCCGGCAAAGACGATTTGGGGATGTGACCAGGTTGCTGGTGAATAATGAAATGCCTCAGCAAATGCTCGAAATTCTGATGAGCAATTTGGAAATCAGCGCCAAGGAGGTTTACACCGTTCCCGGCCATTTGCGCTTGAGCAGCCTGATGAAGTTATGCGCCTTGGAACGCCCCCACTTGAAAGATCCTTCTTTCCAAGCTGCCCTGCCCGCTAATTTTGAACCCAAGACCGATCCCCCTGAGATCTTCAGCTTTTTCCGCCGGGAACCCATCCTGTTGCATCACCCGTACGATTCTTTTTCCACGGTGGTGGATTTCTTACTCGCCGCGGCGCGTGATCCGGACGTGCTGGCCATCAAAATGACTCTATATCGAGTTGGGCGCAACTCCCCGATCGTCGATGCTTTGCTTGAAGCTAATGAAAATGGGAAACAGGTGGCCGTGCTGGTGGAATTGAAGGCCCGATTCGACGAGGAAAGCAATATTCATTGGGCAAAGGCTTTGGAGAGTGAAGGAGTCCATGTTGTCTATGGTTTGCTCGGTTTGAAGACCCATTCCAAGATTCTCTTGGCCGTTCGCCGTGAGGGAAAAAGGATCCGCCGCTATATCCATTTGGGAACTGGAAATTACAACCCGGTGACCGCTCAAATTTATACGGACTTGGGTTATTTCACTTGTGACGATGAAATTGGCGCCGATTCGAGCGATCTGTTCAATTATTTGACCGGCTATTCCGCCAAGCATAATTACAACAAACTGCTGATTGCCCCCATCAACATGCGGGAACGCCTGGAAAGCCTGATCCAGCGGGAGATTGAGCACCAGCAAAACGGAAGGCCCGGTCATTTGATCTTCAAGGTGAATTCATTGGCGGATATAGGCATGATTCGCTTGCTCTATCAGGCCTCTCAGGCGGGTGTGCGCGTGGACTTGATTGTGCGGGGCATCTGCTGCCTGCGGCCTGGCGTCCCGGGAATCAGTGAAAATGTCCGGGTAATCAGCATCGTGGGACGCTTCCTCGAGCACAGCAGGATTTTTTATTTTCTCAACGGAGGCCAGGAGGAAGTATTTCTGGGCAGCGCTGATCTGATGACCCGCAACATCAGCCATCGCGTGGAAATTCTTTTTCCAATCGAAGATCCCCGTCTGATAAGGAACTTGCGGGATGACGTACTGGCCACTTATCTGGCTGACAATGTCAATGCCCGTGAAATGCTTCCAGACGGATCCTATTTCAGAGTGAAACCTGAAGTCGACCTTCCCCTAGTCAACAGTCAATCCTCTTTTATCAAACAGCGCAGCGGCGGTAGAAGATAATCCATTTTTTGAAATATTCTTTGTTGAAGGCTTCTCCACCCGAAGGAATAATTTTGTCCGGCCCAAGGAGGCCTCATGGAAAAGAACCCTAAAGTCCACAAACGTTCAAAAGAGGAGTATCGGATGAGAACACTTCAATGGCCAACAACTACTGCAACTTGCACATTTTATTAGAGGCTGGAAGGGCTGTAAGGGCACCAAGGGGAGCATGGACCCCCATTTTGCCATCACTTTTTTCTTGACCACGCGGAACAAAAGAGCGATAATTGATTTAAGGAGGAACTTAAAATGCCAAAGAATTTGTTCCCGGTCAAAACGAATGAAATTTCAAAGATGGAACGGAGCCGCGAAGAAGCGGAAGTGATTATTTGCCTTGATTTTGCGGAAGAACTCGCCTCTATAAGTGTGGGGGATTGGCCCGCGCAAGCCCGGAAGTTCCAGAAGTTTTTCGGAGAGCCTTTAAAAATCACTCGTCAAACTGTTTTGAGATCCGATAACGGACCCGACCGAAAAATAGACAGAGTTCGTTCAGCTTTTTGGAAAGTTCCGTTAACAAATTTATCGATTCGTCTGAAAAGGCGGGGGAACGTTCGGCAATCATCTCTGAAGGTTGCGTAGGATGCCCTTTCTTGGTCCGATTAAGCCCTCACCAGGCAAGTCCTCTTGGCCGCCGCGTAAAAGTGGACCCCAACTACGTCCTTTTTAAAACAGGGGGGTAAAACCCGCCGTAGCTCGTTTGGGGGTATCCAACTACCACCCATGGCCCCGCGATTGACTGGCACCCCCACTTATGGGGGTATAGCGTCGATTCTAGGAGACCACCGCAACTCCCTTTTTACTGGTTGACTTTGGCCATTAGTTGTGATAAGGGTCTATTCACTTTCCGAACACGAACAAACGAATGGCGAACCGGGCTGGTTGTAGCTGGCCGATCCCGCCGAGACTTACGGAATCTAAAATCCTCGAAAAATTCTTCGTCTGGACTATCCTCAAAATCGGCGTCTTCGAGAAAACCATTGATCGATTCTTTTTCCATTTTTCACCTCGTCCGGAAAATGAACAACTCACCATTACAAACCCTGTGCCCGCCGCCGTGCCTTCCAAACTTCGTTGAATTGATTCGATTTTTTGTATGGCGGCTCGATTCTCGAAGGCCGAACCGGGTCTGAGGGGGGTTGAACCCTAAAATCTATCATTTCAACCCCCTCCAAAAAATGCTTATGCTTCCCTTTCATATAATCCAGATTGGTTTTGACGGTTTCCGGTTTCATCACACGGGTCATGGAACTCGGATGCTGCCGGTACAATAGGGGAAAGCAATCCGTAACTGCTTGCACTCGAACGCCGGCTTCCAGCATTGAAAGGTTAAAACTCCAATCCTCAAAACCGTTTCGCATCAACTCATCGTATCCGCCAATCTTCAGCCAATCGGATTTCTTGAACACGGAAGTACACGGTATCCGGTTCTGCTTCAGGAAACTTTCCAGATTTAGGTGAAACTCATTGACCCGATATTTGGTGTTGGCCTCGATACCGAAACTCTGCCAACTCAACCCCACCATGTCGCACCGTTCCATTTTCTCCGCGCACTTCTCCACGGCCTGCGGTATAAGTTTGTCATCGGCATCCAGCGGCATAACCCAGTCCCCAGTAGCTTGCCGAATCCCGGTGTTTCGAGCTGCGGGCAATCCGCGATTGGGTTGGGTGACGACTACAATCTCCTGATATTTGCGGCAGACATCCAAGACGCTTCCGGCGGTCGAACCGTCGTCAACCACAACGATTTCAATGTTGCCGTAAGTTTGCCCTAATGCAGATTCAATCGCCTCGGGCAAGTAATTGGCTTGGTTGTAGCAGGGAATTACAATGCTGACCTTGGGACGCCAGAGATTCCCCCAATGGTGAATTGCCCGTGTAATCGGAGCAAGGCAATCCGGAGAAAACACCTCGTTATATTTGTAGGGATAAAAAGTCTTGTTCGGAAGGACGCAGACCCCATCACGTTCCCAATAGGTTTCATCGGCCCCCGGCCATCCCAGAGTCTCCTTCAAGACGCGGCTGACGCTCCGTAAACCATACGCCACGGGTTTTTCATTCGGCGGCCTGCTTTCCATTTCGTCGAGACAATCCCGCAGAAACTTTGTTCCAGCCTGCCCCCCCATGACCGCGCAATTTACCTGATTCGGATATTCCACGGCGAAGAAGACCTTCCAGTTAAGCAGATCATCCAAGGGTTTGATCAATTCCACGTCGTTGTCTAGATAAATCCCACCCTCTTCATACAATAACTTGATCCGCAGATAATCGTTGGCTTTGACCCGCTCTTCCTTAGTCGTGAGGGGCATTCCCAGAGCCTTGGCTTCCCGCATCCCGATTTCTATAACATCGAAATCAGGATGGATTTTCTTCCAACTGGCGACACATTTTTTCGCCTTCTCCGGCTCCGGTTGGTCGCCGATCCAAATATGATAAAATCGTTTCGGAATTGTGCGGGTTGGTTTGTACTTCGCCTGTAAAACTCGGCGGAAAGCGGCCTCATCGGGGGGATGGGTTTTCGTTTTGTTGGATGGGTGCTTTCGATGATAGAAAAAATGGTTGCCTAGTGGCACCACGTTTGCGCCAGCCGCTACGGCCCGCGTCCAGAATCCCCAATCTTCGAGCGATCTCTCAGCCCCGGTTTCGGAATCTTCGTTGAAACCGCCCGCCCTTTTCCAAGTGTCGCGAGAAAAGGCAGAGGAAGTCACAATGCGGTTGCCAGTTACAAAAGCAGCGAGATCGAACGGTCCTTTGGGGATCGAGCATTTATGCTTTTCCTGCCCAGCTTCATTGACCTCGATAGAGCCTGGAGCGAAAATATCGCCTTCCGCTAAATGCTCGGCGCAGGTTTTCAAATAGTCCGGATGAATCCAATCATCGCCATCCAAACAACAAATCAAGTGTTTCCCCGTAGCCGCCTCAATACCTCGATTTCGAGCATACGAGACGAACTTGTTAGGCACTTCGATATAACGACAATTGAATTGTGGATTGTCTGCGATGAATTTTTCGGTTACGGCTTTGCTGTCGTCGATAGGGTCAATCAAGACAACGATGACTTCGATTTCCTTTTTGGTTTGAGCTAAACAACTGTCTAGCGCCTGCCGCAGCCACCGGCCCTGACAATAGCTGGTCACAATTATTGAAGCCATGATTTGCTCCACCAATGAATGGCTTTAGTTTCCGGTTGCACGCAACTTGGATCAAATTCCTTTGACCAGTGGAATGGATAAAAAATAGAACTTCGGCAAACCTTGATTTTGCCTGTGGGATCTACCCAGTCTTGATTGGAGCGGTTGTCCCACCCGTACCGGCGAAGGATATTTGAAATACACAACAATGGAATTGTTGGCTTGGGCCGGTGGTCAGTTGGTTTTTGCATCTCGTCGAGAAGTTCCCGGACAATAGGCGAACCTGGGACCGCTCCCAAGATTGCGGTATTCAACCACACCGGACTTTCAGCTCCGATAAAGAAATCGTACTCAAGAAGGTCATCGAAATCTTGGAGAATGGCGACATCATTGTCAATCTGGACCCCGCCCCATCGCAGGATATGTTCCAGCTTGAGGGTATCCCCCGCCATAACCCGTTCGGCGGGATTTCGCATCGGCATGCCAAGATAGAGGGCGTTGGTTAATCTCAATGGGATAATCTTACAGTTGAGTTTGTCCCAGCTCTCGATCCATTTGGCTTCCCGTTCTGGCAACGAATCAGGAGAAATCCAACTTTGAAATACTTGTCTTGGTATCATGATTCCCGCAAACTGTCCGGAAAGTGAACAGGGTTATTAACAGGATTATATATAGGAGATATATCGTATGTCTTTTCAACCTTTAATACGTGGTCGCCCGACTCCCATAATTTTTCCCTTATTTGTCTCGGCAATATGACGCAGCCCCGGCTTGCCGCATGTTCGCCAGCCGCATGAATTGAATCGCCATGTATACAAAAGCCGCTTCTGCCGTGGGTCTCCGTCGATGGATCAGGAACCAAAGGCAGCACATAAGCGCCTAGTTTGTCGCTATGTACTGGAGCTTCAATTATATATGTCCCATCGCATATAGGACCGATGCCGGATTCAAAATCTATATCCGGATTGTTTAAACCCATCCCGACGCCGCTATATCCCATAGCCACCAAAAAAGGCGGATTCATTTTGCCGTCGTATAACGAACCAGAACCGCTAATGTATACCCACATAATAACCTTTAAAAATGAAAGAATATTTTTAACAGCGCCGGGCTTAAAAAGCTAAGAACCCCCAGCCCGCCAACCCCGATCAGATAACCTTTCCTTACACTCTTTAGTTCACTGTCATGAGTCTCAAATTTTTTGGAGACCGCCGCTCGATCCTCTTTGACCGCGCCTATTAAATCATCTAATTTCGTTTCGATTCGGGTTAAGCGTTGTTCGCAAAGTACAACATTGCATTCCAGGCCGGGCAAAGATCTCCTTGGCCCACTCCAATCCGAGAGGGCTTTGAGCTGTTGGTGGATTTGAATTAAAATTTCATCCTGTGTTGGTTGAACCTCAGCCATTTCTTTTTCCTTCGAGTCGTTGGATTGACCACTATTTCCCGCCATTCGAGCCCCCTTCCTGATCCAACTGGTTAAGTTGGTCTATTTCGTCTTGCAAATTGTTTTTAATCTCTTGTACAACGGGATCTCTTAAAATTTCCGCATTCAGTTTTTGCTGAATAGGACTCCCAACGGGAGCTTTAGCCGCCACTTCAACTTTCACGCGGAACTTAGGGTCGTAGGCCATTTTCGCGATGAGTTTCGCATGATTTAGCATGTAAGCGGCTGTACCCTTGGCTTGCAAATAATGCATGGCTGTCGCGCCCGCCGCGCCCGTCACTCCCGCCAAAGCACCGTGCATATTTCCCGTTAATAATTCAAGAGCAGCCCCGCCAGCCCCGCCAACAACCCCCCCACCAACATCGATAGCCCCTTTAATCAAATTGTTCACATAATTTTGACGCACCACTACCTTGCCACTTCCAGACGGATTGTAATTTGTCCCTAGCATCCGCCCCGTTCCTGCCATGTTGTCGAGTTCAACTACGCCATCTTTTCCAAAAAGCAACTCTTTGGATTTTGGCCCGATCTTGGAAAGCTCCGTGCTGAATGTCTTCCCGCTAAACGCCCCATTTTTAGTGGCCGCATCGATAGCCCCGCTTATAATTCCACCTGCAACAACATCCATCGATTCCGGAGACTTCGCTTTAAGAGCCACCAACTTGTTATAGGCCCCGTCGTTATCTTTGGCAAAATAATCCAAGACCCTGACAGGTTCCATGAGAACGCCGTTTTGTTCCTTAATAACTGGCTTTGCAAACTTCTCCAAGTTCACCCGCTGCTTTGTGTAGATATTGGCCTGATTATATAAAGACTCAACTTGCGGACCCATGGCCTTCACCACATCGTTAATCGATTTTTGATATGTCTTTATGGCGATTTTGGCCAAGGCCTGCCCCCGCGTAACTACTTGGGGCAACTCCTGCTGAGCCTGTGTTCCCCTCCCAATGGCTTTAATGGCGCTGATATTGTCCTGAGCGGTCCGCAGGTCTACATAATCCGGACCTTCCGCGATATGTTTAAGCAATTGATATCCCAGAGACGATTGCAAGGATGTTTCAGGCAGTTCTTTTCTAAACTGCCCCAAGATAGGCTGAATATCCGCTTTAACCCTTGCCGTGCTTACCGGCCCGTTTAACGTTTCCGTGATCGGATCACCACCCATAACAACCCGGCCCCCCACAGCTTTCATGGTGGGGCGGTTTTGCATAGCATCGTTGATGGCATGGAACATTTCGGAGGCAGACCCAAATTCATAACCAGCGTCAGCCAATCCTTGCCTCATTTCATCGGGGCCAAGGCCGTTTTCCTTATCGACCAGGAGACGGGTTTTACCATTGGTCATCGTTTCCGGATACGCATCGTATTCCCCCCTGGCCGTGCCGTCTTGCGGAGGAGGTTTTATCCTGCCTATATCCATCACCGCATCGATCAAATCTCCATTCTCTGAGCGGGAAGGCTCAGGCCGACCACCAGCCATTCTTTTCCGTACCTCTGGCTTGACCGCCACTTCTTTTAGTGGCGTGGTCCCTGTTTGCATGGTGACTTCATGCCCAGGAGCTTCCGCCAATTTCCAAAACTCACCCCATGCCTTGTGTTCAACCTTCTTTTTTGACACTAATTGCTTATCTAAATTGGTTTGGATGGCCCCGCCTTGATCTACCGCCGTGGGTAATTGAGTCAGGCCTTGTTGTTTTTCGGCGGCAACTTGCTGCAACAGGTCTAAGGCCTTTTTCTGCTTTATTCCAAACTCTTCAGCTAATGGACTTGCGGCAGCTTCCGCAGCTAACCAAGGCTCAGACCCCGTAGCCTGCCCCGTGCTAATCTCGATCCCTTTCTTACCCGCCCATTCCAGGGGAGCCACGTTTTCTTTAGGGACCACCGCCGCTTTCTCCAATTGATCCCCATTAACAACTCTTTTCTCCTTCCATGTCATATTGGGATCAGGCAACGCCACATTTGACGGCTCATGCTGACCTGATCTGTATGCAGGCTCGCCCCCTTGCACCCCTTCGCCCGCTACATTTCCCATTGGGCTTTCTGGAATTTTAAGGACATTGCCAATCGGACCCTCAGTTTGTGTAAGGGTTGCACCTTCGGGCAAAGCCGATTTCGCGGCCTTGGCAGCTTTCCAATTTTTGACATCGGCCATCACACCTTTGCCACCCTTTACCGCCCCCGCAACGCCGAGCAAGGTAAATCCAGCATCGCCAGCCGCATTTACCAGCTTGCGGCTTCCCTCTTCATAATTTCCAGCTTTAATATCTTGGATTGCGTCAGGTACTTGAGATTTTAAATCCCATAACATTTTTGCGGTAAATCCCATTCCGACCAAACCCGCAATTATGGGAGGAGCAAAACCCAAGGTAGCCCCAACCACAGCCATTTCGGGAGATACCGCTTTCTGTGTCACATCGCCCACGCCCTTTGACAGTCCTTTTCTTACCGATTCGGCCTCTTTAGATAAAGGAGCTTCAGGAGCCTGAGCCACGCCAGGAAATAATTGAGCCCCACCAGACGGCGGCCCCATTGCAGTCGGTTTCAGCAGGCCATATGCGCCTAACTCCGCAGCTTTCCCCACGGTTGTAGTAGCCGCGGTAATAGCGTTATTGGCGCCCTCGACCGCGCTATGTACAAACTTTCCAGTAGCGGTTGGATTTTGTTTTTCTGATTCCAGTTTTAAACCAACCGATAAAGGGTCGCCACCACTCAGGATTAGGCCTTCCAAGGATTTTGACCATTTTCCTTGCTCAGGTTTATCTTGATATTGCCCGATAATTTGCCCCCGTTCCTCTGAAGGCTTCGCGGCAATCTCAGGAAAGAATTTCTGCAATCCAGCAAAACGCTTTTCATAGGTGAGCTTTTGCCAATCCTTGTTGTTTACCAAAGATTTAAAAGATTCCTCATCGAAAGCGGGTTTTGTTTCCGCTGAGGGACCACCAGACGGGGCGGCCTCATATTTGGTCTTAAAATCGTTAACCACCCATTTTATGTTTTCTTCAGGCTCTCCATTACTCACCATCTTGGAGACAATTCCATCTAATTTGCTTCGGTCCTGTTCGGTTAACATGGAAAAGCCTCCTTAATAGTTGTATTTTTGACGGAGAGATTCCCCGCCGGATCCTTTATTAACTTGTCCATCGGGAGAAACGGTAAATTGAGGAGCGGGAGCCCCACCGCCTTCCATACTCCCGCCAGTATCCCCTGACTTGCGTTCATAAACTGTACCCTTGGAATAATGTTTCCTTTGATTTTCAACCAGCTCATAACAAGCCCGCAGAGCGGCCTTCATACCGCCCTGGGAATATGACTTATTAAATAGATTGGTTGCTTGAGACCGCGCCGAGTCTGTAGCTTGTCCACCGCCAGATAATACTGAGGCCACATCGTCAATTAGGCCCGTCACCTTTGTATTGAAATCAATAGCTACCTCATTATTCCAATCAACTTCACCGCTTAAAATTATCTTGTTTAAGAGGCTTTCCCCGGATCTTCCGTACCTATCGGAAGCCTGTTTAAGCGATTTGATTGATTCATGAGCGGCATCCATGGCCCGAATTCGTTGTTGATTTTTATTTCCTGCAATATAGTTTGCTTCCATCAATTGCTCATTCATCGGGGGCAATCCACGCTCTTTCAACATTTGTTGCGCTCTGGTGATGGCGTTCGTTCGTGTAACCGTACCCGCCGCCCCCCTTGATGGTAATTGGGAAGGCGCTTCCCTTCCCGCTATCAAATCTTCCGCGTGGGAATCCAGATCTAATTTAAATTGATCATTTTTGGTTTTTTCCTCTTGATTTTTCCTTTGGTGATCCTCGATCAATAACGCATTTAACAGAGATCGTTGCTTTCTATCTTCTTCGGTTTGTGGACTCTCCATTCTCTTTCCCCAAGCCCGTGCATTAACTACATCCGTGGGAGTCAAAACATAATCGGGACTTTTTCCATTTTGAGTCGCCCACGCCTTTTGAATGTCCAAATCACTTAATTCTTGAAATGTTTTTTCCTTTGGAGGCCCCGAAGCTACTTTTACCCCATTAACATACCTGTCTTGCCCAGCACTTAACGAGTAGGGCTTGTCAGCTTCAACCTGTTGATTAAGTTTTTGTTGTTTATCCCATTCTTTTTGCGCCATCAATTCCTGGTACCATTTTGGAGCGGCTTTATAATCCGGCAGATTCGCGCCGCCGGGAACGGATGAAGGGATCCCAGTAATAGCGGGTTGTTTAGCCGTCAACTCTTCTTGGATATTGCGGCCCACGCTCATATTAATCGGGAGCGGGCTTTCCATTTTGGGCGGTTGCCCTTCCAGCGAAGTTGGAATAGGAGCCGATTCAACGCTGATAGGCTTGTCTAGCGCCGCTTGCATAGCATTGACTTGCTGCAACGATGGCCCGCCGCCGCCCGACAATTCTGGATGCTGTTCCGCGAATTGTTGCTGTTTCAACTCTTGCGCTCTTGCGGCCTGCTCTTGCAAATATTCCTGTTTTTTCATTTCAAATATTTGCCGCTGTTGTTCGTCCTGCTGGCGTTGGCGTTCGGCTTGTTGTTCCAATAAACGCTGCCGGGCCATCTCAGCCATTTGGTTCTGAATAAAGTTCGCTGAATTCCCGACAGGATTGCTCCCCGCCAGCATCAGCGCCGCGTTATCCCAATTAGGCAAGTTTAAATGCATTCCCATATGGCCCCCTTAACTCGTTTTCTTATTTGGATAATTAAAGTAACTAGCAACCATTGCGGACAACGCGTTTCCAGTGCCTGCTTGTTGATTGGCCTGTGCCGTCGCCAAAGCAGCCTCGGTTGATGGATCGGCGGCCCATGTTAAAATTTGCGCTAGATTGCCGCCATAGCCCAGCAAAAGATTAATTAAGGTTCCGCTGTTCGCCTGATCCAGCCCCAGTTGAGTGCTAACGAAATTGCGGGTCGTATCGGCCTGATTCTTGGCGAGGGTATTGGATTGGTCGCCGACATAATTCCCGTAATTGTCGTACAGTTGGGCAATGTTCTGTCCCGTCTGGTTAAACAGGCCAGCCGCCTGAGAGGCGCTAGATTGCCCCATCTGAGCCAGGCTGAGCATGTTATTGAATTGCCGCTGATTCTCACCTTGGCCGAAGGTGCCCCAGTTGCGGGCATTTTGCTGTTCAGTCAACCAACGATTGTATTCGGTTTCCATTTCCTTTTGCATCAAATCGTTGCTGGCTTGGGCCATCACATTATTCCCAACCGTGCCATCGTAGCGGCCCTGACTCAACAGACGCGCCTTTGTCTCGTCCATCAATTTTTGACGCTCATAGGCATAGACGGGATTCTGTTCGATGGATGCAGGATCGAACGAAGGAATCAATGGAAATGTAAATCCATAATCCCCGAGCTGTCCCCAGTCCTCAAGGCCCGCATTGGGGTTGCCCCCTGGAGCGGAACCATTCCCACCACCGCCAGAAGAACCGCCCGTAGTAGGCGCGGTATATCCATTCTTATGATAGTCGGCCAGCAAAGTTCGATATTGGCCCTGTTCGGCGGGAGTCAAAGCGTCGAAATCGGCCTTGCTCAACACACTTTTCGAAAAACCTTTGCTGGTCAGGTACGCCGTAAAATTTTTATCCGTGTTGGCTAAATAATAATTGTCACCGTAGACCTGCGCGTTTAAATAGGGACTGTTGACCCCGGTTGCTCCCTTACTGACATCAAAATCGGAAGGTAAAATCCAATTTCCGTTGGCATCTTTTTTCAGATCGACGGTATTATCCGCGGGGGGAGCTGGGGGTTGAGTTCCGTTGTTATTCCCTGTGCTTTCCGCATTATGTTTTGCCAATAAACTTCGATATAGCCCCTGTTGCGCGGTAGTCAGAGCGAAGAACTGTTCTTTCGTAGAGGGAACAGATCCTTGCCAACCGTGCGAAGTCATCCATTGATTAAAAGTGTTATCGGTCGCGCCGGGGAAAAAGTCACCGTAGACCTGCGCGTTTAAATATGGGCTGTTGACCCCGGTTGCTCCCTTAGACACATCGAAATCAGACGGCAAGATATATTTGCCGTTGGCGTCTTTTTGTAGGTTGACGGTATTATCTACAGCGCCGCTGTTGCCGCCGCCTGAAGAACCGCCTGGAACTTCGGAGTGATGTTTTGCCAATAAACTTCGATATAGCCCCTGTTGCGCGGTAGTCAAGGCCGCGAACTGTTCTTTTGTGGACGGTACCGTTCCTTGCCAACCGTGCGAAGTCATCCAGGCATTGAATGTCTGATCGGTCGCGCCGGGGAAAAAGTCACCGTAGACCTGCGCGTTTAAATATGGGCTGTTGACCCCGGTTGCTCCCTTAGACACATCGAAATCAGACGGCAAGATATATTTGCCGTTGGCGTCTTTTTGTAGGTTGACGGTGTTATCCACGGGGGGCGGTTGGCTCTTAGCCGCATCAGCCATGGCATTGTTCTTTACGGTTTGCTGTCCGCTAAAGGTGTTGCCCCATTGTGAATTTAGATAATCCGCATAAGGGGTTGTAGTGTCCCACGTAATTCCAGAGTAAGCGCTTTCCGGGGATATTTTTTGCACCCCGCTGAATCCCGCGTTTTGGCTGGGATCAAACCCGGCAACGGTAGTGGGCTTCAAACCGGATAACTGATTCAAAATGGCGGGATCCAGGTTGTAATATTTCACGCTTTCGGGAGTGATTTCCGAATATCCGCCATATGTGCCTTGGTTGTTGGGATTAGCCAACTTTGCCCAGTATTTTCCGCCGCTGGAAATCAAGCCTTGATACGGAGTATATTGGCTGGCCGCCTTGGTTGTAACGGTTTTTGGAGTAGCCGACACCCCTCCAGTAGCCGTATTAATAATATTTCCGGTGGGCTTCAGGTCCTTGTCAATCTGGACTGTCCCAACCCCAGGAACGTATTGACCCCAGCCCGCCGCATTGGCATCGCCTGCATTTTGATAAAGTGAACTCATGGTTTTGTCTCCTTATGCGTGCCGTGTGGCAGAGTACCCAGGGATTTCAAAATTCACGCCTTGGGGAAGATTCGGACTGTTTTGGAACCAATATAGTTGATCCTCGACGGACTTCTGCTTGACATTTTCAGGCAAGGTATTCGCCCAGTCTTGCAGAGCCATGTTGCTAAGTTTGCTGAACTGGCTGGAGTCCATTTTCCCGGCCTCAAGCTGTGGATAAAGATCCTTCCAAACATAATCCGAGACGGCGTTGATTCCCCTGGATGCCAATTCCTTGTTGGTTCCCAGAGAGAGCCACTTTGAGACAAGCCCGACAAATGGCAAGCCAGCCACGCCAAGCAGAGCGGTAGTTATGGCCGTAGCCGTGCCCGTATGCCCCTTAACAGAGCCTTCCGCATTGCGGATTTGATCCGAGATATTAGCGCCGGAATCCGTAAGGCCCGCAGCCGTCTGGATGGCATCGAAATTGATGGGAGATCCGGTACCGGTTCCCGTGCCGGTAGTTTTGGAAAGGTCTGGAAATTGGACCGCTGGAGGAGGGGTGCTACCGATAGGCACCATGGCATTTTGGCCAAAGGTGGGAGAAACGAGTTTAGGAGCATTGGCGAACGCAGCTCCCGCTCCAGTCCCATTGCCCGCATTGCCTCGCCCGCCGCCATAGTTGCTCACCATCCGAGCAAGAGAAGCCATGGCATTGCTACCCTGTTGAACGTAGGGATCGAGATAGGATTGAGCCCCCGATAGTCCTTGTTGAAGGGAGGCTATAGCGTCGTTAGTACCGGCGCCTTTGGCCTGAAGGGCGTTGGTGAAAGCCCAATTGTTGAGGTCTGAAGAGGTGTCGGCACCCCACTTATTGAGTGCGGTGTCTTGGTTGTAGGCTTGCTGCTGGATGGGAACGGCTTGCCCATAAACCTGAGCCATTATATTTTGTAATTGGACCGAGGCGGCTTGCCGTTTGGCTTGGATGTCTTTTAACGCATCCTGCGAAGTGCCGGAAGCTTTGGAAGCTCCGATCAGGCTGGGTGCGGCTGATGCCGCCAGTTGAAAGATAGGTAGAGACCATGACATGGTAAAACCTCCAGATGTCTACCAGCCACGGACGCGGCCAACCGACAATTAATATTTGATTTTATTCGTTCGCTTTCCGAACGATTATTTCCCCTTATTCATTTTGCGGAATTTCAACGAAAGCTTTGCCCGCTCTCCCACTTTTCCTTTGCGTTTAGCCGCTTTCTTCTCCAGAGCTAAAGGGATCTTCTTCCCTTGAGGCAAACCAAGATCCCGGTGAAGCTGTCCCTTTTTTAAGTCCTTGGGAATCCAGTTGTCTTTGGTGTCTCCCGGCGTTAGCGTGTCTTTAGCGGCATCTACCATTGCATTGCTCATTTTATTTTCCCCTCTTTTTTGGTGAAATCTTCAATCAGGGCTTCATCGTTCGTGGCCTGAATCTTTTCGGCCAATTTGGGTTGTAGGCTCGGGTTGCGTTTCCCATACCCTTCCACGAGAAATCGCCGCGTCATGGCTTTCAGCACGTTTTCTTTTTCCTGCTGGCTGAAATACGGAATGCCATCAGTCAAGGCACAATCCAGGCAATAATGATTTGTATAACCTGCTTTACTATTGGGTACATGCACAACCTCATCGAATCCGCTAGGATGGACGATGGAGACACAGGATTGATCTAAAATAATTGGTTCTTTTGAGGCATTGATGGATCTTCCGCATTTATCGCAGGCAAAAATTTGGATGTCTACCGAATCTATTTCCCCATTACCCAATGGAATGTCAACCGTGATTGTCTTAAAGCTCATATCAACCTATCCTTTCGACCGCGACTAATCCGCCGCCGCCCGCCCCCGAGACCGCCGTGGACGAAGCGCCAGAACTAACCCCGCCTGAGCCGCCCCCTCCTATTCCTCCAGGGACTCCATAAATTGATCCGGATGTAGCCGCCGAACCCGCGCCACCACCGCCCGCGCATATTCCAGCCGTGTATGCAGGGGCCGCCGTCAATGTGCCGATAGCATTCGCGCCCGCTCCGAATCCTAAATGATTGGTCGTCGAACCCGCTCCTCCTGCCCCCCCGACGGACCTGAAAGGATCGGTCAAGGAAGCGAAGCCTCGTGTGACCCTGGCCAAGCCATCCCCGTTGTTTACATAGGAATCGTTTAATCCGGAAACCCCCACGGAGTTTCCCGTATCTGCGGCCCCGCCGAACCCGCCGCCTAAACCTGTAGCGCCATTTCCCGCATTGCCCCCAGCTCCGCCAATACCGCCGCCGCCGCCTTGACTGAGCGATGAACTTGACGCCGTAGCATTGCCCCCAGCTCCACCAGTCCCATATACTGACCCCGCCGAGCCCCCGCCACCACCATTGCGGATTGCGGCTGTATAAGAGGCCGATCCACCAGCCCCGCCCGTCGAGTTAATGTCTCCACCGCTTGCCGTCCCACCGGCCCCACCGGTTTGGGTAGAGTTTGACTGAGTTCCCTTAACACCACCACCCGCCACCATATTCAGACTGCGAGCCGCGCAGACAATTGAGGATTGAGCCCCATCGTTGCCATTCGCCCCAGTGCTGCTAACGGCAACTCCGCCAGTCCCCACGGTGATTGTCAACACGTCCCCGCCGACCAGAATTATCTCTTTCTCGCAAAACGCTCCACCGCCGCCACCCGAAGCGACTCCATTTGCGGCAGCTTTAGCCGCTCCAGAGCCCCCGCCACCGATAGCGGTTAGCCGGTAAAGCCCTGTATAGGGAATGGTCAAAGATTTGTTGGAGGCGAATAGTTGGGCACAAGAACGGCCCGCATAGCTCATGAATTGTTTAAGGGTGCTCATGCTATCCTCCAGCCGTTGGTTGCATCCGAATAAACCAGCCCTATGGCGATATTGTTGGTTGCGATAATCATATCCTCAGCCAAGCCCATGATTTTCAGCCCATTCCGACCCACGGTTAGATTTTTAGCGGCAAACGATCCCGTGCCGTCAGCAATGTATACCTGAGCCCCCGCCGCGGGAGATCCAGGCAGTGTAAGGGTAAAAGCCGCCCCGCTGGTGTCGCAGACATAGCCGTTTTTATCGACCGCATTAGTAGCGTCACTCACTACGGACCACGTGAGTCCGCCACCAAGATTGCTGATCAGCACTTTTTTGTTGGCTGTAGCGCTTGCGTCATAGGCAACAACATAATCGGCGGCCGCATCTGGAGCCGAATCGGCGTTTAGTCCCGTGATGTCCACCTTCAAAGAGTCATCAACCGCTGTTTCGATCTGATCCACCGTTTTATTTGGCGTCCCGGTGCTTAACCGACTGTTGGCATCTAACGCAGTGTAGGCCCGGCCAGCCCCTGTATATCCGGACAAGGGAACAGCCATCCGAGTTTGAGCCGCATTATCGGCGATGTTATCGAGATCCTTATTGGATACTCCCAATGAGCTAAGATCGATCCGATTAGCGCTATCCACGGCGGTTTTAATAACGGATGTCCTGGCCAACCCCGCTGGGATATGGTCTAGGTTTTTAATGGTGTTGAATGTCCGCTTTGTGTCGGCCAGATATCTAATAAGCCCGCGCCAATCGCCTTCTCGGGGCACCTGCAAGGCGTCCAAAGCGTTAAAAGGATCTGGCACCGTGGCTTCCGAATACGATAATTCTTTATCTGGCCCCACTAAATTGAATCGGCCTGTCTCAGCCAGCAAACAATATGTCCGGGATAAAGCAGCATCATTCCCAACTAATGTAAACGCGCCTGTTTCCGCGTCCATCCTATATCCGCAATTGAGGATGGCGTCTTTAAAGGAGAGGTTAAATTGAGCCGTGGCAGCATTCAGTCTATATGTGCGGCCAAAAGTTACATCAGGCCCCGCCAGGGTAAATACTCCGGTTTCGGCGTCAAGGCTTACCACGGCCCTTGTATAGGTCAGCACGCATTTCCCGCCGCTTCCGCCACGGTTGCCGCCACCTCCGCCGCCAGGAGCATAACCGGCATGATTTGCATCGCCGCCATTACCGCCAAAAGTTCCACCAGAACCGCCCGAAGATCCGGAACCGGGAGAGCCATTGCTTGTAACTCCAGCGGCACCGCCACCGCCGCCCGGAACGCCTATAACAAAATCGCCAGATGCACCATGACCCCCGGAATAGGTTAAATCGCCAATCGATCCACTGCCACCAGCCCCGCCAAGGCCAGCAGTGGAATAACTCCCATCTCCGCCATTATGACCCCCACTGGCGCGAACTATAACGGTAAAGCCCTTGGCAAACTCGAATCCATCTCCACGACTATCGGCGGGAACCAAGTTAATGTCATAGGTATCCCCCACGGTTACGGGAAGAGATCCCACCTTTGCATACCCACCGCCCCCTCCTCCACCGCCCCAGTTATTGCCCGATCCGCCATTGCCGCCCGATCCCCACACTTCGACCTGGATTTCCGAGACCCCGACGGGGACAGTCCAAGAGGAATTAGTTGTGTATGTTAAAACCGTGGACATTTGGATATCTCGATTATGTGAGAGTCAGCACGCCGTTTGCGTCGTCAAAGTTGATGGTAAAAACCTCGCCTTCTTGCAGTGTGATGGCGGCCTCATAGTTGTAGTAGCCAATCAGGTCCTTATTGGCCGCGGAATTGTTGAGCAATACGGCGTACTGGAAAGGTCCGATTGTTCCACTCGAAGCCGCAATCACTTTATCCGCAATGCACAGCTTATATACTCCACCGGTTTGAGCGGAACTGACGGCAGTCCCACAAGTCAGGCCCCCCGCCGTATATCCGTGGCCTGAGCTTAAATCGGCTGGCAGATCGGTCTCTACCGCATTCGCGGCATCCGGAGCCGTGGCCAATAGCTGCACATAAAAGGTGTTGGCACCTAGGTTGTGCTTCCCGTGCGCTATCGCGGCGCTGAAAGGATTGAATTTTACAAAGGTTGCCATATATACTCCTTATCCGTTTTCTACGGTGAACACTTCAAACAGCCCCGAAATGATACATCTGCAATCCGATCCGCTATAAACTATGCTCCATATGCGGTCAAGATAATTGCCCAGCATGGTTTCCCGCTGTGTGTTGGCGTCAAGATCCCCATGCACCCCTAGATTGAGAGTCCTCGCCGTGCTCCAAGCCCCCAACTGATCACGCCAATAGAGACGGGCGGTAGCCGCCACATCGGGATCAGAGGTTGCACCCCGATTAACTTGCACATCTAGCCGCTTACAAAACTTTCGTTGGTTGGTCCCTCTGCTAATTCGGCCCGAATGCGCCTCGAATTGGATAGGCTCGCCATCATCATCCAATCCCTCGTGGGTATATAAGTACCCAGTGGCCGCACTGTCTCCGATCAGAAACTTATTCCAGGCCTGAACATATACGCCGCAATTCATCAGCCAGGGATCGAAGCCGCCATATGTGTATTCAGTCCACAAACCGCTCGACACGTCATAAACCAAGGTCTGATAGAAACCATCTTGCAGTGTCCGCAGATAATAACCGGGGTTGCCGTTCAATGGAATTTCCCAGGCAAACAGATCCGTGGCGATGTTTTGGGCGCCATCGAGGATTTTCTGAATCGGCTTGCTTATCTCCACCAGGGATTTATCCGGGCCGATCATCATGATTTTGAGTTTGCCACTAACCAGGGAGGGGAAGATGATGCTGTCCCCAACTATGGCAACGGCATCGCCATTAGCACACCCCTTTCCGATAAATCCAGAATCCACCAACGCCATGGGATTAGCCAAAATCCCAGTAGCCCAACTGATTTCAAGCGATTTCGGCCCAAAGGCATAAAGCAGATCGCCCTTCCAGATCAACGCATTAACGCCATCTGGCAAGCCCTCGTTGTTATATGCTCCATACTTGGCCGTTAAATAAGTTCCATTGTCTTCTTTTAGGCAAAATGTAGTGTCTCCGCTCACGCCACCGCTAAGCAATCCATTAGTCACCAGAAAGCCCTTGACGTACGCGATATGGGTTGCTCCGCTCACAATGTCATCATTGCGGATATAGGTTCCCGCATTGACATAGAAGGCATGTGTCCCATCCACGAACCAGACGTGTGAGCCATCTTCCATGAACCGGACTTGACGCCCAGCGGTAGCCATCAGCTTCGCGCCATCGGCTGGAGTGATCTCAGTCTTGGCTCCATTGCTGGCAATAGTCCAAAGCTTGCCGTTGCAGGCCTTATAAACCGTTCCCGCCACCGACTCATAAACCCCGTCTATGGGGAAGTTCTCTCCGCAATCGACCAGGAAAGTCACCCCTTCCCGCTCATAGACTGAGCCTTGAGGAGTGAAAAAACCGTCATAGAGAAAGGCTGAGGTTTGTTCGCCTTGTTCACTTTCATCTAGTTCTTGTTGAGGTTTTCCCAGGGTAATCGGTGCCCTCATCCTAATACCTCAGTTTGCGTAGGTGCCAATCTTGGAGCCGCACCCGCATTTAAACGTCTGATTATTTGCTTGGCATTTTCCGCTAGTTGATAATCTATTTGCTGAGCCTTTTTTTCAAAGTAGGCGTCCAGCCGGAGCCTTAAATTCAGATTGAAGGCCGCCCAATATTTAGCCCCCGCTGATGTGCTTACTTTCGAATTAACGGAGTCATATAAGGGTTTGATGAAGGTACATACCAACGTGCCAGTTACATTAGTTGGCTTGTCCAGATACAAGCAGGGAGCCACCTCGTCTTGGTTGTACCATATGGCCGTGGGAGTGCCATCGGTCACTTTGTCAGTGAGCTGGCGATACTCGGCCTCACTCATCACATGCAGAGGGCGTGTATATCCATCTCCGTCTTTAAATTGGCAGACAAGCAGATCCGTTGGCCGGGTCGTGTCCCAATCTGCCGGGAGAGTATTGGCAATCAAAACGGAGCTTACTCCGGCCAAGATATCCTTGGTTTCCCTAACCTTGAGAGCGAGTGTCCTGTCGGCATCCCACTCGGTCAGCATATCCTTAAACTCAGACTCGCCCAATGTCTCTGCATCGACGTTGGGGGTTTGTCCGATCGCATGGGATCCGCACCAAAGCAACACACGATCCACCAGAGCTTTTACCGCGGAGTTAGATATCGCCATTACAGCACCTCTTTATAAACATCCATCCACATTTTTGCATTCGTCCGCGCATTGTATTTTTCATTGACGGTCTCATAAGCGGCCCGCCCAATCTGCTTTCTAATGTCAGCGCTCTCCACCAATGCCGAGATGGCCTCAACCCATGCGCCCAGGTCGTTTTCAACTACCATGGCCATGTTTTGACCATCATACACATCGGAGTATGGAGGCACGCCAGAACAGATGGAGGGAATACCTAAGCTGGCTAATTCAGCCCATTTCAAAGGGGATTTGCAGACATTAAATCCATTTTGGGTCAATGGTATTAATCCAATATCTGGAGACTCCGCAGCCACCGCCAGGGGATAGCAACAGGTATTTCGCCATGGGAGCCTCTTCACCCTGTCCTCAAATCCAGCCAACTTCAGGGCACCATTCCTGAACTGTTCTCCCATGAGATATAAATGAACGTTGGGATGTTTCCCCATGACCTTTTCAACAGAATCCGCGATCAATTTCAAATCCTCATAATGACTAAACCCCCCAGCCCACCAGAGTTTCACAATCGATTCCTCCTTTATCAGAGGGAGGGGTTGCCACTTTTTGAAATCGATGCTGTCAGACAAGATGGCAATCTCTTTGCAATATTGGCGCATGACATCGGCTAGCCGCTGAGTCGTGCAAGTCACCAGATCCGCGAAGCCCAGGAAATCCTTGAGAGTTTGGTGTCGGTTGAAATTCTCCTCGATATTGAAACCATGCTGGCCGTCTTTCCAGGCTTCCAGTGGCCCATCAGGAGTGTTAAAGACTACATTTTGTAGACCCCAAACTTTGTAGCTCAGGGAATATGGAGATGTCTCGAATGGATTATCCGCGATATCCAAGACCAGCTTCGTGCCATCGTCCTTAAGGAATGCGGCTTTCTCCCTGTCGCTGAAAACCGCTGGCAGCACGACCACGTCAGCCTTCGTGGCCAAGTGAGCATTCTTGTCGTTGATCTCCAAGACACTGGCAAGGCCCAGCTCATCCAACAGCTTTAGAGGCTGTTCGATCCGATAAAATACAAGGCCGTCTCGTTGTCCACCGATTGCATAAGCAATTCGCATTCTATAATCCTTTTACTTTATCAATTCGACTTGGCCATTCGACACAGTGACATAGGTAAAATGCGGAAGATCCACATCCTCTGAAAGACGGCCAAAGGACCGGAATAAGTCGGGGTGAATCTCACGTTTGCAACGTGGGTCATTCCAACAACTCTCCCCAGTAGGACCGCCCACAAACAATTGCCCGCCAGGGGCAAGCGCCTTGTGCAGCCGCTTCACCGCGCCCACCAGGTCAACTACCCGGTGCAGGATATTGACTTCAATCCGTTCTTCCGTTCCATCCGGCAACTTCTGCAACCCTTGCTCAGTCTCAATCTTCATACAATCTCACTTGATGATAAAATTTGACCTGTTTGGGTGATCCTGAGCCACCTTACAAGCTTGGGCAAATCCATCCCCTTCCGTGTTTAACCACTTGTTAATAGGATGGTCCTTCCAATCCGTGCATTTATGCATATCCGGATTGAGTTTGAGTAGATATCCATATATATAGTCAGGGATAACCGCAACCAGTTGCATATCTCCAGCCCGGCCCTTTTGATATCCATTGTCTAACCGCTCTCTCTCAAACTGAACCGCCTTCAAATGTTCCGTGGGATCAAAAGCGATTCTGACCTTGGCGCCCTCTTTGTCTTGGATAAATGGTTTGCTTCTTCCGAATAGCATGGTCTCTCCTATGCGACTTCCCTTAATTGATGCAGTTGAATACGCCTAATCCACGCCATAAACTCATCAATAGTGGAATCCCGCTTTGCTATGTTGCACGTCTTACAGCAAGGAACTATGTTTTTAAGCGTGTAGCCCTTGGAATTGTCTAAGCGGTCAATGCCGTTATATGCGCAATCCCCGTTCCCGTATCTACTCTTATACAAGTTTGAAGGAGGAGCCCCGCAGTAATGACAATTCTTCAGGATCAATCTTTCAAAAGCATCTTTGGGAAGATTGAATTCCAAACCCCGTATCCTGGCGGAATTCCGATAAGTAGCATAAACCCCCTGAAGAGTGGCCACGCCTTTATCTTTAAACTTAAATTCCTTGTGCCAGCAACCACAGCTTTTAGTTGCACCACGCCGAAGATCCATTGCCCTGACTGCGTATTCTTTGCCGCAATCACAACGACAAATCCACATGGATTTTTTCCCATTATGCAAATATGAATAATGAAGTACTGTGAGTCTACCAAAACGTTGCCCTGTCAAATCAAGTTTATTAGGTGGTGTCCGATGGCTTCCGCACTTCCCGCAGCTTTTGGAGCTTCCTTTTATAATGTTCCCAGAGAAGACCTCTTTAATGACCCCACAGGCACACTTACACAACCAATATCTTGATTTTGAGCCCTTGCCCATAACCGTCCAATTGTTGTATTTTGTGCCTGTGGAAATCATCTAATTACCCGTAAGTCCTAGGTAGCACTGAATTTACCGCTCGACGCTTCATTGAAAGCGATAAGGCTATATTCGCTCTCGATGAATTCCCGTTCGGTTGGTCCCTTTTTGCCCAGCTTTTGCCATGCAGGCTTGCGCAACCAGGCAATTTTCCAATATGAAGACTCTCCTAACGCCAAGACTACCTTGGGGCGAGTCGATTCCATTAACCGGTGTGGCACAATAACCGCCCGGCCATATCGGGTAATGTAAACTTTGATGGAAGCGTTTAATGCGCCCTTGGCATCCATCAAAGACATTTTGGTGTTGTTGCCATCGAAGCCGTCAATGCTTGAGCAATGCGTCGAACCGGCCACAATGTTGGCAACCTCGCCGCCAGACTTCCACACCAGTTCAATCAACGAATTGAAATCGGTCTCGCTGATTCCACCCGATGCCCCAGTAAAAGCGTTGGTTGTGATGAATCCGCAAACTCCGTTTACTTCGCCCTCAACAGCACTGGTACCGGCCACCCCGGCGGTATTGCACAGCAATGCCAACTCCATATCGCCCACCAAAGCCCTCAGCTTGCGAGCCTTTTGCTTTACCAGGCTGTCAACCCCAGCGGCACTGTTCATGGCCTCTTGACTGTCCGAAATAGCAACAGTCTTCCGGCTGGTTTGGGTATGGTTGTGTGCCCTGGATGCGGGATCCGAGCCAGCCGCCGTGACATCCGCCCCTTGAATTACCTTGTTGCTCGCGGGAGTATCGAGAGCCACGATTGGCCATTCCGGCTTGTCGCTCGTGATCTTCTCGGTGCCCGCATACGATTGCAACCAGACTTCGGTTGGATCGAGTAATTTATAGATATCGAGCAAATCTTCGTGATTTACATTCGCACTATAAGACAAAAAATCGGCCATCTTAATTCTCCTGAAACCCCTATCCGGCCTTGCTCTTCAGCTTGTCCTTAAATACAAAATAGGCAATCCTGTCTTCCTCCAGATGCGTTTTTTGCGCCTTCTCAAAGAGGTTGTTTAATTGCGCTAGGTCGCTTTGGCCCACTGAAGCGCCGCCGCTCGGTGGTTGAATTCGGTTCGGTGTAAGAATCGGTTTGGATTCCTTTTGTTTAATCCCAGATTCCTGAGATTGCTTCTTCAATTGTCTGGACAGCGAACGGAGTTCCAGCCGCGCATCATCAGGGTTTCCGGTAGCTATTACAGCCGCCAGCGCCTTTTCATCGTTGGCCAAAGCCCATGTCAAATCCGAGAAATTGTCTTGCTGCATTATGTAATTGATCAGTTGCGCACCAACGACAGAGCCCGTCTTTTGCTGCAAGATCGTCCCCACATCGTTTGAAGCGCCGTCAAAATCTTCCTTTCCATACTTCTCAAATCCCTCTGCAAATTTGTTATTGATAAAAGTGTCAGTTTTCTTTTGGCCTTCCTTGTACTCGGCCAGCCGAGCTTTCTGTGATTGATCCCATTCCCTGGAATCCAGCTTCCAGTCAGCCATTGCCTCTGTATAGGCGTCCAAACTGTCGAACTGTTCAAACGACGGTTTTGGTTTGGGAAAGGGAATCAGCCCATCAGCAACCGGAGACGCCGGAACGGGAACCGCACTAGCGGGCGCCGCAGCAGCCGGAGCCTTCAACCTTGTTAGCTCAGCCTCCAGTTGGGCGACTTTGCCCTCCAATCCTGTATTGGCTTCAGACAACTTTTGAATCTTGCGGACATAGCCACCCGGCCTTTTCTTGGGCTGGCCATCCGCATCAAGCTCAGGCGGTTTCCCCGCATCATCAGCGGCGGGAGGTTCAACCGACGTATCCTTAACCACGCCATCCCCGAAAATACTGTCATCCGCCTTGGGTTCCGCAACCGGAGCGGGTTTCACCGGCGGGGTTTCTCCCTTCTCCACTCGGGTAATTAGTCCTGCAATTTTGCTTTCAATGTCTTCTTCAGCCATTTTGTTTTTCTCCCAGCCACAGCCAGCCTTTGCCAGCCGGACCAAAAAATTTGAATTTGTGTTTCCCATAAACGCAAAAAGGGCCAGGAAAGGGATTTGTGGTCCCTCGCCCGGCCCTTGATCAAGCCTTGCGTTACCTGACCGAGTTCATGAGGCTCGGATTCTACAGGTTTAGCCCATTGTCAAAAATCGCTTAAAGCTTATTCTCGTCCAGCCGATGATCCCCGCACCAATCAGTCGGGAACACAACCGGATAGCCGCCCATGCTAGGAGCGTGTCTCCGGCAACGTCCCACAACCGCGATTGCCGTCTGATCAGTTGGAGACTTTTCTACAAACCACATACAGGACCGGCAAGACATTCCCGCGCTCCGGTGCATCCAAGGATCAAAACCGCCATTTCTTTTAATCTCTTCCATTATTCCTTCTCCGCTGCTTCAAGCTCTTCATTCACCTCAACCAAAATCGGCTTGGAGCTGTTAGCAGTCGATATATAGCTCCTCATCCGCGCCTTAAATGCATCCATAATGCCCGCCATCCTGTAAGCTTCATCCCGCCTCTCATCGCCCTCTTGTCCAGCAGGAGAATTACGCCACGCTTTAAACAGCTGCCGTTCATATTCGGCAAAGAACCCCTCAATGAGAGCATGACCCAGAATGTATTCGGCTTCCGCACCCAGCTTAATTTCCTGCTCCAGTTTCTTTTTTCGGCCAAACAATTCAGAGAGGTTCATTTGTCCCTCGCTTGCCGCTTAAGGCTTTTATTAAGTCCTTTAATAAATTCCGCTTTCGCACAGGCAACACCCAAAGCAAAACCGTAATCGAATGCCTTTATCAAACCGTCTAGGCTCACATCAATTCCTTTGGAGGCAAAATTGATCATTCCTGTATGCAAAACCGGCAATTTCTCTATCTCGGAGAATAAATTTTTCATTGCTAGCCCCCCATCATTTGCGTTGGTTGCGGTGGCCCAGGGGGCATTCCCCCAGCCGGAATCATCTCGGGATTCATGGCATCCACCTCTTGAGGGAGCGGACCGCCCGGAGGCCCAGGAGGCCCAGGAGGTCCGCCATTCGGAGGAACCGGCCCTTGAGGTTGAGCCGGAGGAGGAGGAGGAGGAGGCAACGGTTTGGGCTTTGGCGGTTTCACTAAAAATTTGCCTTCGATAGTCTTGAATCCCCAAGCGCGGAAAATCTCGGATTGAACCTCGTAAATCTGCTCAGGAGTCATGATGCCCAATTTCAAATCCAGTTCCGCCATTTGCGATAAAACACCCATCAATTGACTGACCATCATCTCCTTGCTGCCAGTGGCACTGCCGATATCGAGAGACAAATCATATTGCACGTCTATATCATCGGGCTTTATCTTTTCCCATTTTCCGTTGAGTCTGATATTGGTTTCCTTGTCCATCAGGTTGACATTCATCCAGACAATCATCTCACAGAGATCCTTAAGACCAGTCTCGCCCAACGTCTGAGCCAGGAGCCCAATCTTTTGGTTGCTCTGCCGCATAATCATACTCATCCCTGCAGCGGTTGTACTGGATCCGGCGGACCTGCCACCCTCAAATGTTTTACTCACTCCGGACCAATCCTGTCGCATCTGTTCCGTCATGCCGAGCACTTCAAAGATCCAGGTAGCCAACGGCTGTACGGGCGCTGGAATCCACGCCCCGCTTGGGTCCGCCCCGTTTAGAGTGCGGATCAGCCCGCCAGGCACACGATTGTTGACTAAATCATAACTGTCTATTTTGTCCGGGTTATAGATCCCAACTCCGTTGTTCTGGTATCCAATGTTTTCCAAAATGCCGCGAATCAGGCCCGTACGGAGTTTTTGTAGATCCTTAATTGTCTCCGTTACAGCCGCGCCTATTTCCCTGTGCGAACGCCGTAGAGCATTAAACCCGCAGAAATTGGGACGGCCATAAATGCTCTTCTCAATCCTCAGAATCTTGTTACCCAACATCGAGACAATGAGCTTTTCTTTCTGCCCTTTGTTCCAAATCTCGAGGTAGCATTCCAGCATTCGGCAGTATCGGCGGTCTTCTTGATCCTCCAAGAACGCCGTGCCACCTAGATCCTTCAACCGTTCTTGTCGGAACGAGTCTTGAGCGGACAACTCAATCTCATACTGGATTTCAGACTCATCAATATTGAATTCAGCCGCCAACTCAGCTTTTTGCTTACGAATGATGTGAGCGATAAACGGTTCTTCACTCATCCGCTTCATCGTTGGATTCGCAATTAACTCATCCAATGGAACAGGCAGATATTTAGATCCCGCATATGTCTCTAATCTCTTGCCAGTGACATTAATCTTTTCAGGCTCAACCGTTGTGACTTGCCCGGTCTCAGGATGCACAAGGGTTTTCGCATCCTGATCAATTTCGATTTTATCTATCTGCACATCAACGTGTTCTGACAGCGAGTTTAAATCATCCCGTGTAAGCCCACTCCATTGGACGGAACGCCACTTTTGTTCCCTCTCCCACCAGCACTTAATGACACCAAATTTTAAAATTAATGCGTCTGCTACGGCATCATAAGCGCCCCTGAAAATGTTTTTTTGCAAATCGAGATTGGATTTCTCTTCCAATAATTTGACGCCAAACTCATCTTCAGGCCCGGTGGGAGTCAACTTGATAATGTCCCCAGCACCAAAGACTTGCAGCATACTTGGCAAAATCCAGTCAATCGTCTCGCCCACAGAACCATCAACAAATGTCGCGGCGCCCTTGGCGGGCTTGCCGTAGAGATCGGGCGGCCTGGAATACTCCTTTAAGTTCTCCTCGCATTTAAGAAGAAAATCTTCCCATTTTGGTTTGTAAGTGCGGATATAATCAAAGCACTCTCGGAGCACCATTTGCTCATAGTCTTCCTTGGCCGCCCGTTCCTTATCTTGAGGAGATATATCGGGAGGAAATGGATTTACATCTTCCGTTGGGGTGATATATGATGTCTTTAGCAGTTCACTCATTTATATATCCTTTGTGCCTAGCCGATAAATCTAGCGGGCAATTCCAAGGGCGCTCGTCTTTGTTGCTGGCTCTGGTTTAAAAACAACCTGGTTGCGGGATATTGCACTGCGTCATGGATATGGCTAAATTCGTTTTTCATCGGCTCGTCCGAATAAATCCCGCTCTTCCCAATCTCCGCAAAAGCATAACCGCCGTCAAAACCCTCAATTAACTGTGTGCACCAGGGATCGATCAACATAGCGGGTTGTCCATTGATCATCTTGCTTAAACGCCCGGCAACAGCTTCCCGCCTAATTTTATATGTCTGGATTCCGTCCTCGATGTGTATGCCTTGCCGAGCCAAGTACAAAGCCGGGCTCATTTTATTGGAATCCCTATTTTTTCCCGCCGGATCTCCAATATCTCGATACTTCAGGCTGGAACCAAAGGTTTGGTTGCACCACAAAGTAACCATCTCTCCGAAATCGGTTATACCAATATCATCCCCGCAAAACTCTTTAAGGATCAGCCATTGCCCCGTGGGTCCAATTTGGGTAACGATGCAAGCAGGCGAAAGTCCGCTATTATCCCATCCCCTGAGAACTTGGGCGTCAATCGGTTCCAACCGATTTTTGGGCACATGCAATTCCCGCGAAAACTCAGGATAAACCGCACGGCCAACCACGATCAGCCCGTACTGTCCATTAACCAAAGTCCTGAGCAGGTCGGGACGGTCCTTGTACGCTTCGGCCAACCGTTCATAATAGCCGGGAGGTAAATTGTGTTTGTTCTCGTCCTGGGTCTGATGATACGCCCGGTATTTCGTGCTGCCTGTCTCAAAGGTCCGATATATCCAATGTCGTTCGCTGGGATAATTAGTAGTCAACAGCAATTGCGGTGTCGCGAGAAACGGATTCCGACCATCACAATCCTTCACCGCCGGAAATCTCCCAACCCTGGCCAACAAGTTCAAAAAGATGTCTTGGTGTAATTCCCTGCACTCTTCGAGATGGCCCCCGGTCAAGTCCATTGAGAGGAGATCCCGGACATCTTTGGGAGTGTCTAAAGCCTTAAAGAGTAGTTCAATTTCCCGCCCATCATACTTGATTAGATACGTCTTATCGGTCTGGTTAAACTTTCCGAATACTTCGGGAGGAAACCAGTCACAATAAGTTTTTATTGTCGTGTCCCTCAACTCAGGGTAAGTGTTGCGGACAATGGCAAAACGGCTTCTCAACGCGCCCTTTGTCGGCAGAACCCTGGCCGATGCCTTTTCGATAGTTTCAAAAGCGGCTGAACTAGTCTTGCCCGTTCCGACCGGTCCAATCAATAATTTGGCCTCTGAGGTTGTGTCCTCGTGGAATTGTTTAGCTATCGGCCCACAGTTATAGTTGAGAATGTACTCAGACATTCGATTTGATCCTTATGACCAAAGGTTCCCCATCTTTCCCGCTCAATTCAAGATTTTTGGGCAATAACTTCCCGATCAGAGCCAAAAATGCAGCTGGCTCCAAACCTGACATCTTTTCCAAGTACGCAACTCCGCCTTGTCGCTTAAGGGCAGCTAGGATGTCGTCCTGAAGTTTTGTAAATTTGTTCTTCGACCCCTTTGGTCGGCCCGGCCCTGCTAACATCGTTTTATCTCCGTTTTATTAACAGATATAGGCTATTTACCCCTGTTATCCTTCTGTTATCCGGACAATTCAAAGGGGAGCTTGTGGCACTCTCAGCACTTGGCCTCATTCGGCTCTTGGCTATCTCGCCTTCGCTCCCCCAACTCGTTCGTTTTCCGGACGAAATCTGTTCGCTTTGTTCACTTCCCTCATGTTTGCCAGCGGATCCATTTTTGCGTGACCGTCCAAAAGCTCCTCAAGCGCGAGTTTGGGTGTCAATCCCAATTGCCGACCGAGATTAACAGCCGCCCAACCATATTGCTTCCAGGAGTCTTCGCTGCGAGGCTCCACATAGGCGCGCCCATTTCCAAACGGGTTTTGCCGATCCTCCTCAAGCAGCCAATAAAAACCCTCCAGAAATCGCGAAATCGTCTCTATTTGCTCCGCAGTCATACCTTGTTCACCTTGTTCACTTTTACGCTGGCAGGCCAGGAGGGACTCGAACCCCCAACATCCGGTTTTGGAGACCGGCGTTCTACCAATTTGAACTACCGGCCTAAAGCCGGGCTTGCCTAGGTTCGCCATTTTTTAGCGTCTTACGCCTAACTGACTTTTCCACTCAAGCCCGGCATCCCACCACCTATCCGGTATGCGGACAAGTTAAATCAACCATCCCCGCCGGTGAAGCTCGACCGCCGCCACGAAAATCCCTGTGAAGGTTAATGCAAAAATTGAATATAGTCTCGGAGTTGCCGCTATCAACACCCCGCCAATCACAAATACCGTTAACGTTGATATCAATTTAGGACTGTTCCCCACATAATCGAGTAACTTTTTCAGACACTTTTTCATTTTTGGCTTTAACCTCACGTTAACGGACAATATTCTGGTACTTGGGCTTCGTGCGAATAGGCATGACTTTCCGCCCCACTAGCGTAGTCTCACCATACCGCACCCCCTCTTTCGCGGACCCCCGCCCGATTACTGCTTATCGGTCATGCCGGGGCCGATCTGATTTATAAAGAGTTCGTTCATTTTCCGAACGACTTGTTAACAATTTTACTAAATTTTACTAAATGGTGGATGGGGTAGGATTCGAACCTACGGAACCCCGAAGGATGACGGGTTTACAGCCCGGCGCCTTTAACCACTCGGCCGCCCATCAGTGAACCTCAGTGAACCTCAGTGAACCTCAGTGAACCTCACGGAAAGATTTTACTTGTTTTTCAGCCTCAAAAAGGACTTAAGGTAATTAGAGGGGCTGAGTGCTCCGCACCTATTCCCACCTAAAAGAATTAAAATACAAATATATTTATTTCTGAGCGAATTACAAATGTGTAACCCACTTTACATGGAATTTACAGTTTTTCACGTAATCAAAAATGTAAACTTCCGGAAATGATACTTTATTTTAAAAATAATTGCGTTGAATCTAAACGACTTCCAACATTTTACAATCAGTCGTTTTTACCGATTTATTGATATCAAACAACTTAGTAACGTCTGATAATGTGTTTCCGGTACATATGATAGAAAGACAAACACAGAATGGATCTATAATTGCTTAACATAATTTACGCCGGAGCAGAAAAAAATACATTTGTGGCAACAAATGTGCTTGACACAAGCTTACAATCATGAGATAATTTTGTTGACAGCACGAAGAATTTGTGTAACCCGCAGCAAACAAGCCCCGTTAGAACGGGAAACTTCTTCAAAAGAGGTCCGGGAATCCACCGGCCATCACAAAGCGCAGGACTGGTCTCGCCTTGGTTAAAACCAAGCACCCCAAACACAATTACAAGTAGGTTTTGAGGGATAAGAGAACCCCTCTCACATTTTTTTCCCTCGCCAAATACCTTTATAGGTAGCTAGGCAGGGGGACCCAATTTCGGGATGGTCCACAGGACTTTACCCCCTGGAAATAGCTCTTGTGATAAACACCCGGAAAATCCAAAATCACAACTTTTATTTTGGGAGACTATGCTTTTATCCGACCCCCGACTCCAGACAATGTTGCCCACCTTAAATCGTCGCTATGGGTATGACCGTGTCCAACAGGCCTTGTTAAGGGTATGGCGATCCAAAGGAGACCTTGATGTAAACCTAACCTACTTGACCAAAGCTTGCATATATCGCAAGCCCAGGTTAACCGCAGATCCACTCGACAAGCCCCGAGCCAAGGAGAAGCTTGACGACAATGGTATCCCGTCCAACCCCATCGACGATCAGGCCAGCCGGAGTCCTTCGCCTGAGACATCCGCTCTCATTGCCGAGCTGAGGTCAAGGGTCAACTCTACAGACTGGCAATTATTAAGTGACCACGCAGTTCATGGGATCAACTACGCCGAACTAGCGCGGGAGCGTGGGCAGACCGCGGAAGCAATCCGGAAACGGATTCGCAACATCAAACAAAAATTGAATGGAAAGAGAGGTGTTAAATGACTGATGAGCAAAGAATTGCATGGCGCAAGCAAATTTTCAGCCGCGCCGATCCCCCAACCTACGAGCCACCCACGCTTGAGGGTGATCCTGTTTTGTCACCGGCTGAGATCCGGGCAATCAGAATGGAGGCCCTAGGTTCGATTGTGCTGAAAGATGTACCGCATCTTGTGGCCGATTCTGGAGGCTTGATTTTCGCCTCCAAGGGCGAAGCGACGGATTATGCCCTGAGCGTGGCTTGCCTCTGGATTGATCCGGAGACGGAGCCGCAAGTCATACCCTGTGCAGGCAAGGTAAATGCTCGATTCGTCCATGGCCAGCTGGAAATCCTCGATCCGGCAGCAATAGTTGTTCGGAAAGTGAACAAGAAAGTAGCTTAAATTACTGACAAAGGGGAATTTATGTACAACCCAAAGATTGTTGATGCGCGTTACTGTGTCATCGTCATGGACTTGTCGGGAAGAGTGTTAAACCCTTGCCGACACTTCGCGGCAAAGAGATTGTTAGCTAGCGGACAAGCGGTCGAATTGATCCACTACCCACAAGTTATCCAACTTAAGCGGATAGTGCCAACCAAAGAGCAGGAGGCGAACCATGAGTAAGCGGAAAAAGTATAAACTGCCTTACATGCCCTTTTTTATCGGCGATTGGTTTAAGTGTCCAGAAGTTAGAGCGCTGCCACTTGACACGCGGATGGTCTGGTTTGAAATGATGTGCATTATGTGGGAATGCGAAGAAAGGGGAATACTCACAATGAATCGTAAACCGATACCCCCGGATAACCTCTCTCGAATTTTGGGAATCACTCCCCAACATTTGTCTGCACATTTGCAAATTTTATGGGAATTTAATCTCTATTCTACACGCGATTTTGACGGCGCAATTTACTGCCGCAGGATCGTGGAAGAAGAGATTGAGCGCCGTAAACATCAGAAAGCAGGGAAGAAAGGAGGTAATCCGGTACTTATCCGCAAGGTTAACCAGGAGGATAAGACAAGCAGTTATCCTCGCTCTGATTCTGATTCTGAATATAATATATTAGAAAAAGAAGAGAGTGTGAGAGAGGAAAAGGATTCCCAAAACCCGTTTGATTTCCTCGAATCGAAATCAGAAAACACGGGCAATTTAAAAAGTGATTCATCCCCGAATTCTTGCCCGCCCAAAAAAGCTAAGTCGAAACCGAAAAGTGACAAACATCGGTTCGAGGATTCCCCATATTTCGACCCGGACAAATTAAAAACGGCGTTAGGTGATTGGTCGTCTGAGGAAGTCGAACATTGGTGGGATATCCTATCAAGCGCCTCTGAGTCTAATTCCGATTTGAAATATAGTAATTGGGCAGCCGTCGCACGATCATGGAAACTTAGGGACGAGCGTAAGGGGGTGCGCCGATGATTGACGGAAAAGTAAAGGGACTATATAGCGCGCCCGAATTGCTGAGAACGGATTTCCCGCCATCCCATACCATCATCCATGGGTTGCTTAAACAACGAGAGACAGTGTTACTCGTAGGTAAGGCGAAGATGGGGAAAAGCCGGATGTTATACCAGCTCTGCACCGAGTTGGGCAATGGTGGTTCGTTTTTTGGGTATGACATACCTCGCCCGGTCAAGGTGTTGTACATCTCAATTGAGGACGGAGACGACGGCGCGAAGTTTCGGCTCAGGGAAATTGGCGGCAGCCGCGCGGATAATCCGAACATATCGCTTTACTCCCCCCCGATCATAGCGGACAACGAAGCCTGCTTGACCGGTCCCGGAGTAAAGTTTATCGAAAGCCTGCTCCGCGAGAAAGAACCAGACGTTTTGATTGTCGATCCTCTTCGTCTTTTTGCTGGACCTAATTTCGACGAAAAGAAGACTGTGGACGTGTTGCGAATGTACAGTCAGGTTTCTGCTTTCAAAAAAATCCGGCCCAATCTCGCTACTATCATCGTGCACCACTCCCGCAAAACCGGGGCGGATTTTAAGTCCGGCCCCAGCTTACGCAATGACGCGGATACGTGGATCCAGAGCGCCAGCGGTTCCTATTCCCTAATTTGTCACGTAGAGACAGCTTGGGGATTCGATAGGGAACCGAGCGAAGGCGGCGGTGTTGTCGTGTTTAATGGAGTCGCTAGAAATTGGCGGGTTCCGTGCTTTTTGCTTAAAGACGACGGGTTGGCTTATCGGCGAGTTATGGGCGAAGAACTGGCGAGATCGTTGATGAACTTCCAAGAGCAAACGGCGTGGGATTTAGCAAAAGCCGCACACTCATTCACGCTGCACGACCTCTCAACCTCTGTACAGACCGCGTTGGCAATAACAAAATCACAGTCGATGAAAGTTGCCACCAGGATGATTAAAGCTGCGAGAGACTCGGGCGTACTTATTTTCGATGGGAATCTTTATTTCGTCGCGCCCGCCGCCGAACTCCCCGAGAAGCTTGAGAAAAAACTAAACAACCAGTATCAAATCCAATTTTAAAGGAGCTATATCGATGAACAAGTTTGAAAGAGAGTTTTTATCTAACGAGCTATTTAGCCGACTAGACCAAATTGCAGTTGAACTTGAAAATATAGGCGGGGAATCCGACCTTTATCGCGGCGGCACCGCGACTCATTATTTATGCAGACAAATCCATTTAGCGTCTGAAAGAATTTCCGAAGGACTTTTGGAAATTGCCACAGCAATACGAGCCACTTCTGCAACAAAAGGAGAAAATGATGAAAGCTAATCTAACCCTACAGGAGTTTTTATCTCGATATCGCCCCCCTAAAGGCCCTCGACTAAACCGCGAGTACCGCCGCTGGCTGTTGGCAGAACTCGAAGTGCAAATTAAATTTTGGAACTCACGTTGCGCACGGGCTGAGTGTTGGGAAAAAGTGAAGGAGTATGCCGACGAGCAGATTATAATTTTACGTTCGCCCAAAGCGGCTGCGCACGTTGAGAAGCAGCGCAAACTAACCGCAGACGTGGGTAAGTACTTCTCGCGTATTTTGTCCGGAAAGTGAACAGGCGGAACCTTAATGATCTTGACCGCGTTGGATTACTTGAAATCAAGGGACGGGTGCTGAAGGAGCAGGCAAAAGAGCGAATGCAGAAGGGCGGGGGAGATAAGAGACCGGGTATGGTGAAATCACCAGACCCGCTCCCGGCTACTAAACCCCCTGTTCGTGAACAACTTGCGCAAGAAGCCGGAATGGGGGGTCAGCGCTACTCTGAGCTAGCCAAAATCGGCACACTTGGAGCCCCAGAACTGAAGGAGGCAGTTCGAAAAAAGGAGATCTCAGCCCACGCCGGAGCGAAGATTGCCCAGCTTCCGGAAAGTGAACAAATCAAACCAAATTAAAGGAGATTTTTTTATGATTTATTTCAATAGTCTTATTCTAGGGATACTTCTAGGTATGCTGGCTGTGTTCGTTTCAATTTTCACGGAAGCTGTCGTGAGGGACATTTATACCCGGCGCCGCCGAAAACAAGAGCAGCTGTCTCAGCTTGCCCGCGCCGAGCTGCGATGCTGGGATAAGGCCGACAAGGAGCACGCGCCCCAAATTCCAGACAATATCGGAACCATCAGTGAGTTTGAAGCTTGGATGAGCCGACTTGATTGCGAGGGCGTTTTTCATAAAGTTTAATTTCGTCGTGCCGATAAGGGATAATATGCCGAATGACTTTTCAGATTTAAATCGAGACGTAGACGACGAACATTTTAGCCTGGCTGAACTATCCGAAAAATGGAAACTCAGCCGGAAGGTACTGACTCGGCTTTTTGAGTCAGAGCCGGGAGTGGTCACAATCCGTGGTCAGTTTCGACAAACTCTAAGGATTCCGGCGCCGGTCGCGGAAAGAGTTTATCGGCGATTGGAAATCAAGAATTGAACGTCGCCCGTATCCTGGATTCCAGACGTTCGGACCTCTCCGCAACCCAGGCGCTGTAGTGTTTTTCCACGATGAGTGCTGAATTCCCCAGCATGACGGCCACATCCTGAACACTAAACCCAGCTTCAAGCCAGCGAACAGCGGCAGTATCTCGAAACCTCTGGAATCCGCCGTTGACAATAGCCGCATCCGTGTAAAAACGGTTCATCATTCGGCGGAGATTGTTAATCCGTTTAGTGAGCTTGATTTTTCCATTCCAAAACCACCGGCCATTTTCCAGAGGTAAGCCCCGCAAGGTTGAAATGATTTCCGTCGGTAAAGGGATTCTCACATCCGCGCCGGTTTTCATGGTCCGCAATCTAAGAGAATCCCCTACCAGGGAAGCGGGTCCAAGCTGAACCGCGTCAGAGATCCGCAGCCCTGAATAGAGCAAAACCAATACCAATGCTTTAGCCAAGGGGTGATTCGCAACAACCGCCAAAAGTCTTTCAATTTGCCCTTGGTTGTAAGGTAGCTTAGGATTAAAATTGATCTTAGGGGTTCGCAAACCATCACAGGGGTTGTCATGACTCAACTTGTTTTTAAAGGCCCAGTTGAAGAATTGCCGGATCCGTTCCCACCTCTTGGCAACCGTGGCCGAGGCAAGTTTCCACTCGGCCCTGTAGGCCAGAAGGTCCGCCGGGCGGACTTCCGAGAATCTTTTTCCCCCAAAGACAATGGACAACCCCTTAAACCCCTTGGAAGAACCGTTAAACGTTATATTAGCCGTGCGAAGAGTCTCTGGTGCCAGGTTGCGGCCTTTGTTGTCCTGCAAGTAAAGCTCAATGGCTTGGCTAATCGTGTATTCCCCCAAGCGTTGGGCAAAGCCCTCTGTCTCCATTTTACGGACAAGCAAAACAGCATCATCCCACTTCCGAACCTTGAGACTCTTGCGGATAAATTTCCAATTCAACCGGCCCTCGCAATAAAGGGGACACCCGCACCGGCGATAAGTTTCGCTTTTATGAGGGCACTTTGTGGTATGTCTACGAAATATTCTCAACATGCCCGCATCTTACGGCGCGAGGTGTGTTCTCGTCAAGATTTTTCGGCGAAACCCCCAATTAACCATCACTACCCAAGCCGACGGCTGTAATTAACTGATAATAAAGGGTAATTATGAAGAAAAATTATCGGATGAGAACCCACCTCATCCATGGCAATTATGCGAGCGGCTGCTGGGATTACAACCACCATGTCATCCCTCCAATTTCTTCCACTTCCACTTTCCGGCTGAGTTCCGCGCACCGTGGGGCTCAGGGTTTTGTGGAATTTTGCGCTCCCGATGCGGGAGAAAAACAAAAAGTCCCGATTTACATTTATGATCGGCTGGATGAACCCACTCGTGGCATGTTGGAAGAGAACCTGGCTTACGCTGAAGGAGCGGATATTGCCGTAACATTTACCACCGGCATGGCCGCGGTTTCAGCCGCCTTCGGGATTTGCGTGGGGACCGGCGATGAAATCATCGCGCATCAAGCCATGTACGGCTGCACTTACAGTCTCCTCTCCAACTGGTATCCCCGATATAAAATTCCCGTGAAGTATTGTGACCTCACTCGGCTTGATCAACTGCGCAATCTTATTAATTCCAACACTCGCGTGGTCTATTTTGAGACTCCGGTAAATCCCACGCTTGATCTGATAGACATCGCTCCCATAAAAAAAGTGCTCGATGAACACAATCAGGGGAGGCCCAAAGAAAAACAAATTTTGATGATCATCGACAACACTTTTGCCACCCCTTTTTGCCAGCGCCCCCTGGAAATGGGCGCTGACATGGTGGTGTACAGCTTAACGAAAAACATCGGTGGATTCGGAACCGATATGGGAGGGGCCGTTGTCACCAGGAATGAATTTCGCAACCACCTGATGCTCTATCGAAAAGATTTTGGTGGAGTGCTCTCATCCAAAAGTGCTTGGGCAATTCTGGTCTATGGGCTTCCCACTCTGGCCACCCGGCTCTATAATCAACAAAAAACAGCCCTGAAAGTTGCTGAATTTCTCGAGAGTCATCCCAAAGTCGCCATGGTGCGCTATCCCGGACTGGCCAGTTTTCCCCAAGCGGAATTGGCCCATCGGCAAATGCGGAATTATGATGGAAAGTTCGCGCCAGGCAGCATCCTCTATTTCGTCTTAAAGGAGCAGGCGGGGGAAGAGAATGTGGCCGCTGAGAAATTCATCGATTACATTGCGGATCATTCATATACCATTACTTTGGCGGTGAGCTTGGGACAGATCAAAACGTTGATTGAAAATCCATATTCCATGACACATGCGGCCCTGCCGCCTGACATGAAAAAAGCCAGGGGAATTGAGCCGGGAGGGATCCGGCTCTCCATTGGCTTGGAAGACTGGCACGACATTATTGAGGATCTGCAGTATGGATTGGATCAAATCTAAAGAGCCACCCATGCCAGCGTGGCAGGCACAACAAGAGGATGGGACGCGCGAGTGTGACGAAGTCAGTGTGACGAAGTCACCCGTCGCGCGTCGCTTGGCTAGCCTCGCCTGCCGAGCCAGCGTGCACCGGTGACGGCGGTCACTCGTGCCCGCTCCACCTTTGCCCAAATTTGATTTTCTAGGAAGACTTCGGCTGCCAGGCGGCATTGCGGCTGAGCGATGAGGATTGATCGGCCAATCTCATCCGTTGCATCCAAAGGAAGCCGGGAATGTGCCTCCCAGCTTCACGCCGGACAATATTCCGCGTAATCCGGATACCACATCATGGCATCCACAGCCGATTCAATCTGGTCATTTCGAAATGCTCTCCCCATGCCCAGATCACGGATTTTCTTCACCACTTCCACGGCAATATGACGGGAGACGCGCCGCAATTCGGATGCATTGGGGTAGAGAGCCCCTTTCGACAATTGTTCTTCCGTAATCGCCTCCGCCAGAGCTCTCGCCGCGACCAGGAAGATCTCTTCAGGAATTAGGCGGGCCGCACTCACAATGGTACCCAAGCCGACTCCAGGAAAGATAAAGACATTGTTGGCTTGTCCGATCACATGAGTCCGGCCATTATATTCGACGGGAGCAAACGGGCTTCCCGTCGCCACCAAGGCACGCCCATCAGTCCAGCGGATGATATCGGACGGAGCCGCTTCGATTTTGGAGGTAGGGTTCGTCAAAGGGAAGATCACGGGGATCGGCACGTGGCGCGCCATTTCACGGATGACCCCCTCGGTGAAGGCGCCCGGCTGTCCGCTGGTTCCAATGAGGATGCTGGGGCGCACGCGGGACACAATAGACTGCAAATCGCTGGATTCTCCCGCTTCAAAACCGTAATGCACAATATGCGAAGACTGAAGGGCAAATTCCCTCTTGTCGTCATCCAAGCCAGGCCGATCCTGGTAAACCAACCCCTTGGAATCCACCATCACGATGGCTTGGGCAATCGTCTCGGCGGAAGCGCCTTCACACTGCATCACCAGCCTGACCATGCGAGCAATGCCAATGCCGGCGGCGCCCGCTCCTAAAAAAACCAGGCGCTGCTGCGACAGCTTTTCTCCCATGTGGCGCATGGCGGCCATGATTCCTCCCAGAGCCACTCCACCCGTGCCTTGGATGTCATCGTTAAAACTGGTAATCCGGTGGCGATATCGGTCCAGAATGCGGATCGCGTTGTGTTGTTTAAAATCCTCCCATTGCAACAGCGCCTTCGGGAAAACTTCATGAACCGCTTCCACAAAAGCCTCCACAAACTCGTCATACTTCTCGCCACGGAGGCGGGGATGGTGATATCCCATATACATGGGGTCTTCCCGCAACTCTTTCCGATCCGTGCCGACGTCCAGGGAAATGGGCAGAGTCAGAGCCGGGTGGATCCCAGCGCCCGCGGAATAGAGGGCCAGCTTTCCAATTGGGATGCCCATGCCGCCGGCACCCTGATCACCCAGTCCAAGGATCCTCTCGTTATCGGTTACTACAATCAAGCGCACATCCTGTTGCCGGACATTTCGCAACAGGTGCGGGATCCTGTCAATATCGTCGGGCGTAATCCACAACCCACGGGCTCTTCGCAAAATGTGACTGAATTGCTGGCAGGCACGTCCAACTGTAGGGGTATAGATTATTGGCATGAATTCATCGATGTTTTCCACTAGCACCCGGTAGAAAAGGGTCTCATTTCGGTCCTGAAGAGCAGCCAGACCGATATACTTTTCCAGGTCATCCGCTTTCGCTTGGATATGTTCCAATTCCAAATGCACTTGTTCTTCAATGGTCAGAACACGAGGCGGCAAAAGGCCCCTTAATCCGAATTGGTCTCGTTCCATTTCAGTAAAGGCGCAATCCTTATTTAAGAGAGGCTGCTCTAAAAGCCCGACGCCTCGCAGGGAGATGGGAACCGAGACAGTTTGGGAGGCTCCGGAGAGTGCGGCGGGTCCGGTCCCCGGAATCGATTTCATACTGGGATGGTAGAAAGGGCGGCGGCCATTCCCTTGTTCCTGCTCGCGAATCCGGTTCTCCAGCCAAACCAAAATGGCTTGTTCCACCTTGGCCACATCGCCGGTGCGCATCAGATTATCAATAGTCGCGCCTTGGCTGTTCAAGGGGATGAAGTGGCAGGGGGTTTCTTCCTCCCGACTAGCGGGGGTGACATAATTCCAGAGGAAACATTCTGAACAGGGGAACTGCCGTTCTGCCAATCCCAAATTTGGACATAGAAATGAATCGCGGAAATATCGTGATTGCAGATGTGGAGCCTGAATGGAGGAACGGTATCCTCCACTCAAAATAAAATCACGCTCAAACTTCAGCTTTTCGCTAATCGTGGTATCTCGGCTCATAAATATTAATCCTCCTGTTCAGATGAAAACTTCGGCAGACTTCTGTCCAAATATGTTACACAGCGAATCCTTCGCGCCATTCTTGAGTTTTTGCGCAACCAGCAAAATGTTTTTCCCATCAAACATTCAAATCTCCGAGGTTCACTCTGTGCGGAATTTCACCGGAAAGGCAAATTGTTGAATTGCCGCCATCCATCCATTTCCCCGCAAAAAACCTTGGATTCTGAGCCGTAACTGGCCGGCCGGACGAATGGCAATTAATCTGGCATTGGAAAAAGCGGCTCTTGAAAACGCCACGTCGAAAAGCGCTCGCAGGGCTTCGAAGAACAGCCGGCAGCATAACTGCTGATTGGGTATGGCTTGAAGAGGGCAGGCTCAAACAATTAGACATCTAACCCGTCTTCGGCAAGAACGTCGGTGATCTCAACCAAGTCTGACCCTTCAGCAAAGGGTTCATAGGTGTGGCAACAACGCAATTTGCCACAAATCCCGGTTAGGCGGGAAGGATCATGGCAACAACCAGCCCGGCGGGAAACCTTCAGAGAGACCGGTTCAAAATCATGGAGAAAACAGGCACAACATACCGGTCGCCCGCAAATGCCGATTCCTCCCAGCAGTTTGGCCGCGTTTCTAGCGCCAATCTGCCGCATCTCAATCCTACAGTGCAAGGCCGCCGCCAATGTCTTGAGCAGTTCACGAAAATCCACCCGCCCATCCGCTGTATAGTAGACCGTGATTTTGCTGCCATCCTCCTGCGCCACAGTCTTAATCAGCTTCATCTCCAGCTTATGCTTTTCAATGCATTGCTGGACGGTGAGAAAAATTTGCCGCTCATCTTTTAGAAGTTGAGGGCGCATCCGGGAGTGCCGGTTCCCATGATTTTTTATTATGGAGTGAGCTTCGTTTTCCATCTCGGTGCCTTCTTCTTCAAGTCGCTTAATCATATTCTCCACGACTGGGTTCAGAGTCAGGATGGGATGATTCTAAACGAGTTCATCTCAAAAAGACAATCCTTTCTCTCTGAGATCTATCGGTTACTCCTCCCCACATACCTTTATCAGTTTCGCCAAACTATTCTCGCAAGAATATTTCCAAACACTACAAGAATAAACCCAATCATATGAATGGAAGTGAGGCAAACTCCCGAAATGTGCGAAGGATGCTAGTGTAAATCACCCAACTCCGGGCGAAAAGTCACACTCAAATCAGGGGCCTGTAGGGGTTCCTTGAAAATCCCTGCCCTGCCGCAATCTACGGCGGCGTATCGTACGGAGTTGATTCCGCCCTGACACCGCTCTCGGGCCATCCCCCGGCGGGATGAGGGCGTCCGACTCCAAAGGTCGCAGACCCGCCAGTGTGGTTCTGCACTCCGAGTTCGGAATATGCAACCAAGATGACGGCAAAAATCCGAACAGCTCCGGCGCGACATACCATCTTCATTATCTTGAGTCGACGGCTACCCGACATCAAGGTTGGCTGTGATGGCATCGTGAGTGAAAGCGGCAATGCCAGAGGCGGGGGCAACGACTCGGAATCCTCTCATCCAAAAATCCGTGCCGATGGGAATACTACAAAAACTCCCGACAAAATCTCTTGAAATCGAATAGCAGTTCCACTATACTTCCCCTCGTTTTCTTCGAGGCACCTCGGAGAAGATTCGAGCCCAGGTAGCTCAGTCGGTAGAGCGCAGCCCTGAAAAGGCTGGCGTCGGCGGTTCAATTCCGTCCCTGGGCACCACCGAGTAAATAACATCCCACCATAAAAAAGGGGCTGATTTTTCAGTCCCTTTTTTTATGCTCAATTCAACAATCCATTGGCATCCATCACAGAATCCCCGCTCGATGAAGAGACTTTTGAAAATCGTAGGTGAGTATAATCTCGAAACGAGTGCGGATGGCAACTGGAAAATCATTGGCAAAGGCTTGGGTAAAAAATCCCGCCAATACAAATTCACGCCAGAGGGGGATTTTGGGTGAAAAATAAATGCGGCGTCCTCTACCCAAACGGTCTGCATTCCAAGAACCATAATCCTGGTCAATCGATAGAAATCCGCCTGCGAGGCTTATCCTGGAAAATCCTTTTTGCAGAGTGACACCCAATCCCCAAGCCGGATTTGCATTCAACCGTTGATAATTTTCAAAAATTAAATCGTCAAAGTAGTGGATTATTCTTAAATTGATTTTTACAGCTTGTCGAAGAGTCCTTACTCCTTGGTAAGAAGTGCAATCCGCCGAAAAAGCCAGCCGTTGGTGAACACTCCTCGCCACCAAAAACTGCTCATAATTGATTTGCGAAACACGGTCGGAGCGCCTAAAGAGGTTGGGAGTTGAGACATCGCCCAAATAAGCCGTCGTAATGGAGACTTCGTCAAAATACAGCTGGCTGGGAAACCTGAGACGGATCCGTTCCCCCATCATGTAACCATTGTTGCTGTAGCTCGTATTTTCAGTGGACTCACCCCGATTAAAACCAATTCCACCAAATTGCAATTCCACGCCTTTGCAGGGAGAAGCCAGCAAATAGAGCTGTTTCAGGTAAAAATTGGTTGCCAGATCCCCATCCCCAACTCCGGTCGACATCCATGCAGACGAAAAAGATCGTCCCGTCCCCAGCGCAAAATTTGCGCCCCACCGATTCTCCCGATCAAATTTAAACCTTCCGAGCATCTGGAAATTGTACTGCAATTGATTGATATAAGGCTGATCAGTAGATTTGACTCCTTTGTAACGAGCCGCCAATAATCCAGTCTGAATATTCAACCAGCGGGATAGCCAGGGAGAAGAAACCGAATCGGCGACTTGACTGCTCTGCAACGGGGATTGCGTTTGGGCCCCCAAAGGAATGGCTAGAAAACAAAAGAGAATAATCTTCCGCAACATTTTCCGAGAATTGAAAAAATACATTTACACTCCCCAAATTGCCAGTCCAAATCTGGTCCGTCACCACAGGAAATCGTCCGCTCACATTTAGGGGGAAACCGTGAGAAGCTGGGACTGCCGCTTTTGACTGGGATGTACTTCTTCAAGGTTCTTTCACGGTGAGAACTTGATCGGCTTTGATTCCTTCCAACGTCTGAATTGCGCCGGAGGGCCAAATGATCTGAATAGTTTTGGCCAATGAATCAGGACCCAATCCAAAATGAACTTCTGGTTGGGAGGCACATCCGTACCCTACAGCCGTGTTGACATGATTGAACTGACTGCCGGATGCCGACACGAGCTTGATTTTGGCCCCCATGCCGTCCCGATTGCTTTTGGTTCCAATCGTCTTGATTCCCAACCAATGGTTTTGTTGGGGGCTCGTATTGTGGAATATCACCAGGGGAGCATTCAAGGCTGTCACCACCGCATCGATACGTCCATCATTATCCATATCTCCCAAGGCACAACCACGATGGATCGCCTTGCGTTGGAAATCAGCTCCCGCTGAGGCACTAGCATCGGCAAAACGGCCGTTCTTCAGGTTCACAAAGACAGCATTAGATTGAGGAACCCGGGCGCTGAAAAACCCATCCGTGTCCATCACATCTCCACAAGCAACGAATAGATCCTTCCAGCCGTCATTGTTGAGATCACAAATGGCGGTGCTCCATCCCGATTTGGGGGTGGAAATTCCGGCCAGACCGCTCGTGAAGGTCCTCTCTTCGAAGATCATGTTTCCCATATTTCGATAAAAAGGCATGGTTTCACCTACCAGAGCAGTCTCGAAAATATCGACTCGGCCGTCATTGTCAAGGTCTCGGGCGTCCACGCCCATCCCCGACACGGCCCGTCCGCTGTCGGTGTAAGCGACAAAGCTTTCCACAGCCCTCTCTTTAAAGGTGCCGTTTTTGTTATTCAGGAAAAATGAACTAGGAAGCGTGTCATTGGCCACAAAAATATCAGGCCAGCCGTCGTCGTTGAAGTCGGCAATCCCAGTTCCCATGCCTTTTCCGACGTGTTGGCGGATTCCGGACGAAATGGACACATCCGTAAAGGTCCCATCGCCATTATTACGGAAAAGGGAGTTGGGCAATCCTTTGTAGAGTCTGGGGTGGCAATAATCAGCAATGCCATTGACTGGACAAACGGGCTCAGTGTCGGGATCCCAAACACAATAATTGGAAACAAACAAATCCAGATAACCATCGCGGTCATAATCGACAAACGCTGCGCTCACCGCCCAAAGAGAACCATACTGCGGATCAGGCTTGTTAAATCCGGCTTTTACGCTCACATCCGAGAATGTGCCATCTCCATTGTTGTGGTACAAAATATTGGCCCTGAGCCCGCAAATAAAAATGTCGGTAAAACCGTCGTTGTCAAAGTCACCCGTTACCACGCCAAGGTTGTAGCCAGAGCCCCGGACACCTGCTTTATCCGTCACATCTTCGAATTCAAAATTTCCCAGATTTTTGTAGAGATGGTTGTAATACGATTCGTTGGATTTCTCTAATCCCGGCATAGTGGCCCCATTCACCACATAGATGTCGAGCAATCCGTCATTATTAAAATCAAATAGCGCAACTCCTGACACCATCGTCTCGGGTTGGTGCTTTTTGGGGGTCCGGCTGGGATTCGTCACAAAACTGACCCCTTTGGCAGCCACTAGCTGAAATTGAATAGGATCAATTTCGCCGGCACTGCTTTTTGCCTTGGTCAGATCTTGAAAAAATAGAAAAACCAACCCTGCGACGAGCAATCCCCAGAAAAGTCGCTTCATTCGTTCGTCTGCTCCTCAGAAAATCAAATTTGGGCAAAGGTGGAGCGGGCACGAGTGACCGCCGTCACCGGTGCACGCTGGCTCGGCAGGCGAGGTTAGCCAAGCGACACGCGAAAGGTGACTTCATCACACTTGCGCGTCCCATCTTCTTGTTGAGCCAGCCGCGCTGGCATGAGTAGCTCCTCAGAAAATCGCTGTAAGTTGTTGATATAACACGAGGGTGCCACGGGCAAAAAACAGCATGGTTTACCAGAGTATTTGCCCGTGCTCGAACCAATTTTCATTATCTTGTTGTGCCAGCCGCGCTGGCATGGGTGACTCCCTAGAAAATAGCGTGGATGGAGGCGGGGCGCCCTCACCTCGCCTGGATTTACCAAACGCGCTCAGACGGCCTGAGGGCAGGTCGCCTCCATCATCCCATATTCCTCCCCCTGTTGTGCCGGCTGCGCTGGCCTGTTAAACTCCTCCCATAATTGCTCGAGCCCTATAAAGTCACCGATTATAAAATCCAAGATACTCATTGGAAAACCTGGCGACAGAAAGGAACTCGCCCAATTCGTCGAGAGCATTATAATGCAATGTCCAGGCAATCCGAATAAAATGCCTGCCAAAAATCGCCAGGGATGGGCATCACCCTTTCACTGGCAAATTTTGATGATTTTTGTGGCGTCCGCAAAGTAGCTTGGAGAAGAAACGCTGGAGAAAATGATCTAGCGGACCATGACGGTCGACCATCAAATTACTTTAGGTGAAAGAAATTTCCCTCGAAATTCTTCACCGGGCGAACATCATAATCTTTAGGCTTTCTTTCTCGCATTAAAAAGAATACCGCAGCGCAAATTGCAATCCACGCTGATCAGACTTGCTCTGCACTTTGCCGAAATTAGCGGAGGTTGGCACGATGCTGGGTCCTCCCCAGTTGGGGTGATTGGGCCAATTGAAAGCCTCAAATCGAAGCTGGACGATGTGCTGCTCCCTGATGTGGAAATCCTTGAACAAACCCATATTGTGGTACTGTGCCCCGGGATTATACAGGATGTCGCGAACATTCATGGATTTGTTGAAGGCCCCTGTCGCCGGCCGCGCAAAGGCATCTTTTCCGTCCGGTGTCTTGATCTTGAACCAGTAATTATTGTCACTATTGTTTTCCGAGAATTTTCGATCGCCTCGGCTCAACACCAAGTTGGCGGGATCGGTATTGACCACCCAGAATTGGGCGCCGCTTCCAGGTCCTACTCCGGCAAAATCATCTGAGGTATATACCGAAAATGGATTACCCGTTTGCCACTGGGAAGTGAAACTGGCAGTCCATCCGCCTAGAACTTTGCTTTTGAGAGCCCGACTGCTGCGCCAAAATGGAAGTTCCCAGATGAGATTGGCCACCATCACATGGCGCCGGTCATAATTGGCCGCCCCCCAAAGGTTGTCGGCATTGTAAGCATCAGGAATGAGATCCCGCTGGGCCGAACCATTATCGGAAGTCTTCGAATATGTGTAGGACATGCCATAACTCAATCCTTTGCTGAATCTGCGCGTCAAACCAACTTCCAGCCCATTGTAGCGGGAGTTGGCATCATTCGTAGTCATGCGGATATAGCTAAATCCTTTGAAGGGTCGCAAATAATCAGGATTAATCCCCTTATTGGCGGGATTGGTCAGAGTACCTTCCGGCAGTTGATTGATATTGCGCTCTCTTTGTCCTCTCAAGCCACGGCGCCCAACATAGGAAACTTCAAGAGAAGTATTCGAAGTCAGTTGTCTTTCAGCCGTCACATTCCAAACCCAGCTTTCCGGATTCCGGAAAACAGGGTCTTGGGTGGTAATGGGCAATGCATAGGCGCGATTTCCACCGCCACCGGGATAATCGGCCATCCCACTGCTGATGGAGGCCATGGGTTGCAGTGGCGGATTCCCACCCAGGAAAACCGAATCGCTCACTCCCAATCGTGTCATGAATCGCCCCACGCCCGATCGAATCACCGTCTTGCTGGTGACTGAGTAGGCCAAACCGACCCGAGGCTGGAAATCTCCCAGATGAATTTGAGAGTATTGCTTGGGGAAACCTCGGAACATAAAATCGTATTGACCCGTGTCGGAGATGGGAATACGCCCGTGAGCGCCATCGCTCCAACCATCTCCCGGAATTGTCAATCCGTTGTATTGAGATTTCAAATCCCCCGCCGTAATAAAACCGGTTTTGGGATCCTGTTCCACCGCAATTCTCGGATCATAGCTGGAAGGATCGAACACCACCATGTTTCGCCAGAGGCTATAGTAAGGCTGGATAATGGTATGACGAATTCCATATTCGGCCCGCCACTTAGAGGAGACCTTCCAGGAGTCCTGCAGGAACCATTCAAACATGAGCCCACGATAGGGGGTGTAGGATCGAACGCCAATTTCAGCGTAGGAATTAAAAAGCCCCATGGCGGCATTTGCCACGGCCAGCCCGGTACTCAGCCCAGACTGGACATCCCGAAATTCGAACCGGCCGTTTTGATTGTTGGTTCCGCCCGGAATTCCGGTAATGTTAATTTGATCGAAATCATTCTCCCCCGTCTTTTCAAAAGAAAAGCCGGAATTTAAAGGTGTGATTCCGCCAAATTTTGGTCAACTGATCAGATACCACATAAATGGGGCCTTTCGAGCTGGAAGGATAAGGACCGCCATCCATCACGACGAAATTCGAAATGTCAACCGTAGGGATACGGTTGGGAATTTCTTTTCGGTCCGGGTAAATGTACGGATAATTGATTCCATATTTTGTCCGGTCAAAATACCCTTGGGAAGTATCGACATAAACGTATGATTGATCCCGGCTGCCGGTGGCGAGGAACTCATTTATCAAACTGGGAGAAAGGGTCCACACCCAACTGAGCGAAGTGGTTTGGTTGGGTCGGTCAGCTCCTCCGGGAACACGGTTGGTTCCGCCTCGAAAAGGATTGTAATCAGTGTAATGATAAAGCTGGGCGCGCCAACGAATCGCGTGGCGAGGATTGGGGTAATAATCGATTGAGAAACTATCCTTCCTTTGATTCGTCCAGTTGGAACCCACCTCGAAGAGATTTGCAGATCCAGGTCCGGTATATCCGGGAGCAGGTTCTGGAAAAGCGCGCAAAATGGCGATCCCATTGGAGCTCAATCGATCCGCTGGAATGATATTTCCGGCAAATGGCTGTTTTGTCCGCGGATCATTAATAATTTTAACTTTTCCAAAAAACCGATTGGAAGGCTCTAGCAATTCGCTAAAATCCCCATTGCGCATTTTTAATGATGGAACGGTCTGGATGTTCGTGAGGTCGCGGCGGTATCGAACCCATTCCATTCCATAAAACCAAAAAAGCTTGCTCCGGTTCTGATTGAAGGAGGAGGCCGGCAGAACAATGGGGCCGCCCAAGTTAAATCCAAATTGATTGTATCGGTAAGATTCCGGACTACACTGTGGTTCCTTTTTCCATTTCGGATCACTGCAAGGCCGGTCTAATCCCGTGTAAGATTTGTTCCGGCTCCAGGTATTGGCGTCAAAGATATTGTTGCGCCCATATTCATAAAAATTCCCGTGGAAATCCCTGGACCCGCTCTTGGTGACAATTCTGATTTGGCCGCCTGATCCTCTTCCAAACTCGGCATTGTAGTTGGCTGTCAGAATTTGCACTTCCTGGACTGAATCTACATCCGCGACTCCAATGGTGGTGCTGTTCGACCGGGTTCGAATGGCAATGGCGCCATCAAAAGTCAGGAGATTATCTTGAACGCGAGATCCATTGATGTTTAAGCTCCCGGCGGTTAAACCGAAACTAAATCCGCTCAAATTCGCGCCTGATACTCCAGGTTTCAACATAGCCAAAAACAATGGATTCCGGCCATTCAGTTGGAGCAACTGAAGCTGCTTCCCTTCCACTAATTTTCCCAAGGTTGCCGTTTCAGATTGAACTCCTGAAACAGGGGCATTCACGGAAATCGTCTCATTCAGGGAACCAACTTGAAGAACAAGATCCTCTACAGCGGCAAGGTTAGGGTCCAATTTTTTATTATTGGCCTGGAATTTTTTAAATCCAGCCACGCTGGCGGAAAGAGAATATTTACCCGGAGGCAAATTAGTGATGACGTAATAACCCTGTTCGTTGGTGGCGGCAAAACGCTCAAAACCGCGCTCTTCATTTCTGGCTGTTACCTTAACGCCGACAATGGCTCCGCCGGATGAGTCTCTCACAAATCCGGAGATCTGCGTATTGTCCGTCTGTCCAAAGACCGAAGCCACAAAGTAGAGAGATCCGGCCAATAATATGCGAACATGAGATAAGCGAATCTTAACGCTCATGGTGCGGCTGCCTCCGGGGCATTAACTCTTATATATAAGGGTAAATCGAAGAAAATAAAGCGAGAAAGAGACAAAAGAATATGGCCTCACCTGCGCGAAGTCAACAGAAAAGAATACGCAACGGACCAACCTCTCTAGATCGCATAAAGCCGGAAACACGCAGCAGCAGTGAGGGATCGGGGAGGGGGAAGGCGCAAGAAGCAGGAAGGCACAAACTAGAACATAAAAAGATTATCGCATGGAATAATGCACTTCAACTTTTAGCCTCATGGAGACTGGAGATCCGTCAAGCCGGGCGGGTGAAAATTTCCATTGTTGCAGGCCCTTAATAGCAACATCGTCAAGCCCCAGACCAATCGGCCGGATGATTCTCTCCACCTGCGCATCCCCCCCCTTGTCGACAATTATCGCAAATATGACGGTCCCCTGCCATTTTGCCATTCGGGCCGGCTCAGTGTATATGGGCTCTGCCCGCGAAATCACCTCTGGAGACACGAGCCTAGATCCTAAGTGCGTGGAGTCCCCATAATTGAGATCATAAATAATATCGCCACTTTCGGGAGTGCAAGGAATGGGGTGGATTTGAACCGATGTTTCATCAACCAGCCAGGATTTCCAATAAGGCGGGACCATGTCGATTAATTCCTTTTTCTCCGATGAAAAAACAGTTTGAAAGATGCGCCTGGCGGAATCCGCACTGATATTAGGTCCGGGATATTCGATTTCAATCCGGACTTCGTTTCTTGCCTTTAAGTCTTTTAGGTCTTTCTTGCTTTTATCGAGTTGTCCAAGCTGTTTGACAGCCATGGAATAAGGGATCATTTTTTTATGGAATGCACTGTAGACATATGGAACCCGCTCGCCATCCAGCACGACGCGGTCACTGAGGAATAGGAACTTGTTCAATCTCACAATGCCGCATACAGTCCAGGAAGAAGGCCCTTCTTGATCGGAGGGATTGCGCAACCGTCCATCCGCGGCAAAAACAAGATGCTGGTCACAAAAGAAATTTCTCAGGATGAGCTCTTTGCCCCGGTAGGCGGTCTTAAGTTGGTTTTCCATCTTGGGGCGCGCGAAATGTCGATCTTGAGCAAAGAGAGCAGACCCAGAAATGCACACCAATAGAATAAATCCGCGAAAAAACCGGAGCTTGCGTGACATAGAACCTTCCACAGTGAGACCACCAATACCCAGGAATAATGACGAAAAGAAAAAGCACTGAAGCGAATTCAAAACAGTTTCAATTTGCGCCTGGATATTGGAATGAAGATGAATTATCCATGCAAAATATTATCCATGTCAAAATATTCTCCGAAGATTCTCGGCGTGCGGTGAATGGGAAAATTGGTCTTGAGCCAAAGAGGAATTCTCTTTTGTATTGCCTCCCCGGCATTAGACGAATAATTCGGTGTGGCATTTCATTGCTGAACAGAATCTCAAAATCAGGCTGAGGCTGGGGATTGAGTTCGACGAAAATTCTGCCCTACAAAAATCTTTTATTCGACCAGATTGAGAGCCATCCTTGTGATCAAATCAACCTTATCTTGGCATGAAATGGCACAACCAATAGGTGGAATAGAGCAGGAGACCACACGGGGAAACCGCCATCTAAAAACCAAAAAGCTAGACAAGATCAAGCGGATGCAAAATCGATTCGCCCCTATTGCTAGCCGGATAGACCGACTTCTCTTGGCCGGCAATTGATGTTGCTCATTGTGAATATTCTTTCCAGTCGATGCGGATCTTGTCAATTGATCTCTGAGAATCCTTATCCCTGGCCAGTTTCAGAGCGACGACAGCTTTCTTTCATTTTTTCCTCTTCCTCACGGCCCTAAAATTTTGAAAGATGAGCAAATCAATCCGATTAGAAATTGATTGCTCCTGATGAAGAAAATTTTCTATAATCCCTCCCAAGTTTCAAACTGATCGTCAAAATTTTCAATTACGCAAGGCGAAGATTTCGCAAAAGACTATTCAAGGGCCAATGCATCAATGCGCCCTTGGGAAAGGTGACAAGAATGGGTTCCAGTTGGGCGAAGAGTGGAGCAGTTTTTGTATTTTTGCTGGCGTGCCTCCAATTCCTCCCGCACGCAACGGAGTGGAGGCCGGTTGAACCAGCCCTATTATCCATGAAGGAACCGGTTGTAGAGAAAGGCGCGGATGTGGAAGGTATATTTTGGGACGTGCGTGTCGCAGATGCCCGGCAGGGCGAGGAAATCCAGACGCAAGTCCGGCATTATATCCGGCTGAAGGTTTTTACCGAGCGGGGCAAGGAATATCTCAATCGGATTGACCTGCCCTATTTCAACAAAATTTCGCTTTATGATGTCGAGGGTCGAACCATTCGGCTGGATGGAACCATTGTGCCGCTAAAGAAGGAGTCCATTTTTGAGAGGACCATTGCCTCGGCCAGCGGCCTGAAAATGCGGGCGAAAAGTTTTGCCATGCCCGCCATTGAACCAGGCGTAGTGGCGGAATATCAATGGAAAGAGAGCTACCCGGCCCGGCTCTCCACCGAATTTAATTTACAGTATACATATCCAATGCAAGAGGTCTTTTACCACATCAAACCGTATTCCTCGGATTGGATGCCCTATCGGATGCAGGTGGCCACCTTCAATTGCCAGAGACCTCCCTTCATTGAGGAGCCCAATGGCTTTCATGGGCTGAGGTTGACCAATATGCCCGCCTTCCGCGAAGAGCCTCAAATGCCTCCGGAAAAATCGGTGAGATCTTGGATGGTGATTTTGTATAGGGAAGAGCGGAAAAACGAGCCAGCACAATTTTGGAGGGAGTACGGAAAGAAGAAATTTGGAGAAAGCAAAAATCTGCTCAAAGTCAATGACGAAGTCAAACGAGCCGCGGTTCAGACTCTCGCGGGAGCCACATCTCCGGAACAGATCATTGAACGGCTTTATAGTTTTGTGAAGGTCAAGGTCAAGAACATTTACGATGATGCTTCCGGCCTCAGCAGTTCACAAGTGGCCCATGCGAAGGAGAACCGCAATCCGGCCGATACTCTCAAGAGAGGAATGGGGACATCTCAAGACATCCTCAATCTGTTCGGGGCAATGGCCTTGGCCTCTGGCTTGGATGCCCGTGTAGCGCGGGTGGGCGATCGAGGCGATTATTTCTTCTCGCCCAAATTGGTCGATGACTATTTTTTGCGGTCAGATGACATTGCCATCAAGGTGAATGACACGTGGCGTATTTTCGATCCATCAGCCCGTTATCTGCCCGTGGGGATGTTGAGTTGGCGCGAGGAGTGGAACCAGATTCTCGTTCCGGACCCGAAAGAGCCCGTCTTTATTAAGACGCCGCTATCGGGTCCTGAAAAATCTAGAGTTGCGCGCAAAGCCATCCTTCAGCTTTCAGAAGATGGAAGCCTGGAAGGAGACGTTGTGATGGAATACACCGGACACCTGGGAGCGCAGAAAAAGGAGTATAACGACGACGATTCTTCCACTCAGCGGGAAGAGACCTTGAAGGATATGTTCAAAAACCAGATGAGTACCGCCGAACTAACCAACATCAAGATTGAAAACGTCACCGACCCGGAAACCCCTTTCCGTTACAGCTTTCACATCCGTGTGGTTGGTTATGCGCAACGGACGGGCAAGCGCCTCTTCTTGCAGCCGGCATTTTTCCAGAGGGGAGAAAATCCACGCTTTACGAGCAGCCAGCGCAAATTCGACGTCTATTTTCATTTTCCCTGGTCGGAGGAGGACGAGGTGCGCATTGCCTTGCCCGCCGGTTTTACCTTGGAGAATCCGGAGGGCCCCGCCCCAACCAAGGCGGGGGGGATTGCCGAACATGAGATAAATTACCGGCTGTCCAAGGATGGCAGGACGCTCATCTGCCTGCGTCATTTTTTCTTTGGAGCCGACGAAGCCATTCTTTTTCCGGCCGCCAAATATCCTTTGGTCAAACAGCTTTTTGACCTATCTCACGAGACCGATACCCACACACTGACTTTGAAGCAAGGAGCGAAATAGAGCCCATTCATAATGAGAGCTTTGGCGAGTAATCCGAAAACGGATGAAAGCGACCAATCTTGTCAGGTGGTCCGCCGGGGGCAGATCTGCGATTCTGCCAGATATCGGCGCAGTTCCTTCGGTATTTCACGTCAAAACCCTGTTGCGAAGGTCATTCTTCGCAAATCAAAATCATGACTTTATAAAAAGAGTTGAAATAGGGAGAGCACTGTCCTATCCCATGGATTTCATTTTAATCAGGGAGGGCGCATTCATGTTTCGGAATATTGGTTTGGCACTTAATCTAATCTTGCTGTGCGCATGGTTCATCCGGGCCGAGGATGCTCCGGCTTGGTTGCGCCAGGCCACAGGTGACTTGCCAAAGTTTGATGGCAAGGCGAAATATGCGGTCTTGCACGATGAGTCGCGTCTGGTTGTGGATGAGCAGGGACGCATCGTTCGCACCAGCACTTATGCCATCAAAGTGCTCGTAAAGGAAGGGCGGGAAAATGCCGTAGCTGAGGCCTATTACAGCGCCGGGAGCGATAAAATCCGGGAATTTCGCGCCTGGCTCCTGCTTCCGTCCGGGGAAGTCAAGAAGTATGAGAAGAAGGAAACCATCGATTTGGCCCAGGTCAACAACGATGTATACAACGAAGCGCGAAAAAAGATCATTACCGCACGGGATGACGCGGATGTCGGCGCGGTGTTTGGCTTTGAGACCGTTCAGGAGAGCCGATTGCTGACTGCCCAGGACCAATGGTTCTTCCAGGGATACGAACCGGTGGTGAAGTCGCGCCTGACCGTGCAGCTTCCCGCCGGTTGGACGGCCCAGGGCGTAACCTATAATCATGCGCCGGTGCAGCCCGCAATCAATGGCTCTTCTTATACCTGGGAATTGGGCCCGCTCTCCCGGATTGAACCGGAACCGATGAGTCCTTCCGCAATGAACGTGGTTCCAAGGCTCAACGTCAGTTTCTTTCCTCCATCTGGGGCCGGAGCAGGCGCGGCCCGAACTTTTCAGGATTGGGGCGCTGTTTCTTCGTTCGTCTCGGAACTCAACGATCCGCAGACGACGCTGAATGAGGCCATGATCCAGAAAGCCCGGGAGTTGACCGCGGCAGCTACGACCGAGATCGAGAAAATCCGCGCCATCGCCCGTTTTGTGCAGGAGATCAATTATGTTTCCATCCAAATTAATGTGGGCCGGGGCGGCGGTTATCGACCCCACGCCGCGTCCGACGTTTTTGCCAAGCATTATGGCGACTGCAAGGACAAAGCTAATCTGATGCGAGCTTTGCTCAAAGCCGTGGATATTACGGCTTATCCATTGGTAATCTTCGCGGGGGACCGCAATTTTGTCCAGGAGAACTGGCCTTCGCCCCGGCAATTCAACCATTGCATTGTTGCCATCCAAGTCAAACCCGAGACACAGGCGCCGGCAATCGTTCAGCACGAAAAGTTGGGGGGTTTGCTAATCTTCGATCCGACCGATGAACATACCGTGGTAGGAGATCTTCCGGAAACCGAACAAGGGAGTTGGGCACTGCTGGCTGCCGGGGCGGCGGGCGGCCTGATCCGGGTTCCGGAGCTCTCTTCCGAGGACAACAAAATAACACGCCGCTTGTCAATAGAACTGTTGCCTAATGGTTCGATCCAGGGCCGCATTGTGGAGGATTCCACCGGACAAGCGGGAAGAATGGAACGCAGTTCATGGCGCGACTTGACTCCGGATGGATACAACCGAATGATTGAGCGGTGGGTTTCGTTTACTGTCAATGGTGCCAAAGTCACGCAGATCCAGCCGCGCGACGACCGGGATCGCGGAAAGTTCCATTTGGAGGTAGGAGTCTCAGCGGAGCGCTATGGCAAATTGATGCAGGGGAGGTTGATGTCGTTTGTCCCCGCCATTGTCTCCCGGCGCGAGGCGGTGGCGCTAACCAAGGCGGAACGCCACCTGCCGATTGTCATCAATGGAAATGCGTTTGCGGAGTCGGCCGAAGTGATTCTTCCGGAGGGATTCATTGTGGATGAGCTTCCCGATCCGGTCAAGCTCGAGACCTCATTCGGCCAATATACCGCCAGTTACAGTGTGGAAGGGAATAAATTGCGCTACCAGCGAGCCATGACCGTTCACAACGCCATCCTGCCTCGCGAGCAGTACAGTGTGGCTCGCAACTTCTACGATACCATATTGGGGTCAGAGCAGGCGCCAGTGGTATTGATCAAGAAATAAGCTGCTGTTGGTCGCGAAGCGACCCATGAGGGTAGCCGGACGTTTTAACGTCCGGAGTAGGTATCCTAACAAACATCTGCGTCGCGCAGCGACGCTTGGAGCTTTGGCCATGGCCGATACCTTCACGAGTCTCCATTACCATTTGTTTTTAGCACCAAACGGCGCGAGCACCTGATTTCTCAAACCCTGGAACAGCGCATTTGGCCTTACATGGGTGGCATTGCCCGCGAAAACGGCATGAAGCCTTTGTGTGTAGGCGGCATCGAAGATCATATTCATTTGCTTCTGGGCATTCCCGCCAACCTGGCGGTTAGCAAGGCAATTCAATTGATTAAGGGAGGATCTTCCAGATGGATCCATGAGAACTTCCCGGAACTACGCCGGTTTGCCTGGCAGGATGGTTATGGGGGATTCACGATCGGCAAATCACAAATTCAGGATACAATCTCCTATATTGAAAACCAGCGGGAACATCATCGTACTGGAACTTTTCAGGAGGAATACCTGGCATTCCTTAAAAAGCATGATATTGAATATGTTAAAAAGTATGTATTCGATTAAAGGTTTTTTGCAATACCACCTTTGAACGGCCATGGCCGATTCAGACGTCGCTGCGCGACGAAGGAAATTGGACAGGATTCGTGGCCGTGGATTAAAATCGACCGTGGATTAAAATCCACAGCTACCATCACCGGGGTCGCTTTGCGACCAAGACCAGGCTTGAGGGCGTTTTAAAAATCGCATTAAACTGCAAAAATAGTCTGCTGGAAAAGAATGGGATAAGGCTTGAGCCTTACTATCGGCGTGGAGGCTCTATCATGTGGAAATGTTTTTCTTCCAAGAACCAAGTCTGGGTTATCAGCTTACTTCTTTTCGAGGGGATGGGATCGATTTTTCTCGCCAAGGATTTCTGGCAAGAAAAGCCTTTCAGCCAGTGGAGCGAAAGTGAAGCAATGATGCTGCTGTCAAATTCTCCCTGGGCGAAAATCCAGCCCATCAAGGGAGATTATGGGGGGGCGTTTATTCCTCGTCAGATTGACGCCTCTTCCGCGGCTAGCAGTCCCACAATTAATCCAGCCCAAGGGTACGATGAAAACTCGACTGTTCTTTATATCCGCTGGCATTCCTCCTTGAAGGTCCGGCAGGCCATTGGGCGGTTGGGATGGCTGCGAAAGGCTTATACCGAGGATATGCTGCGTCAGTTCATTGATCAGGAGATGCCCGATATAGTCATTTCCATTGCTGGTTCGAAGCTGGAGCCATTTGAGAAGCTGACCTTTGAGGAGGCACGGCCAAAGACTTTGTTGCTTTCTAAAAAGGATAAAAACAAGAAGGTATCCCTGAAACTATTTGTGCGCCCCAAAGAAACCCAAGATGGCTCCGCGCTCTTTCTTTTTCCCCGTCAACTCGAGAGCAATCCTTCCGTTGATCCAGCTGATGAGGAGATTTATTTTGTCACGCAGGTAGGGAAAACGAAGATTCGGGTTGTTTTCAAATTGGCGGCCATGATGGTTGCCGGGAAATTGGACATATAAAGAGACTTTGTCCTAACTATTTGGGAAATCGCTGCAAAGAGAACGGAAGACCAAACTCAAAATCGCTGACTTTAGCAGTAATAGACCCTCAGGGAATGATGCTGGGCGTTGGAGGAAGGAGGAAATCGTGACCAAAGCTTGGCAATCTGCTCTGGTTGCCAGCCTGTTGCTCGGCACAGCCATCGTTTGCCGGTATACTCCAATGCAGGCACAATCTTCTGCTGCGTTGCCCCAGCCTGAAACAAAACCTGTCAAATTCACACTGACTGAAGAGAATTGGCCCCAATTTCTCGAGGTTGCGAGAAGCAAGGCGCTTTTGTACGTAAATGAACTTCCGGATTTCACATGCATTCAGGCCACTCGACGCTACGCTGGCCGGACTATTGAAGTCTCATTGCCAAGCGGGGTTTCCTTGTCTTCAGAGGGGAGGGGGCAATTGGGGCAGGGAGATCAATGGAGAGACGGAGTGCAATGGATCCTCCAGGATGAAATTATTCAGGAGGTCATTTTTAGCAACCACCAGGAGCATTATAAATTAGTGCAGGAGGCTCGGATTCCAACGACTCTACCATTGTCAAGAGGACGCCAAGACTTGACGTCAGCCGGGGAATTTGGTTCGACGTTGAAATCCTTATTTGATCCTGGCACGAAAGCTGACTTTGGATTAGAGAAGTTGGAAAAGATCCGTGGGAGGAAGGCTGCTCGTGCGAAGTTTGAGGTGAGCTTGGGGAATTCAGATAGGGAAATTGCCTTTTGGGGGGGGGCTGGCGAAGAGGTGAAATCTTTTACCATCAAGGTGGCCTATCGGGGCCAGGTGTGGTTTGATCTAGCGTCGGGTCAGGTGGTTCGTCTTCAGTTTGAAGCATTGAAACTCCCTCCGGATTTCCCCATCGCCCAATCCATATGGGCAATTGATTATGATCTTGTAGGCATTGGAGGAAAAAAATACTGGCTTCCAGTGCGGGCCGAACTTCAGACATCGACTTCAAGCTGTAAATATCTGCCGCCTTCAGGAAGGAACCGCCAGGCTCGAAACCTCATCGAGTTTAAGGAGTATCATAAATTTGCCACGGAAGTGAAGATCCTATCCGAATGATCCAAAAGAGAATGGAGATATTTTTAGAGGCGGGAGTTTCCGATGCCAGTTATGGCAAATTGATGCAGGGTGGGTTGATTTCATTTATTCCCACTTTTGTCCCCTGGTGCGAGACTGTGCGCTGACCAAGGCGGAACACCTCCTGCCGATTGAGCAGATCTTACCGGTTTTCATCTATGAATGGCGGCTCAATTTAGAAATTGTTCAATCTGGCCGGCGCGCCGCCAAAAAAAAAGCACCTCAACCACAGAAAGGCAGCCTGGTACCATCTGAATATTCTTTTTCCTAATCTAAAGGTCCCGTCGCCCTTCCAGTGCGCGCATGACCGTCACCTGATCGGCGTAATCCAAATCTCCCCCCACGGGAACGCCAGTGGCAATTCTGGAAACGCGAACGCCCAGAGGTTTGATCAACTTGGCGAGATAGAGAGCGGTAGCCTCTCCTTCGACATTTGGGTTGGTGGCGATGATGAGTTCCTGAACCTTTCCTTCCTGCAAGCGCTTCAGCAAGCTCTTGATCTGCAACTGGTCCGGACCCATGCCGTGAAGCGGAGATAACACCCCCTGCAAAACGTGATACACGCCATGAAATTCCCGGGTCTTTTCTATGGCGAGCAATCCATGTGATTCTTCCACGACACAGATGATGGAATGGTCGCGGCTCGAATCCGCGCAAAACCGGCAAGGATCGATATCGGTGATGGAATGGCAAATAGAACAGGACCGAATGGAGTTTTTCAGATCCAGGACGGCGGCCGCCAACTTCTCCGCATCCACCCGGCTGGCTTTGATCAAATGAAAAGCCAGGCGTTGCGCTGATTTCGAGCCTATACCGGGCAATTTACGAAGTTCTTCAATGAGATTTTCAACGGGAGCCGCAAATTCTCGCATTTTTTTATGTCAGGTGTCAGATTTCAGATGTTAGGTGTCGGGTACCAGATGTTATGCCGGCATCCATCAGCATTTCTTAACTTTCCACAATTGAAGAAATATGGGAAAACAAAATTCAATAATCGAGCCAACGAAAGGGATTCAAAGAGGAACCGGGAGATATATTAAAATTAGCATGCACTCGATATTTTCCGTCCATCAAAATAAGCCCGGGATTTTCATTCCTCCCGTCAAACCGCCCAGCTGATTTGACAGCTGTTCGTCCACTTTGCGCGCGGCTTCGTTGAAGGCGGCCAGGATCAGGTCTTGAAGCATTTCGACATCTCCGGAAGAGACGGCATCCGGCTCGATTTTCACGCTGCGCAACTGTTTCATTCCATTCATGCTGATGGTAACCATCCCTCCACCGGCGCTTCCTTCGACTGTTGTCTCCGCCATCTGCTTCTGCATCTGCTCCTGCATTCGTTGGGCCTGCTTCATCATCTGCTGGATATTCATTCTTCCCTCTCCTGTCAATCGATCTTCTTTACATCCGTAATTTCGCCCTGAAAGGCATCCAAGTACGCTTTTACCGTCGTCTCATTTTTCATGCGGTCAATCAACTGGTCAGAAGGGGATTCCTTGGACGTATTCTGCTCGAGTTGGCTTGACTCCGAACTTGCCTCGACAACCCTCACTTTAATATTAACGGGATGTCCGGCCAGATCTGAGGCCGCTTTTTTGATGACTTCCAAATTTTCAGCCGATTGCACCATGTCCACATAAAAATGTTGATTGGCGCCAAACTCCAACTGCCAGTCCTTCTCCACAATCTTGAAACTCTGCGCATGATCTAGCAAGGCACTGATCATTGGAGACTGTTTGGCTATGGCGCTTTTCAGTGCGGAGAGATTGGCCGGAACGGGTTGAGTGTCAACGACCGCTGTAGGCAAGAGCGCTAGAGTTGAAAGAACCAGATCCTTTTTTCTCTGCACTCCTGCTGGGATGGACTGTTTGGGCGAGGGGGAATTCTCTTCCGAATCGACGGGAGAGGATTCGGCTAGCCCCCGCAATTCCGTCAGAACTTTTTCGATCGGTATCAATCGCTTGGCTTGAACTATTTTGAGCAATCCCATTTCCAGATGAAAGCGGGCCTGCGAAGACCATCGCAATTCACCTTCCGTCCGAACCAGAATATTAAAGTAGCGCAGCAAATCTTCTTCAGAAAAGTCTTCCGCCGCTTCAGCCATCTGGCGCAATTGTTCCCCCGTGAGAGGAACCAATTGGCTGTCTGCCCCAGCAATTTTGAGCAGCAAGAGGTGCCGAAAATGCCCCAGCAAATCCCGCACGAATTGCTGCAAATTTCTGCCGCTCTGAATCAGGCGATCCACCATGAGGACTACTGCGCGGGAATCTCCAGCTGAAAGAGCCCGTGTGAACTCCATCAGAATCTGCTGAGGGACCACTCCGAGCATTTCCCGGACCTCTGTCTCTTCCACCACCTTCCCGCAAAAAGAGATCACCTGGTCCAATATGGACTGGGCATCCCGCATGCTTCCTTCCGCGGCGACCACGATGTCATTCAGGGAATTATCGCTGATTTCCACATTTTCGCTGGCCGCAATTTCCCGCAATCTCCCGAAAATGGCCTGACGGTCTATTGCCCTGAAATTGAAATGCTGACATCGGGAGAGGATGGTGGAAGGCACCTTATGCAATTCAGTGGTCGCCAGGATAAAAACGGCGTGCTCGGGAGGTTCCTCCAATGTTTTCAAAAGAGCATTGAAGGCTTCGGTTGTGAGCATGTGAACTTCATCGATGATGAATACTTTATATCGGTCGCGGGCCGGCTGATATTTGACATTTTCACGAAGCTCGCGAATTTCATCGATCCCGCGGTTGGAAGCCGCGTCAATTTCCAACACATCCAGCGCATTGCCAGCGGCTATCTCCCGGCAGGAATCACAATGATTGCAGGGAGTGACCGTGGGCCCTTCAATGCAATTGAGCGCCTTGGCTAACACTCTCGCCGTGGTGGTCTTCCCAACCCCGCGCACTCCGGCAAAAAGATAGGCATGAGCAATTCGCTTCTGCTGGATGGCATTGCGCAAGGTGCGGGCAGCAGATTCCTGGCCGACAATTTCCTCAAAAAGTTGGGGCCGGTATTTCCGCGCGATTACTAAATATCCGGATGGATTGGATTCAGGAGTTGCCATATTTGAGCGGCATGGGGAGGAATCAGGTCTAAAATATGAATTCCAAATTTTATATTTTGAATTCTAAATTGTGAGGCATGAAGGAATTTCGAAAACGGGCATCCTTACCAATCTCATCCAGAATTCATAATTCAAAATTATTTAGGTCAGGTTCCGGGTGATCCGCGGCACATCTGGCGACCCACTACCGTTGCTTTCTTCCGAACCTGGCGGGATTTGCGGGACCAAATTGCACGAAGCCCGGAACCTGTCAACCTCACACTTCGAGGACGGGGGAAATTGTAATGAAATTACAGATTACTGTCTAGGATAAAGGGGGGGGAATTATTAATTTTGAGTAACTGCTCAGATCCTCGCATAAGTGGAAGCCGCGCTGGCATGGGCGGCTCCTTAAAAAATCCCCCTTTTAAAGGGGGTGGTGTCCGCTTGCGGGCGCCGGGGGATGTCAGGCATGCCGATAAGACGTCCTCCTGGCGTCCGTCAGCTGACGGACGCCATCCCCCTTCAAAGGGGGAATAAACTCTCATTGCCGTGCTAGGTCAGCCGCGCTGGTATGAGCAGCTCCTCTAAAAATCATAAGCGCTTTTTCAATGAAGACATCAGGGATAATACATGTCCGCCTTTTTTTCCACCACAATCGCCATACGCGGGCTGGCCACGGCAAAAGTAGACAGATCCTTGTTTCCGTAAGTTCCAACCACCGTCAATCCGGCATCTTCCAGCATGTCCTCCAATTCCGCATGAGTATATAGCTTGATGTCATATTCCACCATGCGGCGCTTTCCCTGATCCATAATGATGGCACGAGTATGAATACGCGACGTACGCGCGTTAAAACAGACGTCCTCCAACACAAAAAAGCCAGGCTCCGGTTCATCCCAACGCCGCGGCTGATTCTCCACTTTGTGGATAGTAAAATCGCGGTTCGCCGTTTCCAACAAAAACCGGCCGCGTGGAACCAGGCAGGCGGCGACATTCTGGAGGACCTGCTTATTCTCTTCATCCGTAAAATAGCCAAAACTGGTGAAATAGCAGTACCCCGCATCGAAGGGCTGGTCAAAGTGAAAATTCTTCATGTCGGCCTGTACAAAGTCAGCCTGGGACAACGCCAACTTCTGGGCGGCCTCGCGGGCCATCTGAATGAAGCGAGGACTCAAATCTAAACCGATGACTTGATAACCCCTCCGGGCCAATTCCAAAGCATGCCTTCCGTGCCCGCAAGCCAAGTCCAAGATCCTCGCACCGCTGGGAATCTGCAGAACGTTCAGGATAAATTCGGCCTCCAGCACATTTCGTTCGGCGGTAAAGGTGGGGAAATAGATCCGATCGTAATCCTGAGTAAACAACTCCTCGTACCAAACCATAAAGCCCTCCCGGCGGGTAATTAAGGGAAATCCTCTGTTGAGTTTTATTTCATTCCGCCCGAGGAAATATAATAGCAAAAAAACCTATCCGCGGCATAGTGACCCGCGGACCGGGGAATTCAAAGTTCGACAAGGCATGGTGGAACTCAAAGGGCGTTGTGTCCGAAACTCATCCTGGATCTTGAGTGGGCGAATCCTTCAATTGCTCCTTTTCTTCCATTTCCCGAACTTCATGAGCAATTTGGTATAAGATTCCCGTCTCAAAAAGGATGGCCTCACAATGTTCCTTATAATAAGGAGTCAATCGGCCCAACCTATGATGAATGGCTTGGACCTCATCCCGGATCCGATTTAATGGGGTCTCGATGGTTTTCGCCAATTCCACACAATATTCCCGGCGCAACAAATCGATTTTTCGCCACCGTTCATTTTGCAGCAGATTGTTCAAAACTCTGGATAGAGTCTCTTCCAACGCGGAAAAATGCAGGGAATGGTCTGCCGTCCAGCCCTCCTGCCGGTCAGCCAGCACCACTACGCCAAATACAGCTTTACGATAAAAAAGAGGGCACAGCAGCAGGTTCTGGCTGGCGATCCGCCCAAAGCCTTCAGAGTCGGCGGCGGATAGATCGGTCAATTCGGCAAAATTCGGCTGTCTGGTGTTATAGACAACTTCAAGAAAAGAGCCTTCCACCATTTGATAAGATAATCGGTCGCTGCTATCCGACTTCCCATTCAGCTCCGTCTGAAAACTCCGAAAGAGCTTTTCTCCAGGCGAATACAAGAGGACTACCGCCTGGGCCGAGCCAAAAAACTCGCAGAGCAACCGGCAGAGATGAGACAGTCCCGCCTCTAAATTTTCTGTGATATTGAAACAAGACAAAAGACGCACGCGCTCCGACAAGAGCCTGATTTCGCCCACTGCATCGGAAAAAGGCCCCTGGGGATTCTCGCTATCGGGCATATCCGTCCGCAGGCCGCCCAAAGCCTGGCGCACTCGCTGCAAAGAGACATCGAACCGTTGATAAACATCACCCAATTCATCCGTCTGCCCTTTGAGCACTTCCTTGTCTTTTTCCAAACCGTTCAAAGCCGCCAAAGATTCCGCCAAATGCCGCGGGGAATGCTCTATCTTTTTCCTGGCGGCAAAGATCCAAAGGATATTTCCTAATAATAGGACAGCTGAAACAATCCAGAGAATGGTCACCACCAATTTGGATTTGAAATCGGAAGGGCCAGGGGGCAAAAAAATTTCAGCCTGGCTGCGAGCGGGCAAACAGACCACCAGGGAGCTATTCATAGGTTCGGTTCGAACCGCGACTCCCCAAAATTCACCCACGCGCCACACTCTCCCGAGATGGAGCAACCACGGGTGGATAAGAGAAGAGGAAAGTTGTTTCAAATACAAAGGCGCGTCCGCTGTAATTGAACGAGTGGGGAGCTTCAACAATTCCGCACCTTCAAGGCTGCATCCGACCAACCGTTCGTTTTCTTCCAGCAGGAAAATGGCCTCTTGGGCAAATCCAGCGCCATCAAAGAGCTTGTCGGCAACGGCCCGGGCCTGAAACTCGAGGATCACCACGCCTTTGAACTGCCCCGAGGCAAAGAAAGGGAGCAGGCAAAATACGCCGCCAAATTCAGGAGAGAGTCCTGGTGAATCCCAAATCCAAAGTGGTTTCTTTCCTGAATTCGGATCGAGCCGGATCTTTTCAAACCAGGCAAAATCCTGCGCCTTAAAATCCCGCTGGAATTTACCGGCCTTGATTCTTTCAGGAAAATCAATCCAAGGGACTGTGGCCAAAAGTGAATCTGCCGTTAGGAGGTATGCTCTGCGGAAATGAGGCCGGTTATCCAGCAGATTTTTTATCGATGGCGACAGGTATTCCGCAAGTCGAATATCACGCAGAAGGTCAGGAGTCAATGAAGTGGCAACACTAAGAACCAGCGCCAACGAATCATCACTCTTGACTGAAGCATAGACACCCGTTTTTTTCTCGAAATCATATTCTCCGGGTTGCGCGGACAATGGAAAACTATCCGGGTGTGAAAAAATCTGGGAGGCTTGCGCCGCCAATTGGCGCGACTCGATTTCAGCCCACTGCAATTCATTCTCCCAAACCTGAAGCGCCTGGGCACTCAGCCGAGTCACGGCTCCTTGAATCTCCCAATCTCTTCGTTGGCCGGCCACCCAGCGGTCCAGGCTGGTGGGTATAAAAAACAGCAGGCTTAAGGCCGCCGCAAGCAAGAAGAAAAGGCAATTCAGCAGGATCAGGATTCGACCAAACAATGAAAAAGAGGACAAGAGACGCATGAAAATATCCCAACCCATTTAGCGCGGAAAATTCGCAGAATTCGTCATCTTCCAAAATACTATTGCCTAACATCTAGCCAGACTTCATCTCGGAATATGGGGACTTACTGATTCCCATTCCAAAACTTGACTCAAACTCGTCGACTCTTGCGGCTCTAGCATACTGCAAATGAGCTGCGCAACGCTCCACTCCGCTTCGATTTGAGGACGCCGCTTCGCGCGCCACATCTGATCGAGCCGCTTGTCTGGCGGTAAATCCCAGGCTGCTTCTCCTGGATTCGGGGCTGACACGCTTTGAGGCAGGACTCACCCGAAAAACCCTGGAAACGCGATCCCGATCACGAGAAAAATCAGGCTTAAGACGGAGCCGATGAGGCCCTCCTCCGCGAGAAGGCGAGCATGTCGATCCCAGAAGAGCGCAAAAGCGGCGATACCAACCAATGCGCCGGTTGCTGCAAAGGGCCTTCACACTCCAGGACCGAGGGGACGAAGGCCAAGGCGACAGCGCAAGCGTGGATTGCGATTCCCGCCACTACGCGAAGAACACGCACGAGGGCTTAGAGTTTCCTACCGCTCAGGGTGCTGCCCACCATCCGCGAACGCCCTCTCCACTCCTCGATCTTGTCAGGCACGAGGACGAGGATTCCGCATGGAATGTATGTGAATCCATGGCAGCCGACTACGAAGGCAATGAGATACCGCAACCATGACACTATACAAGATCAAGCCCCTCAGAGAGCCAGATATGCCCCGGTTCTTCGCTCCCCCGAACCATTCTGCCCGGGGGGCCGCCCATCCGCCCAACACAGCTATTCTTGTGGGCCAATTTCATAGAATCGCTGTTCCACAGATCAGCACAGATTATCGTTTGGAGCCAAAGATCCGGATTTCTTCCTGATCAAGATACTTATTCAACTCCGCTTTGTGGTCTTCAGAAATTTCCACAAATGCCATGCCGGCCCCTTGGGGAAAATTCTGATTGCGCAAGGAACTTACCGGCCCGTCATATTGGACGATGCGCATGACTTTGGCCGTGGCCACCAAGGGGGTGGAAACACCCGGCAAATTGAAGGAGACCTTAGCAATGGTCCCCACGGGATCAGGCTTGGAATTTTGGATGAAGATGCCGCTGTGGCTGAGGTTAACCGCATAATGTAGCGTCGTCACTTCATTCGCGGTATAGCTGATCAAAATCTTGATAGGAATGCGGCGGCTGTAACGCAACTCTTTGCCAGTAGGAGGCACAATGTCGGTCACAATCAGGAAGAATTCATCAATAGTCCGGGTTTTGTTAAAAAAAGCACCAATATTCAATGATTGGTCCTGGTGGCTCAATCGTTGATCGATCAATCCATTGGTGGTAATGACTACTTTCATCTCTTTAAACATCTCTTCCCGGGAAAGAGCCTTTAAGAACAGGTAGCCATTAGTCTCCGACAGAGCGTCCAAATCGATAATCAGCATGTCATAAGGACGAACGGAGGATTTGAATTTTCGATACGCGGATTCCGCATCAGAACAGGAATCCACGTTGTAACCACCTTCCAGGAGCAACTCCACCAGTGCTGAAGTGTAAATGTCCGGCTTATCAACCACTAGTACTTTAATTTTAACTAGGCTCACAATTATCGCTCCCGATTGATCGTTTTCTCCAAAACAGCGGGTAGTCATCCATCCTCAGCCTATGAGGTAAACCGGAAAAGCTTCCACAACCAGAGACAAGGAAAACAGCGTTTCAGGCTCCATTTCAAAATAATGGAACAGATGGCTCCTAACGTCCAACCCAGGGAAATGTGCTCGAACTTAAAAGGGAAAAGACTCTGGCTAGGGAGAAGAGGTCCCGCTATTAACTTTCTTCCACCTTTGCCTCGTCAATCAACATCACGGGGATATCATCTTTGATGGGATAAACCCGATGGCATTTAACACATTTTAGCCCGGTGCCATCCGGTTTTAAATTGACCGTCTCTTTACATAAGGGGCACACCAAAATCTCGAGCAGTTCAGGGCTGATTGGCATGGCATTCACCTCAGGTTCATCGACTTGGTTTTTTCCTTATCTGGAAAAGGGCGGGATTCCATTAAAAAACTCCCGCCTCTCATAAACTACTGCTCCCGTTCATTCAACCTCAACGCCCTGAAATCCAAAAGATTTAAAAACGAACGGAATTATTTCTCAATGATATCTTCCAACTTGAAGTTTAGATCATCGAGCGCTTTTTTATCAACTTTATAAACAGTGGATTGGTCCATCCTTCGAGCATAAACCAAATCCTTTTCCATTTTTCCCAGCAGAATTTCAACAGTCTTCTTGTTCTTGTCGGTAATGCGAATCTGTATGGAAGGCTCATTGAAGCCAAATTTGGGATCCTTCAAGTTGGCATTATCGATAAGCTCTTTCCCCTCCAAATCCTCGACCGGCCAGAAGAGGCGGTATTCGGTCACATATTTGCCCTTGTGGCCTTCCGGACGGCTCATCTTCCACTTTCCATCCGTGCCCTTGAAGAAAACAAAATCCTTGTCCTTCGACTTTACTTCAAAGCTGGTCAAATCCGCCCGTTCAAAGCGGACCAGTTTTTTGTCCCGCAATTTTTGGGGATCAAAGTTCAATTTCTTGTATAAATCCTCTTTCGTCTTGAAGACACTCTCCCGGGCTTCATCCTTGGCATAATAGAATTGATCGATTTTTTTCCCAATCAACAGAGATTTGCGTGTCCGGTTCCCCCCCAGGAAGAGATCCAGCCGAATTTCCGGCTTATCCAGGCCATAAGAGGCGAGATTCTTGTCGGGATTATCCACAAAATCTTCGACTTTGCCATTCTCCAGCTCGGTCAATATGGAATCCAACTCAGCACGGTCGGCGCGCACTTGCAGAGGTTCGCGGATTTCCCAATTGTCGCCCGACTTTTCAAAACGGTATGCAGGTTTATCCTTGATGGCAATGGAAAAATCCCGGACATCATCGCGTTTGAATTCAATGAGGGTTTTATCCCGAAAGTCGAGGATCTTTTTGGTGGCGCTATTTAATAGGGGAGAATTGATCACCAAGACCTTGTTTTGGCCAGGGATCCGGGCAAACACGGAACTCTCCGTGAAGTCTTTATCCCCTAATTCCAATTGATGGACTGAACCATTACTCAGCTTGCAGGATATCTTCACCTGCGCCGGCTCCAATCCGTAGGTCTTCCAGAGGATAGTCGGCTCTTCAATCGTCCGCTCGATCTGGACCGACGCAAAATCAGACGCTAGACTGTCGGCGTTGGACTGATCGGCCTTGGACTCCAACGGCTTGATCAACCTCCAATTCTCCTTATCGCGCTGAAGGCTGATTTCTCCGCTGGCAGCCTGAATATCGATTCGGTTGATCTCTTTGGACTCATAGGTAAAAAGCTTTTTCTGTTTCTCCTTGGCCTCTTCCCGCGTTTTTTCGCCTTTGATCTCGTAGAAATAAACCCAGGCGCCCAAGACGGCGAAGATGGCCACGACAATTGCCAGATTTCTCCACTTCATGGTCTATCTTCTCCTTAACCAGACTGCCACTCCAGCAATCAGCACCGCGGCCGGCATGAAGATCATGGCAAGCCAAAAGAGAGATTTGCCGCGGGCTCGAGTCAACTGGACGGAGCGATTTTCCTGGTCCTTAGGCCGGATGGAGATCAGGTCTTCATCTTCAGCCAGCCAGCTGACCATGTTCAAGAACAGGTCGCCATTCGCGCCTTTGCGAAAGTAGTTGTTCATGGCAAAATCCGAATCGCCGACGACAACCACCCGGGCTTCCTTCCCATAGGACTTTGATTTCCCATCGCCAGTCACGGTTTTCGTGCTGACCACGGCCAGGTTGACCGGTCCTTTGATGTCCACACCTTCGTTATACTGGGCTTCGCTGTTCTTCAGGTTCTTTTCCCCCCAGCTGCTCTCGGAACTCTTGAACAACGGGCTAGCGGTAAAAGTCGAACTGGCTTCCTTCAAAGCTTGCACGGATCGGGCCATGGGGAAGAAGGTCATCACTCGTGTCATGTCTTTGGTAATGGGATGAGTCTCATAACTGCTGACCAACGGAACCGCGGGCCCCATGCCGAAGAGTTGTCCCAAGCCGCTGGAATCCACCACCACATCGTCATCCAGCCCGATATTCCACTTCTTCAAAAGATCGGTCAAGCCCGAATCGGTTTCAGGATCCTGCATCAACAACACCTTGCCAGCCGCATCGACATATTTTTCCAGTTGGGCAATTTCCGTCGGGAACAAAGTCGTCTTTGGTCCCACAATCACGATTTCGGAACAATCTTCCGGAAAACTACTGCTGGTTGCCAGATTGATCGTCTTGGCCGTGTAATTCTGTCCTTCAATGGCCTTGCGGGCAAAGGAATAGCCGCGGCCATCTTCCCCATTTGTGTCACCTTCGTTGTGGCCCGTGGTGAAATAAATGGTTTTGTTCTTCTCGCGAGTCACTTTCACGATGGCATTGGTGATCGATTCTTCCTGGGCGGATTCCACTTTTTCATTTTTCTCGCCGGAAACCACGACCGTTTCACCAAACGACCGGACACCATATTTTTTGGTTTGGCTGGGATTCTTCTGCGGATCAATCACTCGAAAGACAATCTTGCTGGTGTTCAAATCCTTATATTCGTTGAGCAGATCGTTCATCCTTTGTTCAGGCTCTTTAGCGAAGAGGTAGATGTCCACTTCGTTCTTGAGTCCTTTCACGATCTTCACCGTCTGATCTGAAAGGCTGTACAGTTTGCCGCTGGAAAGATCCGTCCGATAGTGGTGTTTCTTTCCCATATAATTCAACAGGCCTAAAATGCCCACCACGGCCACCACCATCAAAAGAGTATTGGCGCCATATTGGGCGGATCGCCGGCGAAATCCCGCCTTGATATTCTCGGCATTGATCCAACAAAGCAGGAGGGTTAAGGCGAGGCCCGCAAAAAAGATGATCTTGGCTTTCAAATCCCACAAATTCACAACCGAATAATAAAGCAGTCCAGCCATCATCAAGAATGGGCCGGCTGCGGCCATATAACGTAATTTCTTCATAGTCCTTATTGCCTCCACCGCAGGGATTCAATGGAACGGAATGTGAGGAATAAACCGAGGAAAATAAAACTCCCGTAAAGGATCAAACTCGATGTGTCAATCACCCCTTTGGCGAAATCTTCAAAGTGATTCAAGATCGAGAGGTGGGCCAGAATCTCCTGCAGCGTGCTCCCACCGGAACGCGCCGCCAGATCAATCACCCAGAGCAACAGGAAGACTCCAAAGGTGACGCTGGCCGCGACGATCTGGTTCTCGGTGAGCGTGGAGATGAAAATCCCCAGCGAGATTAGAGATCCCCCGAGGAGCAACAATCCCAAATATCCCGAAAAGACCGGACCGACCGGCATGCGCGGTTCGCTGTAAATGAAAAGAAATGCCATGTAGATCAAGGTGGGAAGCAGCATCACCACGAAAAAAGAAAGAGCCGCCAGGAACTTGCCCAGGACAATTTCCAGGTTGGTGATCGGAGAAGTCAGCAACAATTCAATGGTGCCGCGTCTTTTTTCATCCGCATAAATCGACATGGTAATCATGGGGAGCATGAAGAGAATGATGGTGCTGACTACCCCAAAGAAGTTGCGGGTCACCAAGGCCGGGACATCGATGGCTGGAGGCATTCCTCCATACTGCTGCGCCTGCATCATGGCCATCATGGAACGCTCAAAAAAGATATTCAAAATCCCGGTGAAAAAATAACCGGTGATGACTAAAAAAACCGTCAACACCACGTAAGCCACCGGTGAGACAAAGTAGGCTTTCATTTCTTTCAGGAAGACGGCAATCACGTTCTTCATTGTCCGCGCACCCCCTCTTCTTTGGTCGTCAACTTCAGGAAAACCTCTTCCAGGCTCATCACCTGGGTTCGCATTTCCAGTAAATCAAACCCACTTTCCACCACCTTCCGGGCAATCCGGCCGCGAACGTCCTTTTTCAAATCGGTCTCAAGTTCAAAATGGAAGGCCGCTCCACTATCCCCTTCCCTCGGCAAAGTGGCTACTTGGAGGACACCGTCAATCTCCCGCAACTTTTCCTTGACGGTGGATTCCGGACCTTTAACTTCCAGGAAAATCTTTTCACTCCCTTGCATCTGGCGAGTCAAATTTTCCGGCGTGTCCACGGCGACAATCCGGCCATTGTTGATAATGACCACCCGCTGGCAAGTCATGCTCACCTCAGGCAGTATGTGCGTGGAAAGAATGATGGTATGGTTTCCCGCCAGGCTCTTGATCAAATGGCGAACTTCATGGATCTGGTTGGGATCCAGTCCCACCGTAGGTTCGTCCAAAATCAAAATTTCCGGATCGTGAATCAAGGCCTGAGCCAGCCCCAACCGTTGTTTGAACCCTTTGGAAAGATTCTTGACCAAAGTGCCGCTATACTCCTGGATGCTGACTTTCTCTTTTACTTCCCCAATTTTCTTCTTCCGGTCTTTGGAATCGACTCCCTTGATGCGCGCCACAAAATCCAAATAACCGTCCACACTCATCTCGGTGTAAAGTGGCGGATTTTCCGGCATATACCCGATGCGTCGCTTCACCTCCATGGGATTTTGGAAAATGTCGAAACCGGCCACACGGGCAGTACCGTCCGTCGCGGGCAGAAAACAGGTCAAAATCCGCATAGTAGTGGTCTTCCCAGCTCCGTTGGGACCCAGGAAGCCCAGGATTTCTCCTTTTTCCACCGTGAAGGAGACATCTTCGATAGCTTTCACGCTACCATAGCGTTTGGATAAACGATCAACTTCAATCACGCTTCCTCCTCGAATGGTTTCAATGTTATTGGACCCAAAATAAACATCGTTTTCAAGCAGGGAATTCCAGCAGAAGTGCCCAGTTGCCAGATCGATCCCCCATGCAAAATGGGTATTATACAAAATATAACGACAAAGAGTTGAAAAAGATTGTAAACGCGCCCGGCGATGCCCATTGAGTTGCCGACCCCAAGTTTGCCTGAGCGCCAAAGGTCGACGATTTTGAGTCAGGTTTGGATTGCGGACCAGAAAGTCCCTATAGATCGAGACGAAGTCTCGCTAGTTTGCTAGAGCCGCAAAGCCGACGACTTTGGATCGAGTTTTGGATTGGGAAACAGAAAGCCCCTATGGACCGAGACGAAATCTCGCCAGCCAATAATTCAGGATCATTCATTAGCGGAAAAATTCCGGATGCCAGATACGCCGATTGTCCCGCTACCTTTCTTTTTTAATAACTGCTCGGGTCTCCTCTGCCCAATGATCCGAAATAGCACAAGGAATGGGCAACATTTGAGGGCGGCGGTACGGGAATCACAAGCCAATGCAGGTAAAGCGGATTCGATCACTCGTTGACGCCTCGCGTTTTTGGCCCGTTGGGTGAAGCAACGACGGCATGGCAAAAAAGCACGATGCGTTCTCGAGCGATCAGAGTTACAGCACAAAATCCGAATTGTAAAATTCCCTTGGTCCGCCATAGATAAAGCCCCCTGGGCACGAATAGTAGCAACTATTTTCATCATGCGAAAGCCTTTGCTCTCGCAGGTGGTTCGACCTCCGCGGGGTTCTCCACCATTAATGCAGCATAGTCCCCACATCGCAGAAACAATAGACTCTCCAAATTTCCTGGAGTTTTATGATGGAGTTTTATGATTGAGGATTGACTGGGTATTTGTTAAAAGAGAGAGCAATCTAGTTTTTCCAAGGAGGTATTTCATGAAACAGTTCCATCTTTCGCTCCTGATTCTACTATTCGCATCGGCGGCGGTTTTTGCCCAAACCAGCACTGTGCCGGCAAAAACAATCCCGCTCTTTAATGGCGGAGATCTTACAGGCTGGCATATCAGCCAAGTCAATCATCACGGCAATTCCCGCGGCTGGAAAGTTGAAGGCGGCATTCTCACAGCTACTCAGGATCGACCGGGCAATGGCGGGATTTTGTTGACCGACAAAAATTATCGCAACTTTGAAATCGCGCTGGAGATTAATCCCGATTGGGGGTGTGACGGCGGCTTATTCCTTCGTTCCAATGAGAAAGGGGAGGCATATCAGGTCACGATTGATTACCTGCCCGGCGGCATTGTGGGAGGGATATACGGAGAAGGACTGGCGGATTTGAGCAAAACCGGGACTGGAGATAATCGCGCCACCGGCTGGGAAAAAATTTGGAAGAAGGGGGAATGGAATTCTCTTCGCGCCCGCATTGAGGGGGACACTCCGCATATCCAGGTGTGGCTCAACGAGACTAGGCTGGTAGATTGGACTGATTCGGCAAATCATTCCAAGGGAGGCGCCACTGAAGGGATGATTGCCCTGCAGATGCATTTTTCCAACAAGGAAACTCCACGCTGGGCTCCCGGTGGATTTCACCGTTTTCGCAATATCGCGATCCGAGAACTGCCTTGATCGCACTCGATCCGAAGTTGCCTTAATTTTCAGAGTGGCGCTTCTCATCCGTCGGCTGATAAATGGCAGCCTCCGAAAAGCAAGCGCCCCTCCCGGTTCCTAATCCTCACCCGCGAACTAACCGTTGAGCAATTTCATGTATTTCTCGCTAACATAGTCCCAATTGATAACATTCTGAAATGCCGCAACATATTCTGCCCGCCGGTTCTGATATTTCAAATAATAAGCATGCTCCCAAACATCGATCATCAGCAAAGGCCGATTCCCTGAACTCAAAGGGCAATCCTGGTTGGAGGTAGCCTCAATCGCCAATTCTTTTTTGGGATTCATGCTGAGCCAGGCCCAGCCGCTTCCAAAGAGTTTCGTCGCCGCGGCGCCGAATTTGTCCTGAAAAGCGCTGAGACTGCCAAAATATTTGTCGATGGCCTTGGCTAGTTCCCCCTGTGGCCGGCCTGTTCCCAGCTTTAAGACCTGCCAAAAAAGAGAGTGGTTCAAATGTCCTCCGCCATGATTGCGCACGGTGGTGCGAATTGATTCAGGCACGCTGGCTAAATTTGAGAGAATTTCTTCGATGGATTTTTTTTCGAGGGATTTCTCCCCGGCAATCGCTTTGTTCAAATTCTGAACATAAGTGGCATGGTGTTTGTCGTGATGAAGAGTCATGGTCTGTGCATCAATGTAAGGTTCCAAGGCATCATAGGCATACGTCAAAGGGGGAAGAGAAAATGGGGCGGGATCGGGACTCTGTTGCGCTTGGACTCCCGTTTCCCCCCCTACGACAACTCCAGCGGCAGCTACCGTGGCCATCTGAATCATCTGGCGTCTTGTCATCATATTACCTATCTCCAATTCGAATCGGAAAAATTATCAGTCCTGATTCTCCAGGCTTTTATGATTCTAACCGCAAGAGAGGGGTTGCGCAAAAACAACGGAAACCAAATGTGCAAAATAATCACGAATAGTGGGAGGAAAAGTGGATAGGGTAATGAAGCATTAGAGAATCATTACGCGCCGTGAAGATCGATCAGAAGCTAACTATGTCATTTTCGAAACACTCGATGCGACATCTTCCTGGATCACGGGCGCGCAATAGAACGTGAAAGTACAGAGTCCTAATCCGAGTATGACATTTTGGGTAAACAGGGATTCAACTCACAACCATCTTTTCTTTTTGAACCAGAACCACATTACGACGGGAACGATAACCATAATTACCAGGAAGAGACCGAACATTTTGGGATCGTGAAAAGGAATATGATTAAAATTCATCCCCCCCAACCCCGTGATAAACGTCAGCGGCATAAAGATAGTGGCAATCAGAGTCAATCGTTTCATGACTTCGTTCAGGTGAATGGAAGTGGCGGAGTAATAGGCATCCAAAGCATTTCCCAACAAATCGCGAAGGGTATCCACCATTTCAAAGATCCGGACGCCATGATCGTATACATCCTGGAAATAAACGGCGACTTGTGAATTGATCATTTCGAAATGGCGTGTCGACAGGGAAAGGAAGACTTCACGCTGCGGCCCTGCTACCCGGCGGAGGTAAATCAACTGCTGTTTCAGAGAGAATATTTCCTGCATCAAATCTCGCGCCGGCTCAAATTCAATTTTCTCTTCAACTAGATCAATCCGGTTGGCAATTTGATCCAGAATGGGGAAATAGCTGTCCACTAATTCGTCGGTGATGAGGTAAAGAAAAAAATCAGCCCCTTTCTTGAAGGCTTCTGTTTCCTGTTCATAGCGGGCACGGGCGCGGTTCAAAGCCGGCAGAGGATTCTGATGGACGGTGACCAGGTAGTTGCTCCCCAAAAAAACGTGCAGCTCCTCAGGCATAAGGCTTTTGATTGCCGGATCGAAGCGGTGGGAATATAGAGTAATAAAAAGATAGCCCTCATATTGATCGACTTTGGCGCGCTGGCGAAAATGGCTGCTATCTTCGATGCTGAGCGGATGGAACTCAAAAGTATTCTGCAACTTGGTCAGTTCAGCCTCCGTGGGCGAGGCCAAATCAATCCAGAGCAAACCTCTTTTTTGAGCCACTAAACGTTCGGCATCATGGACGGAGATTGAAGGCCCAGCGGCGGTTTCCAATTGAATCTTGGTGGTTGGCATAATTCTTTCCTTCGATGAAATTCCCCCTCATGTCCAAAGCTAGGGAAGAGAGAGCAGGCATCATTTTTTTTGCTGCTTCCGTGCTACAACTAGGCAGCGACTAGCTTCTACAACTCCCTAGAAAATCGCCGTAAGGCAAAGGTGGAGCGGGCACTCTGTGCACGCTGCTCAGCAGGCGAGGCTGGCCTCTGGCGACGCGCGAAGGATCGCGCGTCCCACCTTGAGCCATTTTCGTCCTCTTGCTGTGCTCGCCGCGCGGGCATCGGCGACTCCCAAGAAAATCCCGGTGCCAGAGACCTCACAGGTCTTGGAGACCTGTGAGGTCTGGAGATTTTCATTGTCTTGTTGAGCCAGCAATGCTGGCAAGGGCGGCTCCTTAGATGTACCACGTTTCCATATCCAAGGGGGAAAATATTGGCGCCAGACCATGGAAGTCACATCTTCAGAAATCTGCTTCAATCTTCCCGGCTTTCATCAAAGCGACATTGACACGAGCAACCAATTCTCGCGGGGCAAAAGGTTTCACCATGTAATCGTCGGCGCCGGAGCCGAGTCCCTCCACGACATCCGACTCTTGCCCCCGGGCAGTGAGCAGAATGATGATGGGAGCTTCCTCTCCCATTTCCCTTTTAATCTGGGTGCAAGCAGTGAGTCCATCCAATTTGGGCATCATCACATCCATGATAATCAAATCCGGTTTTTCATGAGCTGCCTTTTCTACGGCTTCCACTCCATTCGTAGCCAGCAGCACGTCGAAACCGGCCTTTTCCAGCTTGGTCTTGATTAATCCCAAGACATCGGGCTCATCATCCACCGCGAGTATCTTCGTCATGATTTTGAATGCCTCCTCTCACTTCTCGCTCAAATCCTTCATGAACCGCTCCACTTCTTCCACGAGGGACTCCATATCGAGCGGTTTGCGGATCAAATCATTGGCCCCCGCCGCGATCACTTCACTGTGGGACTCTTCGACACTGCTGGTCATGGCAATCACTGGGATGTCGACCGTTTCAGGTCGGCGGTTCAACCGCCTCAGTACCTCATAGCCATCCATGTCGGTCAATTGCAGATCCATGATGATCAGCTGCGGCTGTTCTTTTCGGGCTTGCACCAACAAGTCCAGGCCATCCTGCGCAAAAATTAAATGGTAACCCTTTTGGGGGAGAACTTCCTCCAGCAATTGCCGCGTCGCCACATCGGGATCACATACCAATATTTTTTGTCCTTCCGCAAGAATCTTGTCAATCGCTTCGATTAATCGGTCCTCCTCGATGGGTTTGTCGAAATATCCCGCCACTTCGAGCTGGTCTGCTTTTTCTTCATCGCGCAAAATGGAAATCACCACCACCGGAGTGAGTTCCCCTTCCGGCATTTCCCGCATCTGGCGGATGGCTTCGAATCCATCGATGCCCGGCAACTGAATGTCCATGGTCACCAGATCCGGCCTGTACTCTTTGATGCGCGCCAGAGCCTCCTCTCCCGAAGCAGCCATAATGACGCGGTATCCGACCCGCTCCAGTTGCCGCCGCAATAAGGCGGCAGTGTCTTTTTCATCTTCCACTATGAGGATTTTCTTAACATCCCGGCGGATGGCAGTCCGAGGCTTTTCTTTGGGCGGCAACGGCTCTACCAGCGGGATCGTAAAATGGAATGAAGATCCTTTGCCCAAATGGCTCTCCACCCAAATTTCCCCTTTATGCTTCTCCACGATGGATTTCGTAATAGCCAACCCCAAGCCGGTTCCACCGGCTTCACGAGTCGCCGGATTCTTTGCCCGGAAAAATTTGGTAAACAGCTTCTTTTGATCTTCCTTTGAAATTCCCACCCCTGTATCCGACACCGCCACTTCTAAAAAATCTCCTTCGGCCAAGGCCGTCAGGGAAATCGTGCCGCCCGGGTTGGTATATTTATATGCGTTGTTGATCAAATTATTCAAAACCTGAACAACGCGTCCCCGGTCAGCCCGGACATAAGGCAGCGAGGGAGGAAGGTTTAAGTCAATCCGCAATCCTTTGGACTCGATGGCCTGTCGATGGAAGGCCATCGCCTCCTGAATGACGGTTTCCAAGGAGATGGGTTTGATTTCCAGATCGATTCTCCCCGCTTCGATTTTGGAGATATCAAGCAGATCGTTGACCAAAGCCACCAAGGCATCCGTGTTGGACTGGACAATGTGAAGGTAATTGGCCTGTTCCTCCGTAATTTCGCCGGCATCGCCCTCCACGATCAAATCGATGTATCCCTTGATTGGAGTTAGAGGCGTCCGCAATTCATGGGAGACGATCGAAATGAACTCCGTCTTCATGGCTTCGACGGCGGCTTGTTCGGTGATGTCTCTTAACAAACTGACGGTCCCCAGCAGTTCTCCCGCCTCATCCCGAATGGGATTGATCAAGATGCTGAGCACTTTGTTTTGATATTTCCGAACCAGGGGGACCGAGGGATAAACCAGCGAGGTATTTTCAATGATCGAAGCCAGCTCGTTCATCTTCACCGGCAGAACGGCTTCCCCGCTTTTTCCCGCAACTTCCGGCCGGAAGACACCCAACAAAGCCTCTGCCGCTGAATTGATCAGCATGATATTGTAATCCGGGCCGGTCACCACCACTCCTTCGCCCATGCTGGTCAGAATAGTCTCCAGCCGTTTTTTCTCATAATTTAAGTCATCCATTTGCTGGGCAATCTGCATGCGGCTTTCATGCAACCGCCCCGCCATTTCATTGATATCTTCAGTCAAATCGCCCAATTCCTGCTTCATGGCTTCATACAGCTTGGCATTTTCAATGGCGATGGCGCCCAGGTTGGCCACCGCATGAATGAAACCGATTTCCTCCTCATTGAATTCATGTATTCCATTGGTGTAAAGACGCATTACCCCCACGGGACTGTCCCTCACCATCAGCGGCACCACCAGAATGGAACGGATTGATTCAGCCTTGGCCTGATCGGGATACTGAAAACGAGGATCGTTGGTGGCGTCAGGGATGATTCCGGTTTTCCCCTGAAGTGCTTCCTGATCAATCTGGCTTTTTTCGACTTCCACATTTCCTTTTCGCAAATACCCCTGGCTCAAACCATAGGCCCCGCCCATGATCAGCAATTGTTTGTCAGGGCTCAACAAACGCAGGGAACAAGCTTTGGCGTGAGTCGCCTGTGCCGTGCTTTTTGTCAGTAAGTTCAAGACCTGCGAGAGATTCAAGCTGGAATTGATCGATTTGGCAACTTCATACAAGGCGGTGGAATAATATGTTTTTGTTCCCATGGCTCCAGTAGATCAGGAAATGGCACTAGGCGGAAGTTTAAATTTGAATTTTTCCGGCCGTTGAATCTTCCACGCCGCGGATGGTACATGGCGGATTGCGCAACGAAAGAACAAGATTGTCTGTCGGGGAGTGCTGAAAAATGATGACACCTTCCTGGATTGCCCGACCTCAATTCCCCTCCAGCGCCTGAAGCCTCTCCTAATATGAGGATAATCATCTCAACTACATTGCAGAAATATATCACCGGTTCAACTGCCGAATCAACGCCGATTCGCCTCTGGAAACGAGCGGGCTATATTTTTAGCCTGGCCGAGTTTTATATCACCACCCGCGGAATTTTATTCCCCTATTTGCCGCGATTTTATTAATCATGAACCGAATCAATGACCCATTTCAGATATTTATCAAAACCTTGCTGGATGGGGAGCGCCACAATTTCCGGGACTGTGTAAGAGTGTATCCCGCGAATAGCTTCCACCAAGAGGTCGAATTTCTCCTTCACCGTTTTCATAATCAATAGAATTTCCTGGTCATGATTGATTTTGCCCTCCCACCAATACCAAGATTCAATTCCTGCAACTAAATTCACACAGGCAACCAGCTTCCTTTCCACCAGATGGCTGGCGATTTTTTCCGCTTCGGCACGACGGCCACAAGTGACCAACACCGCAATATATTTCGACATATCTCCTCCTTGAAAGGGCATCATCAATCCGAACATTTACTCCTAATTTTAAGGGGATCTAAACCAGTTGTCGATTCTCAAACATATGGCATGCCCTTTCTTCGTTGATAAATTCCGATCCCTTTCGCGGCATAAAGGGGCTCTGACTCGCCGGATCCTGACTCTTTTGCGATCCCCCTTCGATCTTTTGAGATAACTTATCTCATCAATAGCCACACGGACGCCCTTCATTTCATGTTCAATGAACGTAAACCAATTGGGGACGCGTCTTGGTTCTGCCTAAGCTTGGATCATCCAAATCCCCGTGCTCCCCTTTTATATTGTCCGCATCAAATCCATGAGAGTGGAGGCTAATTTTCATTCCCTTTTCGATCTTGACTCGATCTCTCTGTGCCTGGAATGGCCAGATCGGCAAATGCAATCTCATTGACAACCACGCCTAATTCCTGCTAGTTTTCTTCCAAGGAAACCTCCTCGACCTCTTGCATTGGAGGTTTGTCTATCTTCGGAGGAACGGCATGCTTTTCCGCCAGGAGATGAGCTTTTTAAAACGGCTCGGTATTCTCATGGGGTGCATTATCCTGCTTCTTTTGCTGGCCAATGGAATTGTCGGTAAAGGGGGCTATCTGGAACTCCGGAAGATAGAGGATCAGAATCGTCAACTCAAAGAGAAAATCACAAAATTCAAGCAGGAAAACGAACATTTGCTTCAGGAAATCGACGCCTTAAAGACAAATCCTGAAGCTATTAGAAAAGTTGCGCGGGAAGAATATAATATGGTTGGCAAAGGAGAAATCAAGATTACTGCCAGCCCCGTGAAACCCACTCCACAGGATCTACCGCCTAAATCCTCGAGAAAATCAAAATAGCCAAAAGCCATTCTCCTCTAGTGTGCTTGAGCGGCAAATGTCGACAATTTTGAGTGAAGTTTTGGATTGGAAATAAGGAGCCTCTATAGTCCGAGACGAAGTCTTGATAGCTTTCCGATTTCACTCCATCGTTGAAACGCAATGTCTGAGAGACTAAAGACACTGCCGCTCAATCTTAGCTAAGCTGCACTTCTTAGCGAAAATGCAGTCGCGCTTCACCATGAAAATGCCGGCACAAATTTCACATGGTAAGATAAAGCTATGCCTTTTCCTGACGATTCGGAGCCAGTTTGAATTCGTCGGTTTTTCAAGGATCCGGTCAATGAAGAGTACTTTTGCTTCCCGAAAAATCTCTCCAGGCTTCTCCGACAATTGGGTCTCATCGGTTTGCTTTTGCGAAAAGCCGCTTCAGGCGCTGCTTATCATCTGCTTTGCTTTTTCCACCGTTTGGGCAGGCCCCCCCTTTATGACGGATGATCCGGAACCAGTTCCCTTCCGGCATTACGAGTATTATCTATTTTCAACTGCAGACCGCAGCTCAGAGGATTATAATGCCGTGCTCCCGGCAATGGAGTTTAACGTAGGGGCGGCTCCCAATCTGCAGTTGCATATCGTGGCGCCGCTCCAATTTCATATTCCCAATGATGGACCAACAAATTGCGGCTTTGGTGACATTGAATTGGGAGCCAAGTACCGGTTCGTGGAGGAAAAAGGATGGCGTCCGCAAATCGGCATTTTCCCAATGCTCGAGATTCCAACGGGCAACAGCCAGCTCAATCTGGGGAATGGAAGCCTGTGGACAAGGCTTCCCCTGTGGATTCAAAAAACTCATGGCCCTTGGACAAGTTATGGAGGCGGAGGATACATCATCAACCATGCTCTCGGCATGCGAGACCACTTTTTTTTCGGTTGGCAACTCCAGCGGGAGATTAACCGGCATTTGACCCTGGGAGGGGAGTGGTTTAATCCGGGACGTGATAGTCAGCTCGGAGAAAATACGCATATTGTCAATCTGGGTGGATTCTACAATTTCAAGGAAGGATTCAGCTTCCTTTTTACGGCCGGCCATAGCATTGCCGGCGATTCTCACTTGGTGGCTTATGGGGGATTATATTGGACCTGGGGCGGGAAAAAGGGTCCGCCGTCAGGCGCTTCCCATTGACTCTGAGCCTCGCATACAAACACGGCTGGCACAGCAAGAGGATGAAAAGGAGATGATGGAGGCGGCCTGCCCTCAAGCCGTCTGAGCAAGCTTTGAGAACACAGTCGGGGTGAGTGTACCCCACCTCCATTCACGCTATTTTCTGAGAAGATGGCTGTATTACAAAAAAAACCTTCGAGAGAATCATTCATATGCACTTCCATACAGGTTGCGTCCGCTCAAAGAATGTGATACTTCAGGATTTGTGCGGCTCTGGCCTGAATCATTGAGCCTTCGAGTGCCAAGCCAACCTACTTGCTTAGATGAATTTGTTGGAAAGGAAAAGCAGATGTTCAAACGCGAATTGTTTTTAAGCTTAAGCGGGCCAACCAGCGCAATATTAATCCGCTTCATGGTGGGTTGGGTTTTCCTCTCAGAGGGGATTCAGAAGTTTCTTTTTCCTGATGCCTTGGGGGTGGGTCGATTTATCAAAATTGGAATTCCCTTTCCCGAATTGATGGCCCCCTTTGTCGGCACGGTGGAAATGGTCTGCGGACTGTTGTTGATTCTCGGGCTGGCGACAAGGTTGGCCGCGATTCCCCTGTTGATCAATATTGGCGTGGCGATTCTCACCACCAAGGTCCCTATGTTGGCCAAATCAGGCTTTTGGAGCATGATGCATGAAGCCCGCACCGATTATTGCATGCTCCTGGGACTCCTGTTTCTGATCATATCCGGCGGTGGAAAAGCCTCTCTGGATGCCCAAATCAGTAAAGCCCACGATTCGCACAGAATACAGAGAAGGGATTGGCGGGCATGAGCCGGAGTTTCCAGTTTATTCTTTCCCGCAGGAAGCCTTGCTGTCGGTGGGATGCTTTCCGCGACTGCTGTCATAATAAAAACGGATCGCCACTACCCGCCGCTTTATAGGATGAATCCCATCAAAATCCAAAATTTGCGAGATTGGTTCTCCGAGGAGCCGCTCATGCCAGCACGGCTGGCTCCACAAGACAATGAAAACGGGATGATGGAGGCGGCCTGCCCTCAGGCCGTCTTAGCACGCTTGGCAAACTCAGGCGGGGTGAGAGCACCCCGCCTCCATCCACACTTTTTTTAGGAGAATCTCTCGATTAAGGCCCGAGGGGAGGACGAGTTGCAGACGAGAAAGGGGGGCAGAAAGCGCTGACGGTAGCAATTGACATTTCCCCATTTAAAGCAAATCATGAGGGCGAATTGAAGGTCTTGCCATCAAATTCAAGGAGAGTTGAATTCGGATGACAATCCATGAAATCGATTTCGCCATTGACCGCTTGGGAGAGTGCCTGGTCCCTTCGCCCCTGCACTTTAAACGGTTCGTTCCTGAAACTGCCCGAGTGGCATACCACTCCGACCCTGCCGAGATTCAGGGAATTTTGTCCGCAAGCAAGCCATTGCCCTCCTTGGAAATGGCGGGTCCGCGCGAGAAGATTTTTTTCGATCCCGCCAAATTAAACTGCGGGATGGTAACTTGTGGAGGAATTTGTCCTGGATTGAATGACGTCATCCGGGCCGTCACCATGTCGCTTCATCATCATTACGGGGTCAAAGCAGTATATGGTTTTCAATATGGATATGAGGGATTGGTAGAGAAATACGGTCATCCTCCAGTTGGATTGACCCCTGAAACCACCAGGAATATTCATGATTTTGGTGGGACGATCCTGGGGTCTTCCCGCGGCAATCAGGAGGTTGGCGAGATGGTGGATTTCCTGGCGAAGCGGCAAATTGGGGTCCTTATCACTATTGGCGGAGATGGCACCCTGCGCGGGGCGCGAGCCTTGGCGGAAAAAATCAAGCAACGCGGCTTAAAGATCGCGGTGGTGGGAATACCCAAAACGATTGACAATGACATTGCCTTCATCCAAACCTCCTTTGGATTCGATACTGCCGTCTCGGAGGCATGGGAAGTCGTCAGAGGAGCTCATAACGAAGCTACCAGCGCCCGTAATGGAGTGGGATTGGTGAAATTGATGGGCCGAGACTCCGGTTTTATTTCCGCCTATGCCACTCTTGCCAGCGGAGACGTTAATTTTTGTCTCGTGCCGGAATCTTCCTTCACTTTGGAAGGACTGTGCCGGGCTCTGGAGGAAAGACTCAAGAGCCGCGGCCACGCGGTAATTGTCGTGGCGGAAGGAGCCGGACAAAAACTATTCGAGCATGCCCGCGAACTTGACGCCTCCGGGAACCTCAAATACGGGGATGTCGGAATCTTCCTGCGCGATCAACTCAAGGCGCACTTCAAGAAGCGGGAAATGGAGATCAACCTCAAGTACATTGACCCGAGCTATACGATCCGCAGCCTGCCAGCCTCTCCCACCGATTCCGCCTTTTGCATGCTGCTGGGACAGAACGCGGTTCATGCCGCGATGACTGGAAGAACTAACATGCTGGCGGGCACTTGGAAGGATGAGTTCACCCATGTCCCGATTCATTTGGCCGTGGCTCAGCGAAAAAGAATCGACCCAGAGGGAAATCTCTGGACCAGCGTGCTGGCCTCCACCGGCCAACCGGCATCTTTGGATTAATAGGAGAAGTTAGGTCACAGGGCACTACAAGTCGGAAATCTCCGATCCAGCCACGGCGGCCATCGGGATTTATTTTTTGGATTCAACCCGGAGAAGCCCCATGAGAGTTTTATTTATTGGAGGAACCGGCAACATCAGCACAACCGTGAGCCGGCGGTGTATCGCGGAAGGAATAGAATTGCACTTGCTCAACCGGGGGATTCGGTCTGTTGACATCTCTGGCGCCCGAAGATTCATCGGGGACATTCACGACGAACCGGCCATGGCCGCTCTATTGCAGGGTCAGCAGTGGGATGTGGTCGTCAACTGGGTTGCTTATAGGCAAGAGGAGATCGAGCGTGACTTCCGGCTTTTTGCCGGAAAAACCCGGCAATACATTTTTATCAGCTCAGCCTCAGTCTATCAGAAGCCTCCCTCTCATCCCGTCATCACTGAATCTACGCCGCTTTACAACCCATTCTGGCAATATTCCCAGGACAAGATCGCTTGCGAAGAAAAGCTCAATCAATTCTACCGGGACGATGACTTCCCTATTACGATTGTTCGACCTTCATTGACCTATGATACGGTGATTCCGGTGCCTATTGGCGGCTGGACTGAATATACCATTGTGGACCGCATAAAAAAGGATTTGCCCGTGATTGTGCATGGAGACGGCACATCCTTATGGACCATCACGCATGCCGATGATTTTGCGCTTGGATTCTGCGGTTTGTTGGGGCATCAACAGGCCATCGGACAAAGCTTCCATATCACCTCTGATGAACTTTTGACCTGGAACCAGATTTTCCAGGCACTAGCCGACGCCGCCGGCCGTCAGATCAAAATGGTGCACATCCCTTCCGGCTTTATTGCCCGCTTCGATGCTTTTCACACAGGCAACCTGCTGGGCGACAAAGCCAACAGCGCGATTTTCGACAACACCAAAATCAAGACCTTTGTCCCAGCTTTTAAAGCCACGATTCCATTCAATAAAGGGATCCGGCGAACGCTGGAATGGTTTGAGGCAAAGCCGGAAAGGATGGTCGTTCTGGAAAGCACCCATCAATTTATGGATCGCGTGATTTCAGCTTATCAAAGGGCATTCGAGGACGGATGATCACATTGATGCAACGGCCGCGCAACCGTCTTTCCCCGGAATGTGGGAGGCATGCTCATGACCACCGTCACCCGCGCAACGACACCGAGGGATCGCCGGACGAAGTCCTCCTTCCATTTTTTGTCTTCGGGAGTGAGTCTTTTCTCTCATTTATAATTGCCCCAACCAAGCAGGGTGTAATTCAAAGTACGAAAGGGTGAACCAAGTCGCGTTGATCGGCTGAACTGAGCAATAGCCGAGAGGGCGAGCCTCCCGTGCATTCCATCCCTTGACAGACTCTCTATTCTGTCGCACTTTGAATTATGCCCAACCAAGCATCAGAACTTGTACCCTCTGGCATTTCATGCTATTTTCCTCTTCGCCATAGCTCAATCTGAATCGCGGATTCAGCGGGAGACTGATAAGGAAGCCAATCATGGGTCATTTTATTTCTTTTGAAGGCATCGATGGTTCTGGGAAGACCACTCAGCTCCGGTTGCTCGAACAATACCTGCTGGGAAAAGGCTTCCATGTGGTGGTTTCCCGCGAACCCGGTGGGACCGAAGTCAGCGAAGCCATCCGGCGGGTCCTGCTGGCTTCCAAGCATGCTCAACTGCTCCCAGTCAGCGAGCTGTTGCTCTATTATGCTTCCCGGCATCAAAACCTTTACCAGAAAATTCTTCCTTCGATTCAACAGGGATCCTGGGTATTATGCGACCGTTTCGCGGATGCCAGCATGGCGTACCAAGGGTACGGACGAGGCTTGGACCGTTCGCTGATCGATCATTTAAACCGCACGGTCATCCAGGGACGGATGCCGGATCTCACTCTGCTGATCGATATCTCCCCGGAAGTTGGCGTCCAACGTGCCATTTCCCGAAACGAACAAAAGGCTCTGGATGAGGGAAGATTCGAGCAGGAATCCCTGGAATTCTTTCATCGGGTTCGCCACGGGTATCTGGAGATTGCCAGCCGGGAGCCAGCCCGATTCCGCGTCATAGCTGGAGAGGGCGACATTCAAACGATCCACGAACAGATCGTTCGCGAAATTGAACGGCTGATCCCAGCTTAAGGATCAGATCTGCTGACCCCGCACCGGGACAAAAAGTTATATTGCAGTGAATGGTTGATGCAGCGAGGATTTCAAGGAAAAAGAAAAGCATGGAACAAAATAAGAACTGGAAAAGACTATGAGGCCAATTTCCACCACGAAGAACACGAAGAGCACGAAGAAAAATAATGAGAACCTGCATCCTTCGTGGTCTTCGTGTTCTTCGTGGTGAGCTTTTATTTTTAAGACTGAATGATTTTGGTCTCATTTTGTTTTCCCTGGGATCGGGAGTTCTGAGGGGAGAGGCTGAATATTCCATGGGATTCGATCAATTTCAAGGAAACTCTTCCCTGCTGGACACCTTAAGAAAACAGCTGCAATCGGTACGTTTGCCGCATTCCCTATTGTTTGCCGGTCCGGAGGGAGTGGGCAAACGAATGCTTGCGCTTTCTTTGGCGAAAGCGGTCAATTGCCAACGGACAGGGGGTAACGACTTCTGCGGCCGATGTACCAGCTGTCAAAAGATTGAAGCGGGAACCCATCCGGATCTCCGGGAAATCGAACCCGATGGACAATTCATAAAAATAGAACAAACCCGCGAATTGAGCCGTGAAGTTTTCTTCACTCCCTTCGAAGCCCGGCGGCGCTTTTTCCTGGTCAATCAGGCGGAACGTCTCAAGATTGAAGCCGCCAATTCTCTTTTGAAAACCCTGGAAGAGCCGCCGGGGACTTCTCATCTCATCCTGATCACCTCGCGTCCCGAGGAATTGCTCAGCACGATCCGATCCCGCTGCCAGACGTATCGATTCAGTCCCCTCCCTCTCTCAGTGACGGAAATGTTGTTGCGGGAAAAGTCTAAGGTCTCCCCCGAACAGCTTCCACTCCTGGCCCGGCTCTGCGAAGGCAGCGTCGGTAGAGCAATGAGCCTCGACTTGGATCGGTACCTTGAACAGAGGGATGAAATGCTTCTTCTCCTCTCCTATTGTCTGCCAGAACTCTCGTATGTGAAGGTTTCCCGTATTTTAATTCCGCTTTCCAAAAACAAAGAAAATTTCTCCGGCTACATGAACATCCTCTTTGGATTACTGCGCGACCTTCTGCTACTCAAAACTAAGTTACCTTCTTCCGCTTTGACCAATTTGGATATCGTCAGCCAGCTTGAGGATCTGAGTTCAAAGGTTGACATCAAGAATCTTCAAGAGGCAGTTCAGATCCTGGATCATTTGGAAAGCGGCGCCAAGCGCAACCTCAACAAGGCTCTTGCCATGGATCAATTTGTCCTCAAGCTCAGCGGACGAGCCTGATACGCAACAAGCGGAGAGACTCCAGGCGGCGGATTTCCCTTCCCCTTCGGTGGAGTTGTGTCTCTGCTCCAGATTTTTGTTAGATCAATTTCAGGAAGATATGGTATTCTTCGTTTATCGGAACTGCTCAGCACCTTATTCAGCAAATTAAAAACTCGCGCGGATAATAAAGTGTCCGGGGGACATTTTATGCCGCGCTTCCAGAAACAGATTCCAACGGAGCCAAAGAGAATAGCGCAGATCGAGGCCCTGCGATCGTACAATTCACTGCTTCAGTTCGATGACCTCCGGCTTAGCAGGAACCCATGCGGAGATCCATCTTGGTCATTGTAAAATCCGACAATGTGCTGTCCGAGCGGGGTTATCTTCGACGGGTAGGTGCTAGTCGCATCGGGAATGCTGAAGGAAGTGGACTTTCCCCCGCTCAGCAGGAAACCGCGACACACCCCACTGTCGTCCCAATAAGGGCCGACAATCTGCCCCAGAAGGTTGATCCCGTCGCCTTGTCCACGAGGAAGAGTGAGGAACGTGCCGTCATGCTTCCGTAGGAAACCATGAAATGGCCCGTGTTCAAATACGAATGGATCGTCTGTAACGGTTGTGTAGATTCCCACGATGTCACCTTGCAGGTTGATCCCGCGAATGTTGGTAGCGAAAGCGCCCGGATAATCGATCATAGTGTAAACACCGTGCTGCAGAAGGAATCCATGTTCCGTGTACGTGGGTTCTCCATAGACGCCAACTGAGTAAAATCCCACAATAGCTCCCAAATCATTGATGGCTCCTGGAACGGTAGAGCCAAGGTCTGTTCCGGGGTAATCAATCTGAGTGACTTTCCCTTTTCTCAGTAGGTAGCCATGCCCCTCGAGGTTGCCGTCATACAACCAGTTCCAGAGATACCCCACGATCTCGCCAGTGAGGTTGATTCCGTGGGCCTCGTTGTAATCTCCGACCAGAATCGGCGTGAAGACGCTTTTGCTGAGCAGAAAACCGCGATACTCATCTACTGGTGCTTTGTAGTAAGTCCCCACGAGCTGGCCCACCATGTTCATGTCATTTGCATAGGTTTCATCGGCCCCTGGATAATTAATGGGCGTGAATTTCCAGGAACCAAGGTCATCCGAACCAGCAATTGTCTTCGGGCTGAACCCGAGTGTTAAGCACAGCGCGGCCAGACTAACTCCTACTAACAACAAAATCCTTCTGGAAATACTGATAGTTCTCATAATGATCTCCCTGAAATAAAATTGTTGTGAAGATGAAACCAGATCCTATGCGTGTGAATATAGATGCTTTTCCACCTTCCATCTGTTTTCCCCAAACCGCGGGTCATCAGGCGTCGTTCCCCAGCACCACCTCCCTTGAAAATCCCTGCCGTGCGGCAGACTACGGCAGATAAATTGAATTGATTGGCTGCGATTGTAGCGCGGAGTCACCTCATAGACTCCGCGGCTTATTGCTTAGCTAAATGCCGCAGACCCGTCCGGGCAGATCACCGTTGCGGGTCTGCGCTACAGGTTTCATCAAAGCCGCAAAGATCGAAGGTCAAATCAAAACTGTTTCGACAGGTGGGTGCTATTTTCATCATCTTATTGTGCAGCAGTGCTGCATGAGCGACCCCTCAGTTCCTATCAGCCAGACGGCGGCTTTGGTAACCGTTGCGCCCGAACTAAGAGCCAGGATGGTGGCCCCCAACAATAAATTGCACATCGGTTCCATGACTTTGGCCCTTCCCGGTGATTTGTTGTTTCTATCTATATAGGGCGGGAAAAGCCTGGAAAAAGGGCCAAGGGCAAGCGAAATTTTCGGGGTTCTTAGCGGGTACAAACAAAAGTGACGGGCAGATGGGTCGTAGCGCAGAGTCGCATTTTGACTCTGCGGCAGTATGCTCCGCCTCCGCAGTGGTGCCAACCGCGTGGCCAAAAGCCGCAGGCCAAAGGTTCGGAGCGAAGCGTAGGATCCGCCCCGGCGGGCCGCAGACTCGTGGGAAGGCACGAGTCTGCGCTACAGGCTTTTCACCTTCCTCTGGCGAAAATCTCAGGCAAGTGCTAGACTGTTTTTGTTACCCTATTCCCCCGAATCATAAAGAGGTAGAAACCATGCCAGCGGCTGCCTCCAAGGAAATCACGCAATTGCTTCTCGCATGGAACGAGGGAGATCAACACTCTTTGGACAAATTGATTCCCCTGGTTTATGCTGAACTGCACCGATTGGCCAAACAATACATTGAGCAAGAACGGCCCGGGCATCTTATGCAGACCACTGCCCTGGTGAATGAGGCCTATCTGCGGTTGATCGATTGGAGGAATGTGAGTTGGCAGAATCGTGCGCACTTTTTGGGCGTCTCCGCCTTGCTGATGCGGCGCATCCTGGTTGACTTTGCCCGCTCCCGCAATTACGTGAAGCGAGGAGGGGCGCTGCACCCGGTTTCGCTCGAGGAAGCAGCTGTGGTCGCTGTGGAAAGAGACGCGGACTTCGTCGCCTTGGACGATGCCCTGACCAGCCTGGCCGCGATCGATCCGCGAAAGAGTAAAATCGTAGAATTGCGCTTCTTTGGCGGGCTGAGTGTGGAAGAAACGGCGGAAGTATTGGCAACCTCAACCCGCACGGTAAAACGGCAATGGAGTCTGGCCCAAGCCTGGCTTCATCGTGAAATCAGCAAAGAAGGAATTAGCTAGCGTAGGATCAATTCCCTCTCTTAAAGAGACCGAGGTGTCGAGTGGGGGCAGCTCTCAATGGGGCTGCAGCTATAAGGAGGTGTGGTTGTAGAGACAAAACCGATTGGAAAAGTTGAGATTATTATGCACTGACCACTCATCAATTATCGTAACTGCTCAGTGCCCCTCTGTGTGATGGCCACGCTGAGTGCACTTTAGGCGGCAGGGAGCGCGAAGTGCCAACGAGCGATCAGCTCAGCTTCATTTGCATGGAGCCTGGAATTCTCTTACCGCCGCCCTGATCACGCGCTGTCGCTTCGTCCTTTCTGTACAACCCATTTGCTATGTCTGGCTACCTGGCTAAAAGCCCACGGCTCGCGGGAAAACGCTCACCGTGGCTACCAGTCACCTTGGGGGGTGAGCAGTTACCAATTCTTTTTTTTCTATGACTCCTGACCGTTGGCAGCAAATCGGCATTCTATACGAGGCTGCCCTTGAGAATGAGGCAACTGAGCGGGAGGCTTTCCTCCAGCAAAACTGCGGGGAGGATGAAGAACTGCTCCGGGAAGTGATGGATCTGCTTGCCCATCACGAGGAGTCGGGCAAATTCATGGAAACCCCCGCCTTGGATGTGGCCGCCAAAGTGTTAGCACGAACCAAGAATCGCGAGCACACAGGCAGTCAACTTGGGCCTTACGAGATTCTCTCTCTCCTGGGTTCGGGTGGGATGGGAGAAGTATACCTGGCCCGTGATCCGCGCCTGGAGCGCCAGGTCGCCGTGAAAATCCTGCCGCCGGAGGTGACCCAGGATCCGGAGCGGTTGAGGCGCTTTGTGCTGGAAGCCCGGGCTGCTTCGGCTCTAAATCACCCCAACATTGCCACTATATATGAGATCGGCGAAGCCGAAGGCATTCCCTTCATATCGATGGAGTACATCGAGGGGGAAACACTGCAGGCCAGGATCCGGCAACGACGGCCTGAACTCGAGGAGATCCTCGACATTGGGATTCAAATTGCCGACGCCCTGGATGAAGCCCACCGCAGGGGGATCACTCACCGGGATATCAAGCCCGCCAACCTGATGTTGACAACGCGGGGACAGTTGAAGATGCTGGACTTCGGGCTGGCCAAGAGGATTCATCAGGAAAAGGCTGCAAAAGAAAATTCAGCCGGCGCGGAGTCTCACACCACACCGGGCCTAATCATGGGGACAGTGGATTACATGAGCCCGGAGCAAGTCTTGGGTGAAGAAGTGGACTCCCGGACCGACCTGTTCAGTCTGGGAGTCGTGCTTTACAACCTGGTCACAGGCCGGTTGCCGTTCAGCGGCACCTCTCCCACGGACAGCATCAGCAAAATCCTACACGCGCAACCAGAGGCCATGGACTCTTTCATTGAAAGGGTGCCGGTCGAACTGGAGCGGATAGTTCGCAAATGCCTGGAAAAGGACCGGAAGCTTCGGTACCAGCACGCCTCTGAGCTTTGCGCCGACTTGAAACGCCTGAAGCGAGACACCGATGCGAGCAAGTTCGCCGCCGAAGTCTCAAAGCGAAATCGACGTTGGCCTTTGTTGTGGGTTACGGTGCTCCTGGCCATTGGAATTACAGCCGCCGTGGGATTCTGGTTTCTTTCGTCAAGAAAAGAGACGTCCGAGGCCCCTCTGACCCCCGTCCCCTTCACGACTTATCCGGGTCTGCAAGTGAACCCCTGCTTTTCCCCTGATGGTAACCAAGTCGCCTTTGCTTGGAATGGAGTGAAGCAAGAAAATTGGGACATCTACATCAAGCAGGTTGGGAGTGAATCATTGCGCCCGCTAACCACCGGCCCAGATCATAGCGCATATCCCGCCTGGTCGCCGGACGGACAATTCATCGCCTTTGTGCGTGCATTTCGTAGGTTAGGTGAATGGAAAACAAGTGTCATGATAATCCCCGCCAATGGCGGGAGAGCACGTCAGATAGCGGAACTTCCAATGTCGAAGGTGGAATCTGCGAGCCGGTTGCTGAGTTGGCATCCTGGTGGAAAATGGTTGGCGGTTACCTGTGATCAAGATTCTGCGGACGTGTCTTCAGCAATCTTCCTGCTTTCCTCAGAGACTGGTGAAAGACGGCGATTGACTTCCCCACCCAAAGGAGCAAAGGCAGATGTTAGTCCTGCCTTCTCCCCTAACGGTCGAAGCCTGGCGTTCGCCCGATACTTCTATGGTCAAATATCAGAAATCTATCTGCTCCCTGTTTCTGCGGACCTTTCACCGGGAGGCGAACCGAAGCAACTCACCTCCCTGAAACAGGACACCTCTTACCCCACCTGGATGCCGGACGGAAAGGAAATCATCTTTGCCTCGGGTAGTAAAACCTACAATTGCCGGCTCTGGAAAATTCTTATCCCCGGTCCGGGCGAGCCAAAACCGTTGCCATTCTTTAGCGGAGCCATGGGAGTAGAACCAGCGATATCTTCCGATATGCATCGCCTTGTTTACACCTTCGGATTTGAGGAGGCAGACATCTGGCGTCGTCAAATCCCCCATGGAATGGAAAGACCAGAGCTGCCGAAAAAGCTCCCGGCTACAATCCCGGCCATAGAGGGCCTCCAATATTCACCAAACGGCAAAGCAATCGCCTATAGTGCAACGTCTTCAGGGAGTGCCGAAATCTGGATCTGTGACGGGGATGGGTCAAACCCTCTGCAATTGACCCATCTGGGTGGTCCTGCGCCCGGACCTCTTCGATGGTCACCGGATGGACAGAAGATCATCTTCGCTCTGGCTTCAATGGGAGGGACTGATCTGTATATCATTCCTGCCCAAGGTGGAATCCTGAAACAATTGACCTACACCAAGTTTTATGAGGTAGACCCGAGCTTTTCCCGGGATGGCAAACGGATTTATTTCGTCTCGGACCGTGGTGGCAATTTTCAGGTATGGAAAATGCCGGCTGAAGGCGGAGACAGTATCCAGGTGACGCGGAAGGGTGGGTCTAGACCCTCCTGGCCCCGGGAATCGATGGACGGGAAGATGCTTTTCTATTTGAAGGCAATAGAGCCCAACTATAATGAGCTATGGGAGGTGCCGACGCAAGGGGGCGAAGAGCGACGGGTGCTTGAGAAGGTTTTACTCTGGAACTTCGAGATAGGGGAGCATGGCATTTATTATGCCTCGCAGCCAGGTCCAAACGGGACTCCCTTTCTCTTCTACGACTTCGCGAACAGAAAAGTTAAATCTATAGCCAAGATTGAGAAGGGGATTGGTGCTTCATTTACCGTTGCTCCTGACGAAAGGGAGTTCATGCATATGCAGGACGGTGAGACGAGACTTAATCTGATGCTGGTGGAGAACTTCCGATGATCCGGTTGGCCCGAGCAGCTTGTCATTTGCTGCCATCAGGCCGGCAAGGTTGACCCACGAATGATGATGAAAATCTCCAGACCTCACAGGTCTCCAATACCTGTGAGGTCTCTGGCGCCGGGATTTTCTAGGGAGCTCCTCATGCCAGCACGGCTGGCACAACAAGAGGATGAAAACAAGGTGGGACGCGCGAGTGTGACGAAGTTACCCTTCGCGCGTCGCTTGGCTAACCTCGCCTGCCGAGCCAGCGTGCACGGAGTGCCCGCTCCACCTTTGCCCAAATTTGATTTTCTGAGGAGCTACTCATGCCAGCGTGGCTGGCACAACAAGAGAATGAAAATTTATTCCCCCTTTGAAGGGGAATGGCGCGGTAGCGCCAGGGGGATGTCTTGTCGGTAGGTCTGACATCCCCCGACGCCCGCAAGCGGACGCCACCCCCTTCAAAGGGGGATTTTCTGAGGAGAATCAGAAAAGACTCGAAAGAGCGGATATCAAATTAAAACCAATAGCCAGCTGCAATCCCAAGAGGAACGTGATGGCGTATATAAATGCGCCGAATACTTTTTCGCTCATCCTCCGGTTCATCCATACCCCGAGCCACACTCCGACCGGCAATAGCGGAGCAAGGGCGAGACTGAAGGTGATTCCTTTCCAGGAAATCATCCCGAGCAAAATATACGGAATCAACTTGAAGGCATTTACAAAAGTGAACAACACGGCATTCGTGCCAACAAATAAAACACGGCTCATCCGTTGGGGGAAGAGGTACATGGTGGCGACGGGACCTGCCGCATGGGCCAAAGTGGAAGCAACTCCCACCATAATCCCGAAAATGGGTCCATGCCAGCCCTTGGGGTGGTAAGACGTGATCTTTTGGAGCAGCCAGCCTTTGCTAAAATGATAAATGACAAATAGCATGGCCAACAAACCAATCCAAAGTTTTAACTGCCGGTCCGGCACTTTGCCCAACAACAGGCTTCCGATCAGAATCCCAAGCAAGGCCCCCGGCAGAAGTCGCAGGATATTCCGTTTGTCAAAATCTTTCCGATAAAAATAGACAGCCAAAACATCGCACGCACAAAGCAGCGGCAGGATAATTCCCAATGCCTCTTTCGGATCCAGCACCAACAGGAACAGCGGTACGGCTATTAATCCACCGCCAAATCCAGCCTTCTCGATGCCAATGCAGATCACCGCGAGGGCAGCCACAAAATAAGAGATCAATCCTCCGGCCATTCCCGAATTCTCCTTGCCAGAAAGCGCGCAAATTAAAGGAGGTATTTTGCTTGTTGGAGAGAGCCGTTGCAAGGAATATGTGAGGAATGAGTGTATGCAAAAGCGGCTTACTGAAGAGAGGAACCACGAGGCAGTTCATTTTGGATTGTGCGGATGAGTCCGCGCTTTGCACTGGCACGACGCGTAACCGTTCAGGGGGGGGACCTGAAGGATTCACGGCGATTAGCCGGAGGTTGAGCGTGCAACGGTGGTCACACGCTCAACCTCCGGTCAAAAGAGCAAACCAATCCGACCTTGAAAGGATCTCAGCCCCTTTGAAGCTGCGACCCCGGGGTCGCTTCTATTGTTGGCTATATCCGGGGGAGGCGGCCTAACGGCCTTACCCGGCTGCTGGCTGTGAACCCTTCGGGTTCAGTTCCCCCCTGAACGCTTACCGCGACGCGGCGCATCGGGGAAAGCGGTGACTCGGTCACCGTACGCCATTAGAGACTCGCTATACTCCGCTTTTAAGTTCACCCGCGAGGATGAGGCTCCCCTCGAACCGGTTTGGCTGGATTTGTCACACAAAGGGTGTTCGCCAGGCGGAGTCCACCTCAGCGAGAGGCTCGCCCTATCTTACATTTCATCGCCTAGCACGCCCCCATCCTATCGCGCTTTGGATTTGCTCTCACAAGAAACTGGTTTCGTGTTGTTCCGAAGTAGTGTTAGACTATCACCTCGTTTTGCCTGGAAACAGGTTCTTCCGCTTCATCTCAAATCATAATGAATTGCTCAGCTAAACTTTCAAGGAGCCTCCAAGCATGAAACGGCCGACTACTGAGTCTTCATGACTAATTCTTGGGGAATTTGGGTTCCAGGAATTTCGAATTCTTGCTGATATACTCCCCCATTGGCGCTTTATCCAAAATCAAGGAACTTTTTATGTCCTGGCAACAGCATTACGATCCGCTTCATTTCTGGCCTTTTTCCACTGCGATGGCGGCCTTGCCGGTTTTCACTCTTTTTTTTGTATTGCTGGTTCTAAAGAAAAAAGTCTGGCTGGCGGCATTATGCGGCATGGTTATGGCAATCCTGCTTGCAGCGGGGGTCATTCAAATGCCGGTCTCTTTGATTGCCTTTGCCTCTCTGCACGGCTTCATATTCGGCTTCTTTCAAATTGCCTGGATCATCATCGCCTCGATTTTTTTGTATAACATTGCCTTGGAAACGGGACAGTTTGAGGTGATGAAGGAGTCTATTGCGGCTCTGTCCCGCGACATTCGGATTCAAATGATCCTGATTGCTTTTTGCTTTGGCGCCTTCCTCGAAGGGACGGGGGGAGGAGGAGCTCCGGTCGCCATCGCCGGATCTTTCCTGATTGGACTCGGGTTCCCGCCCTTCCAGGCTGCTACCATTTGTCTGCTCGCCAATACGGCGCCGGTCGCTTGGGGTGGAGTGGGAAATCCGGTTCGCGTTCTGGCGGGTGTGACAGGATTGCCCGAACATGCCTACAATGCGATGCTCGGGCGGATTCTGCCTCCCTTTTCCTTGATCCTTCCCCTCTGGCTCATGCGATCCTGCATGAACTGGAAAAGGACTCGTGAAGTTCTCCCTGCTCTTCTGGTGAGTGGTGGCTCCTTTGCCGCCATGCAATTTGCCTGGGCTAACTACGGTGAAACCGGCTTGGTGGATATTGTCTCCGCCATTTTCTCCCTCCTAGCCATGCTGGTATTCCTCAAGTTCTGGAAGCCCAAAGAGGAGATGACCAGCGATCCGGCGGAAATGCAGGTGGTCATTCGCAAACACTCGCTGCAGGACGTGCTGAAAGGATGGTCTCCCTTTATCCTGGCTTCCTTGCTGATCTTCATTTACGCCATGCCCTCCATAAACAAATTTCTAAAATTCCCCGCCTTGACCTTTCCCTTGGCGGGCCTGCATAATCTGGTGGTTCGAATGCCTCCCGTAGTTCAAGTGCCAACCGCCGAAGAAGCCCTAATGAACTTGAATTTCCTGGCTCTTCCCGGTTCAGCCATTTTTATTGCCGCTTTTTTGGCGGCCCCTTTTCTCGGCGTATCCTTTGGCGAATCCTGCCGGATCTTCGCCCGTACCTTTCGGCAATTAGGCCCTTCCTTGCTGGCCATCAGCTTCATGGTGGGAATGGCTTACGTCACTCGTTTCTCCGGGATGGACACCATCCTGGGAATGAGTCTGACCCGCACCGGCTGGGTCTTCCCCTTCTTTGGCACCTTGTTGGGCTGGCTGGGAGTGGGGCTCACGGGAACCGACGCCGGTTCGAATGCTCTGTTCGGAAATTTGCAGAAGGTGACCGCTGAGCAGCTCAGCGTCAGCCCCGTCCTCATGGGAGCCGCCAATAGCGCCGGGGGCGTCATGGGGAAAATGATATCCGCTCAAAGTCTGGTGGTTGCCACCGCCGCAACCCGCCAAGTCGGCAAGGAAGCGGAAATGTTTAAGGCCATTTTCAAACACAGCATTGTCCTGGCCAGTTTGGTGGGGTTGCTGGTAATGTTATATGCTTACGTTTTCTCCGGATTGGTGCCATTGCCTTGATTTCAGTTATTGGCGGCCATCGCGCAAGCAAATGGAGAATTGGGAACTTCTATTCAGGAGCCAAAATATGATTCGATCGATTCGATTCCTCTTGCCTCTGGTTATCCTCTGGACTTTGACCGCGAGTGCCTGGGCACAGTTGGGCATGTTTTCCAAAGAACAACGCATTCTGATTACGGGGGACTGGAAGGGTGAACGATTCCCCGACGGCCGCCCCAAAGTCCCCGATAATGTGCTGAAAAAGATCAAAACTGCCACGGCGGAAGAAGCTTGGGGCGTCTTGCGGGAACACAAGTACAACAATCAATACGCAGGGGGATGGAAGACCATCAATGCCGAGCCGGGGAAACGATTGGTCGGTCGTGTGGTGACCGCCGTATTCATGCCTCTGCGTCCCGACCTGAACGACGCCGTTAACAAACAGGCAGAGATCGAGAAACGGGTGGGCAAAGGACAAAATTCCTGGGTGATTGACACGCTGCAGCCCAACGACGTGTTGGTCGTAGATCTTTTTGGAAAAGTGGAGGATGGGACATTTGCTGGGGACAATCTTTCCACCTCTATCATGGCTAAGACCGGAACCGGCCTGATCGTGGATGGAGCCGTGCGCGACTATTCCGGAATTTCTGAAATCAAGGGGTTCATGGTTTATGTGCGGGATTTCCATCCCAGCGCAATCGCCAATGTCACCATGACCGGCATCAATATTCCCATCCGCATCGGCAACACCACCGTGATGCCCGGCGATATCGTGGTGAGCGATCCCGACGGTGGAGTCACATTCATCCCCCCCCACTTGGCACAGCAAGTGGCCGAAACCTCCGAGCGCATTCAATTGAGGGACGAGTGGGGCCACATGATGTTGCGGCAAGGCAAATATACTCCAGGGCAAGTGGACGCCAAATGGTCGGATGCCATGGAGCAGGAGTTTAAACAGTGGGCTGAGGAAGAAAAAAAGAAGCGGCAGTGAGTTTGGAAGGATGAAGGATGAGGGATGAAGGATGAGGGATGAAGGTTCGGGAAAATAATCACGGAGAACAAACCATGAAAAGCCAATCAAATAAAAAGTCCAGCCGCCGGTCCTTTCTCAAGACCGGGGCCGCCACAGCTCTTGCTGGCTTTTGGGCGGACGAAAAATTAGAGGCCATTACGGAAAATGTCAATTCAAATTCAAAACCTTCTGAATTGAAAATTACCGATCTGCGAATCGCTGTCGTGGGAAAAGCACCCATGATGGCGCCATTGATCCGGATTGATACCAACCAGGGGATTTATGGCCTGGGGGAAGTACGGGATGGCGCCAGCAAAACTTATGCTTTGATGCTCAAGAGCCGTCTGCTCGGGGAAAATCCCTGCAATGTGGATAAGATTTTCCGGAAGATAAAACAATTTGGCGGCCATGCCCGCCAGGGCGGGGGAGTATGCGCCGTGGAAATGGCTTTGTGGGATCTGGCTGGAAAAGCTTATGGAGTGCCGGTCTACCAGATGTTGGGTGGGAAATTTCGCGATTCCATCCGGCTCTATTCCGATACGGACGAATCTCATGATCCCAAGGAGTATGGGCGAAGGCTCAAGGAGCGGATGGACCGGGGATATACCTGGCTGAAGATGGATCTGGGGATGGATCTTGTCCAGAACATCCCTGGCACCTTGACTCATCCACTCGGCAGCCGCCCCTTCCAAGGCGGGACGACCATGCACATGTTTACGGGGAATGAACTCACGGATAAAGGGATTCAACTGATGGCGGATTACGTGGCACAGATCCGGGAAGTGGTCGGCATGGAAGTTCCCCTTTCCATGGACCACTTCGGTCATATCGGCGTAAACTCCTGCATCCGCTTAGGGCGGGCTCTGGAAAAATATAATCCCTCTTGGCTGGAGGACATGATCCCATGGGAGCAGACACAACTCTGGAAAGAAATTACCGACGCTTTGGACGTTCCCACCGCCACGGGCGAGGACATCTATCTGAAGGAACCCTTCGAAGAACTTTGCCGGAACCATGCGGTGGACATCATTCATCCTGATTTGGCAACCGCGGGCGGAATTTTGGAAACTAAGAAGATTGGGGACATGGCCCAAGGCTACGGAGTGGCAATGGCCATGCATTTTGCCGGAACACCGGTTTCCATGATGGCCAATGTGCATTGCGCCGCCGCAACGGAGAATGTGCTGGTCCTGGAATTCCATTCGGCCGATGTGCCATGGTGGGAAAGCCTGGTCGACGGGATCGAAAAACCCATCATCAACAAAGGTTTCGTAAAAGTCCCGGAAAAACCGGGGCTCGGGATAACGCTAAATGAGGAGGCAGTGAAGCAACATTTGGCGGAACCGGGATACTTTGCTCCAACCGCTGAATGGGACAAGGAAAGGTCTTGGGACAGGCTCTGGAGCTAAGCGTTCGCTGACGGCTCTCGATTTGTATTGGGACGGCACAGCGAAGCAACGGTGCCAGGCCAAACAGCACGAAGCGCCAGCGAGTGATCGGACGAAGTGGACACAGACCGTGCAGTCCAGTAAAGCCAGGCTGATCGCTCGTTATCACTTCGCGCTTTTGGCAATTCAAAGCGGTGAAGCGGAAAAAAAGACGATTTCATTATGGCTTGTCTGTTTACCATCAGTGCGCTATGATGGCGCGCGATAAAATTGTGCCGGTTTGGGAGGATGGAATGAAAAAACTATTTGCCCTTATCCTGGGAATTGCCACGCTTTCTTTCCTTTTGGCTGTCAATCTGGCGGAAGATAAGAAACCAGAAAAAAAGGATGAAGGGCCGCCGGAAAAATTAGAGTTCGACACGAAGCATGGCTTGGTGACCTACGATCACGCCAAACATTTGGAAAGAGCCGAGGGAGATTGCACGGTTTGCCATGACAAGTTTTGGCCCATGGCGACCGGTGATGACGCGCCTCTCAAGTTTAAGGAAGGACTCCATCGCACAGCTGAAACCCAGAAAACCTCCTGTGGATTTTGCCACCACCAGGATGGAAAGGCCTTCCCTTCCAAAGGCAATTGCAAAAAATGCCACGTGGCTGGCTAACGCTTCCAAACCTTGGGGATCTGCCCTCCGCGGATCCCCTTGATTCCCCTCTCCGAATCGAATTCCCTCTATCATTTTTTCTTCAAATTCCTTTTATTAGAAAAGCTCTTTGTGACAGGGGGACGCGCGAGTGTGACGAAGTCACCCGTCGCGCGTCGCCGCGCTTGCTTTGCCTATGGTGGGATCGCACACCGGGCAAGAGAAGGAACACATGCCCACTCCACTTGTACATCTTGTTTCCTGGCTGAGTCAGATTTGATTCAGATCGACCGTACGGCAGGGATCTTCAGAGGAAATTGAGGACAACTGTCATGGGGAGGATTGAAAAACCACTTCGGCCAATCGCGGGAATTGATCGATGGTCAGGCCCAAAATATTAAGGCGCTGAGTCAACCGTTCGGTGGAGATGTGATCCAACTCCAACCCGACTTGGAAACGAGACATCAACAGATCGGCCAGATAAACAAGAGTTGCCAGGGTCTGAAATTCGCCCGCGTCTTCGGGATGGTGATGATGACGGATGACCGCCGTTAAAACGCGGGGGAGAGCCCAATTTTGGGCAAGCCGCTCTCCTACTTCGGTATGGGCAAAGCCAAACTTTAGTTTTTCGACGGCACAAAGTTCGTTGGCTTCAATTTGGGTAGCCCGATAGAAGAAAGGCCATTGGGGAGCCAGATGCTGATCCAACACAATTTTCCCGATATCGTGCAGCAATCCGGCCGTATACGCCAAATCAGGCGGCGCGGCTCCGGAAAAGAGCGCGATTTGGCGCGCGGCCCGGGCCGTGCCCACCGCATGCTGGAATAGCCCTCCTTTACAAAAGGAATATCCCTTCACCGCTTGTTCGCAAACCAATTCCATCGAGGAAGCCACTGCCAGTCTCCACAGGTGCACCCCCCCCAATAAGGCGGCAGCCTGCGCAATCGAATGCACTTCCCCCATCAGGCTCATGGCGGGAGAATTGCAGAGTTTCAAAATCCGGCCTGCCAAAACCTGATCCTGGCTCAGGTCGCGCGCAATCTCGCTCATTGGATATTTTTCGCTACTCATCTCCCGGATCAGCTTTAAAACCACCTGAGGGACAGGCTTGATTTTTTCTATCCGCCGGTCAATGACATCCCAGGTGAGAAGAGGAACATTAGGTGGAGCGGGCAGATTGGACTCATCCAGATGATCGATCGTAGTCTTAAGCGAGGAGAGATTCAAACGCATCCGGCAGGTGTAAAAACCGCCGGTTTCATGATGTGACAAGGGAATCTGCTCCTTTTTTAACAAGCGGCTCACGATTTCCGCTGTCCGTCCTCCGATATCCAGTTGGAGGTCCATTTGCGAAATCGGACCCAGCAAAGCGCCTCCCCCCATGACTGCCACGAGGCGCTCTCGTTGCGCCCCTGCCTCCAGCAGTGAATTCAAGAATTTGGGCATTCCAGAAGAGGCATAACAAGCGGGTTTCCAACCAGGGTCGGTCCCTATCGGCTCAGCAAGCAAAAAGTGAGCCAGCCCCCCGATTTTCTTATCCCGGTCGACCAAAGAAATCCCGACACAGGTCCCCAAGTGGGCTTCCAGAATTTCATTTTTTCCTACACTGACTAAATATTCACCTGAAAAGACAATTCTAGGCGGTCTCATTTCACGGCTCTTTCACAATCGTTTCTGGTCAATGTTTTGCCATTTCCAAAAATTTCTGGAAACATTCTATAGGCTCTCCAAGAGAGAATCAATATGGGGATGCCGTTTAGGGAAACAGCATCGCGTCAGCATACTTGTCCTGGAATTCCGGATCTGAAGCCAGGGAAATGTGTCCAATCCTGGCACTCAGTTCCTCCCAGGGATTTCTTCCGGCGGCCATTTCAAATAGCGCAATTTTTGCGCCCAATAATGCGCTGTTGCCCACGGGGAAAATTTTTCCTTCAGGAAAATCCAACAACCCAATACGGCGGGCGCTTTGGCGGCTGACATAATTCCCAAAGGCTCCCGCCAGATAGACATGTTGAACCGCTTCCATTCTGGCGCTCCATCGCTCCAAGAGGATCTGGATACCCGCGGCAATGGCCCCTTTCGCCAATTGGAGCTCCCGGATGTCCCCTTGGGTCAATTCTACGGGGGGAGATAACACAATCCCGGCTCTTCCCTCGTTTAACCGTCCAGAGAGAGCGATCAAGCCGAGATCCAATGCGGCAGCCACGGCATCCACCATGCCACTGCCGCAAATGCCGCGTGGCGCCGCGCCTCCAATGACGTGACAGCGGAATGCCCTTCCCTCCAACCGCACCCCGCTAATCGCCCCAGTGGCAGCCTGCATCCCCATGGAGATCCTGCCCCCCTCAAAAGCCGGTCCAGCCGCGGTAGAGGCACAGAGCATCCGATCCCGGTTCCCCACCACAATTTCACCATTGGTGCCCAAATCGATGAGGACATTCAATTCACCGGATTCGTGCATGCGGGTGGCCAGGATTCCAGCCAGGATGTCGCTCCCCACAAAGCTTCCAATACAGGGAAGAAAATGGACTGGGGTTCCATCGGGCAGAGGCCAGCCGACCTGACCGGCCGTCAGACTCTGCAGCCCATCCTGCAGCGGTTCAAATGGGTAGCAGGCCAAAGGAGCAATCTCAATCCCGCAGAACAAGTGGTGCATCACGGTGTTGCCCACCAGGACCACGGATTGGACGAGCTTTTCCGGGATTGACGCGGCTTCCATCAATCCGTCCACCAAACGGCCATTTTCCCGCCGGATTAGCTCTTCGAGCTTGCGTTGGCCCCCTCCCAACATGGCAAATTCCACGCGGCTCATGATATCCGCGCCATGCACGGCTTGCGGATTTCTGCCGGTCTGAACCGCCAGGACCTTTCCCGTAGCCAGATCCACCAATTGAGCAGCCAGGGTAGTGGTTCCCAGATCAATGGCAATCCCCATCCCCTTCGCAGGAGTGAAGGCAAAGCTGGTATGATCGATCAAAATCGGCGCTTCCCACTGGCCAATATCGAGCGTCATATTTTGGTCCGCATTGCAGGCACAGGCGAGACGCCATCCCTGGACCAATTCCCCGGCAGTAAGCGTTTCCTCCTGAATGGCTGTAATGGGCAATTCACCCTGAACAACTCGAACGCGGCAGCCCTGGCAGCGTCCAGTTCCGCCGCAGGGGAATTCCACGCCATAGTCGAACAGGACATCCTGCAAGGATGTGCCCCGCTTTACCAAAATAGATTTGCCGAGCGGTTGAAGCTCAATTTGTACAGTATCTGCCATGTTTTCCGGAGGAGCTTTGACCACAAATGATTTTCCAAAAGGTTTCTTGTTCTTCAACTTTTACCAGGAATCTGAAACGTGATTTTGGATCAGTCGCCAAATTCCGATGGTCGGTGGCTTCGGGCATATTCCGCCATGGCGTAAAGGTTCTCTGCCGACGTGCCACGGGGAATTTCACAGCCTGCTCCCACGATATACTTGTCACCGGCCTGGCGGTGACATTCGGCAACGGCAACCTTGATGGAGCCGGGCGTACCGTCCCGCACCACATGAACCGGATGCAGATTGCCCAAGAGAACCTGATTTGCCCGCATTTTATCCCGCCCTTCGCTCAGCGGGGAAGGATAATCCAAATCGACAATATCACTCTCCGTCTCCCCCATTCCCTGCAAGATACGGCGGGTATTTCCACAAATATGCAGCCGAACGCGCGATCCCAAAGCATGAAGACCGGCAATTAATTCTTTTTCATACGGCAGGACAAATTCCCGGTAGATGGCCGGCCCCACGAGCGAAGCCGCGGCATCTCCCACTCCGATCAAATCCGCTCCGGCATCGACTTGGGCCCGGGCAAACCGGATTTCCATCTCGACTACAAAAGCGAATAAATTTCTGATAAAAGAGGGATCGTCATAAAAATCCAACATCAGATGATTGATTCCACGAAGATCAGCCGCCATGGCGCATGGCCCTTCCACCCAACCCTCGATCAGTTTTTCCCCTCCCACTTTTTCTTTGAACAGGGCCGCGGCATCGATCCGATCCCGCATCCGGCTGCCTTGTTTCATTTCAGGAAAGCCGAGATCCGCCAGAGAGGCCTTGTCGGAAAGCAACGCCTCCGTTTCCACGATGGCTGGCGGCTGGTTTTCAAAAAATTCCACCTTGGCGCCCAAGTCGGCAGCCTCTCGCGCCGGATCGGAAATACAGGAAACATAGTCGATTCCAAACTTCCGGGCAGTTTCGATTTGACCTTCCACCAATACCCGGAAATCCGTGGCATACTCGCGATATTCCATCCCAATCTGGTCGACCGCAAACATCATCGTGATCGGCATGAAAGGAAGATGATCTATTTCTCGGCCCTCCAACATCCCTAATATTCTTTCCCGGCTATTCATAGGGGCTTCTCCCAGTAGGCTGGCCGATTAAGAGTGGAGCGGCAAATGGGGCTAGATCCGGCCAGAACGAAGAATTGATTTTGACTCTCTATTCCACATCAGCGATGCGATCGTCATAACGGGCAACGATTTTTTTACCCGGAGGCACCACCAGGAAATCCTCGGGATTCCAATCCCCTCCCAGCAATTCATCGAAGAGACGCATGCTGCCCCGGAGCTTCTCGAATGCCCAACCCCGTCTCTCCGACTCGGCAATCGTCTGTTTTTCAAAACTATCGTCCGGCTCAATCCCCATCTCAATATAAGTAAACTGGCCATAATTCCTGGTGTAATTGCAGAGCTGATCAAAAAGGTACTTGGCGTTTTCTTCCCCGTATTTCTCCAACAGTTCTTCGTAGTTGTATCCAATTCCCACTTGATTCCGCAAGGAAAGCTGACTGGTGTGTTCGAGAGATTGTCCCCGTTCGAGCCATCCGGTGCTGGTAAAATAGACCCCGGGGTGGTTGTTGAAGTAATCGTCATATCGTTGTCGGCTTCCCAAGAGCAGGGTGATGCAGTCATGCCCGCGCGGCACGACCAGGGGAATCGTTCTGGCTTGTAAACCGACGATCCCGTTCCCACAGAGGGCATATCCCAATACAATGGCATCGTATTTGGTTTCATCAACACGATCCAACACCTCCCGCAACCGAGCCAGCATGCCCGCCGATCCCAAATCGTGCAAGCCTTTGGGAAGCAACTCCACATCCACATGATGCCGTGAACGCGACAAAGCTAGACAAAGTTCCCGGCACAACACTTCACAACCCACCAATTTCAATCGCAAGATATCGGCTCCATCGAAGAAATATTAACCACGAAGCGCACGATGAACACGAAGGCTATAGCACAAACCGGCGAAGTCCATCCCGGAGCAGCTTCACATTGAAATTCATGAGCAAGCCAATCCGAATTTTTGCCAGCTTCATGTAGGTCAACAGCTGAGCTTCATGAATCGGGAGTAGTTCCTCAATACTCTTCAATTCCAAAAGCAACTTGTCATCAACAATCAGGTCCGCTCTGTATCCGCAATCCAGTTCGATTCCTTTGTAATATAATGGGATTGGAACTTGAAGACGAAATGGGATATTCGCCAGAGTCAATTCATGGGCCAGACATTTTTCATAAGCAGATTCCAATAACCCCGGCCCCAACTCCTTGTGAACCTCCAGTGCACACCCAATGACCTTCTTCGATAATTCATCAAATTCCATATTCTCTTCGCGCTCTTCGTGTGCTTCGTGGTGAAAAATCGTCATCGCAAGATGCGGGCTCCATCGAAGAAATATTAACCACGAAGCGCACGATGAACACGAAGGCTATAGCACAAACCGGCGAAGTCCATCCCGGAGCAGCTTCACATTGAAATTCATGAGCAAGCCAATCCGAATTTTTGCCAGCTTCATGTAGGTCAACAGCTGAGCTTCATGAATCGGGAGTAGTTCCTCAATACTCTTCAATTCCAAAAGCAACTTGTCATCAACAATCAGGTCCGCTCTGTATCCGCAATCCAGTTCGATTCCTTTGTAATATAATGGGATTGGAACTTGAAGACGAAATGGGATATTCGCCAGAGTCAATTCATGGGCCAGACATTTTTCATAAGCAGATTCCAATAACCCCGGCCCCAACTCCTTGTGAACCTCCAGTGCACACCCAATGACCTTCTTCGATAATTCATCAAATTCCATATTCTCTTCGCGCTCTTCGTGTGCTTCGTGGTGAAAAATCGTCATCGCAAGATGCGGGCTCCATCGAAGAAATATTAACCACGAAGCGCACGATGAACACGAAGGCTATAGCACAAACCGGCGAAGTCCATCCCGGAGCAGCTTCACATTGAAATTCATGAGCAAGCCAATCCGAATTTTTGCCAGCTTCATGTAGGTCAACAGCTGAGCTTCATGAATCGGGAGTAGTTCCTCAATACTCTTCAATTCCAAAAGCAACTTGTCATCAACAATCAGGTCCGCTCTGTATCCGCAATCCAGTTCGATTCCTTTGTAATATAATGGGATTGGAACTTGAAGACGAAATGGGATATTCGCCAGAGTCAATTCATGGGCCAGACATTATTCATAAGCAGATTCCAATAACCCCGGCCCCAACTCCTTGTGAACCTCCAGTGCACACCCAATGACCTTCTTCGATAATTCATCAAATTCCATATTCTCTTCGCGCTCTTCGTGTGCTTCGTGGTAATAAATTGCCGTTGATTAGTTAATCCACCATCAATTTTTGGCCATTGAATTCGTGGACGGCGTTGATCATCGCCACGATGTTCTCCACCGGCGTTTTAGCCTGCACGTTGTGGATGGCATCGAAGATGAATCCCCCGTTTTTGGAAAAGATTCGGCAGCGCTCCAACACCTGCTGGCGCACTTCGGCGGCAGTCCCGAAGGGCAGCACCTTCTGGGTGTCTACGCCTCCCCCCCAGAAGACAATCCGATCTCCATATTTCGATTTCAGATGCTCAGGATCCATTCCGGTGGCCGAACATTGCACTGGATTTAAAATGTCGAAACCGGCTTCAATAAATGTGTCGATGAATTTTTCCACGGAGCCGCATGAGTGTTTGAAAATCTTCCAACTCGTATTCCGGTGAATCCAATCGTTGACCTTCCTGTAATAAGGAAAATAGAGTTCGCGCAGAGTCTCCACGCTGCAGAAAGAGGAGGTCTGGGTTCCGAAATCCGTCCCGCAGGTAAAAACGGCATCGACATGATCACCGACGACTTGGTGAATCTTGGCCAGGTTTTCCAAGGCAAAATCGGTCTGTTTTTCATAAATTCGGTGAATAAAATCTTTCCGGAGCCGGGTGGAAATATACCATTCCGTCACATCGCGAATTCCTTTGGGATATTTCAAGAACGGGGCGGGAACCAGCGCAATATCCCCAAGGGCCGTCCCGCCAAATCCGGCTACAATGCCCCGCCCGCTTTGAGCGGCGGCGGCAGCTATCCTCTGAAAGTGAGCCAGATCGGCTTCTGAAATCAGACCAAATTCCTCCAGGTTATCCTCAACCTTGAGTTTGTCATCGTCAATTGGCCCTTGACGAATGATCGAATCGAAGAAATGTCCCCCCTTCGGCATCCTTCCGCTGGGAGGAGCTGTCACATCTCCCTCGGGAAAGATCAAGGTGTCGCCATTTTCATCGACTTTGAAATTGAATTCCCCCGGAACCAGCACTTCCAGGCCATCATAAGTTTTCCACGGTTTCCAATCCTTTATGGGGAAGCCAAACATGGTACGCGGACCATAGACCCCCACCAGATCGATTCCCATCGCTTGTTTCAAATCATCATCAATCCAGCCCAGCATTTGATATGGCTCATGAACCTTCACCGGCTGTTTTTCCAATCCGTAATAATTCCGCAATGCAGCCACACAACTCACGTGGATTCCCGTGACTGCCGTCCCCCCAAAGTCAATCGGAATTGCATCGGGTTGCTGATGATTCAAGGCAGCTTTCACTCTCTCCCGGCTGGTCATATGCAAGATCCTCCTTTAAAATCGTTAGGTTCTCATGAGCCCGCGGATTCCATAAGCGGCTAGACTAAACAAGTTTTGGGGAAAGATCAATGGGGGAGTGGAAAGGCAGCGGCAGGATGCGTTAGTCCGTCAGCTGACGGACGTAACGCATCGGCTATGTTTGTTGAATGCGAAGATTGATGGGTTAGTCCATCCTAACCAAGACGCTTCAATCCACGACTCTGGCAGAGAGGACCAGGAAGATGGCATTGTTGGAACCGTCAACGGTAGATTTGCCCACCACAATTTTCTGCCCTTCCAGCAAGTCAATATCTGTGTTAATTCCGGACTCAACGTAAGTATAGTTCACATAAGCGTTGGGAGCTGCCCCTACTGATTTAAGAGGTATCTTTTCCCCCATTCGCAATTGATCAATTCTGATCGATTTACTATTCCCTTTTTCCCAAAGACGTACGGCATCAAATTCCAGAGTAATGAGAGTCCTCACCGATTGTTCAGTGGATTTCGAAGGGGCAATACCGCTGGCTTTCCCTCCTTTTCCCTCGCGACAACGTATGACAAACGTATCAAGGAGACTAAAAGAAGAGTAGGGAAAAACATTCTTTAGTTGTTTGATCACCCCTTCTAAATCATTTGATACTCTCGCTCCTGATGCAGATTCCTCTCCCAATAACAAATATGCTGTGATTTCAATATTTTTTGTTGATGGAGGTGGAACATCAAACCGCTTTATGGTTTCCTCCATAAAATTCAAAGTTTCAGGATCTCCCGTAATGGTCAGCACTTTAAAGTCTCGATTGAAGGACACCACTCCATGAGTCACACTAAACGGGTGGATAATCTCAGCCAAAGATGCGACATCCGCATATTTAACTTGAATCACTTTAGTGGCCCAGTTCGGCTGGGCTACATTTCGTGTTTGGGAGGAATTCCCTTCCGATTTTTCTTGGGCTGCCAACGGCAGTATGAAAATCAGGATCAGTAAAGTGAAAATGGTCAACAAGCTTCTGCTTTCAATTTTGAATTGCATTAGTTTTTCCTCTCCCGGCATCTTCCAGCCAGTAAATAATAATATTGGGATCCTGGGTTGCAAGTTTTGCCACCAATCGATCGGGAATCCCTTCCGGCTTGGCCTTGGTGGACTCTCTTTCCCTTTCTTCCACATTGGACGCCATTTCCTGCCAGAGGTTCATAGCCTTGTGAATTCCGGCAAGGGCCACCTGATCTTCAATCTTGCCGCCAGCTTGATTTTTCTTCACAGGCAAGACTGGTCGAACAGGCTTGCCAGACTTCCCCTCTTGAATCTGCCTCGGATGATCCGATGATTTCTCTTCTCTCGATTGCTGAGCGTGTTGTTTTGGTTTTAGCTCGGAGAAGGAACGGTCGACTTGCTTAAGCGAACGATCCGAGGATGACATGCTTTGCCGGGCCAGCTGCTTCTCTTTTGCACCATGGCCAACATAAGTTAAACCAATCCAAAATCCTGCAATCACCGCGGCAACCGCCCCTGCGAAGCCGAGAGTCCAGCGCCAGGAATAATTCCAGGGGAAATGGAGTCGTTGTCCGAGAGGGGGATTGAACTCAATTTCGTTCATTACCTTCCGCGGAAAATTATCAAAAATTGCGGCTGGCATTGGCTCTTCAGCCACCGATCGCAAAATGGATTGGGACTCTTGAAGCCGATGAAGCAGTTGCTGGCACTGGCGGCATTCCTCCATATGACGGGCCAAAACAGTGGCTTCTTTTTTGGGAAGATCGCCCTCAACATAGAGAGCGATTTGTTTTTCCCTTTTTAGACAATTCATGGCTTCCCTCCCATTTTCAGTTCAAAATACTGCCGGATCTTCAGACGGGCTGAGCTGATCTGGACGCGGACGGTCGCTTCGGAGGATTTCAAGATCCGCGCCACCTCTCGAGTGCTCAAACCCTCGACATCGCGCAACACCAGGGCTTCGCGCTCCTTGTGCGGGAGGAGCCGGATTGCTTCACCCACCAACCGTTTCTTCTCCTCCCAAAGCAGGTCTGCCTGCTGTCCCGGCGCATTTGACTGCGGATCCCATCCACACTCTTCGCGCAGGCTTTCCAGCGACAAAAACTGAGCGGAACGATTTTGCTGATGAAAATCCCGACAAACATTGACAGTCACGCGGTACAACCATGGGGAGAGGCTTCGATTCTCCTCAATGCCGTGTAGCGATTTGAAGAGGCGCAAAAACACTTCCTGTGCTGCATCCTGTGCTAGCTCAAGATGGCCCAAAAGGTGAAAAGCGGTCTTCAGAACTTGGCGCTGGTGGCAGATCACCAGTTGCCTGAAAGCGGAGGCATCTCCCCTTTTTGCCTCCTGAATCCACTGGGAGATCTCTTCCTGGGCGCCAACTGGGGCAGTACCGGTTTTATCGTTTGCTGTCAAGAGCAACCCTTCTTTCACGCCGCCCCCCAAACGTTTCCACCCGCTACTATTCTTATATACTGAAGAAACCAGAAAATCGTTTATATCAGGAACCATTATTGTAGCAGTTAGGCTCTCCTCGACATAATAATCATACTCAAGTTATTAACGTCACCAAGCGGTTAGGAAGGATGTAGGCCAGTCAAACTAAAAATACAAAACAATAGCAAGTAATCAGGGCGGCGGCACAACGGTTGCACCGTGAAGGTTAGCCGGGCTGATCGCTCGTTGCCACTTCGCGCTGGCAGCACAAAACCTAGCAGCTGGGCTCGACCATCCAGCACAAAGCGATAGCGAGTGATCAGGGCGGCGGCTGCACAACTGCTGTGCCGTGAAGATAAGCCGGGCTGATCGCTCGTTATCACTTCGCGCTGGTAGCACAAAACCAAGCTGCTGGGCTCAACCATCCAGCACGAAGCGATAGCGAGTGATCGGGGCGGCTGCACAACGGTTGCACCGTGAAGATAAGCCGGGCTGATCGCTCGTTGCCACTCCGCGCTGGTAGCACAAAATCAAGCTGCTGGGCTCAACCATCCAGCACGAAGCGATAGCGAGTGATCAGGGCGGCGGCACAACGGTTGCACCGTGAAGGTTAGCCGGGCTGATCGCTCGTTGCCAATTCGCGCTGGTCGCGGCCAAACGAGGCAACTGGGCAGGTCAGGGTTCTTCGGCGTGCCGGATATTGTCCTTTTCCAGGTCAAATTGTTTTGCTATGCTTTTTTCGCAATTTAATCTTGGCTGTGGGAATGGTGTATTCCTCACATCGAGCAGCAAGTTGTCTTAATCTATGGCTTGGAGTGTCCGAAGTTTTCCGGTCACCCCGAATTATCGAATTGCTCCCATGAAAAAAGAATTTATGAGGAATTTTCCGCCTGGACTTCTCAACTAAAAATCTCACGGAATAATATCCGGGTCTGCAATTAACCATGAGGTCACATTATGAATATTTTGGAAAAGTTTAACCTTCAAGGGAAAGTCGCCATTGTCACCGGCTCGGCCCGCCTGAATGGTTTGGGGTTCGGTATGGCGGAAGCGTTGGCTGAAGCCGGCGCTGACATTGTGGGAATTGATATTGGCGATTTTCAGGAAGCCGGCGCCAAGATTCAAGCGCTAGGACGCCGCTTCCTGGGCATGCAAGAGGATTTGACGAAACCGGGCAGCATTGAAAGACTCATTAGCGCCGCACTGGAAAAGATGGGGCGAATTGATATTCTGGTCAACAATGCGGGGATCATCCGGCGGACCCCAGCTCTCGATTTTTCCGAAAAGGATTGGGACGATGTCGTAGCTCTGAACTTAAAGACTGTCTTTTTCCTTTCGCAAGCGGTGGCCCGGATTTTTCAGCAACAGGGAGGGGCCGGCAAGATTATCAACGTGGCCTCCATGCTGTCTTTTCAGGGTGGAATCACCGTCCCTTCCTATACCGCCAGCAAAAGTGGAGTCGCCGGTCTCACCCGTGCCTTGGCCAATGAATGGGCCAAATTCAAAATCAACGTCAACGCCATCGCCCCCGGATACATGGCGACGGATAACACCGCCGCGTTGCGGGCGGATGCCGCGCGAGCTGCCTCCATTCTCGAACGAATCCCCGCCGGGCGTTGGGGGGAAAATTCGGATTTGAAAGGGGCCGTGGTGTTCCTAGCTTCCAGCGCCTCCGATTACGTCCAGGGCCACATTTTGGCTATTGACGGGGGCTGGCTGGCCAGATGAAATAGAGTGGATAGTGGATAGTGAATAGTGGACAAGTGGATAGTGAGTTGTCAATTCTGCGGGGTTCCCTGAAAAAACTGCCGAGCCGCCGACAAATTTCTACGCTACAATCGGAAATGGTAGGATGGGCTTGTTTGCTCGAGGATCAAAAATGAAAAAATTAATCATCCTCTTCTTATTATTTATTTTGGTGAGCATCTCGCTGGATTCAATTTTTCTGGCAATTCCCAAAAGGAAAGCTGCCGGCGGGATTGACGAGAAAGTGGACCACGCCCTTCAATTTGCCAAAGAGCGGCTGCGGCACTCTGTCTCCAAAATCAATGATCCCGCCACGATGGTGAGATCTACTCAGCCGGATGGCTCCTGGAACTCCATTAAACCCGAAGACTGGACCAGCGGATTCTATCCTGGCCTGCTCTGGTTCATGAGCGAGTATTCCAAAGAACCCGATTTCCGAAAATGGGCCGAAGAGTGGACCTCCAGTTTGGAAGAGCAGAAAAACAACACGGGGGATCATGACACAGGCTTTCGGATCTATTGCAGTTATGGCAATGGTTATCGCATCACCCACCGATCTGAGTATCGTGACGTAATTCTGACCGCCGCGCGATCGCTGGCCACCCGATTCAATCCCAAGGTGGGATGCCTTCGATCCTGGAGCTTTGGAGATTGGACGTTCCCGGTCATTATTGACAACATGATGAATCTGGAAATGCTTTTCTGGGCTTCTAAAAATGGGGGGGATCCAGCCTGGTATGACATGGCGGTTAAACATGCCCTCACCACCATGAGGAATCATATCCGGCCGGATGGTGGCTCTTTTCACGTGGTGGACTACGATCCTAAGACCGGCGCGGTGCGGGGGAAATCTACCCACCAGGGTTACCAGGAAAATTCCACCTGGTCGCGGGGAGAGGCCTGGGCCATTTATGGATTTGCCGTGGCCTATCGCGAGACTGGAAACAAGCAATTTCTCGATACTGCTCAAAAAGTTGCTCACTATTTTCTGGACCATCTGCCCGAGGATCATGTCCCCTACTGGGACTTCCAGGCGCCCCAAATCCCTAATGAACCGCGAGACTCTTCAGCGGCGGCTATCGCTGCCTCGGCCTTGTTAGAGTTGAGTGCGCTGGTCCCGGAGAAGGTTGAAAAAAATCAATTTCATCAGGCTGCCGTGGCGATCTTAAACTCCCTCTGTTCGCCAGCCTATCTTTCTGAGGGAACAAAACTCGCCAGTTTGCTCCAACACGCCACCGGCAGCAAGCCTCACACCTCTGAAGAGGATGTGGGCATTATTTATGGCGATTATTATTTTGTGGAAGCCTTGATGCGTTTCAAGGATCCTACGCGCATCCCCAAACCTACTTCAAAGGCCAGAGGCATCACATCGGCGGCTTCCCCCAAAGTGGTAGTCTCGGCCGTTAATTCCATGCCACTGGAACGTGCCTCTGAGACGATCAGCATTCCTTGGCTGGAGGTTTCGCGTCATCAACCAACCCTGAGACCGCAGTGGGTTGAAGTCGTCGACAACGATTCCGGGAAAACCATCCTCTCCCAAACCATTGACGTCGATATGAACGGCACCATCGACGAGTTGATTTTTCAGGCAGACTTCAAGCCCGCGCAAACCAAAACCTTCACCATCCAATCTTCACACGGCTCCTCCCCCTTGAAGTCCGAACCAAAAGTATTCGGAATGTTTTTCAAAGGCAGGGAAGATTTTGCCTGGGAAAATGATCGCATCGCCTTTCGCATGTATGGGCCTTGGTTGCGCAAGGAACTCATCAGCAGCGGCGTGGATGTTTGGGTGAAGAAAGTCCATTACCCCATCATTGAAAAGTGGTATGCCCCCGGTTATAACTATCATCAAGATTCGGGTGAAGGATTGGATTTTTATAGTGTCGGCGCCTCGCGGGGTTGTGGCGGCACGGCCATCTGGAAAAATAACAAGATGTTTCCCTCCGATAATTTTTCCTCTTATAAAATCATTGCCAACGGCCCAATTCGAGTCATGTTTGAGTTAAAGTATGATGCCTGGGATGTGGAGGGAATGAAGGTTTCCGAAGTGAAAAGGATCAGCCTGGATGCCGGGCAGAATCTGAGCAAACATGAAGTTTTTTACAGCTGCGACCCCAAACCAGAGGAAATACAGGAAGCCATTGGCTTGCTGCACCATGGCGGAACCCATGTTGCCAACGATAAGGACTACGCCTGGATTGCGGTGTGGGGCGCTCCAGATAAATCTGGCAACGGGGAATTGGGCACGGGGATTGTGGTGGATAACAAGCGTTGGATCCGGTTTGCGGACTCGGGGAACCAATTTCTGGCCATTACTTATGCCACTCCCGGAAAACCGGCCATTCATTATGCCGGAGCAGGCTGGAGTAAAAGCGGCGAATTTTCCAACACCGCGGACTGGTATGCCTATATAGATAAATTTGCTCAGAAACTGAACAGCCCCCTCAAAATCAGTTTGTCGAAATAATGGCCTGAAAGCGATGGTTGTTTCCTCTTGTGCGGATCTGCCCAAAGCTGATTGGCCGCTAAGTCGCGGAAGCGGGTAAAGCCTTTGGAGAATTGGGGCGAACTTCCCTTCTCCTGAGACGCTATCAGCAGGAGTATGTGGAATGTAATTCGGAGTGCGACAGGGTGAACCAAGTCGCGTTGATCATCTGAACTGAGCAATCGCCGGGAGCGTGAGGCTTCCGCTTAGGCGGACTCCGCCTGCTGAACCGGTCGGCGTGGAGATGGCACACGCGGATGGCTCGCCAGGCGGAGTCCGCCTAAGCGGGAGGCTCGCCCTCATTTACATTCCATCCCTTGGCGCACTCTCTATCCAGTCGCACTCTGAATTACACTCGAGTATGTCTGGAATGTTTCTTTAGAAGATGATGAAATGGAAAATGTCATTTCAAATGGAATGATCACCTTCTTCTTCCTGGGTTGTAACGCTCATAGTAGTTTTGACCCATTGCTGTTTGCTGACGGCTGAAGGTTGATCACTGACCTCTTGTCACTAATTATCTACGGAGATTAATATGGAAATGGAATTAGAAATCCGACACGCCCCCGATCCGGTCCGATTTCCCCGGATGAACACCTCAGAATTGAGAGAAGCATTTCTAGTCGAGAACTTGTTTATCACCGGATCCCCCCGCTTCGTCTATTCACATGTCGACAGGGCGGTCATTGGAGGGATTGCTCCCGGCCAAGAGAAAATAAAGCTGGAAACCAGCAAGGAACTGGCGGCTGACTATTTCACTCAAAGGCGCGAAGTCGGAGTGATCAACATCGGCCACGAGGGAGTGGCGGAAATCGAGGGCGTCGAATACAAGTTGGCCAATCGGGATGCCCTTTATATCGGCCGGGGAAACCGACAAATTTTCTTCGGGAGCCGTGACGCAGCCGCTCCCGCCCGGTTCTACCTGATCAGCTATCCGGCCCACACTGCCTTTCCCACCACGCAGGCCAAGAAAAGCGAAGCGGAACCGGCCCGTCTGGGCAGCCCGATCCAGGCAAATGCCCGAACCATTTACAAATACATTCACCCCGCTGGAATCAAAAGTTGTCAACTAGTGATGGGTTTCACGGAACTGGAACCGGGAAGTGTCTGGAATTCGATGCCCCCGCACACCCATGCCAGAAGATCGGAAGTATACATGTATTTCGATCTGGGGCCCGAAGCGATGGTGGTCCATTGCATGGGCGATCCACGGGAAACGCGGCACCTGGTGCTCCGTGAAGGACAGGCGGTCATTTCTCCCAGTTGGTCGATCCATGCCGGCGTGGGGACTCAAAACTATACGTTTATCTGGGCCATGGGAGGCGAGAACCAGGAATTTGGCGATATGGATGCCGCCCCCATTGACACTTTGCGCTGAACTGGCGCACACTGAGAGAGAAAGCTGAGGTTCGTCCGCGGGAATCAGGCGGCGGTAGCGTCCCACTTCGGTAGGGAGGCTCCGGCACGCCTCTCCGCCAGACGCCTGGAAAAAAGGAGAATTCATGCAAAATGATGAAAGACGCATCGCCGTGTTCATCGATTTCGAGAACGTGGCACTTGGCGTCAAGGAGAGCAATTATGGAAATTTCGACATTGACCTGGTGTTGAAAAGGCTCGTGGAAAAGGGAAAAATCCTGGTGAAACGGGCCTATTCCGACTGGCATCGTTACAGCGATTTCAAGCGGGCATTTCACCAGGATGCTATCGAGTTGATCGATGTGCCTCAAAGCCGGTACAGTGGCAAAAACAGCGCGGATATTCGCATGGTGGTCGATGCCATGGATTTGGCTACTCAAAAAGAACACATCGATACTTTTGTGTTGGTGTCGGGAGACAGCGATTTTTCTCCTCTGGTTTCCAAACTGCGGGAAAATGGCCGGTACGTGATTGGAATGGGAGTGAGAAAATCCTCCTCCGATCTGCTGGTCAATAATTGTGACGAGTTTATTTACTATGAAGATTTGATCCGGCCCACCGTCGGACCATCGGTTGAAGATCCTCGCCTGAACACTTTCCCCTTGAAAAAAGCTGAAGCCTTCCGCCTGGTGCTGGAAGCTTTCCAGGCTTTACAGCGCGAGGGAAAAGAAGTGATTTACGGCTCCATGATCAAACAAACCCTGGTGCGTAAGCTCCCTTCCTTTAATGAAAACTATTATGGTTATTCCATGTTCTCCCGGCTGCTTGAAGAAGTGGCGGAGAACAATTTTCTGAAGATTGTGAAAGATCAGAAGAGTGGCGGCTATATTGTGAACTCGGTCTCCGAAGAATCTTCTTCCCCCGAAACAGCGGCCAGCCTTGCTGAATCCGCGGGAGAATCCGCTCGGTCCGTCGAACCGGCTCACCGAGCGCCAACGGCGGCTCCCGCAAAGCCGGAACCTTTTGAGCGGGGGGGGCGGCGCCATTGGAGCCGCGATCGCGCCCCGGGCACGCACCGGCGATATGCCGAAGCTTCACCCCATCGGCGGACTCAGCCGCCGCCAATCCAGATTCCTGTTCCGATATCGGAAAGTGCGGAATCCACTCCCCCAATCATTGAAGCCATCGAGGGGCCATTGGCTGAATCGCCCATTCCAACTCTCGCGGAACCCTCGCGGATTGAAGCCAGCGAGCCGGCTTTGGTCTCCGAAGCCCCCTCGGATATTTCAATATCACCCGTGGTGGAAAAACTCTCTGCCCCGATTGAGTCAGCCACAAGGGAGGTGGTTATCCCTGAGGAAATTGCTCCCCAAGTGCCAGACCTAAAACCCAGGAGCCGCGGCAGACAATATAGGGGAGGCTATCGAAAACCGAAAGGGCGGAAAATCCGTGATGCAGAGACAAAGATCGCGGCGAAAAGTGAAGCGACTCAAATGGATCAACCCGAACGTATCAAGGGCGTGAAAGAAGGAGAGCCCATAATCCGGCAGTCTCCTCCTCCCGCGATTGTGGCAAAAACTGAACCGGCCCCTCGCCAGCCGAACTCGGGCAAATCCGCGGGCAAACCTTCGACTGGCAGGGCACCTTCAAAACGAGGCAGAAGCCATGGCGCACGACCCGCCAAAACTCCGGGCTCTCCCTCTCCCAACAAACCTTCTCAACGCCGACCTCGTTCAGAATGATAAGCCGCTGGTTAGGGGCAAAAGCCAAAGGACAAGCATGGCGACGCGCAAAAGTGGAGCGGGCACTCCGTGCGCGCTCGCCCAGTTAACATAGCCCGCTCAGAGCGACGCGCGAGGGATCGCGCGTCCCACCCCCGGCGGCACCCGGCTCTTCCAATCCCATAAATCTGAAGGCCTCGTGGACGATTATACCCGCACGGCCACTACGAGCTGATTGAGCCCGAAGAGGAATCGCCGGAAAAGTTGGACCTGAAAGCCGTTTTCCCGCAGCAATCGTTCCAGAGTCGCCCGGTCATAGAAGAATTCATGCTCCTCGGCCGCTTCGGGATAGGTCAAACCGAGGTGGCTGCCTATTTCATGAAGCCGCCCCCCCAAAGGGGTGGGCGTCGTCAAAATGAGTTTTCCACCTCGCGCCAACAGGGAATGCAGAGATTGCAGGGTCTGTCCGGGGGATTTTAGGTGCTCGAGCACTGCCGCCATGACAATCGAATCATAGGGAAGATCCGAATTGAGTTCTCCGCTTTCCGCTCTCGCAACCTGGAACCGGGCGGGAATGGGGCATCTCTTGAGCCGTCTTAGCACCCGCTCTTCCCTTTGGGGCGCACTATCCACCAGTAACACAGAAGTCACTTTCGGCGTCAAGTAACCCAGCAGTTCACCGTGGCCGCACCCCAAATCCAACACGCGCCCCTCTAGGAATGGCCGGATACGACTAAGACGCGCGTCAGTCAGCCATTTCGACATTAAAGGCATGAAACCTCTCCCCATTCCGCCTTACGATATCTTGTCCTCGAAAAAAAAACCTTAAAAAAGGGCTTGACAAAAAAACTTTCTCCGTATTACTGTATTAGTTGTATAGTACAGTGACACGGAGCGCTCGCCATGTACTTTAAAATCGACCCTGCCAACGGATTGCCAATTTACCTGCAAATCATCCATCAGGTCAAGACGGCAATCGCGATGGGGCGGCTTCAACCGGAGGAGTCGCTTCCTTCAGTGCGCCAGTTGGCCATGGACCTGGCCGTAAATCCCAACACCGTGGCACGGGCTTACCTGGATCTGGAACACGAAGGGGTTATCTACAAGCGGCCGGGCCAGGGGACTTTTGTTTCCCAGCAGGAGGTGGAGATGTCGAAAAAAGAACGCATGAAGATTTTTCACGATCATCTGGAGAAGTCGCTGGTGGAGGGGATCAATCTCGGCCTGGAGGCGGATGAGATGACGCGGGCCTTTGAGCAGCAATTGGAGCGGATCCTCAATTCCCGCCTGGCGGGGAAACCATAACGCCGAGGCGAGTGGTGTGCGATTTGGCCGCTCTCCTTCCATGCAATACTCAGCTCTTTGTCGAAACGAGGTAGACCATGAACGATTCTGAAGAATTGGCAACTTCAGACTTTGCCATCGAGGTGGAGAATCTGACCCGGCATTTTGATGACTTGCTCGCGGTCAACGAGGTGAGTCTGCAAATCCCGAAAGGCTCGATATTCGGGTTGCTGGGAGTCAACGGAGCGGGGAAATCCACTTTGATTAAAATGCTGATGGGACATGTGAAGCCCTCCGCGGGGACGATCAAAATTCTGGGCCGCACCCTGGAACGGGATTTTCTCGAAATACGCAAGAGGGTCGGTTACGTATCGGAAAACCGATACCTTTATGAATGGATGACCGTAGCGGAAAAACTGCGGTTTGCCCGCTCCTTTCACGACGGCTGGGACGAGCGGAAAACCGCCGATCTGCTGGCCCGCTTCGGCCTCCCTCAAAACAAAAAGATTCGGGAACTCTCCCGAGGCAATCGGGCCCGGGTCTGCCTAGTGACGGCGCTGGCTTTCAATCCGGAGTTGATCATCCTGGATGAACCGACGTCCGGATTGGATCCCATTGTCCGGCGAGATTTTTTGGAAAACATCATTTGGGAAATCGGGCAGGAAGGCCGCACCGTGCTCTTTTCGTCCCACATCGTGGAAGAGGTGGAACGAATTGCCGATTATGTCGCCATTATTGACAACGGTCAGATTTTATCGGTATCGACGGTGGAAAAATTAAAAGGGGCCTTTCGCCGGGTTCGTTTTTCCACGAACGGGAGCACCCCGGATTTAAAAGGACTCCCCGGCTTGTTGGCCGTGTCCCACGGCCTCCATGAGCAGATCTTGACCATTCAAAACTTTTCGGAGGACAGCCTGCGATTGCTGGCCGAGAGGGGTGTTAACAATCCCGAGTCAATTCCCATGTCGCTTGAGGAAATTTTTGTGGATTCCGTCCGGGCCCGCCGCCGGGTCAACGGGACGGAAGATGCCTGGGAGGTTCGTTATGAATCGAAACATCGTTAAAGCCCTGATTTGGAAAGAATGGCGGGAAACTCGATGGAAGTGGCTGGCTTTCTACGCGGCTTTTCATATCCCGGCCTTGTTGGGGATCCTGGCCTTCACCTTTGACCGCTCTTTCCGGTTCGACATCATGGTGTTGAGCAATCCCATGACCCGTCAGTACCTGAACATTTTTCTGATCTTCCAATCGGGATTTGCCATCACGGCGGGACTCTTTTTGGTGGCGTTTTATGCCGCCAGCACGGTGGCGCCGGAAATCGAAGGGCGTCAGATTTTTTTCCTCTTCGAACGCCCAGTCCGGCGCTGGCTGATCCTGCTGGTTAAATTTGTGATGGGAGCCATCCAAAACCTGCTCTGCATCGGGCTTTCCATCCTTTCGACTCTGCTGCTCGGCTACGCGGGCCTCGTGCTGGTGGCCCATAATGTCACAATTCGCGGGTCCTGGAGTGAATTTTCCGCGGTATTCAGCAATGGATTGCGCGGCACGCTTTGGACTGCCGTGATTGGGTTGATGGTCTTTGCGGGAACTTTTATTTTCTCGGTTGTTTTCGAAAAGTGGTGGGTTGGAGTCATTGCCGGCGCCATCTCTTTAATTGGAATGTTTTACTTCATGGGCCGATCGATGTTCGATTGGATGCTCACCAATGTCGTCAATCAGCCAGGAGGCCCGGAGAAAGCCAAACTCGACCTCTATGCCAAACTGGAGCCTGGTCCCATGCTGGCCATGCTGGGGATGAGTGTGGTGTTTTATTTGACGGCACAGTACCTTTTTGAACGCAAGGAGATGCGCTGATTTCAAGAATCAAGCCGACGCCGTAAGTGGGCTTTTGGCCAAGCAACCAGAGGCTCTACAGAAAGCACGAAGCGACAGCGAGTGATCAGGGCGGCGGCAAAAGAATTCCAGGCCCCAGACAGATGAAGCTGAGCTGATCGCTCGTTGGCACTTCGCGCTCCCTGCCGCATAAATTGCGCTCAATGTGGCTACCACACGGAGGGATGTTGAGCAGTTGCCATTTTTTTTTGAGCGACACTTTAAACGATTTAGCCATAAAGGCAAGAGGTGAATTATGACGATTAAAAAAAAGAAAACCATATTGTTGATCACTGTGTTTGTCTGTTTCGCATTAGCCATCATTACCTGGCAATTTACCAAACCCACGGCCGCGGGCCCGCCGAGGCTGGAACGCTTCCTGCCGGCCACTACTCTTGGCTTCATCCAGGCCTATGACCTGCGTTCACAGACCCTGCACATAACGGAATCCGAAGCCTGGAGGGCCTTGCTCGATGAAAATCCAACGGCGGGACCCCTCTTGTTGATGAGCGCCAATCACGCCGGTCTTTTGGATGCCAGTTATGCGGTGGCACTTTGTGGCTTGGAAATTCAAAATGAAAAACCAGCTCCGGCGGGGGCTCTGCTGGCACATTTTAATTCTCATTATTCCCTGGGAATGTTTGAGCGGCGGCTCTTGGAAAAAAGAAAGAGCTCCGCAAATGGTGAGAAGCTCTACGAGGGGGTAAAGATCTCGATTTGGGAGGAAAAAGATCATCCTCCGCTCTATTATGCCAAGAAAGATACGCTGGCGGTGTTGGCGAACTCTTTTGCCACAATCACCGGGATCCTCGATGTTGCCTCCGATAAAGCTCCCTCTCTAGCAGGAAACTCGCGGCTGATTGAGGCAAGAGGCAAGGCCACGAATAACGATGAGCTCTTTGGTTTTTTTGATAGCACGCAACTGCGTCAATCCTTGAAAAGCATTTCGGATGAGCAAAAACAAAAGAGGTTGAAGGAACTCCTACAAGAGACCGGCTTGGACTGGGTGGAGTATGGGGCCATGAACAGCAGCTTTGTGGAAGGGCGCGTCCTGGAGAGTTTTGAGCTGCACATCCCCCAACAGGGGGCTGGAATCCTGCGCGAAGTGCTGAACACTCCTCCCACTTCCGGCGCTTTGCTCTCCTTCGTGCCGGAAGGGGCATCGCAAGTCCTGGATGCATCGATTGCCAACGCATCGGATGCCTTAAACCAATTCCTGGCACTCATCGACCGGCTGCATTCCAGTCAAAATAAGCCGGGAGCAGAGGACTTTTTAAAACATATCACGGAAAAAACCGGACTCGACTTTCAGGAAGATTTCCTTAAATCGCTGGGAGCGGAAATCTGTCTGGCCCAATTCTCCGCTGATCCCTCTGAGGGGCTGCTGCTCTTGAATCTTCTGGATGAAAATCGTATGGAGCAAACATTGAAAAAAGTGGCGGATAAAATTCGCCAGCCGATTACAACCGCAACCTATCAGGGATTCCCCGTGCGGCAGATTGCGTTGCCTGGGAAAATGGCATTATCCTACACCTTCATCAACGGCAACCTGATCGTGAGCTCAACCCGAGGGAGCGTGGAAAAATCCATAGCAGCCTACCGCGAGGGCAAATCACTTTCCGCGAGCCCCTCGTACCTGGAAGCTCGTCAAGAAATGCTGCATCCATCCTCTTTCATCTATTACAGCTCTAATAAGGATTATTTGAAACAACTGGAGGTTGTGCTAAAGGACTCCGACAAAGATTTCAAACCCGGCGGAAAAGACTCAAACCTGAGGCCCAGTTTCGCTTTTGGTTACACAGAGCCGAATGGATACTTGATCAAGAGTCTCTCACCGCTTGGGATCTTCCCCCGCACCTTGATGATGGTCACTTCCCGCATTTCCGCGGAAATCGAAAAGGATGGATCGCCACACACCTAAAGACTCAGGAGGGAATTTCCGGTTCGCAACTCTCCTCCTTGATCGGGATGCCATTAAGAGCGAAAGAAAAAAGGGAACTACTCAGTCCCAAGTTCTTTCTCTATGGGTTTGAAGGGAATTCAATGGCAGGGTCTTGTAGGGCCACGCTGATCACTCGCTAACGCTTCGTGCTTTTTCGCTTTGCCTGGTTGCTTGGTTTCGCTAGGCCAAAAGCGCGAAGTGTGAACGGGCGATCAACTCAGCATGACGTGCCTTGGTCTGCAATTCATAAGCTGCCACGCTCAGTGCTCTCTTTTGGTTTGGATTCAAAGGGAGATTCAAAGGGGGTTTAAAGGGTCAGATCTGGTTATTATGTAATATTAAGTTTCGATTCTTGATTAAAGGGAGCCAGCATCATGGGAGGCATTAGTAGACGAATTCTCGAATATCATAGAGGGCCACTTGAGGGGAGTGCGAATCCTTCCGTTGGATTCCCATCCGAATTTCCGTTAATTGATTTTGAATTTTTTCACCGGATAAACTATTGATCCCCTGCTCCGTCATTTTGCGGCTGTAGAGATCGTCTTCAGTCGTTTTCAAAGGTGAGAGATAAATCAAATCTCCATGGCCCAGAGAAAGCGAATTCACCAATTTAAGAGTTTGACTCACATGGGTCTGCTCGTAACGATCGCCACCTACTCCAACCAAGAGGATGATCCCAACCTGAATTCCGGCGCTTTTTAGATTCGCGACAACATCCAGGACTTGCTCGGGATGAGCGGATTTATTCATCCACTGTAGTAATTCATCACAGCCGGTTTCCACGCCAAGATACACTCGCCGCAAATGGAGCCGCTGAAGATCTTTGAAATCAGCCACGCTCTTTCTCTCTCCGGTAAAGCTGTCCAAAAAAGAGTAGATCCCTTGAAAGACCGCGGAGCCATGTTCCAAAGGAACGGCTGTTCTGTCTTCTCCACGCCAGGTGAATTCCTCCTTCATTATGGCAAAAAACTCCACTAACTGAGGTTGAGGGATAACTAGCGCATTGGCGTCGGCCAGGAAGATGCTGCGTCTCAGTCGGATGGAGTCACCGAAGAATAGCTTTGCCTGTTGGATGTGATTTTGAAATTCTTCCAGGCTCTTGATATGGAAATGTGTTTGATCGTAAAAATGGCAAAACGTGCAACGATTCCAGTGACAACCTTCCGTGGCCTGAAGAACCAGCGCCTGGTACTGGTCTGGGGGGAGAATGGTGATCGGTTTGTAAACACGATTGAATTGTTCGCGCTGATTTTCCAATCGTTCAAGATTCCATCCCACAATCTTCTTGAGGCGGGCAAGAATCGTTCCCCTTTGCGAGAGGCTCGGCTGTGACGACTCTTGGGAACTCAAACGCCTCGTCGAGAGGTCAGCCGCCAAGCGGGAAATCAGTGCATAAGCGCTCTCCAAAACATGGAGTTTTTCAGAACCGCGGCACTCTTCGATTAATTTCCAGGGAGATTGGCCGAGGGGATCCCGTGATTTTTTGATGAGCCGGTTATCCAAAGTACGGAGATAGGTTCGATCCCCTTGCCAGGCCGTGAGAAATCGCCCTTCCAAATCGAAGGCATATACTTCCGAGTCATCCAAGCTGATTGCCGTGGATTCGACTTTTAAATTTAAAATGACCTTTCGGCCATCCCGGGAAAATGGAAAATCAAACAGCATTTTTAACGCTCATTTTAAGAAGCCATTTAATCACTCGGTTCAAACCAAGGGCGTCCATTAAAATATCATCGTCAAAACTTGATAAGTCACAGGGGTCGCCTACAATCACAATTGAGAGACAAAAGTGGGATTGGTGTCCGCCAAATATAGGAATAATCTGGCAGGCTGCTTATGTGCGCTCGGTTGCCGCCGAAAGCACCAACCGAGCTGAACAGTGAGGGACGAGCCCTCCATGCAGCCTGCGGGCGCTGACAGAAGGCCTGATTCTTCCCTGCATGGCGATTCCGAAGTCAAAAACGGCACCCAGCGTGATACCTATTCCGCCCCGTGATTTTCCGGCTACTTTTTCAGGTTCTCGCGCCACAAAAGAATCGCCAATCCACCCGTAAATAGACACGCCACTGCACTCATCCACATTGGCACCATCATACTCCCCACGGTCACCTCCACTCGGGATAGAATCCGCAGGAGGTGCGCCAGAGCGATCACTGCCAAAAAAATCGTTGCCACCAAAGATGCCGGTTTCATAATTTTCCCCCTTCATCCATTCGATTATACTTCGCTGTCCAAAGAAGAGACTGATTTAGTGTCTCCCCTTTTCATTTTATCGTTCCCCGTCCCAAGGCGAAATTTTCACGCCATGGGGAAACAGCGGATTCCATGCCAAGCTCGCTGAGCCGGCAGCTGGACAGGTAAAGCTTACAATTTGCGCGCATACCTTGACGTTTTTAAAAGAACAATCACGCTGACAACAAGAATGGGACCCACTCCCAAAACAAGAGGGTAAAAGGCATCGTGAGGATTTTCGAGAGGAAAGAACAAACAGAAAACACCCGCTAGAACCATGAGCCATGACCATGCGATGAACTGTTTGGCCCCATACGCATTGATGTTGTACCAATTTTCGGCTGACTCAAATGCCTTGGGAATTCGAACGCCGTACCAGTGGTTCATTTTGATTTTCTTTTGCCAAAGGGGAAGGCTGAAACTAATAATGAGGATGGCGCCTGCAAGGTTCACAATGCCAAATAGGATCTGTGGCCGGTTTAGGCCCGATTTCGAGTCTCCAGCCGGATGTGGATGGAGTTTGGATGCCTCTTTCTTGAAATATTCCGCAATCCCCTCAATTTGTACACTGGTCATTTGCGGCGCAGTCCTTTTGAATAATCCCTCCAGCGACTGAATCTCCTGAGGGCTTCCCGGATAGCCAATGTTAGCGCCATTTGCCATTGCTCTTGAGTCGGCGATTTTTGCTCCAGTCTTATCGAGAAAGACATAAAAGGGAAGACCCGCATTTTCCCCACCCAGATCGACCAGCAGCTTTTCCGCCCCGGGATTTTCCAGGATTTTCTTCGCTCCACTCTCCTTGACTGTGAGTTTGACCAAAATATAATGATCTGCCAGCAGTCTGCTTATTTCAGATGAGTATAAAGCAGCATCCAGCCGCTTGCACCAACCTCACCAGGAAGCCCCAAAATGGAGCAGGATGCTTTTATTTTCCGTCTGAGCCGCCTGAGTAGCATGGCTAAGAAGAAATTGTGCGGATGGGATTGTCGTGCTGGTTTTTTGAGACAGGATGTGTTTTGCGGCAAACAAACCCAAAGTCATAATTAAGGCGGCTGTGAACGCAAAGTGTGTCCTAAAATGCTTCATCTGGTCCTCTCTTCTACCGCTTCGACATTTGTGAAGGCTCATACTCTCCTCCTCCCATTCCAACAAACGGATTGAGGGCTATAATTTCACAAAAGTCTTTGTCCGGTACATCCAATACAAGATCAGCCAGAAGGCGGCAAAAGCGGCAGTGGCCTCAAGTAGAGCACTTGAGGGTCCCGCTCTCGGCAGCAGATGCCCGACAAAAACATTGCCCACCTGTCGGAAGTTAAAAAGCATCATCGCCATATAAGCAGCGATAGAATTCATTCCAATCACGGTGAAGCCGAAGGCCCATTTTTTGAATCCCCACACATCGACAACCAGATAAAAAATGCCCAGGAGAATAAAACTGAGGCCACCAGCAACGAGGACATATGAGCTTGTCCACAGCAGCTTGATAATGGGAAACCTTACGCTCCAGATCAAACCCAGACCGAGCGCTGTAATGCCTGCGATCCAAAGGCTCGCGACTTTGGCACGCGGAGGCCTTCGAGATAAGAGGATCTCCCCAGCTAATACTCCCAACAGTACGGAGGAGGCAAATCCGAGATAGCTTAAAAACCAGGTATTCGTCCCATAGTGAAAACTTCCGAGTATCAGCCGGTCAAGATACGCCGCCGCATTCCCTTCGGGTGTCAGGACTCCCCCGCCGAAGTTGGGGACCGGGATCAGCATCAACAGCGCCCAATACGCCAGCAAAAATCCGGAGACTGTGATGAGCTGTCCTTTTGGAGAAAGATTCATCATGACGATGGTGGCAATCAGGTATCCGGCCGCGATGCCATGAAGAACGCTGTAACACGGGTGCAACTGGCTCAAGTCGAACATCAAAAGATTGCCTTGCGCCACCATGCCAAGGATGAAGAGGATCAGCGCCCGTTTCACCGCATGCAGGTAAAGGGCTCGATTGCCGATTCCCATGGACCTTCGTTTTTCCAAAGACAAGCGCATGGCCACACCCACCATGAACATGAACAGAGGCCAAATAACATCGTAGAAATGCAATCCCTGCCAGGGCACATGTTCAAGTTGATTGGAGATGGTCTCTGTAATCTTGCCTGGGAACAGCGGAGCCAAGGCACGAAAAATTGCATCGCCGCCAATAATCCAAAACATGTCGAAGCCGCGCAAAGCGTCTAGTGATTTCAACCGTCCGGATGAAGCAGGGGGTTGCCCCAGGGAGTCCGCCATGATTCCATCTCCTTAAACGAAGCCGAGGATCGAATGCTGATCATTACACTAATGGGTTGGATCCAGCTGAGCGGAAGAGTTCATAGTTCAATCAACAGTAAAGTAGCACAGATGAAAACTGGCAAGCAATGCCGGATATCCAGGCGAGTGCAAATAAAAGGCGACTGTTTAGGCGGGAGGAACTGAACCCGAAGGGTTCACAGCCATTAGCCGTGGGTAAGGCCGTTGGGCCGCCACCCCCGGATATAGGCAATAATGGGATCGCCCCCGATAGGGGTCGCAGCTTACGAAGGTGCTACGCCCCTTCAGGGTCGGATTGGTTCGCTCTTTTGACCGGTGGTTGAGCGTGTGACTACCGGCACCCGCGCGGAGACAACGAGATCGCCGGACCGCAGTCCGACTCTCACTTTATGCCATCCACGGCATTACTTCCCTCTCACTTTTAATTGCGCCATGTCCAAGCATTATTGACGAATGCTTGCGGAATTGGGTGAAGGGATCAATAAAAAGCGATCCCGGCGCCTCAATCGAAGTCAATGATCTTGGATGACGATTATATGTTGTTGCCTTTATTGGCTGGGGTTTTGTGGCATTCGCACTTGGCATTTTCCACTTTTCAGTGGACAATGACGTTTGATTATCCTGCGGCAACAGCTGTATTTGGAAGAGCGGACTGGTCATACCGCGGAAGATGGAAGAGGTGCATAAAAGGTGAGCAAGGATAAACCCAAGTCAGTCCTTCTGGTCGTCAGTCTTCTCATCACCTGCATCACCTGGCCCTTGGCGTACGATCTTTGGTTTTCCCATGTGGAAACGGCTTTTGCCGTGTCGGTCTTTTTCCTCGGTTTGTCACTCGGACCGTGTCTGGCCGCTTATGCGCTGGTTCCCAAAAGCCGGAAAGGGGAGCTCCGCCGATGGGTGCTGTTTTGTAGCGGACTCAGCATCATAAGCCTTTCTATATTGGGCTCGATGAACCTGGACCTGGAAGGTTTCTTCATGCTCCTTATGGCGGGCACAATGGGAGCCGCCATCGGTCACACCATGATTACCGTCATTGCGGGACCCATGCTTTTTGGCCGCTTTTTGTGCGGGTGGGGCTGTTGGCGCGCCATGATCCTTGAGTTACTGCCCATTGGCCGAAGTCCGGGCCGTCGTCAAGGTGCCTGGTGCTTTCTGCCAATAGCCGGATTGGGCGCCAGCATCGGGGGTGCGGCACTTTCATTTTATGTGCTGAAGCACCACCCGGGTGGCACTCCTCAGACAATGCATGGTGGAACTACCCTTCCCATAGCCGTGGGATTCGCGATCTACTATGCGGCTTCAATTAGCCTGGCTTTTCTGGTTAAGGATCAGCGGGCCTTCTGCAAATATCTTTGTCCAAGCTCTGTAATCTTGCGACAATCCAGCCGGCTTGCGCTCGTCAAAATGTCCGCCAGACCCGGACTCTGCAACGATTGTGGGGCCTGTTCCCGAGTTTGTCCCATGGATATTAATGTGGCTCAATTCGTTCAAAGCGGACGCCGTGTGGCATCGGGAGAGTGTATCCTCTGCCAGCAATGCGCGCACGCCTGCCCAAAAGATGCGCTGCATCTCACCCTTGGATTCGACCTCGCCAGAAAGACTCCGTTTAATGGTTCGACTTGATTCCCGCGGCAATCCCAGCCGGGCGATACATGTCCCGCGATTTTAATCCGCACTCTTTGTACATTCGAATGGCGTAATCGAGGTTTCCCGGCTCATTGTCATGCCGGTTGCTTCCCATGCTGAACCGGCACCCCGCTTTCTGGGCACTCAGGATGAACTCTTTGCTGGGAATGTTGTATTTGGAGTTGAGCTCGATGGCAATGTGATTTTGGGCCGCCGCCTGGATGACTCTCTGCATCCGCTCTTTGGTCCAAAGCTGTGTGTATTGTGTTTGTAGTGAAATGGGCAAATAAGTGGGATTGCTCCATATATTGATGGGCTGATTCAAAATTTTTACATTGTATTCCACATACCTATCCATGAAATCCTGAGGATCAGGAAAAGTTACCTTTTCTCCCCAAAGCGCGATGGTGCGGCCATTTCGATCGGGAAACGTCAGGGCATCCGCGGCTACATAGTCCAATTTCGCCAAGACTTGAGGGGAATAACGTTTCTCCCAACCTAGCCCATAGACTTGCAATCCCTTGTAAACCGGCTTGCCTTGCAGTTTATTGAGGAATTCCTGCAAGGATTTGTCGTCCTTTAAGCCCCATTTTTCGCCCCCTTCACCAGTCACTCCCAATTTTATTCCCGCTTTTCCGCTGACTCGAATCGTTTCATCGAGGTTCGATTTATCTTCCCAGTGGTAATGCAAATCCATCCAAGTTATTCCGATTTCGGACTTTTTGGACGAGGAGCCAGGGGATGCAATATTCAAGTTTGAAAGAAAGGAAACCGTTAGGAATAAGGCCATCAAAGCCAACACTGAAAATAGAACTGGCCCCGCCATTCTTTTTTTCTTCATATTACCTCCTAAAAAAATCCCCCTTAATAAAGGGGGAATAAATTTTCATCATCTTGTTGTGACAGTCACGCTGGCATGCGTAGCTCCTCAGAAGCCACGCCGCGAGATCTAATCCAGCTCAAGCGCAAAAGTTCGAAATTGCCAGGGCTTAAAATCGACTGGCGAAGTGATTTTGCCCTGTGGTTCGCCGGCCAGATTTACTTCCGTAAAAGCTGCTTTGTCTCTATGAACTTGAAACGCCAGCTTCCCTCCCATCCCGTGATGTTCCCAAAAGCGGACATTAATCTGGCCTTTTTTGACATGGCAAGCCGTCAACAGGATTTGGGACGACTCGCTCGCGAAGATACCCGCCGTGGTTCCCGCCTCGCCATTACCCGGAGATCCTGCATGCACTGGGCAGGGGAAATTATAATCCAGCGCTAATCGATGAAGACCAGCTTCCCGCCAGGATCCTGAAAAGGGGCACAACGCAAACTCATAGCTTAAACTACCATAAAGCATACGGGTCCCCCAGATATAATTCATGGCAAAAGCGAGCGGAAGCGAAAAACCGCCATCCGCCTCCCGGACCGACCCCATGGCGCCACGATTGAAATACGCCAGACCTGCCGTGCCATCGCCCACGGCTGTCCAATAATTCCCTTCCACATACCGGGCATCCGTTTCGACAATCGTGAAGGGAAGATCCCTGATCCCAATGGCGGAAGGTGGCAGCAAGGGAAAAGTCTTAAAGCGTAATTTTTCCTCATGAACAAAAGCGGATTTGTCATCCCGGAGATTCTCGCTTAACTGGCCGATTTTCTCGTTGTTGAACTCAAGGGTGACGCGATAATCCAGACGGGGAGTGTCACCGCACACAGTCAAATCCACAACGTAAGGAATCCCCCCGATTTCTCCCTGTTCGCGCGCCACCACCCAGGCGGAGCCCTGAGGAGCAGGCATCAAAGTCCAGTTCCCCGTGGATTCACAGACTCTTCCATCTATTCTGCCGGTCAGGATGCCGCTCCGTTTGCCCGATGCAAAGACCTCCTGGCCGGTTTGCCGATTTTTCAGAGAGGCAATCCCCCCTTGTGGATTCAACCGGAGGAGCCAATGAGGCGATGTAATCTGGAGCTGATGGGGATCGCATTGACAGGATGGAAATCCTGAAGGCTGGCGCTCATCTGAGGCAAGGACGGAAAAAGTGGCAAAAGAGAAGGGAGGCAGATCCGCCCAGAAGGCCATCCGAGCATCCCCCATCTTTTCCTGGGAAGACCGTTCGGCGGAAAGAATCAGAGAGGGAATCGTCTCCCCTTCCCTTTGGACCTGCAAGGATTTGGCAGTTCCCCGGGGCAAGGGCAAAGGGGTTTTCAACCATTGCCGACGCGGCCAGCAGTTCGGGTTCAAGACGGTGATCTGAGCCACTCCATCGGCCTTCAACCGGGAAGCCATGTACTCCATCGACCTTCGTTGAACCTCATGGGACCGTTCCATCGAGGCCGCCAAAAACTGCCGGGCCTCCCGGAGCAGCCCACAAATCTGGATATCGTGATGTTGAGCCACCAGCAAGTTTTTCCAGGCCTGATCCAGCGGAGCCTCGCGGCTCTCGCAGCCATGCCAGCACGCTAGCGCATCCATCCGTTCGGCCGTCAAAACAGCTACTTCGGCTTCGCGGCTCCGGTTCCAGATTTCGTTCCCACAATACCCCCAGGGCATCCGCACTTTAAAATCGTCGGGAGCCGTCTTCATTTCTTCGGCCGGCTGAGGGAAACGCGATCGCAATTCCTCCAGCAAAATCCACCGATATCCGGGTTTCCCTTCGATTTCCCGCACCAACTCCTCCCGCCGCAAGCCGGAGTCGTCCGCTCGGCTGGCCAGCAGGGGCTGGATACGCGCGAATTTCCGCTTGAAATCAGCGGGAGATTCCTGGCACTCCTGGCTGGGATAACGCGTCAAGATCCAATTGTCGATGGGGGTCTTGCCAAATTCCGCCCCTTCGCCTTTGTAGGTGGGGACTGTGGCAATTTTCGATCCATCGGCGCCCACCCACCACCCGATGGGCAGATCGAAGGCCGGATTATACCCATACATCATGTAATGGGTCCGCATGATCGCCCCCTGGAATTTGAATCCATTCAGAATCTGGGGGATCTGACTATGCATGGCATGCTCACTCATCAAATAGATCGGCGGAGCAGTGGAAAAATAACGGCGGTCTGCCTCCAGGGCATAAGCGATCTGGCGGATATTGGACTCTTCATTGATGAACTGGGCCAACGGCTGTCCATAAGTGCAGGTTCCAATCCCGAAACGACCAGGAAATTGTTTAAGATAACCTCGGAGTTGCTCCAATATTTCGGGGGCGACGCGAGCTAACTCATCATAAGTCCAAGCTTCATTATCCAGTCCGATTTTGAAACTGGGATACCGCTTCAACCATTCGATGGCACTGTTCAGATACTGGAGAAAATGCTCTCTTCCCCAAAGCACCAGCCCGCCGTGATCATAGGTGAGGAGGTAGAGAGCTCTTTCATTGGAGGAAGGAGAAGGATTTTGCGGAACGTTATCTTCAGCCCGCAGCTTCGAATTTAGATGGCTGGAGGGATTTGCCATCCCCTCCCATGAAGTTGCCGTTATCCCCATCCAAGCTAAAAACCTGCGCCGATCCATAATTCCTCCTACTAATATAGCGTTGATGGAGACGGGGCGCCTCCACCTCGTCTGGGTTTGGCCAAACGTACTTTAACGGCCTGAGGGCAGGTTGTCTCCATCCGCTATTCTCATCCCCTTGTTGTGCAGCGCCGCCGCGGATGCAGTCCCCCAGAAAATCTCCATCGTCTGGTGATTACTGGCAGGATGCTTTCGGCGAACCCTTCCTACCGCGGGCACTTGTGATCGCCGTTGCACTCGCACATTCCCCCTTTGCTCTATTCATCATCTGGATCTGGGCAGCGCGGCACTCCAACCGGCTATTGCGTCCGAATTCGGCGAGTCGCATTATCTCTTTTATACTTCTGCCGATCCGGCGAGACCGGCTCTATAAATCCCGCCAAAGCATAAATCAATGCGGCATTCCAGTTAATGGCAATTTCATTGGTTTGATAACTGTCCTGAATGTCAATCCAGCTGACCGCTCCTCGTCCCGCCGTATCTGACCAACCCCCACCCACCAGATATCCGGGCCAGGGATCGACAACTGAGTCGCCCCCGGAACGCCGGTCATGAGGATGCATGGGAGGATCCAGTCCCAATCCGGTAACAAAAGAGCGATTGTAATAATTTCTTCCGAACAGGTGCCCCAGCGCATCCAGCGCGGTGTTCGAGTAATCGGGATTCGGCACCAGCCGGTTGGCGAGTTGCAGAACCACGGTTTGGCGAGCTACACCGCCATTGCATCCCCAATAATAAGAAGTGCCCAAAGGCCGTCCGTAACCGTGGGCATTTCGCTGTGCCACAATGGAATTGGCGGCTGAAAGAAGGGCCTCCTGCACACTCTGCCGCAGAGCTGGATTTTTGCCGCTCCGGCTGGAAAGCAGATAGGTGAACATCCCCAAGTTCTTGACGTTCCACCAATCCCAATCAATATCGATTTTGGGAGACTGAACATTAGCACGAGCTTCGAAATCACTCAAAAAAGCAGACTCGCCCGTGGTTTCCCACATTTCCGCAGCCGCCCACAGACGGTCATCAGGATCGGTGGTTTCATAACCCCCGGTAGAAAAACCCGTCTGATCGGCATTGTGATTGGACTGGATGGCGGCTAAAAATTCATAGCTTTTCCGAGCCGCTTCCAGACAACGGTTGGCATAGGCAGAGTCGTAAGGTTGATAAATGCGGGCAGCCATGGCTGCCATGGCCACAAAGTCCGCGGTCGCCGCGCTGCTCCAGGGAACAAAGAAGCGGTCAGCCGTTTCCTTCTCAGGCAGGACAAAACCGCCAAAATTCAAGGTGCTGACCTTATGATAGACCGAGCCATCAGTAGCCTGCATCGTGAGGAGCCAGTCCACCTCCCACTTCATTTCATTCAGGAAATCCGGCAAGCCATTCCCGGATTCCGGCAAATCCAGTGATATCTGCCGAAGCTTCGCCTGATATTGCTCCCAAGCCATGAACATCACCCCAACGGTCACCCCCGCATTTACTACATATTTGTTGTAATCTCCGGCATCATGCCAACCTTGTGTGCCGGTCTGTTTAATGTGGCTGTGCTCCACATAATCCAAATAAGCATCATTCATGTGGCAAGCTTCATGGGCATAAGTGTTGCCGTTATGCGTACCGGAGACTGCCGTCCCGCAACGCCAGAGGTACATTCCGCGCATGACGGTGTAATAAGGAAGATTATAAAGAGTCCGGCTGATTTGAAATGAAGTGGACCGGCCGACTCCGGGGACTTCCAAAAAAAACTGTCCTGAGTCCCGCGCCTCCGAGAAATCAGCCAGATAAATAGATTCAGCGGTATCGGCGTTTTGTACAGGTCCAGTGACTGTCCCGCTGAAGACCGTGGAATTGTCAGAAACTCGAACAAGATTAAATTGTGCGCAGGAAGCTGCAATTGAGGCTCGCTTGACCTGCCAGGGAAGAAAGCCTAACGAGTTCAAACGGATTTGAGCATCCGAGGCATGCAGGACCGTCACGCCCCAAATTCCTAGCAACATAAAGAAAATCCCATGACGGTTTGTTCCTTTTGAAATCATGGTTCCCCCTTCTTCCCAAAACCACTAATCCAGCAAGCTCCCATCAAAGACATGGTACTTCCGGATTAGCTGCTCAATTGGAGCCATCTTAGCATAAGGGTGTTGCGGCTCCAATCCCCGGCAAATTCCAGCACGACTACGTCGCGGACCATGGGATTTTATGCAGGTGCATTCCGAAACTCAACTGAGAATCGCCGGTTCTTTTAGTTCCTCCTCCTCGATCCGAATCTCCTTCCCCCAAAAAAAGTTGTATCTTTTAGACGAAAACCAGGACAAGAATCGTTTCTAAGGGTGACAATCGATTGTTGTTTTGGTCAATGGAGAGGGTCGAATGCTCGAAGACTGGCGACTGATTCAGCGCTTCAACCGCGGCGATCGCGAGGCTTTTCGCTCAATTTATGAGAAATATCGCGCTGACCTGCTGCGGGTAGCCCGCGTGTTGCTTTGCGATCCGGCCGGGATGGAAGATGCGGTACACGACGTTATGTTGAATTTCGCATCGCAAGCCGGTCGATTTCGGCTAATTGGCAGTCTGAAGGGTTATCTGGCAATTTGCGTGGCCAATCGGTCGCGAGATATGAACCGGATGAGGGAGCGCCAACAGGCTCGTCAGGTAGAGTTCCAGGAAGAAACAGTCCCGCATTCCAGGGATGGGATAGATGATCCTGAAGCGACCGGCCGGATTGCGGCAGCCTTGAACCAGCTTCCGCTAGAGCAGAGCGAAATCATTGTCTTGCACTTGCAGCAGTCTCTTCGATTCAGGGACATCGCCCGGCAAAAGCAGACTTCAATCAATACTATTATGAGCCGCTATCGGTACGGACTGGAAAAACTCCGAGTCCTGCTTGGAGATTAAACATGATCAATTTGAATAATCGAAAATTAGAACGGACAATTTCCGCTTATCTCATGAATATTCCGATCAAGGACACCCCAGAAGCCAGAGATCACCTGCTCACACAGGGTTGGAACGCCATGGAAGAATCCCTTCATTCGCTTCACCGACCCTTGCAGGGTCGCAGGGAGAAATCCTTGAATTGGCATATGGGCAAGATGGCAGCCATCGGGGCGCTTCTGGCTATCATCATCATTGTCACCCTGCCCCACTGGCTGTCCAAACCCACTTGGGCCGTTGAACAGTCCATTCAGGCAATCCAGGATTTTCATGGACTGTATATCGAAGGGGCGTTTTTGAATGAAAGGGGAGAGTTGCAGGACTGTGAAATGTGGATCCGGGCCAGCCGGACCGGCCGCCAATCAAAGAATTTGCTGATGAAAACGAGTTCCGGCACTATCTGTTGGACTGCCAAAGCTAAGACTTATTATTACATTCCCACTCAGGAGACAGTGTTTTATGAACAAGCTGTAACCGCGGGCATGACTCCATGGCCCGGACCGTATCTGCTGGAAACGCTGAGCAAAGCGGACAACGCCCAGATCAGCCACACTGTCGATCCCACCACGGGACGCAAAAGCGTCAATCTTTCGGGCAACATTATAGACGTCAAAGGCCCCCAGGCTTGGATTTTCAACTTCGATCTGGAAACCAAAAAACCAACCAGCTTTAAAACCTGGAATAATTTTGCCCGCTCCGGCCCCCCCTCTTTTTGGGCCAGGCAGATTACCTATTCACGAGAATTGTCCGATACCCAGATGACTCCCACCTTGCCGGAAGGAGTCAAATACGTGGAAAAAGAGCCCATTATTCAGAACCAAAACATGGCGCTATTGGCCAGCCCTCGATTCGGCATTCAGATGGAAGGGAGGACTACCCAGGAAGCCGCAGCCGAAATCCTGCATCGAGTCTACACGGCAATTATGCGCGGAGACATTGCCCAAGTGAGACAGCTCTGCCCTCTGACGGAATTATGGAACGATGAGTTCCTGCGAGCAGCTTTGATGAGACGCAGTCCAAATGACCACATTCAGGAAGTAACCAGCATCGGCCCTATACAACAAGAAGGCCATTCCGAAATTGGCCTTTTCGTAATAATTCCCGTCACAATGAAGCGGCAGGATCAATCACGCTGGAAAGACCTGATGATCGTGCAATTCCGGGGAGACCCGCTGCCTCAATCCTGCGTCGTTTATGGCCCTTATGGATTGCCCATGGAACTAGAGTAATATATGCGGCAGTTTTATTGCCGAGAAAATAACCGTGAAAAGATAGAAAATCGAGCGTATAGGATTTTCTTTCTACCAGCTCATCGTGCCGCGCAGTTCACTCCTGCTGCTCAGAACTCATTCCATATTAGGATGGCCACCCAAACCGGTAGGAGCATCCGCATCCAGCTCGAATTCGTATTTCCAGCTGGCGGAAGGTAGTCCATCTCCTTTCACTCTGTCGCTGAGGTAGACTGCAGCGGAATCATAGAATCTCACGAACCGTCAAATCATGCCCAATCTCAATTTCTGGGTGTAATTCAACGTGAAACAGGGTTGAAGGTGTGTCAAGGGATGGAATGCACGGGAGGGCGAGCCTCCCGCTTAGGCGGACTCCGCCTGGCGAGCTGCTCCAGGTCCACGGATTAGCTCTGACGGCTCGGTGGGAGCCTCGCCCTCCCCGTCACCCCTTGGTTATTGAGCTAATCCTGTACCTATCTCACCTGTCGCACTTTGAATTGCACCCTCAAGTTCCAATTGAAAGTCAGAGATTAATCCTGGTCCTGCAATTCCATAAACTTTCCCAGTGGCGTCCGAAAGTGACAAAAAACTTTTGACCCCAAAAATTGCGAGTTCAAATTTGCACGTTAGAATCATATTTAAATAATCCTGGTTTTTTTGTTTGGAGCCCAATCGCGAAAGAATGACAAGAGATTTCCGATGAGATGTTTTGTTCTGCACAGGATAGGCCATCGATCAAATTCAATTGCATTCGAGACAACTTGCGGAGGATTCGAAGTTGGTCGTGGTTTGTGATTCACCTAATTTAAATATTTGGGCGGCATTTTCCAAGTTCTCCTTCACCTTGGAGTGTCTTGCGTGTGAAACTCAAGGAACTATGAATAAGGAGGCTTTACTCATCTCTGCGAGCAGGACCGGCATTATATTTTATTTCTCCTCATGACTATTCTTCCTGGATTCCGCGCGGTCTCATGACCTGTCTCTCACATTGGTAAAATTTTACGGCAAAAACCTTTGAGTATTGATTCCACAAAGGAGAAAAGAAGATGAAGAGCAAATCACAGAAAACACGGGCAGGTTTTACCGTTCCACTTCGATGGTTCATATTGGCTGCAACAATCACAATTTGTCTCAATAGCGCAATTCCCCAGGCAGAGGCTGCCAATGATTGGAGCCCCCGGAACGGTCCGGAGGGGGGATATGTTGGCGAAGTGGCAGTGGATTATACTGACTCTAACCTTGCATATTTGTCGAATTTTGGCGGGATCTTTAAGACCACTAATGGCGGCGTGACCTGGACCAATTTAAATGCCTATTGGGGAGCATCATCAAAAATACTCCTCGACCCCACTAACCATACTACTGTTTATCTGGTAAGCGGCCGCATCATAAAAAGCACCGATGCTGGTGCCAACTGGACCATACTTGACACTAAGATCCCCTGCAACGATTTCGTGGTTGCCATGGTGATGGATCCCAAGACCCCCAGTACGCTCTATGCCATCATAGCGACCAGTGCGACGACCGGCTTTGACTATTACGTAATCAAGAGCACCGACGGCGGTGGCACATGGAACAAGCTAGCCTGGAAAGCTTATGCTTTGGCAATTGATCCGACCAACAGCAACATCCTGTATGCCAGCACGACCAGCGGCCTTCAGACCAGCACAAACGGCGGCAGTTCCTGGAGTCCTGCCGGAACCGGATTGCCCGCCACGGACACTTTGGGCACAGTCGTGGTGGATCCCAAGACACCCACCACGCTATATCTGACCTCGGGCGGAAAAGCAGTGTATAAAAGCATCAATAGCGGCGGGCAATGGCAACTTTCCAATACCGGAGTTACGGGGGTCAATCTCAAAGATCCAGTGATCGATCCCATCAATTCCGCCAATTTATATCTCGTCGCCACGGACTCCACGACTACCTTCGGAGGCGTTTACAAAACTACTAATGGCGCGGGCCAATGGAGTTCCCTTAATCTGGGCATATCGACGGCAAGTGTTCAAATTGTTGGATTGGCCCCCTCCAATCCCGCGAATGTCTATGCGGGAACCTTTCAGCACGGTGTATTGAAAAGCAGCGATAGTGGAACCACCTGGGCAGCCCAAAATGCGGGATTGAAAGCTTCCATCGAATACATGGCCCTGGACCCTACCGATAAAAATACCATTTATGCAGGAGTCCCTGGATTGGGCGTCTTTCAGAGCACCGATGGAGGCAATAATTGGATTTCTCGCAATGCGGGATTGGGAAGCCAGTTTGTTGTGGCCATTGCCATAAGTCCAACTACGAGCAAGACGCTCTGGGTTTCCATCAATAACGCCAGCGAAATAGATTTGGGAGGCGGAGTGAAGTTTTTGGTGCCGGGGATCTATAAATCCACGGATGGCGGGGCAAACTGGACGCTTACGACGACTCCAGCTGACGACTTCAGTTTTTATGCTCCAACCAAACTGATTGCGGATCCAGTCAATGCCAATGGCGTCTATGCGCTGGGAGTTGCCAGCATATATCACAGCACTGATGGCGGGAGCACCTGGACATCCTCTAAAGCCGGATTGCCGGCCACTGCCGTTTTGAATTGTCTTGCCATCGATCCCAGCAGCCCGGCAACCCTCTATCTGGGTCTGTATGTCTCAGCTGCGGGTACGCCCTTAATCTATAAGAGCGTCGATGGGGGCACGACCTGGAGTCCGTCTGGTTCGGGATTGCCCAACACACAAGGGATTTTTGATTTGGCCATTGACCCGAAAACGCCATCGACATTATATGCTTCAGTCTTGACTTCGATCACGGTCAACGGCGGGGTATTTAAGAGTACCAATAGCGGCGGGAGCTGGCAGGATACCACATCAGGAATTCAACAACTGATAACCAACTATACCGGCACTCTGTATGGAAATCTTCACTATCCGAGCGGTTTTCAATTTTGCTCGACCCAATTCCTGATCACGGGCATGAATCTAGCCATAGACTCAACCACCCCGTTTACCCTCTTTGCCGTTGTCAATGGAATTGTCTTGCGCACCACGGACGCAGCTGTCACATGGAATATTGCTTCCTCCGGCTTGCCGTTCGTTCCATATCAAATTGGAGTGAGTCGTGCCGATCACACGGCCGTTTACGCGGCCATCCAGGGAATCTGGGTGTATGTCGGCAGCGGTGGAGGCGGAGGAGGAGGTGGCACCTCGTCGCTGTCCGTGAGTTCACCCAATGGCGGGGAAAGCTGGTTGATTGGATCCGCCCAAAACATCACATGGTCTACAACGGGAACAGTGGGAAACGTGAAAATTGAATTCTCCACAAACGGAGGAACTAGTTATACCACCATTATCGCCAGCACTCCCAATTCGGGAAGCTATAGCTGGACCGTTCCCAATACTCCTTCTACCACCGTAAAAGTACGCATCAGTGACGTCGCTGGAACTGTCTCAGCCACCAGCAATGGCAACCTCACCATCACTGCCAGCTGTTCTTATGCGCTTAATCTCACGAGCATCAATTTTGATTCTCCCGGAGGTATTGGCAATTTAAATGTGACTACCAGCGGCGGTTGTGCCTGGACTGCCGCGAGCAATGTCAGCTGGATCACAATCACGTTGGGCTCCAGCGGCAACGGCAATGGAACAGTGAATTACTCCGTGGCAGCCAACAGCGGAGCTTCGGCACGAACTGGAACTCTCACTATTGGAGGGCAGACTTTCTCTGTCATTCAAGCGGGCACGGAAGGGAACACTTCCGCCACCCTGTTTGTTCCGATATTGCTTTCCCTTTCCGGCGCGGGCGGGTCATTCTATACCTCGGAGTTGACTCTTACCAACCGTGGAACCACTACCGCCCAGGTGGAATTCACCTACACTGCCGCATTCAGCACCGGCAGCGGAACAGCCACCACTACCTTGCCTCCCGGCCAAGTGATTCAAACGGATTCCATATCCTATTTGAGGGGCTTGGGCATTCCAATCCCTGACTCAGGGAACCGTGGGGGAACATTGCGTGTCCGCTTCTCCAATCTCAGCTCCTCCTCCGCGGCTAGCATTACAGTTCGGACGGCGACACTCGTCAAGGATAGCGGGGGAAATTTGGTGGGGCGCGCCGGATTGGCCTATCCCGCCATTTCGATTGGCGAGGCGCTTACAGGGACTGCTTTTATCTGCGGATTGCGCCAAAACTCTTCTGACCGTTCCAATGCTGCTTTCCAGAATCTGGGAGCAAGCAGCGACGGCAGCATCACTTTGCAGGTGACTGTATTTGATGGGAACAGCGCCTTCTCCCAGATTTTACCCCCCGTTACTCTGGGGCCGGGCCAATTCTTTCAAATTGGGAATGTGCTGACATCGAATGGCCTTTCCCTGACCAACGGCTACCTGAAAGTGGATCGAACCAGCGGCACGGCTCCATATTTTGCTTATGGGGTTATTAATGACCAAGTCAATTCTGATGGTTCATTTGTGGCTCCGCAATCTGTCCCAACGGCGCCTGTGGCGGGGTTGTCATTGCCTGTCATCGTGCAAACCAGCACATTATTGAGCGAACTGGTTCTGACGAATTGGTCCAGCCAAGCCCGCACCATTAATTTTGCCTTCGCGGATACGGCCTCTCATTTCACCATATCCTTATCGCCCGGCCAACAGCAGATTATCCCTGATATTTTCGCCTACATGCGCGATCACTCCGTTCCCGGGATTGGACCCGCGGGAACCACTATTGTGGGAGCCTTGTTTGCAACCGCCACTGGCGGAGATATCGGCGGAGTTGTCGTAGGGGCCCGAACTTCCTTCTCCGGCGGCGCTGCTGGAGGCCGTTTTGGGCTATTCTATGCAGCCATCCCAATTGGCCATGCCGCCACCAATAGCGCCTGGCTTTTCGGCCTGCAGCAAAATTCTGAAAATCGGACGAATCTTGCCATTGTGAATACCGGCGAAACGGATGGCAGCAGTGACACCTTTGTCATCGATCTTTATGATGGGGCGACTGGAACAATCGCGGCAACCACGGAACCTATTGTGCTCAACGCTCACCAATGGATGCAGAAGGGGGCCATCCTGACTTCGTATGCTCCGGCAGTCTCGCAAGGGTATGCGCAGGTCCGACGCACTTCAGGAAACAATCCGTTTATCGCTTATGCTGTGATCAACGATGGTGCGGGCGCCGGTCTGCTAACTGGGGACGGCGCTTATATTGGAAGCAGCGATTGAAATCAGGGGGCGAAGTCTCCCCTCAATCTTGAAACCGCAGGGAGAGCACGGAAGAGCTCCGGAGCTTTGGAGCTCTTCCAGGGTTATTCTCTTGGATTGCCGTTTTTTTTGATGTGGCCGATTCATCGCTGCTTCTAGAATTGGAATATTATTGATATCCAGGAATTCAACACAAAACTACGATATGCTGGTTGGGTTGATAATTTCTTAAAAGTTGTCATCGCCCCCAAATAACGACTGAATAACGCTCTGCATCAAATGATAATTCGAGAACATTAGGAACGGAATAGAGTATCCCCCTAGTGGGCTCCCCATTTGGCTACCAGGGAATGCATTTCCTCCTCCTGTTCCTCCATGGAAGCCACCAGTTTGAACTGGGTGCGGCAACGATCCAGGTTGTGCCCTTCCCGATGGATCTTGAAATACTGATCTCCGGCCAGATAGTCGGTCAAGAAGCGCGTGCCAATGATCAGCGTAATCAGCTTTCCAGCCAGAACCAAATGATCACGCTCGATGGGAGTGATAGATTCACCGATCGATTCGAGAAAACCTTTCACGATGGCCTCGAAGCGCGGCAAAAGCATGGTTACTTTGGATAAGTCCTGCTCATCTTCCTTGGCTGGGCTGGTGCTGGTACGGACTATATCTCCAAAATCAAAATGAATCAGACCCGGCATGAGAGTGTCGAGATCGATCACGCAAATTCCTTCGCCCGTTTCATCGTCCAACATCACATTGTTCAATTTTGTATCGTTGTGTGTGACCCGCAGAGGGATTTCCCCCTTCTGGTAAAGGGCGGGAAGAACATTGAAGATGGCGGCATGACTGCGCAGAAACTCGATTTCTGGCTTGGCTGTAGCAGCCCGTTGGCAGACGTCCTCTTCCAACGCTTTCAAAAATACCTTGTACCGCATGGGACCATTATGAAAGTTGGGAATAGTATCATGCAATGCCGGACCAGATAAATCGGCTAGCTGCCTTTGGAATTTCCCGAAAGCCTTGGCTGCTTCATAGGCCTGCGCAGAGGTTTCGAGCACATCGTAGGTCCGGGCCTTTTCTATGAAAATGTAGGCACGCCAGTAATTGCCCTCGTCGTCCTGAAAAAAGCTTCCTCCCTTCCGCGTGGGGATCACGGTGAGCACCCGGCGGGAAACGTCTTTAGAGCCCTGCTGAATCAACTTCTCGCGAATATGGCTGGTCACCCGCATCACGTTTTCCATCAAGGCGGGAGGGTTCTTGAACACATTATGATTGATGCGCTGTAGAATATATGGCGCAATGGTCCCACCTTGATTAAAAACTACCCTATAGGTGTCGTTGATATGACCGGTGCCATAAGGGGCAGCTTCGACAAACTCGCCCAAGATCTGGAATTGGCCGGCCACGGCCTTAACGTTATGACGCATTTTGTCTCCCTAGAAAATCCCCCTTCAAAGGGGGAATAAATTTTCATCCTCTTGTTGTGCCGTCAAACTGGCATGTGCAGCTCCTCAGAACATAGCTTGAATGGAGGCGGGGTGCCCCGCCTGAGTTTGCCACGCTTTCTCAGACGGCCTGAAGGCAGGCCGCCTCCATCATCCCATTTTCATCTTCATTGTTGTGCCAGCCGAGATGAATGGGCAATGCCAATCAGGCGGATCGGCGCCCCGCTAAAGTTTTTCAGGATAAATGCCTGCCTGAATCAGTTTCTGGATTCCGGCAATTGCTATCTCTTTATCTTCGCGATAGGTGACCCCAAACCAGGAATCGGGAGTAGGCAACACTTTGACGCGGGCCTGCCGATTCGAAAGCAAGGTTCCCACCTCATCGGAAATGAAAAATTCCGCTTTGGGATCCTGCCCTCGCCGACCAAGGAAATCTTTGAATTGGCTTTGCAGGCGATCAAAGATTGAGGGGTAGAAACCCCAGAGGTTCATGGAAACAATCTCATCACCCGTAAGGGGAAACGCCTGCCCTTCTTTCTCGATGAATCGGGCGCCTTGTCCATTTTTTTCAATTTTAGTGCGCTCGACGATTTTGTTTAAAAACATCTGAGCATCGTGGGAGCAAACCCCCCGCGCCACATACCCATGTTCAGAGAGAGTGTTCCGCAGGGTATAGCCTACCATCGAGTAATCATCGCTATTTCGGAGAGAACCGTTGGAAGAAAAAAAGTCCGCAATGATTTGGAATGAGTTTGCGCCATAATAATCGTCCGCGTTGATGACCGTAAAAGGCCCATCCATCGTCTCTCGAGCCACCAGAACGGCATGACCCGTCCCCCAAGGTTTCTCCCGATTCTCCGGAACTGCAAGATCTTCCATGCAACAATCGAGCTCTTGATTCACATAAGCTACCGGCAACTTCTCTTCGAATTTACTTCCGACTTTCTCTCGAAACACTTCTGAAAAATGATCCCGGACGATGAAGACGACTTTCCCAAAACCGGCCCGGACCGCATCATAAATGGAATACTCGAGAATCGTCTCCCCATGAGGTCCAACCGGATCAATCTGTTTTAGACCACCATAACGACTCCCCATTCCGGCAGCCATAATAAGTAAAGCTGGTTTCATTTTAATCTCTCAAAATAAGTTCTTAAATTTGAATCCATATAAAATAACAGAAAGGATAATAAAATACGCTCCCCCTGCACCGGAGCAAACGGTATTGTGGCAAAACAACTGTCCGCCAGCAAGAATAAGATGATAATCCACATGATTTTTTTTCAGGGATACAACAACTGAGTGGATATTGGCGGAGCCGTCGATTGATGGCATCTACTCAGCTCTTCGCTGTCAACCGATCAAATCAAGAAGCACAAAACCTAAGAGAGTATTTAATTTCTTAATCGTTCACTTCCAAGGCTTAGGCTCAGGAATAAACCACGGGAATCATGGGTAATCAATCACGCAATTCCCCACCCCGATCACTCGCTAGTGTTTCCCGTTTCTGTGTTTAATCGCTTTTCGGAGGTTTGCCAAACAGTTGTTTTTTCTCTTTGCATTTTTTTTCAAGTGAAGGACAATTTCTCCGTTAGCTGGTTAGGATTAACATTTGGGATTGAGATCCTCATGCTGCATCAATCCCGTCATCCCGTCAAAGCGGGAGCAGAAGTTTTTGAGGGTTTGGTATGCGCCACCCGAGCCTGGAGGGACCGGCCCGTCCAGGAAAAGCAGTGGAGGTTCTATAGCTTCAAAATTGCCCGTCAATCCGCACGGATCTTTGAGCGCGGATTATTGAATTATTGAAGAGTTTTTCATTGTGTTGAGTAAGGCTTGCCAAGCGCGGTGGTTTTGCGCGGAACGGATATCACGGCCATGAAATCATTAAAAATAGGAATTTCCGGAGTGCGCGGAATCGTCGGAGAGACTTTTACTCCTGAGCTCGCATGCGGGTTTGCCGAGGCTTTTGGCACTTATATGGATGGCGGACGAATATTGGTCTGCCGGGACCCGCGCCCTTCGGGACCGATGGTAGTTGCCGCTGTTTCCGCCGGCCTTTTGGCTTCCGGCTGTGAAATCGTGGACTTGGAGATCTGTCCCACACCCTCTTTGCAAATAGCGGTTCGTCAGATGAAAGCCCAAGGAGGCATCTCCATTACGGCAGGCCACAATCCCATGCACTGGAATGCCTTAAAATTCGTGCGGGGCGATGGTCTTTATTTGAATTCCTCACAAGCGGAAGAATTGCTCGATGTTTTTCATCAGGGAGAATTCAACAAGGCCAGCTGGAGGGAAATGCAGACCTCCATCCCCAAAGGGGATGCGCTGGAACTGCATCTCGCGGCTCTGCGTCCGGCCTTCGATATAGAGAAGATTAGCTCTCGCAAGCTTCGTGTGGCCGTGGACTGCTGCAACGGTTCCTGCTCCGTTCTCAGCCCGCGATGGCTGGAGGTGCTGGGTTGCCAGGTTCTGGCCGTCAATGATGACCCCTCGCTTCCTTTCCCCCGCAATCCCGAGCCTAGGCGGGAAACCATGGCCCAGCTTCGCGCGGTGGTCAAAGCCGGCCAGGCCGATATCGGATTTGCCCATGATGCCGATGGAGAACGGCTGGGAATCGTTACTGAGTCTGGTGAGCCCCTGGTGGAAGAAAAGACTTTGGCCATGGCAGTCCAAATTAAGCTTGCCCAAAAGACCGGGCCCGTGGTTACGAATATTTCCACCAGCCGGGCCATTGAATTAATCGCGCAGCGATTTGGAGCTTCGGTCATCCGCACTCCCGTCGGCCAGGCTTATATTTCCGAGGCTATGCTGGAACATCAGGGAGTCATTGGCGGCGAAGGGAGCGGCGGAGTCATTATCCCAGAAGTGCAGATGACTCACGACAGCACTGCGGCCTTGGCTTTAGTGCTGGAATGGATGGCTGTCACCGGCAGCCGGATTTCAGAGTTGGCTGAAAGCATCCCTCAATTGGCTATCGTGAAACATAATATCTCCGTCCCGCCGAATCGTATTTATACACTTTTGCAGGGATTTTTAGAGCGGGTTGAGAGAGAAGAACCCGCGGAAATTAATTTGACGGATGGCATTAAGATCAATTGGCCAAATGGATGGGTGCATTTGAGGGCCTCGAACACAGAGTCAATGATCCGGATCATCGCCGAAGCCGCTACAGCCGCTGAAGCACAACAATTTCTTGACTGGGCACGCGACCGGCTTTCCTGACAAGTTGAAATTCGGCTTTGGGATTTTGACTTAGAAGCCCACTTCCCGCCGGAATACGCTCATCGCGCCTTCTCGACTTGTTGGCGAATGGAATTGTGCATTACCCTTTATTTTATCTGGATCTTGCCGCGATTGGTCGCGGCAAGATCCAAACAGGTGGATTTATGCGTGCAATCCCCACATTAAAAATCAGCATTTCCGGTGTTCGCGGAGTTGTGGGAGACTCCCTGACACCGACGCTACTGACCCGTTTTGCCCAGGCCTTTGGCACTTATACGAATTCCGGCACCATTGTGATCGGACGCGACACCCGCACTTCGGGCGAAATGGTCCGACAGGCCGTGATAGCCGGATTACTCTCCAGCGGGTGCCGTGTCCTCGACTTGGATATCTGTCCCGTTCCTACCATCCAATGGATGGTCCGGCATTTGGGCACTCCTGGCGGCATCGCTATCACAGCCAGCCACAATCCCGCTGAGTGGAACGCCCTGAAATTCGTCGGCGCCAATGGACTATTTCTGGATTCCGGCCAAGCCCGCGATTTGCTGAACATTTATCACCAGGGGGAATATACTCTGGTGCGTGGTGTCGAGATGCGCTCGGTGGAACATGTCAAGGGCGCGTGTGACCTGCACATTGCCGCCATTCTCAAGGAATTGGGCCCCCTGGCGGGAAAAGAAAAAAAAATCCGTGTCGTGCTTGACTCCTGCAATGGGGCCGGCTCGCTGGCAGGCCCTCGGCTGCTCGAAGCCTTGGGCGCGGAAGTCATCCCGGTTTTTAACACTCCCGATGGATCCTTTCCCCGTCCGGCTGAACCGCTCCCACAAAATTTGGGGGTCTTGTGTGAATCCGTAAAGAAACATCAGGCCGATGTCGGTTTTGCCCAGGATATGGATGCAGACCGGCTGGCCGTGGTTTCTGAACAAGGAATTCCCATTGGCGAGGATTTTACTCTGGTTTTGGCCACTTATTATGTTCTCAGTCATACTCAGGGCGCGGTTGTCTCCAATCTCTCAACCAGCCATGCGCTGGATTGGGTCGCGCGCAAATTCCACTGCCCGATTGTAAAAAGCAAGATAGGAGAAGCCAATGTCACCGAGACCATGCGGCGGGAAAATGCCATCATTGGCGGTGAGGGGAATGGTGGAGTGATTTTTCCCCGCTTGAATTTCGCGCGGGACAGCTTGGTGGGAATGGCCCTCATCCTGCATCTGCTCGAAAAGTCCGGAAAATCCATTTCCACGCTGATCGGAGAGATGCCCGCCTTCCAGATGGTCAAGGAGAAACTGCCCTGCCCCTCCGACAAAATCCAGCCGGTTTTAAAAATGCTTCGTCAAAAATACGCAACTTACCCACAGGACTTGCGGGATGGGATAAAAATTGAAGTGCCGGGTGGCTGGTTTCATGTGCGCGGATCCAACACGGAACCCATCATCCGCCTGGTTGCTGAGGGAGAATCCGCGAAAATTCTGGAAGACCTCCGTTCTTCAGTCTTCGGGCGGGTGAAGGATTTCTTGGGCTGCTGAAATATGCCCTGCCCATGAAAAGACAAGCTCAGTTCTCGCTAAAGGCCTTAACGACTCCATCTTCACGGGGATCATATGACTCCAGCAAAAATCAAGAAGATTGGCGGTGTGCCTGTGAATGCTGCCACAGGCGAGCGCGTCCCATCGCGAAGGAACTTCTCAATTCGCTCTTGGTTCAAGAGCCGTGAATTCTCTTGCCTCACACGCATCATAATTTTTCTTTCCATTGGATTCTTTGCCATGATTCTATCCTGGGCTGACACTCCCAAAGCAGATCTGATTTTTTTCAAAGCCAAAATCTGGACCGGAATTCCCTCCGCACCCTTCGCGGAAGCCATTGCCATCAAGGGCAACAAAATATTGGCGGTGGGATCGAATGAAGAAATATTGGCCCTGAAGGGAGACCAAACCAAGGTCCAACCATTGCGGGACGAGTTGGTGATGCCCGGATTCATCGACAACCACACCCACTTTCTCGAAGGCGGTTTTCGCCTTATGAGCGTCGACTTGCGGGATGCGGCGAGTGAAGCCGAGTTTGCCCGGCGGATTGCCCGAAAAGCGCATGAGCTTGCTCAGGGACTATGGATTACCGGAGGCAGTTGGGATCACGAGTCCTGGCCAGGCGCTCCTCTCCCCACAAAAGAATTGATCGATCCCGTTACTCCTCGGCATCCCGTATTTGTCCAACGGTTGGATGGCCACATGGGTCTTGCCAACAGCCTGGCATTAAAGCTGGCTGGCATCACTGCCTCTACACCAGTCCCCGCGGGTGGCGAAATCGTCAAGGATCCCAAAACAGGCCAGCCCTCAGGCATTCTTAAAGACTCGGCCATGGGTCTGGTGGAAGAGCTAATCCCCGCCCCCTCCCGTGAAGAAGAAGACAAGGCCTTGTCTCTTGCCATGCGGGAAGCAGCCAGGCTGGGGGTCACTTCCATACAGGATGTGACTCCTTGGGAAAGCTGGGAAGTCTTTCAGCGCGCCCGCCAGACCAACCAGCTCACCGTCCGCATTTACTCTCGCACTCCCCTTGCCCAATGGCAAAAGCAAGTGGACTGGGTTCAAGAACATGGAATTGGCAATGACTGGCTGAAACTAGGAGGTTTGAAAGCTTTCATGGATGGCTCGCTGGGGTCGACCACGGCCTACTTCTTTAAACCTTATTCGGATGCCCCCAACACCTCTGGGCTGCTCGCCGACGATCTGGTTTCACCGACAATTTTTCAGGAGCGGCTGAGACTATCCGATCAGGCTGGTCTGCAACTCTCGATCCATGCGATTGGCGACAGGGCGAACCACATGCTTCTCGATTTTTATGAAGCTATGGAAAAGCAAAATGGCCCGAGGGATCGGCGTCCGCGGATCGAACATGCGCAGCACTTGGCCGCGGAAGATGTCCCCCGATTTTCCCGTCTAGGAGTGATTGCCTCCATGCAACCCGCCCACGCGGCTGACGATGGGCGCTGGGCTGAAAAAAGACTCGGACCCGAACGGGCAAAGGGTTCCTATGTATTTCATTCTCTCCTGAAGAATCATGCCATGCTTTGTTTCGGCACGAACTGGCCGGTTGCTCCGCTTACTCCGATGTTGGGAGTTTACTCTGCCGTGACTCGCCGCACCCTGGATGGCAAACACCCTTCCGGATGGATTCCGGAAGAAAAAATCACGTTGGATGAGGCGCTTCGTTGTTACACACTCAACAGCGCATATGCCGCCTTTGAAGAAAAAATCAAAGGAACACTGGAACCGGGCAAGCTGGCTGATCTGGTGGTATTGGATCGGGATCTTTTCCAAACGCCTCCGGAAAAAATCCGGGAAGCCTCTGTCCTTTTTACTGTTGTCGATGGAAAGATTGTCTACCGCGCCCCTGCTAAACAAACAGGGACGAAATGACGATAAGTTCATCTTAGGTGTCAGGTGTCAGGTGTCGGGTGTTGAGTAGTAGATGCCTGACGCCAAGGGACGGATTTGTTTGGAGGAAAAATATAATTCTAATTGGGGAATTGGCAGAGCATTCTTTCGCATTTCGGAGTGACGCGGGAAGATGGCGAGCACTATGGGAGCGATTTTTCTCGCTTTGTTAAATCCCTCCCTCAGTCTGACAATCCCTCTCACCTTTGGCTGGAGTCCTTTTGTCGCCAAACACCCGACACCCAACCTCCGGCACCGGGCACCTAGCCCCTGACACCTAGCACCTGACGCCTGGAAATTATTTATCATGTCATCCATGCCATTATTGCCAATTCAGCCTACTTCCTCACGAACCGTCGTGGTCAGCACGACCGCGATCGAAGGACTGCAATTGGCCATCGGCCAGGAAGTCTCCGCCCGGATTTTGGCCATCAATGCGCAGGGAGAATTGCTCCTCGATATGAAAAACCGGCGGCTCTGGGCACAATCCGATCTGCCCCTAGAGCCCGGCCGCGCCATCAATTTGAAGGTCCTCGAAACCACCCCCTCCATCCAGCTTCAATTAATCTCTGCGCCTGAGGTTCCGGAAAGTCCTCAAGAGTTGACCGCCATGGCCAACTTGATTTTGGCCCAAAAAGCCGAATCGGGGGTAAAAACTGAATTTAATGCGCAGCTTCTCCTGGAGACCTTGAAGAATCTGCTCCAAACATCTGATGTGGGAAAACCCAATATCCCACTGGAACAGTTGAAGCAGATTTTGGCTCCTTTGACCGCGGGAGAAGATCCTCGTCAATTCCTGCAGAACCTCAAAGCTCAACTGGAAAATTCCGGACTTTTTTTCGAGGCCCGATTGCGGACTCTCTTGGAGACTTTTCGCGCGACGCCGGAAAGCGTCCTGGGAAAAATGTCTTCGGATTTGAAGGTCCTGCTGGGTCAGGTGAATCAGGAATTCGAAAAAATCAATCCACCGCTGCCTCCGCCCCTGCAGGTTCTTATTGCCCGATTGGAGGAATTGATCGCGCAAATACAGCCGGAGGCAATGGCTGGCCTGGCGCTCCCCCAAACACAGCCGTCAGCTGCTGCATCTTCCCCAATCTTGGAGAATGTGAATCTCCCAAACTCCGCGGCAATGGAGGCCGAATCGGATCCTGTTCAACAAATGACACGGGCTTTCATGGGGGAATTGCAGGATATTAAGCAGGAGGCCACCTCGCAAGCAGCTACAACGGCCGGCAATTTTCAAAGAGTTTTGGATCAGTCGGAAAGTGAGCTTCAACACGTTTATATCAATCTTGCCGGCGCTCCCTTGGCGGAAGCGGACTCCTCTCAAGCAGCAGCTCAAAGTGAAATTAAAGCGTTCGCCAATTTGCTCCAACAGATTAGCAAGGATGTTGAGATCCTCAAAGCCTCGCCAGAATTGGCTCTTCAACACCTGGCGGGGCAGTTGAAATCGCTCACACCGGCCTTGGAATCCATTTTCGGCAAGTTGCCTGAGACTTTCCGCTCCATGTTGCAGCCACAGCTGGAAACGTTGCATAAAATCATTCAACAAGTTGACCAGACCCTGCGGCAGGCGGTCATGGAGTCACGCTCCGCCGTCCAGCATTTCGGCGATCAATTGCGAACCATTCTCGCGAAGACTGAAGAAGATCCGTTTTTCTCCCAGGCAAAATTCAAGATGAACCCCGCCCAGGTCCAGGAAGCGTTGCGGAATGTACACTCGGAATTGCAGGGACGCCTAATCGAATTAGATCAGCCGTCAGACCTGACGGCCATTTGGAAAATGGCTGGCGAGTTGAAAGCCGCTCTTGCCGATCAACTATTGGCGAAGCAGGCGGACACGGCCCTCCATTGGTTGCGGGATGGCAGCTTTGAAGCAGTGATTCCAATTCAATACCAGCTTTTTCAAAGCCCGGCCCGGATCCGTTTTCAAATTGATCCGGAAGGCCGAAAATCTGGCGGAAAGGACCGGCCCACCACCGTGGATATCCGCTTGGAACTTCCCGGCTGGGGGAAGGTCGAAGCTTGGGCCCGCTGGTTCGAAAAGCAGATCGACGTCAAATTGTATTTGGAAGAGGCTGGCATTGCCTCGGTCCTTGAAAAACATGCGAGTGAATTGTCTGCTGAGCTGCGGGAGTCCGGGTTCCGGCAGGTGACTGTTGAAGTTCGGGCAGACCCCGTGCGGCTTTATAAAAAAGAATTGACTCCGGAAAGAGTTGTACTCGAAGGAAAACTGTTGAGTGTTCATGTCTAAGAACGGCGACATATGGATAGAGTCATTCGGCGCGGCAAGCAGATAAGAATCTGTAATTATATTTACGGCGGTTCTGATGATTGTTGCGAAACGGGAACAAACACTTGAATCAAGAATACGAAAGCCCCGGCCTTCGCCACGCGAATCAGAGAGATGGCTTTTTCCCACGCTCAGCTCTCGCAGCCAATCCCTTTCGCTCATCTCGTACCGTTTTTTATTTGCGAGCCCAAGAAACAAACGATGAGAGCAATTTACGTCTATTTTGGATGAACTATGAATATGTCTGAAGAAAAAGAAAAACCGGTCAAAGCAGCCGCTTTAAAATATGAACATGGCAAGGATGCCTCTCCACAACTGGTCGCGAAGGGGCAAGGAATGGTGGCGGAAAAAATCCTGGAGCTGGCGAGGGCCAACAACATTCCCGTGCACGAGGATCCGGCCCTGGTGGAAATTCTTTCAAAAATGGAGATCCTGGACCAGATTCCTTCGGAATGTTATCGAGTCGTCGCGGAGATTCTCGCATTTATTTACAAAACCCATGGCGCGGCTACGCTGAAGTTGCAGAACCGCGTGCCGCCCAAACCTATGCTCCCCGAACATAGCGCAAGTCCGGAACATTAAAAAGCTCCTCAGAGGAGCCCCGCATGCCAGCATGGCTGGCAAAGCAAGAGGATGAATAGGGGATGATGGAGGCGGCCTGTCCAGGCCGTCTGAGCAGGCTTGGCAAACTCAGGCGGGGCACCCCGCCTCCATCCACGCCATTTTATAGGGAGTCGACGGAATCGAAAAACACTGGGCAGGAGAGATCCACGCCGAACTCAATCCGGCGAACACCATGCAAAAAGAGGATAATTGGCAGGGCATTGCAAAAAAGGGCTCGCTGGGAGGCTCGCCCTCCCTTTTGGCTTTTCCTTCACGAGTTCACTCATCTGGGTGACAACCATTTTGTCTCTATTTTTTTGCTTTTCCGAAGAAGGCTACCCCTAAGATTCCACCTACAGTGGTGAAGATTGCGCAAATTACCAGCTTTGAGGCCAAGCCAAAGAAAATGACTAACGGGTGGAGCGGCTGATTAATAAACTGCATTATCCATTCTAAAATTCTCGCCGATTCCGGCGGAAGATTATCGACGCTTTTGAAGATATCTTGAAATTGTTCGACCCCCCGCGAGCGGAAAATCAAGGTCAGAGGAATCGACATAACTTCCCATGCCACGGCGCCAATTGCCCCGGTCAAAAGACCCAATTTGGCTCCAGTTCCCGCTTCAATATTGCTCTTCGTCTCTTGGCGCAGGAAATAAACGGCCAAAATCCCTCCGGCAATGACCCACAGCCAGCAACAACAACTGACAATGGGCAGAGAGGAAGCCACCCCCATGATGACTCCGGCCAAAAGGGCCGGCCGGCTTAAATTGAGCGCAGGAGGCGGAGAAGTGGGTGCAGGTGGATAGTAAGAAGCAGCTGGGGGGGGCAATAAAGGTTCCGGCTGAGGCGGAGGCGCCGGCTCTTGCGCCTGATTTTCCGGAATCAAAGGGGGAGGAAGCTGTTCCTGGGAAATTTCGATGGGGCTGTTGAGCGGTTTTACCTCACTCACTGAACTCCCGCAGATGGGACAAAAGCGGGCACTTTCATCTAGCAGTTGCTGACAGTTCGGACATTGTTTATGCATAAGTTCCTCAGCAATCCAATTATCAAAAATCTATTATCTATCCCGCGGATTTTGTTTTCTCATATAAGATTGCTTACAATACAACAGACTAGGAAAGGATTCAACAGTATCCGTGCATTAGGGCCTGCGGATTTGAAGATCAAATCCGAACTTTTCAGGAAATTGAGAATATTTCAAAATCGCAAGATTATGTGAAGAATCGCTTAATTCGTGAGGCCGAGCCTCCCGGCGAGCCGTTTCGGGTTCTGGTCTCGGCGGGAGCCTCGCCCTCACCTGTTCTTGCGGACTGGCCTCGCTGCTGTTTCCCTGGCTTATGACGGTTTGACACAACCTTGATTGGGATCACAATATGCAAGACAAAAAAGTGGAGACTCTTATGCAAAAATTTCGCGACAGCATTCTTGACTTAATCAGTCAAACTTCGACCAATTTGCCCACGGATGTGCGTCAGGCAATGGAGCCCGCCATTGGTCGAGAGAGGCCCAACACCCAGTCTTCACAGGCATTGGCGGTGATAGCAACTAATATTGATATGGCTGTCCATGCGACAGGGCCAATCTGCCAGGACACCGGGATGCCCACGTTTAAAATCAAAGTTCCGGTCGGAATCAATCAAATTCAGATGAAAGGGGAGATCCGGGAGGCGATAGCGAAAGCTACGCGGCTGGGCTGGTTGCGCCCCAATTCCGTGGATTCCTTGACCGGGAAAAACAGCGGGAACAACCTTGGCCCGGGTACACCCATTTTTTATTTTGACCAATGGGAAAGCCCTGACGAGATCGAAGTCAAGTTGCTGCTTAAAGGGGGAGGGTGCGAGAATAAAAATATACAATATTCCCTTCCCTGCGAATTGTCGCATCTCGGCCGTGCCGACCGCACTTTGGAGGGTGTCCGCAAATGCATCCTGCACGCAGTGTGGCAAGCCCAGGGACAAGGTTGCAGTGCGGGAGCTCTCGGCGTTGCCATTGGAGGCGACCGGACTTCAGGATATGCATTTGCTAAAGAACAACTTTTCCGTTCCCTGGACGACATCAATCCGACCCCTGAACTGGCCAAGCTCGAAGACTATATTATGAAAGCCGCCAATACCCTGGGCATAGGGACGATGGGATTTGGCGGCGATGTCACGCTGATTGGCTGCAAAGTGGGCGCCTTCAACCGGCTCCCCGCCAGTTTTTTTGTCTCCGTAGCATACGACTGCTGGGCGTTTCGTCGCTTGGGCGTGGTTCTGAACGCATCCAGCGGCGAAATCAAACGCTGGCTCTATCGCGACGCCGCTAAAGATAAAGCATTGTCGACCGGTGAAGGCTTCCCACGCACGGGCCGGGAAATTCGCCTGAGAGCGCCACTAAGCGAACAGGAAGTTCGAAATTTAAAAGTCGGAGATGTGGTCTTGATTGATGGCGAAATGTATACGGGCAGAGACGCTGTCCACGCCTATCTCACCAAGAACTCCGCTCCCGTTGACCTTCGAGGGCAGATCATTTACCACTGTGGACCTGTAGTGTTGGGGAAGGAAGGGGATTACCGCATGACTGCCGCTGGACCGACCACCAGCATCCGGGAAGAACCTTATCAAGGGGGCATTATCCGCAAATTTGGCCTTCGAGCGGTCATCGGGAAAGGGGGCATGGGATCCAAAACTCTGGCTGCCCTGCAAGAGTCCGGCGCTGTCTATCTCAACGCCATCGGGGGAGCCGCCCAATATTATTCACGCTGCATCGAAAAAGTGCTGGGAGTAAATTTTCTCGAATTCGGCATTCCTGAAGCCCTTTGGCATATCCAGGTCAAGGAATTCCCCGCCATCGTCACCATGGATGCTCACGGAAATTCCCTTCATGCCGACGTCGAAAAGGCCTCCGCTGCATTGCTCGGGCGCTTGGCGGAGCCGGTGTTTTGACATAAGGTTTGACTCGTCCAAACTCTGATTTATTCAACTTCAAAAATGGAACGGGGAAGGTTTGATTGGCGGATAATGGACTGCAGAGTCCCGATCTTTATTTCAGAATGGTTCGGAACCGGAATGGTGATGGTGGTATTTCCAACGCATTTTTGCATGACTACATGGCTTCCTCGTTGACGAACTTGTTGGAAACCGTATTGTTCCATTAAGCGGCAAAGAGCCGATCCAGAAAAAACGCGCAGCTTACCCAACGGACACCTCTAGTCTGGTCACAAACACTTCGTCATGCAAACGAGTCTGAATCTCAGAGATATCGGCAGTTTCAAAAAAAAGCTCAAGCGCTTCGATCAGATTTTGGCGAGCCTGCTCAATGCTGTCACCCTGGCTGGCAATGTCCAATTCCGGACATAATGCAATATAACCATCTCCCTCCCGTTCAATAATCCCAGTTAGTTGTCTATATTGTTTCATATCTTAATTCCTTTCTGACAAACCGTCTCATACCCACACCGACCTTCTCCAAGAGGAGTACCTTTGATATTGAGCAATCACGGCAAAAAGAATAAACACACACTCCTTTTCGGGGAAAACCATGAATAAGGCATCTGATAACTGTAGTATTGTAATGTCTTTTCCAATTCGGATGCAGCACCTTTTTTGGGGTGTCCTTAAAATAAGTCTGAAAACATCTCAGTCGCGAAAGAAGCGATTGGGGAATGGGGAAGATCCTTCGGAATGTCGCAAAGAAGCGTTGGTGCCCTTCAAATTAGCTCAATCAAGGCACCAAGCCAATACCCATAATGAATATGTTCGACTCCTTTCGGCTCGGCACAGGAACGACAAGAAAGCCCCGGGAAATATTTCATCTTCACCGGGGGCTTCTCTGTTGAATGAGACAAATCTCAGGATCAGTAAATGTCTCCCGTCCTGGTGAAGGAGAAACTTCCCATATCGCCCATATTATTCTCGTCAAAATAAATAAATGCCGACTGGTTGTTCATGGTCACCGACCCGGCCGGGATAGAAGCAGCCCACATTCGCAGCGAGAACATTATCAGGTTATTGTCGAAGGGATCCTGAACTTGAAGAAGATAAGTGTCATTATTGACCTCTCCGGAAACCAGAAAATAATCGTTGGGAGAAGCTGGAGGAACCGCGGGGAATTTCCCGGAATCGATATGGAGGGTTCCGTACAACTGATCTCTCTCCTGGAACAACTCCAAAGTCACATTGCAGCTCACATTTCCACTGGTTCCAGCGAGGGAGCCTGACCAAATCCCAGCCATCGATCTGGTCACTTTGGTGGGATCGGTTATAGGAGACAAGGCAAAAGCTTCGAAGAAGCTGGCATCGCCAGTGGTCGCATTTCTCACGATAGAGTTGGCTACGATCCGGGGGGTCCCGCTGCCAGAAGGATTCGCGTTGGCTATTTCCAAAACCATCATGCCATAGCTAGGAACATTATTGCGAATGTCCGGGTTGAAGTACACACCGCTGGCCTTGATGGTAGCGGTGACGCGAGTACCCACTTCAGCGCCGTTGGAATCATAAAACTTAACCGTCAGATTGCCGTCGCCGGTTCCCACATTGGCCACGGATAAATTGGAAACCCAGGTACCACTTTTTATCGTAGAAAGAATGGCCAGCCGGGTTCCCGTTTTTTCCACGAAAGGCGCCGGCTTGTAAATCTGGTCGGCCACGGCCAATTCTACGGAAGGATCATCCACCGTCAAAGCAAGAGGAGTCCCCGAGAAAATGCTATGAATGATGGAAGCCCAGGCGGTGACGGGTTGATCGGAATAGATCAACAGCCAGCCATAAAACGGAGAGGCGGTTCCGATATTAAAAGCCGAAGCCGGATTGGCATTGGGATCCAATGAAACGATATTGCTGATCTGAACCATCTGGTTGGCTCTCACCGTCCGTGTGATGTAATTGGTCCCTCCCGAGGTGGCGGGCATTTTATTTCCATTTTTGTCGAAAAGGTACATTTCCACATAAGCATCTGTAGAGGGCGCATAAACGCTTCCCTGAGAGAAATTGTTTATCCCGACATTCGTACGATCTAATGTTTTCCCCGGATCCAACGAACAATAAACCAACGGAATAATATTTACGTAGGACACACCCGAACCCAAGTTGGCGCGTTGGCTCATCAAATGTTCTACCCAGGCCCTCTGCGATTGCAGATGCGTGGAGTATTGATTGCCGGTTATGTTACGGGTGATATCACGGGCCAAAAGGAAGGATGCACTGCAGGAAAGAATCAGAGCCAATACCAGCATCTGGGAATAAACTTTCATCTTTTTCATCATTGCACCTCGCTGAAGTGTTTTCTTGTTTGGATGCCTGAAAGGAGATTGCGGTTAGCTTGAAAGAGGCAAGCCTCTTTTACTCCTTTTCCAGAAAAACAGTCTTTATATCAAGCGAAATATTGAGAAGTGACGATCATCAGTGCAGATTAGGCCAACTTCCAACGCAAAAAAAATGGATGCGCGATACCCAGGGGACCAACGCATCCATATTCAAAAAATATATCTAAAAGAAATTATGAATCCTGGTTCCATCAACCATCTTCAATTTCCCGGCGTTTACAACCGCCGGGAAACATCGTCAAAAGCCTTCTGGTTGACTTTCAATTTCCCAGCTTTGATCATCCCGTTCTTAACTTCATCCAGATAAGCCTGGAAAACTTGATCCTTCCGCTGCCCGGCTAAGGTCTCCCGCAGGTTTTCTTTTTCTTTGGCAAAATCTTCGGGCTTAATCGGAAATTTTTCCTTCAATTGAAAAACCGCCTGCTTTTGGCCCATCGCCACAACTGAACTTATTTCTCCCACGTTGGCGCTGAAGGCGAAACCATCAATGGCGGAGGTGGATCCTAAATCCTGAATATTGCCATTCCGGGTAATCGGATCGCTGGTCTTGACAGTGCCTCCCATCGCTTTGACGGCAGCTTCAAACGCGGCGCCAGATTTAACTTTGGCCACCAATTCCTGTGCCTTGATCCGGGCCACTTCCACCGACTTATTCGATTTGTAGTCTTGCTCCACTTTGGCGCGGACTTCATTCAATTCCGGTACATAAGGCGCCTTGGCGCCGGTGAGTTTGGGAATGACATATCCACCCGGAATCCTTACGGGTGAGCCTATTTCGTTGGCCTTCATGGCAAAAAGCTTGCTGGAAAAATCGGGGGTGTTGCCAATGACCGGCACATCGCTTCCTTGGGCAAATAGAGGAGTGTCCATGACTTCGATCTTCAACTCGCGGGCAATTCCTTCAAAAGAGGCATTGGTCCGGGTACGGCTGAATGCCTTGTCCGCCAGATCCTGCGCCATTTGGTCGGCTTTCCTCTGTTGAATGGTCGGCCGGATCAAATTGGCCACTTCCGCCAGCGGTTGAGTTCGGGCCGGCTGTTTTTCCATGACTTTGATGATATGAAATCCAAATTTCGTGGTCACCAAGTCACTGACCGCCCCTATCCCCAAAGTGAAAGCGGCTTGCTCAAAGGGGGGGACCATTTGTCCCCGTCCGAAGAGTCCGAGATCGCCGCCATTAGAGGCGCTGGTATCCTCGGAATATTTCTTGGCCAATGCGGCAAAATCAGCGCCACTCTTAACTTGCTTAAGCACATCCATCGCTTTGGACTTGATTTTCGCCACCTCTTCAGGCGGTTTTCCTTCCGTCTTGAACAGGATGTGAGAAGCGCGCACCCGCTCCGGCAATTGATAGGTCTGCAAATTCTGCTGGTAGTAATTGTTCAATTCGGCATCCGTCACCTGCACTGAACCCGCAAGCCTCGCCGAATTCACATAAAGGCATTGGGCCTTGCGTTGTTCGGGGAGCCGGTAATTTTCGCGGTTGGAGTTGAAGTATTTTTTCAATTCATTCTCATCCACCGTGACGCCGCTGGTTAAATTCACCGGGTCAAACACCACATAGCTTACTTTTATTTTTTCGTTCCGATTCTGGTATTCTTTCTCGACTTCGGCGTCGCTGACCATCACCCCATCGGTTATGAGATCGTGGAGCCGCGTCCGCACAATTTCCTGACGGATTTCGTTTTCGAAATCCGTCGGGCTCATGCCTTGATTACGCAAGATGGCCTCGTAGCGGGCCATAACAAAGGCGCCATTATCCTGAAAGAATGGAAAACTGAGTATCTTCTGCTGAATGTCACTCGCCGTGGCATTCAAGCCGAGGCGCTGTCCTTCCGAGATAATGACTTCCTGGGAAATCAATTGATTGAGAATCTGCTGATCAAACCGAAGGGCTTTCAGATATTGCCGGTCAAAAGGGATTCGGTTATTTCGCAGAAAGCGGCTGTAGGCGGTGGTGAATTCCGCGTTCGAAATTTCTTTTTTCCCAACTTTGGCCAACACCGATTGGCTTAATCCGCCACCCCAACTCCCGCCTGAAAAACCAGGAATCAGGTAAGCTACCAAACCGAAAATCAAAGGAATGAGGAATAGGCCGAGAACCTTTTTTTTCTCCCGGCGCATAAAATCAAGCACCATGTCAGTTCATCATCTCCCTATGAAAATTTAATTACCAACAAGCAAACAATGCCACTCTTTCCCAAAATTGACCCTTTTTGTGGCAGTCTTAAGCCACCAGAACACGGGGAAAACCATGTCGCACGCCGTCGAAAATCCGCCCCAAAAAACCTCCACAAACTTAACGGACCGATGCCGGGTGTCCCACTCCGAAACATCACCAAGGCTCAATTCCGACCCGAGGGAAATTGAACTTATGAAAAGTCCAAACATGTTTCAATAACGAATAGAAGAGGGAGATTGGATTTCCGGGGACCTTCCCTTTTGATCAGCCATGGAACAGATCCGATCGCTCTCCCCCATGAAGCGAATACGGTTCTCCCCACAGAGGGAAAAGAGTAAACTATAACATTATCCTTGGCAATCAAATTTATTCTATCGGGATGACGGCAAAGTGCCGAATAGAGAAACGATTGCAGGCTGAGCAGGCAATTTTAAGCTTGGATTGCGATACATTGAGGGTTTGACATTGATTATTTAGCCGAGTTGCGGCAAGGCAAAATCATCTCGGATTCCCGAGTTAACTATAAAATCTTGTTTTCTCATTTTGGCTGATTGAAACCGTGGCAAAACAGAAAAAACTGGAAATATATTGGTACACGATCACCTATCGGACGGTTCTGCTGTGGACTCTGCTTTTAGCGGTTCTGGTTGCGTGTGCTTCTTTTCCATTTATTAAACAGCCAATCACGCGGTTTTTGGCCACTCAAGCCAAAAAAATTCTGGATCCGGAATCTAATCCCACCTCCCCAGGATTGGGAAAAAGCGGGGGCTTTGCCATTATCAAGGGGACGGTCAAAGTAAAAAAGGCCAGCTCTAACCAATGGATCAGCGCGGATTACCAGACCAAACTGGAAACCGGCGATTATATCCAAACCTCTTCCGATGGAAACTCCCGGATTCAATTTCCCGATGGAACCACCTACGACATGAAGCCCGACTCATTGTTGGTGGTTCAGGAAAATTCCGAAAATCCCCGGGATAACGCCAAGAAGGTCTCGGTGCGGGTGACTTCGGGGGCCGTGGATCTCTCCACCACCAAACGGGAGGTGAGCAATTCCCGCTCCGAAGTATCGGCGGCATCGGCTGTAGCGGTGCTGAATCAAGACACGCGAATGGCCGTGGAAATGAATCCCGTTTCGCGCACATCTCAGTTCATGGTCAGTCGTGGGCAGGCCGTGGTGCGGCATCAGAATGGGGCTGAAGCGGAAATCAACCCTTATGAAAGCGTGACGGTGACTGAAAAACAAATGGTGAAAGAAAAAATGTTCGCGCCTCCCGAATTGCTTTCCCCGGAAAGCTTCCGTCCCCTGGTAGTCAAGCCGGGAGCGCCCGCCAAAGTCTTATTCTCCTGGAGGCCCGTCGCTAAAGCCACTTCCTATCACATACGCATCTCCAACTCGCAGATTTTCTCAAAAATCTTCCGGGAAGAAACCGTCCGGGGGAAAACCGAATATGCGGCTGCCGGATTTAATGAAGGCACCTACTATTGGGCTGTCAATTCGATTGACGAAATCAACAGACAGACCAGCAAAGAAAACGATCCCCCCGGAAAGTTCACCGTCATCTTCCAAACCGGAAGCGAAAAGGAGGCTTCCAACGTTTTTCTCACCATCGACCGGGTCTATCGCATGGGCAGTTTTTATCAGATCATCGGACGGACCACTCCCGGAAACACAATCCTGGTCAATGATGAGGCGGTTCTGACGGAAATCGACGGCACCTTTAAACAGATTACTTCCCCAGTCCCGCACAAGGGGAAATTCCTCATTAGCATCACTGCGCAGGAACGGAGCGGGAACAGCAAAACGATCCCGTATTTCGTCGATATCGATTAGCTCTGGCCCCTCTATTTTAAATTCCACTCTCCATGTCTGGGCTTCCAGCGCTCGCATAAAGATTACGCCAGAAACCTTGCCGCGGATCTTCGTTTGCTTGGGCAACCTTTGCATCTCCTCTGCCTTTACGGACAGTTGCCTCTCTAAGACAGGAATTGATATTCTTTGCCACGGCGATTATTCCGACTCCGATTATTCCGACTGAGATTATTCCGACTAGGGAATTTTCGACATTTAGAATATAATCCTCCCTGTCATTTGAACGGAGGAATCTATTCCCAATGAATTTGAGATCTTTATTTCACCTGTTTTCGAGTGATTTAGCCATTGATTTAGGCACTGCCAATTCCCTGGTTTATGCCAAAGGGAAAGGAATAATAGTAAATGAGCCCTCGATTGTTGCCATTCATAAACAGACGGGCGAAATTGAGGCTGTGGGGAAGGAAGCCAAGGAGATGCTGGGGCGGACTCCGGGAAATATCGTGGCCATCCGCCCTCTGAAAGATGGAGTGATTGCCGATTTTAAAGTCACGGAAAAAATGCTCAATCACTTCATCCAAAAAGCTCATGGCCGCAAGATGTTGGTGCATCCCCGGATTGTGATTGGAGTGCCTTCGGAGATCACGCAAGTGGAAAAACGGGCCGTGATCGATTCGGCGTTTCGGGCCAAAGCCAGCGAGGTTTACCTGGTTGAGCAAGCCATGATGGCGGCCATTGGCGCCGGCTTGCCGATCACCGAACCCTCTGGCAATATGGTGGTGGACATTGGGGGGGGCACTACGGATATTGCGGTCATCTCGCTCTCCGGCATCGTCTATAGCCGCTCCGTCCGATTGGCTGGCAATGAAATGGATGAAGCCATCACCCAATATATTAAGCGGAAATACAACCTCTTGATCGGCGAACGAACCGCCGAACATATCAAAATCGATATCGGATCCGCCTATCCTCTTGACGCCCCGATTTCCATGGAAATCAAGGGGAGGAACCTCATCGAGGGCATCCCCAAGACTTTGGTGATCACAGACGACGAAATCCGGGAAGCATTGTCGGAATGCGTGAGCACCATCGTGAATGCCGTGCGGGTGGCGCTGGAAAGAACTCCTCCGGAACTCTCCGCGGACATCGTGGACAAAGGGATTGTATTGACCGGCGGCGGCGCCATGCTCCGGAATCTGGATAAACGGATCCGTGAAGAAACCGGCCTGCCCGTCATGTTGGCCGACGATCCGCTCTCTTCCGTGGTGCTGGGCACGGGAAGACTGCTCACCGACTTCAACCTCCTGAAACGGATTTCGATTGACTCCTTTTGAAACAGTGGTCGATGGCCAGCGGCGGGTGGCCGGCATGCATCTTTGGCGCAAGTTGAATCCACCCAACGAGCCCTGTCCGTTGGCCATTCATCGCGGACAACCGTTCCCATGAAGCAAATTTTCCGATCCCGCGGCAATATGATCGTGCTCGGCCTGGCTTTTTTTCTGCACCTGCTGCTGCTTTCACTGCAGGCCGTCAAAACCACCCAAACGCCCTTGCTGCGCGGCTTGTTGATGGACTTCTCTTCAGTTTTTTTGCGCGCCTCCGATGGCGCGGTTCAGCGGATGAAAAATATCTGGGACGGCTATATCGATCTGCGCCAAGCGCGCGAGGAGAATCAATCGCTGAAAGCCAGCATCGCTGCGTTTGAAAAACAGCTAACCTTGAGCCGCGAAAAACTCAAGGAATCCGGCCGCTTCACTCTGCTGGAAGAATTGGACAAAACGCTGAATCTTCCCAGCGTCAAGGCCAGGATTATCGGAGCAGATACCAGCCAATGGTACGGCTCACGGCTCCTGAACCGGGGGAAGAACGCGGGAGTGTCTTTGGATTGCGCCGTACTGGCTCCGGAAGGAGTATTGGGCCGAATTGTTCATGTTTCGAGCACCACGAGTATCATGCAATTAGTGACCGACATCGAGAGTGGGGCTGGCGTGATTTTGGAAGGGAGCCGAGCCCAAGGGGCTTTAAAAGGAGAAGGAGACACTTCAGCCTCCATTGATTATATCCGCAGCAGTGAGACGGTGACGGTGGGCGAGCGGGTGTTGACTTCCGGATTGGATCAGATTTATCCGAAAGGATTGCTGGTGGGCACGGTGAGTCGGGTTATTCCCACGCGGCAAATCTATCAATCGATCCGTGTCAGCATAGCGGCCCGGCCCGAACATACGGAGGAGGTCCTGATTCTTTTGAAAGGCCGCGAGAATTGAAATGATGGAACTGCTCCGCCCAGCTCTGATCGGGTTTTTGCTCATCCTGACGGTGATCCTGCAATCTTTTATGGCGCACCAACTGCCCTGGCTGGCCGTATTGGATTTTCCGTTGATACTAATTCTATATATTGCTCTGACCCGCGACCGTCTCCTGTTGGTAATTTTGCTCGGCATCGCTGTTGGGATTTGGCAGGACAGCTTATCTCTTTGTCCGCTGGGCATGAATGGTTTGGTCAAACTCTCCATTGGGACCGTGGCATTTTTCGCCAGCGCTTACATTGCCGTCGACCGCATCAACACCCGCTGGGGAGTGCTCTTTTCCTGCGCTTCCCTCTCTGCCCTTCTATTTTGGAGTCTGCGAATCCTCTTTCTCAATCGGAGCGAGTTCTTCCCGGGGCAAACTATTCTGCTGGGAGGTTTGATGAATGCAACGGTGGGGTTGTTGTTTTTTTACCTTTTCGACAAAATATTAAAGAAACCGGAGTAATCGGGGTCTGGTCCATTTTTAAAGGATCGCTCCGCCTGAATCTCGATAGGCTGCTGGTGTTTTTTCGATGACTCTAAAAGATTTTTATGAGGATAAGAAATTCCTGTTGGGGCGGGTTCCGTTGCTGCAAATCGTGGTGGTTGGTATCTTTATTTTTCTTCTCCTGGGCCTCTGGTACCTGCAATTGCTTCAACACCGATATTACGTGGAACTCTCCGACCGGAATCGTTTGCGTTCCATCCCCTTGACTGCGCCTCGTGGCCGAATCCTTGACCGGTATGGCCGGATTGTCGTCGAAAACCGGCCCTCCTACACCCTCTCAGCCATGCGGGACAATCTGGCGCAAGTGCAAAACAATCTGGATTTGCTGGCAAAAGGGCTGGGCCTGGAAAAAGACTCCCTGCTGGCGCGAATCGAGAAGTACAAAGTCCAGCCCAGTTACTACCCCATCATAATCAAGGAAGATTTAACCATCGAAGATTTGACATTTGTTGCCGCGCACCGTTTGGAATTTCCTGGATTGGACATTACCCCCCAACCCCGCCGGCTCTATCTCGAAGGAGCATTGGCGGCTCACCTGTTGGGATACGTGGGTGAGATTTCTGAAAAGGAGCTGGCCCGCCCGGAATTTCAGGGGCTTCCGATGGGCAGCATTATCGGGAAGTCTGGACTGGAACGACAATATAACCGGATCCTGATGGGAGTGGATGGCCAAAAGAAAGTCATTGTGGACAGCCGCGGGAAAGAAGTCGCAATCCTCGAGACTGTGGAATCACAAGCGGGCAATGACTTGCGGATTACCATCGATCTGGACCTCCAACGAGCGGCCGAAAAAGCACTGGGCGAACAGACCGGCGCGGCCGTGGCCCTGGATCCCCGCTCGGGTGAAATTCTGGCACTGGTGAGCCATCCGGCCTTCGATCCCAACGCTTTCACTTCCCGCATCAGCCGTCAGGAATGGGACGATCTAATCAACGATCCCAGAAAGCCCATGCATGACCGTGTCATTCAGAGCCGTTTCGCTCCGGGCAGCGTCTTCAAAGTAATCATGACCGTTGCGGGACTCGGTGAAAAAATTTTGGGGCCCGAGTCGGAAGATTTTTGCAACGGTGCAACCATCCTGTATGGCCGGCCTTTCCATTGTGACCGGGCGCGAGGCCATGGCCGTGTAGACCTTCATCGGGCCATCGTGGAATCCTGCAATATCTTTTTTTATCACCTGGGCCAAAAGCTTGGCATTGACAAAATTGCCGCTTATGGACAGAAATTCGGCCTGGGACAAAAGACCGGAATCGATCTCCCCGGCGAAGACAGCGGCATCCTCCCTTCCCCAGCCTGGAAAAGGAAAGTTTTTAAGACCGACTGGTATGCCGGGGAAACCATTTCGGTGGCGATTGGACAGGGGTATGTGGCGCTCACTCCGATCCAAGTGGCCCGCGCTTTTGGGGCCCTTGGCATGGGCGGGATACTGAAAACTCCCCATCTGATCTCGCCAGAAGAATCCAACCGTTTACACCTCACACCCGTGGTGGCGGAGAATCGGTTTTCCGTCGATCCCATCACGCTTCAAATTGTGACCAGCGGTCTATGGGGCGTGGTGAACGAGCCGGGAGGGACTGGATCACGAGCCGCCGTCGCGGGATTCGACGTCTGCGGGAAAACCGGGACGGCCCAGGTGGTTGGACGGGAAGCTCAAAAAGAAAAAGCCGAGGGCGGGGAGTTTGGCGATAACGCCTGGTTTGTCGCCTTTGCTCCCAAGGACTCTCCGGAGATCGCAGCCGCTGTCTTCGTGGAACATGGCGGGCATGGCGGCGCGGTGGCCGCCCCCATCGTCCGCGACATGTTTGAAACTTATTATCGGAAGACTCGCCCCCAGGCCGTTCACACGGAAATTGCATCAAATCCCGTGCCGCCAAGCCGATAGGGTATATTCACAAGTTTTTCCAGATTTGATTTTGATGGGCCGAATGGGAAAATTGCCAAAGATGATTTGGGGGGATAAGGAAGCGGACTCCAAAATCACGGAACAATGAGGCCTGGACCAGCAAGGATTTTTTTGTGAATGACCGAATCAAACATTACTTAAAAGATTTTGACTGGCTCACTTTCCTGCTGGTTCTCATGGTAGCCGCGGTAGGAATCATGGAGATACGCAGTGCCACTCATCGCAGCCACACGGATGTTTTTTTTCTGAAACAATTGTACTGGGTTTTGTTTGGAATCATCTGCATGGTGATCGTGGCCAGCGTGGATTATCATTCGATTGCTGAAAATGTTCCCTATATCTACTTGACGACCATTGTCTCTCTGGTCGTGGTGCTGGTATTGGGCCATACCGTCTCCGGCACCAAAGGCTGGCTTTCCGTTGGTGGACATAATATTGGCCAGCCATCGGAGTTCGTGAAAATTGCGGTCATTCTGGCCCTTTCCCGCTTTCTGGCTGAGATTCGCACCGAATTTCTGCCCATCCGGGACATTTTCAAAGCGGGAGCAATTGCCGGCGCCCCCTTCCTTCTGATCCTATTGCAGCCGGATTTAGGATCTGCTTTGACTATCCTCCCGATCTTGGCGGTAGGTTTATATTTGGGAGGACTAAAGAGGAAATGGATCCTGACCGGTATATTGATCGGGACGACGGTCATTGGGATGAGCTGGTTTTTGTTGAAGCCCTATCAGAAAGAACGAATTTATACTTTCATGGATCCTCAGCGGGATCCACTCGGGCGAGGGTATCATGCCATCCAGTCGAAAATTGCCGTCGGGTCCGGCGGATTTTGGGGAAAAGGCTTGGGAAAAGGAAGCCAAACAGAATTGGGATTCCTCCCGGAAAGACACACGGATTTCATCTTTTCGGTGATTGGCGAAGAAATGGGATTTATCGGAACCACATCCCTGCTCGTCCTCTACTTTTTAATTTTGATCCGGTTTATCCATGTCGCTCAGACCGCACGGGACAAACTTGGCATGCACATCGCCCTGGGAGCTTGCAGCCTGATACTTTTCCACATCATGATCAATGTCGGCATGGTTGTGGGCGTTATGCCCATTACGGGAATCCCCCTTCCGTTGCTTAGTTACGGAGGCTCTTCCATCCTGGCTACTTTTATCTTATTGGGATTGGTCATCAATGTCAGGATGAGACGGTTTATCTATTGAGCCGAGTCTATCCGAAGTCCTGGTTACGAGTTTTGAGCCTGCCTAGGACTTAGGCTAAAAGTGGCACATTCCCTAAAAAGAAACGAGATATTTCTACAGGAAAGAGGATCCATTACCGAATAAATGAATACGGGCCTTCAAATGTGGGAATCAGCTCCGGGATTATTCCCATGATAAATGGTGAAAACAGGGTTTATTTGCCATTCGAAAAACTGTATAATCAGACCGGAAAAATATATTAGAGGTTTCTTTCCTGATGAAGCAGGTTGGCCTGACAGTGCAATCCTTGGAAGTCGAGAAGCGATCTTTAATTAAATTATTTATATATCAAGGCTTAACATTTAGCGGATTTTCGATCTAGGCAGGCATTGGAGTTTTTAACACAGAATTTTTGGTTCACGGTCTTGCCGCACAATAAAGGTGCGTGCCTTGGATTTTCATTTTCAGATCTGTGAAACACCACAAAGAGCTCGCAGGATTGTTGGGAATCCAGAAATTCCCAACGCAAAAGCGTTGTCAATACAACGGAAACACACGGGTTTAGTAAAACGATCTAAAAGAGTGAGTGTTGGAGAACCTTTTGAATAGCTGCAATTCAAATCTAGGGGAAATTGCATCCATCACCCTTACGGGATCATCCCCGTCTTGCCATCCGCCGAGCTCCTCCGTGATTTCACGACGAGGAGTTTTTCATGCCCAAAGAGTTAATCATTTCCGTCTCTGGCAAAGAGACCAAAGCAGCCATTCTCGACAATGATCAGGTAGTTGAGATTTACATTGAGCGCGAAAAAGAACAAAGCATCGTAGGCAGCATCTGCAAAGGACGGGTGACCAAAGTGCTCCCCGGCATGCAATCCGCCTTTGTAGACATCGGTTTGGAACGGGATGCCTTCCTCTATGTTTCCGACTTTTTCGAAGACACGGAAGAGTACGACAAAATTGTCACCTCCGCCGAGGAGCAGGTTGCCAAACTGGAACAAGGAGTCATCAAGGAAACTCCGGTAGCCGAAACAGAAGTGCCCACTCCGGCGGAATCGCCAGCCGGAACTCCCCCCCCCAAGTATGTTGATCGCAGAGGCCGAACCCGCCGTGCCCGGCGCAGCCGGTTGCGTGGAAAGCGCTTTGAAGAGACGGCTGTTGAATCCCCCGCCAAACCGGCGGCTGAGGAGCCCGCGGAATTGGAATTTCCTTCCATATTGCCGGGAGAATCCCTTGCCAAATACCAGCATACGGCTTCGGGAGAACCGGAATCGGCAATTGAAGAGCCGGATGAATCCGGCAGCCTGATTAGCGACATTGAGATGGAGATTCCCCCCGAAGAGGAGACCGAACCTTCTTTTGCGGAGGAGCCCGAGTCTTCGCTTCCAGAAGGAGCCGAAACTTTTTTATCCTCGAGACGAGACACTATTCTGGAAGATATCGGGAAACGTCACGAAACTGTCGTTCTTTCTTCAGACGCTTCTGCTTCCAGTGAAATCCCGACGGCGGCTCAACAGGTTGAAGCCCCTCGGATCCTCCCATTCGCGGTTTCCTCAGAACCGGAAGACCAGCCCGAAGAGCCCGCTAAGGAGGCAAAACCATCGGGAAAGATGAAAGCATTCTCTGAGCCTTCTCTTGAGGGAGGAGCGGAGAGAATTACTGCTGCCGGGGATGCCAAATCATCTGACGAGACTGCGGAGAAATCTCGCCGGGGGACACGGCCGGAGGAACCTCCGATGGACTTGCCCTCACCTGTGCGGAAAGAAGAGAATCCCATCGCAGCTATTGAAGAAAAAGAATCCGTGATTTCAGCCTTCCCCGCTGCTGTGGAGAAAGTCCCGGCTGAGCCAGACAAATCGCTTCCGGCTTTGGCGGTTAAATCTTCCATCGCCAAGAACGCATCGGAAAAAGCAGATCAAAACTCCGAACTTCCCGCTCAAGAGGAAGCGGAATCGACCTCCGCTCTCAATGGTCCCGAAAAGACGTCACAAGTCCCAGCCAGTCAGCCTCCGGCCCAATCTCGCACCCCCATTCCCAATAAGGCTGACCTCCGCAATCCCTCAACCACCTCGCGGTTTTACCGGCATGGGCCCGAAAACCGCCGAAGGCCCCACAACTACCGCGATCGCAAAGAGAATGGAGCCGGTGGCGATATGCCCCTCATTGCCGATTTGCTAAAGGAAGGGCAGGAAATTTTGGTTCAGGTAGCCAAAGAGCCGCTGGGAACCAAGGGAGCCCGGATCACTTCTCACATCGCCCTTCCCGGACGTTTTTTGGTTTATATGCCGACCGTGGAACACATTGGCGTTTCCCGAAAAATTGATTCTGATGAAGAAAGACAAAGGCTCAAACGGATTATCCAGGAGCAAAGGGGGCACTTGTCCGGAGGATTTATTGTGCGCACGGCTGGCCAGGGGCGCGGAGAAGAAGAATTCAAGAGCGACATCCAGTACCTGTCGGCTCTATGGGCTGACATACGGGCGAAGGCGGAAAAAAGGCCTGCCCCAACGGTAATTCATCGGGATCTCAACCTCGTACAACGATTGCTGCGGGACCACCTCTCCCCTGATTTTGTAGCTATCCGCGCGGACAACGAAGTGGAATATGCCGGTATCGTTGAGTTTGTGCATCGCTTTATGCCCTCCATGGTGTCCCGTGTCAAACTCTACTTGAAAGAGACTCCCATTTTCGAAGAATTCGGAGTCCAGGCCGAAATCGACAAGGCTCTTCGCTCCAAGGTCTGGCTGAAATCCGGCGGCTACATTGTGATTGACCAGGCGGAAGCCCTGGTCGCCATTGATGTCAACACCGGAAAATATGTGGGCAAATCCAACAAGCTGGAAGATACCATCGTCAAGACCAATCTGGAAGCGGCCAAGGAAATTGCCCGCCAGATTCGCATGAGAGATCTGGGTGGAATCATTGTCTGCGATTTCATTGACATGGAAGACCGGAAAAACCGCCAGAAAGTCACCCAGGCCTTGGAAGAGGCTCTGCGGGGAGACAAATCCCCTTCCAAAATTCTGCAATTCAATGATTTTGGATTAGTCGCCATCACTCGGAAGAGGGTAAAACAATCCCTGCTCAAAACTCTCTGCGAGCCTTGTTCCGCCTGCAGCGGATCGGGAATGGTCAAATCCCCTCAGACCATCTGTTATGAAATTCAGTCAGAAGTGAAGAAGATGGCAAAAACATTGGAGGATCGTGAAATCACGCTGCGGGTCAATCCAGCCGTGGCCAAGGCACTCAAAACCGATGAAGCTGCCGTGGTGGCCGAAATTGAGACCACTTACAAAAAAGAAGTGATCATCAAGAGTGATCCCCTTTTACAGCAGGAACACTTTGACATATTTTAAACGGAATCCACTCTTTTGATGATTCATCCAAGCCGCGGAGATTCAATCCGCGGCTTTTTTTGTCAGATATTCTGAGGATCTCCTCATGCCAGCGAGGCTGTCACAACAAGAAAATGAAAACAAGGTGGGACCCGCGAGTGGGACGACCCGTCGAGCATATGTGAATACACAGGATGGCGCGTGATTTGGGGTCAATGCATGATTTGGAGCCAAACCTGAACGGCGCTGCCTTAAGAGAGGTTTGCAGTTCCCCTTCTGAGAATCATTGCCGAGAGGAGCAACTTATTCATTTTTCCGTTTCAGGCTCAATTCACGCATCTCCCGGATCGTGTTTTCAAAAAAAATACATTGATATCCACAAGCACAAAGATGCGAGGATGGAAAAATCAATTCCGGCATTTTCTAAAATCCCTTCCCGAACTTGCCCACATACCGCTCACCGGCGCGCTGTTGGCGCGTCCGGTGAGTAGAATAGAATGGTTATATCATTGCTCCGAACCCCCTACCAAGCATGTCAAAAAGTGTTGGGGTTCATACCTTACCCTGGCTTACCGCTGTTAGCCGGTAATCTCGATGCGATTTCCCACTATTTTCGCGCCAAAGATACCATCACCTTTTGGAAATGCTTGAACTCTTGCCAATTGATTTAATTGGCCGATTAAATTGAGGAATCCATGGTTTTGTTCCGCTCCTGCCTGTTTAGGATCGTTCCATACGGTGATGTGGCCGATGAGACAGATCTCATCGGGCACTCTCGGCAACTGTCTTATGACTTGAGCGGCGGCTTGGCGATTGAATGGAAAACTATCCGTTGAATTTGAAAATTTATCGACTCCCCATAACACCAAATGTACACCAGTCAAAGTGCCGCCGCTTTTCGCTATCACTCCAATACAAGATGTGAACTTCGAAAAAATTAGTTCGTCATTTGAATTAACAGTGTCAAATTCCTGTTCCTGAATACAGAGCGGGCCAAGCAAAGATTTTCTAAAATTGTACGGCATGAAGATTCCCCTTTCGATGTTAGTTAGTGTTGTCTGCGAAAAGCATCCTACCAAATACTAAATCCCCTCTTGCCTCTTGAAAACAAAGCCTAACGGGCCGGATGAGCGCGGCGCAACCTGATAATAAGGCCCGGTTGCACCGGTTATCAAGCAAGTACGCAGCTCGATCCATTGGTTGCGAGGCGCACAGCGCCGAATAGCCATCGAATCGGGCGAACCGCCTCCGGCCAGTTGTGCAAATCATCTATTTGCCTTGTGATCCTTTGACCGCTGCTGTGATCACAAATCCTGCGTTGATCCCAGCTGTGAGATTGATGGCTTCTTTGATTGCTGTTTCGTCAAGTTGTGACTCATTCGCTTTGGCCAGACGAGCCGCCGTGCATTCCGGGCAACCCTTTGTTACGGCCACGGTGATTCCAATCAGATGACGTTCTGGGGTAATTTAGGGTCAGACCTTAATTGTTGTTAATTGAGTTTCATTGTAATTGTCCGGATCTGATTAACTTGCATGTTTTTTCGAGAAGCCGCCCTCGCGCAGGGTCGGTCTTGACTTCATTGGCCAGTATCTTCAAATGCCGGCTTACTGCCGCGCTACTGGCCAGCCCTAGCTGCCGGGCCACCTCCCGCTCGCTCAGCCCGCCCATTTCCACCAGCAGTTTCATAGCCAGCCGCCGTCCCGGATGTCGCGAATGCAAGCGCCTGAGTTCTTCGACCTCCATCCCACAGACCTGGCTGACGGCCTTCAGGATCACCGACGAATCGATTCCCACCTCCGTTCGCCTCATTCGAATCTCTTCGGGTGCCTGGAATTGACCAAGTCTCTGTTCTTGTTCCTCCTCTGCCCATTGGCAAAAGGTCCGATCGCCGATTGCCTTCGTCGAGTGCCCCATCACTTCCGCCAGCTCTTCATCCTTCCTGGCAATTCCGCTCTCGACAAACTCCCGATAAGCCCGGGCGCGGTCCTTTTTCCCTTCTCCCAGCCAGGCTGTCAGTGGCCCGTAATCCACAAAGGCTTCCTTCTGCTTTACCCCTGCATAGCCGCCGTAACTGCTCCAGCGATATTGCCGCAGCAGGCCAATCTTTTGTTTAATCGGCCATCCCCGCATGCGCTTAATCTTGACGGGATTCAAATGGACGTATCGGGTCAATTGCAGCAAGTAGCGGCTCTCCTCCACCAGTCGGGATTTATACCTTCCCTCCAATAAATGTCCATGCCGCTGGTGGCGCCGATTAAAGTAGACCGTATAGGCGGTGCTGAAGTGCTGCATAAACCGGCTCAAGTTGGCCCGCGGGGTCTCCACCAGCAGATGCAGATGATTGCTCATGAACACGTAGGCATAGAGACGCACCTGGTAGCGCTCCAAGCTGGCCGCGAGCTTCTGCTGCATCACCTCCCGGTCGGAGTCATCGTGGAAGAGTTCCTTGCGCTCCTGACCCCGCGTAGTGACATGATAGATCGCCCCCGGATAAAGAATTCTAATCGATCGCGCCATATGCCAATATTACCCTGAGTTTGCTTTATGATTCAACATAATAGCAACTATTAAGGTCTGACCCCATTGGGACAGCAAAATGTAAACTGGAAAATTTAGAATTGCATTTGCAAAAGAATAAAGGCTGTGAATTTCAACATGCTGCTTTAAGAGACACATAGGACTATCGTAAATCAAAGTTTACTTCGACAGTCATGCGAACAGCAGCCGGTTGACTGTTACGAATGGCTGGAGAGAATTTCCATTGGCTCAGTGCTTCAGCAGCTGATTCGTCCAAACCTAAACCGAGTGGGCGAACGATTTCCAAAATCTGCAGTTGTCCTTCTTTGTCAATAGATGCAAGGAATATCACCGTGCCTTTTAATCCGGTATTCTTGGCAATCTCTGTGTAATGAGGTTCCACTCGCACAAGGATTCGGGGATATGTCATGTTTCCCTTCGGGTCGGACCTTGGCGGGTAGTCTGGATTATCAATGTCTTTTCTTGGATCGTCACAATTTGGATGATTTTCCCGTACGCATGTGAGAAATGGCTTCCAATAGGCAGGCAAGTCTTCTGGATAGAGCTCGTCTGATCGGAGAAATGACTTTATTAGAAATTGTCTGAGGTTTACCGGGCGACCATCTGAAGAAGTTGTCGGGAGTTCCATCTTGATTTTTTGCGGGGAACGGTATCGTGCTAGTTGTTTCCTTCCGGGTTCATAGATTAAATGAATGCGGTTGCCTTCGAGCACATAATTCTTGCCCTTCAGGCTAACCTTTCGTATCTCCAGCAATCCATCTAGCGTCCACCGACCAGGTTTCCCCCCCTTTACCAGCTTAAATTGGTCATCAAAAACCAAAGAGTCACCGGAGGAAATATGGCGAAAAGTAACAACCTTCCCTTTTAGTTGTATTTCCGCTTGCTTAGTCTCTTGCATTTCTTGGGACTCGCCAGATGCGGGAGCGATGAAGATCAATAGAATTGCCAAACTTAACAAGAAGCGTGAAATCATAAAGCAAGTTCCTTTGGCTGCGACATAATCTGAAGTGGTGCTCAACCTGCAATGCTGTAAAGTCGATCCGAGACCGAAACTAATCTCAAACCAATCATAAAAGGGAAAGTCCTAAACTTAGTTGAAAAAGGAGCATGACCTCACTTAAAACAGAGGTGTTTTACCGGCAAGTAAGACACTGAGATTAAGGAGATCATGCATGGGACAGAGAGTAATTGGAGCCGGAAAAAGAAGCAAGGGCAAAGAGAGAAGAAAAAAGAGACAACAAATCCAAGAAGAAGTTAGGACTTTGGACAGTCGGTTTGAACTGATCCAGATGTTGATCCCTCTAGGCTTGAAAGCAGTGGAAGAAGAATTACAGAAAGAGGTGGAACAGCTGGTTGGCCGCGGAGCCAGCCGGAGTCCGGAGAATCGACGCTGGGGAAGAAATCCAGGATCAGTCTACCTGGGAGATCAGAAAGTCAGAGTCGAAGTGCCGCGAGTACGAAATGTAGCGGTGCGCCAAGAAGTGCCTCTGGAGAGTTATCAAGCTTTTCGAAAGACGAAGGTGTTGGACCATCAGGTCCTGAATCGACTGATCTGTGGGATCAGCCAGAGGCAATATGAACAGGCGGCTCTCTGTGTGCCCGAGACGTTTGGGATCAAAAAGAGCAGTGTGTCGCGACACTTCATTCGAACCACGGCTCGGAAGTTGGAAACTTTTTTGAATCGGGATTTGAGCCAGCACGATCTTGTGGCGATCTTTATCGATGGGAAGCGGTTAGCAGAAACCGATATGATCGTGGCTTTGGGGATTACGCTCGAGGGTAAAAAGATCCTATTGGGATTTGTAGAAGCCAGCACAGAAAATCAACGAGTGGCTCAGGATTTTATCCAGCGACTGCTGGATCGAGGGTTAAGAACCGAACAGGAGATTCTCTTCATTATCGACGGAGTCAAAGGGCTGTATAAAGGTAAGCGTCCATTTATCCCCACCTTGTGATTACGGGGGGACAGGGATTATGATGACTGGTTTTGTGAAGAACGGCGGACCGGTTTGAGATCAACATTCCAGGGCAACAGTGGATCCAGATTTTGATTATCTCTGAGCGGCAGGTTGGGCAATTTCTCAAATAAAAGGAATAGATAAGCATAAGGATCCAGGTTGTTTTCTTTGGCGGTTTCGATAAGGCTGTAGATGATGGCACTTGATTTCGCCCCCTTGGGGGTGTTACTGAACAGCCAGTTTTTCCTTCCAATGACGAAGGGTTTGATGGATCGTTCCGCCCGGTTGTTGGACAGTTCCAACCGGCCATCCTCCAGGAAACGGATCAGCTTCGGCCATTGCTGACGACAATAATTCACGGCCACGCCCAAAAGGCTTTTAGGTAAAACGACCAGAGCTTGTTCATCCAACCACCGGCGAAACTGATCCAACACCGGCCGGCTTTTCTCTTGCCGTGATTTCAAACGCTCTTCCGGAGTGCTCTCTTTCAGTCCCCGCTCCATGTCAAAGAGCCGATTAATCTGATCCAAGCCCGCCTGGGCCTGGCTGCCGTTCTTGCGATACTTGGCCGGCAATCCTTTCAGAGCTTCATCGAATTTTCTTCGAGCATGCGCCCAACACCCCACCAAAGTGACCTGGGGCAGGTCATGATATCCCGCATAGCCATCCACCTGCAGATATCCCTGGAATCCTTTTAAGAATTCTTTGGGATGATCTCCAGCACGGCTTTGCTGATAATCATAGAGGACCATAGCGGGTCCTTCTCTTCCGGTCCGATACAACCACATGTACGATTGGCTCTCCGCCTCTCGTCCCGGTTCCTTCAGCACTTGGACCGTTGTCTCATCCGCATGGAGAATATCCCGCTCGAGCAACTTTTGCCTCAAACGAAGATAGAGCAACTCCAGCCATTCACTTCCCTTGATCATCCAGTTTGAAAGAACCGATCGGGACAGTTCGATGCCCATCCGCTGATAATGTTGTTCTTGCCGGTACAAGGGCACCCCTTCCACAAACTTCATCGTCATCACATAAGCCACCGACGAAGCCGAAGCCAGACCTTTTTCAATCACCGGTTTGGGTGCCACCGCCGTTTTAATGGGTACTTCGATCCCATTCTTCTCGCAGTTCCGGCAGCTGTAGACAAAACGGACGTGCTGTAAGATTTTTACCTGCGCCGGAATCAGCTGCACTTCATGACGGGTCTCTTCACTCATTTCGTGCATCCGGCCGCCACAACAGGAACAGACCTGCTCCTCTTCCGCCAGCCGGTACTCGATGCGCTCCATCGGAAGGTCTTGCGGAATGGGCCGCCGCCCGGGCTTTCTTTTCCGTTCATAGCTGATGGTAATCTTGTCTTCGGCGAGAGCCGGAGCGGCTTCATCGACTGCTTCCGCCTCATTGAACAGGCTGGGTTGTTCCGGCACGCTGCGTTCACTCGATGGGCCATACTGTTTGGCTCGCGCCAAGTGAAACTGCTCCTCAAACCAGCGCAGCTTTTCCTCCAGCTGTTCGATTTTTGTGGCCTGTTGATTCAACTGAGCAACCAGTTCTTCGCGAGTTTCCAGGGGCTTTGGCAAGACCGTTGACATGCCTGCTATTATACGGATTTGCCCTTCTTTTTTCAAGTACAAAATTCCCTGAAACCCTCATATTTACTGGTATCTTAACCGTTTTTGCCGTAACTTTTTCAGCCGGCCAAACTGGCTGTCCAATCTTTGCACAACTCAGATCACCACCCGAGCCGCCACCGCCCGATGAGCTTGCCGCTGCTCCACACTCAATCCATCCAACAACCACTGCAATTGCCGCCGCCTGATGGCCAAGGGCTCCTCACCTCCCGACGGCCACTGGAATCGCCCCCGTTCTAATCGCCGGTAATAAAGCCAGAACCCATTATGTTCCCAACGAAGAATCTTCAACTTGTCCCGCTGCCGGTTGCAGAAAACAAACCACTGCTCCGAAAAAGGGTCCAATTGAAATACTCCACTGACCAGAGCCGCCAATCCATCGATCGATTTGCGAAGGTCAGTCGCCCCGGGTGCCAGATGAATCGGACTTACTGGCACCTGGCTCAACATGCCGCACCCACCACCTCCAGCACCTCGGCCAGCAGTTGCCGGTCAAATCCCCTCTCTACCTCCACAATCACTCGCCCAATCCTCAGGCGAATTCCAGTGTCCCGATTTGACGGATCTTCCTCGCACAATTGCAAGGGTATCCAGCCCATTCGTTTTTTCTCGAGGGATCGAATCGCCTGCTTTTTTAATTTCCGTTGCCAATAACCCAACCGATGAATGGGGATCTGATGCTGCTGACAATATTCCCTTCGGCTTACTCCACTTTCTTGATATCCTCGGACTTGCTGCTGCCAATACTCTATGATCTCTGCTGTCGCCTTCATGATGGACTTTGCCTCCCTATTGTATTTTCGGAAGCATTATCCTCGGCAATGGTTTTTATTGGAAGGTGGGGATAAATGGACGCTTACGTATAAAGGGATCAAGGCGAGCCTGGCGGAGAAAGCCTTGATTCAAAGATGCCAATGGCACAAGCGGGAAAATGTAGTCAGTTATTTGAGCCGGGAACAAGCAAAACGATTCCGGCAGAAAATGCAGACGGCTTATCAGCAACCCAGTTATGAAAAGGCGAAAGAAGCCCTGGAGCGAATTGCTAAAGAGCTGCGATTGATCAATGGTTCTGCGGTGGAGAGCCTGAAAGAAGGGTTAGAAGAGACTCTGACTCTGCATCGTTTGGGATTGTTTGAAGAATTAGGCACCAGTTTTAAAACCACCAATTGCATTGAGAATGTGAATCGGCAATTGGAGCGGTTGACGCATCGAGTCAGTTACTGGAAGAACAGCGATCAGCGCCAGCGTTGGATAGCCACGTCGCTCCTGCAAATTGAGCCCGGGCTAAGAAAGGTGAAAGGCTTTCGTCATCTAAAAGCCCTTCGCAAAGCCATGAAAAAGGAAAGTCATCCAAAATCGGATCAAGCAGCCGCTTGAGGCTTATGCTCATTTTCAACTAAAAAAGGGCTTGACCCTCATAAAATCCTGCTGGGACTAGACGGAGATATCGTGAGTTTGTACCTTTGCAAATCTGGCACCATCCTCCTGCGGCCAGCACGCTGGTGAATGTGTTCAATATGCACATGGTTCTATGAAGTCCAACACGGCGGCACACTGGCCAGCGTGCTTTTCGCGCTGGGGAATTTCCTGATCAGGTGAAGTAAGCTTGCTGGGAGTCATTTTTCAGAATACCTAAATTCTAAGGGCCAGCACTGTTCCGCCTTTGCAGCGATCAAATCAACTGTCATGGTTGGACTTTGTTTTCGTTGTGCAAAGGCCTCAAACGTCCGTAGAAATCCAGAATTGTGCCGTCGGCCTTTACGTCGATCATGGAAATTGGACGGTCAAGGCTGATCCCTTCCATTGTTCTGCAGCGCGATAAAGCAACGTAGGTTTGCCCCGAGCAGAACGCACCTTGCCCTAAGTCGATTCTTACTGAGTCGAGCGTCATGCCTTGCGACTTATGAATTGTTATGGCCCATCCAAGTGTAATTGGAAATTGCGTAAATGAGCCGACGACATTACTGATGATCCGCTTCTCGATGCGGTCATACTCATACTTAATCTTCTCCCACGTCACCCGTTCTACACTTACAGTGTTCCCTGTATTCTGGATTTCTATTCGTAGTTTATCGTTCTCGATGTTAATGACCCTTCCAAGGGTTCCATTAAGCCAATACGGTTTATTGTTCTTTACGAATAAGATCTGCGCTCCTTCTTTAAGTTCTAATCGATGCGGAGCCTGGAATCGATCTCTCTGCACGTCAAACTCTCCTTCAATGATCGCGTCAAACTTCCAGAGTGGGGCCTCCAGGGCGTTCAAATTCTGAGTATTGATCGATTTGGCGGCGGCATTGGTTGGAACGAGGAACAATGAGGGATTGGCGCTCGGTTTGCGGTCTCGGAAGCAATCGCGGTTGATCCGCGCCACGGCCTCACGGTGGTCATTGTTAAGTCTGATGCGATCAAGCAGGTCAACGAACTCTTGATTTGTCTGGCGAAACACTTTGGTCAGTTCAATAGAGATCACTTTCGCTTGGCCGAAAATATCGGCAGAGAAAAAGTGGGAAGACCGATACCTATCCGTGTAATATTGTGCGACTTCTGGATCTCTGACCACAGGCGGCAACTGGAGAAGATCCCCCACGAATATCACCGGAACCCCACCAAATGGGCGCGGATCCCTTCGAACTTTCTTGAGCGTGTTGCTCATACAATCGACTAAGTCGGGAGGGACCATCGATATTTCATCGACTACGAGTGCGCCGAGACATTCGATGACGGGAACGATCTGTCGCCTTGGCTCGAACGCCTCATCGGGATTCAGTGTTCGTGGAGGGATGTTAAAAAACGAGTGGATTGTTGATCCGTGAACATTGATCGCTGCAAGTGCAGTCGGTGCCACAACGGCACAATTTGCGATCTTTTCGGAAAGGAACCGGATAAGTGTGGACTTTCCGGTCCCCGCGCGTCCCGTTACAAAAATAGCGGGACATCCGCCCTCAATCGCTTCTAAGACAAATTGGTATTCTGGCAGAACTACAATCGTATCCGTGTCCTGCTTTGTAGCGGACGAAATACGCTTCGGATTCGTTCGCTGGGTCGGTGCAAGTTCGCGGTCGATCTTCGACAGATCAACCGGCGTTTGTGCATCCACGCCGAGCAAGCGTTTTGCCAGATTGCTTATACCAGACCAGACACTCATTTATTAGTCCAACACTGCTGCTCCCCTGACCAGCGCACTTTCCGCGCTGGTCAGGGGAAGCAAGCTTGTTCGCATTTCATTCGTTACGAGTCATAAAGCCTTCGGATTTCCTGCAACCATCCTCGGACATCACCTTGTGGATCCACAGCTGTAAGCAGTGTAGGAGTCATTGCAGACGCTGCCTCCGAATTAAGGCGTCTTTTTGTGCGACTGACCTTCTTTCGCTTCTTCTCTTCTTCAAGGTTATTCCAAGGATCGCACCCACCCCCAATATCGTGGATGTTTTGAGCGACGATATCAGGAACATCATCGAAGTCGGTATAAGTGACATTGACTCCAATAGCTGAGTTGATAGCGTCAGGGTGAAGGTAGTTCTCCATTTCGCGTTTGCCTGTAAGTAATGCTCGGCCTCCTCGAGCGTTGATGGAATCAACAGCGCTCTGGTGTGAAGAGACTTTAGGAGGCAGATCGTCGCGATCGTAGAGATGAAATTCAGGTCGATTGAGACCGGCGAGCCTGTGAGTCCAAAGCGTGAGGTTTGAACCTCCTACGGGAATGAACACGAGTCGCCCCTGGCTTTCTAGTCCGCGCAAGTCAAGAACATCTTCCCCTGCTGCTCGTAGTACATCTGAAATATTGCAGAGGAAATCAATGTCGTTGACACCCTCAACGCCGATGAAAAGCCGAACATCGTGGTCGGCAATAACACCAAGAGAGGAAGCGATGTTACGATATGTGTCGGCTGCATTCTGATGAACGACCCGCCCGCCTGTTCCTTCTGTCGTAACATGCTTAAGGGCGCTAAGCGGAAGGTCTCGCACCAACAATGGGGTGTGTGTAGTGAAAATTACCTGACATCCGGGTTGCTCACTGAGATCGCGCAATGCTGTCAGAAGTAACCGCTGGTTCCTTGGGTGCTGGCTGGTTTCTGGCTCCTCGATTGCGTATATGACTCCGGGTGCTTCAGCAGTGGCTAAACGCTTCTCTGCTCTGGCTCTAAAGAAGTTCAGAAGTATTAGTCGTCGAACACCGCTACCTCGTTTGTTTATTGGTATCTGGAAGTCGTCCGTCAAGCTGATACCAAATACCTTCGCCCAGTTCGGCTTCGAGAAACGTGGATTCAGTTCTTGCGCAAGTGTCGGATCCATCTCACGAAGCTTCTCGACTGTTGCCCGTGCAATTCCGAGGACTTGATCGCGAACAAATGTGGTCAGAGTCTCGAGTGCAACTTCCTGAATCTGCAGTGCTTCGTCAACAGCTGTCTTAAGAGGATCTTGGGCTTCTTCGTCTTGGTCGGTGCTCTTACGATCAGAGTGAAAAATAGCGAAAAGTGGGAGTTGCTTGGAAAGCGCCCCCCATATCTTCTTCGCGTCCTCCTTCTCGATGTCAATCTCCTGCTCGCGAGGATGAAGGGCTGGTGCTGAGCACCATATTGCTTGGCGGAGTTCTGAATTGACTCGTTGATCCACCTGACTGATGTCGACACCGAGTTGCTCTGCGCGATTCTTTAGGTCTCTGTTCTTCAAATATAGTAGGTCAGAGTATTTCTCCGCAGTAGGATGACTGGCGAAAATGAATGTGCGTGTGAGTTTTGGTTTCTGAAGTTCTCCATTGAAAACGCGGTGAATCTCCAAATTCCCTTGTCCATTGAGCAGCCATTCATCTGCAGGAGATACCTTGTGGTCAGTGTCGATCAGGATGCTTTTGGGGAGATCGGAGAATTCACACATTATGGTCATATCGGCTTTGTTGCCAGTAATACTTCCATCGTCAGAATCTGGCATATACTCGCCGAAGAACATTGCGAGCGCATCCAATATTGCGGATTTGCCTGAATCATTACGCCCGATAAGCGCTGTAAGCGCTTCAAGGTTAATAGCTGTTTCCGCTTGATAGCAGCGGAAGTTCCGAATCCGGACTCGCTGAAGTTTCATATCCCTCCTGTGCGAACATATATTCAGGGACCAACTGCAAAAGTGGGTCCCAACAATTTTTCACCAAAATGCTTCTGGATTATTCGGACAATATCATTTTCCATTTTGGACGTCAATGTTCTGAATCACTTTGCTAATCCATTGTTGCTGTTGGGTGTGAAATTTCCTCAAGCAACCCCCAGTTCCTGGCCTCCTGGGCACGGGGAAAAGCGGCTGTTCCCAAAATACCCTTATTCGGGTATTAGGGGAACATCCGGAAAATTTAATAGCAGGGAGTGTCGGAAGGTTTTGCCCTTGGATTTGGGCCTGATTGAGCAATATCTTGCCCAGCGATGATTGACTGGAGAAGCCCTGCGCCTCTATTGGGCCCGCCTGCTCCGCCGCTTCCTCCAGGGCGCCAAGAGTGCCTGTCCTGATTATTTCTTGATACAACCCGTTATCCTCTACTTTTTGGAGTCAATCCACTTTTTGAAAATATTCAGAATGGGCGCCTACCTTTGTCTGAAGATACGATGACAATGGAGAGTCAAATAGGTAGAAGCCATGCTGATCTTCCTGCACTCCATTGGAGTGCGGCTCCTGCTTCAAACCACTATACTTGGGGTAAGAGAGCACCAAACGCTCTCTTACCCCAAGCTAATTTCCTTTACCGCTTCGCGGTACAAGTGTTGAAACTTCAGGCACGGGCAAAGACTTCGTCTTCCGTCTTCAGTTTTTTCCGTTTTCAGCTTTTTCCGTTTTCAGTTTTTTTCGCTTTCAGCTTTGCCCGTGGCACCCTGAGATAGGTTACGGCTTACCCTGGCCACCCGCCGTCGTGATGCGTATCGTCTGACCATCAACCTGGACGTCAGCTCCGGATAGCGTGGCATGAAGCTCGGGAGAGTCGATCTTCACCACGCCATCGTCGCGGGTGATTCGCGGCGCATTCCGAATCCCGACAACCGTGATGCGCCGGACCCCTCCGGCGATCGGGTGGCGGCCGCCAGATACGGCCAGGCTCACGGCACCGGCGAAGGATCGGCGGACGAAGCCAGGATTGGACACTTCCACCGATCCGCTCTCGCCCCTCAACGTGAGGTAGTTCGCGTGAACCACCTCACCCTTGTCGAGGATGGCCAGGTTGATAGGATCGAACCGCTCGACGTGGAGCGGAGCGGATCCCACCGGCACGTCGATAAGAACGCGCGTGCCAGGCCGGGCAAGTACGTCGGCGCGCAGTTGTTGGCGGCTTCTGGACAGATCAGCGAGACGTTCCGCCGCCTTCACCCGAAAACCGTCGGCCTCGGCGGCGGAGAACTTGGCGGGCGTGACGCCGCGCCGCGCGAGTTCCGCGCTCAGCAGGGCGCCAATCGCCAGCGCCGGCTCTTGCTCGGACCGGGCTTTCCAGCCGGGCACGACTCGGTCGAGCAGCAGGCAGACGGCCGCGCCGCTGTCGTAGAAGCGCCAGCGGATGCCATCCGCCGGACGCGCTTCGCGGAGCCGTTCGGCCGTCTGGGCGGGCGTTTCCCCGAGGGAGAGCCGGGAAACGTAGTTGGCGGTCCCTTCCATCGTCTCCTGCGCCGTCTCGTAAGCACGCACGTCGCCGGGCAGAGCTGCCGTCCGCTCGGCGCGAATTCGGAAGGCGGCCGCCGCCCAACCGGTTGCCGCCGAATCGGTGGCCGCCTCGATGGAGCGCGCCAGTGCTTCGTCTTCGGCAATCAGACGTTGGAGGTTCTCCGGGTCGTCGATCGGATACCCGTATCGAACCATTTCGTCGGGCCGGAACGATGGATGGCGAGGACGCCAGAACGCGTGGAACACCTCCTCGACGCACGCCAGCAATGTGCCGTGGATACTCGAATCCGGCGTCGCCAGCACCGTGCCCGTCAGGACGCCGCCGATCTCGGCCACTCGGTTCGAGACGAGTGCCGGATAGCGGCCATTGCAGAACAGAGCGCCGGGATGGTCCGGCAGCGGGGAGAACTCGGGTGGCGGACTCGGGTGTCGCAGCAGGATCGTCTTCTCGCCATCGAAGAGGGCAATGGGCATGCCGGCGGGATTGAAGCCAGGCCAGAGACGATGCTGGGCTGTCGCATCGAGGGTTCGAACGAAGGCGAACACGTCGTGCGGCGCGGTCCTTGCGCCGTCTGTCGGCGTCGTGCGATTCTGTGGCTGGCCGTCGAAAGGCTGTGGACTGTTTTCACCGCCCGCCTCCGTCGGGAAAGGGGCCGCTGCGTGAACGCCGGTCGAATCGGTCGGCGGGTTTGCCGGGTCGGCCGTTGGCATGGCACACCGCACCGCAAGTACGGCGATGGCAAGGCACAGAAATTTCCATTTCTGCAGCGTGCGGAACCTCCGCCCTTCAGGCTTGGAATTGATGGCTCTCATGAGGATTCCATGATATTCCCCGCTGCAGACCAGCGTCAAGAACTTGGTGCAATTTAAAGTGCAACAGGATAGAGAGTGGCCAAGGGATGGAATGCGCGGGCGATTGCTCGGTTCAGCTGATCGACCGCGCTCACCGGCCAGTGCGCCTTATGCACTGGTCCGGTGAAGTAGGCTTGTTGGAAAATAAATCTCTTTTGCGGTTGTCACTGGAAATGTTTCCAGGACTAATTTCCGGGTTGATTTTCTAGCCACGGATTAACGCGGATTTGCGCGGATGAAATAGGGATCGATTATATTCATTTGTCCGCGTTTCATCCGCGTTCATCCGTGGCTATTGTATTTTCCAACAACGCGATTGTTTCACCCTGTCGCGCTTTGAATTACGCCCACAAGAGCTCAGTAACCGTCTTGCCTGAGCGGTTGCGCCGGATGAGTACAAATGGGGGCACATCTCGAAATACGATTCTGCTGCACAACCCCGGCAAATTTGTGCTACTTTTTGAGACGTCGACCGGGACACAATTTGAAAAGGATGGATATTATGGCTACGATGAATCGCCGTTTTTTTTTGGGGATCTCCACCGCGGCGGCTGCCGCCTGGAGCGCCAATTCACACGCTCAATCCAGCGGCACAAAGCTCAAAATGGGTTTGATTGGTTGTGGCTGGTACGGAATGGTGATGCTCAACGCCGCTCTGAAAACCGGAGAGGTGGAAGCGGTTGCTTTATGTGATGTCGATAACGATCATCTCGAAAAAAGTGCGGCAAACATTGAAAAGGCCCAGGGAAGCCGTCCCAAAACATATAAGCACTACCAGGAACTCCTGGATCAACCTGGCTTGGAGGCCGTGATTATCGCGACGCCTCCACATTGGCATGCCCTGCCCTTCATCGCCGCCTGCCAGAAGAAGCTAGCCATCTATTTAGAAAAGCCCGTGGCTTATGATATCCGGGAGGGCCAGGCAATGCTTGCGGCCGCGCGCAAGAGCGGTGTGGTGGTGCAGGTGGGATTTCAGCGGCGACAGAGTGAAGCCATCCGGCAGGCCGCCCGCTACCTTCAAGATGGAAATGCGGGAAAGATCGTCCAGGTGGATGCCCAGATTCACTATCCCTCCGAGTGGGCCGACACTAAGATTCAGCCTCCGCCGGCATCGCTCGATTGGGACCTCTGGTGCGGCCCCGCCCCCAAACTGCCCTACCGGCCTAGCATCGGTCATTTCAACTGGCGGCTCGAGAAGGAGTATGGCAACGGTCATTTGGTCGACTGGGGCATTCATTGGATCGATTCCATCCGAATGACTCTTGGGGAAAAGATGCCCCAATACGTCATTTCCGCTGGCGACAACTATCATTCCAAGGACAAGTTTACAACCCCGGATGCCTTGACGGTTCATTTTGAATTTGCCAAATGTCACGTGGTGTGGCGTCATCGCCTTTGGGGATCACGGGAGTACAACCCCGAAGTTCAGATTGCCATGTTTTATTATGGAGAGAAGGAGACCGTGGTCGTCATGGATGACAAATGGATCATCCTCCCGCCCAAAGGTCAATCCAAAGTCACGGAGGTCTCCAGTGATGCCGCTCTCTTGCACATGAAGGCATTTCTGCAGGCCGTCCGGAAAGACAATCCCCCTGCCTGTACTCTCGAAGAGGGACTTTTTTCAACCGCAACGGTCCAATTAGCCATGGTTTCCCTGCGCAGCGAATCCAAGGTCCGCTGGGATGCCGCCAAAATGGAAGTCATCAACAACCCGGCAGCAGCCGCATTGGTGAAGCGTCCTTATCGGGCTCCCTATCAGCATCCATTTAAGAGCTAATTTCAAGGAGCGTTCAAGCTGAGACTAATGCATCCACAATTCAGGTGTGAAGTGCATACTCATCGCACATGCCCCCGCTCGCACTTCGACAAGCTCAGCACGAGCGGGGATTGGAGTGCCGCTCATCCTGAGCTTGTCGAAGGATGAGCGAAATCAGTGGATGGACTCCTTGTTGTTCATCGCAATAGTGAACTCATCATGATAGCTCATTGGAATAAGGCATCGTAAATAAAACACCGGTTCAAAAGTCCCCTACTCGGACGAGGTTGTTAAATCCGCCATGGCGGAAGGGGTGGCCGAGACGAAGTCGAGGCCGGGGTGGTGCGAATGCTGCTGCTTCCCGCCAGTCAAGAACTTCAGACCACCCCTGCCATGGACTTTCCCCACCAGTCTAAAGAGGGTGGAAAAGTATTATGGTTGCTTTATTTCTGGGAGAGTCCTAAGCATTTTCAAAAAACAATGACACTTCATTTTTCCATCTGATCAAGGAGGAACCTAGCATGAGTAGAATTACTTTTCCCGTAAAGCTTGAAATCGGATTATTTCTGTTTCTGCTTTTTCTTGTCGCTCCAAATTCCACGGCAATGGATCGTATTGATCCCTTCGATCAAGTGAAACAAATGCGGCGCGGTGTGAACATCATTGGCTATGACCCGATATGGAAAAATTTCGACAAGGCCCGATTCAAGGAAAAGCATTTCAAACTGATTCGTGAGGGAGGCTTTCAAACCGTGCGGATCAATCTGCATGCTTTTTCTCACATGGATAAAAAAGGACACATTCAACCGGCATTTTTGAAGACTCTGGATTGGGCGGTGAAAGGCGCCTTGGACAATGATCTTAAGGTGATTCTGGACCTGCACAATTTCACCGACATCGCTAAAAATCCGGCCGCTTATAAAACCAGATTTCTAGCATTTTGGGAACAAATTGCCCCCCGATACAAAGAGGCGCCCAACAGCCTCATGTTTGAAGTTTTGAATGAACCGAATGGCTTGCTGACTCCAACCCTCTGGAATGAATACCTGCGCGAGGCGCTGGCAATCATTCGCAAAACCAATCCAACCCGGATTGTGGTGGTGGGGCCGGCTTTTTGGAACGGGATCGAACATCTAACTGAACTGGATCTTCCCAAAGAAGACCGCAATCTCATTGTCACGGTCCATTATTACCATCCGATGTCTTTTACGCATCAAGGGGCGAAATGGAATAAGGAAACCGCTGGTCTTTCCGGAATCAGGTGGGGAACCGACGAGGAAAAGCGTCAGGTTGAAACTGAGTTCAGCCCCGTACAAGAATGGTCCAAAGCAGAGGCAAGACCAATTCTGCTGGGCGAATTCGGCGCTTATGACAAAGCGGAAATGGATTCCCGAGCGAAATATACCGCTTACATCGCTCGGACCGCGGAATCTCTGGGATGGGCTTGGACTTATTGGCAGTTTGATGCCGATTTTATTCTTTACGATATCGACAAGGATCGATGGGTGGAACCGCTCTTGAAAGCATTGGTCCCTTGAGCCATGGGCAAAAATTGCAGCCGCGGAGCCGTCAGGTCCGTTGCAGCGAGTCACCATGAAAATAGCGCGAAGCGATAGCGAGCGTTCACGGGGCAGGAAAAAAGGGGTTCTTACGAGTGACGCTCAGTTGATCGCTCGCTATCGCTTCGCGCTATTTTTGGCTGGTCCTCCGCAATTCTTGGCTAAGAGACTTTTCCGACCATGCTGAGCCAACCCTTCATTGTTTTACCAATATCGCCGATGACCTGCCTGGAATTTTGAGGTGGATCATCCCATTTCTTATTTCCATCTTTTCCAAACCGCTGATTTGATCCTCAAGGACAGCGCCATCCGAAAAGCCTGCAGCCTTTACATCAACTTCCAGCGTAGATTCCTTTGCACTATTATTCAGAGCAACAACAATTGACTGATTCTTTGAAATTCGAGCGAAGACGTATTGTTGATCTTCCGCCAAGAGGTTGATGGTCGATCCGGATTTCAGCGGTTCCAATTGTTTTCTCAAGCGTATCAACTTTTGCAGATATTCCCAAAGCGCCTGTTGTTGCGGGTTTCGCCCCTCCGGCAGAAAACAGTTGTTGGGATCTTCTTTCCATCCTCCCGGAAAATCACGGCGGTTGTCAGGATCGATACCACCCAGCATACCAATTTCATCGCCATAATAAATCATGGGAATGCCCCGGCTGGTCATCAGAAAAGTGAAAGCCAATTTCAATCCCGCCTGAGAAGCGCCATTCTCATTCATGAATCGGGCCACATCGTGCAGCCCAAGGAAGGTCACAAGCTTTTCCGGATGTGGATAAAGCCAATCATGAGCCTGCATTGAAGCCACTTCGCGGATCGAACGGCTTTCACCGAAGGCCCGGCGCATGGGGAAAAAGAGGGGAAAATCAAACAAGGCATCAATCCCGGAATCGATTCCATCAAACCGGGACGCCCCTCCCTGGAAAAAGGAGACCAGGGACGGATTTCCATCAAACAACTCCCCAATCACCTGGAATCCCGGATATTCCTTTTTAATGGCGGCCATCCAATCGCGCCAGAAACGGCGGGGCACATAGGGCAGCGTATCTTGCCGGATCCCATCGATGCCGGTCATGCCAATCCACCAGAGCGTATTTTGAATCAAGTAGCGGGCCGTCTCCTCGTCGTTTTGATTCAGGTCCGGCAGGATGTCGATGAACCACCCTTCCAGTGTGGCTTTCTGAACCTCGGCGGAAGCATGCGGATCCATCAGGGTCCAGGTCTGCCAGGTGTTCGCCAGATGTTCCTTCTCGGTTCCGTTATACCAGGTGGGTGTGGGAGAGTCCTTCACCCATGGGTGATAAGGGCCGGTATGATTGGCCACCTGATCCTGCAGGATTTTGATCCCCATCCGGTGGGCCGCATCTACCAGGCCACGAAACTGCGGCAGTGTCCCGAAGTGTTCTTCCACGCCGTAATAGTCGATGGCGCCATAGCCATGATAATCCGTGATGGCTTCATGATTGTAGGTTTCACGCTCGTTGAGGTGGTTGACATTGTCATAAATGGGATTCATCCAGATGGCCGTCACGCCGAGATCCTTGAGATATCCTAGATGATCCATGACTCCTTGAAAATCACCGCCATGATAATACCGCGCCTTTGACCGGTTCAACATCCCGCGCGACTGCGGCGGATCGTCATTGGAGGGATCTCCGTTGGCAAACCGGTCAGGCATGAGCAGGTAAAGGATGTCAAGGTTGGAAAACCCCTGGAATCGCCCTTCACTGCTTAATGGAGTGGAAACCTCAAAGGGAATATCCGCCTGCCCTGAGGGTGCAATGATTTTCAACTTAGCCAATCCAGGCTCCGTTTGAGGAGCAATCCAGACATCCACAAAAAGATAGGTGCCGGCATTATTGACTCGCACCAAACCGGTTTTTAAATTGAGATCGGAAGATTCCACCCTGGCCCCTTGAAGATTTCTTCCTCGGACCAGCAGCCGGACGGGATTAATGGAGTGATGGATCCACCAATTGGGAGGCTCAATTTTTAAGACTTGAGGAGAATCTTTGAGGGTGATTTCAGGATCAGCCGTAAGATCGAAGCAAGCGGCAAAGACAAAAACAAATGCCAAGAGAAGTGCCGGCCGTGAAAGGAATCGATGGTTCATATTTGCCGCCTTTTTTTGACGAGCCGCTTAGAGTGCAACCGCAAGAACTGCTTCATCATCCCCGGGGGAAACCGTGATGCGATAACCTACTTCAAAGCATGATTATTTCAAGAACCAGGTCAGGAGGCAAGTTGAGTGGAAGCGGTGTCTTTGACTCTTTGCATCAACAGCGCAGCCACCACCAAAAAAACTCCTCCGGCTATTACGGCGGAAAGCCGGTTATTGTTGAGGAGGTGGGACATCACCCAGCCAAAGACAAGGGAGGCCACAATTTCAGGGATCACAATAAAAAAGTTAAAAATGCCCATGTAGACGCCAGTCTTGCCGGGCGGCAGTGATCCGGCGAGTACCGCATACGGCATCGAAAGCGTGCTGGCCCAGGCAATCCCGATGCCAGTCATAGAAAGCAGCAGCCAATATTTATCGTGGATCGCGGCAACCGAAAGCAGACCAGCCGATCCACAAAGCAGGCATAGCGAGTGAGTCAATTTTCGACTGGTGGCCCGGGCCAGAGCAGGCAAGACAAAGGAAAATCCAAAACAAACCACGGAGTACATGGCAAAGCAAAGGCCCGCCCATTCCACGCCCTGCGTGTAAACCGGAGAATTTTGATCGGGAGCACCGAAGACATTGCGGGCCACGGCCACCGGAAAATAGAGCCACATGCAGAAGAGCCCCAACCAGGTGCAGATTTGAACCCAGGCCAACTGCTTCATGGTTTGAGGCATATCAGCAATTGAGTGAAGAATCTCCCTCACATTGCCGAATAGACCGCTCTTTTCCTTCTTGGCGGCGAGGAACGCTGCCATGTCTTCGGGTGGATATTCTTTGGTGCTGGCAATGGTCCAAAGTACCGCTCCCAGGAAAGCAACAGCCCCCACATAAAATGAAAGCCTGACGGTGAAAGGAATTGTGGCAGGACCGGCACTCTGATTGGCGACATGAAGAAGATTGGTCAACATCCAGGGCAGGGCGGAAGCCACGACAGCTCCCAGCCCGATGAAAAGGCTTTGCATGGCAAAGCCGCGGGTGCGTTGAGACTCCGGTAACAAGTCCGCCACAAAAGCCCGAAATGGTTCCATGCTGATATTGATGGAGGCATCCATAATCCAAAGCAAACCCGCAGCCATCCAAAGCGCCGATGAATTGGGCATCAGGATCAAGGCGCAGGAACTCAAAAGAGCCCCCGTCAAAAAAAAGGGACGCCGTCTTCCCAAACCGCACCAGGTCCGATCGCTGAGATGTCCGATAATGGGCTGCACAATCAATCCAGTCAAAGGAGCGGCCAGCCAGAGAATCGGGATTTGGTCAGCCTTGGCTCCCAGGTATTCGTAGATGGCGCTCATATTGGCCATCTGAAGGCCCCAGCCAAATTGGATTCCCAGAAAACCAAAACTCATGTTCCAGATCTGCCAAAACGACATCGGTTTCTTTTCCACAATCGGTCTCCTTTGAAAAATCCCGTCGAGCCATCCATCAAAAACAATTCAAATGCCTCGGTGCGGCAAGCAGAACGAAGAAGGTGGGTCGGGCGATCCTTCGCGCGACCTGCCATGCCCATCCGCGTCATCTGGGCCAGCCATGCAAACGAGCGCCAGCTGACGTCGTCAAGCTTGCGCGTTCCACCTTCGCCGCATACTTCCATTATTTTATGTTGATGCTCCGGCCGTCACGAATGGCTTGCGATCTGGGTTATACCGCTTCAATGAAGGTGGAGTATTGATATTGTAATCATTCAAAATGCCCAACTGCTCAGATCCTCGTGTAAATAGTAGCCACGGTGAGTCCACTTAAGGCGGAAGCCGTGGGCTTTTGGCGAGGTGGCGGGGCTCCATTGCCTCATAAAATGCACTCAGAGTGGCTACCACACGGAGGGGTGCTGAGCAGTTGCCAAAATGCCGTGAAATCAATGCTCAATCCGGCAGAGGAAGCCGGTCATAAAGAGTGGCAAGTTTTTTTAGCCGCGCTTGATGTTCAGAATTCAACTCTCCTTTTTTTAAGCGCCATTGCCAATTGCCTGCCGGCTGGCCCGGCAAATTCATCCGAGCCTCGCTTCCCACCCCCAGGACATCCTGCAGCGGAATCATGGCCGCATCGGCGACTGAAGCCATGATGGCCCGAATGAACACCCAATGAATCTCGGTCCCATCGGTGTTGAGGTAATCCATGACAAGGCTGCGCTCCTGTTCCACCTCGTCGATAGTACGGGTGCTGTCCCCCGCCCCTTGTCCGGTCCACCAGCCCACCGTTGTGTCATTGTCGTGGGTTCCAGTATAAGCCACAACCTGGCGCGGATAGTGATGCGGTAGGAAAGTGTAAGCCTGAGGATCCAAGCCAAAGGCGAATTGCAGCACGCTCATTCCCGGAAATCCGAATTGGTGGCGAATCTCTTCTACTTCGGGAGTGATCACGCCCAAGTTTTCGGCGACAATGGGCAATTCCCCCAAGGCTCCTCGCAGAGTCTCAAACAAGGCGGGCCCCAATCCCTCGACCCAGCGGCCATTTATCGCGGTGGCTTCCGTGGCGGGGACTTCCCAATAGGCCTCAAATCCGCGGAAGTGGTCCAATCGGACAATATCGACCAGTTCCAGAATGGCTTGAAAGCGCTTGATCCACCAGGCAAACACTTGCTCACGTTTCAATTTCCATTGGTAGATGGGATTCCCCCAAAGCTGGCCCGTGGCACTGAAATAATCCGGGGGAACTCCGGCCACTACGTTAGGGTGTCCCCATTGATCCAGTTGGAAGAGATCACGATGCGCCCACACCTCGGCGCTATCATGGGCCACATAAATGGGAATATCGCCCATGATCCGGATCTGACGGTCGTGGCAATAGCGTCTCAGAGCAGCCCATTGCCGATAAAATTGGAACTGTGCATATTTGAGCGTTCCGATCTCCAGAGCCAACTGTTTTTTCCACTTTTCCATCGAGTCCGCTTTGTGCAGGGAAATCCCGCCCTTCCACTCAGTCCAAACAGCGCCCGCATGGGCAGCTTTCACGGCCATAAACAGGGCATAATCATCCAGCCAACCTGAATGCTTTTGGCAGAATTCATCAAGAGCCGCCGTCTCAGCGTGCGAGGCAAGAGATTTAAACCGCTGGTACGATTTCTCGAGAAGAGGAAGCTTGTAGTGAATCACCCAGCCGAAATCGACATGGTCTTCAGGGAATGGTGGGACTTCTCCCCAATCAGATTCATGGAGATAGCCCTGCTGCATCAAAAGCTCCGGGCTGATCAGCAGAGGATTGCCGGCAAATGCGGAAAAGCATTGATAAGGAGAGTCGCCATAGCCCGTGGGGCCAAGAGGTAAGACCTGCCAGATTTGTTGGCCTGCCTGGTAAAGAAAATCGACAAAGCGGTAAGCTTCGGGGCCAAAATCTCCAATTCCAAAACGGGACGGCAAGCAAGTAGGATGCAGAAGAATACCGCTGGACCTCGGGAATTTCACTCGTCCACCTCACCTAAATAACAATGTAATGCAAATCTAACAGAAAAACATGGAAACGCAAAGCCGGAGCGTGATAAGCCGGAGCGTGACAAGCAGGACCATGGAAGACGATAGGAATGAAGGTGAGATTCAACGGAAGTGAAATCCGACCCGGGACAAGGCGGGTATGGGATTACCAAAACTCAGCTTGTCCAAGGAGCTGCTCATGCCAGCATGGCTTGCTCAACATGACAATGAAAATGGGATGATGGAGGCGGCCTGCCCTCAGGCCGTCTCAGCAGACTCGGCAAACTCAGGCGGGGCACCCCACCTCCATCCGCACAATTTTCTGCGGAGAACTCAGTCGGACCGATCGTTTCTCAACGAGGCCTTAGATAGTGATTACCTGTTCAGAGGCCATCAAGAGGGCGACGATTTCCTGCATGTCGCCCACGCGCCCGAGTACAAGCTTCTGGTTCAACTGATAATGGCTTACGCAAGTGCCGCAGGCCAGCAAATCTACCCCAGCGCGGGAGAGTCCGTCGAAGGCATCGGAGACCGCGGAACCTGAGGCCAGCAATTTGACCGCCGAATTGTAAAACACAATCGTGGCGGGTTTTTCGGGGGAGGCCCAGAGCTTCCGCAGGAAATTTCCCAGGAGACGGCCCCCCAATTCATCGTCGCCGCGCCCCATCCCTTCACTGTTCAGCACTATTATTTTTTTCATGATTTTTTTCACCTGGCAAAGAGTAGAACAAATACTTGCGCGGAGAACACGCGCTATAGCATGGTCAGAGGGCACACGGCGCCATGTGGGATGGAATCCACCCCCAAAAAAAATAACCGGCCACTGCATGAAAATCATCCCCTCTTATTTCATCCCACGCGCTCCCATCGCACGGGGAAAATAATCGAAATCATACCACAGTTGCCCACCGCGTCTGGATTTCATTCTGACAAGAGAAGTGCAATTCAAAATGTCATTTCCAGGTCACTTGATATTTGACAGCAGTAATGCACAATGATTGAATAGGTCTGGCCAGCTCCTATTTGCGCCGGATTTTCAAGAGTCGATTCTAAATGGGCTGGAATGCCCGGAAGGAATGATCCCATGAAAAGCTCCAAGCTCTTCTCCATTTTTTTGCCGCTTCCTTTATTCGTTTGCCTTACGTTGTGGCTGGCACTCTCACAAATAGGATATGGCCAGGCAGTGGAAATCATTGTTTCATCTCAGGCAGGGGATCGCTTGACTAGGAAACCCGCGGCAATTTTTGAAAGCAAGAAGGAAATTTCTCCCATTCAATTCAAGCTGAATCCCGAGGAAAAATTTCAAACGATCGCGGGTTTTGGCGCTTCATTTCTCGAAGCGGGTCTGATCTGTTTGAATAGTCTGCTACCCGCCGATCAGGAAAGAGTTTTGGAGGCTCTCTTTGATCCCGGTAAAGGAGCGGGATTTTCAGCGATGAAGACGGTACTGGCAGGCACGGATTTCATGTCTGCTGGCCCGTGGTATACCTACAACGACACGCCTGGGGATATGGCCATGAAGAAATTCTCCATCCAGCGTGACCTGGGTCCGAATGGATTAATCTCCTTTATCAAGCGGGCCAGAAGATATGGAAATTTCGTTCTGCAGGCTCCCATGGATTATCCCCCGGATTGGATGCTCTTCGACGTTCAAAAGAATCAGGATGTAGACCCGAAATATTTCGACGCGTTAGCCCTTTATTATTTGCGCTACCTGCAGGGATATCAGAAGAATGGCATTTTTGTCGACTATCTTAGCCTGTTCAATGAGCCCGGGATTTACACCAAAATTCCTTATGACAAAATCCGCGACCTCCTGAAAAACCATGTCGGACCTTTATTCGAGCGGGAAGGAATCAAAACCCGGATTCAGTTGAGTGAAGCCGAATACCGCCAACGTGCCGCTCAGAAGTACCCGCTGATTATGGATGATCCTCAAGCCCGCAAATACGTGGCGGGCCTCCCCTACCACGGATATGACATGAAGAATTTTGCCGACATTCTTGCCCTGCACAAAAAGTATCCGGATGTCCCGCTTTGGATGACCGAGATTTGTTACGCCTATGAGGCGGGTACTCCAAAGAGCATGCGCCTCCCCCGTTATGACTTTGAGGATGGGGATTTCTGGGCGCAGCAAATATTTTCCGACTTGGAAGCTTATGCCTCCGCCTGGCTTTACTGGAATATGATTCTGGACCAAAAGGGCGGCCCCTGGCTGACCTCGCCAATTCATGGCAATCCGGATCCCAACATCCAGCACCCCGTGGTTATCGTCGACCGCGAAAAAAGGCAGGTCACCTATACGGGACTTTATTATTACCTCGCCCACTTCAGCAAATTCGTCCGGCCTGGCGCAGTCCGGATCGAGGTTTCGGGGAGAGCGCCAAAAATTCGATGTCTTTCCTTTCAATCTCCCAAAGGCCAAATTGTGGCCGAACTCTTGAATAGCAGCCACTCCTCGACCTCGGTGAATCTGGAATTTAAGGGAAAAATCCTCAAGGTGGTTCTCCCCCCCGTTTCCATAACTACTTGCCTCTGGCAAGCCTGGTAGACCGTGCTGGATGCAATCAAGAGCGGCGTACAGAAAGACCGTGCGCAGAGTCGATTTTTGACACTGCGGCAGTTTCCTTGATCGACGATGCTCCAGGGTGGGGGTCGGCCAAAAGCCGCAGACTCGTTGAAAACCGCGGGTGTGCGCGACAGGCTTTAATTTTCTTTAAAAATTTTCGGCCCCCTCATCTCCTCGAGATGTTCCCGATGCGACGGAGCGCGAATCGCTGCTTCCCTTTTTTTAAATAATCACCACGATGCAGGCTTGACCTATCTCGGTTTTGGAGGATATCCTGCCAATGCAAGAAGTCGACGTGATGCCACTCTAATGACTGTCGAAACTCAAAAAAAGAATTCTCCCTCGCATACCGGATCGAGCCGCTCCGCCATTCTGGTGGGATCGGGAATCCTACTGAGTCGTCTGGCCGGGCTGATACGGGATCGTGTCTTTGCGCACTACTTTGGCAACTCCGATGCCGCCGATGCATTTCGCGCGGCCTTCCGCATTCCTAATTTCCTGCAAAATCTCTTTGGAGAAGGAGTACTGTCGGCATCCTTTATTCCAGTATATTCGGGCTTATTGGCGAGGGGGGATGAAAAAGAGGCAGGTCGCGTAGCCGGGGCGGTAGCCGCCGTCTTATCCCTGGTAGTCTCAATCCTGGTTCTGCTGGGAGTATGGACTACGCCGTGGTTGATTGCTTTGATCGCTCCCGGATTTTCCGGGGAAAAAAGAGAATTGACTATTCAACTGGTGCGGATTTTTTTCCCGGGCTCCGGCCTGCTGGTGATGTCGGCCTGGTGTCTGGGAATCCTCAATAGCCATCGCCGCTTTTTTCTCTCTTACACGGCTCCAGTTATTTGGAACGCCCTGATTGTCGCGGTTCTGCTGGCTTTTGGCCGTCACCAGAGCCAGTTCTCGCTGGCTGCTTCCGCGGCCTGGGGATCGGTGGTTGGCAGCTTGCTCCAACTCCTGGCCCAAATGCCCACGGTGCTGGGCCTGGTAAAGAACCTGAAAATATCGCTGGCATTGCATTTGGCCGAGGTCAGGACGGTCTTGAAAAATTTCGTCCCGGTATTTTTCAGCCGGGGCGTGGTTCAGATCAGCGCCTACATTGACTCGCTGATTGCGAGTCTGCTCCCCACCGGAGCGGTGGCCGGGTTAAGCTATGCTCAAACCATTTACATCCTGCCCGTCAGCCTGTTCGGAATGTCCGTCTCCGCCGCCGAACTCCCAGCCATGTCGAGTGCTTTGGGGAATTCGGCGGAAGTGGCGGAACAATTGCGCCACCGGCTGGAGGCCGGTTTGCGTCAAATTGCTTATCTGATCATTCCATCGAGTGTCGCGTTTATTAGTTTGGGCGACATCGTAGCTGCCACAATTTACCAATCCGGCCGCTTCACGCAACAGGACGCAATTTACGTTTGGGGAATTCTGGCGGGATCTTCGCTCGGCATGCTGGCCTCCACCCTGGGTCGCCTTTATGCCTCCACATATTACGCCTTGCGGGACACTCGGACTCCGCTTTATTTTGCGCTCATGCGGGTGTTTCTCTCCACGGCGCTTGGTTTTTACGCTGCACTGCTCCTGCCCGGCCAACTGGGATTAGACAGACGTTGGGGAATAGCGGGATTGACCCTTGCATCCGGATTAGCCGCCATGATGGAGTATATACTGCTACGCAAGACTCTAAATCGACGCATTGGTCTGACTCATCTTCCGGCCCCCTTGCTCTTCCGGCTCTGGGGTTCCGCCATATTGGCTGCTTTATTGTCTTGGCTCATCCGGGGAATGATCGGCCAATTTCACCCTTTCCTTATGGCTCTTTTAATCCTGCTCCCCTTCGGCCTGATTTATCTTTTCCTGACCACCCTTTTAAGCGTCCCTGAGGCCCGGGCTTTGGTGCAAAAATTCCTGAACCGATTCTGATGGAAACGGGGAGACCTCTGATGGAAATTGAAATCGTCCCGGCTCTCCACGATCATTGGGAATGTATCAAGAGTGTTTACCTGGAAGGGTTGGCCACCGGCAATGCAACCTTCGAGACCTCCGCTCCAGGCTGGGAGCAATGGGATAAAAGCCATTTCCCTTTCGCACGGCTGGCCGCTTTGATGGGACGGGAATTGGCCGGATGGGCGGCTTTGAGCCCTGTCTCCAGCCGTCGCGTTTATTCAGGAGTCGCGGAGGTCAGCATATACATCGCTGAAAAACAACGGGGGAAGGGGATTGGAAGCAAGCTTCTCCAAACTCTGGTCCGGGAGTCTGAAGCCCATGGGATTTGGACTCTACAAGCGGGGATTTTGGCTGAGAATGCCGCCAGCATCCGGCTGCACGAAAAATATGGCTTTCGAGTGGTGGGAATACGGGAACGGCTTGGCAAACTATCGGGAGGCTGGCGAGATGTCGTGCTTATGGAGCGCCGGAGTCAGATTGTAGGGATCGACTAGAGACGACTCGATCCTATCAGTCGAATTGGCATCCTCAAAATCAAATGGCACAATGCCACAAAAGCAGGAGACGAAGAGGAATAAACAAGCCCCTCCAAGTTGCCGGTAAAATTCCACTGAATAATTGTCTTTGCGAAATCTTCACAAATTTCTTTGAAACGAAAGGGGGGGGAGGAGCAGAATAAAGAAACGGATATTCCCACCGCCATTTGACGCATTCTGAACCATAGGTTCCGAGTACAAGTCAGGTCTTCAATGCAATCTGATGTTTCCTGAGCATCTCATAAAATCTGACTCGGCTGACTCCAGCCAGTTGGCTCGCCGCTACCGTATCATATTTGGTGCTTTCCACTAACTGCGAAAGGTATTTTTTCTCCATTTTTTCACGAAAATCCTTGATGGGCAGTACTCCCTGAATCTCTTCCATCCAGGGGGCCGCGGAAGAGGGTTCTCTTAATTCCAGATCCTTCTTCACCGAGTGGAGCCGAATTTCCGACGGGAGGTGGAAAGGAACGATGCTAGGCAGTTTCCCGGCTGCCAAGTATGCGCCTTCGAGTGTGTTTTTCAATTCCCGAATATTGCCCGGCCAGGGATAACTTTCCAAGAGCACATAGCACTCCTGCAAGATTCCCTTGATTCCCATCCCATTTTGTTCATCCAACCACGCCATGAAGTGAGAAATCAGGCGGCGCAGGTCCTCTTTCCTTTCTCGCAAGGGGGGGATTTTGATTTGAATCGTCTTCAACCGGTAATAAAGGTCTTCACGAAAAGTGCCAGCATGGACCATCTTCCCCAAATCGCGGTTGGTTGCGGCAATCAAACGGAAGTCGCTCTCAACCTCTTTGACGGCCCCCACGGGACGAAACTTTTTTTCCTGCAAAACCCGCAAGAAGGACTTTTGCGCGGAAAGACTCAACTCCCCGATTTCATCCAGGAAGAGCGTTCCCCCGCTCGCGATTTTTATCAATCCTTCCCGTTGCTGATCCGCGCCCGTGAAGGCCCCCTTCTCGTGGCCAAACAGAGTGCTTTCCACCAGGGTTTCGGGCAACGAGGAACAATCGACAACAATAAAGGAGGCTTTGGAGCGCGGGCTGTTTTCGTGGATGGTTTGAGCGACTGCCTCCTTGCCCACTCCTGTTTCCCCGGAAATCAGGACGTTTGCCGAACTACAGGCCGCTTGTCCGACCAACTCCAAACATTGGTTAATCGAAGGGCTCGCGCCTACGATGCGCTCTCGTTTCAGAATGGCGGGAGCCTGATTGACCTTATTGGCTTCCCGGAACTGCAGAGCGCGCTGGATTTGGAGTCTGAATTCGCCGAGTGGGACTGGCTTGCAAAGATAATTCCATGCACCCGTACGCAGCGCCAGCTCTGCTCCATCCAGAGTGCCAACGGCCGTCATCATAATCACGGACGGAGAAGCGGGACTGGCAAGGATCTGCGGGAGCACTTCCAAGCTATTGCCATCCGGCAAAAGAACATCCAATAGGACCAAGTCGAAGCAACTCGATTGTGCAAGCCGGACTCCTTCCATCATCGTACCCGACGATTCCACCTCATGTCCTTCTTGAAGAATAATGCGCGAAATCAACAGGCGAATGGGTTCATCGTCATCGATGACAAGAATCCTGGCCATTTCAACATCCTCCTCCGATAACAATCTATTCATCGGCTCCTCGCTCAAAACCATTATGGTTTTTCCATAATATTCTTGAAAAACCATAACGGATTCTCCATCAGGCTGTTGTCGGCCAACCCAAATCCCTTCCTATTTATTTGTAATCAGACAGGTTGCATTTTTTTTAGCGTTTGGAATGCCCCATGCAGGTGGAAAGAATGCCCCTGAAGGCCAAATAAGGGTCAAGGATTTTTTTGAAAATTACCGGCATTCATTCAACGAGCATAGCCGTGCAGCGGTTTAGGACCTGAAGATTCAGCCCCATTGACGATTTGAAACCGAAAATAAATGGGCGGCCATTCTGATAAATGACGAGAAACGGGAATATATATTTAGACCAAGAAAACGAAAGCGCGCAGTCTCCGCCCCGCCAAGCGGGGAAAAGATGGTCCGCGTCCGCAGACTGGGTGAAGGACCACGCTGGAAGCGGATTGACGGGCGCTTCAGCCATCCACCAAAGCGGACCGGCACCCCTCCCCACGGAATGGGGCGAAGGCTTTTGTCCCACCCCAATCACTTACAGCCGATTGCTTTTGCTTATCTCGGGCCGGAATTTTACTTACCCCCGTCAAGACTGGATTCAAAACCAACGACGATTGCGGCTCCGTCAAGCCGCAGTTAAAGGAGAGACCACATGATCGACCAAAAAACCACAAGTGGACAAACAGCCCGGGGGAAATTTCTCACTTTTGTACTATCCAAGGAAGAATATGGAGTTCAAATTGAAAAAGTCCACGAAATTATCGGTCTGATGCCGATTACGCCGGTGCCGCAGACACCGGAATTCATCCGGGGCATTATCAATCTGCGGGGGGAGGTCATCCCCGTGGTGGATCTCAAAATGAAATTTGCAATGGGGGAAGCTCAGCAGACTACGCAAGCTTGCATCATTGTTCTTACCCTCTCCGAAAGAAGGTTGGGCATCATGGTCGATCAGGTTTCGGAGGTCCTGAACATTAACCAAGAAGATATTGTTCCTCCACCAAATTTTGGCGAGGGGAGAAATACCAACTTCATCCTTGGAATCGGTAAAGGGAACGGGAAGGTCAGGATCCTGTTGGATATTGAAACAGCCTTGGCGGATTGCTCGAACAGTTCACTCCCCTCACTGGCCTCGGTTTGAGAAAAATTTAAAAATAGGGAATTCAAAAAAAATGCGCTCATTGACTTTTTTTGGTCTGCTTGCATTGCTGATTTCTTCGGTCTTGGTAGCTCCAGGCTTGGCGGAGGGAAATTCTTCGGGAAATGACGGCATAGCTTCCAGCGGGGCCATCATTGTCACCCAGCCGCTGGAAAAATCCCCACGTTCCTTAAATCAAATCCAATCGTTTTTTTCCCGTTGGCTGGAAGTGCAGACATTCACTTTGAGCACCGAATATCGCAACTATGGAAACAGCCAAGGAGAAAGAGTCGCCAGCCAAATGCTGCAGCGGGATTTTTTTGCGGGAAGAGTCAAACTCGATTCAAAAGGGCTCTATAGCATTAACGGTCTCGTGTCCACGGGTACAGGCTTCGTCTCGAGTTGGACCACCACGGGGATCGGAACTGGAAATTTGACCACGAATCATTATCTAAAGCAGCTTTTCTTTGCGGCCAAACCGACAAAATGGCTCGAGTTTCAATCGGGCGGGCTGGGAATTCAACGGGGGGAATCCAGCGAAATTACCACCTATGACAATGATGGATATCTCATGGGGCAAAGAGTCATCCTCCGCAAACCCGCACGGTTATGGTTTAATGAGGTGTCCGTTACCTATGCTTATCTGGGGGACCTGCAAACTCCCAATGTTGTTCGGCGGTTCAAACGACTGGACCATTCCAACTATCATCAGTTCCTGGTGGGACGCAAAGTGGGGGAGCGCGCCGCTTTTTCAGCCGACTACACCTTTCAGTGGGGCGCGGAAACCTTGCGCCAGGGTGTCAGCTTGAAACTGCCGGAGATCCGGTTGGCCAATACACTCCGTTTTGAAAATTATCAACGCCTGGATGTAAAACCTGACTATGGCTGGGCATTGACGGCGGAGAAAATGATGGGGCGAAAACTCAGCCTCGTCTACGGGTATGCGGATATTGATCCGAATTATGGAAACTTGAATGGAAACCGTTATTTCCGGGGGAAAAGAGTGCACTGCCTGGCAACCTACTCGATCCATCCATTTTTCAACTTCCAAACCTTCTATTCGCGCGCATTCCAAAACGATTTTGTCGTTTCCAACCGCAACTATCTCGTCTTTATCGTCAATTTCAATGCCGCGAATATTCTGAAATCCGCTGCCATTTTGCCCTAAATGCATTACACGGCCCGCAGGTGAGAAAAGTCGGGAATTTCACGATGATGAGGGATAGAGCCTCCTCCAGCGGAGATTTATTTCTATCCCCAACAAACCGGGGATTTGAAGCTATTTTTGTGCGATGGCATAATCCTTGTTTTTTTGAAGTCGGATTAAATCTGATGAAAAATCACAAGGAAGAAGGAGACCGCGGAATATGCATTGGCTCGTCTATGGGGAGAAACCTAGTCATAATATCGAATCGGTCAAACTCGTTCTGAACCGCCTTGTCGGAAAGACCGGACATGATTGCATTTTGGGAGTTGGCAACCTGCGACCCTATCTGTCCCGGCAACATGAACCTATCACACATTCGGTCTTGATTATCGATTCAATCGAGGACATCGAAGATTTGAAGGACTATTTTCCAAGAATTAGTGACTGGAAAACCATCATCGGGATTGACGATTGGGCGGATCCGGATCTTTACAAACATGTCTTTCAATTTCATCCCAGCTTTGTTACTTATCTGCCTAGGAATCTGGGCCATCTTCAGATAGTGGCTGAACGGATGGTCAAAAAATCACAAGCACCGGTGTATTAGGTGCCGCGGGCTGAAAAAATGCCGTCCCGAGCCGCAAGGCCGCCTCCGGAGGATTTCCCAGCTGGGATGCCGGCTATTCATGCCGTTCCTCTGCCCAACTGCAAAAGACAGGCTCCAATGGGAGCAGCTGGCCCGATTTTTCTCCCGCCCGCAGGTATGGAGCCGAGATGATTCTCTGCTTCAATAATTCTCGCCTCAATGAATCTCCGCATGATAATCCTGCAAAGATTTAACCGGACTTTTCCCCTTTCGCCGGGCTTCAATGCCGCGAGTGGCGGCCAATGCGGCGGTGGCGGTGGTGATATAGTGAATTTTGTAGCGAATGGCGGATTTCCGGATATAAGAATCGTCCACTTCACTCATCTTCCCTTTGGGCGTATTGACGATCAGCTGGATTTCCCCATTCTTGATGGCATCAACGATATTGGGGCGGCCATCCTTTACTTTCTTGATCAGTTGCGACTCGATCCCTTTTTCCGCCAGGAACCTTTGTGTTCCATTGGTTGCTAGAATGTCAAAACCCAGCCCTTTAAACCGGCGGGCGGGCTCCAAAATGTCATCTTTGTCCCGATCCGCAACGGTGATGAGGACAGTCCCTTCCAAGGGGAGCGGAAGTTTTGTCGCTTCTTGAGCCTTAAAAAAGGCGAGGCCAAAGGATTCGGCCATCCCGAGGACTTCTCCCGTGGAACGCATCTCCGGACCCAATACCGGATCCACTTCGGGAAACATGTTGAAGGGGAAGACTGATTCCTTGACCCCAAAATGCGCATATTTCTTAGGTTGAAGATTGAAATCGGCCAATTTCTTTCCGAGCATGATCTGTGTGGCAATGCGGGCCATGGGGATGTTGCACACCTTGGAAACCAGCGGGACCGTGCGCGAGGCGCGGGGATTGGCTTCCAGGATATACACCACCCCATTGGCAATGGCGTATTGAATATTCATCAATCCCACCACTTTGAGCTCTAAGGCAATTTGCCGGGTGTAGCGGCAGATAGTGTCAATGTGTTCTTCTTTCAATCCCACCGGGGGGATCACACAGGCCGAGTCTCCCGAGTGAATCCCGGCATATTCGATATGTTCCATGACTGCCGGAACAAAAGCATCGGTTCCGTCAGCGATGGCGTCGGCTTCCGCTTCGATGGCATTTTCCAGAAATTTGTCAATGAGAATGGGCCGTTCTGGCGAAACATCCACCGCGGCAGCCATATACTGTTGCAGCATGGCCTTGTCGAGGACGATCATCATGGCTCGTCCTCCCAAAACGTAGGAGGGGCGGACCATAAGCGGATAACCAATTTTCTCGGCAATCTCCAGCGCCTCATCCAATGTGCTGGCCATGCCGGAGTCCGGCTGTGGGATGCCCAATCTGCGCATGACTTGACGAAAGCGGTCCCGATCTTCAGCCAGATCGATGGTGTCAGGAGTGGTACCCAGAATTTTGACTCCGGCGTCGGCCAATTCCGTCGCAATATTGAGTGGCGTCTGTCCGCCGAATTGTACAATCACTCCTTCCGGTTTTTCTTTCTGGTAAATACTCAGCACATCTTCCAGGGTGAGGGGTTCGAAATAGAGTTTATCGGAAGTGTCATAATCGGTTGAAACGGTCTCGGGGTTGCAATTGACCATAATCGATTCGTAGTTGGATTCGCGGATGGCAAAAGCCGCATGGACGCAGCAATAGTCAAACTCAATCCCCTGTCCAATGCGATTGGGTCCCCCACCCAAGACCATGATCTTTTTCCGATTGCTGACTGCAACTTGATCCGGCGCGTTGTAGGTTGAAAAATAATAAGCGGCATTTTTCACTCCACTCACCGGCACCGGTTCCCAAGCCTCTTCCACTTGGCAAGAGACACGCTGTCGCCGCAAATCGGCCTCGGGCCGGTCGAGCAGTTTGGCCAAATATTTGTCGGCAAATCCATCTTTCTTGGCCTGAACCAATAATGCATTGGGAACCGTCTTCCCGCGATATTGTAAGATTTCCTCCTCCAAGGCCACCAACTCTTTCATCTGCTGGAGAAACCACGGCTTGATATACGTCTTGCGATAGAGCTCGTCGATCGATGCTCCCTTGCGAAGGGCTTCATAGAGAATAAATTGGCGTTCGCTGGTAGGATTATTGAGCATTCGCATCAACTCATCCAGCGGGCGGTCATTGAAATCCTTGGCAAAACCAAGACCCGAACGGCCAATTTCCAGCGAGCGAATGGCTTTTTGAAATGCCTCTTTATAATTCTTGCCGATGCTCATGACTTCGCCTACGGCACGCATTTGAGTGCCCAGTTTGTCTTCGATCCCTTCGAATTTCTCAAACGCCCAGCGGGAAAATTTGACCACGACATAATCTCCCCAGGGGATGTATTTATCCAGGGTTCCCGCTCGCCAATAGGGGATTTCATCGAGGGTGAGACCACCGGCAAGCAGGGATGAAACCAGGGCGATCGGAAAACCGGTGGCTTTGGAGGCCAGCGCCGAAGAACGAGAAGTGCGAGGATTGATTTCAATCACCACCACGCGTCCGGTGGCGGGGTCATGCGCAAACTGAACATTGGTGCCACCGATGACTTCAATCGCTTCCACAATGTCGTAAGAATATTTTTGCAGCCGCTGCTGCAGTTCAGGCGAAATCGTCAGCATGGGAGCCGTGCAATAAGAGTCTCCGGTGTGAACTCCCATGGCATCCACGTTTTCAATGAAACAGACCGTAATCATCTGGTTCTTGGAGTCTCGCACCACTTCCAGCTCCAATTCTTCCCATCCCAAAACGGATTCTTCAACCAATATTTGATGGACCAGACTCTCTCCCAGCCCTCGGGCCGCGATGGTCCGGAGTTCTTCGGCGTTATAAACTAAGCCACCACCCGTACCGCCCAAAGTGTACGCTGGGCGAATCACCACCGGATAACCCAATTTTTCGGCCACTCGCTCCGCCGCGCCAACGGAATAAACCGCCTCGCTGCGGGGGACATCGATGCCAAGCCGTTTCATGGTCTCCTTAAAGGCTATCCGATCTTCTCCTCTTTCAATGGCGTCCAGATTGACTCCAATGACTCTGACGCCATACATATCGAGAACTCCAGCCTTGGCCAGCTCCGAGGAAAGGTTCAATCCGGATTGTCCGCCCAGATTAGGAAGGAGGGCATCCGGCCGCTCTTTTTCAATAATTCGAGTCAGACATTCTACATTGAGCGGTTCCACATAAGTGGCATCGGCCATGCCGGGATCAGTCATGATGGTGGCTGGATTGGAATTCACCAAAACAATTTCATACCCCAATGAGCGTAAAGCTTTGCAGGCTTGGGTTCCTGAATAATCAAACTCGCAAGCTTGTCCAATCACGATGGGACCAGAACCGATAATCATGACTTTCCGAATGTCTGGACGTCTGGGCATAAAGTCTCCTTGGGAGTGGTCCGAGGCTTTGGAGCCTTCCGGATGATTCGCAAAAATATCTCTGGTGCTTTTGGATTCTATGAAAGAAAAGGATGCTGCCACAATCTGAGCCCGCGTGCCGGCGCCTGCCCCCGGTTCTCTTCTTATGATGACAGGCTCATTCGAGAACATAGCATATTTTAATCGACCGGATAAACCAGATTCATCAATGAAGACTCCGCGAACAAAAGTCTTCGGAGAATTCAGTTGGCTGGAGGAATCCTTATGGCAAGACGATGAATTCGCAAAAACACACAGGATGGGGATGTCAGATTTGCCCGCGAGACTTTGTCATGGGTTATGGGAATCAACCCATGGGGTACAATGGAAAGCAAGAGAGAAGCCAAGCTGCCGATGGTAAAAAGTGGGAGGCGGATTTCGCCCGGCGATCCCGGTGGTATCGCGCGGGTGACAGTGGTTGCGCGTGTACATCCCACCTTCTGGAGATGTTTCCCCCCCTCCCCCGCGTCTAAAACTCGTAACCATTCAGGGAGGAACCCGAAGGGTTCACAGCAATTAGCCGGAGGTTGAGCGTGCGACGGCGGTCGCACGCTCAACCTCCGGTCAAAAGAGCGAGCCAATCCGACCCTGAAGGGTCGCAGCCCCTTTGCAAGCTGTGACCCCGACCAGAGTCGTTTCTATTATTACCTATATCCGGGGGTGGCGGCCTAACGGCCTTACCCCCGGCTAATGGCGGTGAACCCTTCGGGTTCAGTCATCCACCTTGGAAAGTCAAAAAAAAAACTATCCTTTTTCCTCTTACTTTTAATTCTACTTCGTTAGTTCAAGTCAGCCGGGAGGGCGAGACTCCCGCCGAGCCGAGGCTCCAAGGATCGCCACAATGCAAACAGATTAGGAAAGGGGCGCTATATTAATGAAGCAGAATTAATTGCATCCCAACAGAGGGGGAAACTCCAAGCTTGCCGGAAAATCGACAATTCTGGGGGCTCAAGCTGACAATTCGAGCATATGCCGGGCGCCGGCGTGAGACCGGCGCCCGGAGATAAAAATCAATCTTCTCCTGGCGGGAGTGCGGAGAAGATGGGAAGAGCTTCAGCATTCAACGAGAAACTAATAATAGGGTTATTGGAAGTGATAATCACCGATCCTGAAAAATTCGGATAGCTGGTCAGGTCGATGAGATTCTTAACACTGTAAGAGGTGTGACTGCCTGACGGCAGACTGATCTCCTTGCTCCCAATGACAGATCCCGCGGAGTTCTTGAGAGTCACATTCACCGTTGCATCTGCCGGAAAGGGATTGGCAAGAGCAATGCCAGTCCATTGTTCGGCAAAGGTAACAAAGCGAGTGGAGCCTTTCAAAGCCGCATTGACCCCGCCTTCGGCCTGGGGAGCACTTCCTTTATAGTCCCGAAAAATCACATTGGCCTTTACCGGGCCATCGCATTCACATTGCGCCCACCCCGTCTGAAGCGCAGTACCAGGTTTCGCATCGGTCTGGACGTGGAGAACACCGCCTGGAGACAAGATGTCTGTCCGATTGGCTCCGGGTTTATCGGGAAAAACCACGGATAGAGGCGTTCCTGTATCGTTAAAGAAGTGAGTGTTGCATGTGACGGTTTGGGAACTGTTGTTAATGTAAGTGAGAGTGGTTCGCCAAATATCGTTCAAGGCTAAATGACCGAGGAAAAAAACGGTGCCGTTGATGGGTGGCCCGGAGATGGCGGCAATCCCGTCCCCTTCGATAGAATATTTCACGGTCTGAATTGGCCCCATCCCATTCATTTGCACAGTCAGAGTAATGATCCCTAAAGCGCCCGCGGGTACGGAAGTAATTTGCCATTGAACTAAATTGTTAACATTCGTTCCACCATTAGAGGAACTTATATAGGTTGTGCCCTCGGGAATGGGGTGACGAATTACCACATTATTGACCGACAAAGTGCCCGTGTTGGAATATTTGATCGTATAAACAATGGTGGATCCGCTGATGGAGGCCGTGGAAGTAATTGTCAATCCCGGAGCCAGACCCGGAGGTAAAAATCGAACTGCACCGGCGCCACGGCCCAAAGCAGGGCCGTTCGAAATGGCTACAGCATAGACTCTAGCCTCAGTCGCTGTAAAAGGAGCTTTAATAAAAGCTGCGGGAAAATGATTAACGGGAGTGGAGGTGTCGGGGCTATTGCCCGTCACAATCGCCAGTTGACCGTCAGCGCTGATTCCAATATCCTCAAATCCCCAATTGGGATTAATTTTCAAGGCAGTGGGGAGCGGGATCTCCTCATAGGCACTGCTCTGGTCATAAGGAGCCTTGATCGAAAATATTTTTGGAGCCCAGGCTCCACAAACGAGCGCCGTTCTTCCGTCGGGAACTACAATGATCCCGTCCAATCCTAGGTTGGTCCCGCTAATTTCGATAATTTCCGGCGAGCTGGTGGCAGTAAAAGGCGCGGAAAAAACCAGGATTTCATTTCCAAAACGAGTAGTCAATAGTTTGGAACCATCTGGAGTAATGGCAATGGCGCCACTATTGGAATTGTCAGTCACTGGTATCGTGAAGGCAACTGAGGCGTAAGGGGGATTGAGGACTGATACCCCCCCCGTATGATAAACAAAAGCAGTTCCTTCCGCGTCGAAAACAATGGCTTGAGTTTGCCAGGATTTTATAGCTCCAGGCAACGGGACTGCGGCAACTTGAGCCGCGGCATCGAAAGGAGCGGAAATCACACAAAGATTCGATGAAGTCTCACTGGAAGTTGCAGCACCCGCCGCCAGCGCATATTTGAGGCTCGGCGAAACGGCAATCGTTCCCGTCCCGGTATAGCCCGCCGACGACGTGTTGATCGTCGCCGCTACGGTCGCCGTGGATATTTGGACGACAAAAACCCGGCTATTGCCAAAATCGGAGATAAGGGCATTATTAGTGCCATAATAGGCGACTCCGTGAGGACTTGCCCCAGAGGGCAAATTAGATACAAAGATTTGGGCCGGAGTGGGAAGGTTTTGCGTCGGCGTTGGAAAGATCACCGCAAGATTCCCATCCCCCGCAGAACCCAGTATGGCTTGGGCCTCAAGAGTAGAGATCCATGGATTGACGACTAACAGAGCCAGCACCCCGAACATCAGATACCAGTTTTTTTTCATAAGCGTTCCTCTCCCTTAAAAACACAAAGTATTCGAAGGATCTACAATTCAGCCAAGATGATGGAAATGAAGAGCAAGCCGTCTTTTTCCCTGCCACTCCAATAGAGCAACAGTAGAGCCTTTTGTTAATCGTGGAATAAACTGAAATTGTTCATGAGGCTCAGCGCAAATTAATGCCTCCAAAAAATGAATAAGCAGTAAAAACCGGGCTTTTGCCTGATCCATCTCATGAACAAACAAGATTGAAGGTGGTCTTAGGCCCATGGGGGAAAAAAATGGCCTCGTTCAAAGGAATTTGCTCTCTGAATTCCCCAAGCAAACGGGGGATGCGCAATCCTCACGGATCTTGTTATCGACAAATGGACCGACAAAGATTATATGGAAATGTTAAGGAACTATTAAGATTGGTCCCAATTGCGGCCTGACCGGAATGGCGCTTACTTAAGAGAGATTTGCGCGTAGCCGTTCAGGGGGGGGTGACTGAACCCGAAAGCTTCACAGCCATTTGCCGGGTGTAAGGCCGTTGGGCCGCCACCCCCGGATATAGACAATAATAGAATCGACCCAGGGGGCGCGGATTGCAGAGGGGCTGCGATCCGTTAGGATCGGATTGGTTCGCTCTTTTGACCGGTGGTTGAGCGTGTAACCACCCTCACACGCTCAACCTCCGGCGAATCGCTGTGAACCCTCCGGGTTCCCCCCCCTGAGCGGTTATATTTGCTCTTCCCCTTCTGCGACTCATCTCCAAGAGGAGCAACTTGTTCCTTTTGGAATGCGCTGACACGTCAGCGTATTTCCTGGTCAGCTGACGGATCGCGCCAGAGGAAAGTGGCGTCGTGACGCCGCATTCCAAAATCAGGGACAGATCCCTGATCTCAAGGGTTCGCTTAAGAAAGAACCATTCAGGTGTGACCACAATCCGCACCAATCGTGCAATTCAGAAGTGCGACTTAAGTTCCGCCCAAGTTCAGTGCAGTATTTGAAAGCGTGCATTAGGAACAGCGGATTCTTTGGTGATGCTTGCCGCCCAGACAAAGTTCAGGCGTCTTGGAACAGGACCAAGCCGCCTTAAAACAAATTAAAACTTGCCGATTGAGATAGTTTTTAAGAGAATTTGCAATTCGTTTCGGAGGGAGTTGCTTTCATTCGAATCTAAGGAGCGCCTTATGAATGTAGTCATTGTCGGAGCGGGGAAGGCCTGCCTTCTCTTACTGGATTTTTTTTCTTCGCTGGAGGACGTTCGCGTTGTGGGTGTTGCCGATGTCCGCGCGGACGCCCCGGGCATTCTTTATGCGCGGGAAAAGGGGATCCAGACCACGAACAACATGGACCTCTTAATCGATCGTCCTGAAGCAGATTTGGTGATGGAATTAACGGGAAGCTCCAAAGTCAAAGCCGCCATTGTAGAAAAGCTTCGTCCGGAGCAGCAGATCATCACGGCCAGCGGCGCCAAGCTGGTGTGCGACATGCTACAATCGCAAGGCCAGATCAAGGCGGCGGCCGCTCAGGCCATATCGCAACAGTTCAGTCTCTCCTGCGCTCACCTGCAAAGCACGATTGATGGAATCAATTCAGCTCACGCCGAAGTGGAAAAGCTGCTTCGCGAAGCGGGCATGGTTTCTCTCAATGCCCGAATTGAAGCTGCTGCCGGCAAGCTGGGTGACGCTTTCGGCGTGGTGGTGGATCGCATTCACGAGATGCTGGGCAGTGTTTCTCGGACGCTGAACAAGATCGCCCAGGCATCGGTTGAAAGCCAAAACACTTTGAACGACTTGAAGACGGCAGAGACCCGCTTGGTGGAAGAGTTTCAGCGATCGGAATAAATATGACGACTCAACGTGGAGAACGGACTGCCGCACGCACCTTCGAGCGGGCAAGGGAACGATAAAGGCCGCCCATTAGTTAATTTGAAGAGGGCACCCTAGAATATTTTGCGGCGGCCAGGTCTGGTCTTTTTCTTTTTTTCAATTGTTCCTCCAATTCCTCCAGAGACTGGCTTGCTCCGAAACCTTGCCACAGTCCCAATTTTTTGGCCACCGCAGCCAGACTCATTCCGGCCTGCCCGATTAGCCGCTTGATCATAACCCAGCAAGGAGTTGCCTGTTTGGCCACTCATCCTTAAGAAGCCATAGTGGCACTCTCCACTCAATTATCTATTAGAGGTCTACTCCAAATTGCGCTCGAATATGCGGATATTAATAAATCACTCCCCATTTACGAAGGTAGCAACACCTTCTTCACCCGTCCTATTGCTCCGCCAACCAAACGAACTTTGATTCCATGTGGATGAGTGGGGGAATTGGTAAGGATATCCTGAACGATGCCTTCCGTCAGTTTTCCGGAAGACTGATCTTGTTTCCGCACGACACAAACAGTCGCTCCCGGCTTGACATCGGTCCGATTCCGGCCATCCATCTCGCATTCCTATTCCGGCTCATTGGAAGAGCCGCAACCATTACATTCATTTTTTCATATCACCGGGCGTGAAATGGGTCTGGAGCCGCGCTTCACTTTTTATGATCGGACTGCAAAGCTACCTGCGCGGGCGGGGCGGATGGTTCGCCAGACGCCCATGGTACAGATCGGCGATAGCGTAGGTCACACCGATAAAAAAGGTCCAGCGCGGGTAATTGCCGTAGACGGCATAATAAGCGCCGAAGTCCAGGACCATCCATGATTTTAGAGTGTACGAGGGGGCGGCCAGCAATGTGAGCGTCGCTGGAGTATCCCGGTTGGCCCGGCTGAAGCTGGCAATTTCCGCTGTCGCGCCCCACTTCTTGGTGAAGGAAGTGGACCAGGAGAGCGCAGAAAAATAATTGTGGTCATAGCCATTGGAGCCAACGCGGCCGAGATAGTTGGCGCCTTCGTTCGCGTCGAAATGCTGCTTGCCAAAATCCTTGCTGGCCAAAAACAACAGTTGGTGGCCCGTTGCGCCGATGCCCAGGTCATTCCCTGCCGTAGGGAAAAACGCCGAATACAGAACGGAGAAGGTGGGCCGCGCCCCCTTTTGGGGAAAAACTTTCCATTTGAAGCCCGCGCCGGAATCACCCGTTGCAGCTACGCCTCCATCACGTTCGACAGGATTATTGAAGAGGCGAATTTCCAGGAGCTGGCACAGGCCGAACTTCACCACCCCGTTGATATTCTGATGTCCCCGGCCGCCTTCGAAACCGTATTCGATTTCCAAAACGCCGCGCTGCACCGTTTCCGCCGTTGACGCTAGGGTCGGGCGGTTTGGAACAGCGGTGATCGCGTCCAAATTGTCCTCTTCCGGGGCCTGAGTTGGAGCGGGAGTTTGTGATTGAATTCCTCTTGAAGATTGTTCTGAAGTCTGGCTCTCTCCCCGCTGGCGCTCCTGCAACTGCCCAAAAGTCTGGGCGGCACACATTCCCGCCACGAAGAAGGTGATTATAAATCTTGAAATTATGAATTTCTCCCATTCCCACATGTAAGAAATATATTTTAGAAACCATCAACATGCAAAGATTATTGGTCTACTAGTTGGTCCATTTGTGCATTTGGGCCAGATCTTCATTTGCAAATATTTGGATCTTATTTGCCACATTTTCCAGCGGAGCCACTCAGCGCTGCGATTTTCAAGCTGACGGACCTGGCTTTTTCAAAGAACTATCTCGCGGGTTTCATTTCCCAAATGTCCAGACTTTTTACGAGGGCGCTGCCACCTTCTCTAAAGAGTTTTACCCCGAGGCTGTCTGCCCGAGTCGGATAAACCCGGCTGGTCAAGCAGACAGTATCGTTGGCAAAAACTTCTATTACGGATCGGTCCAGAAAGACCTGTAATTTCAGGATTCCTCCCGGCGCCAGACTCAATTTGCTGCTGAATGGAGTCGTGGCACATTCCGGATCCAGACTGGATTTTTCCCGATGAATCGTCAGTCTCCCATTATTTCGGTCATACGCCAAAACGGTCTGCTCTTTTCCATCCGGTGAACAAAATAGCCTTACCCCTACGCGGGAATACCGGGAAAGCTTCAGCTGCATCATAATCTCCAGGGCATTCCCCCGAACCAAATCAGGCAACGAGGCAGTGGAGGGTTCAACAGTACGGTTGACGAAATTGGAATGTTTTCCCCGCAAGGCATGCAACTCCGGAATCGGCTGGATTTGCAGCTTCCCATCCTGACGAAGCGTCAACTGGCGGGGGAGAGACTGAATTCCGGCCCAGCCCGCCTTGCGTTGCGCTTTTTCGCTGCGTCCTTCCCAACACCATCCGAAAATGATTCGGCGCTTCTGGCCATCTAGAAACGTTTGCGGAGCATAATAGTGGCCCCCATCATCGAGACAGCCTTCGGTCTCAGGAATGAACTTGTGATCTCGATACTGGCCAATAAAATAAATGCTTTTGCTCAGGGGGATGGGAGACACAATTAATACATACTTATCCCCCAGTGGAAAGAAGTTGGGGCATTCCCAAACCGTGCCCGTCTTTTCGGAATTCCCCATCAAAAGTGGATTGAGATATTTCCAATGGATTAAATCCGCGGATTCATAAAGCAGAACCGCGCCGCTGACTCCTTTCAATCCTGAACCCAATGCCATCATCCATTTTCCATTTTCCTTCCACACGCAGGGATCGCGGAATCCCGTCACTTCCAGTCCTGGAGGTGGTTCCGAAATAACAGGATTGCCGGAAAATTTTTCCCAACTCCGCAAACCGTCATGGCTCGTGGCCAGACACTGGACCTCCGGCATCGTGCCCGTGAAAACCAGCGTCGGAACCCCATGGTTGTCCACGGCACATCCGGAAAAGACCCCGTCTTTGTCAGGTCCTCCCGAAGTGGGGGCCATGGCAATGGGCCAATGTCTCCAATGCATCATATCGGAGCTGACGGCATGCCCCCAATGCATGGTGCCCCAAAAAGCGCCGTTGGGATTGTATTGATAAAAGAGATGGTACTCACCCTTCCAAAAAATCAAGCCATTGGGATCGTTCATCCAATTGGCTGGGGGGAGGAAATGAAAAATCGGACGCTGAAGATCTCGATCCAGATTGGTGGCGCTTTGTTTTTGACTCCGTACGATTAACGGCATCCAAAACATGCTTTCGGCCACAAACAAGATAATTATGAGCAGATATGCTTTCTTCATTGGAAAAGCTCCGGCAATGGAATATTTTCCTGTTATTCTTCATTTATTGTTTGCACTACAATGCAGTCTGGTTCCCGCCTCCCCGTGATGGCATTCACATGGATGAAGAACTCAACATGAAATGGAATTGCCAATGATCAAAAAAATTTCCACTTTTTGGGCAGCATGTTTAGTGTGCCTTTTCTCCCTTTTTGTGTCAATTTCTCCCCCTTTTCTGGCGGGGAGCGCGTCCGTGACGAAAAAAACGAGCAGATCCATGATCTCCTTGACTCAAGTGGGGCAGCAGGTCCCGGCTTTTTCCATCAGGACTTTGAATGGCGATCTCTTTGATGTCGAAGCCAATCGGGGGAGACTGCTCTTGATCAATTTTTTTGCCACATGGTGTCCCCCATGCATTGCGGAGATGCCTCATCTGGAAAAAGAGATTTGGCAAGCGTTCAAATCCAATAATTTCAGGATGATTAGTATTGGGCGCGAGGAAACGGAACAAAAAATCCGCGGCTATGCCGAAAAGAATCATTTGACATTCACCTTTGCGGCCGACCCCCAGCGGGAGGTCTACAGCCAATTTGCCGAAGGGTTGATCCCCCGGACTTATCTCATTAGTCCCGATGGGAAGATATTGTTCCAATCCTCCGGGTACCGATCCAAGGATTTCAGGCAATTGCTGGAAATCATCAAGCGCGAATTGAACGGCAGATAAGGATTCACAAGGCATTTGTTGCCGTTAATTTTTTATCGACAACCACGATGGGGCCATGTAGAATCGGCATCGCTGGCCCAAAACTTTTTCCCTTTTTATCCTCCAAGAGGGTTCCAATCTCACTTTTATGACAAACTTACTCTCTTTCTGCGCACAGGCCGCGGTTTCCTCCAAGTTGCTTTCCTTGGGTACGGTGGACATTCTGATCATCGTCATTTACTTCGGCATCGTACTGGGGATCGGTTTTTACCTGAAAAATTACACTAAAACCGGCGAAGATTTTTTCATGGCTGGCCGCGAAATGACCGCCTGGGTGGCCGGACTGAGTTTTGTAGCCGCCAACCTTGGCTCGCTGGAGCTCATGGGCTGGGCCGCGGCCGCTTACCAATACGGCATCCTGGCCACTCACTGGTACTGGGTTGGAGCCATTCCCGCCATGCTGTTTCTTAGCGTGGTGATGATGCCTTTTTATTACATCTGCAAAACCCACTCCGTGCCAGGATATTTGAAGCTGCGTTTTGGAGGAGCTAGCAGCACTCTTTCCGCGGTTAGTTTCGGTTTCATGACGGTTTTGATGAGCGGCATCAACATGTACTCCATGGCTCTGGTGATGAAAGTGGTCTTGGGCTGGGATATTCATTTCAGCATCTGGGTTTCCTCCCTGACCGTTGGGGTATACGTCGTCTTGGGCGGACTGCTCTCCGCCATTTTCAATGAGGTGTTGCAGTTCTTCCTCATCTGGCTGGGCGCTCTGCTTATTCCCATTATCGGATTGATTGAATCGGGCGGGTGGAATGGCATGGTGGCTCGTATTAATCAGAATTTCCCCGGGGGCGATTTCACTCACCTCTGGCGCACCATGTATCACTTCACCGACAATCCCATGGGAATTCATTGGACGGGAATTGTCTTTGGACTGGGATTTGTCATTTCTTTCGGATATTGGACGACCGATTTTCTCGTCGTACAGCGCGTGCTCTCCGCCAAGGATTTGCGTTCCGCCAAAATGGCTCCAATCATTGGCGCCGCTTTTAAGATGTGCGTCCCCTTCATCGTGATTCTTCCCGGCCTGCTTGGACTGGCCGTTTTGAGAGATCATGATGGCAACCTGATCCGTCTGATGGGTGAAGGTCAGGCTGTTGCGACGGGTGGCCACAGTTATAACGAAGTGCTGCCCCTGATGCTGGCCCGGTATTGCGGACCTGGGCTGCTGGGCCTGGGCATCACGGCGCTGATTGCCGGGTTCATGTCCGGAATGGCAGGCAACGTCAGCGCTTTTGCCACCGTCTGGACTTATGACATCTACCGTCCCTTCGCCAAGAACAAGGATGACGCTCACTATGTCAAAGTGGGCCGCTGGTGCACAATCCTGGGAGTGCTGGTCAGCATCGGCACGGCCTATCTCGTGATGCAGTTTTTAAGCATCATGGATTACGTCCAGGCGCTCTTCAGCTTCTTTATCGCTCCATTGCTCGGCACGGTGTTGCTCGGGATGCTTTGGAAACGAGCCACTCCGGCGGGAGGATTTTGCGGGTTGCTGGCGGGAACAGTCTCTTCCATTGGCATGTGGGCATGGGTCAAGGTAGACCCTTCCGCGCTGCAGTACATTGCCTTGTCTCCCCACGCCAAAGACATGGCGGAGAATATGTATCGTGCGCTCTGGTGCTGGTGCATTGGAGTGCTGGTAACGGTGGTGGTCAGCTATTTGACCAAACCGAAAGCGGAATCTGAATTGGTGGGTCTTGTCTATGGTTGTACCAAGATCCCTTCCGAAGGACACCTGCCGGTTTATAAACGTTCCATCTTCTGGGCCTGTGTAGTGTTCGTCGTGTTTTTGATCTTGAACTTTATATTCTGGTAAAAAGGAAGAGCGGCGGCTGTTCTGCCTTCATCCCGGAATTTTATTCTCTAGTGGAAAGCGGGAGCGAGAATGACTGAAAAGCACTTTATTTCCATCTGGTTTTTTATAGGGACAATCCTGACCATCTATGGATTCCTAATCCTGGGGGCGGGAATTTACACCTATTTCATTCCCCCAGCCACACCCGTGGTGATGCAGAACATGCATGCCGGGATTTGGTGGGGGATATTGCTTTTGATTATGGGCCTTTTGTACACTGTCAAATTTTTCCCAAAAAAAACTTAATCAAGGGGAAGCTATCTTCCCCCATCCGTTTCCTCCCTTGGAGTTTCTTCTAGTCTGAGCTTTCGGTGAAAGTGCCCGCCCATCCCGCAAATTCACGGGATGGGGACACGCCATCCTGTTGATTCTGCCGATAATTTCGCCTACCCCCCCAAATATAGACCCCATTCCTTCTCCCTTATAAGCTATAATGTTTGTTTTTGTCCTTGGCGGTTCTCTTTGATTAGGCTGCCGGACGGTTATTAAGGAGAATGAATGATTCAAAGACGGAAAGACATAAGAAATCTCGCCATCATCGCCCACGTCGATCATGGCAAGACCACCCTGGTGGACGCAATGCTGTGGCAGAGCGGCATTTTTCAGGCGCATCAAAAAGTCCAGGAACGGGTGATGGACAACATCGACCTGGAACGGGAAAAAGGGATCACCATCATGGCGAAGAATACCGCCATTCATTATAAAGGGGTCAAGCTCAACATTGTTGACACTCCGGGACACACTGATTTTGGGGGCGAAGTGGAACGCAGCCTGCTAATGGTGGATGGAGTCATGCTGCTGGTGGATGCCTCCGAGGGTCCTCTGCCCCAAACTCGTTTCGTGCTTCGCAAAGCGCTCGAACACAACCTCCCCGTCATTGTGGTCATCAACAAAATCGATCGTCCTGACGCGCGGATTCAAGAAGTCATCAATGAAGTCTATGATTTGTTCATCGATCTGGACGCGGAGGATGGCCAGATCGATTTTCCAATTCTCTTCACCAATGCCAAAGCCGGACAAGCCAAATTGCGGATGGAGGAGGACGCTCGCAATCTGCGTCCTCTCTTCGATGCCATCATTTCCAGGATTCCCGCGCCAGTTTATGAAGTGGGTGGAAATTTGCAGTTGCAGATGACCAATATCGATTACAGCGATTATGTCGGACGCCTGGCCATTGGGCGAATTGCGCGGGGCGGCATTCGGCACGGGGAAATTGTTTCAATCTGTAAGCTCGACGGCAGCGTGACTAAAACAAAGGTGACTCAACTTTGCACGTTCGATGGATTGAAACGAATCGAGGTGGAAGAAGCCACTGCCGGAGACATCGTTTCGGTGGCGGGCAGCAACGAAATTACCGTGGGCGAAACCATCGCCGACGCGGAGAATCCCGAACCTCTCCCCCCCTTGGAGATCGATGAACCAACCTTGTCGATGATTTTTTCCGCCAATGTCAGTCCTTTTGCCGGCCAGGACGGGAAGTATGTGACTTCTCGCCACCTGAAGGAGAGGCTCGACAAAGAGCTTTTGAAGAACGTGAGCCTGCAAATCAAGCCCACCGCTGGTCCTGATGCTTACCAGGTGATTGGACGGGGAGAGCTGCAGCTGGCCATCCTGCTGGAGATGATGCGGCGGGAAGGATATGAGGTGGAGGTTTCCAAACCGCAAAGCGTAACCAAAGAGATCGAGGGGAAGCTGATGGAACCGCTCGAGCATCTATTCATCGATTGCCCTGAAGAATTCATCGGAGTGATTACTCAAAAAATCGGCGGCCGCCGGGGAAAGATGATCAAGATGGTGAATCATGGCAGTGGCCGCGTTCGGCTGGAATTCCAGATCCCCACGCGTGGTTTGATCGGATTCCGCACCGAATTCCTTACCGACACCCGGGGCACGGGCATCTTGAACCAGCTTTTTCACGGGTATGCCGAATGGCAGGGGGATATCCCCACCCGCCCAACCGGTGCCATGGTGGCCGACCGTGGGGGGCGCGCGACGGCTTACGCGCTCAATAACCTGCAGGAACGCGGAGAGCTCTTTATTCGCCCCGGCGAAGCCGTTTATGAAGGGATGATCTGCGGAGAAAATTCCCGATCCGTTGACCTGCCGGTGAATGTCACCAAGGAAAAGAAACTCACCAACATGCGCGCCTCCGTGGCCGATGAGGCAGTCCGCTTGATTCCTTATGCCGAAATGGGTTTGGAAAAGTCACTTCATTTTATCAAGGAAGACGAACTGGTTGAAATCACTCCAACCTCCATCCGCATGAGGAAAAAGAAATGACCGTCTTCTTCCATAGTGAACTTTCGGCAAGCATACTTGCCGAAAGTTCACATTTTTTCCGCCGGACTCCCGGCTTTTTGGCTGGTGACACGGCTTCGTGCAAGCAGGACCGGGATGTCTTGGCTGCGTTGCACGGACAAAGACTCGCAGGAGCCCCCTGGGGGGGGGGCGGACGGGCAAGGTGGAAATCCTGGCGGCGGCTACGGCATGGACCGCTTTTTCCGCCACGGGCATGAGCCTGCGGGAAGGAAACCTCTTCAATTGACTGCCGCAAATTCGACTGACGCCGGAGCGTCCGTAGATAGGACTTTGTCGATGTCGAGCAGGATTTTGACCTTGTTTTGATATTTTCCGAGGCCCAGGATGAAATCAGTGTTGATTGCAACGCCAAAATGCGGCACCGCTTCGATGTTCGTGGGCGCAATTTCCATTACCTCGGAGACCTTGTCTACTACAATTCCCATCTCTAACGATCCCACTCGCACTACAATGATGCAGGTTTCAGCGGTCGGTTTGGCAGGCGGCATGGCAAACTTGGTGCGCAAATCCGTGACCGGGATCACCTTGCCGCGCAAATTGATGACACCCAGGATAAACTCCGGAGTTCGCGGAACAGGAGTGACCGGCAAAAGACAAATAATCTCCTGCACTTTCTGAATTTCGAATCCATATTCTTCATTGGACAGAAAAAAACTCAGGAATTTCCCACCAATGGCGTGACTTCCCGAAGCAGGCTGTGTTGTGGGGTTATTCTCAATTGCCAGGTTCATTCTCAAATCCTCCTCAAAGATTGAACGAGGGCCTCTGGAATCCAGAGGCCCGTTGCCGTGATGCCACCACTCTCGTTTGCTTGAGCCGCAAAATTCGACAATTATGGGTCAAGTTTCAAACGGATAATTTCAGTATCCCCAAAGCTCGAGACGAACTCTCGCTAGAATTCAGTCAAGACACCAGAATCTCCAAATGGGATCAATTCTTCAGGATTGCATTTCTTTCCATTGCTGGGTTTGGCGCCACCGTTGGACTTGTGAGAGCCGCCTCCGTGTTTAAAGGCAAATTGATTCGCCGGTTTGCGAATCAAGGCGGCAGATTTCTGGACTCCGCTTTGGCTGGAAATGCTAAATGCATGAACCAGATTTTGCATTTCCATGGCTTGGCTGTTCAATTCCTCCGCGGCACTGGCTGATTCTTCCGCGTTGGCAGCCACTGTCTGTGTCACCTGATTCATTTGTTCGATGGCTTTGTTAATTTGATTGACCCCATCATTCTGCTGATCTGAAGCAATGGCAATCTCAGCCATCACTTCGGTGACTTTTTTTACCTGGCCGCTGATTTCATTGAGTCGCGCCAGCATTTTTTGATTACCTGAGACTCCCGCCTCGGCGTTCTTCACTGATTCCTCGATTAAATTGGCCGTGTTCTTGGCCGCTTCGGCGCTACGGATGGCCAGGTTGCGCACCTCTTCGGCTACCACGGCAAACCCCTTGCCGGCGTCTCCGGCACGCGCAGCTTCCACGGCTGCATTGAGAGCCAGCAAGTTGGTCTGAAAAGCGATTTCATCGATTGTCTTGATGATTTTGGCGGTGGCATCAGCGGAAGTTTTGATCTTGCCCACTGCTTCGTTCATCTCTTTCATCACCTGGGCGCCTTGGTCTGTTGACGCGTTGGCGCTTTCAGCCATGGCTTTGGCTTCCTTGGCGTTAGAGGTGTTTTGCCGAGCCATCGAAGAAAGTTCCTGCAGGCTGCTGGAGGTTTCTTCCAATGACGACGCTTGCTCAGAGGCACCTGAAGATAATGATTGGCTTCCTGAACTGATCTGAGTTGCAGCCGATGTGACCTGCTCCACACCCAAAAGAACCTGGGAAAGAGCTTCATCGAGATTTTGAACAGCCAAATTTAAAGCGTTTTTGATTTTGGCATGATCGCCCTGATAGTTGCCAGTCATGCGCGCCGACAAATCTTTCGCGCTGACTTTCTCCAACACTTGGGCCGCTTCGTTGACGGGTTGAATTACCGCATCCAGAGTAGCATTAATGCCCTGGACCAGGTCGCGATAGCTGCCCTCCAGTTTGGAGGCATCGCCGCGAACTTCTAGCTGTCCTTCTTTGCCAGCCTTGGTCAGCTTGTCGGTTTCAGACAACAGCCCATTTAAGATCCCCTGGACTTTTTCAAAAGAGTGAATGGAAGCCTTGGTCTGGTCCACCATTCCATTGACCGCCCCGGATAAAATGCCCAGTTCATCCTTGGAATCCACGGGCACCTTCTCGATGTCAGCCTTAACCTTGGCGTTAATATCTCCCCGGGCCATGGCTTCCATCGCTTCTTTGAGGCTCTTGATACACTCATCACGCAAGATGCTGGCGCGCTCCACAACCTGTCCGATCCTTCGGGAGAGGCTGCGGGAGATAAGAAAGGCAGCGCCCAATCCCACCAAAATTGAGACGATCAATGCGCCGATCATGATGGACTGTGCCTGGCTGGCAATTTGAAGAGTCTTCGTACTGGCGTCCTGGGTGACCCGTTCTTTCAGGTCGACGAGCTCTTGAAGATGGTTATTGGCTTGAGTCAAGAGAGCCACCGTATTGCCGGCGAAGGTCTCTTTCTTGGCCGCTTCGACATCCCCCTTTTGAGTCAAGGAATTGATTTTATTAACAATGGGGAGCCAATTCTCGTAGGATTCCCGGGCTTGCTTGAGCCCCGCTTTTCCTTCTGGTGTATAAAACACCTTCTCCATCGCGTTCCAGTTGTCATCAGCCTTCTTTAATGCCGCAGTCAGACTGGCATTGACTTTGGCCGTGGCATCTTCACCAGTTACCAGCAGGGCCTGCCGCAAATCGCGCTGGATAGTCCTCATTGCTTCCTGCTCCGACAATGCAGCAACAACTCCGGGCATATCCTTATCATTGAATCTTGACATTTCCGTTTTCATCTTGCCGATGTTAAAGATTCCTACCATGCCGACGGCAAAATTAATAAGCAGAACGAGAATAAATGCGCTCATCAATTTTCCGCTGATTTTCAAATCGTTAAACCACTTCATAGATTTTTCTCCTTTTTCTATTCTTTGGAATTTAAGCAATGGCCATTAGCACGTGATCTGACGCATTTTTAGTTCTTAAAAAATTGCTTTGCATTTTGCTGAGCACGGCACCCATATCCTCGAAATTGCTGTCGACGTAACTGATGAAGCAAGGGCACAACGAATGAGCGAGCGTGATATTCGATTCGTTGGCATCAGGCAAAATCAGGACAAGGCAGTTGCCCTGCAACAGTTCCCTGATTGCGACAAAGCGTTCCAGCTCGACGCAATCACGTATCACTTGAGCGCAACAAAAGAACGAAGCGCCATTTTCAGCCTCTCGGATATTTCCAAACCCCTGGGGATGTATATTGACAATTGCACAATCAATCTCCTTGAGAAGCAGCTTCATTCTCTCCCACCATCTGTCGAAAGAAGGATTGCAATTCCCAAACCAAATATCAGCCAAGACATTTGTGGGAGAGGATGAGGAAGGGGATAATTGCTCCAAATCAAAATCAATCTGTTGAAAGGGCAAGAATTAAATGAAATATTTCAGGGACTGGAAATCGGGCTTGAATCAGAGAGATGAGGAAGAGGCACGATGATCCAAGATGTTTTTTCTGTGCAGTGTCATCAATACCTAACAGCATCCTGTCGCCAATTTGCGACAGTGTCATCCTAAGTATTCCAATTCACAAGTTCAGTGACGTATTTTCCCTTTTAAGGTGGCTTTTCATTAATCCCACGCTTCAGCGCGGGGGTCTCGAGTTTTAACATTTTTACCGCGGAGCGGTTAGGGAAATTAGCCTGGGGTAAAAGAGCGTCTTTTCTCTTTTACCCCAGGTAGGATCAAATCAATACCAGCGGGCACTCCAGCGGAGTGCAGGAGGGGAAGCCTTTTGCCCATCGAGGACATTGGCCGGATCGATTCCCTGGATCCAATGGACACAAGATCTGAGAAATGTTATCGCGGCAGCTGAACTCCCGCACCCCTCCAGGGTGCAACGGAGGTGAAAACTGATGGTATCCTGGGGTGTGCGGCGAAACGCCGCAAACCCCAGGCTAATCTCCTCTACCGCTTTGCGGTAGAAAAACATTGAAACTCCAAAACTCCGCGTTGAAGCACAGGGTCAATGAAAACCCAAGGAATTCGTCACTGTTTTTATGAATTCAACTACTTAGCGACGTCCTTTATATTATGAAACGGCCGATGGGGGGAATTCCTGTTTCGTTTGTCTGGTGATTCCATGCCTATTGATAAGCTTGTGCAGGTGGGGGCGCGATATTTGAGCCACGCGGCAGGCCTGGGAAATATTCCAATGTGTATAATCGAGCAGTTCCAATAAATACTTCCGTTCGTTTTCTTCACGAAACCGTGAAAGGGAGGAAGGTGACAAAACTGGGGGGATTACATCGACATGAACGGATTCTATTTCTTCCAGGCCCTGATAGAATTGTTTCCCCCTAATTTGGCCGCGCACCAACTGCACACGGATGGATTTGGGCAGATGGACTGGAAAGAGGATAGGCTCGTCCTTGGCGGCGGATAATGTGTAGTCCAGCGTGTTAAAGAGTTCCCGGACATTTCCGGGCCAGGAATATTCGTTCAAGGCCTCCACAAATTCCGGAGAGAACCCTTTGGTGTTGATTTTTCGTTTTTCGCACTGCCGGCTGATGTAATGAAGAGCCAGGTCAATGACGTCTCCTTTCCGTTCGCGCAGCGGAGGGAGGTGAAGATAAAAGGAGCGCAGCCGAAAGAGCAAATCTTCCCGGAAAGTGCCATTCCTCACCATAAGATCCAGATCGCGATTCGTGGCGGCCACCAAGCGAAAATCGCTTTCCACCTCTTCCCGACCGCCCACCGGCCGGAATCGCTTCTCCTCCAATACCCGCAGAAAATTCTTTTGGATAACCAGGGGGAGTTCCCCCACTTCGTCCAAAAAAAGCGTCCCGCCATGGGCTTGGCGGATAAGGCCTTCTTTGCGTTCCATGGCGCCGGTAAAGGCCCCTCTTTCATGCCCAAACAAGATGCTTTCAACCAGAGGTTCGGGCAATGCCGTGCAATCCACCACGACAAAGTTTTTTCCGGCACGGAGACTGTTGGTGTGAATGGCCAAGGCAAAGCAATCTTTTCCGGTGCCGGTTTCGCCGGTAAGGAGCACGTTGGCATCGGTTCCGGCCGCCCGGGCCAGCTCGTCCAACGCTGATTTCATGGCCGCACTGGATCCGACGATGCCTTCGCGATCCAGGGATACCGCATGTTGCGGATTAATTCTCAGACGTCGATATTCCAAGGCCTGCTTGATCGTTAGTTGCAGGTATTGGGGGAAGGACTGTTTTTCAATATAATCCCAGGCCCCGCTCTGAATTGCCAGTTCCGCCCCGTCCGGATCCCCTTCGCCAGTGAGGATGATCACCATGGGGGATCCAGAGGTGTTCAAAATATGGGGAAGAGAGTCCAACCCATTGCCATCCGGCAGATTCACATCGAGGAACACCAGATCAAATGGTTCAAGCAAGAGTCGTGAAAGCCCCTGCGCCAGCCTTGTCGCACAAACGGGGTGATATCCGAATTTGGATATCATGGCTGAGAGCGCACTGCACATCGATTCGTCGTCATCAATTATCAGGATTTTAGCCATGCTTTTTTGATCCTATTGAGTGCCGCCACCAGCGGGGCGGGTAATTATTTATTTGCCGTCAGGGTTCTTTCCGCCGCCCGCTGCCAATGCTCCGGCCAGAGACGCCGCCAGGGTCCCGATCCGAATGGGTTTGAGCAATAATTCCCTTATCCCACACTCTTCGAGCTTGGCTTCGGAAATCCGGTCGCTGTAACCCGAGCATAAGAGGATAGGAATGTCCTGACGAATTTTCCGGATTTCCCATCCCAATTCGAGCCCTGTCATGTCTGGCATGGTTTGGTCGGTGAGGATCAGCTGGAAATAGCCGGGCCTCTCTCTAAAAAGCTTCAAGGCGGCCAGACCACTGGATAGAGCCAAGGGACGATAACCTAACTGTTTTAAGCTTTCCTTCAGCACCTTGGCGATATCAAGCTCATCATCGACTATCAGAACGTGTTCTCCATTGCCCCGCGCCAAGGGATGAGTACCGGCAGAGGGTTCTTCCAATTGGCCCATTTCGAGCATGGGCAAAATTACTTCAGCTGTAGTCCCCACTCCCACCACGCTCGAAATCCGGATGGCTCCAAGGTGATTTTTTACGATACCGTGGACTACCGACAATCCTAGTCCCGTACCTTGTTCTTTGGGTTTGGTCGTATAAAAAGGTTCAAAAATCCGGCCCGCCACTTCCTGGCTCATCCCCTCACCGCTGTCGCGCACGGTCAGTTTGACATAATTCCCCTGGTTGATTTCTCCCCATTGGAATGCGAGATCCTGCCCGATTTTTTCTTCCGTCAAACCGATATAGAGTTGCCCGCCCCGTTCTCTCATGGCATAAGCCGCGTTGGTGCACAGGTTCATGAGAACTTGGTGGATTTGGGTGGGGTCGGCCATGATCACGAGGGGCCGCGTTGCCAATGCCGGAACGATTTTGATGGTCGAGGGGATCGAGGCCCGCAAGAGTTTCATCGTCTCTTTGACAATCAAGTTGACTTGGATGGGCTTCAGTTCCTGCTTGCCCTGCCGGCTGAAGGTGAGAATCTGCTTGACCAGGTCACTAGCCCTCTTGATTCCAATCAGGATTTGTTCAAGGTATGGTTTCGTTTCGCCATTGTCGGAATGGTCTTCCAGCAGGGCAAGTTCTGCAAATCCCATCATAGATCCCAGAATGTTGTTAAAGTCGTGGGCAATTCCCCCGGCCAGAGTGCCGAGGGCCTCTATCTTCTGGGCTTGGCGCAGCTGTTCTTCCAGCATCGTCCGGTTCGCCTCGGTTTGCTTGCGTTCGGTGATATCCACGCTGACAGCCAAAATCTTCGCAAAATTTCCCGCTTCATCTTGGAGCGGGCGTTTCGTGGTTTGATAATAGCGGGTTTCGCCAGTGGGCCAGGTGAAGGGTTCCTCGGCAATGAATTTCTCGTTCCCCGTGGCAAAGATTTCCTCGTCATCTAGCCGGTATTTGGAGGCTTCTTCAGAGCGCATCCCCAGTTCGATATCGTTCTTCCCCACCATCAGTTCAGGAATTGTGCCATTTGCCTCCGCCATGGCCCGGTTGGCTAAAATGTAACGGTCTTCCATGTCCTTGACAAAGATCAGATTGGGATTCATGTCAATGACTTGTCGCAAAAATAGGCGATGGCGTTCGGCATCGCGCTCCGCCCTCAGTCGGTCAGTAATGTCCCAAAAGATGCCTTGTATGCCCATCACTCGCCCTTCACCGTCCCGGAGCGGGACTTTGATGACTTGGACAAACTGGCTCTTGCCCCCTCCTGGTTGCAAATGTTCTTCCACTAACTCCAGGAGGTCTCCTGTCTCCAGAACTCGTTGGTCATCCGCTTGGTATTTACAGGCAATCTCGGGCGGGAAAAAATCGAAATCAGTTTTTCCCAATATTTCCGCGGCTGGTTTTCCCCCCATCTGACAAATGCGCTGGTTGACGAAGGTAAACCGCCCCGCAAGGTCTTTGCGGTATACGAATTGAGGCAGGGTCTCCACCAGGGAGTGATAAAGCCGCTCGGATTCCCCGAGCCGTTCTTCTGCTTGCTTGCGCTCGGAGATGTCGCGCACTTGGGCGAGCACGCGCCGTTGCCCGCCGATCTCGGCGGCTTTTAAAACAACTTCCACCCAGAACAGCTCGCCGCTTTTCTTCCGGGCTTGCCACTCGAACTGTTGAGGCCCCTCGTTGCTGGCTTTGGTAATCCACTGCCGGGCTTCCGCCTCTGAGAATGGGCTTTCACTCCGGCTGCTGGCATCGATGGTCAGCCGCAAAGCTTCTTCCCAGTCCACTTCGTACAGGTGCAACATAGACTCATTGACATCGAGGACGGCCAGGGTGTCTACGTCGAGGATAATCATGGCGTCGTTGGCGGCATTAAAAATCTCGCGGTAATTCCGCTCACTCAGCCGCAACGCCTCATCGGCCCGCTTGCGTTCGGTGATGTCGCGGACAAAGACCAGGTGCGCGGCCCTCTCTTGGAAACAGATGGCTACCGCCGTAGTTTCGACCACAACCCGCGAGCCGTCGATGCGCAAATATTCCTGATCCATGAGGGGAGCCGGCATCCCGGTCTCGCGCTGAAACCGGATACGCTCGCGAATGGATTCGTGGAATTCCGGGGCCATTCGGTCCATGATTTCCCGGCCGAGTAGATCTTCCGGCTTCGCCGCTCCGGTGAGCTTGACCATGGCCGGATTAACGTAAACGAAACGTCCTTCGCTTTGCACGAAGATGGCTTCTGGAGCCGCCTCCACCAGGGTACGGAAACGATCTTCACTTTCCTGCCGCGCCTGCTCCGACCTCCGTCTCTTGGCTTCTTCTTCCAATCGGTCCAATCCAAAGGAAATGTCCATCGCTACTTCGTCTAGCAGGGCGACCTCCTTGTCCTGGAAGAAATCTGTTTCGCCAGCGTACAGGGTCAAGGCGCCGCAAATTGCGCCACCCAAACGAATTGGGAATGCTGCCGCCGCGCGAATCCCTGCTTGCGCAAACTCTTCACGCCAGGGGATTGTCCGGTTGTCGGCCAGAAAATCGTTAAAAACAGCAGCGGCCCCTTCCCGGATTGCCGTACCCGTGGGGCCACAACCTTCGGGACGATCGTCGGTATAAACCGTGACTGTTTTGACAAATTCCGCCAACTCGCCTGCAGCGGCAATAGGGGCAACCGTACATCCGCGGGCATCATGCCATGCGATCCAGGCCAACTTGAACCTGCCATGCTCAGTGGCTATACGGCAGACCTGTTGAAAGAAGCCGTCCCGTGAAGCTGACTTAATAAGGGCTTGATTGACCTGGCTCAGGAAGGCGTATAATCGGTTCATCCGGTGAATCTCTTTTTCAGCCTTTTTGCGTTCCGTGATATTGCGCAAATCCAGGATGGCTCCCGAAAATCCTCCTTGCGTCTCATAGAGAAGGCGGATGGCAGACTCCAACCAGATATATTCCCCAATGGCGTTCAGGTAACGAACATCCATTTGAATTGTCTGAACGTGTTGGGCTAGAGCCTTTTGGGCTTGCGCGCGCAAAATCGCGGCGTCCTCGGGATGGATTAATTCGAAGATTTCCTTCCCGAGATTCGTGGCCGGATCATAGCCCAAGGTGCGTGTCACCGATGGGCTTATGTAGATGATTCGGCCCTGCCCATCGACTTGAGCGATCACATCCGACATGTTTTCGGCGAGCAGCCGCAATTGGTGCTGGCTCTCGCGAAGAGCGGCCCCTGCCTTTTTCGATTTCATATTTTCACCGTAGGATTGCTTAGTTTTTTTCCCCTATCTCCCAGAGAGATTTGGCGCGAATGTTATTAAGATGTGCAAAATAGTCTGGAGGAACAAAATGAATAATTAGGGAATAGCGCAGCAATTATGAATGCTCATTTCACGCGTCTCCACCAAGCCAAATTCTCTATTTGATGTATCGTAATTTAGAGTTCCGAACTTGAGTGCTAATCAATTGTCTGCACCTATCATGAGAAAGTGGGAAGCCTGCTCGCCGCGGGTTCACTTTCACACTACAGCCAAATCCCTGCGCTCCATCAGGCAATTGCTCAGTTATCGGGGTAATAGCTCTTTCCGCTTTTTTCCAGTGGTTGAGCCTCATTGGGATCTGCCTTGGTTGCCATTAGAAGTCACCTCACTTTCAACATAGATATCATCCCACAGAAGGAACAACCGCATCGTCGTTTTTATGCGACCGCTCCTCTTCCCGCCGATATCCCCCAGCAGAAGTACGACGCCAGAGCCAAGGTCCTCATCACAGCCCTGAAGCATGGGTGCGGAATCCCTTTTTCCGGTTGTCTCAACTGCAAGTCCACCTGGGAGTTCCTCTCCCCCCTTCCACCCCGTGGCAGCTTTCTGAAGAAGTGGCTAAAGACACTTTCCCCGTTTAGAAGACCCTTCGATGGATGGCTTCTCAGGTGGACGTCTTCTATGCTGACGACAGCCCGATCCGGGATGCTTTGTTGAGCTCATACTCATTGACACGAGAGGCGGCCAGTTTTCAAAGCCGGTCTGGAATGGGACTTCGCCTGGGACGCTGAGCACGTCAAGCTTCAAAACGCTTTTTATCTTTGATGAATTCCTTAGTGGGAATGGAAGGCATCAGGGTTTCTCCTGGAAAAATCCTGGTTTGCGAGGAGTCTAACCCACTGGTCCTGCAATAAGCACGCACCGTTGCTGCAAGGTTACCTTCCGTAAGATGAGAGGATTTCAGACTGCCGGGATCACTGCTTGGCGGCAATTTCAACGATGGCGCGGGCTAATTCGGGGATGGAAAAAGGTTTGGCCAGCCAGGGCACGCCCGTCCGCTCAAGGAAAAGACGGATTTCCGGCTTGATCAACTCGGCCGTCAAGAACAACAGTTTGGAAAGGACTTGTGGGAATTCATTTTTAAGTCGCAGGAATAGTTGCTCCGGATTTAAATCAGGCAGACTAATTTCGATAATAACCACATCATAGGGTTCATTCTTGAGCTTCTCCAAACCCGCAAGGCCATTGGAAGCCTGATCCACCGAGTGCCCTTCGTACACGAGGATCTGCCCAATCAAATTCAAAATGATGGGATCGCCATCTACCACCAACACCTTGCGAGCCTTCAATTCACTCATGAAGCTGGTCCCTAGCGGAACCAAGTCTGGAGTCAAGTCCGGACAGAGTGGAAAGCGCAAACTGAATTCCGTCCAGCGGCTTTCTTCACTCTGAACAGTGATCTCTCCCCGATGCCCGACGACAATGCCGAACGAAATGGATAGTCCTAAACCGGTCCCCTTTCCCACCGGCTTGGTGGTGAAAAAAGGATCGAATACCTTGGTCAGATTTTTTTTCGGAATGCCCCTCCCGTTGTCGCGCAAATGGAGGTAGAGCCATTCGGCATCCTGTCGCAATGTTATTTTTATTTCCGAGTCTCGTCCGCTGTCTTCCATGGCATGCAAGGCATTCCCAAAAAGATTGACCAGCACTTGCTGCAACTGGCCAGGATCGGCCCAAATTTCGTAAAATCCCTCATCGTAAAATTTCTCGACCTTGACTGAGGCATGTTTGAATTCATATGCAAATAGATTCAGGGTGTCCTCAATCAATTGGGGCAACGAGGTAAGGACTTTGGCCGAGGGCTGCTGGCGGGCAAAAGTCAAGAGACTCTGCACAATCTTGCCGGCGCGGGCCCCCTCATTGGCAATTAGCTCCAGGGATTGGCGGAGCGAATCATCCAAATCCTCACGCCCCTGCAACAGTTGACTATAGCCGATGACCCCAGTGAGAGGATTATTCAATTCGTGCGCCACTCCAGCCACCAGTTCACCCAAAGCCGAAAGGGTCTCCCGTTGGATCAATTGCTCCCGCAACTTTTTTTCCTGGGTGATATTTTTCGCCGTTTGAATCATCCCGGCAAAATGACCGTTGGCATCTTGAATCGGCACACACCGGGCCAGAAAAGTCTCTCCACTCTCGGCATCCGTGATTTCGCGGGAAAAGGGCAGACTCTCCGCCATATTCTGGACGGAAAAGAAATCCAGGCGCAAAGAATGTCGTTGAAAGATTTCACTCGCTTTTTTCCCCATGATGGCTTCATAGGGCAGCCCCATCCGAGCTTGCAAAGAATAATTAATGCGGCGGATGTTTCCATCCACGTCATAAATCGTGATCAAATCCTCCAAAGCATCCAGACTCTTTTCCCATTCCGCTTTGCCACGGCTGATAATCTCGAACAGGCGCATCATACGCAACATCGGAGCGATATTGCCGGAAATGGCCTGAAGGTGAGCTAGCTGTCCCCGTTCAAAACATTCTTGATTGTTAGATCCCGCAACCAGCACTCCTCTAAATTCTTTACAATCCAACGGTATGCCGGCCCAACAGGAGAGATCCTTTTCCTCGGAAAGCCAGGGCCATTCATTCCTGGGTTCACGATAAACCACCGGCCCGGCCTGAAAAATCCGATCAATCCAGCCGTCTTTATTATCCAATGCGTCTTCCCTATCCGGCAGAGCCCTTGAAAATCCATGAGCGGAGCGCAAGCTCCAATTGCCGCGCTGGCAGATAAATAACGCAGCAGCCCGCAAGCCGAGCAATTCGCTGACATGTTTTAACAATTTGGCGGGCGCATCTTCAAACCCCTGACCCGGCATTAGGTCGAGCAAGATGTCAAATTTGGCTTGGAGCAGACGGTTTTCTTCACGGAGATGTTCATTTTCGGCACTGACTAGATCGCGCATTTCTGACTGCCGCATCAGGCGCAGGATGGACAAAGAGAGAGTCTGAAGGTGTTCCCGGAAAATAAAATCGCACATGCCACGGCGAAGGCATTCATTCGCCAAGAGCCGTTGACTCGATTCTCCCAAAACAACAAAAGGGATTCTTTTCCCGGATTTTTGAAGCTGATCGTAAACCTCCAGGCAGGAGAAAGGAGGCTTGTGACAACTGGAGATAATCACCCCATAGGAGTTCCGGGCAATCAGATCCCGAAAGGAATCGAAATCCATAGCCAAGTCCCATTCGACAAGAAAGGACTCTTCCAGGAGAGGTATCCCCATTTCAGCATCTTGCCGATCGGCGGCAACCCACAGGAGTTTGAGTGTTGGTTTCATGGATGGACGGTCACGGAATCCCCTTCGAAGTTGAAACGATATTTAGATGATTGGCTTATCCCTGTCAATCTAAAACTGCATGGTCCGAAACAACGATCCCCGAAGAACAGGCAAGACTCCGCACACTAAAACAATCGGCGGGAATAAACAAAACATGAGCCCAACAAAAAAAAACCCGCCGGAGATTTCTTCCCAGCGGGCGTTGGAGAATCATCCGAAGCAACCCGTCCCACCGCAATCTCCACGGTGAAACAAAGCTGTTCGGGCGCGGAATTCATTTGACTGTAAATCAGCCAACCTTGACGAAAATGATCAGCAAGGTGTAAAGAGCCAGAGATTCGATCAACACCAACCCAAGCAAAAGAGCGAACCGGATCGCGGGAGCAGCGCCGGGATTGCGCGCCAGACCCTCGCAAGCCGCGGCAATGGCTTTACCCTGCCCTAACGCGCAAAATGAAGATGCAATAGCCATGGCAAAACCGGCGGTGATGACCACCCATTGCTTGCCGCTGGCGCCTTCCGGTCCTTGGGCAAATACAGGAGCGGCCACCAACAGGGTCATCAAAGTCACAAACAAAAACGCGGAAAATCTTTTCATGATTTTCCCTCCTTTAAATTATCAACGATGGTTCGATTTCAAAGCATCGTTGTTATGATATGCCGTCTGGAGGTGGTTCCCGAGACCCCACATGCGTTCGGGCTCACACAGGCAGCTAAAAAAGCAGTGATCAGTGGTCAGTGGGGGGTGGCCAGATATTGATAGTTGGTGATTCGCGATCAATATTTATCAGTATCTGACCACTGACCCCTAATCACTGACCACTCATTCTAGTGTTCTTCGCCGACAGCTTGCTGAATATAAATCATGGTCAGCACCATGAAAATGAAGGCTTGCAATAAGCTGGTGAAAATGGCCAAGGCCATAATCGGCAATGGTAGAATAATCGGCAACAAACTAAAGAAGACCACAATGATCAGGTCTTCCCCAAAAATATTGGCAAAAAGACGGACAGAGAGAGAAAAGGGACGGGCCAGATGGCTGATGATTTCAATCGGCAACATAAGCGGTGAAAGCCACCAAACGGGACCGCAAAAATGCTTGAAATATTTGATCAGCCCATTTTTTTTCAGACCCACATAATTGTAATAGAGGAACACGGTGATAGCGCAACCGGCGGTCACGTTGATATTGCTCGTGGGGGAAAGGAATCCGGGAATCAAGCCGACCAGGTTCATCAACAGAATGAATATCCCGAGCGTAGCCACCAGCGGAAGAAATTTCTTTCCACCATGCCCGATGATTTCTTCCATTTGAGCATTCAAAAATTCAATGCTCAATTCCAAGATTTGCTGGATTTTCCCCGGTTTCTCCATGGAAAAGGAGCGGCGCAAAATTGGAAATACGATGACACAAAACAAAAAAATCATGACGGCAAACACCACTTGATCCGGGATGATCTTTTCGGCGGGGACATATGTCCTCCCGAAATAGCCGTAAATGGCGCTTAAAAAGGCATGTTTGAGGGGAGCCACCATGGGGCCAAAAATCTTGTTCACCTGTTCGGAAATCCAAAAACTATGCTCTTCCACGCTTCCAATCCTCGATGAGAAATTTGATCACTTGATGTAGACATTCATACAGCACGGCCATGACTACCAGAAAAAGACCAAGGAGGGCCGCCCGCACCTCGAAAAACTGATAACGGAATATAGCATAGAGGGCACCTCCGATCAAGACGTATCTAATGAAGTACTTAAAGATAATTCCCTTGCCGGAGCGCGGCGGAGCAACGGCTTCTGCCTGAAAACCTTGGATCATCCGGTCCACCCCCTGCTTCATCCAGGAAAAATTTAAAAGCGAAAGGAAGGCCCCGACGAGAAAACTCAGGGCGAATCTTCCAGAGATCCAAAAAAAAGATCCCAAAACAATCATTCCCCCCAAGAGCAAACTGATTCCCAGAATCCGTTTCTCGACGTTTAGATAATACGGATCTTCAAGAAGCTGGGACCCAGATTCCGCGATGACGCTCTTAATTGAATCAGGAAGAATTTCTTTCAAGACACCTCATAGAAAGTAAATAGTGGCCAGTGGTCTGTGGTCAGGGGTCAGATGTCGGCTGAATAGTTGTCATCTCGGGGAAATTGCACCTGACAATGACACCCCCCCTGAAGATATCCGCCGTCTGCCGTCTGCCGTCTGCTGACCACTGACCACTGACCACTGACCACTATTAACTTGTCACTCGTCCCCGTTTTTCTCGAACTTTCCCACCTGGCGGAATAGGTTGATGAATCCAGCGGCGATGCCGAAAAGAAGGAAAATAATCTTAAAGGCAGATTTTGTTCCTACCCAATTGTCGAGCAAATAACCCATCCCATAACCAATGGCGATGCATGTCGGAAACATGATCCCTACCGATAGCAAATCCCCCAAATTTTGATATTTCGGTCCACTCATTTTTTCAAGATGATCTTCCGGGTGAGAATGTACTATGATGTTTTCATAAACCAGAGTGACGTTCCGCGAATTTTAATTCGCTACTCTCCACCATCGAAATGGTCTGGCGTTTCTGATGCAGCCGGATTGTGAGTTCAGCCCTACAGGTATCGACACCCCAATGATCATATATGGGAGGGAAAAATGGAAGGAAAACTTGTGCCAGGATGGCTCCTGATGTTAGCCATATTACTTACCGGTTGTTCTCAGCCCGCGCGGGAATCCTCCTCCAACACGGCCACCGCTCAAGGGAAGCCTGCGGCCACGCCGGCCCCATTGAAAATCTTCGATGTCAGGGATCTGGACCTTACACAAATTCCCGGATTGACCAGTCTGAACATCGCCGTGGAAGGAGTCCGATTGGGAACCCCAACCCCTGAGGTGAACAGGCTCCTTGGAAAACCCATCAAAACAGCCAAGACTCCCCAAGCTTACCGGTGTGCCTACCGTGGACATGGCCTCTATCTGGATGTGGATAAATATGCCGGCAAGGTCTCCAGAATTTATCTGAACACACTTTACGCTAAACAGTTGAAAGGTGGTTTCGCCGAACTGCTCACGAGAGGGGATCTCAATCAGCTGAAAAGAACATTTGGGGACAATCCCGAGCTATCGACACCGGATCCTCAAACCACCAAGTGGAGTTATTCGCAAAAGGGGATCGCATTCCTGGTAATGAAACAGGAAGAGGAAACGACATATACACTGGAACTCTCCGAACCGAAAAGGTAGCAAGAGGGGCGGCCAGTTCCGCCCTGCTTATAATTGCTAACTGAGTCCATCTATAAAGTGGTTTGCCGACGAATAATCCGAAGGCCGATGAATGAGGCCAATCCTTGTAGGGAGATCCGCCGGCGGGCGGATCTTCGATTTTGTCAACCGGCAGCGCTGATTCCCCAGCGTTTCGCAGAAACGCCCTACAGCGAAAATCATTCTTCGCGAATCAAAAACATGACTTTTTATTTGGACTCTAACTAAGGCAGGAGTCAAATCAGAAGGCAATCTAAGAATCTGTAAATACATTGCCTGTCGATCTGGTCATTGGCAGGAATCGGGAATAAACAGTCGGATCAAGAAAACCCAAGCGCACAGCCCTCGCTCCGCGTCAGTGCCAAGTGAGGGGGAAAGCTGGGCCAAGCTCCCCACGTTTCAGCAATCTGGCAAATCTGGCCCCTCAGCCGGTCCTGGTCTTCCCGCTAATTTACACTTCGATTCCGCTCCACCAATCGGGCGTGCGGCTGAGGTTCAGTGGAGGAGGGAGCTTCCAACTTCCGGCCAGGCCGTTGGAAAAATCCCGGCTGAACCCGTTGAACAATCTGATTGACCGGCTTCTCGATGAGTTTAAAGAACGGTTTGGGGTAAATCCCAATCCAAAAGGCCATTATGACCAGAGGGAATAAAGTGGCAAATTCCCGGAGGTTGAGATCCTTCAAATGTTGATTCTTGGGATTGGTCACCGGGCCAAACATCAGACGCTGATATAGCCAGAGCATGTAAGCCGCCCCCAGCACGATCCCCAAGCTTCCCCATGCCCCCCAAACCCAGGTCCGCTGAAAGGCGCCAGCCAGAATCGCGAATTCCCCAATAAATCCATTGAGCAACGGCAGCCCTATGGACGACATGGTGATGATCATAAAGATCGTGGCAAAAGTGGGCATCACATGGGACAATCCGCCGTATTCGGCAATTTCCCGGGTATGCCTTCGCTCATAAATAATGCCAACAATCAAGAAGAGCGCGCCGGTTGAGATCCCATGGTTGATCTGCTGGATGATACTGCCGTTGATTCCGTTGGGATTGAGGGCAAAAAGTCCCAACATACAAAAACCGAGATGGCTAACCGAAGAATAGGCTACGAGTTTTTTAGCGTCCTTCTGCATCATGGCCACCAGGGCGCCATAAACAATTCCGATGATGGAAAGTGTGATCATCATATCCAGCAGGCCAAATCTCCAGCCAAACAAGCTCATGGAGGAAGTATCTTTAACGGCGTCGGGAAAAAGCGGCAGGCTGAAACGGACAAAACCGTAAGTCCCCATTTTCAGCAAGACCCCAGCCAGAATGACGGACCCAGCGGTCGGGGCCTCCACGTGTGCGTCAGGCAGCCACGTGTGGAACGGGAACATGGGAACTTTGATGGCAAAACCGACAAAGAAAACCAGGAAGAGCCAAAACTGGTATTCCCAGGGGAGGTTCAATTTCAGGAGTTCCGGGACGCTGAAAGTCAACTGGCCGGTGACCTTATAGTTGTAGAAGTAAAGAGCCAGGATTCCCAGAAGCATTAAGACAGAACCGAGCAAAGTGTAAAGGAAAAATTTGATGGCGGCATAGAGTCTGCGCGGCCCGCCCCAAACCCCAATCAGGAAGTACATCGGCACGAGCATCACTTCCCAGAAAACATAAAACAAAAAGAAATCCAGCGCCATGAAAACACCCAGCATCCCCGTCTGCAGGAGGAGAATAAATATGTAATACTCTTTCACCCGCTCCTGGATGGCTGCCCAAGAGGAAAGCACGGATAAAAATCCCAAACCGGTGGTCAGCAAGATGAGCAACAGGCTGATCCCATCAATGCCGAAGTGATATTCAACGCCGATGGATGGAATCCAGGCCGTCCGCTCTACAAACTGAAACCCTTCCGCTTCCGTATTAAAATGGACTAGCAAGAGCAACGACACCAGAAATCCAACGCCCGCCACGATGTTGGCAAACCAGCGAATGAAGTTTTCCTGCTTTTTGTCCACAAACAGCAGCAGGAGGGCTCCCACCAGCGGCGTATAAGCAACAACAGACAGCAGATGGCTTTCAAACATGGATCTTGACTCCTGAACTTGATTCGGCAGCGATATTTTCCGGACCTGGCAGCCAGGAAGCTTTAGACTTTCCAGTGCGCGACCGGTTTTGATTGCTCCAATCGCCAGTTCCGTCCAATAGAGGCGAAATTGAGCTACTATTTATCGAAGCAAGAAATAGCCGGTTAAAATCAGAATCCCGGCAATAGTCATGGCGGCATAATTCTGTACCCGCCCGGTCTGGATCCAGCGAAATGGATAACTCAGATAATAAATGAGGTCCGAGCGCCGAACCGTAAAATCCACCACCCAATAATCAAAAAAGTTGGAAATTAAGGCCAGCGTGCGGGTCATCCAGGCCGATCCGTTTACTCCGCCGTCGATCACTCCCAAATCAAAACGAGCCAGTTTGGTCCCCAGACCCTTGATCCGATTGATAAAAAGAGTATCGTACAATTCATCAATCCAATATTTGTTGAAGAGGGTGGTATAAATTCCTTCGAACCCGGCTGCCAGCTTGTCTGGAAGGGATTTGTCTTTCCAATAAAAGACATAGGCAACATAGAGCCCGGCGATCGCTATCGAGACTGAGAGAACCATGAGCAGCCACATCATGGCCACTTCGCTCCACCCGGCCCAACGCCCCTCCCCCAAATGAACCGGGCTTTCGAATACCGGTTCAAGGAATCCTTCAAACTGGTTGGAGAGATAAAAAACGCTAGGAATCCCCACCCACCCGGCAGCCACCGCTCCGACAGCCAGAATCCTGAGCGGGATAGTCATGGAAGCGGGAGATTCGTGAATGTGGTGTTCCGCTTCAGGGGAGACCCGCGATTCGCCGTGAAACGTGAGGAACATCAGCCGGAACATGTAAAACGAAGTCATCCCCGCCGCGGAAAAAGCCATGAGCCAGATGAGCCAATGGCTCAACGGGCTGTCGGCGGATTTCCAGAGGATCTCGTCCTTGCTAAAAAATCCAGAGAGGGGGAAAAATCCCGCGATGGCCAAAGTGCCTGCCATCATGGTCCACCAGGTGGTAGGGATTTTTTTCCAGAGTCCTCCCATCTTTTGTATATCCTGCTCCCCGCTCATGGCATGAATGACGCTTCCGGCGCCAAGAAATAGGAGGGCTTTAAAAAAAGCATGAGTCATCAGATGGAAAATCCCGGCAGTAAAAGCTCCCACGCCACATCCTAAAAACATGTAACCCAATTGGCTGACTGTGGAGTAGGCCAGGATTTTCTTTATGTCGTTTTGAACCAAACCAATGGTGGCGGCAAATATGGCGGTAAGAGAACCGATGGTCGCAACAGTCAGCATGGCCATCGGCGCCGCCATGAAAAGGGCGTTGCAACGGGCCACCATGTATACCCCGGCTGTAACCATGGTAGCCGCATGAATTAAGGCGCTGACGGGGGTTGGGCCTTCCATGGCATCGGGAAGCCAGACATAGAGAGGGATCTGAGCAGATTTGCCGCACGCCCCCAAAAAAAGTAGAAGACAGATAATCGTAAGAATTCCATCCCCCACCTGGATGGCGCCGGAAGCTATCTGGGAATTTGCAGAGCGAAAAACCGTCGTAAAATCCAAGGAGCCGAATTTCGTGAAGATCAAAAACATGCCGAGCATGAATCCAAAATCACCCACCCGGTTAACCACAAAGGCTTTTTTCCCGGCGTCGGCAGCACTCTTCTTATGAAAATAAAAACCGATCAGCAGATAAGAGCAGAGGCCCACCCCTTCCCAACCCACAAACATTGCCACAAAATTATCGGCTAGAACCAGGGTCAGCATGGAAAACATGAAGAGATTGAGGTAGGAAAAATAACGATAGTAACCTCCCTCATGAGCCATGTAGCCGGTGGAGTAAATATGAATCAAGAGGCCAATGCCGGTCACCACCAAGATCATGACCGCGGAAAGAGGATCAAGCTGGAATCCCCAGCTGATTGAGAAAGGTGCAATCGTACCGCCCCGCAACTCCCCCATTCCAGCGGGAATCCAGTTAAAAAGATCCACTTTATAAAGGCGCTCATGTTCCGGCAATCCGGTCAGCTGCAATACGGCGGCAAGCGAAAGCAAAAAGGCAAGCCCAACCAAACCGCAGGCAATAAAGTCGATGGTGCGCTTGGACAATTTTCTTCCCAAGATTCCATTAACCAATGCACCTAGGGCCGGCAAGAGAGGAATCAACCAAATAAAGTGGAGAAAGTTCATATCCATTCATTCCCGTGCGAGATAAGTTCGTGTCAGGCAGTTCACTCAGGGTGGTCCCGCTAAAAAAGGAATATATGACTCTACAGGCAGGAATTCATTCACCCGACTTACGGTCAAGTTAATATTATTACCGTACGTCAGGTCTAAGGCAAAAAGCCGCACACAGATTTAAAAAGATACAGGAAGCTCTCTCCAAGGACAAGATTTTTCTGATTTCAGCGTTTCCGAACATTGGCCGACTATACAAGCGATACTTCGTCTCGGATATTAGGGACTTGCCGTCTCCCATTCCAAAAATTGACGCAAAATCGTCGACTTTTGCCGCTCACTCACCCTAGCTCAAGGTTCCTTCCCACCAGTCGCGGAGAACGGATTCATTGGAGCTGCACAATCTGTGTGCAATTTGCTAGATTCCCAAACAGATTGTCGGGATTCCACAAATTCAGACCGATTTTTCAACAGAGTTTTCCACCGAATCTGTGCAAAAGTGGTTCCACACCAGGAATCCATTATGCTCCAAAAACATCGGTGGGGACTTCCCCTTAATTGTCGGCTAACATAACCGGTCAACTTCAGGTTGGCTGGACTAAAATGCCAGCGGCATGATGAATACTGACTATTTCCATCCTCGGCTTTTTGGCGGTTTTGATTCAGAGATCAATCGATAAAAAAGCCGCCAGCCGATCCAAATATCGGATCAGCCGGCGGCTTTTATGAACCGGCAAAACATCTCTTCATCGCCTTTTGTGGTCAAAAGGCCAGATAAGCGGCTCCGAAAATCCCCGCTTGATTGCCCAGGCTGGATTTAAGGATTCGACGCGGATCACGGGCATAAATGTAGGAACGCTTTTTAACCTCTTCAAACATGCTGGGAGCAAAAGCGTCCCAAGCATCCACGGCGCCACCGCCCAACACAAAAGTATCGATATCGAGCGTATTGATAAAATTGCCAATGGCAATCCCCAAAGCAATTCCCACTCCTTCGTAAATCCGCTTCGAGGAGGAATCCCCCCGTGCCGCCAAACGATAGATGATGGCAGAGGTGAGTTCTCCATTTTTTGCCGCGGCATCTTTCAAGCCAGCGCTGGCCTGTCCAGATTCCAACAACTCTTGCGCCGACCGGACTACTCCGGTGGCCGAGGCATAAGATTCCAGACATCCATGATTGCCGCAATTACAAGATCGTCCGTCCGCATAAATTGTGGTGTGTCCCAATTCGGCGGCCATTCCGATCTTGCCGTGCCAGATTTTTCCGTCAAGAATCAAACCTCCGCCCACCCCGGTCCCGAGCGTCAAAAAGCAGAGGTCATCCACATCTTTCCCTGAACCCATCCATTTTTCGCCCAAAGCCGCGGCATTGGCATCGTTTTCCAGGAAGATCGGGCTGTTGATTTTCCGCATGATTTGAGCATGGATATGGTAATTCTCCCATCCGGGAAAATTGGGGGAAAAAACCAGAATTCCTTCCTTCATATTGATAATCCCCGGAATTCCCACTCCAATCCCAGCCAGTTCATAAGAAGATTTCCACCGTTCAGCGAGTTCCAGAATTCCGTTGCAGAGCCGGTCAACTACGTCTTCCCTGCCCCGTTCCCGCAGCGTGGGAATACTGATTTGTTCAATCTGATTCCCCTGCTCATCCAGAGCCGCCACGCGAAGATTAGTTCCGCCTAAATCTACACCCACGGCAAATCGCTTCATTTCAAAACCCCAGTTTGAGATTTTAGTTCATCCCGCCGAAACCCCTGGCAAGAGGCTAATCTTGCCACTCGCCCCCATTAATCCGCAAGTATTTTTTGAATCGGGTGGATCCTCCAAAGGAAAAACCGTGAAGGGATCCATGACAAATCGTCAAATTCCGGAAAACCCTTTTAGCGGCTTTAAGAATTTGAAAAACTCCTGGATCTGATCGTCCCAAAAATCCCAACTGTGAACTCGCGGCGAAATTTCCCGATACTCGTAAGCAATTTTCTTTTTCGACAAGAGATCGACGAAGGCCCGATTTTGATCCAACAGGAAGTCCTGGCCGCCACAGGCAATGTAAAGGGCGGGCATTTGCGGCATGGGCACTTTTTCGAGAAGAAGAAAAGGATCCCGTTCCTGGCGCGCCGCGGATCCTTTGGGACCCAATAAGGCCTGCAAAGGTTTTTCCCATTGTCTGTCCGGTTTTGCCAGCTCTTCTTCACTGGGAGGATCATTATGCGGGAATGCCACGGCCCCGCTGAAGCAGCCGATCGCGGCAAATTGATCGAAGTGTTTCAGCCCAAGAAAGACGGCGCCATATCCCCCCATGGATAAGCCAGCCACGGCGCGGGAACGGGGAAGCGGAATGGTGCGGAAGTGTCCGTCAACAAAAGGAACCAGGTCTTTGATGATCATGTCCTCAAAGCGGGCCTTGGGGTCCGCCGCGCTGTTGGCGTAAAAGCTGCGCCCGGCGTCTGGCATGACGACAATCAATTTCATTTTTTGCGCATAGCCCGAGAGATTGGTCATCAGGGACCAAGCCGTGTGTTTGTCTCCCAGCCCGTGCAAAAGGTAAAGGACCGGATATCGTTCGGTGGACGCTTCGTAATCAAGAGGAAGCAGGATATTGACGAAGCGTTTTTCATTTAAGGAGGGACTGTCGAATTGGAGGGTCCGGATATTTTTGCCCGCCACCCCATCATCGACTTCGGCTGCAAAGGAGACTCCAGTTCCTCCAGCAAATACGAACCCTAATCCTACAACACACAGCAGCTGAAGCCAAAAAAGCCTGCACCACGGATTTCGATTCATTGGCATGACGAATAAAATCCTTTCATCTGAAGATTTTCCTGCCGCTTAATTTAATGATCTGAAGATTGGCAAGCCTCCCGCCAAAATGTTGATCAATTTAACATGCCCCGCGGCATTTTCCTAAAAAAACTGAATTCGACAAGGCCTGGCCTAATTATTCATCCGGTTCATGATTTTCATTTATGAAGGCAAGAGGTTCGGGTTCTTCATCAGGAAAAATCAGCCGGCTTTATCTGTAATCTGGATTTTGCCCTCTCTTGGCAATGCCGATAGAGACCTATGAAAGGAAAGCTCCCTATGACGGCCGCAGCACAAGAGGACAAAAATAATGGGGGTGGGAAGCGCAAGTGAGACGAAGTCACCCGTCGCGAGTCGCATGGCCAGCTTCGCTTGCCGATCCAGCGGTCACACATGCCCGCTCCACCTTTGCCTGGCTGGAATTTTCTTCGATTATGATGCCTTATTGGCTGCATGGCCTGTTAAAATCCGTTGTCCTGGTCTGAAGCAACAAGAAGGCCCAAAGCCTGAACGGATATTGATAGGATAATCATTTGATCCAGTGGTTGTAACCCGTGCGGTGTGGATGGAGTAATGATGCAGAGGCGCATCATCTGGCGGATTTGGTCCAAGATTTTCACAATAGAATCTTGACTCATCATGTGCAAATCCCTTGGAATGCTTTTACCATAACTTTATGCCTTAATTTCGACGCAGGGCACATTTGCCTTTCAATCAAAGATTGGGATAATCAAATAGCCACGGATGAACTCGGATGAAACGCGGATAAAGACAAATCCCGAATGCCATTTCATCCGCGCAAATCCGCGTCAATTCGCGGCTAAAAATTTAAACACGAGAATTGGAGCTGACAACATTATCGGCAAACACGGTGAATCGGAAACAATTCCCAACCACGCGGCTCCAGTGGGCCAGCCACGCTGGCGCTCCGGCTGGCCTGTGAGCGGATTCGTGGAGCGACACAATTCAATGTCCATCAATCCATGGAAACGGCAAAGTCAATAATCATCTGTCTCTAAATTTTTACTATAGGCGAAGGAGAACTACGATGAAAAACAATCCCGTTGGCTGGTTTGAAATCTATGTGCAAGACCTCGAACGAGCGAAGATTTTTTACGAATCAGTCTTTCAACTCAAGTTGGAAAAGCTAAACAGCCCAGGAGTGGAAATATGGGCCTTCCCAATGGATATGAACCGTTGGGGTGCGGGCGGAGCCTTGGTCAAAATGGATGGCGTCTCCTCTGGTGGCAACAGCACCTTGGTTTACTTCAGTTGTGAAGATTGCTCAATTGAGGAAAGCCGTGCCGTAAAATTCGGAGGACGTATTCAGCGAAACAAAATGTCCATTGGTCAGTACGGCTTCATCTCCTTGGTCTTTGACACCGAAGGAAATATGGTTGGCCTGCACTCATTGCAATAAACCTTAGCCCCCCAACCCATCGTTCCGGCGCAGGGCTGCAAGCGGCGCTTCGCACTTCTGGCAGCCATCCGCTGAACTCAAATTATGGACTAAGCCGCTGACGCGGCAAAAGGCAAAGCCAATTCAAGGGATCGGCTCCGCTTTTTTATTTTTGGAAATACGAGTTCCATCCGAAAAGGCTGGATGAGAGTCTTGACGCACTCTCTGATCCCATTTGAGAGGAGACTCGTATGACTGGCATGCGCCAGCGCTGAGGTCGCCTCAATCCTTAGGGTTTTTGACAATTGTGTGCCGCTCTATGCGAGCTGGCATTTGGCCGCTGTCACAGTCCGCTGTTCGCCGTCCACTACGCTCTACTCCCAGCGCAAAACTTCTATCGGATCGATACGGCTGGCACGGCGAGCGGGCAGATAAGAGGCCGCCAGGACCGTCACGAAGAATACGATGGTGACAATCGCATAGGTCATCGGATCAGTGGGCGTGACATGAAACAGATGATGGGAGATTAGCCTGGTGACAGCCCAGGAACCGGCTAGGCCCACCCCCACGCCAGCGGCCGTCAGCCCAAGGGATTGGCCGAGGACCATCCGCAGGATATCGCGCTGCTCAGCACCCATGGCGATTCGGATTCCCATCTCCCGCGCATGCTGGGTTACAAACGAGGAGAGCGATGCATAAAGGCCCGACAAGCTCAAAACCAGCGCCAGCAAGGCCATCCCATTTGCCAACAACAAGCTTAATTGCTTTTCCGCAATTTTCGCGGTCAAATCCTGACGAAGCGTTGTGATTTGAACCGCAGTCAGCCGAGGATCGAAAGCCGCGAGGTTAGCCTTGAGATTTTTTATGAAAGACTCTGGTTTGACGCCAGTCTTCAAAATCAATGTATACTCCGTCTGCAATGCATCCTGGTATAGCGGATAATACATCTGGTTCCCTATGGAGGCTCTCGCGTAGCTTTCACGGATATTCGGCGCTACACCCACCACCATGTAATGCTTGGCCTCGATTTTGATTTGCGATCCAATGGGATCTTTTGTTCCCCAAAAGCGTTCGGCCATCGATTCATTAATGATGGCGACTAATGGAGCATTCAGCCGGTCCGCGAAAGTGAACTCTCTCCCCCGCCGCAATCCAGCCCCGAGCGTATTAAAGTACCCTGGGGTAATCGGCTTGCCCAGGATGGTGGCATCAGGCCCCAACTCAATCCCATTGACGCTTGCGGCTCCTCCCGCCAGATTAGTGCCAAAGGTCAGGGGCGAGTCTTCACCCAAACAGACCCCCGTGACGCCGGGCAGCTTTTCGAAGTGCTCCAGCAAATGTGCGTAATAGTCGGTTTTCCCTTCAACCGCGGGAATATGTTCCTCCTCTGTAAATGCGAGCCGCGCCGTAATCAGGTTGTTCGTGTCGATTCCGTAATCCACATTCGCAATCTCAATCATGCTGCGCACCAGCAGCCCAGCACCAACGAGCAATACCATGGAGATGGCAATCTCGCCAAAAACCAGCATTTTTTGTAGGCGGCGTTTGCTTCGGCTGGTGGAAATCTGGCTGCTTGATTCTTTGAGTGAATTGTTAATGTGCACTCGAGAGACTTGCCAGGCGGGAATTAAGCCAAAAATCACTCCGGTTAATAATGACAAGACCAGAGTGTATAACAGCACAGTGAGATCAAGGTTGAAACGGTAGGCATGATCGAGGGCATTGTGGCCGAAAAAATCAATCAGCGCGTATATCCACTTTGCCACCAGAATGCCAGCGCCCCCACCAAGCAAACCTAAGAGGAGACTCTCGACCAGTAGTTGCCGTATAAGCCGCAATCGGCTGGCTCCCAGCACAACCCGCACGGCCATCTCTTTTTCCCGTTGCAGTGCTTTGGCCAGCAGCAGGTTTGTCACATTGGCGCAAATGATGATGGAAATCAGACCAATCGCCAGAAACAATAAAAGAGGCGATTCATTGGCACCCTGGAGGTCTTTAGGCGCCGGTCCGGAAAGATCGTTCACATAAAAGGAACTCTCCCGGGCGTTCTCCATTCCCTGCGCCCGGAATCCGCTGGCTATCCGCGACATCTCCTGCTGGGCTTGCTGAGGGGTAATCCCCGGCTTGAGCCAAGCCAGGTTGTTGGAAATTGATTTGGAAGTCAGCGACTTTCCACCGCCAAAGCCAATCATGCCCCCCATGAAATTTTCTCTGCGCCAGGGGGCAATTAACTGTTGCATGTTGGATTTATTGGCTATGGCAGTACAATCAAGGCCCGGCAGGCAAAAACCCGAGGGAAGGACTCCGGCAATGGTGTAGCTGAATTTGCCAACTGGCAGCGATTTACCGAGAACATCCTTGCTGCCGCCATATTCTTTTTGCCATAACGAATAGGGAAGCATTACCACCAAGCTGCCGCCAGGCGCATAATCTTCAGGCAGAAAGACGCGCCCCACGGTCGGTTTCACATCCAAACCGCGAAGGGTATCTTTGGAGACCTGCCAAATTGCCAACGTCACTCGCTCGCGCCCATTGCGTAAAGCTCCAAACAATTGAGGGGACCAGTAAGCCATCTTTTCAAAAACATGGTTCTGCTTTTCAATTTCCGGCAATTGTTCGGTCTGGAGACTCATATAATTCTTGTATTTCTCGTTGCGGCTGAAGATGGAAACCAGTCGAGCCGTTTCTTTATAAGGCAGCGGTTTGACCAATAGAATGTTCAAATAACTAAAAATAGCGCAATTGGCGCCAATCCCGAGCGCCAATACAAAAATAATCACCGTGGTCTGGAAGGGGTTTTTCCGCATCATGCGCCCAGCCAGCTTCAAATCAATAATGATGCTTTTCATCAAACGGATTCCTCCCCCTATTGGCAATATCGGAATTGCCGGAAATTTTGAATTCAGACAAACAAAGAAGGTCAGACAACCCTTCTTTCCATCCTGGCTTTATGCTTCATCCTTTTGTTGCCCTGTCAACAGCACCTCACGCACGAATTTAAAAATCACTAAAACTTGACAGCCGATCCTTTATCAAACCGGCAGCAACGGCAAGATAAAATCTATCGTCAAAGGTTCCTTAAACAATCGCAAACCAGATTTCAAATTCGGAATTATGATTATCTTCGCCTCAGATAAAAAGGGAGGCGTCAGGCTGGATGGATCTCAACAGCCTGATTAAAGCAATTGAACTACCATTCGGGCACAAGCGCTTAACCTAATGGTGGCGATTGATTTTTACGTTTGGGCCAGAGAGCTGCCGCAAAAAAAGAAGGGCAGGAATCGTCCGGTTACGGGAATCAATTGTCCCAGAAATGGACAGAGATTGGCATTCAGGAAGGATTCACAATCTCCACAGAGTTGACGCTTGAGGATCAGGTACTTTCGTTTGGCGGCCCATTCGGAGGCGGTCGAGGCGTGGCAAACTCGGATTGACCGAATGAATCTCCTCCGCAACTCTTGCGGCCCGGGCTTCGAATACGCCAGGGAGGAGTTCCTCAACTGTCTAATGCGTGCGGACCACAGCTCTGTAGCAAAGGTCTATTGCTGCATCGCCATCAAGTAAAACGCTCACAAACAAACTCTCGATTTGATTCGGGCCCATGCAATAAGTTTGCTCCACCAATCCAGCCCCATTGCGCTCTGCCCGTAAAACCGCAGCATCGGCAAAGGCAATATTAGGCTAATAATGCATTTGCGGGAGGACGAGCCTTCTGGCGAACTGCCTATTGGTTCCATATTCACCCGCGATGCCTGGCTGAAGCCTCGCCGTATCAGCCGATGTGCTGTGCTACTAGTCAACGCAACTGGCTCACCCTGCCGCAATTTAAATTCAACTCCTCGCGGCAACATGAATTGAATTTCCCCAATAATTGTGACATTTTTGAGATTGAATACATTGTTGTGAGTTGAAAGCAGCCGCCCGACTGACCTTTCGGACCTGCCAGCCTCTATGCATGACTGAGGCTTTCGAAATCAACCTGCTTGGTTCTACTCTCGACTGCCGGATGGCAATCCCTTTGACATGGCTTCCCTATCCCCGGAATGGTTGCGGGCTCTTTGACTCGCGGGCACGACTTTTGATAAGGTGTGGACACTGCCAGCCACGACCGGCTGTCATGGTTGTCAGCGGTTTCGGCGTTTATGATGCCGTGAGAGTTTATGAGGTTCTTACCATTAAATTGTTTGGCGGAGAAATATGATCATGAATAAGAGCGGTTCACTTTCCATTGGCGGATGGTTCATTTTGGTGCTGGTCCTGACGATTTTCCTTGCCGGCCAGTTGCTTGCGGAGGATACCGTGAGCTTGAAGGTTTATGAGGGATACAACTTTTCGAATAGTGTGGTTACCAAGAGAGACGACAAGAGTGCCGATGTTTCCTTTTTCGTGAACCAGGGGCGGAGTGGAGCTCTTTCCTTTGCTTTGGGCGCATTGGGAGGCAAGAAAATCAAGGAATTCGGCAAAGAAAAGCCCAACGTCCGGGCACTCTCTCCGCGGGAAGTGAATGGGTGGAAGGATTACGTCAATGCTCCGTCGCCGGGATATTATGCCGTGCTGGATGCCTCGGGGAAAAATCTCTATCTCCTCAATGTCCTTTCCTTTAAGAACCAGGGGAAGGCCGCTTCTTATTGGGAGTTGACTTTTTCCTGGGTAAAAATTATCACCCCGTGAATTCAGAGCTGGACACGTTGCGGGGATGAGACGCGCGTGGCCGCCGCCTTTCTGCGTCGCTCCCGCGCAAAGCAAAAGGGGATGTTTCCGCCGATGTTGTCCCATCTAGTCACCATTTTTTTGAATACGGCAAACCTCTTTTCTAGTTAAACTAAAAATGTGGCTCAACATTATTAGGGAGCAGACCAGATGGCCGTGAAGGAGATCCTTCTTCTTGGAAATCCACGCTTATATGAAACGAGCCGGATGATTCTCCAGGGGGAACTCGATGAGATTCGAAAGATAGTGGCCGATCTCCGCGACACCTTGCTGGACTTTCGCAAGCGGTATGCCGCGGGTCGTGCCATCGCCGCACCCCAGATCGGCGTCATGAAACGTCTTGTCTATATGTATATCGACGAACCCGTTGTATTCATCAACCCGGTGCTGGATCGAAAGAGTGAAGAACGGATGGAATTGTGGGACGACTGCATGAGCTTCCCGGATCTATTGGTCAGAGTCAGCCGCCACAGTTCGTGCCGCATTTCATACCGAAATCTAAATTGGGAAGAGGAAGAAATGCTTTTGGAGGGCCCCTTGTCTGAACTGCTCCAGCATGAATGTGATCACCTGGACGGCATCTTGGCGGTATCCAGGGCTGTTGATTCCCGTTCCTTTGCTTTGAGAAACCAGAAGAAATATTTAACAGCCGGAACGTCCGTCTGACGCTATCGCAAATGTTTTGAAGAGCCACGAATGATAATTGCAGCTCATAAAAGCGATGGAAGGAGTTCCGACGGCGAAGTCGAGTGGCGCGGACATCGGGTTGTCCGCGATGTCCGCGGCTCTAGAAAGCGGGAGAAGAATGTCAAGTCCCGTGCTGGGGTATGACGCTACGGCATCTCATTGCACAATTAATTTCATCAATCAGCGAAGATAATCTCATTAAGCATATCTGGATTACTACCAAGTGGAAAAGCGCCCATCAATTGTCGGCATGATGAGCCAGGGCCACCTCACGCTGATGTACGGCTTTATTCACGGCATCCAGGTACGCCCGGGCCACGGCATCGATAGTATCGGAACTGGCGGCTTTCCCCGTATAACTCTTTTCATCAAAATCCACATGTAGAAAAACTTCAGCCACGGCATCTTCCCCCTGCGTGACCGACTGCATGGAAATATCCTGCAGCCTGCCCCGTATGCCGGTTATCCGGTCAATCGCCCGGAAAGTAGCGGCGATGGGGCCATCCCCGGTGGCAGTTTCCACCAGGAGATTCTCATCTTTCATCAATCTGACGGTCGCGCTGGCAATGACTTGGTTGCCGCCAGTCGCGTGGACATATTTCAAATGATAAGCTTCAGGGATGATCCGAATCCCATCATGGACGATTACCATCAAATCTTCATCGTATACATTTTTCTTCTTGTCGGCCAATTTGGTAAACAGCATATAGGCCCGGTCCAATTCATCCTTGGATAAATTATATCCGAGCGCTTCATACCGTTTGAGCAGAGCATGGCGCCCTGAATGTTTTCCCAAGACGATGCGATTGGTCAAAATCCCCACGGATTGAGGCGTCATGATTTCATACGTGAGAGCCTCTTTTAACACGCCATCCTGGTGAATGCCCGCTTCATGCGCAAAGGCATTTTTCCCCACAATGGCTTTGTTGGCCTGAACCATCAAGCCGGTTAAGTTGCACAACAGGTGGCTGCTCTTGTAAATTTCTTCCGTCGCAATCCGAGTGGTGAATCCCAACCGGTCTTTGCGGACTCGCAGAGACATCACAATTTCTTCCAACGACGCATTGCCGGCTCTTTCGCCGATCCCATTGACGGTACATTCCACCTGACGGGCTCCATTGTGGATAGCCGCCAGGGAATTTGCCACGGCCAGACCCAAATCGTTGTGGCAGTGGCTGCTCAGGATCGCTTTGGAAATGTTGGGTACTTTTTCACGGAGCACTTTGAAAATGTTGCCGAACTCGTCGGGCATACAATATCCCACAGTGTCAGGAATATTGATGACCGTGGCTCCTTCCGCTATCGCCACTTCCACCACTTTGCAGAGATAATCCAAATCGCTGCGCCCGGCGTCTTCCGCGGAAAATTCAACATCCCCGCACAACGATTTGGCCAGTTGCACGGCTCTTGCGGCCTGCTCTAAAACTTGAGCGCGGTCTTTCTTCAGCTTGTATTTCAAATGAATGTCCGAAGTGGCAATAAAGGTGTGGATGCGGGGTTTGGCGGCCTGATCCAAAGCTTCCCAGGCCCGGCGGATATCCAATTCCGTGGCCCGTGCGAGTCCGGCAATCGAGCAGGAGCGGATTTCTTTGGCCACCTGCGTGACCGACTCGAAATCTCCTTCCGAAGCAATGGGGAAGCCGGCTTCAATGATATCCACCTGGAGCGCCTCCAATTGCCGGGCCATTTTGAGCTTCTCTTCCAAATTCATGCTGGCTCCGGGAGACTGTTCTCCATCGCGCAAAGTGGTGTCAAAAATATAAATCCGTTCTTCCATAAACTTCTCCTCTTCTGACAACCCTGGCAGTTTTTCAAGTAGCGAAAATAATCTTGCGGAATTCGTGCAAGGATTGTTCTTTTTGGTTAGAAGCTCGCCGCGACCTTCTCAAAACCCATGAGACGATCATCCCCCGGACATGAGTCTTTTCAATTCTCGCGCCAGAATCCCCAGGAAGAAAGAAACGTCCGTTACGATCCCAATGGCCTGTTTGCTTCCCCGATTGGAAAGCTTCAGGGGTGTGGCCTCATGAATATCCACGCATACGGTCTTCACATTGCCTCGCAACAGGTTTCCGACGGCAATGCCGTGCAAAGTGGAGGCCAACATCAGGACCACGCTTACATCTCGCAAAGCCTCCAGGTATTTCTTCTGAGCTTGAACCACATCGGTGACCACATCCACCAGAGGTCCATCATCGCGGATCGAACCGGCCAGAACGAATTCCACGTTGTTTTTTATGCATTCGTACATCAGGCCGGACTTCAGCACTCCGGAGGACACAGCCCCGCGCAAACCACCCGCTTTATTAATCTCGTTGATGGCCAGCAAATGATTGCGGTGTCCGCCTTCCACTGGTTTGCCCGTCGATTGGTTGACCCCCAAGGATGTGTTCAACAACGCTTTCTCGCAATCGTGCACGGCCAGCGCATTCCCACTCAACAAAACATCGATCACTCCCAGCTTGACGATGTCCACCAGGTATTGATCCGCGCCGGTATGAATCAATGCCGGCCCCGGAACCACCGCCACTTTTTGGCCGGCGGCTTTCACGCGCAGGATGGTTTTGGCAATTTCCGCAATCAGCAGCCCTTTGTTTGCCTCCGCCGTCAGATCATTCGACATGAAATCGAAGACCGAGTATTCACGGCTTCGTTCCAGCGGTTTCACGCGAATCCCCTGGCGCCCCACCGCGATCAAATCCCCTTTGACCACCTCGCTGATTTTCTTGGTGGACGCTTTTTGTCCATCCCAAACAATCACGGCATCCATCTTTTGGTGAGATACCGCATGCCAGGAGCCGTTCAGTTTGATAAACGTTTCGAAATTGGTCGTAGAATAAAAATCGTCGGGAAGGAGGCGGTCCCGCGGTGCGGAAACAAACCGGCAGTCCTCCCACTCCACCACCCCGCCAAAATCTTCCAAACCAGCCAGAATTTCATCCAACTGTTCCCGTGTTTCCGCTCTGACCATCAAGCGAATTTTCGAGTTGTCCTGATTGGTTTTCCCAATCTGGAAATCGAGCACTTCATATTGGCCGGCATGTTCGATGATCTTGTCAAAGGCATGCTTCAAAATACCGGAGTCGATGAGGTGCCCTTCAATCTCGACTGGCTCCTGAAATTTGGATGATTGCATAATGGATATTGTTCCCTATTTTTTACCGCCAGGGGATTTCAAATTCGCGACAACACCCGGAAGACTATGCCGGTTTGTCTTTGTCCGCGGTCAGTGGAGTCTTAGTCTTCAATCCATATTCTTTTTTCAGTTTGTAATTGATGCTGTCCACCAAAGCTTGCCAACTGGCTTCGATAAGGTTTTCGGAGACACCCACAGTACTCCAATTTTCCTCGCCGTCACTGGTTTCAATGAGCACTCGCACTTTGGCATCGGTAGCCCCTTTGGGATTCAGAACGCGCACTTTGTAATCCATCAAGCGGATATCCCTGATGCAGGGGAAGAAGGTGGTGAGGGATTTGCGCAACGCCCGGTCTAAGGCACTCACCGGCCCCACTCCTTCCGCGGCGGTGTGTTCTTCAATTCCGTCGACACTCAATTTAATTACTGCCTCGGAATACGGATTATGGTTTCCTTTTTTTTCGGTGATCAGACGAAATCCTTCAAACTGGAAGAAGTCTTCGGCCTCATGAACCAGCCGGTTAAACAGCAATTCAAAAGAAGCTTCCGCACCCTCAAACTGGTAACCATAATGCTCCATCTCTTTCAATTTGTTCAAAACTATCTGGGCGCTGGGCGATTGGGTATTGATGTCAAAACCCATCTTTTCCGCCTTGGATACGATATTGCTTTTCCCTGAAAGTTCCGAAATGAGCACCCGTCGTTCGTTGCCAACCAACTCGGGATTGATATGCTCATACGAGGAAGTCTCCTTGCGAACGGCACTGACGTGAATGCCGCCTTTGTGGGCAAAAGCACTCTTTCCCACATATGGAAAATCCTGGCGGTGATGCATATTGGCAATTTCACTGACGTAGTGCGAAACTTCCGTCATAAGTCGAAGGTTTTCCGCGCCAATAGCGCGCATCCCCAACTTTAGCTCGATATTGGGAACCACCGTGCACAGGTTAGAGTTGCCGCATCGTTCCCCGTAACCATTAAAGGTTCCCTGAACATGCACGGCGCCTTGCTGAACCGCCATGATGGCATTGGCAACCGCCATATCGCAGTCATTGTGGGTGTGAATTCCCAGCCGGGTCTTGACGGCAGTTGCCGCAGCCAGTACCCTTTTCCGGATCTCCTCGGTGATGGTTCCCCCGTTGGTATCACAAAGAACAATGACATCCGCTCCAGCTTCTTCCGCCGCCCGCAAGGTTTTTAAAGCATAGTCAGGATTCGCCATATAACCATCGAAATAATGTTCCGCGTCATAAATTACTTCTTTACCCTGCGATTTTAGAAACTCGACGGATTCCCGGATGAGATTGAGATTATGGTCCAAGCTGATGCCTAGAGCCACCGTGACATGCAGATCCCAGGTCTTGCCGAAAATGGTCACCACCGGAGTATGGGCATCCAGCAAGGCTTTCAGGTTGGGATCTTTGTCCGCTTTGTGTTTCGGATGACGGGTGCTGCCAAAAGCGGCCACCTTGGCATGCTTGAGAGAGGCATTCATCATCCGGTGAAAGAAGGTCATATCCTTCATGTTCGAACCCGGCCAGCCTCCCTCAATGTAATCAATCCCGATTTCATCAAGTTTATGGGCAATGTGGACCTTGTCTTCCACGGAGAAAGAAATATCTTCTCCCTGAGAACCATCCCGCAACGTCGTGTCGTAGATATCAATTTTTTTCATAAGATGTGTTTATCGGCGGCGAAGTCAACCAAGAGTTGACCGAGGCTAGGCGCTTGACGCGCCAAACCTACGGCTATTCAGTGGAACCACTTCACGGTTTCCAAAATGTTGAATCTCAGGAAAGAAACAAAGTCCCCCAGACTGCCCTTTTAGTCAGCTTTTCAATTGGCGATTCCCCGCGATATTACGTATTGGGTTATCCTTGGGTCCCTAGGAAAGAGACGAAGTCCCCTGAACAGCCCTTTTAGTCAGCTATTCAATTAGCGATTCCCTGCTATATTATGAAATGGGTTATCCTTGGGTCCCTATGAAAGGGACGAAGTCCCAACTTTTTTCAACTCTTCAGCCGATTTGCCCTTCTTCTCCGCTTTGCCGCCTCTCTGCATGGCGATGGGTCCGGTGCGAGCCACTTCCAAGACACCATAGGGCTTGAAAAATTGGATGAAGGCGTCGATTTTGCCTTCATCCCCGGTCGCCTCCAAGATGCATACACTGGGGGTCGCATCCACCACCTTGGCGCGAAAAATCTCTGCTTCACGCAAAATCTGCGATCGCTGCTGTGTATCCGATTTCAGCTTGATCAAGGCCATTTCCCGCACCACATATTCCCCTTCCTCGAGCGGCATGACCTTAATCACATCCACCACTTTGTTGAGCTGTTTGATCACCTGTTCCATGACACTTTCATTGGCATCCACCACAATGGTCATTCGCGACATGGTGGGATCAAGGGTAGGCGTCACGTTGAGGCTGTCAATATTAAAGCCGCGGCCGCTCATCAGACCGGCCACGCGGCAAAGCACCCCAAATTTGTTTTCAACCAGCAAAGAAATTGTGGTCTTCATGGGCGAATCGTTCCTTTTAGCATAAATAAAGAACCCGGTCATCTTTCATCTTGAATCCGCTGTGGCGCCTCGGCAAACCGTAATAGATGCGATCAGAACCGGAATTGGATTCCCCTTGGAATGAGACGGCCTGATTATAAATTGCCGCATCTTTTCGAGGATTGAGTTATCTAGTTCCAACCGCCGCTTAGCGGCTCAGCTGTTGATGGCGGCTCCAGCCGGGATGACCGGAATTTCTTCCTTCTTATTAAAACCAAGCACCATGTTGCGATTGGCGCTGCCGGGCCCCACCATTGGGAATACATTTTCTTCGCGAGTCACTCGACACTCCATTACCACCGGGCCATCATGCTTCATGGCGGAATCTACTATCTCATCCAACTCCGAGGGCTTGGTGGCGCGAAATCCCTTGACGCCGTAAGCTTCAGCGACTTTCACAAAATCTGGCGAACAGCTTAAGTCCACGTGGGAATAGCGCTTCTGGTAGAAAATTTCCTGCCATTGCCTCACCATGCCCAGGTTTTGATTATTGACGATGAAAACCTTTACCGGCAGATTGTATTGGGCCGCCGTAGCCAGCTCCTGGATGTTCATTTGAAAACCGCCATCGCCCACAATCGCGATCACCGGACGCTCAGGATAAGCGGCTTGAGCACCCAGAGCGGCCGGAAAGCCGTACCCCATGGTCCCCAGTCCGCCGGAAGTCAGTAATGTCCGGGGTTTGCGGAACTTGAAGTATTGCGCCGTCCACATCTGATGCTGCCCCACATCGGTGGCAATAATGGCATCTTCCGGGGCAAACCGGCATATCTCCTCAATCAGCCATTGAGGTTTGATGGATTTGTTTTCCATTTCATAATGCAGGGGGTACGACTTTTTCCACTCGCCAATCTGATCGTTCCACCCCAAATGTTTCGCGGCAAACTGCTCTTGGCGAGCGAGCTGTTTGACTTCCTCCACCAATTTTTCCAACACCTGACGGGCATCTCCCACGATTGGGATGTCCACCTTAATGTTTTTCTGGATGCCGGAAGGATCGATATCGATGTGGATGATTTTCGCATATTTGGCGAACTCATCCACTTTGCCCGTGGCGCGGTCGTCGAAACGAGCCCCCACGGCAATCAACAGATCACTCTCCGCCACGGCCATGTTGGCATACCAGGTTCCATGCATGCCCAGCATGCCGAGAAAGTTCGGATGGTCCCCTGAAATGCCGCCCAAACCTAGCAGGGTATTGGTCACCGGGATGGCTGCATATTCCGAGAGTTCGGTCAGCGCTGGACTGGCTCCGGAGATGATGATCCCGCCGCCGGTGTAGAGGACTGGCTTGCGCGCTCTCAGGATGGCTCTGGCGGCTTCCTTGATTTGTCCGGGGTGACCCTCATAAGTCGGGTGATAACTGCGCAGATTCACTTTGTCGGGAAAATGAGCTTTCCCTTCCCCGACAAAGACATCTTTGGGAACATCGATCAGCACCGGGCCAGGCCGGCCGGTGGAGGCGATATAAAAGGCCTCTTTGATCGCTTGAGTAATGTCGTTGGAATTTTTCAGCAGGTAGCTATATTTGGTGCAGGGACGGGTCATGCCAACGATATCGGCTTCCTGAAAGGCGTCGTTCCCGATCAGAGCGGTCGGGACCTGCCCGGTGATCACCACTATTGGGACGGAATCCATGTAAGCCGTGGTAAGCCCCGTCACGGTGTTTGTGGCTCCTGGGCCGGAGGTGACCACGGCGACTCCCACTCTGCCCGTGGCCCGAGAATAACCGTCCGCCATATGCGTCGCCCCTTGTTCGTGCCGAACCAGGACATGGCGCAGACGCGATCCATAAAGGTAATCATAAAACGGCAATACCACCCCTCCTGGATAACCAAAAACAACCTCCACCCCTTCACGCATCAAGGCTTCACCGATAAGTTCACAGCCCTTCAATTTCATATCTGGATCCTCCTCAATTTTTTAGCTCAAGAAAAACCTTCATGCTTCATCGCCATACACTTCCAACCAATCATAAAAAAGCAAAACAGTTTCCAAACTAAGGAAACTTGAAAAAAACATCCAATCCATTGAATCCATTTGGATTGCTGATTTGTCGGAGGCAACACGGCCCAAGGAGAGATTCCAATTCATTGAATGGATTCTCTGCTAATTGAACGAATCGTTCAATTGGCAGCTGTATTCACAAGTTCGGCTTATTCCTGCTGTTGGGAATAACTCTAGACGTGAGTGGAGCTTGCTTGAGGATTAAAGAGTCTCGGAGGGACAAGGGGGAGCACACCCCGGGACAAAAGCTGGAAAAGCTGATGCCGGAGGCACGCTGGTGCCGCACCATTTGCCGGCGCATTCTTCCTTTCATCTTTATTTCCAAGTTTAAATTGTATTTAATTTAAATAATGTTTTATTCTAAAATAACTGAATTTTATGGTAAATTAAATTATAAGAATTAAGGGGGTTCTTTATGATCCCGGAACCAGTCATTTTGGTGGCAGATGAGTGTTGGTTGGCCCTGGCAATGCTCCACCGGTCCCTTCCAGACCGGGAATCGTTCAGCGCCAGGGAGATCATGGAGAAGTTGCGAACTGAGCGGATACATAAGGAGCTTCGACGCGGCCTGCAGCCTCACATCTATCAACACAATGTGGCGAACTTGAATCCCAATTCCGCGAGGTACAAAATGTTTTTTCGCTTGGAAGATGGGACCCTTCGACTCTTCAAACCGGGCGACTCCACTCATCCTGCCCGAAAAGGCAAAAGCTGTCCCAAGCGTAAGGACCTCCCTGAACGCTATCACCACCTGATTGATTGGTACGAGAAAGAGTACTGCAACGGCTCAACCGGGGGGGACCCTTCGTCAGCCGTGAATCTCATTCTGGAAATGCGAGGAGTAGGGAAGGAAATCTGGCCGGAAGGCGGGGGGGATGCCTTCATTGAAGCACAAAGGTCAGGGTGGGCCGTCGTAGAGGAGCCTATGGAAGAAAGAGTGTGGGAGCAGCTGAGATCCCATCAGGAAGATAAATTTTTCACCAAAACAGGAGTGCCTTTTACCTATTCGCTGGAAGGGGAAAGTGGAATCTGGTTCTACCATGAGGGCGGTGCTCGCATTGAGAAGCGTCTTTGGAGAGGCCAGTTGAATAAGGCCATCGCCAGGCGTGCCCAAGGTCCATTGGAGAGGGTAACAGATCTTGGAGATTTGCTGGATCCCTCCTACCTGTTTGGACTGTTGACTGACCCCCGCATCTGGGACATCAATTGACGGGAGACAATCCATGGCCAAGATTTTCTGGGACACAAATCTATTCATTTACCTGTTCGAGGAAAATCGTCAATTTGCCGGAAGAGTCGTGGAGATTAGCAAAGCCATGGTGGATCGCGGAGACCGCCTCTGCACGAGTTGTCTGACCGTGGGAGAGATACTCACAATGCCCATGGCTTGCCAAAGGTTAGACCTTGTAAACCGTTACCGCTCCTTTTTCCAGCACCCGAATCTGACCGTGATTCCCTTTGACTTTCCGGCCGCTCTTCACTTTGCAAAGATACGACAAGACAAAACCATTCGCCCCCCAGATGCTATCCAACTGGCATGCGCAGCCAACCTGGGAGTCGAGCTTTTCATCACGAATGATGAGAGATTATCTAAAAGGAATATTGGCGGAATTCAGTTTATCACGAGTCTTGATAGAGCCCCCTTATGATCCTATGACCACTCTGGAAACTCCACTGAGTGTAATTGGTAAATGGAGAAATTGGTGTCGCACTAGACCGGGTAAGACTCCTAAGATTCATAGCTAAAATCAAGCTGGTGCCGCACTATCCCCCAGCCGACAGCACCCCCCTAGCTGTCAAAACATCATTAGCCTAGTCGACACTTTCGGCGAAAGCGCCCTACCTCACAATAGATGGGGACATCCGCCCATTCTTCTCTTTCGTGATAGTAGTGGAATTTCTGGTGTTGAAACACTGCTTGAGCCTGCCCAAATGTGCTTTTTAAACATTCCCTAATTGGCAAGATTTCGACGATACAGAGAATACTGCTCCCGCAACTGGCGAACCAACTGGCCCATTTCCAGCTGTAACTGGGAGACCTTGGGCAGATCCTGCTTTTCCACGGCCTCGCGAATTTGCGAGAAGAGGGACTTCTGGTGGGAGTCGTCCCGCATGAGCCGATGCCGCAACGACTGGATTTCTCCCCACCGTTCGACATCCAGTTCATTGGTTTCATCATGAAGCCGCGCACAGGCACGCACAATTTCCATGTTGTCGGGAATGATCCGATTAACCAACTCCATCTGCCAGCGGGTCAACATGGCTGTCCGGTAAGACTCCACAATATCGTCCGCCAGCACTTGGTCGGCCGTCATGGCGGCAGCCCGATCCGGATATTTGCCGAGGTTTTCCATGGCTTCCCAAACAGTGGCGGGAGGAATGCCGAACAGCCGCCTCCGCTCCTCTTCGCGGTAATGTTCGAAAACATCCTCTTCGCTGCGATAAGCGCGGTTCTTCTCCAAATAGGCATCGGAGGCGGTGGGCGCTTTGCAGAAATTCCGCTGCAGCTCGGCCGCCGATTTCCCGCTGCCAGCGGCATAATTCATCCCATCCATCATGGCCTGATAGAAAGCAGCCAGAGCCAAAAAAGTGTTGGTGTGCGGATTTGGAGCACGGACTTCAAATCGCGTGGCCAATGGATTCATTTGATCGCGAACCAATCCGGCTAATACGGTGCGGTTGCGCGAGGGAACTGAAACATCATGTCCAATCGAGGCAACGATGCATACTGGAGCTTCGAATCCGGGTTTCAACCGGCTTAGCGCGTCATTTGTGGCGGTGACGAAGCTGCCCACCACTTCGTAATTGCGCAACAAACCCATCAAGGCCCCCCATCCCAGCGGACTGAGGAAATCCTTCCGCGGATCGGCGGGCGCGAAAAGGTTCCTTAGAGTTCCGTCTTTCATTACCGCCATGATGCTGACGTGCGTATGTTCGCCGCTGCCCGCCACCCCTTCAATCGGCTTGGCCACGAAAGTCACTTCCAATCCATGGCGGCGAAAGACTTCCTTGATGACAATCCGAGCCAGCAACTCATTGTCGGCCGCCTGCAAGGCCTGGGCGTATTTCCAATCGATTTCCAATTGCTCCATGACATCGGCAAAGCGGCCCTGTCCTGAAATGGTCGCCTTGACTCCTCCCACTTCTTTGTGTCCCATTTCCGGCGCCAGGCCATATTTTTCCAGGAACAACAAGGATTGTTCGAGGGCGGAACGAACGGCGCCTTTGGTCCGCTTCCAATAGGATTCCTGCAGGGTTTGGGAGACGGAAAGCTTTTCGGCCTCGACAGCGATGCCCGGTGTTCGTACCCAGAATTCCAACTCTGTCGCGGCGTAAAGGCAAACTTTTTCCACTTGATCGGGAGAAATCTCCATCTGAGCGGCCAGACTGGCATTTCCGCGCAAAAGTTCAATCACCCGCCGCGCCACACTCTCCTGCGCTGCTTTGAGGATGGCCCGAGAATCCACCAGACGATCGCGGTGCTTCAAGAAAGAGGGTATGCGCAGAGTGCCTACCGGCAGCCTGGTTTCCATATCTTCAAATTCGTAGTTATAGTCGACAATCCAGTTTACCGATGGGTCCGTAATCAAATCCACCTTCCCATCATTCAATGTGGCAATGCCGGGCAAGACCACGCTGGAACCATCGGTTTGCACTCCGCCGCTGAGGTATTCGTCGATATTTTTGAGGAAATGATTGGTGGGAATTTTTTCATCCGTGTCATTTCCTCCCAGATCCACGGCCGTAAGTGAGACAAATTTAATTTCAGGCCGCACGGTGAATATTTTTTTCAAACCCTCCACATTCCGCTCCGCCGGGGGAATCAAAAACAGCAGGTCTTTCACTTCTGTCTCCTCCTCTTTCGCCTATTTATATAAAATCAGTCTAAATGGACCATAAGGAATCTTGGGATGATTTCAAAAATCAGAGTATACCATGGGGAGTTGTACCCTTCATTATTTTGAACACAAGGATGTGCAATCAAAGGGAGAGAGCGCCAAAGCATGAGGTAAAATCGCGGCCATGAGCATAAGGCCAATAGAACAACTGGCAAGTGACAGATGGCTTGGAGCGGAGGGAATTGAAGGGAAAAGACTGGCCCCCGCCGGATCCGGCACGGATATTGATTTTGGTCAGGGCACACCGCCGGGAGAGTTTTGGAGAGGGATTACATCGGATTTGTTCGGCACTGTTGAAACGGAGCCGGAGGTTTGCTCCTCAGACGCTAGTTCTTCGCCAAGCCGCGGCTGGCTTTTTCCAGCTTGAACTCCCGATGCAGAGCCTTAATCGCGTCATTCAGATTTTTTTCATCAATAATGCAGGCAATACGAACTTCGGAAGAACTGATCAAATCGATATTGATCTTCAGTTTGGCCAGAGTCCTGAACATCCGGGCGGCAACACCGGGAGTGCTCGCGATTCCCGAGCCGACAATGGAGACCTCAGCCAATCGTTGGTGGCAGACAATTTCTTTCGCCTTCAAATTTTTCTTCTGTTTTTCCAGGACTTCCAACGCATGATGAGCCATATCCCGATTGACCACCAGGGAAATATCGTTGTGACCGGCGGCTGCCACGCTCTGAATGATCAAACGAATGTTAATTCCCTTTTCCCCCAGGGCGGTAAAAACTTGCGCAGCCACGCCGGGGCGGTCAGGGACTTCCCGAATGGCCAATTTGGCGATGTTCTTGTTTCCGGTAACTCCGGTAATGACGACCTGTTCCAATTTTTTACCCTCCATCACTATTGTGCCGGCGGATTCCGAGTAACTCGGGAGCACATACACCGGAACACCGTATTTCATGGCTATTTCCACGGAGCGTGGGTGCAACACTTGGGCGCCCGCACCCGCCATCTCAACCATTTCCTGGTAAGAAATATAATCGAGTTTTTTTGCCCGCGGCACTAAATTGGGATCTGAAGTGAAGACGCCATCCACATCCGTATAGATTTCGCAATGATGAGCCTTTAAGGCCACGGCCAAAGCCGAAGCCGTGGTGTCGGATCCGCCGCGCCCCAGCGTGGTGATTTCATTCTCTCCACTCACCCCTTGAAAGCCGGCGACAATGACAACTTTCCCGTTCTTCAAATGTTTTAAAATTTTTTCAGCGTGAATTTTTTGAATTCTGGCGCGGGAATAGTTGCTGTCCGTGACGATGCCGGATTGTAGCCCGGTCATCGATATGGCTTTTCCGCCCTGCTCTTCAATCGCCATGGAAAGCAGAGCGATGGAGACCTGTTCCCCCGTCGATAAGAGCATGTCCATTTCGCGCCGCGAGGGCTTGCTGGCGATTGCTTTGGCCATATCCACTAAATGGTCGGTCGTATGTCCCATCGCCGAAACCACCACCACCATCCGGGCCCCGGTTGCTTCCATTTTCAAAATTCGGCTGGCCACTCGTTTGATTTTGCCAATGTCTCCAACCGAAGTTCCACCATATTTTTGAACCACAATATTCATAGTCTCATCCCGAATCGCATATAAAAATAGCGTAACTCCTCATCGCCCCTCCTTGTGACAGCCCTGCTGAGTGCGTTTTACGAGGCGTGAAATCTGGCTTTTAGCCGAAAATCCACGGCTTCAGCTCAAACGGACTCACCTTGGCTGCCATTTGCACTAGGATCGGAGCGGATTCAAGACAATTAATACAAAAAACAGAGCTGTCAGCAAACCGCTGGCTTCAGATTTCAATGCGGTACTTCAGAATTTTGCGCTGCAAGGTGGGGCGGGAAATTCCCAACAATTCGCAGACTTTCCCCCTATTACCCTGGGCAAATTTTAAAGCATTGACAATGTGTTCTTTTTCGACTTCGTCCAGCAGCTTGATTTGAGGCACACACCCTCCCATCTCTTGGAGCAAGCTCTCTCCCAGGGTTTCCACGACATGCTCCTCGAGCAGCATGTTCCCGTGGGTCCGCACCATGGCCCGGCGCAGGACATTTTCCAGTTGGCGGACATTGCCAGGCCAATCTCGCTTGTCCAGCAGTTGGATTGCCGCAGTCTGTATTCGCGCGATTGAACGGCCCAGTTCCAGGTTGAGTTTGTGGACCAGATGGTCGATGAGCGGCGGGATATCTTCGCGTCTTTCCCGCAAGGATGGCATGTGGATGCAAATCACATTCAACCGGTAATAAAGATCTTCCCGGAACAATCCCCGCTCGACCTGCTCGCGCAAAGACTTGTTGGTAGCCGCGATGATGCGAACATCGGTCTTGATTTTATCTCTTCCACCTACCCGCTCAAATTCGCGCTCTTGCATGACCCTCAAGAGCTTTACCTGCATGTTCAGCGACATATCGCCAATTTCATCCAGGAAGAGGGTCCCGGAATGAGCCAATTCAAATTTCCCCAACTTTCGGTAAGAAGCCCCTGTAAAGGAACCTTTCTCATGACCGAACAACTCGCTCTCCAAAAGCGTTTCCACGATGGCAGAACAATTGATCGAAATGAAGGGTTTGTCTTTGTCGGTGTGGTCGTGGATAGCTCGGGCCACCAGCTCTTTCCCTGTGCCGCTTTCACCCTCAATGAGCACCGTGGTTTTGCTTTGGGAGACCACGCCGATGGTCTTAAAAATCTCCCGCATCGACCGGCTTTTCCCCACAATATCATTTTCGCGATACACTTCCGTGAGCGGAATGGACCCTTTCCCTTTTCGCCCTGAAGCGCTTTTCCTCTTCAGGGAGCGGCGGATGGCCGCCTCCAATTCATCGATTTCAATGGGCTTGTGAATGTATTCCACGGCGCCCAATTTCATGGCCTGAACAGTGGAGACCATATCGTGGAATGCCGTGATCATGATGACTGAAATCTCCGGATGGTCACGCTTGATCCGCGCCAATAAATCCAGCCCATTGGCGTCCGTCAACGCGATATCCAGCAGGATGATATCCCAGGATTCCCGCCGGATTTTTTTTAATCCGTCCTCTCCCGAATAGGCCACCTCCACATTGTAGCCTTCCTCATTTAGGTAGAGGCTCAACGATTCGCAGATGGAATGATCGTCATCGATAACTAGGATATTGGACATAAGGCAACTCGACCCCGCGGAAGGCAGAAATAACAGGACAAAAAATCAGTGGATAGTGGATAGTGAATAGTGAACAGAATGGTTGGTCGCGAGATTTGAGGGCTGCATATTGGTTTTCTGAGCAATGAGCAAGGATCATCGTAAATTTTCATTTCGCGCCTGACAATATCCAATATCCAATATCCGCTATTCACTATTCACTATTCACTATTCACTATTCACTTCTCACTTATCGCTCGTCACTTCTTTAATTCATACGGCAGCAAAATCTTAAAGCGGGTGTATCGGTCCGCTTTGCTGCTGACCTCGATCTGCCCGTGATGCAGCTCGATAATTTTTTTTACAATGGCCAAACCCAAGCCAGTTCCTCCGCTTTTGGTGGTGTAAAAAGGATCGAAAATTGCGGCCCGATGAATAGCTGGAATGCCGGGCCCATTGTCACTCACCGTAATCTCCAGAAACCGAGTTCTGCCGACTTTAGTCTCCGCCGTTGTGATTTTCAGCTTTCCACTCTCTGCCATGGCCTCTGAAGCATTTAAGAAAAGATTCGTAAAGACCTGCATCATCCGGACCAGATCGATGGAAATGGATTCGAGTTTGGCTCCCAACCGCTTTTGCACTAGGATCCGTTTTTCTTCCAAATGATCCTGAACCATCAACAGGGATTTTTCCATGACTTCATGTATGTTTTCCTTGGAAAGGTTCAATTGAAAGGCTTTTGAGTAGTCGAAAATATCCTGGAGAATCTTTTCCAGATGGTCAATTTCAAAATTGGCGATCGCCAAACGGCGCTGGTCATTGGCGGAAAGTCCTTCGCGTTTGGAGAGTATCCGGATATTCATTTTTACGGAGGAGAGCGGATTCATGATTTCATGCGCAACCTGGGTGGAAAGCTTTCCAATGGTGGCGAAACGCTCTGACTCGATCAGTTGCTGACTCAGGACTTTCAGCTCAGTGATGTCGCGGATAATGCCAAGCGATCCCGTTATTGCCGCATGTTCATCCCGCAAGAGCGAGGCGGAAAGACTTCCATAAATCTTGCGCCCGTTTTTGCCCAGATATTCAACCTCCACATTGCGGAGCCGCCCCTTCTTCAAGAGCTGCCACATAAACCGGCGAGCTTCCTGCCGCCCCCGCGCATAGAAATGAGCAGCCGATTTGCCAAGGACTTCGTTCGCCCGATAGCCGAATATCTCCTCGGCTCCCTTGCTCCAGAATCTGAGGTTGCCCAAATTATCGGCGGTGGTGATGGCATCCACTGAGCTTTCCACCAACTTTTGCAGAAAATCCTTGGTCCGTTTGCAGTCCTGGTAAATCCGGGCATTTTGGATGACTCCCGCCAATTGCCGGGAGAGAGTCTCCAGAATGTCCTGGTCGATGGGATCAAACGCGTTCCGCGCATGGGATTCGACATTGATTACACCGAGGACCTGCCGGCCCAAAATGATAGGGACCGCCAATTCTGATCGCGTGGCTTCCAAAGCCCGGAAGTAACGGGGATCCTGAGAAACGTCATTGCAGAGGATAGTCTTTCCCGTCTGCGCCACGGTCCCAATAATCCCCTCGCCCAGTTTTTGCCGATAATCTTTAGGAAACAAAAATCTAGGATCTCCCACCTGCGCATTGAGAACCACTTCGTCTCCACCTTCCCTCAGGAGAACCATGACGTGGTGATAATTGAAATCACGCTGGACGGCTTTGACCAGAATGGGCAGGATCTTCTCAGGATCCAGGCTGGAAGCCATTTTACGGCCGACATCGTTGAGCAACCGCAGCTGGAGCGATTTTTTGCGCTCCTGTTCATAAAGTTGAATATTCTCGATGGCCATGGCTGCCTGGGTGGCAAAGAGGGAGAGGATCTTCAGGTCGCGACGGGAAAAAGCGTCCGGTTGTTCACTTTCAACATCCAACACCCCAATGAGCTTTTTGCCACTCAAAAGAGGGACCGCCATCTCGGAGCGGCCGCGCAACACTCCCCGGATGTAGCGGGGGTCTTTGCGGACATCCGGCACATAAAGCGGTTTCTTTTGCCGGGCCACCCAGCCCGTGATCCCTTCGCCGCCAATCAAAATCTTAAAATTGCGTTCCACCTCGCGGCGGTAACCGCTAGAGGCCACCAGAACAAGTTCCTGGCCGCTTTCATCCACCAAAAGAATGGCCGCATGAGGATAATTGAAAAGTTCCTGCAAAACCCTGATTAATTTTTCCAACAACTGCCGGGCTCCAGGCGTCACTGTGGCTTTTGTCTTAGTTGGGGTCATAGGCAAATTGGTCTCGAATTATGTCCAGATTTCAATTCAGGCAGAATGTTGCAGCCATGAGAGTATAACGCATCTGGAAGGTCGCATCCAGGATTGGAGATTCCAGGATGCAATTAAAAGTGATCGAGAAGGTAAGCCCCGGATGGCATAATGCGGGAGGAGTTCTCTGCCGGCGACCTCGCAGCAACCGCGCGAGTGATGATGGCCGCGTACTCGCCTCCCACATTCCGGAGATGTTTCCCCTTCCCAAGAGTTAAAGATCCATCTTTTTTCCTCGCTTTTAATCGCACGCTGTCAGAGCCCGGATAAGGCTTCGGCCATGCGTTCGAGCCCTTTTTCGAGGTTTTCCATGCTGGTGGCAAAGGAGATCCTGACATATCCTTCTCTCCCAAAGGCTGAACCGGGAACCACTGCCACACCCGCTTCCCGCAACAACCGCTGGGACAATTCCAGGGAATCCTTCACACTCCCTTTATGAATATAAGCACGGATATTGGGAAAAGCGTAAAAAGCTCCACCCGGCTTGGCGCAGGTCAAGCGGGGCATGCGGTTCAGTTTATCGACGACAAACTCGCGTCGGCGCTCATATTCGTCAATCATGATTTCGACTGATTCCTGAGTGCCCTCCAACGCTTCCAGGGCGGCCTTTTGACACATGGAAGCCGCATTGGCACTGTGGCTTTGCACATCGATGATGGCTTGGGCAATTTTGCTGGGGGCCACGAGATAGCCGATTCTCCAACCAGTCATGGCGTAGGTCTTCGAGGCAGTATTCACGATGACGGAAAGATGGCGTGCTTTGCCGGCGAATTTCGCCACGGAGGTGTGAATATTCCCATCAAAGACAAAACGTTCATAACACTCGTCGAAAATGATGAATAGATTGTGGCCAACGGCCAAATCCACGATGCGCTCCATCTCATCGGCTGGAACCACGGCGCCAGTGGGATTGTTGGGAGTATTCAAGATCAGAGCGCGAGTGCGGGAAGTAATCTTCTTCTCAAGGGCGTTCGCTTTTAGAATGAATGAATCGGCTTCGGTCGTCTCAACTTCCACCGGGAGGGCTCCGACCATCTTGAGCTGCTCCGGAAAGGTCACCCAGTAAGGATTCGGCAAGAGCACTTCGTCGCCCTCCTCAAATAGGACAAAGGCGGCATTGAAAAGGGCCTGTTTGGCGCCACAGGAAATCACGACTTCCCGCGAAGAATAATCGACCCCGTATTGGTCCCGGTACTTGAGGGCCACAGCCTCCCGCAAATCTTGGATTCCCGCCGCCGAAACATAGCGGGTAAAATTCTTCTCGATGGCTTCATGACCCACCCGCTTGATATTCTCGGGAGTATGAAAGTCCGGCTCGCCCACGCTGAAATCCACCACGTCGCGACCCTCTGCTTTCAACCGGGCCGCTTCTTCCATGACCAACATCGTGGGTGAGCTGGATAGGTTGCTGACTCTCTTGGCTAGTATCATCTTCCTCTCCATTGATGCCATTTCATGGTATCTGTTGTGTGGCTGCACTTATAAGAAGAAAGCCTCTGCTTTTTGGAGGTTGTGAGTATACTGAGTTCCCCGCCAATTGTAAATGTCCATGGCGCATAATTCAAAGTCCGACAGGTTAGAGCGAGTGCCATGGGATGGCATACACGGGAGGGCGAGCCTCCCGGCGAGCCATCCGTGTGGCATTTGCCATCTTTACCCATACCGGTTCGGCAGGCGGAGTCTGCCTAAGCGGGAGCTTCGCCCTCCCAGCGGATGCTCAGTTCAGCTGATCAACACGACTTGTTGCACTTTGAATTGCATCTTCTCCACCATTTCCGATTTAATTCAAGACCTCAAGCATGGTAGAATGCCCAGCGCAGTTTTTAACCGTAATTGGCCTTTCCAAAAAAGGCATGATTTCGAGACATATGGCCCTTTTCCACAAGGGGCCCCGAGCAAGGAGGAGAGATGGGGAAAACGTATAAGATTGCTTTGATGGGTGGTGACGGGACCGGTCCTGAAGTCTTGGCTGAAGGCGTAAAAGTTCTGAGGGCCGCCGCACAAAAATTCGATTTCAAGATGGATTTGACGAACTTTGATTTTGGCGGCGAACGATACAAGCGGACTGGAGAGATCCTTCCCGACAGCGCCATTGAAGAGTTGCGGCAATTCGATGCCATTTACCTTGGCGCCATCGGACATCCGGACGTTAAGCCGGGGATTTTGGAAAAGGGGATTTTGCTGAAGTTGCGTTTTTCGCTGGATCAGTACATTAATCTCCGTCCCGTCAAGCTTTATCCTGGCGTCGATACTCCTTTGAAAGACAAAGGCCCCAAAGAGATCGATTTCGTCGTAGTACGGGAAAACAGCGAGGGTCTTTATGCCGGCGCGGGCGGGGTTCTGAAGAAAGGAACTCTGGATGAAGTGGCAATCCAGGAATCGATAAATACCCGAAAAGGAGTGGAGCGCTGCCTCCGCTACGCTTTTGATTACACGCGCAAACGCAATCAAGGGAAAAAACTGACACTGTGCGGAAAAACCAACGTCTTGACCTTTGCCTTCGATCTTTGGGAACGGACCTTTTATGAAGTGGCCAAAGAGTATTCGGATATCAAAACGGATTACGCCCACGTCGATGCCACTTGCATGTGGATGGTCAAGAATCCGGAATGGTTTGATGTGATTGTGACCGACAATATGTTCGGCGACATTATTACCGACTTGGGCGCCATGATCCAAGGCGGCATGGGAATTGCGGCCGGAGGAAATATTAATCCCGAAGGTGTGTCCATGTTTGAACCGATTGGCGGTTCCGCACCCAAATATACCGGAAAGAATGTCATTAATCCGATGGCTGCGATTATGGCCGGCCAGATGATGCTCGACGTTCTCGGCGAAACCAAAGCCGCAGCCGCCGTAGAAAAAGCCGCGGTGATGGTGATCTCCCAAAAATTGAAGAGCCAGGCCGCTGGCAAGATGGGTTATTCGACAACTGAAGTGGGTGACTTGGTGGCAGCAGCGGTGTAGAAGGCAGTGGTCAGTGATCAGTGGTTAGTGGTTAGTGGTCGGTAGTCAGTCGTTAATCGTCGGTGGTGGGCGGTCTTAATTTGTGTTTTGCTACCGCTTGCAAATAATCCCAATTGATCACTATTGGTGTAGGAACTGAATCTGCCTGGTCGGAGTTGGCCAACGGTCACGAATGCAGATCCGGACAATAAAAAAGCCCCGGGATCCTCATCTGGATCTCCGGGGCTTTCCTTTTTATTCCTGCCCATTCATAGGACCGCTTAATCCTGAAATTTTACGACCGCCCTCGAATCGAAACAGAGGCGGCATCCGCTGGATTAAGGAAACACTATTATTTTTTCCAATTTTCCGGACGCAGGGATCGAACAGTAGTTCCAGCCTTCCACATCTCGGAATTTCCCATCCGTCCCAGTTCTTCCCTCAGCCGTTCCGCATAATCAGGGCGGCTGTTGACATCCAACACGACACGGGTCTCTTCTCCGGTTTTCACCCGTCGATAGAGTTCCTCAAAAACCGGAAGTGAAGCAGCCTTGAATTTAGGCAGCCAGTCCAAAGCCCCGCGTTGTGCCGTAGTACTGCAGTTGGCATACATCCAATCCATCCCATTTTCTCCGACGAGGCGGATGAGGCTCTGCGTCAATTCCTCTACGGTCTCGTTGAAAGCTTCACTGGGGGAATGGCCATTTTTCCGCAGTGTGTCGTACTGGGCTTCCATGATGCCGGCCAGCGCGCCCATCAGCACTCCACGTTCGCCGGTCAGATCGCTCCAGACTTCATTCTCGAAAGTAGTGGGAAATAGAAAACCAGACCCGATGGCGATACCGAGGGCCAGGCAACGCTCCTTGGCGCGTCCAGTGGCATCCTGGAAAACCGCAAAACTGCTGTTGATGCCGCTACCGTCCAGGAAATTACGCCGCACGGAGGTTCCCGAACCCTTCGGGGCCACCAGGAGGACATCAACATCCGGAGAGGGAATCACGCCGGTTTGATCTTTGTATACAATCGAAAAGCCGTGAGAAAAATAGAGGGCATCCCCTTTTTTCAAATTCTTTTTGATCACGGGCCACTGGGCTTTCTGACCGGCGTCGGAAATCAGGTATTGGATGATGGTTCCCCGTTTCACTGCTTCTTCAATGGGGAAGAGAGTTTCCCCTTCCACAAAACCATCCGCTTTGGCTTTCTCCCAATAGCGCGTTTCCTCGGGACGCTGTCCAATGATCACTTTGAAGCCGTTGTCCCGCATATTGAGAGCTTGCGCGGGTCCTTGTACACCGTAACCAATCACGGTGATTACTTCGTTTTTTAAAATCTGACGGGCTTTCTCGAGTGGGAACTCATCACGAGTGACGACTTCCTCTTCAACTCCACCAAAATTCATCTTCGCCATAATTAGCCTCCTGTTGTGAATGCCAAAAAAAGGGAAATCATATTGCATCCCCTCAGAGCCTGTCAAGGTTTTCAAAAGGGGGCGGTGTAATTTAAAGTGCGACAGGGTGAACCAGTAGAGCTGATTGGCTGAACTGAGTAATAGCCGGGAGGATGAGGCCTCCCCGAACCGGTCTGGGTTGGACATGGCATGCGCGGGCGGCTTGCCAAGCGGAGTCCGCCAAAGCGGGAGGATTGCCCTCCCGCATTCATTCCCTCCAACGCCGACCTTGAATTGACCTGAATACGGCAAGACAGCGCTTATCGCCGTGGGGTTTCAACTGGCGAAAGAAAGAAGCGGCACCCCTCCTCACTCTTCAGGGAGCAAATTCCCCTTTTTAATCTCCTTTGTGGATTTGCCTCACATACCAACTCCACTGTCTCAAGATCCCCCGCAAGATGCGAACATCTCGGCGTTCGAGCATGGCGCGCGAAAACAGCTGGCGAACCGTGCGCATGATGCGAGGTCCGCTAATCGGATTGAGGAAACCAATCTGCAGTAAAGAGGCCTCCAACTGGGTGAAAAAGCCCTCCACATCCCACAGTGGGGCAACCTCCAAAGATCTGCCTTGGGAATACAAGGCGCGGCGGGAATAAATTTCATAAGCCAGGATGGCTACGGCATGGGAGAGATTCATGGATTCAAAAGCGGGATTTGTCGGGATCGTCACCAGCTTCTGGCACAAACGGAGATGATCGTTGGTCAAGCCAGTCCGTTCGGGTCCAAATACCAAGGCGATGCGTTGCCGGCTGGCCAGCGACAATATTTCTTCCGCCATTTGAGAAGGCGTATGCACTGTGGGAATCCAATGGACGTTTCTCGAACTCGTTCCAACGCTCAGAGCAAATTCAGAGAGTGCCTTTTCGAAAGAATCAAAGCGAGTGCAGGCTTGCAACAAGTCATCAGCGCCGCAAGCCATGCGAAAAGTCTCATCGGTGAAATCGGCCTGGCACCCCGCCAGGACGAGGTTTTGCAGCCCAAAATTTTTCATCACCCGCGCCACTGAACCAATATTTCCGGGTGCTTGAGTCTCCACCAGCAAGATAGAAATGTTGTCCAAAATGTTTTTTTTCATATGCCACCTGGCCGCTGATTCTAGTGCACCAGCGAGTTCGCGTCAATTCCTGCAGTGGGACATCCCGCCTGTGGGAAAGTGTGTAATCCAAAGTGCGACAGGGTGAACCAGTCGCGCCCATCGGCTGAACTGAGCCATAGCCGGGAGGCAGAGGCTTCCGCCAAGGCGGACTCCGCCCGCCGAACCGGTCTTGGCAAAGATGGCACACACGGGTAGATCGCCATACCGAGCATTCCATCCCTCGTCACATTCTCTCTCTATCCCATCGCCCATTGAATTACACCCCGTCGTGAAGTCTTTTTCTTCGCAGCCCAAGGGCAAAGCTGATAATATTTGTGCTGCCCAATCGCAACCCTGGCGGGATGGCATCACAGTCCAGGCGAATTTCCCGGGAATACTACATTACAGATACTATTCAAGAACGCCGAAAGATGCCGCACTTGAAAGCTGGCGATTATGGGCGGGCGCCACGCCCTTCTTCTAAATGAAATGATTTTCACCGATACGCGAGGTCAAACCTTTGGACTCAGGCAAACTGTCTCCCCGATTCTCCACATATCTGGGCATCTTTCTGACCAGCGCCTCCATCCTCATGATGGAACTGGTACTGACCAGGATCTTTTCCGTCAAACTCTATTACCATTATGCCTTCATGGTGATTTCGCTAGCCCTATTTGGTTCAGGAGCCAGCGGGGTGTACGTCTACCTCTTCCCTAAATTTTTCCGCAATGAAAAACTAGGCAGACAATTGGCCTTGTTTGCCGCGCTTTATGCCCTCTCCATTCCCATAGTTCTTTGGCTGGTGCTCTCTTTGAATTTTGAGTTTTCATTCAGTCCGGCACAAATGGGAAGAGTGTTTTTGCTTTATCTGATTCCAGCCATCCCATTCTTTCTCGGGGGGCTTTGTCTCTCTCTGGCGATGACCCATCTGGCGCAGAATGTCAGCCGTCTCTACTTTTTCGATTTAGCGGGAGCGGCGCTGGGATGTCTGCTGGTGATCCCCCTGCTTCACTATTTGGGCGGACCCAATGCCATGCTGGCGGTGGCAATTCTTGCTTCTGGCGCCGCTGTTTGTTTTGTCCGGACATCCACGGTGGGAAAGATTGGCCAATGGCTGCTCCCCGTTACATCGCTCTCCCTGCTGGCGCTGATGCTGATCAACCTCTATCAGCCACTCTTCAAAATTCGGCACGTCAAGGGCCGGGATGAATGGGGAGTTCTCTTTACTAAATGGAATTCTTTTTCCCGCATCACAGTGGTCCAGGTCAATCAGGATCCCAAGAACACCTGGATCATCATGGATGGGGACGCGGGCACTCTCTTGCCGGATTTCAACGGAGATCTGAGCCAGTGGAATTATCTGAGACGATCCATTTCTTCTTTGGCTTATCACCTGAAATCCGACCCACGGACTCTGATCATTGGTCCCGGCGGTGGCATTGACGTTCTTACGGCGCTGAATTTCGGAAACCGAAACATCACCGGAGTAGAAATTAACCCGATCACCGTCAATGATGTCATGCGCAACTCGTTCCGTCAATTCACCGGCGGTCTCTACTTGAGGCCGGATGTCAAAATTGAAGTGGACGAAGGAAGGAGTTTTATCCGGCGTTCTGACCAACAGTACGACATAATTCAAGCAACCCTGGTTGATACCTGGGCGGCCACGGCGGCCGGCGCTTTTGCCTTAACTGAAAACAACCTCTATACCGTCGAAGCTTTTAAGGATTACTTTTCCAAGCTAAAACCGGATGGGATCCTTACTTTTACGCGGTGGAACATCGATCCGCCTCAGCAGGACTTGAGATTGGTATCCATCACACGCGCCGCCATGCAAGAGCTAGGCCTGCGCCATCCCGAACGCTCCATGATGATTGTTCGCAAAAGCCGCCAGACAGAAGCCGTGGAATGTAATTTCCTTTTCAAAAAGTCGGGCTTTACCGACGCCGAGGTAGAGAAGATCGAACAGGTCAGCCGTGAAAACCAATTTGATATTCTCTATACTCCGCTCACCCGCCCCGACAATCCTTTCACGCAATTGGTTACGGCGGAGGATGTTGGGCAGTTTTATCGATCCTACTCATTTAATGTCACACCCACCTACGACAACAGTCCCTTCTTTTTCCACACCATCCGCCTCAACAAACTGTGGAATTCAATTTTTTTGACCTGGGAATCAAAAAAAACCAATGTGGGGTTGCTGGTTTTGTTTTTGGTTCTGATATTTTCTACTTTGCTGGTACTCTGTTTTATCGTCCTGCCCCTGCTCTGGAGGCAGGGAGGCGCGCTGGAGCAACAGTCTAAAAGCGCGGGAGTCCTCGCCTATTTTATTGCGCTGGGTCTCGGGTTCATTCTTATTGAGATGACGCTGGTACAAAAATTCATCCTATTCCTGGGACCTCCGGTCTATGCCCTGAGCGTGGTTCTATTCTCCACACTGCTTTTCAGCGGTTTGGGCAGCTACTTTTCCTCCCGCCTGGCAACGAAAGTCCTCACTCGAAACATCCGGCGCCTTTGTACTCTGATTGCGGCATTGGTGCTCCTCTACATCTGGCTGTTGCCCATTTTCCTCTATCGTTACGTCAGTTGGCCGCTGCCGGCCAAGGCTCTTATGGTTGTAATGTTCTTGCTGCCTATGACTTTCGTCATGGGGATGCCGATGCCGCTGGGGATAACCTGGCTGCGAAGAAATGCCGCGGGAATGATCCCCTGGGCCTGGGGATTGAATGGTTCCGCTTCTGTCATGGGTTCTATTTTGACTATTGTAATTGCCGTCAATTTCGGCTTTAACCAAGCTTTGGCTTTGGCTGCTCTCATCTATCTTTTGGCCGGAATATTAATCTCTCGGAAAAAGAGCAACATCGAAATGGCCTGACCATTGTGGGATCGGAGCCAATTCGCCATTAAAGCACGGCCCTATGCGGAGCGTCTCTCCTCCACGCCCCCTGTTTGCCACGCCAAAGAACACTCGCTGGCGCGTCGTGCTTTTTTGCTTTGCCCGGTGGCTTGGTTTCACCATGTCAAAAGCGCGAAGTGATAACGAGCGTTCAGCCCGGTCTTGCTTGACTCGCTCGGCTTTGGTTCAGCGGAGCCGATCACTCGCTGGCGCTTCGTGCTTTTTCGCTTTGCCCGGTGGCTCGGTTTCACCATGTCAAAAGCACGAAGTGATAACGAGCGTTAAGCCCGGTCTTGCTTGACTCGCTCGGCTTTGGTTCAGCGGAGCCGATCACTCGCTGGCGCTTCGTGCTTTTTCGCTTTGCCCGATGGCTCGATTTCACCATGTCAAAAGCGCAAAGTGATAACGAGGGTTCAGCCCGGTCTTGCTTGACTCGCTCGGCAGCTGAGAGCCGAGTAGTCATTCCAAATTATCGATTCCCTTCGATGGCAAATCGTCCAGTGAAAAACCAAGGACTCGCGAGGTATAAACCATGTCAAAAAAAAACCTGATGCTTCTTTTTTCCCTACTGATCCTGACGCTGGCCATTTCTCATCCATCCTCCCCAGCAGCTGAGAAAGACAAAGAGGCGGCTCGTCTGGAATGGTGGCGGGAAGCGCGTTTCGGCATGTTTGTCCACTGGGGCCCCGTCAGCTTGAAGGGCACGGAAATTGGCTGGTCTCGCGGGCAGGAAGTACCGACGGCTGAATATGACCAGCTCTATAAGAATTTTAATCCAGTCAAATTTGATGCTGAGGTCTGGGCCTCCATCGCCAAAGCGGCTGGCATGAAATACCTGGTCCTTACCTCCAAGCACCATGACGGATTCTGCCTCTGGGACACCAAACAGACGGATTACAACATCACACGCACTCCCTTCAAGCGCGATATTCTAAGAGAACTTGCGGATGCCTGTAAAAGGCAAGGCCTGATTTTCTGCACTTATTACTCCATTCTGGATTGGTATCATCCGGATTACCCCTTGGGCAGCCCCGGGGGCAAATCAAGGAAATCTTCTCCAAACATGGATCAGTATTGGAAATTTTTGAAGAGCCAGATGGCGGAGCTCATTCAGAATTATGGGCCGCTCGGAATCCTTTGGTTCGACGGGGAATGGGAAGAACCTTGGACTCGCGAAGACGGAGTGGATCTTTACCGATACTGCCGAAAATTACAGCCCTCCATCCTCGTGAATAACCGCGTGGGGAAAGGACGCAAAGGGATGGAAGGAGTGACCTCTTCAGGCGAGTTTGGAGGAGACTATGATACGCCGGAGCAGACGATTGGCAAATTCCAACAGTCTCCTCCCTGGGAAACCAACATGACCATGTGTGAGCAATGGGCGTGGAAACCAAACGATAAACTGAAATCTCTGAAACAATGCCTTCAAACTCTGATTACCTGTGCGGGGGGCGATGGCAACTTCCTGCTGAATGTCGGACCGATGCCCTCCGGTGAAATCGAGCCCAGACAAGTGGCCCGGCTTCAGGAAATCGGCGCCTGGCTGCGGAGGTGCGGGCAGAGCATCTATGGCACTCGCGGCGGACCTTACAAACCTGGCGCCTGGGGTGCCAGCACTCATCGGGGAGATAAAGTCTATCTCCACCTTTTTCCCTCGGAAAAAGGGAAGCTCATGCTTCCTGCTCTGCCCTTTCAAATTAAAAGCTGGAAAACGCTGACGGGCGGCCAGGCTCAAATTATGTCCTCCGCCAAGGGGCTGGAGGTGACAATTTCCTCCTTGTCCGGAGATCCAATTTGCAATG
>CAWDMN010000060.1:0-19758 GCA_963803155.1 uncultured Acidobacteriota bacterium
TCACGACAAGGAGGGGAATGAGGCGGACACAAGGCCGCAACAAAGGTGGTCTGAAGTCTTTGATCGGCGGGAAGCGGCAGCATTCGCACCACCCCAGCCTCGACTTCGTCTCGGCCACCCCTTCCGCCAGGATGGATTCAACAACCTCGTCCGAGAAGGGGACTTTTGAATTGGTATTTTATTTACGATGACTTAAGGGGTAAAAACTAAATGTCCATGACATTCAATGATTAGCCCTAAACCTGCAATCTGGCAATAAGAGGTCGTGGATTCGATCTCCATCGGCTCCACTATCTTTACAATCACTTGCCAGCGCGCCTTTTAAAACTCGTGTACCATCGTAATCAAAATCTCTTCGACGTTTATATATTGCCGATCATTTTTGTTGGTCATTTTCTCTCGAATATTTGAATCTGGATTTTTTTATTTTTATATTTCGACGAGGTCCTCCACTAAAATAAATGGAAGCTTAAAAAAATCCACACTATTGAGGCGTCAATGCTAAGAGCAAGAACGAGACGAGTAACAAGATGTTCCATTCTCCTGGCCGTGCTGGGGTTGATTCTAATGGCTTCTCCACATGCGGAAAATGTGGCGGCGCCGAAAAGCATCGCCAGCGCCTTGCAACCATTTATCGACAGACACATCCTGGCGGGCGCAGTAATGCTGGCAGCCTCGAAAAACCAGGTGCTCTGTCTCGAATCCGTGGGCTACGCGGATATCGCCGCGCACAAGCCGATGAAGGCCGATGCGCTGTTCTGGATCGCTTCTCAATCCAAACCCATGACCGCCACGGCGCTGATGATGCTTGTGGATGAGGGCAAAGTGAAGGTGGAGGATCCGGTGGAGAAGTATCTGCCGGAATTCAGAGGGCAAATGATGGCCATTGAGCAGGACAACGAGCACGCGCAGCTAAAGAAGCCGGCCCGTCCCATCATGGTAAGAGACATTCTCTCCCACACCAGCGGGTTGCCTTTTTCCTCCCGGTTGGAGCGCAAGGGCGACGCGCTCAAAATAGACCTTTTGCCGCTCGGCGAGGCCGTCATCAGCTATGCGATGACACCATTGAACACAGAGCCGGGCAGCCAATACCGCTATAGCAATGCGGGCATCAACACGGCGGGCCGCATTATAGAAGTGATCAGCGGAATGCCCTATGAAGAATTCATGCAAAAGCGGGTATTTAGTCCGCTCGGCATGAAGGACACTTGCATATGGCCCAGTGCGGCGCAGATGAAGCGCTTGGCCAAATCCTATAGGCCCGATGCGGCTCAGAACGGCTTGGAGGAAATCCCGATCGACCAACTCACGTATCCCCTCACGGACCGCCATCGCTTCCCGTCCCCGGCCGGCGGTTACTTTTCGACAGCGATGGACCTTTCCATTTTTTGCCGGATGATCCTGAACGGCGGCATTTATAGAGGGAAACGATACCTCTCGGAAACAGTCCTGCAACAGATGATTTCCACGCAAACGGACGGTCTGCCGGAGACGTATGGCTTCGGCTGGGGCACAGACAAGAAGCCCGGCGGCTCCTTTGGCCATGGTGGAGCCTACAATACCAAGATGCAAATTGACCCGCAGCACCAGCTGATTACGATCTTCATGGTGCAGCATGCGAGTTTCCCAGGAAAGGAGGGAGACGAGATCAAATCTCTGTTTGAAAAAACAGCAATGGAGAGATTTGGAAAATAGTCAAATCTGGATTGTGAGTATTCTCCTGGCGGCAGAAAATGCAGAGGCCGATGTGGATAGGGAGATTGGGAGCATCTAAGGAGCTATGCATGCGGCAATGTCGCACAACAAGAGGATGAAAATGGGATGATGGAGGCGGCCTGCCATCAGGCCGTCTCAGCACACTTGGCAAACGCAGACGGGGGCACCCCGCCTCCATCCACGCTATTTTCTAGGCAGTGGCACGGATCGGATCCCGCTGAATTGGCCCGGCTGATCGTTGACATATTTAGCAGGATCCCCCGCAAAAAGAGCCAAGCCGTTTAAAGATAGATTCCGCCTATTTCTTTTTCTTGCCGAAAAGGTTGGTCAACGATTGAATGGCGTCGTTGCCAATCGTGGATTTTACGGTGCTCGCAGCAATTCCTTTAGTGTCTGGAACAAACTCCGGTTTAGCCGTGGTGCCTTTAATGAAAAAAGGGATGGAGACCTCACCCGTTTGTTTGAATCCCCCCAACTTTGAGACATTGCTCAGGAGACTAGCCCCCGTAAGAATGGCATTCATCTTAAAATCCAGCACATTGGCGGGGGTAATAGTCCCATTTCCAGCTACTTTTCCGAGGGCGGGAACCACCAAATTAATATTTTCAGCCCGGATTCCCTCTGGGGCTATCTGAAGCTGGGAGCTCAGATTTTGGATTGAAGTATCTGGTTTGCTCTGGGAATTCACCAACTTCGATAAGACGGAAATCTTCGATCCCAGATCAAACCCGGCCAGCTGAGAATTGGCCAATATGGCAGCCCCTGTCATGGTCAGCTTATCCAGTGGGCCGCGGAGCCCAAAATCTAAAGTAAGCGTGCCCCCTTTGAGTTGGGAGCCCGCCGGGAGCAAGATGCCAATGGCTGGCAAAAAGGACTCCAGATCGTTGACGGGCATGTCCCGTCCTTGAAATTTCATGTTGGCTGTCGTGCTTTCCGGGTGCATTTCATAAGTTCCTGAGAGCAGCGCCAGGGCTTGGCCGATGCGGACACTGCCTTTGCGCAGGATTCCACCGTGCCGTGACAAGTCGTGGTCAAAACCAAATTCCAGCAACACCGGTTGGCGCGAAACCGCTCCGCCTTTCACCAGCAGGAGTCGATCCGTCTTCGCTTGACCGTTCCCTCGCACTTGCCGGCCATCCGAATTAAATGTTCCTTCAAGATTCACCAATCCCTGCAAGGCCGAGGCGGGGTCGAGGGCGCGAGAGGTCGTCAGGTCGAAATGTTGCACGGCAAGGTTGATCTGAAAAGGAGTCCGGGAGGCATCGACGCCATTGAGCGGCCCCACCTTCCCGTCTGCTTTCAATGTCCCCTCGCCTGGAAGAATGGCCGAGAGAGTAATAGGGAATTCGGAGCTGAGCGACAGATTTTGGCTGCGCAGATTCACCTGGTCATACACTTGAGGTTTCTTCGCGGCATTAGTAGTGCCCATCACAATCCGTCCATTAGTGATTTCAAGTTTAGCGATGTTAACACTCATCGAGCCGGAGGAATCACCGGCCACACCCGCCGGTTTTTTCTCCTGTCGTGCCGCTAAGCTGGAGAAGTTCCATCGCCCGGAGCTGTTTTGAAGCAAGGAGATCTCTGGCTTATCTAATCGAACATTTGTGATGTGCAATGCCCGGGAAAAAAGCAGGGGGATCATCTCCACTCCTACGCTGAAAGACTGGGCCGACACAAAGGGGGAGGAGCCGAAGGAGGGATCTTCGGCAATCGACAAGTTTTCTGCCTTGAGACCGCCGGACAGGATCGAAAGCCGCAAATGGCCGACTTTGACTTCTCGGCCCAGGCTGGCGCTGAGCTTCGATTCCAAAAGTGGGCGAAAACGATTGACGTCGATCAGGAAGGGCGAGACCACTAATCCAATTATGATGACAATCAGAAAAACCAAAATCCAACGCCATTTGCCTCTCATCTGATTCCTCCTAATTTATGAAGTTTTGCGCGCGCGTCGTCGAGGATTAGTTGAGCCCGTGATGCCGGAGACACCCCCTTCTTGCAGGATGGAAGGGACGATCCTCAGCGCCAATAGGTCCTTTGGCATTGTTTCCATTTATCCTCTATACACCCGATTTTTTCAATTTCCTTGCCGGAACAACTAAATTCGGCATTTAACCTTTCAACAATTGAAGACTCTTATTTTAGAACCTATATTCCAGGATCTTCAAGAATATAACAGAGGCCATCAGGGTCATTCGGGTCAGAGTCTGCAATATGCAGATTCACAGGTTGAGTGCTACTCTCAACATTTAAGTATTTTCTATGAGCCAGCCAATCCTCTCATTCTTTACCTTCAAGTTGTTGCGGAACTTGGCATCATAGGGACGGTTGGCCAAAGCAACGGCTGCCGAGGTTACTCACAAAAGCCGGGCAGCTTCGACGCCCGGATAAAGCGCACGCGCGCCGCCACATGGACCAGCTGTTCTCATACCTTGGATTCCACCAGCCTTCTCCTATTGCGACAACACACTTCGGCGATCGGCACGCCAGCAGCCCGTATCAGAACATCCCCGGGTTTCGGGCGCCTGGCCACATGGTAGGTCCCTATAGTCCGAGACGAAGTCAAACCAACTCAGATCCATAAAAAAAAGATATCAAGATTTGATGTGGGATTTGAGGACAGCCAGCTTATCTTTCATGATCTGGCAATTATCGAATGCGAAGGATCGGGCCATCTGGGCCAATTCCTCGTTGGGAAAGCGTTTCAGTTGACGCAGCATCTGTTCGAGCAAGACCGGCTCGAGGCCGCGAAAGACATCTCGCGGGAACTGCTCCAGGACATCGCGTTCAATCCCGGAATTGGAGACGAGCTTGTTATATTCATCGATAAACTTTCCCTGAATGGGGAAAAGCTGATTCCTCAAGGTAGTTGCCTCGGAGCTTTGCATGAACTTTTTCCAAGGAGTATCTTCACGGGGAATCAATGTCCCCATTGCATTTAAATCTTTGTAACTCCATATCGTCCAGTGCCAGTTCCGCTCTTCGAAAATCTCGAGCAAATCATCGAGCATTTTCAACTGGACAGGAATTTCCCGGAAGACTCCGAATTCACCGACAATAATGGGTCGGCTGATACGTTTGGAATCATACTTCCCCTCCAGCGTAGCGGCCAACTCCTCTTTCCCATACCGTTTTCCGTCGATCACGGCGGGGTACTCGGTCATGCGCATGAAGGGTGGGTACTCCGTATGGTAATGGTGAATTGCGGGCATCACCAATGGATCTTCGAAAAGCCTGTTCCGCAAGCTGGCTGCGTCGCGGCCCCAGCGGTTGGCGTCGATGACAATGACATGTTTCCGATCGGCTTCGCGAATGGCACGGATGGCCGCCAGATGAAATTCATTGTAAATGTCATCGTTGGGGGCCACGGGTTCATTGAGCACATTGTAGCCAAAGACTGAACTCTCCTTTTCATAGCGCTGAGCGATGGCGCGCCAAAGAGCGCAAGTGCGGTCCATGAATTGACGCTGGGTCCAAAAGAAGGCTTCGCCATAAGCGCTTCCCGCATTGCCGTCGCGGGCCTGCGCCCCCGCAGCGGCATGGAGGTCAAGCATCATGTAGATTCCATGTTTCCGGCATAGGGAGACGGCCCGGTCCAGAGTGCGAAATCCCTCTTCCAGAAAGATGCCTGGCCTCAAATCGGATTCCAGCAGCCGGTAGTTAAAGGGAAGCCGGACAAAGTTGAATCCCTGTTCAGCGAGAAAGGCAATATCCGCCTCCGTGATGAAATGATCCACATAAGTGTCAAAAAAACTGTGGTACGCAGATTCGCCCAGGATCTGCTGAAAGGCCGTCCGCATTTTGTATTCCACCCAAGGCAATCCAATCATGAAGTTTTCGATTAACAGCCAGTTGCCCAAATTAAAGCCGCGCAATTGAATGGGCCTGCCATCCTCGACTATTCGATCGCCTTGAATAGTTAGAAATGGGGAAGCAATAGCCGTCTTTTCCTGGCCGTTGGCCATCATCCGTGCTGCCATGGAAAGCCCGCCGACAGTCGCCATTCCCTGTTTTAGAAATTCTCTGCGTGATGACATAAATGTGAATCTCCCTAGAAAATCCCAACTGTAGGGCGCTTTTTCAAAAAGCGCCGTCTGCGTTGGCATAGGCGGACGGTTCGGCGAATCCGTCAGTTGACGGACGAACCGTCCCTACCGCATAACGCCGATTTTCATTGTCTTTTTGTGCCAGCCGCGCTGGCACGGGCAGCTCCCTAGAAAATAGCGTGGATGGAGGTCACCCCGACTGAGTTTGCCAAGCCTGTTCAGATGGCCTGATGGGCAGGCCGTCTCCATCTACCCATTTTCATCATCTTACACGGCATTCGGGAGCTAGTTTATCAAAATTCTCCCCCGACGGAATTTGCCACAGCCGCAAGGCAGGGAGTGTCCCGCTCTTGCTTATTTGCTTTTCAATTGATAAATGACTGAAATAATTGCATTTCAAGGGCTGGTTGTTTCAGAAGGTTGGCGCGAAAATGGGAATTCATGCGCGAAACGGAGTTGGGTGCAACATGGAAAAAATAGAAACTTGCCGAAAACCGGCACTGTTCCCCGATACACCCGGAATGGCCGGCCTGGCGAATCTTTTACGACCGTGATCGGAATCAGAAGTGGGCCATGTGGATCGATGAACGGGCGGGCCATCCCTACATTGACAGCATTGACGATGATTGCAAAAGAAATCCATTTTCAAGAGCTGCCTGAGAGACTGACTGCTTTACGTGGCCCAGCTGAAAGCTGGCACACTGCTTCGAAAATGCGTCCCTTATGAGGCAACCAAACTGGCGCCCCCGCCGGTCTTTAAAATTTCTCCTATCTCCAATTGAGTTCAAAAAAAAGGAAACTTTGAATTAGTCAAAGCATAGACCTGCCCGCAATCCGGCGCAATTTTTCTTCGATAAGTTCATAATCCCCAATGTGAGCCCGCATCAGGCTCTTCCATAACCGTCCGTGGTTGGGGACGGAAAAGTGCAGCAATTCGTGGACAATCACATAATCGCCTATTTTACGATTCAGGGTCAAAGGAAAATGTCAAATCCCAAGTTGGGACTTTCTGGAAACACATTCCCTTTATTCATTATAGGGATTTTGGGAAAGGGATCTCCCTTTGGCCGACTATTATGAAAGGCCGCTGTATATGGAGGTAGAGGGTGTGATGGAGGAGGGTGATGGTGTTTATTGTTGACAGACAACAGAAATCCAATGTTCTTATCTCGTTTTATCCTTTGAAAACTCTCTGACTTTGATCAGCCCTGGGAACTAAGTGAAGAAATGATTGGGTGGACCATATCGATCACATACGATTCCGATTTGAGGTTCCATCATGTGCTACCCAATTCCGAGAAGATTTAGTGATCTATGAGGGTTTACGAGTGTTTCATATTGATCTTGTAACAGGAGTGTCTAATCGCGTCTCTCGTGCTTACAATTGTGGATCTATTATCCGGCCAAGGAAAAGGATGATCCCCGATGAGTTATCCATAATGAGGAGGAAAAATGGGTGATCGGCACGGAACAATATCGGACGCTTAGGCAGCTGCCATCTACTTGCCAAAGGCATCCCCATATAGGTTACCGCAGCGGCCTCAGTTCCCTCTTCGTTGACATCTGCGAATGCCTTATGCAAAATCGAAGATAAATACAGCGGTTCCCGCATCGACATCCTCGAAAAGTTGGCCTTCACTTCATCAAAGGCAAGACCCATCCCCATCTCGGAGAGCACTTTCGCCAGTCCGATTTCTCCTTCCGCTCTGAATCGCGGCATTTGAAGTATGACATCCCGGTACTGTAGTTCAGCCAGCCAAGACTGGAGATTCTGGAAACTGAGCAACTCCTCAAACTCCTCCAGTCCTCCAGTCCTTCTCGGCAGGAATATGACCATCGAATGTCGGTTTCCACGATAGGCAAGTTTGAGTGCCTGAAAGCTTCTCTTCTCGAGATATTCGAATCCCCCTCGCTGTTTCATCATCGGGACTTTGACCTTTTGCCTTGTAGTCACAGCAAAACCAACGTCTTTGGTTTTGTCCTTCGTAAATGGAAGAACCCACGTTCCTTTAAAATAAATGGCGTTGGTCAAAATGATTTTCGTCAACGGATTCAAACTATTTCTTTGGGCAATGCTGTGAATCTTACCTCGGGTTTGTTTTTCTACCCAGCGATTGATTTTTTTGACTGCGTTCTCAACATCCCTGCCGAAATCTAGTTTCTCAAGGTTGGCTCCAAAGTTTGTCCGCAGCAAGTCTTGGTAATTCTCAAGAAGAGAGAAACTATCGTGATACCACAGCGCATTTGCCAGGCTGAGTTCGAAATCTCGGGGTGTTTCCTCATTTGTGTCAAGTTCCTGCAATAAAGCCGCAAATGATGCATACAATTGTGGCGATCCGGGCGAAAGGCGTAGAACGGTTGCTATTTCTTTTGCGGTCTCCCCATCCGCACCTGCATAGATCATGGCCAGCGCTGTTGAAACGCTAAAGGGCGACGAAAAAAGGTTCCCTCTTTCCTGTCGACGCAGCTTGTCATACAAATCCAGCGCAAATTCATTACAGCTGGCCATGGTCGCCGCATTGTCAGAGTCAGGGCCTTTCGTCATGATTGTCGGTGACTGCAGGTGGCTTTTTGTTTCAATGCTTCGAAAGTATCTTAAGACTGCTTCAAGTGTACTCATCTGAATATCCTCAATGCAAGGCCTAAATTTGACTTCCCCTGCCATTGTTCACCCGGCAAGGATTCGCGGTTTCAGGTATTTCGATTATTAGACAAGAATAGCATGATTTGGCGAATGATCAACGGCTGATTGACTGGAAAATCGCCCCCCCCCGAGATCGAATGTCGAGATTTCCAACACTGATCCCACCGACTCGCGAACCATCAAGGCATCAGTGCTTTTTCGAGAATTTGGGAGGCCTGTGTTTTTGCTAGCATGCGGGAAAGCGGTATGTCGGTGGGACATCTGGCAAATACAGGCCCCCTCATCTAAAGGTTTTCAGTTGTGGAGGGTTTAATTATATATATTCTGCTTCCATTTTTGGATTCAAAATGCCATCCCTTTTGCCCTCGCCAACAAAACACTATTGAATCTCGATTTTTCCGGGAGTAATATTATCGTTATCAATCATATTTTCCAAATAGGGGTGACACGAGATTTTCCGGGATATTCAGGGGACAAGAAGACCTCGAATTGAAGGTTGATGCTCATTTCTTTTGCGTTGGCTGGAAACCAAGAAAGGAGGGGTAACAAAACAAACATAGTGCAGTACTTTGCCTTTTGAGAATCAGATCATTTTTGAAAAGTTCCTGAGAAGCTGATTTTATGGATTCCAGAGGCGGTTGCTTGCCATCCAGAAAACTAACTATCCACGAAGCATAAAAGGGGGAGACCATGAGTGTATTTTTAGCAGAGACTTATTGCGTGAGTTTCGAAAAAATGGACCAGCTCGCTTTGCTGCTCAAGAAGGCCACGAGCTTAATCAAGGAAAGGCCCGAGAAGTTTAGAGGATTGAAGTCATATCAGGCCTTTTCTCAAATGGTGGGCGAGTTCGGGGGACATACCGAAATATGGGAGTTCGAGAGCATGAATGATATTGACGCACTGTTCAAGACAATGTTCAGCGACGAAGAGTTAAAGAAAATCCCTCAAGAGTTCTTCAGCTTAGTCGAATCCGGATCCTACAGTACTCAGGTCTGGACCTGCGTTACGGAGTACAAACCGTAGAGAGGGTATCTGGGGGTAAAAGAAATGTGTAGATGGCCTAAAAATGCAACCGTGAGCCACCTATCGCGTTTTTTCTGGCCTTTTCAAGCATTCGATACTGGCCTGTTTTAGCATCCCTGAGAATAACTGATTCATGGCCGTCCAGGCACCTAACCATCAAGCCCGCGGGGTTGCCGCAAAATACACAATGGCCGCCAGTGGGCTTCAAGGCCGGGTGGTTGGCCCGATACTTCAAAGCCCTGTCGGTCACCCTTTCCTTGCGCCATGCCGGGGTCGGAGCTACTCTTCCCCCTCTTCATCCTCCTCCCCGGAAACGATTTCCGCGATGGAATCAACTTGGTCCTGCAAGGCTTCGTTTTCGGCTTCAAATTCGTCAATTTTGTCTTTTAAATCCTCGATAGATTCTCGCTTTGCCATACCTCTTTTCACTCCTAATCAGAATTTGCTTGGCACATTCCCAAGCTTGGCCACAATCTTACAAATAGTGCATAGGCTATTGACAACTATTGGATTAATTCTGATTTATGAAATTTGGAGGTGGGAATTCTCAGAAAGAACTGAAGCCCGAGCAAAAACAGCTGGCGTGAACGGTCAACCTCAATTAACAAATGATTGCCTCAATGCATTGATACGCTTAGGATTCAGCAATTTGGAGATGTTCGTTTTGGGCGGTCAATCTTCCAACTCTTAGAAGATTATCGATAACATTCTCAATTGTAGAGCGCATTTCGTCGGTGGTTCTTTGAAATCCAAGGATTTTTGATACGACTGGGGGAATGTCTTCCCGTTTCATTCCATACGAGAGTTTAATCACATGTTCAATGGCGACTGCAAATTCCTCAGGTGCAATATATTCGAATCGCTTTGACGATGCTTGAATCTCGCTTCGATCTCGCATGTCGGGTTTGTTCATGCTGATTGACCAAAGAAAGTCTCCCTTTATGCGATAGGAATTCATTCTGACACCATATTCAACTCCCCTTTGAAGGGCTGCTTCAATTCGGTTTCCCACGCGTTGGATGCTGGCAGCATCAACCGAATATGGGGTCAGATCTGGTTATTAGATTCTGCTGCAAAACCCCCATCTGAAGCCAATTTCATCGATTCGAGGGGGATCTAAAATCTATCTCCACCTTAAGAAAATGCAATGGTGAGCCTCTAAACGAGAAAAGTTTTTTCACAATTTTTTCCGACGAGGTTTTGCAGCAGAATCGTTATTATGTGTAAACTATTTTCAATTTGATCAACGAGTCTGGCTAGGCCTTTCTCTCAGACCAGTCGGCGAGCCATTTGCTTCCTGGGTGCCGCGGGCAAAGCTGATAGCTTGCCCGTGCCTTTTACAGTGGAGCAGGCTGGAGGCCTGCTCGTTTGCTTGAGCCGCAAGAGTCGACGATATTGAGTTAAATTTTGGATTGGGAATCGGTAAGTCCCTGTAGTCCGAGAAGAAGTCTCACTAGTTGTCGGGGGTTCTGGCCCCGCGCTGGGCTAACTCGGACCGGTCCACAAAACAGACCAGAACGGGCAGACCGGAGATGTGTGTCCCATCTTTTGTTCAATGGGAGTTATTGGACCAGATACTCATCGATGATGAAAAATTTTCAAAATATCGACTTTATACAAAACCTCTAATTCTTCTTAATGCAACCATGTTATGGATTGTCCTCCGGATACTGATGGGCGGGCGTAATTCAAAATGCGACGGGATAGAGAGTGCGCCAAGGGATGGAATGCACGGAAGGGCGATTCTGCCGTTTAGGCGGATTCCGCTGGCAGCCACCCATGTGGGTCGTCTCTGCCCAGACCGGTTTGGCGGGAGCCTCACCCTCCCGGCTATTGCTCATTTCAGCAAATCGGAGCGACTGGTTCACCCTGTTGCAATTTTGATGGCACACTTACTTTCAATCCAATGTGGACTCCAAGACCAATTCCGCTATATAATTTCTTCAACTGCTCAGATCCCTCTATACATAGCAGCGTCGGCGAGTTCGCCTGTGGCGAAAGTCACGAGCCGTGGCTCTTTTTAACCTGTTTGGTTTCTTTTACGGTACTCAGGAAATGGATCTAGTTTGGGCTCAGATAGTGTATTTACAAAAATTGCCAGGATTTCTGAAAGTCGATGGCTGAATTCTCTGGGGACGGCATGAATGATGGATTTTTATGCCCGTGGCCAAGCGAGGGCCATAAATTGTGGGTACATCTCCTGCTTTGCGCCTTGTGAAAACCATGTCGGGGGGAAAGTGTTTAAAGCTGATCCTGCCTGACGGCAATATTCAAAAGATTGATCTCCCTTCCTCACGTTGGACCCTGGGACGCTCAAGCGATAACGATTATTGTTGTCCGGAAGATGCTGGAATTTCCCGCCATCATTTAATTCTGGAAGAAGAAGACGGTTGGTGGGCGAGCGATCCAGGCAGCAAGAACGGTGTCTATCTAAATGGCGAGCGAATCCGGCGGAGGATTCGATTGCAGCCCCGGGATACACTGACCCTAAGCAAACTCACTTTCATCTTCGATCCCGTGGAGAGCCCCGACTCCACCTGCGCGGTCGTCTTTGACCCTACTCATGAGGTGGCTGCCGGCCAGCATGCGGAGTACACCACCTTGAAGCGTCTGATCGCTTCTCCATTGGGTTCTTCGGCAATAACGACGGCCCCGAAGGAACGGCTCTGGGCATCTCCCCTGGATCTATTCCGCCGGGCTGGCAGGGAATTGACGCTCCATCAGCCTCTTTGCGAACTGTTCCAGACCATCCTGGATCTTTCCATCGATGCGGTTGGAGCGGACCGGGGCCTCTTGCTCATACAAGAAAGGGAAGAGCTGGTCGTGCGGGCTTTTAAAGGAGACAATTTTCGGATCAGCGCTACGGTGCGCGATCAGGTGCTGAATGAAAAGACCTCCCTGTTATTGAAGGATGTGCTGGACTATGGTGCTTATCGCACTCAGGAGAGCATCGTTTCCCAACACATACACAGCCTCATCGCTGTCCCGCTTCAAACGGACGAACAGGTGCTGGGGATGATCTACGTCGATACCCTTGGGCAAGGGAGGAGGTTTGATCGGGAAGATCTCGAACTGCTCACGATTATGGCCAATGTCGCGGCCCTCCGGATTGAACGGGAACGGCTGGCCCAATTGGAACAGGCCAGGCGCCGTTTGGCCAGAGACCTCGATCAGGCCGCCGAAATCCAACGTCAATTTCTGCCCGCACACCCCCCGGAGGTACCCGGAATCGCGCTGGCGGGATATAACCATCCCTGCCAGACGGTGGGTGGCGATTATTACGATTATGTAGTCTGCCCCCATGGGCGCGTTGCCGTTATTATTGGCGATGTCTGCGGCAAAGGCTTGGCAGCGGCCCTTCTCATGATGAATCTACAATCCCGGGTCCAGGTGCTCGCGGAGGAAGTGGTTACTCCAGCGGCGTTATTGAGTCGTTTGAATCGGGTTCTCCTCTCGAGCAACCTGCATGACCGCTTTATTAGTCTTTTCGTGACCGTGTTGGAAAGCGGATCAGATCGGTTGTTCTATTGTAATGCCGGCCATAATCCTCCCCTTCTGTTGCATGTTGACGGATCTCTCGAACGATTGGATGAAGGCGGCCCTGTACTGGGGATTTTGCCGAATGCCACTTACCAGGAGAACAACTGCCAATTCCGGGCGGGCGATGTTTTGCTGCTTTATAGTGATGGGATAACAGAAGCCTGCAACCCGGAGGGAAACGAGTTTGAAGAGTCCCGGCTGCGGGAATTCCTGCAGCGCAGCCGCCATCAACCTGTTGAATCGATTTGTGACGGATTAATGGAGGAACTGCATCGATGGATGGCCGGCACTCCGGAACATGACGACATGACCATTGTCGTGGCACGGAGAGAGGCCTGAAGTGTTAAAAGGCCTTGCTGGCCACTGCTAGCGTTGTAAGAGAGCTTCCACGGAACAGAAATGAATCTGCTTTTGAAGCTGCCTGGAAGCCCTTTTACTTCGGAATCGATATCGGCATCGGATCGAAATCAATGCTATAACCGAACCCATTTCCGACTCATGAGTTTGACCGGCACCTGAGCAATTACTTGGTTTTTAATAGTGCGGGATCTTCTAATCTTCCCATTCTCACGCAGGCTGGGGATCCCTGCACTGTTTATTTCGCACACCTGGCTTTTTTGCCATTTCCTTCTTCAAAATGCAGGATTTATAATAATTATTTCCTTCACGTTCTAAGAATTTGCTGCATTGGTTGCCCGTTGATCCCTGCTTCACGGAGTGACCACCATGATCGGCCAGACTCTTTCGCATTACCGTATTCTGGAAAAACTCGGCGGAGGAGGGATGGGTGTCGTCTACAAGGCGGAAGACACCAAACTGCATCGCCTAGTGGCCATGAAGTTCCTGCCTGAGGAGATGTCCCGGGACCCCCACGCCCTGGAGCGATTTGAGCGTGAAGCCCAGGCCGCATCAGCCCTGAATCATCCCAACATTTGCACCATTTATGACATCGACGAAGCCGATGGCCAGCATTTCATTGCCATGGAATTGCTGGAGGGGCAAACGCTGAAACACCGACTGGCGGGTAGGCCTCTCCCTCAGGACCTGCTGCTGGACCTGGCCATCCAGATTGCCGACGCCTTGGATGCAGCCCACTCGAAGGGAATCATCCACCGAGACATCAAGTCGGCGAATATCTTCGTTACCCAGCGCGGCCAAGCCAAGATCCTTGATTTCGGTCTGGCGAAGTTGATGCATCCTTCACGAGTTGCGCCAGAGGGAGTCAGTGCCTCAGCCCTTCCGACGGTGACTGGGGAGGCGCATCTGACCAGCCCGGGAACAGCCCTGGGGACAATTGCCTATATGTCTCCCGAACAGGCATTGGGACAGGATCTCGATGTGCGCTCAGACCTGTTTTCTTTTGGGGTGGTTTTCTATGAAATGGTTACAGGACGAATGGCATTCTCTGGCGCCACTTCCGCTGCCATCTTTGATGCCATCCTGCACAAGGCTCCAACCGCGCCAGTGCGTCTGAATCCGGAATGTCCCGCCGAGTTGGAACGAATTATTAACCGGCTTCTGGAAAAAGATCGTGACCTGCGCTACCAAAGCGCGGCAGATCTCCGTTCAGAACTCAAGCGCCTGAGACGCGATACGGACTCCGGACGTTCGGCGACAAGCTCTAGCGCAACCCCCGCCCCACCTGCACCGCCCATTGTCTCCGTACCTGTTCAGACTGAGCCGGTTGAAGCCGGCCTCGCACCTCGTCCCATCCTGCGCCGAAGAATCGTATTCTTTGGGGCTGCGATCATCCTTCTGGCGGCAGTGACCGCAACGTTCTTCTATTTCCGCCGACAACCGGGGTTAACGGTGAAGGACTCAATCCTCCTGACGGATTTCGTCAACACCACGGGCGACCAGGCCTTTGACGGCACGCTCAAACAGGCCCTGGCGGTGAAGCTGGGCGAGTCACCGTTCCTGAATATTTTCCCTGAGGACCGGGTGTCGGAGGCGCTGCGTCTGATGAACCGTTCCCCGGATGAAAGGGTCAACGCCGCAACGGGGCGTGAGATCTGCGCACGGCAGGGCGTCAAGGCAATGATCACGGGACAGATTGCCTCGCTGGGGAGCCATTACGTCATTACTCTGGATGCAGTGAACAGCCGCACGGGGGAATCGTTGGCCCGGCAGCAGGTCGAGGCGGCAGGCAAAGAAAGAGTATTGGAGGCGCTGGGGAAAGCTTCATCGACGCTCCGCGGGCAGCTCGGCGAGTCACTCAAGTCGATCGAGAAACTGGACACCCCGATTGAACAAGCGACCACGTCATCTCTGGAAGCTCTGAAGGCTTACAATTTCGGGAAGGAAAAGCAATCGGATTTGGAGGCCATATCCTTTTATAAGCGCGCGGTCGAGCTGGATCCTAACTTTGCCATGGCGTATTCCGCACTCTCATCAAAATTCGAAAATTTTGGAGAGAGTGAACAGGCTGCGGAGTATGCAAAGAAAGCGTTTGAATTGCGAGACCGCGTGAGCGAGCGGGAGAGGTTCAACATTACTTCGAAATACTACACGTCAGTAACCGGAGAAGTTGACAAGCTCATCGAGACTTTCAACCTGTGGAAGGAGACCTACCCGCAATCCTCTACGGCACACAACAACTTGGCGGGTACTTACTTCAGCATCGGTCAGTTCGAAAAAGCGCTCTCAGAGTTCCAGGAAACTGTGCGGATTGATGAAAATGGGGCCCTTGGTTATGCCAACCTGGGATGGACTTATTTGGAGCTCGGCCGATACGCCGAAGCCAAAGCCGTTTTTGAGCAGGCCTTGGCAAAGAATCTCGATTATTACTTCCTCCGTCTGGGGCTATACCAGGTTGCGTTCGTCGAAGGCGATGCCCAAGCGATGCGCCGCCAAGCCTCATGGGCAACGGGCAAGCCGGAAGAATTCCTGATGCTTGTTCTGCAATCTTTTACGGAGGCTTTCTCGGGAAAGCGCCACAGCGCGCTGGAGCTTCTCCAGCAGGCGGTTAAGCTGGCTGAGCGCCAAAACCTCAAGGTAAGCGCCGCGGGGATCAGAGCGCAAGAGGCACTGATAGAGGCCTGTTTCGGGAATTTTCGGCAGGGGCGCGAGAAGTCGGCACAAGCGATGGCACTGGCGCAAGTCCGCAACATGCTTTGGGTCTGGGCTGAAGCGACAGCGCTGGCTCTCTGTGGCGACCCGAACGATGTGGACGGGTTCGCCAAGAATTTGGCCCAACGTTTTCCGAAGGACACCTTGATTAACGCCGTCACCCTGCCCTCGCTGCGCTGGGCCAGCGAACTCCGGCGCGGCAATCCCGCCAAGGCGGTCCAGGCGCTCCAACCAGCGGGCCCATACGAGCGCGCGTTTCGCGGAGTCATTTATCTGCGCGGTCAAGCTTACGTGAAAGCCGGAGCAGGAAGGGAAGCAGTGGCGGAGTTTCAGAAAATGCTGGATTGCAGAGGTGCGTGGGCGAACGTCCCGTGGTTTGCGCTGGCCCATCTCGGCCTGGGACGCGCCTGGGCACTGGCGGGCGACATGGGGCAAAGCCGGGCGGGCCTATCAGGATTTCCTGGCGCTGTGGAAAGATGCCGATCCGGATATCCCCATTCTCCAGCAGGCGAAAGCGGAGTATGCAAGGCTTCAGTAGGCAACGCCCCCGTTATCAGAGGGCACTATCCGAATCGGATTGTGGGCGCCCAGAGAGACAAAGTTCCAACAAAATCGTTGAACTCTTGCTCAGATGTGAAACATCATGATTGGGAAGAGCATTTCGCATCATCAAATCTTGGAAAAGCTTGGTGAAGGTGGGATGGGTGTGGTCTACAAGACCCGCGACACCCACCTCGACCGGTTTGTGGCCCTGAAGCTCCTTCCTGCTGACAAAGTGGCCGATCCTGACCGCAGGCTCCGCTTTGTGCAGGAAGCCAAGGCCGCCTCTTCTCTGAACCATCCGCACATTATTACCATTTACGACATCGATCAGGCGGACGAAGTTCATTTCATCGCCATGGAGTATGTGGACGGGAAGACGCTGGACCAGTTGATTCCCCGCCATGGCATGCGGCTGAATGAGGCGCTGAAAACGGCTGTGCAGGTGGCAGACGCCTTGGCGGCGGCCCACGACGCCGGGATTGTGCACCGGGACCTGAAGCCGGGCAACCTGATGGTGACCGAGAAGGGGCAGGTGAAAGTACTCGACTTCGGCTTGGCCAAGCTGCCCGTTAGTGCGGAGGATGCCACGCTAACGGCAAAACCGGCGAATAAGGGGTCAGATCTGGTTATTAGATTCTGCTGCAAAACCTCGTCGGAAAAAATTGTGAAAAAACTTTTCTCGTTTAGAGGCTCACCATTGCATTTTCTTAAGGTGGAGATAGATTTTAGATCCCCCTCGAATCGATGAAATTGGCTTCAGATGGGGGTTTTGCAGCAGAATCGTTATTATGTGTAAACTATTTTCAATTTGATCAACCAGTCTGGCTAGTCCTTTCTCTCGGACCAGTCGGCGAGCCATTTGCCTCCTAGGTGCCACGGGCAAAGCTGAAAGCTTGCTCGTGCCTTCTAACTTTCTTTGCGGCCATTCCTTATGATTGGAGACAGCAGGGAGAGGCATCCTTTTTTGAGGACATGCTTTAAGTAGAGTCAGATAATACTCCTTAGTGGAACAGGCTAGAAGCCTGCTCGTTTGCTTGAGCCGCAAGAGTCGATTATATTGAGTTAAATTTTGGATTGGGAATCGGTAAGTCCCTGTAGTTCGGGATGAAGTCTCGCAAGGTGTCGGGGACTCTGGCCCCGCGCTGGGCTGACGCAGAGCGGTCCGCCAAACAGGCCGGAAATAGCAGACCGGAATGTGTGCCCCATCTTTTGTTTAATGGGAGTCAATGCACCAGAGACTCATTAATGATGAAAAATTTTCAAATTATCGGCTTTATACAAAACTCTTATTCTTCTTGATGCAACCATGTTAAGGGTTGTCCTCCGGATACTGATGGGCGAGTGTAATTCAAAATGCGACAGGATAGAGAGTGCGCCAAGGGATGGAATGCACGGAAGGGCGATTCTGCCGCTTAGGCGGCCTCCGCTGGCAGCCACTCGTGTGGGTCGTCTCTGCCCAGACCGATTCGGCGGGAGCCTCACCCTCCCGGCTATTGCATAGTCTATCCACCCAGGCTGGCGGCTTTGCGCCTGGAAGCCAGCCAACTTCCGCCGTCACCCAGACAGAATAACGCCCTTTCCCGCGATGAAGCGGAAATGCCGCGAAGAGCCCGGCGCTACCGAGCTCTTCGATGGACGTGGGAATTGGATCATTTGGTTTCTTTGGCGGATTTTGCGGCAGGCGGGGTTTTGACGCCTTTCGCTTCTGCCAGAAGTGTCCAGGTTTTTCCGTCCAGAGACACCTCGCTTTTTCCCGTGTAGCCCATCAAGTCTGGAGAGAATTCCGCTGTACCTCTCGCTTTTACCTGCTTTCCCCCTTGAATGGCATCCACCAGGAAAGTCCAGCCATTCCCTTTGATGGTAATTGAGCCAGCCCCCGTTCCGCCATCGCTGGAAAATGAATGGGTCGAGTAGCTCTTGTTCACCGAGTCAAATCCATCGATCTCCACTCCGCGGATCACTCCCGTTGGTCCCTTCTCTTCCCAGCGGCACTCCAGAAAAAATCCCCCCAAGGTCATCCGACAGTTCATCTTCCCGGTGAACTTTCCCGCGGGGCCCACAGGACTTTCCTTGGCTTCCCCTTCATAAGTCCATTCGCCCCCCCATGCCGCCAATTTCTTGGTTTCAGCTCCGGGCTTGGGATTGGACGTCTGGGCCATTCCCGTAATCGTTGCCATCAGTGTGGCAACAGTGAAGATGCCAATCCAGCGTTTCATTACCTACCTCCTTCACGGCTCGTGATCTCAAGCCGCAATGAGTGCGATTTTGTGTTGAGTTTTGGATTGTCCCGGCTGTTGTACCTTTGGCCCGGGAAAACGTTTGCAGGCGTTTTTTGGGAAAATAAAAAGCAACTATCTTTTCCCGTATGTCGAGGTATCGGACGCATCATAATCGCTGGAGTATTAAAAAATATTAGGCTGGATCAAATGGGAAATCAACTACATTTGTGCGCGCTGCCCTCCTTTTTTTGAGTATTCGTGCCCCGACGGCGCCGGACCTGAAAAAGTGATGTTATTTATTTACTGAAATTGTTACCTTGTCTCTTTATTAAGTATAAAGGAAAAATTGAGGTTTTTAAATTTTCAGGTTCGGCACCGTCTGCGACTGCGACCGGACCAGGAGGACCAATGCAGAGACGAAAATCAATTCGAAGTGGCGTCTTGGCAGTATTTTTTGGGTTAGCTCTCGCAGCACTGGCCGCGGCTTTTGGAATACCATTCCTGGATGCTTCTGGCTCAAAACTTGCGGACCTTCCCGCTGAGACAAAATATCATAAGAAGCCTTTGAAAAATAAAAATGCCGACATTTTTCAAAATGTGGCTGACCAAGCCCTGCTGGCGATGACAAAACGAGCTGAGGAACTGCATATCCAGGGGGTGGCGGTAGTGGCCTTCATTGAAGGAGATGGCGTTAGATCCTGGACATCGAAAATGACTGTCGTGGGCTCGATGACAAAAGCCCCAGCCCAGAATGACCCAGGGGCCAATTTACTTGCCATCGCATACGCTAAAGCTTCAGAAATGGCGGAAACCCTGAAGGACAGCGGCAGTGGAGGACGTCCTCCCATGACAGGTGAATTCGGTTGGCAAGGTGGGGTGATTGCCAAGGGGCGAACTGGATACTTGATTGCCTCCTTTAGCGGAGGACCTTCAGAGGATGACGTCAAGGTGTCGTCGGTGT
>CAWDMN010000061.1:0-9898 GCA_963803155.1 uncultured Acidobacteriota bacterium
TTCCGGTTCTGGTGCGACTTTTGAGTAACTTGTTGAGAATGGTAACATCAAGAAAAGGGGGACTCCATCTTGAAGAAACGCGCAATTTTGGAGGGTTAAAATATCAGTAATTGAGAGGATAGTTCCGGCAACCTTACAATACTGCTCCGGATATCCTTTATTGACCAGTACTCAATCATGCAAAAAAACTCACACGAGAATATTCAAGAAAATGATGTAAAATTCAGGTTGTAACCTCTCGACAATCAACCCTGATTAAACTTTTTGGGAAATTGTTCCTTGATGCGATGCCCTATAGCGCGAATCCAGTTTTCCATTCGGAACTTGAACCGGGGCTTCTGGAGTTTGGCCCAAATCAGATCTTTAGTATCCGTTGCCAAACTAAGTTTATAGCGTCCTGGACCGCTCAGAAAATCGTAGGATTGGTACCCTTGTATGGAGCTGAATTTGATCGCCTCGACATGACTTACAAGTCCCGGCTTCAATCGCTGGTCAGCCTCGTAATTTAATCCGCTTTGATAGAAATAGATTTTTCCGTTATATGCAAAATTGTATAGGCATCCCACAGTACGGTTTCCTGCTCGGATGCGCAACAATTGAATTTCTTGATGTGAAAATCTTTCTAAAATAAGGCCCTTGTGGAAATTATAGAAGAAACTGGAACTGAAGGCTCCTTGTATTCCTCTTCTTTTCCATGAATCTTGATGTAACTTTACCATTTCTTCAAAGATTTCCAGACCTGAATCCAAGTTTCGGCCAATTTCGAGACCAATTGGACCCATAAGCTCATAAAGTCGATAGGCTCGCCGGATCTGCGCTCGACTATTCGGACTGAGGAGAGAGAGAAAATTCCCCTGCTTCCGCCGAACCTTGTCCAGATCTACATAGGGGCAAGGGTGCCTCTTCAAGAGGAGAGCCGCATATCGATTAAATGGAATATTGTCAAAAACATTTCCTGGGAATCTTTCTGGATCAAGGCCGCGGAAATAGAACTCCTCCCAATCATCGGGAAGTAGCTGCAAAGTTTCTTCTAACTCTTTCCCCCCCAATGGAGCACCTAGGATTGAGTTGTATTCAATGTGAAGTTTGTCGTATATCGGTATTCCTGTTTCGTTCAAAAATAAAGCCTTGTTTTTAAAAATTCCAAGCTTTTTTTTGTAAACCTCTCCCACAAAGAACGCTTGCACGGGGATGGCTCCATCTAAAACTACCGCAAGGCGGAGTGATATATTCGAAGGAAGGCTGCGCAGCCAATGCTCTATCCATCCCCACGACATAAAAAAGGAAGGGCAACTGGAAGAACTTAAAAAGGTCCAAATATCCTTGATTCGGTTAAAGTCTTTGACTATGTGAAGAGTAATAAGGTCCATATTATTAGCCTGTGCAAAATTGCCTGAAGTATATATTATCAAACATATGAAGCTATCGGTGCCCAAAAAAAGATATACTAATCAGAGCATATAATAGATGATATATTTATAATTTTATGATATATAAAAAGCACAGATGCCTGAAATTCTAATTCTTCTGCCAAGAGGTATTGTGGCAGAAAACGATTGGTGTGCTCCAAGAGGGGATGACCCAACAAGCCACAGCAAAAATTGCATGGCGTACTGCTGATCGCTCAGGGGCTAAGTTGTCACCCTGTTTCGGCACTACTCGGCGATGCGCCACGAACGGTGGCTTATTGAGTAAGCCGATTCGAACAGAATGGCTTGAGCGGCTTGGCATAGTCAGAACGAAGTGGACGGCCAAGACGTTTGGATAAAAGGCAGATTCACAAGTTTGAAGGGGCACTGCGCAAATCACCGCCGGAGTTAGAGCTGACCGGAACTTTTGGGATGGACTCTCTCCGCCCATATCAAGCATCGATGGGATGTCCGCTTGGGAGCTCGGAAGTGTCAACGGCTCTTTCGGCAGGTTAGATTTCGTTTAAAGAAACCGAAGCTCCAGATCGCCTATGTGGATGCCAATGATCGTCGCTGGGGAAAAAAAACTTCATGGGTTGGCTCAAAACGAGACTGTTGATCTCTAGGCCATGGATGAGGTCCATTTCTAATAGTATGGTTCCAGGTGCAGGATGTGAGTCCCTCAGAAACAAGAGATCCCGTACTTCTTCACCACCCGACTCGACGGAGCGTTGGATACTTTGGTGTTGTGCGGTTGCGAGATGGGAAATTGATCTGCCGGCGAGCTACCAGTCGTTTTAATGCCGAAACTTTTTTCGATTTTTTGAAACAATTGCAAGGATCAGTTCCTGTTCCGGCCGAAGAGTTATAGTCATTGCTGATAACGAGCGATATCATCATTCTGCAATCCACAAACCATGGCGCGAACTTGTTGAACCAGGATTTCAATTGGAATTTCTGCCGCCATATAGTCTGGATCTCAATCCGGTCGAGCGGATATGAAAGCTAACTCGAAGGTTAGCAACTCACAACCGGTATTTTTCAACAATGGAAGAAATAATGATCTCGATTGAGTTAATTCGATCAACGGCAACGCGGGAACGATGATCTTCGACGTTTATGCGCAATTATTTAAGACGCCGCGTACAGGTTAAGGACCTACCCCCCCTAATTCAAGCACTATTCATCCAACTATGCCTTTCTAGCCAATCGTAAATGCTTTCTCATTTGATGATATATTTCAGATATTTCTACTTCAAAATGCATCGGAGAGAATTTCCCACTATGCCCACTAATCATTCTTTGGGTAATACAATATCTTCCTAACTCAAAAAGCGTTCCGCTATTGCGTTCACTATGCATAAGCGTCAAAGCAGCTTTGTACTTGTGCTTTTTAATTAAATCAATAATTTCATTGCTATAATCGCTCTTTAATCCATTCGGATAGGCAAAGAAGTCGACACAAATTCCGGTCTTCTCCAAAATAATCTTCTTCGAATCACGAATTTCTCTTTCCGCATCTTGTAATGCTAATATAGAGAGAATCGTGTGGTTGATTCCGTGGCTTCCAAAACTAATTCCATGTTGGCCCATTTCTATTACTTCATCCTTGCTCAACAAGCAATTTGTAGTGTCGCTATATTCCATGTCAGCACCCAGCAGAGTCAATACTTTATTGATAAATATGGTTCTTTCCACACTCCCCATTTTCTTGCACAAACCAATTATTTTTTCAGCTGCATATCCCAATTCTAGTGGACTGCCCAAAAAAACTGGTTCTATGCCATAATCACGCAAATCAAGAATTTCTTTCTTGGCCCTCTTAAGAGCAATCATGACTTTGTCATACCAAATAATATAATTTTCGTCCTCATCGCCGGCGACAAGAAATATTGTTGCTGGAATCTTGTACTTTTTAAGAATAGGAAATGCATTCACATAGTTGTCTCTATATCCATCGTCAAAAGTGATGACAATATAATCATCCAATAAACAATTATTTCCCCCGATCATGTCAACTGCTGACTGAAGTGAAATGACATGGAAATTCTTCTTTATGTGACTCATCATTGAGTCAAATGATTTAAGGTTAATATACATGCATAACGGATCAGATTTTGTATCATCAATCCGGTGAAACGTCATGATTTTTATCCTGTTTCTTTCCAGACCCAGCTTTTTCGCCATAAAAAGGAAACCAAGATAATACAAGCAGAAAAATAACAAAACTTTTACGCATTTGGCGAAAACTTTTCTAGCTGAAATGTAAATTTTCTGAATCAGCCTTTTCCGGCTTAGTTTTCGCTTCAGCAAAGCGGCGTACAAAGATTCTATTTTTTCTATCATTTCACTGGCGAGGAATTGACTCTCCACGCGCCTTCTGCCTTCCTCCCCCATCTTAGCCGCCAATTCTTTATGCGAAATTAACTGTTCCATAGCTTTTGCTAAAGCTTGCGAGTCGCATGGCGGTACGAGTATTCCAGTCAGGCCATCCCTTACTGCCTCAGGGGTTCCTCCACTATTAGTGGCGATCACCGGTTTACCTGACGCCATCGCTTCCAGTATGGCATTTGAAAACCCCTCATTAATCGAGGGAAGGACAAGCATATCCAATATTGCTAATATTTCAGCTATATCTGATCTTCTTCCAGTAAATATCACATTTTTTTCAATGTCCAACTCTTTTGTTCAGGCTTTTAAGCTTTAAGCAATACGGATTGCTTTCGTGATAGAAACCAACGATCAGAAATTGTGATTCAGGAAACTTCTTTATGAGGATTGAAGCCGCACGAAGAAAGTACTCATGCCCTTTGACCGGTCTGAGTTCCGCCAAAACCCCAATCACAGGATTATCTTGATGCAGACCTAACGCAGACCTCAACTGAGCCTGGTCAAATGACCCTGAAAACTTTTCTAAGTCAACACCATTATGAACTGTTATCAACTTGCACAATGGAGTTTTCTCTTTTGCATGAACAAAACTCTTGACGGCATCAGAGACTGTCACGATTTTATCAAAGATTCTGTTGACATATCTATAAGCAAAGAGGTGTCTTTTTTTTAGCTGATAGCCCATATCTCTTCTGCTGGAGATTATCACAGGCACTCCTGCAAGTTTTCCTACTATTGAAAAAATAAAGTCAGAACTCTCATGATAAGTCACTAGTATTTTTACATTTCGATTCTTAATTAATCTGAATACCTTTATTGCAGAAACAAAGCCCTTAAAATTGTAAATCTTCATCATTTGATAATCGATTACTTCCACTCCCCTTGACTCAAGCAAATTAACCGCCTCCCCATATCCACCATACAAACAAATTACGATAGGCCTATATTTTAGCGGATTGATCCGAGTAACAACTTCATACAAATTCCTCTCAGCGCCGGCTAATCTGATAAAAGAATCCATCACATAAAGTATTGAAACTTTTTTCATGGTCATTTTGTCTTATTTTTGCTCATATCCAAGATCACTCTTGTCCAAAATAATTCTGGAGAATGAGTAGATTAATAGGGGTTGAAGTCCTCTTGGGAGGTATTGCATCTTTATGTTGCGAACACAAATTGCAATACTAATCCACCAAAGAGGACTTCAAACTTATGATAAAGACGGCCAGCCCGTTTAGTCAACTACTGCAAAAATTCCCACAGCTTGATTTCCAGTATTTGGTGAGGCGACACAATACCGAGAAAAGTGCCAAAGGGTTCAGTTGTTGGCTGCAGTTTGTTGTCGTGTTGTTTTGCCATTTGGGTCATGCGGATTCCTTGCGGGAAATCTGCAATGGTCTATCCTGTTGTGCAGGAAAGCTGAATCATCTGGGGATCGAAAGGGCCCCCATAAAATCCATGCTGGCATATGCCAATGGACATAGTCCTGCCGGGATTTTCCAGAACCAGTTCTGGTATCTGCTGGACCGGTTTCGCCACCAAGGGATTTTGGGAATGCGCAAAAAGACTTCCCGCATCAAGAAAAATTGTTTAGCCTGGATTCGACCGCCCTTTCGCTGTGCCTTTCCCTGTTCCCATAGGCCAGTTTCCGGCGAGCCAAGGGCTGGGTGAAGGTTCACGTCCAATTGGATCATGACGATTTTCTACCCTCCTACATTCTGATTTCTGAAGCCCGGAAATACGGCAAATGGGTTCTGCATCAGAAAGACCGGCGATTGAACCGGAGTTCCATTGTGGTCTTTGAGTGTGTCCTTAATGATTGCCGCCAATTCGGGGAGTGGGCGGAACAAGGTGTTTTCTTCTTGACCCGCCTGCAAGGAGAATGCCTGCTATTGGACATTGGAAGAACGGGCCTGTCCAGCCAATTCCAATGCCCTATCGGACCAAGCGATTCAACTCATTGGCTTGAAGGCGGAAGATAAATACCCGGTGCGTTTACGCCGGGTTGTTGTCTGACACGAGTAGCAAAAATAGAAGATTTTCCTGCTTGCCAATCACCTGGCCTTTGCGGCCTCCACAATTGCCGCCATTTACAAAGACCGGTGGGAAATGGAAAACTTCTTCAAAATGCTGAAGGAGAATCTGAAGATCAAAACTTTCGTCGAAACCAGAGAGAATGCCTTGCAGATCCTGACCTGGACTGCCTTGATCGATTTGCTTCTGTTGCGCTGGTTCTGGCGTTTATCGCATAGGTCCAGGTCCTTCTCCAACCGGCTTCGATGTTGCAGCTAAACCTGTTCACTTTCCGGAAATAGAAGGAACGGATACTCGAACCTTTTGGTATTCCACCGGATAGATCCTCCAAACCATAAATTGTCCAACTGGCTTTGAACTTTGAAATTAGTAGACACTCAGGTCTAGTCAAAGCATTATGAGAGGATGGAGCCATTGGATATATGCGAGTTATAAATCCGGGATAAAAGACATTTTGGACAGCCCTCGCTATATGTGAAGAGGCATGATTTTAACTCCATCACTCCTCCCCTAATGGTAAAGGACTTGCCTAGTCCAAAAACCCGATTCCCAGTAATTCTGGACAGCAGTGTCGTATAAACACGCATTCCGCACCCCCGAAGACAGTGCGAAAGGGAATTATTCGAGAATGGTTAAGAGCTGTGGCCTGGAACAAGAAAGATACGATCATCTAAATTCAGAGCGTGAAGCCATTCCCGCCATTCCGCCTTCAGAAGATGGCAAAACTGGCGGCGTTCTCCGATTTTCACTACTGGCACCCTGGGGAATTTGGTCATGGGCATGAACAGGGTGGGACTTTGAGTCTTTTTTTTTATCCCACCCGGTGAGAACCGAACCATGTGGCTGGGTGTATTGTGACGAGTCCCGTTCGGCCAGCCGGGTAATCAACAGGGCCAACAGCAAAACTAAACCTAAGGCCTCAATACACTCTTCCTTTTTCAAGAAGATGGCATTGATGATGGCGGGATCCTTCAAGAAGGCAAAGTTCTGTTCCACCCCGTGCTGTTCTTTATAAGCTTGCAGAATCTGCTGGGACTCAACGCTAAAGGGCCACTGGCCGACAGTTTGGCCATCAGCACAAAGCAGTCCGCTTCCGCCTTCATCCGTTTGAGGCCTGCCGGATCCAATCTCGATCATATTCTCAATGCTGTAGCTTCTTCCCCGCAGCCGCCGGGGGGTACTTCTGGGGGGACGGCCTCATCCATAGACCCCCTTCTCCACCACTTCATAGCGAAGGCGGTGATCTGCCCAACCCCCTCAAGTCGGTGCTGGACAAAGTGGCCTTGTGCGCATGCGCTCATACATCATCGCCATGGGGGAAAGAGTCCGCATTCCCTTCCAAATAGTCTGCATGCCGGGAGGCCCATCTTGTTTACGCCCCTGATAGCCTCCCCCAGGTTGGCCACCATGACTAGGGCTTGAGGCAGTGAGGGTGGCGTGGACAGGACATCGTTTCTGACAGCCAGGCACAAGGCCTGCCATTCCCACCGGCTAAAGTAAAGTTCGCAGGACAAATCAGGGACGGCCCGGCCCAACATCGTCAGCAGCATGATTCGCCAAGCGATGATGATATCGATAGCCACCACCCGCCGCAGGTTTTCGGCGGTTTCCATCTGATGCTCCTCGGTCTGGCAACCACTTTTCAGGACGCGATGGAACTCTTCAATGCGCCAGCGGCAACGATAAAACCGGAGGCAGTCGGCTGCTTGCTGCGGCGTGGTGACCGGCAGGCTGGTTAGCAATATCCATTCAATCGGTTTGGCCCCGGCGGGTGCCTCCGGCTCCCGCGCATAGATGGCAGACAGCTTCACCGGTTTTAATCGCTTCTTCAGTGCCGTATTGGGGGCCAGAATGGTCACTTCCCGGTAGCTGACCACCAGCCGCGCTTCGCGAGCCTGCAGGCCCGGGGTCGTCTCCCCTTTTTTGGGGGTGAGGGCCCGTTGCCGACCCAACTGCACCGTCAGCTCAAAGTCGGCCGGCTGGGTCTGCAAGGAGGCCACCAACCGTTTTTCCTCATCCTGCAAGCGCCGGTCATGCTGCAATCTCACCAGGACCGGGACCCGGTTGCCTTCATCCACAGCCCGTTGGAACAACTCATAGATATCGGCTTCCCGGTCCATCACACTGATGACTTCCACCCCGGGCATTCTTTTAGCCGTAACCAACGTCTCCTGGTAGAGCCGCAACCATCGGCCGCTTTTCTTCTGCTCCATCGGCAGGCAGTTGCGATGCCGGCCCTGATCGAGGGAGGTGACCTGTTCTTCCCCCTTGCATTCGGCTGCCAGCACTCCCAGCGGAACCCCCGCCTCGTTGACCGCCAAGGCGCTGTGCAGGGTCAGCCCCAGCGTTCCATTCCGCGTTTGGTTGGTCCCGATCAGACCCAATCCCCGCGTGCGGCGCAGCCCGCCAAAGTTCAGTTCCGTCGTGTCCTGGATGACCAGCACCCGCCGCTGACTCATCATCCGCCGTTCGCTCTGTTCCCGGTGGGGCGCCAAAATGCTTTGGAAGTTCAACTCCTCCTCATTATTACAGTCAATCAGCCGATAGTAGGCCTTGATATCGGCCTCCAGTCCTCCGACCGCCTGAGTATAAGATTGGCCCGGATGCTCCGCTTGTTGCTCCACGATTCGGATCAATCGTTCCACCCTCCGCCGGTCTCCCAATTGGGCTCCCCCCAACTCCTGCTTAGCCCACCCCTCCTGCTCCAGCCCTTCGCCTAAGGGACCTGATCTCAAACAGGCTGGATCGGGAAGTTCCACTCCCATGGCTTTCCGGAAATCTTTCCGCAGTACATACACATAAACGTACTTGACGCCACGGCTTTTCTCATGCTGGCGGTCATTGCGCCCACGGCCCTGGCTCTGGCCTACTTTGACCCAGTTGGCGGCACGGAAACTGGCCCCATCATACTGCCCCACATCCACAAAACTCTCCAGCGGCCACGGCTCTATCCCGTATTCCTCTCGGTAATCTACCACCATCTGTCGGGCCACCATCCCCAACACCCGCGAAGCCAGGTTCTGACAGCTGAAGTCGCGCCGCACCAGCAGCCGGGTCAGATTCACCATCCGCTCCAAATGCCGCCGTCTCTGCTCCTCATTCCACCCGATCCACTCCTCGCGGTCCCGCAATCGTAACGCAGCCGCTCCAAATCCACCGCCCCCGCAACCAACCGTGCTCGGACTTCACTAAATACTGCAACTGCCGTCCCACCGCCCGGCAACTGCCCAACTCATGTTCCGACGCGATCAACTCGTTCCAGACCGCCATCCGCTCCGCATCGCTGGCCCGAACCAATACCAGCTCCAGTTGCCGGATCTGGCTGGCATCTTTCGGCACTCCCACCGCCGCCTCCACCGCTCTCCCTAATCGCCTCGGCTGCCACTTCCGCTTCTTCTGGCGCGTGGGGGCTCCGGCAACTCGCACTCCCCCTTCTCCACCATCTCCCGTAACGCTTTTAAACATCCGGCTGTGCGCAACTGGCCCCGAGCATTCTGCATTTGATATTTTCGGCAGAGCTCCTCAGCCAGCTCCTATCGACTCATCTCTGGCCGCATCCTCAAAAGTCCGCGAATCCTCGCCCCTGTGTCCGCTTCCCACAATATCTGTTTTATACTCTTGGCCGCGTCCATGCCCCCTTTTTAACAAACTGCCCTCACTTTGTTCAGCCATTTTTGTGGGGGTTGGGCAGGGCGGTGATACCGAACCTCCTGCTTACTCCAGCGCAGGGCCGCCCGTTCAGTATCTTCCCGGTAGGCATATTCGGGCAGATACTGCTCGTAAAGTTCTGTTCCAGTTGAGTGCATTCCTCTGCCACACGCCGCTGCAGCCACTTTTGCCGCCGCTGGTCATGAGAACTGGAGTGAACCACCTCGGCATGGTAGGTTCTCCCATACAGCTGAATGGGCTGGCCTGCCACCTAGTACTGGGCCGCCGGATGATTCTTTGTCGCCGGGGTCTTCGCCAAAGCCCCCCACCTTCTCACATCCCCTCGCTTCAAGGCACTTTTAATCAATTCCTCACACACCCCATAGGTGGCCGGCAACCAGGTGATGAAATACTCC
>CAWDMN010000062.1:0-10887 GCA_963803155.1 uncultured Acidobacteriota bacterium
TGACCCTTTTAAATAAATTCCATTTCTTAATTTAAATATCCTAATGTCAAACCAAATGAAGAAAACACCTTTGAACAACTGGCACCGCGCTCATCGCGCCAAATTGGTGGAGTTTGGGGGATGGGAAATGCCGGTAGAATTCGGCGGCATCATTCAGGAACACCTGGCCGTTCGCGGCTGCGCAGGTCTTTTTGATATTAGTCACATGGGTGAATTGATTGTGGAAGGGCCTGAAGCATTGCCGCTAATTCAATGGGTAACTCCCAATGACGCATCCCGATTGAAAATTGGACAAATCCATTACTCAGCTTTGTTGACGCCGCAAGGCGCCTTTGTGGACGATATTTTAGTCTACCGGATGAAGGAGAATCGTTTCTTCATCTGCACAAATGCGGCCAACACTCAGAAGGATTTTGAATGGATTCAAAGCCACAATCATTTTCGCGCCCAAGTGTCGAATCGCAGCGAAGACTATGCCCAGCTTGCCTTGCAGGGGCCCCGTTCCCTGGGCATTTTGCAGCCCTTCGTCGATATTGACCTCGCCTCAATCCGCTATTACTGGTTTAAAAACGGAAATATTGGAGAAGTGCCTGTTTTAATTTCCCGCACCGGCTATACTGGGGAAGATGGTTTCGAAGTCTATCTTGCTCCAGAGAAGGCAGAGGCTCTCTGGTGCCGGCTTCTTGAGGCAGGTCAATCCGCTGGGCTGATTCCCATCGGTCTGGGGGCACGAAACACCTTGCGTTTGGAAGCAAAAATGGCGCTTTATGGTCACGAAATATCCGATGCGATTACACCTTGGGAAGCTGGCCTGGATTGGATTGTCAAAATGAGCAAGGGAGATTTTGTCGGGCGCGAGGCCTTGGAGAGTCAACCCCAATCGGCCATCCAGAAGAAACTAGTTGGATTCGAGATGATCGGCAAAGGGATTGCCCGCGATCATTATCCGGTTCTCCACCTTGGAAGAGAATGTGGCTGGGTCACCAGTGGCAGCCCCTCTCCAACGCTGCACAAAAACATAGGCCTGGCTTATCTTCCCGTTTCCATGGCTCAGGTTGGACAGGAATTTGAAATCCAAATCCGCACGAACCGGGTACCTGCGCGGATTGTGGATACCCCTTTTTATAAGAAGAAATGAAGGTCCTGTCCTGGATCGATTACAGCGAACGGAAGCCAATACGATATTTTTATTATTCAAGATTCAACATTTTTACATGGTGTGGCTAATGGCAAAATATTCGGCGGGAGAGGCTTTCCAAGGCGAATTTCCTTGAAAAGTTGAAAACATCGACAATTTGTTCGAAGAACGCATCCTGCCGCTTGGCGATTTTACAATTGGCTCGAGTGTTGAGGAATCTAAGTCAGGCTATTCGAGAGGAGACTAACATGAAATTGCCGGATGATTGTCTTTACACAAGACAACATGAGTGGGTGCGGGTTGCCGGTGATGTAGCCACCGTTGGAATTAGTGATTATGCCCAAAAGGAATTGGGCGATGTCGTCTTTGTTGAACTGCCCAAAGTGGGAGACGCGTTCGACACCAATGAACCGTTCGCCAATGTGGAATCGGTCAAAGCGGTCTCTGAAGTGTTTTGTCCTTTGGCCGGTGAAGTCATCGAGACCAATGAGGAATTGGCCGAACAGCCGGAAAAAATAAACGGAGACCCTTATGGAGACGGCTGGTTTGTCCGCATCAAAATCGCCAACCCGGAAGAGCTTGAAGAGCTGATGGACTCTGAAGAATACGAGGAGTACGTGGCTGAGGAGTCGGCCGAATAAATGCGATATATTCCCAACTCATCCATTATCCAACGGGACATGTTAAAGGAAATGGGCGTCTCTTCGTTGGAAGAATTGCTTCGCGGCATTCCCTCTGAAATCCGGCTCCGTGGAAATTTAAATTTGCCAACCGCCTTGAGCGAAGCGGAATTATGGCGGCGCTTCAAAGAATTAGAGAACAAGAATACGCCGAATGTCCTTTCTTTCCTGGGCGGCGGAGTCAATCAACATTTCGTGCCATCCGCGATTGAAGGGCTCATTTCGCGATCCGAATTTCTCACTTCTTATACCCCCTATCAAGCTGAAATCAGCCAGGGGACTTTGCAGGCCATTTTTGAATTCCAGACATTCATTTGTCAATTGACTGGAATGGAGGTCTCGAATGCTTCCATGTATGATGGGAGCACTGCACTGGCTGAGGCATTTCTCATGGCAGCTCGTCTAACGCAACGCTCCCGGTTTCTAGTTGCCTCTACGATCCACCCTGAATTTCGTCATGTCGCGGAGAGCATCATCCGACACCAACAATTGACGCTTGACCTGTTGGAATTCGGTGAAGATGGCCGTATCGCGCTGGATTCGGTACGCAGCCATTTAAATGCGGACGTGGCTGGCCTTGTGGTGCAGTCACCCAATTTCTTTGGAAACATCGAAGAATTAGAGGAGCTAGCGCAACTTGCACACGAAGCGGGGGCCTTGTTGATTGTCAACGTTGCGGAAGCCATTTCGCTCGGATTGCTAAAGCCGCCGGGCGGAGCGGGAGCTGACATTGTCTGTGGCGAAGCCCAATCCTTCGGGGCGATGCCCTGTTTCGGCGGTCCGCATTTGGGGTTCCTAGCCACGCGCGACAAATTCGTCCGTAATATGCCAGGCCGCCTGGCGGGTCAGACCGTGGATCTCGATGGCAAGCGTGGATTTGTGTTGACACTCTCCACTCGCGAACAGCATATTCGCCGCGAGAAGGCCACTTCCAACATATGCACCAATCAGAGCCTATTCGCGCTGATTGCAACCATTTATTTGAGCCTGCTGGGCAAATCTGGGATCCGTGAAGTGGCTCTGCAAAATGTTGCCAAAACTCAATACGCCCTCGAACAATTTCGAGAAATTCCTGACGTACAAGTCCTCTTTGACGGGCCGCGTTTTAACGAGTTGGTGCTGCGCCTCCCCTGCCCTTATGCGGAAGTTGAGAACAGATTTCACTCATCCCGAGTGGTTCCCGGGCTTCCCCTGAGTCGCTTTTATCCGAACATGATTGACTGTTTACTGATATCCATTACTGAAACCAAGACCAAGGCTGAAATTGACTTTCTCTGTCGATTATTGCGGGAAGTCTCATCTTAACAGAATTCAAAGACATCCATGAAAAAAGCTACCCCACATATTACTCAGAACGAGCCTTTGATTTTCGAGCGCAGTCTGCCCGGACGCAAAGGATATGACTTCCCCCCGCTCGATGTTCCCTCCCCCGATCTGGCCAAGGTTCTGGGACCGGAAAACACCAGAGGATTAATTGACGGTTTTCCGGAAATCAGTGAACCGGAAGTGGTGAGGCACTTTACGCGTCTTTCCACCTGGAATTACAGCGTGGATGGAGGACTTTATCCGCTGGGCTCTTGTACCATGAAGTACAATCCGAAAATCAATGAACAGGTGGTCCGGCTGGAAGGAATTGCCCAAGCCCATCCTTATCTTCCCGAGTCCATGGTTCAAGGCTGCCTGGAAATCTTGAAGACAACATCGGATTTATTGTCGGAAATTACTGGAATGGATGTGGTCAGTCTGCAGCCCCCGGCGGGGGCCAGCGGAGAATTGACTGGTGTGAAGCTAATCCGCGCCTGCCTCGAACATCGGGGCAATCCCCGCAAGAAGGTGTTGATCCCGGATTCCGCCCATGGCACCAATCCCGCTAGTGCCGCTATTGCCGGCTATTCCGTGGAAACTCTGAAATCCGATGCGCGTGGATGCGTGAATCTGGAAGTTCTCGACCAAGCCATGACTGAGGATGTGGCCGCCTTGATGTTGACCAATCCCAACACTCTGGGCTTATTTGAGCCCCAGATTGTTCAAGTGACTGAGTTGGTGCATTCCCGCGGCGGCTTGATGTACATGGATGGGGCGAATCTGAATGCATTGATGGGAATCACCCGCCCTGGAGATTTCGGCATCGATGTGCTGCATATGAATTTGCACAAAACATTTTCGACGCCACACGGTGGCGGGGGGCCAGGCGCTGGACCCGTCGCCGCCAAAGAGTTTTTGGCGCCATTCCTGCCGGTTCCGGTGGTTCTGGAAAACGCCAATGGCCGGTATTATCTCGACTACCAGCGGCCTCTCTCCATCGGCAAAGTAAAAGCCTATTACGGAAATTTCGGAACTATCGTCCGGGCTCTTTGCTACATTCTGGCCAATGGCCCGGAAGGCTTGCGTGAAGCCAGTCTGACGGCTATTTTAAACGCCAATTATCTTAAACATAAATTGCGCGATAGTTTCGATCTCCCTTACGATGGCCCCGTCTTGCATGAAGTTGTCTTCTCCAATAAGCGCCAGGCCCGGCAACACATTTCCGTGATGGACATCGCCAAACGCCTTATTGATTATGGATTTCATCCGCCCACCGTGGCATTTCCGCTCATCGTGCCGGGCGCTTTGATGATTGAACCAACGGAGTCTGAATCACGCGAAGAACTCGATCTCTTTGTGGAAGCGATGCAGAGTATTGCACGGGAAGCGGAGGATAATCCGGAATTGCTCTTGGAGGCTCCCCATTTCACCAAAGTGAGACGCCTCGACGAGGTTCAGGCAGCACGCAAACCAGTCTTGAGATGGAAACCCGCGGGGAAATAATCATGAAGTTCTTGGGGATTGAAATCTTCAAAATGAATTCTCATGCCTTACAAATTCTATGTAATGGCTTGTGGTGGGCAATGCTCAATATCCTCTAAATCCCTCTGCATCCATCGCCTTCATCCAGACTTCGGTAAAAGATTCTTCACTGACGGCCCATTGCAGCTCTGCTTTTGAATCGGAGAGGAATTTGATTTTGCCGGCGCGGAAACTTTTCAGGGCTGACTCTCCCCAAGAAAGCGGCTTAAGTTGCACCTTCTTCATTTGCTCAAGCAGCAGACGGCGCAAAGAGAGATCCCCATTAAAAAAGGTGACATCCTCAATCAGTCCTGCTTCTCCCACGAGGCATACGAAATATATCGAAGGATCACTTGAAGAGGTCCGGATAGCCGGCTTTGTCCTGTCCCCCCAATCCAGATCAGATTCCCGCCACCAGCGGCGATCTTCCGGAGCCATGCCGGCGGATTGTTCATCGTCCCGCGTTCCCCTGCTATCCTGTTCCATCCGCGATCGAAAATCCGCGGGCAGGCCTGCCGCTAAGCCTGGCTGCAGCAACATGGCCTCCTGATAGTATTTTCGGGCCTCCAACCAATTTCCTTGTTTATCTTGGAGAATGGACAAATGGAGGGCTGTGTCGGCACTGGTCTTGTTCTCATAGGAAGTCAGCAGAAGTGAAAATGCCCGGTTGAGTTCACCCTGCCGGTAGTTAACCCATCCCAAAGTATCCAGGAAAACGAGGAGTGACCATTCCATGGGCAGCGACTTCTTCCAATTTTTCAATCCTTCCTGCAGATGAAATATGGCTTCCACACTGGCGATTGACGATTCCACGTACTTTTGAGCTTTTGTCAAATCTCCACCACACTCGCAGAGGGCGTACGAAATGCCATTGTAGATATTGGGGCTTGAATCTTTTTCCAGGGCCTTTTCAAAATTTGACTCAGCCTCCTCTGCTCTTCCTTGGCATAATAGAGCCTGTCCCATTTCCAGCAAAAGATACTGATTCTCAGGATCCGAGGAAATTGCTTTTTGAATCGCAGCTTCCGCCTCCCTCCAGCGCTTCTGCTCCAAAAAGGTCGCGGCAAGGCTGCCGAGAGCAAATCGATCCTGTGGAGAAACTTCCAATTGCTTCTTAAAAAGAGAGATTGCCTCATCAGACTTTCCCAATTTCCGCATCACCAGGCCCAAATTCTGATAGGCATAGAGGTCTCGGGGATTCATTTCGATTTGCCGGGAAAATGAGGTCTGAGCCTCAGCCAGATGGCCGAGCGAAAGCTGGAGCCTCCCGAGATTGTTCCAGACTCCCGGCAATTGCGGGTTTCGCTGGATGACTTTTTGTAGAAAAGTGAGCGCGGGGTGAAGCTGACCCTTATTTAGACACTCCCTTCCTGCTTCATTTAAAGCATCTGGCGACATCTGCTCCGCCAATGCCTGGTAATTAAGAGGAGCTAATCGTTCCCAAACCAGACTGGCATTAATGTTTTCTGAAATGGACTTTTGAAAGGACTCGAGTTCATCCCGGCGGCTGGCCGGCAACACCGGTAGCAAGACTTCGAGTTTCCTTTGAACAAATATCTTGCCAGACTCAAACCGGTAGTTCGCTTCATATCGGGCAAAGTCTCTCAATTCAGTCACCGAGGTTGGAAAGCTAACCTGGTAATTGGACGAGACGTCCAATTCCCAGGACTCTTCCAAAATGCAGGGTCCCATCAATTGAATTACCGTCGCATTTTCCTCCGCCGGGGGAATTGCGGCATTCCAGGGCATTATTTCCAGCACACGCGTGGGGATTCTTACCTGTTGCCTCTTGCGCAGGATATCGATGAATCTCGGGATGGCAGTCTTCACCTCGACATAGAATGGGACTCGCAGATTGTTCACATCCGAATGAGATACGACAACGGCATTTTCATCCGAATAACTTGGATATAAATCATCATAATTTGGTTTTTGTTTGGATGGGTCTGCCCCCTTTGAATAATAGGCCCGAGCCCACATTCCATATTGGCCGAGTTTTTCCGAAAAAAAGCGAGCCTGCAAATTCCCCGCCCCATCCACACTTCCGGCGACTTGAAATTTCCATTCTTCGGGGATCTGCGACTGGTGCGGGACTTCCATCCAGCGGCTTTCATTGGGCATGATTACCAGGACTTTTTTCCCGCGCAATTCCCGGGGAATAAATCCTACGGGAGCCAATTCCACCGTGGCATCCAGCCAAACCCAATGTCCATTAAAAGGGACTACTGAAATCACATGATCGAACTGTTCCGGATTAGGGATCTCCAGGTTGATGGAGTTGCTCGAACTGACAAAACCGGGATAACAAGGGATATTTGCAAAAGATAGCAATGCCTCCAAAAGGGCATGTTTATCTTTGCAGTCACCGTACCTGTTTCTCCAGACGTCCTGAGCTCGATGCGGCTGAATCCCGCCTTTCCCAAAGGAAAGACTCAAATATCGAATTTCTTTGGAAACATATTCGTAGATGGCTTCGAGCTGTTCTTGTGGCTCTTTCCTGCCATTAATTATTCTCTGCGCCGCGTCTTTCAAGTCGGAAGTGAGTTTCGTCGAATCCGACAACAGTTCACGATACCACTGGCCCATATCGGCCCAGGATTTCAGCGTGCTTAGGGAGAAGAGAGGCTTGTCGAAATTGGTGGAGTCCTGCGCCACAAGATGATTCAAATCCCAGGAATGGAAGATTTTATTGTTTTTTTTCTCCTCATGAGATGGAAAAGCGTCATCGGTCTTAATCAACACCTGATGGCCCGAGGGCCATATAACCGTAACCTTTCCGCTCAAAATGGGAAATCGCCGATCAAGAAAATAAGTCATCCAAAAATCACCTCGCTTTAGCGGATGGTTGGTTTTTAAAACGACGTCATATTCCAGCCGATCCCCCGGTTGCAAGGAGACAGTGGGCAAGACTCTGAACTTATCGTCCGTAAAAGTGTCGGGCATCAATTCCTGGGAGCGAGAAATTTCCAGCGGATTCTTAGTCGAAGCGGCAAAGACGCGTCCATCCGGCTTGACTGTCTGCAATTTGGAAAAATGGACTTTCTGAATTTCACTGTGATAAGGAATGTATAATTGTTTAAAGTGTTGCAATCCCTCCAGCGTGAGGATTTTTACGGAGACGCGCCGTTTTTCTTCGAAAGCCCCATCTCCCTGAAATTGAATCTCTACCTCGATTTTTTCAATGATTGCCGCCGCATTTTTGAATAGTTGGTCTTCTCCCGAGCCGGACTGCAAGGCTTCATCATCCACAATTTGCGTCAGGGTAAATACAGTTGGATTTTTCGCGGAAGCTCGCGTAATTGGCCCCATCGCGCCATAGCAGAGCCCAATGATCAAAAGAGTAGCGACGCGGAATTTTCGACTCATGAATGACTCCAGCCCAATTGTATGAGGTCGTCCTATTTTTGCAATTTCAGATTTGATTCGGGAGGCAATGACAAAAATCCGTCAAGGATCGGACTTGAAAAGCGAGGAACCGACGCGGACAAATCCTCGTAAATCGACTCATAAGCCATTACTGCAGGGCAGAAGAATTGCCATCCCCTCTGCCCGCCAGCACAATTTATTTGCACGACATCAATAAATGACTTTGTTGAGAGGATACTCGATAATTCCTTCCGCCCCAGCTTTTTTTAACCGCGGGATAATATCGCGGACGATTTCCTCATCAATAATGACTTCGATGGCGACCCAGTCTGAGTCCGCCTGGCTGGAAATGGTGGGGGTGTGCAAAGCCGGCAATTGTTGGATGATCTGTTCCAGCCTGTCTTTGGGAGCATTCATCTTCAATCCCACCTTGGCTTCGGCTTCCAAAGCGCCACGCAAAAGCATCCCGATGATTTCCAATTTTTCCCTCTTCCATGGATCGTCCCAGGCGGCATGGTTCGCAATCAACTTGGTGGTCGATTCCACAACGGTATCCACAATCCGAAGCTTGTGAGCCCTCAATGAGGAGCCGGTTTCCGTGCCTTCCACAATGGCGTCGACCAGGTGGGGGACCTTGATCTCGGTAGCGCCCCAGGAGTATTCCACTTCGGCGGAAACACCATGCTTTTCAAGATAGCGCTGCGTGGCATTGACCAATTCCGTGGCAATCCTTTTTCCCTCGAGGTCCTTCACCGAATGAATGTCCGAATTATCCGGGACTGCCACCACCCAGCGGAAAACACTACTGGTGGCCTTGCTGTAGATCAAGTTCTCAATTTCCACGACATCGGCCCCGTTCTCCGTAATCCAATCCTTTCCCGTGAGGCCTGCGTCCAATACCCCCCGTTCCACATACCGGGCAATCTCCTGCGCCCGAAACATCAAGCATTCGATTTCCTTGTCATCAATAGAGGGCATATAGGATCTGCCCGACACTATGATTTTGTAACCTGCTTTCCCAAATAGCCGGATCGTCGATTCCTGTAAGCTTCCTTTGGGAATTCCCAGGATCAGCTTTTTCAATTTTCACTCCTCCCTAGAAAATAGCGTGGATGGAGGCGGGGTGCCTTCACTCCGCCTGAGTTTGCCAAGCCCGCTGAGACGGCCTGAGGGCAGGCCGCCTCCATCATCCCATTTTCATTCTCTTGTTGAGCCAGCCACGTTGGCATGAGCGGCTCCGCAGTAAAGCAGCATTCAAATTTCATCATGATATTTTTGCGGGAGATTTGGCGCCACAAGATCAACCCCCGCAATCATCTTATGATCTCACCTTCGCCGCAACTCTCCGAAGCGTGGGCAGAACGTCGCCTATTGGGATTGCGGTGGAGGCAGGTTTCCCCATGGAGAAATAAAGCCTTCGATAGAGAGGATAGAGTTCCTCATAAACCGCGGCCTCGGAAGGATCCGGCAAAACTTCGCGGTATTTGGGACACAAAGCCTGCTGCGCTTCTTCAATGGTCTGAAACGTTCCGGCCGCAAGAAACGCAAATATCGCGGATCCCAAGCTGGTCACTTCAGATTCGGGCACAAGCACAGGTTTATTCAAAACATTGGCATAAATCCGGTTCAGCTTCTCATTTTTCTGCGGAATCCCGCCCCCATTGATCACTCGCTGAATCATGACTCCATGTTCCGCCATCCGTTCAAAAATAACGCGCGTGTGAAATGCCGTTCCCTCGATTGCCGCGAAGAGTTCATCTTCCGCTCCGTGGGTCAAGTTCCAGCCGAGAGTGACACCTCCAAGTTCCGGATTGACTAAAACCGTCCGGTCGCCATTATCCCAGGTGAGTCTCAAAAGCCCAGTCTGTCCTGCTTTAAAATCTTCAATCTTCTTGGACAAATCCACCACGCTGCTGCCAGCCCGCCGGGCCACTGCATCAAAGATGTCTCCAGTCGCCGATAATCCCGCTTCTATGCCGAAGTAATCCGGGTGAATGGACCCTTTCACGACTCCGCAAACACCGGGGATCAAATCCACTTGTTTGGCAATCGCCATAATGCAGGTGGAAGTGCCGACCACATTGACTACATCCCCTTCGCGCACGCCAGCGCCAATGGCGTCCCAATGAGCATCGAAGGCGCCCACTGGAATGGGAATGCCAGTTTTCAAACCCAGTTTCCGCGCCCATTCCGAAGATAGGTTCCCGGCAATATTCACAGAAGTTTCATATCGGCCTCGCAATTTCGAATGTATTCCTCTGAAAAGTGAATCGACTGTGATTAAAAAATCCTCTGGAGGCAATCCCCCCAAGGCGGCGTTCCACATCCACTTATGACCCATGGCGCAAATGCTGCGAGGCAATTTGGCGGGATCTTAAAGCGGGTGGCATTCGGCGGCATACAGATCGAGTGCAGCACGTACAGTAATATTCGCGCCCGAATGGAGGATTTCCGGGTGCGAGAGAGGCCAGGCGCTGGCGGACGCACCGTTCTTCAAACACTTGAAGACCTACCCTTATCCTTTTCAACCGACCCTGCTCGCCGCCGCTGTGCCCGGCGGGCCGGTCGAACGAAAAACCTACGATGAACTGAAAGCTGAATTCCTGCATCGCGTCAGCGATTTGCTTCCGCTGGATGGCCTCTATTTGCCCATGCACGGAGCCATGTTTGTCGAGGGCATGCAGGATGCCGATGGAGATTGGATTGCCGCCGCTCGCGACGTCGTGGGTAAGGATTGCCTGATGACCGCGAGCTTTGACCTGCATGGAAGTTTGAGCCGGCGCATCATCGACAACCTGGATATGCTTTCGGCCTTTCGCACCGCTCCGCATATTGATCGCGAGGAGACCGCGCGGCGGGCCTGTGACATGCTGGTTC
>CAWDMN010000063.1:0-145647 GCA_963803155.1 uncultured Acidobacteriota bacterium
TGACCCCCAGAACCTGAAGTCCAGAAAAAGGCGAGAATTTTGTGCGAAAATCAAGCATGAACATCAAAGCAATTTACCGACTCATTAAAGCTGTCTTTACCAAGGTTGCACGGAGCATTGAATTGGCAAGATATGACGATTTCAATATTGCAGAATTCTTTAGAAAGCAAGGAGCGCAAATTGGAGAGAACAATCGAATTGAAGTTCGGCACCTTAGTCAAGAACCCTTTCTGATCCGGATTGGAAATCATTGCACAATTGGTCCCAGTGTAGTTTTTCTCAATCATGACGGTGGGGTTTGGCTCTTCTCCGAGGAAGATCCTTCCTTGCAGAAGTTTGGAACAATTGAGATTCTCGACAATTGTTTTATCGGATTGGGAGTCATCATATTGGGAAATGTCACGATTGGTCCAAACTCAATCGTGGGTGCGGGTTCCATAGTTTCCAAGAATGTACCGCCCAATATGGTCGTAGCGGGAATTCCGGCCAGAGTGATTTGTTCTGTCGACGAGTATAAAGAAAAGGTTATCCGGCAATGGAAAACTCTGAAGCCTCCTGGCTACTTCCAGGGCTTGGGAAAGGGGGTAAAACTTTCACCTAGAGAAATCCAAAGGCTTAAAAGCCGGGATCACTTGTTGTTGAAAGAGCATCTGATTAAGACGCTCTGGCTCCCACATCCGGGAAAATGAAGAGGGCCAAAAAATGGTTTAGAAAGAAAACTCTAGCGTGGTGCGGAAAAATTCTAAAATTCCGCAATCGGGGCCCGCGAAGTGAGCTTATTGTGTTGATTAAAAACATGATCGGCTAAATATTATCAAAAAAAAATACAAATTGACCTCAAAATAATTTGGAATATCTTATAGAAAATTTGAAATATGTCAGTCAAAGAACGAATTGCCCCAATACTCCATAATGTAGGATACCACACTGGAGTCTCGCGGTTTCTTGCTCGGCGTGTGAAGCTGATGAGGATTATCATGATCCATGGAATCGGAGGCCCAGATTGCCCTGAGGGGGAGTTTATTGCTCAGACGGCTTTCTTGAATCGTAATTTTCAAGTCGTTCCGCTAATTGAAATTGTGAGAAAGCTCATTAATCCTAGTAATTGCACGGGCCATGAGGTAGCTTTGACCTTTGATGATGGATTGCGAAGCAATGTTACAATTGCCTATCCTATTTTAAAATCGATGAACCTTCCTGCCACATTCTTTGTCTGTCCCGCTTTGATTGAGAAACACTGTTGGTTGTGGAATCAAGAGATGCGGGCCCGGCTGCAATCCATGCACAGCCTCGAAAGAACTGAGTTGGCTACAATGTTGAAGGTGTCAAGTGCTGAAGTTGAAGGAATTGTAGAATGGATGAAGAGTCTATCGCTCCAAGATCGACTTCATGCTGAAGATGTGATACGCAATGCAACCTTTTTTTTTCATCCGACTCTCGAACAAACAAGAAGATACGAGATTATGGGATGGGATGATTTGACCTCGTTGGATCAGAAGTTAATAACAATTGGTTCACACACGATGACCCACCCTATTCTAACAAGTTTGCCTGTTGACCTTCTAGATTATGAGATCGATGAAAGCAAGAGAGTCCTTGAAAGGAAGCTAGGCAGGCAGATCAACCATTTCTGCTATCCCGGTGGGAATTATGACGGTCGGAGTGTGGAATATGTGAGGAAAAACTTCGACTCAGCTGTCACTACAGAAATTGATTTCGTTCGGCCTGGTAAATGCCTTCATAAATTGCCCCGACTACCGATTGCACATAAACTACAGCTTCTCACTTGGCGAATGCACAGGCCTTCCGGCTAATTCTAAAAAGCAATTGCGCATTTCTGTGCGGCGAGTAATTGACTAACGAGGCTGCGCCTCAGACCGCACTCTGGACATGCCTAATAGGTATAAAGCGCAGTTTCGTTAGATAATTACGATTGGAATTGTTCGTCATTTGCAAAGTGATTGTAATGGCATTGTAAATTTATGTCATTAGGTGCATAATATAGTAGACTTATCCACTTATAAGTGATAATATGTCTACATGAAAGAACAAGCGGATGGCAGATCGTTGTCGCCCTCGGCACAAGAAGTGATTCGGATGAAAGCGGTGAAGGCTGTGCAAGGGGGCATGAGTCAAAAAGAAGTGATGCAGGTATTCGGGATTTCACGGGCGGCTCTGGCCAAATGGTTGTCGGTCATCCGAGAGAAAGGGATGAAGGGACTGAAGGCCCGCGACCGAGGCCGCCCCAAAGGGCAAGGGCAATTGGACTCTCGGCAAGTAAAAGAAATCATGGAGCTGATCATCAACCAGATGCCGGATCAATTGAATCTGCCTTTTATGTTGTGGACCCGACAAGCGGTGGCCAATTTGGTGATGCGCCGATATGGCATCCAAGTCAGCCGTTTTACCATGGGGCGTTGGTTGAAACACTGGGGGCTGACACCACAGAAGCCGATTCGCCGGGCGCTGGAACAAAATCCGGAGTTGGTTCAGTGTTGGCTGGAGGTGGAATATCCTCAAATTCGACGAGAGGCGGGCCAAGAAAGGGCAGAGATTCATTGGGGCGATGAAATGGGGTTGCGTTCGGACCACCAGGCGGGAACCAGTTATGGGTTGAAGGGAAAAACGCCGGTGATTCCAGTTTCGGGACAGCGTTGGCAATTTAGTATGATCTCGACCGTGACCAACCGGGGCCGCCTGCGCTGGATGCTGTATAAAGGTGGATTCAACAACGAAGTGTTCTTGAAATTCCTGGGGCGGCTGCTGAAAGGTTGCCGGTCGAAGGTTTATCTGATTGTGGATGGGCATCCCGTTCATAAATCAAAAGCCGTGGAGAAGTGGGTGGAAAAGCGGGCAGAGCGGATTCGCTTGATTTTCCTGCCCGGCTATAGTCCTGAACTCAATCCCGATGAATACCTGAATAACGATGTAAAGGCAAATGCCGCAGGCAGATTACGATCCATCACTGCACAAGAGATGATGGAGAATGTATAAATTCGTATTTGACTACGACCAAGAAATTTCCTGAATAAGTGAAGTTGCGCTGCCCCCAATATAAGGGCCAAACAAAATGTTAGGTTTTAGTGAAACTCATCATACCAGAGTCATTGAGTTGGGAATACAAGAATGAGTTCTTCTCAGTTTTGGAGAAGAGAAAAGGGTTCTCCGGCTGGGGCTGCTGGGGGGAGAACAGCCCCAGCGCGGTGCGCGCCATAAATTCGGCCGGGGTTTGATATTCCAAGCTGCTTTGGAGCTGTTGTTCATTGTAGTATTTTCGAAAACCACTGATAGTGCTTCAAGCATCAGCCAAGTGGTAAAACCATTCCTGGTTCAGGCATTCATCGCGGAGCTTGCCGTTAAAACTATCCGCATGGGCGTTTTGTCAGGGGCTACCTGGCTTGATATAGATCGTCTGAATCTGTTGTTCTTTCAGCCAGCCTTGAAGAACTTGGGAAATGAATTCCGGACCATTATCACTGCGCAAATACTCTGGGGCTCCCCACTGGTCAATTAATCCAGATAGGATCTGGATGACCTGATGGGCTGAAAGGGAAGTAGCCACTTCAATGGCCAGGCAATAACAACTATATTCTTCGACCACCGTTGAGATTTTCAGCTTTTGCCCATTGGAGCAGGCGTCGAAAACAAAGTCATAGGTCCAGACTTGATTGAAGGCAGTTGTTTTTTGGGGAACGGCAGACGTCACCAGCCGCTTTCGCTTTCGAGGCCGGTGGGGTAATCCCAGTTGATGTAACTTCCAGAGCCGATGAACCAGTTTGTGGTTGATGACTCCCATTTCGCGGCGAAGAGCAGCCCAGGCCCGTCGGTATCCATAACGGGGATGGGCTTGAATGATCTTTTTCAGGCACTCCACAACCTCCTCGTCGTTACGAGGATGGGCTGGATAAGCATAGCTGGATCGGTGAAGGGATACCAGCTGACAAGCCCGGCGTTGAGACAGCTGTTTTTCCACCAGGAAATCCGCTGCGACTTGCCGTTGCGGAGTGCTCACCATTTTTTTTCGAGCAACTCCTTCATGGCGTCGATCTCCAAATCTCGTTCGGCCACGATGCGTTTTAATTGGGAGTTTTCCCGTTCGAGTTGTCGGAGGCGTTGAGCTTCGTTCAGGCTTAATCCACCGTATTTTTGACGCTAACGATAAAAAGTTTGTTCGGTGATCCCATGTTGACGGCTCAGTTCCCGGATCTCGCGGCCTGACTGCTCCGCTTCTTTGAGAATTTTAATGATCTGCTCTTAACTGAACTGTTTCTTCTTCATGTCGGAATTCCTTCCTCCTGTTCGGGAATTCCAACATTTATTTTGGCTCAGTTTTTGGAGAGCAGGTCAAAGTGCTATTTCCATGCCCCTTTGGTTCGTTAGGTCATGGAAGATTTTTATATCTACTAACAACTGCACTGACTAATAATAATGATTAGATTGTTAATTTGTGAATCAGGCGGAGGATACGGAGGATCTGCATCGTACCTTTATGGCTATCTGCAGCATTTCAACCGGGAAATTTTCAATCCCATTGTACTCCTTAAACATGATGCCAAAGGCCCATTTGTCGAAAAAATAAGGAGCTTGGGGGTGCAAATAGTCTTGGGAAAGCCAATTAAGGATGAAAATCCCACATTAGAAAGGAACATCTGGCTATGGCATCTTCTCAGGATACTTTTTAGATTTTTTTGCGTCAATATGTGGCCAATTGTGGACATCTGCAGAATATTAAAAAAATATGACATAAATATTGTCTTACTTAATCAAGAGGTAATTTATCATTTTCCAGTTGTGATGGCGGCAAAAATCAGTGGTCTTCCATGTATAGTAAGAAAGGGCGGTGTTGGTACAGATGAAGGAAGGAAAATGCGAGGTTTCTTATCAAAGTTCCCTGATGCTTTTATCTGCTCATCAAATGCAGAATATCGGAATCATTTAGACTCAAAGTTCGCATTTAAAAAATTGGTTACCCTCTATGAAGGGGTAGACATAGATAACTTCTGTCCTGGACTTGGAGACGAACAACTCCGAAGTAAATTGGGGATCCATCCAAACCATCTTGTTATTATTTTGTTATCGCGGATTGTAGAGGGCAAAGGCCATGATGATTTAATCGATGCTGCGGCACGAGTTTTCGTGGAATTTCCAAAATGTATCTTTCTTGTTGTGGGCGACGGAGATCAAAGGTTAAAGAAAGAGCTGATGGATAAAGCCAAATTCCGACATATAGATAATCGCGTGATATTCACTGGTTGGAGGACTGATACGATCAATCTTTTAAGGATGGCGGACATGTACGTCCATTGCCCAAATAAATGGCGCGAGGGAATGGGAATAGCGACGCTTGAGGCGATTGCATGTGGGAAACCGGCGGTGATTACCGATAATTGGGGGCTCGCCGATACCGTTGAGGATGGCTTTAACGGGTTTGTTGTTCCCATTGGCGATACTGTTGCTTTGGCGAATCGTCTGTTGATGCTATTGAATAATGAAAAATTAAGAGTACAAATGGGGGAGCATTCACGTGAACGGGCGATAGCGCTCTTTGATATTCGAAAGAATGTAAATAAAATCGAGTCGCTTATGTGTGACGTTATCAGAGAGAAGGGCATTGCGTTATGAATGGTTTGTACAATATTCGGGTAGTTCGGGGCAATGCGGAATTTTATGCTTTAAGAAACATATGGAATTCACTCTTGGGGAAAACGCTATCTGATACAATATTTCTCAGTTGGGAATGGAGTTACACCTGGTGGGAGTGTTTTGGAGAGGACAAAGAACTGTTTATCATTATTGTAGAATGTGGGGCGGAAATAATTGGAATAGCCCCCTTATGCGCCTTAAAAAGCAGTTTCTTTGGGCTATCGCCCTTAAAGCATCTTGTGTTCTTGGGAAGTGTCGGTGTTTGCACTGAGTACGCTGATTTCATTCTCTGGCCTGGCAAGGAAAAAGAATTGATTTATGCCATACTTGATTTTCTGTATGCAAAGCCGGGTGTAGATTGGGATGTGTTGAATCTTATTTCAATGAAGGAAGATGCGTTGAACTTGAAGAATCTCATGGAATATGGCAGCGACAGGCAGATAGAGTACCTGATTTATGATACGAGGCTTTCTCCTTACATAACTCTTCCGGGTAGTATGGAGGAGTATGTACGTTCTTCAAGTAAGAAAATGCGATGGAAATACAAAAAGTATAAACAGACTTTGGAGGATAAATTTCCAGTCGCTTTGCACGAAACGAAAAACGCAGATAGCGTATTAGACGATTTCTCAGCAATTAAGCAGCTGCATCAGAAAAGGTGGAACAAATTGGGGGGGGCGGGAAGTTTTGCGCTAAGCCGGAGGGAATATTTGCAATTTCAATCGGGATTTGTGCAAAGAGCCTTCGAAAAAGGATGGCTATATTTGCTTTCTCTAAAAGTGAATGGGGAGCCGGTTGCGGGACAGTATAACTTTCATTACAAAAGAAAGATATACCAACATTCTACAGGGTTTAATCCAGATTGGGAAGAATATAATATTGGGAGCGTACTGCAATTCCTTGCACTGGAGGATGCAATCGAGAATAAGAGGGCATATGAATTTGATTTTCTAAGGGGAACTGAGCCATATAAGTACTTTTGGACTAAGCTAAACCATACGAGCGTAGATGTTGCGATATGGAGATCAAAGGCGATCAATCGGCGCGTAACGATGGAGAGAAAATTGAGAAAGTTTGGAAAATTGTTTGTACCAAAGAGATTGGTCGAAAAGGTTTATGAACACTTTATAACATTAAGTAAGTCGTGAACATTATTATCTAGAGAAGACGGGACATGGATTTATTTGGTTTTTGGAAAGGTTGAAGTATTGCTAATCGTCAATGCGTGGATGAGCATATTGAAGCAAATGTGGAACGTGAATTGTTCACGAAGGTGAGGTCAGCGCTTAAGCTAAGGATGGCGAAGCAGGACTAGAAAAGTCGCGATTAGAATGATCTTGGATTCTAGCTCTTTTCTTATTCTTATGCTCTGTGCGCAAGACAACCACCATGAAAAAGACGCAGCGGAAAGTCTCTATTTTGTTTCAAATACTGGGATTCGATCAAATGTTGATCGGGTGATTGGAAGGAAGTGAATGTGCAAGTGAAATCGAGTCATGATTTAGAAATTAGATCTTCAACCCATGAGAGCGGACGTTCAGCCCTAAAGGAGTTTTTTGTCCACTTTAGCCATTTTCTATCCGGCAATTTGAGTATGCAAATGTTGGGGTTGATTACTTTCCCGATATTGACCAGAGTATTAACGAAGGAAGAATATGGGATTCTTGGCTTGGCGACTGTTACCATGGCTTTATTGGTTGCGGTCGCAAAAGCAGGGTTGTCAGATGGAATTATTCGCTTTTATGCAGAATATAGCGGAACAGAGCAAAAAAGGCTGATTTTTTCATCAACGGCATTTGTTCGCGGAGTTATTTTTGCCCTCTCGGTCGTTGTCATTTATGTAATCTGCCTTCTCACGTTCTATCGCTCGTTAAAAATTGACGTTCGCTTCCTGTCCTGTTTTATTATTCTGGCGCCCTATCTCTTTATACGGCCGTTGAATATTATCGTAATGAATTTCCTCCGGGTGAATGGGAAAAGCATTTTTTATAATCTGAACAGTGTTATTAACAAAATGCTCTCAGTTGCGTTATCCTTGTTTCTCCTATTATATATTTCCCGTGCCCTTGCGAGTTATTTTATCGGTGGAGCAGTTGTCGAATGGCTTTCTGGGTTGGTATTGTTTTATTGGTTTTTTCGCAATTATAAAATTTCTCTGTCTCATGTTTCGTGGGATTTAACTAGTATGTTGGTTAGATTTGGCGCGCCAGTGCTCCTGACAGAGATTGCATACCTGTTGCTGGCATATGTTGATCGATACATGATTGTTTACTACCTTGGTGAAGCTTCCTTAGGCACCTACGCGGTGGGCTATACTTTAGCGAATTATGTTGCGGATATCCTCAATGTTTCAGTAGCTTATGCGATTCTGCCTGTGTATACAAAAATATTTGTGGAGGAGGGGAGAGAAAAAACAGAAGAATTCTTGGAAAAATGCACCCATTACTTGTTAATTGGCATGATTCCGATTAGCTTTGGCTTTGCCGCAGTATGTAGAGATGTGATTGTGTGGTTGGCCTCGAAGAAATATGAGTCTGCCGTTATGATAACTCCAATGATCTTGGCTGGTACATGTGTACTCGGCTTTAATACTCTCTTTTATGCGGGGTTGTACTTACGCAAAAAGACAGTTCAAATTCTTTTGATTGTCATTTCCGGAGCACTAATCAAAATTTGCCTAAATCTGTTTCTGTTGCCTTTTATGGGGATTGAGGGAGCTGGATTAACGACGATGATATCATGCTTTTATGTAATTATTCTTACCGCTATACTTTCATTTAGGCATGTTACTATTCGGATTAATATTGGCTCGCTTGCATATCATTTGTTGATGGGGTTCTTGATGTTTGTTGTCGTTAGGCATGTACATGTACGGGAAGGGTTTATCAATCTAGCGATAAAAGTGTTTATCGGTGTAATTGTTGTGCTGCCTGCAGTGCTGTTACGAGAAACGGAATTGCGCGGATGGATTAAATCTTATGGCGGCAGGATATTGCAGAGGGGGGAATCCTGAAATTAGTGGAAAAAAGAGCATGAACTCACATAGAACGGAGGCGTTTCAGCTGATGTAGTAAACATGGTTTAAGGATGCTATTCTTGGACAGAGAGTAACTTGGAAAGGGGAAAGAATGAATGGCAAAGAGGGAAGAAAAATGAGGCGACAAATTCAAGAGTAGGTTAGAAGGCTTAAGAGTCGGTTTGAATTGATCCAGATTGTGATTCCTCTGGGGATGAAAGCAATCGATGAAGATTAAAGATTGGTGTACAAATAGGCAATCAGTCGGTTTTGGAACATAGAGGAGTCGCGAATAAAAGAAGCTTTTCACCGTTTGACCTTTCTGACTCCTTCTCTAATTTAACCGACGCCGATATTTTGGTTGTGTTGGCATAGAGGGGTGCCCAATGGATGATCCGAAAAGAAAGAACCTGGAACTGCCTCCCTTTGGGCCACATTTGGCACTTGTATTGAGGAGAAAATGAGCCACTCGACTAGAACTGCTTTTGTTCTTGGACTCGGAGAGAACGGGTATGGCATTATGCGCGGATTGGCGGGAATGGGTGTGTCCATTTTCGGTTTCTATGACTCGACAAGGAGTTTTGGAAAGCATTCTCGATTCTGCAAGGCATTCCAATTGGTTCAAAATACAGCCGCTGGATCAGAGATCTGTAATGCCCTTGTGGAGAAGTGCAAGGGTTTGTTAGATCGGCCAGTACTTTTCCCAACCAGCGATGCATATGTAAATCTCATTTTGAATAACCGTGAACTTTTTTCCAAGCATTTTCGGTATCACTGGGTGTCCCCCGAGCAGCATCATCGCGTTATTGACAAAGCGTGTATGCATAATGCTTGCGTGGATGCAAGGGTTCGCGTTCCACGAACTCATGTGACGCAACCGGGGGAGGATGTAAATGCATCTGCTAGCGGATTTATCTTCCCATGTATTGTTAAGCCATGTCGGAGCTTCAATACTCCTTTCCCGTCCGGCATGAAAAACTTCATTGCCACGAGTTCTGCTGAGCTGTGTGGTTTTTATGCCCTTTATCCTGATACGCTTGGAACGACACTATGGCAGGAGATCATCGAGGGGGCTGATAGCGAAATCTTCCAATGTACGGCCCTTTTCCGGCAAAATGGAGAGCTTGGTGCTGCTTTTTGTGCCCGCAAGTTGCGCCAATATCTCCCCGGCTATGGGATCATGTGTTTTGGTCGTAGTGAGGAAAACTCCTTGGTTTTGTCGTCGGCATTGAGGCTTCTCCGGAAGCTGGAATGGCGGGGGATAGCCTCGCTTGAATTTAAGAAACGGAAGAGTGATGGTAAATACTACTTTATTGAGATGAATCCGCGTCTTCCATGGTACAGCGGGCTATTTGTGGATTCCGGAGTTAACCTGGCTTCCTTAGCTTTCAGGGACCTTACCGAAGGTGATCTATTCGATAGTACTGCGGGTATTCAGCAGCAAAATGGTATTCATTGGCTTGCCTTGACTGAGGACTTGGGTTGGTTTGTCAGAACTCGCGGGAATCGACCAATCTCTACGTTAAAGTGGATGTCATCGCTCACCCTTGCAAAATCCTATGCATGGTGGAACTTGCATGACCTCAGACCAGGCATATTCGCTTTGCTTCATTTATGTTGGCTGGGGATTCGGGCGAAATTACGATGAATTGCCTTAGGTAAACGAAGGATCACTTCTGCCATAATGTTAACTAATCAGTGTAATCCCCACAGGCTCTACCGGGGTGACTCACAAAGGTTTGACTGCGAAGGCAGTCAAGATAAAACCATCTTAGTTGAAGGGCTAATTCAAACATGGGAGGATTTTCATGAAAGACTACCTTCCCTTAAATTGTCGCTCTTGAAAAAGGCCGAGAAGGCAGTGTTTATGAGCTTTTCAAGGAAAGGAGGATGGCATAAAATGTGCAGGAAAGTAGCTATAACCCAGCCAAATCCTGCAAAACATTAAATCCAAAAAACGGAACCCAAAAGCCAAGAAGAGTTATTTCGGAGCCGGTTAGAACAAATTATTGAAATGAGACATTCCCTTTGCCAACTGGTTAACTGAGTAAAGGGGGAATCTTTTGTCCAGGAAGTTGGGACACTTTATGCAGAAGAGATGGGGTGCCCCGGGTTGCCGATTCGTTTGATGGTGGGTTTTTGCCACCTGAAACACCTCTATGGAGAGAATGATGAATCGGTGGTGACGAAATATCTGGAAAACTCCCAGATTTCGGTAATCTAAAATGGCCCACCCCTTGTGACTGGAAATCCCGATACTCTGACCAAGGCCATAAAAGTCTGAGGACGGAGGGGCGGGATGGAAAGGCGAGTGTTAAAGTCAATTGCATTTCCCTGAAAGCTTCTATCTGGTTGATGAACAGGGAACGCCGAAGACGGATGATGACATGTGAGGTTTGGAACAAATCCTCAAGCATAAGCACTCTCCTTTCTGGCTCAATAGCCAGAAGGAGTGTCCCTTGATATTATGCAGAGTGCTTTGTGAGAAAAGCTGTTGTAGGTGGGAGAAGAGGCAGGAGCTCAGTATAATTGCCATCTGTGCAAAATTGCGATAATGCTGTACACAGCATCAAAGAAAAAATGGTTGTTTTCTACCCCCTCCCCAGGAGCGATATCAAGCGCCATCATCAACAGTCTTATCGAAACCGCCAAAGAAAAAAGCCTGGATCCTTAATACCTATCTAATACTTTTATTTAAAAAATTGCCCAACCTGCCTTCCCGAGAGAATCAAGATCTCGATTTCCTGTTGCCTTGGAATGTTGCTCTCAAACCGATCAGCCGCTCTACATAAAACCAGTCATCATAATGCCCGTCCCGCAAAAAGTGCAGGGTGGGGATAAATGGACGCTTATAAAAAAAGAGCAAGATTGTGGAGGGGCATTTCCATGCGGATCATGTCCAAAGGTTCTTCCAAATTTCCCTGATATTTGAAATGGCCAATGTGATTGGATTTATCAGAGGGAAGGCAGCCATTGCAATTGCACATGATTTGAGGGGGGGGAATAAGAATTTCTCTGGGGAGATATTTTGGGCAGTGGGTTACTTTGTGACCACAGTAGGATTGGATTAGGAAATGGTAAAGGAGTACATTCGTAAGCAGGAAGAAGAAGAGGAACGTCAAGATCAATTGAAATTAATTTTATAGCGTGAGCCCTCTTTAGGGAGCCCATGAACATTGCGCCTTATATACGTTGCGTCAGAAGTAATTGCTCGTAGAAATTGCTCTGCAAAATAATTTGTTTAAAACTATTTAGATGAGGCAAAAAAGTCCGCCGCATATTGCAATGACAATGACTTCATCAAAAAATGTAAGAGTCCTATCACTGTACGGAAAAAATGATGTGCGATGAATCATGGAAAAACATGAGACTGATGAAAGCATAGTAAAAGTCGACAAATACCGCATGGCTGCTGGACAAATGACCTGCGAAGATCATTACAAAGGTTTGCGCATACACACCCGAGCCGGTTTGCATGAGTACGTCGCGAAAAAGGTAAATGATTATTTTCAACACGGTGGACATATCTTAGATTTGGGGGCGGGGAGCGGAGCAATGAGCTTGCGTCTTCTTGATCTTGGCTATCAGGTTGATGCAGCAGATTTTGTTAGCGAATCTTTTTTTCTTCATGGCAAGATTCCTTTCAAGGTTGTAAACCTTAATACAACATTTTTTCATGAATTCGAGGGATTCTACAATGGCATCGTGGCCGTTGAGATTATTGAGCATCTTGAAAACCCTAGGAAATTCATTAGAGAATGTCTAAAGATTATTAAATCCGGAGGTAATTTGTTAATCACAACACCTAATGTCGAGAATCCTGTTTCAAAAGCCTTATTTGTACGGGAAGGCTCTCTTATGTGGTTCAATGATCGCAACTATCATGTAGAAGGCCATATTACCCCTTTGATGCAATGGCAATTAGCAAATATCATCCATGAATCCAGATTATCAATTAAATCACTCACCGCCTTTGGTAATCCTTATGAGTCGGTAAGGAATAGTTGGAAAAAAATTTATGTATTGGCCAAGGTCATTGAAAAAATCATCCAAAAGAAGGACTCACTGAATGGAGAAATTCTGGTTGCGGTATTGACTTTGCCGAATTTTCTTTGAATAAAAATCAGAGAGAAAAATTAAGCCATAATGCATCCAACTTGATTACCAGGGAAAGTCCTAAACTTAGTTGAAAAAGGAGCATGACCTCACTTAAAACAGAGGTGTTTTACCGGCAAGTAAGACACTGAGATTAAGGAGATCATGCATGGGACAGAGAGTAATTGGAGCCGGAAAAAGAAGCAAGGGCAAAGAGAGAAGAAAAAAGAGACAACAAATCCAAGAAGAAGTTAGGACTTTGGACAGTCGGTTTGAACTGATCCAGATGTTGATCCCTCTAGGCTTGAAAGCAGTGGAAGAAGAATTACAGAAAGAGGTGGAACAGCTGGTTGGCCGCGGAGCCAGCCGGAGTCCGGAGAATCGACGCTGGGGAAGAAATCCAGGATCAGTCTACCTGGGAGATCAGAAAGTCAGAGTCGAAGTGCCGCGAGTACGAAATGTAGCGGTGCGCCAAGAAGTGCCTCTGGAGAGTTATCAAGCTTTTCGAAAAACGAAGGTGTTGGACCATCAGGTCCTGAATCGACTGATCTGTGGGATCAGCCAGAGGCAATATGAACAGGCGGCTCTCTGTGTGCCCGAGACGTTTGGGATCAAAAAGAGCAGTGTGTCGCGACACTTCATTCGAACCACGGCTCGGAAGTTGGAAACTTTTTTGAATCGGGATTTGAGCCAGCACGATCTTGTGGCGATCTTTATCGATGGGAAGCGGTTAGCAGAAACCGATATGATCGTGGCTTTGGGGATTACGCTCGAGGGTAAAAAGATCCTATTGGGATTTGTAGAAGCCAGCACAGAAAATCAACGAGTGGCTCAGGATTTTATCCAGCGACTGCTGGATCGAGGGTTAAGAACCGAACAGGAGATTCTCTTCATTATCGACGGAGCCAAAGGGCTGTATAAAGGGATCAAGGCGAGCCTGGCGGAGAAAGCCTTGATTCAAAGATGCCAATGGCACAAGCGGGAAAATGTAGTCAGTTATTTGAGCCGGGAACAAGCAAAACGATTCCGGCAGAAAATGCAGACGGCTTATCAGCAACCCAGTTATGAAAAGGCGAAAGAAGCCCTGGAGCGAATTGCTAAAGAGCTGCGATTGATCAATGGTTCTGCGGTGGAGAGCCTGAAAGAAGGGTTAGAAGAGACTCTGACTCTGCATCGTTTGGGATTGTTTGAAGAATTAGGCACCAGTTTTAAAACCACCAATTGCATTGAGAATGTGAATCGGCAATTGGAGCGGTTGACGCATCGAGTCAGTTACTGGAAGAACAGCGATCAGCGCCAGCGTTGGATAGCCACGTCGCTCCTGCAAATTGAGCCCGGGCTAAGAAAGGTGAAAGGCTTTCGTCATCTAAAAGCCCTTCGCAAAGCCATGAAAAAGGAAAGTCATCCAAAATCGGATCAAGCAGCCGCTTGAGGCTTATGCTCATTTTCAACTAAAAAAGGGCTTGACCCGATTACCATTGAGACTCAGTTGGCGTCTGTCAAGAAACAAATCGCGGATATTCCGACGAAAGGTTTCTTAACGGGAAAAAATATAAATCAAATATCCAACGAGAATACTGCCCCCGAAGAGGTGACCCAGAAACGAGCGATCCCGTGCTTCTGCACCACTCGACTCGACGGAGCATTGGGTACTTTGGTGCTGTGCGGTTGCGGGATGGGAAATTGATCTGCCGGCGAGAAACCAGTCGTTTAATGCCGAAACTTGTTTAGATTTTTTGAAACAGCTGTGAACGATCAGTTTCCGTGTCCGGCTGAAGAGTTATAGTCATTGCTGATAACGTGCGATATCATCATGCTGCACTCCACAAATCATGGCGGGAACTTGCTGAACTTGGATCTCAATATGGTCGAGCCGGTATGGAAGCTAACTCAAAAAATTAACAACTCTCAATCGGTATTTTTCAACACGGGAAGAAATAGTGATCTCTATTGAGTTAATATTCGATCAATGGCGACGCGGGAACGATGCTCTTCGACGCTTATGCGCAAATATTTAAGACGCCGTGTATAATTGAAAATTATTAAGGAGTCCAAAATGATTGAACGACTGAAGCTCAAGAATCGTCTTCCAACCATTACCCATAATATTGTGGCCACTTATATCGGAAGGCCCAAGTCATTACACCATCTCGGAAACAACTTGCTTCCCTCTAGAGAAAACATTGTCCGGATTATTGAGATTTTTCAAGAAATCATTTTTCCTGGATATTTTGGCAAAAAGGGTATGGATAAATCTAGTATTCAGTACCATATTGGCGATTGCCTTGAGACTATTTACGAACTGTTGTTCCAGGAAATTTACCGCAGCATTCGGCATGGGTGCAAGATCTCAGAGGATCTCTGCATCCATTGTGAGGAGGCTTCCGAAAATAATGTTTTGAGTTTCCTGGAAAAAATTCCGGAAATTCGTGAAATCCTGGCCACTGATATCCAGGCGGCGTATGATGGTGATCCCGCAGCCCAAAGTCACGATGAGATCATTTTTAGCTATCCGATTATTTACACTATTATGATTTACCGATTGGCGCATGAACTGCACAAACAGGGGATTCCACTTCTGCCGCGTATTATGACGGAATTGGCACATTCCAAAACAGGTATCGATATCCACCCTGGTGCCGTGATTGGGCGATACTTTTTTGTTGACCATGGCACTGGCGTGGTGATTGGTGAAACATCCATGATTGGCCAAAACGTCAAGCTATATCAGGGCGTGACGTTGGGTGCTCTTTCGTTTCCGAAAGATGGAAACGGGAACCTCATTCGAGGTAAGAAGCGACATCCGACAATTGAAGATAATGTTGTCATTTATGCGGGAGCCACTGTGCTCGGAGGAGAGACTATAATTGGCAAAGGTTCTGTTATTGGAGGCAACGTTTGGCTCACACATTCCGTGCCCCCAGGGACGAAAGTGCTAATTGCTGAACCACAGTTAACCATTAACCCAATTCCCAAGAGCGTCGTCTAGCAGAATTATTAGCAGGGACATAATATTGTAGACTTTTCGACTAATAGATTATGTTATTCAGTCTTAAGAACGCTGTACGTTTAATCATGCCGTACCTCTTCTTGGCAGGAGGTGTGGGAATTATGGGGTCGAGCATCTTCTATGAGGCAAAGTGGGGGATGGCTCTACTGACCTTCCTCATTCCTAATCCGAACATCTGGTATCAGCTCCACGCATTTGCCTTTGGCAATGATTTTCTGGACTTATTATGCTTGAGCATATTTGCGGGGGCTATTTACCAGCGAAAAATCGTCAAAATCAGCAATAGTGGATTAATCCTTATTGCTTTTATGTTGGTAAATATCTTCGCTGCTTGTAATACCATTTTGACCTTTAACCTTCCATCGTTATTCGATACGTCAAGCGTTCTCACACAAGATATTAAAAACTATATTGAAATGATTTTCTTATTTTTTTTGGCTTTTTTTGTTATAAAGGACGAAAAGCAGAGCAAAACTATTTTGTGCATTATGGCGGTGGTCATTTTATTAGTTTCATTGCGGAGTTTTCGTAACTTTACGGAGGGATCCACGTTCAGTTATGACAAACGTGTGGGTGGTCCTTTCGAGACTGTGGGATTAGGTGCTAACCATTATGGTGCCTTTATTGTTCATTACTCTTCCGCACTGTTAGGTCTTTACCTCTGTGATAAGAATAGATTGAGACGTTGGCTCTATCTCGCGGCCATATTGATGGGGATATATCCACTGTTTTTCTCCTACTCACGAGGTGCTTATCTGGGGGCCGGAGTTTCAGTTATTTTTTTTGGGGTTTGGAAGAAGAGGAGCCTCCTGCTAATCCCGTTAGTTTTGTTGCTGGCTTGGAAAGTGGTTTTACCGGAGTCGGTGATCAATAGGATTACCATGACTGAATCCAGTTCAGGCGAATTGGAAGATTCGGCTGCTATTCGCTTGGGATTATGGAAGCATGGAGAGGCGGTATTTAAAGAGAATCCCTTTTTTGGAGTAGGATTTGAAGGATTTGGTTATACTCTTCCCCCAGGAGCATTTGGCGGCTTAAAAAATTCACATAACCTTTATATGCAGACACTCTGTGAACAGGGAGTGATTGGCACAGCTTTCTTGTTATTGATTTTCGTCAAAGCGTGGTTTGCAGGATTTACTTTGTACTGCAAAGGGAGTAGTGACTATTTGCGCGGCCTGGGGTTAGGATTTATGGGTTGTGTGACTGCTTGTATAGTGACGAATCTCTTTGGTGACCGCTGGTCATATTTTGTATTGGGAGGTTATTTCTGGATCTTATGGGGCGCAGTTGAAAGCGGGATGCGCATCGGCCATCCAGATCACAGAGAAACAACAAAGATTGAAAGCGTGCAAGACAGTTTAGCCATAAGCTGAATTTATGGACGGTCGCCCAGCGCAACATGCGAAAATTTTCAATGGATTCCTGGAAGCAGGGGAGATTGAGTGCGAGTCTTTTATTGTCACGCCATTCCTGGGGGAAAGGGATTGATTCTTTCTACGATTTAAACCAGCTAAGCAACAGAAAAAATATGGGGAATATTGATTCCACTATGGCGGTACTGCAATTAATCAGCAGTGGTGGCTTCTTTGGGGCAGAAAATGTCTTAATAGAGCTGTCGGATAATATATCTAAACGCGGCGGTCATGTCATTGTCGGGGTAATCAATAATACCTATAACTCCCACCAGGAAATATGCGAATTCGCGGAAGAGAGGAACATTCCATGGCGCAGTTTCAAATGCACGCACCTATTGGATCTTAGGACAATTATTAACATAAGGAAAATTATCAAGAGGGAAAATATCAAAATTATTCATTCACATGGGTACAAATCGAATTTCTATGGTTTCACCGCATCATTATTCTTGAAAATCAATCGCGTTGCAACTGTCCACAACTGGATAAAGACAGATGCAAAACTGAAATTTTATTCTATTTTAGATAAATTGTCTTTGAAGCAATTTCACTGCATTGTAGCTGTGTCGGAAGATATTAAAAAGGAAATAATCGGTTCAGGTATATCGGAGAAAAAGGTAGTTATTATTCAAAACGGCATCAATCTTGAAAAATATTCTTTTCAGGGCGAGTTGGAAGAAATCCGCTCTGAATTGGGAATTAACAAAAATGCTCGAGTAATAGGAGCAGTCGGTCGATTAGCGGAGGAGAAAGGGCATGCTTACCTTATTGAAGCTGCCACTCGTGTTATCAATAGCTGCCCAGATGTGACGCTCCTGATAGTCGGTGATGGCCCATTAAGAGCAAAATTGATGGAAGAAGCCCGTTGCCAAGCAATTGCAGATCATGTGATCTTTGCAGGGATTAGGAAAGACATAGAGAAAATGCTGGCCATCATGGATGTCTTCGTGATGCCTTCGCTGGTGGAAGCGATGCCCATGGCATTATTAGAGGCAATGGCTGCCTGCAAAAGCATTGTGGCGACTACAATAGGTGAAATTCCGCAACTAATATCACCGCATCATACTGGGCTGTTGGTACCTCCGGCGAATAGCGCAGCATTGGCAGATGCCATCTTGTATCTTTTGAACAATTCGAAAGAGTCCAAGGAGTTGGGCATATGCGGCTTCAAAAAAGCCTTGGAATTCAGCTCTAAAAAAATGACTGACAGATATATTAACGAGGCGTATACAAGATGATTGAACTGGTTTTTTATCTTTTTATTGTTCTGATTATCTTCACATATATCGGTTATTCATTGTTGATATTAGCGCTATCCATTCTGTTCCATAAAAAAGTCTTCACAGACGAAAAATTCACTCCCCCTGTTTCGATCTTGATTGCTGCATACAACGAAGAAAAAAGCATCGCTGAAAAATTGAATAATACCCTCCACCTTGTCTACCCCAGAGAAAAATTGGAAATCATTGTTGTTTCGGATGGATCCACTGACAGGACTGACGAAATTGTAAAGGGTTATACAGATGATCGCATCGTACTTTTCAGAGTTGAGGGACGAGTTGGAAAAACTGATGCACGCAACCAAGCGGTGCAAATCGCTCATGGCGATATTGTTGTCTTTTCCGATGCAACGACCATTTACGACAGGAATGCCATCAAAAAAATGGTGCGTAATTTTGCGGATTCCAGTGTCGGTGCCGTGAGCGGACGATACGACTATATCCGTGCAAATTCTTCCTCGATGAATCTGGCAAATGTTCTATTTTGGCAGTATGAGAATTTCATAAAAACCAAGCAATCGCGAATTAAAACTCTTACGGGGATGAGCGGTTGTATCAATTCTTTTAGAAAAGCTTTATATGTGCCATTACCCCCCAATATCACTGAAGATTTGGTTGAGCCATTGAAGATATTGGAAAAAGGTTTTAGGATAGTTTTTGAGCCAGAAGCTGTAGCATATGAGGCGACCACTGAAAATGTCAAGCAGGAGTTTAAAATGCGGGTTCGTGTGATCACCCAGGGCATCCGGGGTCTGCTTTATATGAAGGGTCTTTTTAACCCGTTCCGCTACGGAGAAATTTCCTTTCAATTGTTCGCCCATAAAGTGTTGCGCTGGTTCGTCCCGTTTTTCCTATTAGGGCTTTTTATATCTAATATTTTCCTTTTAAATGACTCAATTACCTTTAAAATGATATTTATTATGCAGATATTATTTTATATGGCTGCATTGGCAGGCCTCTTCTTGCAGGGATGTAGAATAAAAGTAGGGTTGTTTGGAATTCCACTCTATTTTTGTACATTAAATATGGCGGCGCTAATCGCATTTGTGAAAGTCCTAAAGGGTGGGGATATCCGAAAATGGGAGACGGTGCGATGACGCCGGAGAATAAAAACATAAACATACTTTTTGTTACCCAGGAAGATCCGTTTTATGTGCAGATATTCTTTGAAGAATTTTTGAAGAATTATGCTGATATAGCAGGAATAAAAGGCGTAATCATTGGTAGGACGCTCGGAAAAAAATCATATAAAGCATTTGTGCTGCAAATGTTTGATTTTTTTGGTCCTGTCGGATTCACGATAATGGGAGCCAAATACTTTTGGAGAAAGGTGATGAGTTATGTCTCAAAACTGATACCGATTTCGAAGTGCTATTCACTCGAGCAGCTCTTTGCCAACTATGGCATTCGTTGCTATAAAAGGACTGTTATCAATAGTCAGGGATTTATAGAGGAATGGACGAAACAAGATATCGACTTAATCATCTCAGTGGCGTCCTCAGTTATTTTTAAGAAACCACTCATCGAGCTTCCCAAGATGGGGTGCATCAACATACATCATGGCTTATTGCCAAAATACAGGGGGATGTTGCCAAATTTCTGGCAAATGTACAATGACGAAAAAAGCGCGGGGATTACGATTCACCGGATAAACCTTAAAATCGATGACGGGGAGATAATACTTCAAGAAGGATTGGAAATACTTCCGGGAGAATCGCTGGATCAATTGATCCGGAAGTCAAAAAAAATGGGTGCAGGCCTGATGATCCAAGCGATTAGCCAAATCAAGAGTGGACAAGTGAAAATGATTCAAAACGACCCACTGGAGTCGTCTTATTATACTTTTCCCAATCGAAATCAGGTCAAGGAATTCATCCGTAGGGGGAAGAGGATTTTATGATGCACATCCCTGTCTTAAAACTGGAGTCACGCTAAAAACTTAAAATGTTATTATAAAAACCGCAAGGGCGATTCGGCAAGACTGGAAAGAGGCAAAATATCGTGTCGTTTAGGTATGCGCAGACCGAGCAGGGCGTTGGATTGAAGGGGTGGGGCGTGCAAGTAAAATATAAATTATAGTATTTAATGCTAGACATTTGCACATCGTTCATCGAGACAATTGCGATTAAAAAATAGGCTGGCGGTCAAAAAAAGCTCGAATTACTATGCAGAAAAGACAGCCGGAAAAGATATGTGTGCAGCAAATAGATTCATTATTTTAATGTATCATGAAATAGGGGATGTAATTGCAGGAACTAAGCCTGCGCTTATTAAAATGCAGAGTTCGTATTATGTCGAAAAGAACAAGTTTGAGGGGCAAATGCGATATCTGCATGAAGAAAAATTCAATGTAATTTCATTGAAGGACCTTCTAATACACCTCAATGGCTGGTCGAATCAAGGATTGCCGGAGAAAACTATCCTGATAACTTTTGATGATGGGCATAAAGGAAATTATAAATATGCATTCCCCGTGCTCATGAGGTATGGTTTTTGCGCCACTTTTTTTTGCACCAGCAGCTACATCGGCGAAGCCTCCATGTTGACTTGGGAAGAAATAAAAGCGATGGTGGATGCTGGTATGTCTGTCCAATCGCATACATTGACTCATCCATTTTTAAAACAACTAGGCGATGAAGAAGTGAGAAGAGAGCTCGGGCAATCAAAGAAGATAATCGAAGGGCAGATAGGAGAAAAAGTCGAGTTTATTTCGCTTCCCCACGGAAGTTATGGCAGGAATTACAGACGAATAGCGGAAGAAGAAGGATTTATGGCAGGTTGTTCATCCATAGCTGGAATAAATGGTACGTTGACCGACAGGTATTTATTGCGGCGCATTCACGTCTCTGGGGAATACAACCTCCGCGAATTCAGCAGAATAGTAAACAATGAAGATCAAAAGATTCTTTGGCTGAGCTTGAAAAAGAATGTTAAAACCTTCATTCGAAATATGTTGGGAGAAAGGTTCTACTATGTGATTTATAAGCTTGTTTTTGGACTAAAAAACTCTGCGACCCGATGAGGAAAATGAGAGTGTTCACATCTGTCATTATACCGGTGCTTAACGGAGAAAAGTATATCAGGAAATGTTTTGACAATATTTGTGGATTGAAAACGCAAATCTCTGATTATGAAGTGATTTTGGCGGACAATGGATCGACAGATCAAACCCACATTATCGCGCAAGAATATTTGTCGAAATTCGCTTTAAGAATTATTGTGAAACCGGGGGTGAAAGTTTCCGCATTGCGCAATTATGCGGCACATCAAGCTCAAGGTGAGATCCTGGCTTTTCTGGATGTAGATTGCATTGCTGGAGAAGAGTGGTTGAATAAAGGTCGGGAAGCAATTATTAACGGAAATACTATGATTTATTCCCGACAGCCTGTCGGTATGTCGGGTGCCCCATACCGTATCCCTTTCGATTATGGGTGGGTAGCAAAGGCATGGAACCTGAATTCAAGCAATATGCAAGTGAAGGGTGAAATAGAATGGCTCCCAGGCGGGAACATATTTGTCCGAAGAGATGTTTTTTGGTCAATAAATGGTTTTGATGAATCTTTGACGTCGAATGAAGATTATGACTTGTGTTACCGATTGCGTGAAAGAGGATTTTCATTGTTTTCTGACCCTAGAATAGAAGCGGTTCATCTAGGAACTCCGCAAACATTGCGAGACTTCTTTAAAAAGGAGATGTGGCACGGCAAAGATGTCTTTAGGATTTTTTTAGAATCGGGAACCAAATTAAAGAACTTAAAAGCGGTTATGTATGGCTTGAATTATTTAATGATATTCTTGACACTCTCAATCGGCATCGGCGTCGGGATAGTCATGCATAACTTCTTGGTTTGTTCTTTGTCTGTTTTCTGGTTTTTTTGCCTACCATTATTATTGTCTTTTAAGACCTCCTGGCAGACAAGAAAATATCGATATCTCGTTGGACTGGCGATCCTGTATTTAATTTATGGTATTGCCAGAGCAGCATGCATAATAAGATTCATAACTCGTGACGATTGAATTTGGGAGAAGACACCCTTTTTTTTCTCACATTTAAAATGATTGATATCTAAAAGAGTACTTTCTTTATAGAGTTGGAGAAGGGATGGATATAATAAAACCATGCTTAAATACAGTATTTATGATTATAGGCTTGTTGTTTGTGGGAATTATGCTTTTCATTGTTAAGAGAAGGAGTGGGATAGCGAAGGGTTTATTAATTGCCGGATTCCTTTTATTGTGCGTTCTTAGCTTTGCACCACTTTCAAATTTGCTCCTTTGGGAATTAGAATGTAAGTATCCGCCCCTGATGGATTATGAAGGAAGAGAAAAAATGAAATACATCGTAGTCTTAACTGCATGGGATAGCGATGTTCAAACTATTCCATATATACAGAACTTAGGTTACCGATCAACGTTTAGGGCATTGGAGGCGCATCGCCAATATAAGGGCCTTGGCCACGGCAAAATTATAATATCTGGCAACGTTTCCGGCGCGAAATTGATGAGCACGTTTTTAGTCCTATTAAGTGTACCAGTGGAGGATATTATTGTCGATCATTCTGAGAATACATTGCAAAGTGCAGTAAACCTTCGAGGTGTTTTGGGAAATCAGCCGTTTATTCTTGTGACCTCGGCAGTGCACTTACATAGATCAATGAGCTCTTTTATTCATAAGGGACTTAGGCCTGTTCCCGCACCTGCGGATTATTTGTACGGTTATTATCCAGAATATCAATTTCCATTTCCAAGGCCTTTTAGTTATTATATTCCAAACACTGATTCGTTTATGCGATCGAGCTCTGCCCTTTATGAGTATATGGGGATCGCTTGGTACTACCTCAAATCATGGTGCGAAAAGTGAAACCACACCTCAATTTCCGGATCATTCGCGATTAGCACGAGTTTTTCAGGTTAGAGGAAAAATGGAACGGGCTGCTATCGTAAACTACGTGTGTGAGCGTCCATTTATTCCCACCTTCCAATAACGCTCCCCGCCGAGGATAATGCTTCCGAAAATTCACCGTGGAGGTGTGGGCAACAATGAAAGCAATCCCGGGAATCGTGGAGTACTGGCAGCAGCAAGTGCGAGGGCAACAACAGAGCGGGATGGGTCGGCGGGAGTATTGTCGACAGCATCAAATGCCCATTCATCGATTGGGCTACTGGCAGCGGAGACTCAAAAAGCAGGCGACAAGATCCCTGGAGAAAAAACGATGGAGTGGATTCCCATATAGGTGTGCGAGGGAAATCCATCTGATCGAGACCGTAGGATTCGGCTGAGGGTCGGTCGAGTGGTTATGGAAGTGGAGGCGGGGTTTGACTGGCAGTTGCTGGCCGAGGTACTGGGGGTGGTGGGTGCAGTATGTTGAAGCTGGAGCCGGTGAGTCCGATTCATCTGACTCCTGGAGCGACGGATTTACGCAACACGATTGATGGATTGGCAGCTTTGGTCAGCGGGGTATTTCAATTGGACCCCTTCTCCGAGCAATGGTTTATCTTCTGCAACCGGCAGCGGGACAAGTCGAAGATTCTGCGTTGGGAACATAATGGGTTCTGGCTGTATTTCCGGCGGCTAGAGCGGGGACAGTTTCAGTGGCCGTCGGGAGGGGAGCAAACCTTGGCCATCAGTCGTCGGCAAGTGAAGTGGTTGTTGGATGGTTTGAGTGTGGAGAGCGGCAGGCGCACCGGGCGGTGGCGGCCCGGGTGGTGATTTGAGTTGTCCAGAGCTTGAACCGCCAGGTTGACCGACTAAAAAAGTTGCGGAAAAAACGGTGAAGATACCGGTAAATATGAGGGTTTCAGGGCATTTTGTGCTTGAAGCAAACGGGGCAAATCTGTACAATAGTAGGTATGTCAACGGTCTGGCCCTGGCCCCCTGAAACTCGCGAAGAACTGGTTGCTTGGGTCAACAAGCCACCAAAATCGAACAGGTGGAGGAAAAGCTGCGCTGGTTTAAAGAGCGGTTTCACTTGGCGCGGGCCAAGCAGTATGGACTGTCGAGTGAAGGCAGGGTGCGGGACCAGCCCCGCCTGTTCAACGAAGCGGAAGCGGTTGTGGAAGCCGCACCGGGTCCCGCCGAAGACAAGATTACCATCAGCTATGAGCGGAATAGAAAGCCCGGCCGGCGGCCCATTCCGCAAGATCTTCCGAAGGAGGGCATCGAGTCCCGGCTGGCGGAAGAGGAGTAAGTCTGCTCCTGTTGTGGCGGACGGATGCACGAAATGAGTGAAGAGACCCGCCACGAACTGCACCTGATCCCGGCACAAGCAAAAATCCTACAGCATGTCCGTTTTGTCTATGGTTGCCGGAACTGCGAGTAGAATGGGAGTGAAGTGCCGATTAAAAACGGGTCCTGCTCCTAATCCGGTGATTGAAAAAGGGCTGGCTTTGGCTTCGTCGGTGGCTTAAGTGATGACGATGGAGTTTGTGGAGGGGGTGCCGCTTTACCGACAAGAACCCCATTATCGGCGGATGGGGGTTGAACTGCCCCGGTCAATGCTTTCCAACTGGATGATCAAGGGGAGTGAGTGGCTGGAGCTGCTTTATCTTCACTTGAGACAAAAGCTGATCGAACGGGATATTCTCCATGTGGATAAGACAACGCTCCAGGTGATGAAGGAACCGGGACGAGAGGCGGAGAGCCAATCGTACACGTGGTTGTATCGGACCGGAAGAGAGGGCCCAGCTATTGTCCTCTATGATTATCAGCAAAGCCGTGTTGGAGATCATCCCCGACGGTTTCTGAAAGGATTCCAGGGATATCTGCAGGTGGATGGTTATGCGGATATCATGACCTGCCCCAGGTCACTTTGGTGGGGTGTTGGGCGCATGTCCGAAGAAAATTCGATGAAGCTCTGAAAGGATTGCCGACCAAGTACCGCAAGAATGGGGCCAGGCGCAGGCGGGATTGGATCAAATCAATTGGCTATATGACATTGAGCGGGGACAAAAAGAGAGCTCTGAAGAGCGGTTGAAGTTACGGCAAGAGAAAAGCGGCCGGTTTTAGATCAGTTTTGCCGGTGGTTGGATGAACAAGCTCTGATTGCTTTACATAAAAACCTGTTGGAAGTGGCCGTGAATTATTGTCGTCAGCGATGGCCGAGGCTGATTCGTTTCCTTGAGAATGACCCATTGGAACTGTCCAATAACCGGGCGGAACGATCCATCAAACCCTTCGTCATCGGAAGGAATCATACACCGCTTCCGATTATGTGAGCTGATGCTTGTTTTTAAAACTGAGGAGCTCCGTTGCCCGTTGGTTGCCACACCTGACCTGCCTTGCCAAAGATTTCCTCCGCATAATTAATGCGATTCTAAGAATTGCAGAAGCTTGTCAGAAGGGCGATAGCTTCCAGATGGAATGTCACCCAAGGGTGTAAGTTTTTCAATCGCCTTTTTCTTCATCGTGACATTTGCTTCGGTATACATATGTGTAGTCACCAGGCTTTCATGCCCCAACCAGAGAACAATCGCGGAGATATCGACGCCTGATTCAAGCCGGGCATTGCAGTTGTGTGGCGTATAGTATGCGGGGAGGTAGAGCGGTTTTTTAATATGGGGAGTGTTTTGGCTGCCCGAGCGACTGCTTGACTCAGGATGTATTCACCCCCCGAACGGCTTAGAAGTTTCCCCCTTGCGTTGGGGAGTAGAGGTCCTTCAAGGTTTGTCCCGATTTCTTCCAACCATTTGGCAAGCCCACTCACGGCATTTTTGCAAAGCGGCAGAATCTTTGATTGCGCCCTTTTCCTTGCAAAGTGATCACGCCCCGACTCAAGCAAACATCAGCTCTGCGGATGGCGGTCAGTTCTAAAACCCTGGCACGAGTATTATAAAACATGTCAAAAGCATTTGATCATGTCTCAACAGGCTGCGACTCCTATTGATTTCCATGCAATAAATACTGGCTTTTTGAGCGCAGAAAGCCAATGGGAAGGAGGGTGGGTTTTTCTGACATAGAGGGCATAATCCCCCAAATGATCTTTGACTGCTAGCGCAATGTCAATGATGTGCCTGTCATATATCTAGACAAACAACGTGACAAATGAGAGACTTTTAATGTGGCGGCAGATTGAGTAATTTAATCGAATGAACTATCGAAGATTAAATTCTCAGCAATTTACTATCGGCGACTCCTTTTTGGAATTGAAACGAGAGCATGTCCGAATCGATTAATTGGTGAGGATGAATTATGACAGTCAGTATTTAAGTGGCTAAGATGATCCTCCTTTAAGCAGTGCAATATCATAGCCTCTGGTTTGGATAAAACATACATCTATTTGAAAGAGAGAGCAGGTATTCCATGAGAATTGAACTCATTAGTTGCTATCGCAGGAGATACTATGGCTATTATACCCAGCGATTAAGGGAAAGTCTGGACTCCATTAAGGGGGTCGAGACATGTGTTCTCACATCGAACTGCGGATGCAATCCCCCCTGGTATTTGTCAAAGGGTGACCTAATTGAACCACATTGTCAGTTTTTTAACATGCCAGTCATAACTGACTATAGATCCAGGAGCAGAGTGAAATATCAACTTCGTATCTATGCTCGAAGGGGAATGTCCTATTTGAGAGCATTACGGTTTTACGGTAAAACTAAGAATGTGGATATTATGCACTTTCAACAAGTGCTAAATAACTTTGGATTCTTCTCAGTCTATTACTTTCTAAAAAACGCCCCCCCAAAACCACGCGTCGTTGTCACCGTACATGAAATAGATCCTGTTCAAAATGAATTTCCGCAATTCAACAAAATTTATAACAGAGCGGATAAAATCATAGTCCATTTTGAAGATATGAAGAGATATTTGACCAGTCATGGGGTCGATGAACGGAAAGTGGAAATTATACATAATGGTACAGACATTCCCGAGCTTCACTCTTATGAACGGCAGGGAATGATCCTGCACGGAGGATCCCACTTAACCTCCGGGAAGGGATTGGACGCTCTTTTTTCTGCTATGAAAATCCTGAAAGATAAGAATTTGACTCTAATTTTGAAAATTTATGGGTACTTCAGCGAAACCGACCGAGAAGTTGCCACGCGAATGGCAGAAGATCTTGGAGTGAGTCAATTTGTTAAGTGGCCAACAATTGCAGGTGCAGAGTTCCATGGCATTGAGGAGATTAACGAAGAATACCAGAAAAGTATGATTGCGATTCTTCCATACACAAAGGGAACGGCAGGACACCAAATAGGCGTTGCTATGGCCAACGGGCTTCCTATTATCGCGACAAAAAAAGCGGGGATCTTTGATTATTTAAACGACAATGGGATCTATGTTCAAGAAAATTCTCCTGGGGAAATTGCTCAAGCGATTGAGCTTTTAATGAATAATGAAGGGTTGAGAAAGGAATTGGGCGGTCGCGCAAGAGAAAGGGCAAGCAAGATGTTGAGTTGGGATGTGATTGCCCAGAGGACTTACAAAATCTATGAAGCAATGATAAATGATGTTTAGCGCGAGGGTTGAATGCGCGATATTGCTGGAAAAGTGGCAATTGTCACGGGTGGCAGTAGAGGAATCGGAAGAGCGATTGCGCTGCTATTGGCAAAAAAGGGGGCACTCGTTACAATCTGTGCAAGAAATGCAGAAATTCTTTCTCGAACGTGTAAAGAAATTGAAGCTGATGGTAATGTGGGTGCCTTTTTCAATGCGGACGTCAGGGATGAAAGGCAAGTTGATTCAATGGTGGACAATGTAGTGAGCCATATGGGTCGAATTGATATCTTAGTAAATAATGCGGGAGTAGGCATTGTCAAACCAATTTGGGAATGTAATAGAGAGGATTGGGATTATATTATTGATACAAATCTCAGAGGGTGCTTCTTTTGTTCAAAGGCTGTAATTCCTATCATGAAAAAACAAAAAAGCGGTTATATCATGAATATTTCCTCAGGTGCTGGCCTTAAAGGATTTGAGGGTTTGGCCCTTTACAGTGCTTCCAAGCATGGTTTAATAGGCTTGAGCGAAGGCATGAGGAAGGATTTGTGCAAATATGGTGTTGAAGTTGATTATATTTGTCCGGGATATGTTCGGACTGAGTTTTTTCGTGATGGTTCAGTTTATAGCAAGGAGATTCGGAACGGCATAGAACCAAGGATAGTGGCAAGCGAGGTCGTAAAAAGAATTATGAGAGGGAACAGGAGAAATCGAAAGTGTTCTACCCTCTTCAGCTGGTGTTTAGACATAATTAGGCAAAGAGGATGAGATGTGTTATTCGAATAGATGACAAATAGGAGACTTGTCGCTTGATATAATGAAAGTCCATTTGTGAGAATAGAATACGGATGCGAAATAGGTGGTTTAATTGGTGCAAGAAACGAATCCGATGAAAGCCCATCCCGTTTTGCCAAAATCCCTGATTTTGCTTCTCGGGGCGGGCATTCACAGGATTATCCGGAACGGGGGTGGGGATTTTTTTTGCTAATAAAATGAAGGGAAGAGGATCAGTTATAGGCAAATGGTTTTGATCTAAAGAGACCAGCTTAGGATGGTAAAAAGGATTGGGAAAGTGCCAACACAGTGTCGTATATTGCGCGTCGCAATGCAGAACATCCTCGGTTGTTTAAAAACCCTTTCACTTCTGCTTTTTGTCATAGAGTAGTTTTTTTGTGTATAAAATACAAATAATTCATGTTAGGGCAAATGTGGTCTTGGCAATAAGGAAAGAGAAGTCGGAGGATTGGAGCAGTTCCTGGCACAGGGAGCTTGGATTCTTGGGTGGTTTGAGGCTGTTTCTTTTGATATTGACAGTTTTCTGAGAACTTGACCCTCGAGAAGCCGTCTCTCGAAGTTGCGTGATATTCTTCAACGAGCTTATGTTTTGTTGAGTTGTTCTTTCAAATTATTGGTCAACAGGTTATTTTTAACTTCCTGAAGAGGCTGCGAAATGACTGTGATCACAGCATGCAACGATTAGATGTGTTAATGGCCGGAGCTTCTTCTGCGCAGGATTAGCTTGTAGTTCGACTTATCTGTTCCTTGTAGTTCCCATTGGTTAGACCTTGATGAATAGCTTGAGGGGAAAGACTCTCCGAGCAAAAACTTCGTTTTACTGAAAAAGTGGATTTATGTCGCGCATAGAGAAAGGAACATTTTCAGCATGCCTATCCGAGTCTTATTGATTTATCCCCCCGCCCAAACTCAGATTCACTACAAATGTCCGTCGGGGATAATGATGCTTGCTGCTGTTTTGGAGAGAGAGGGATACCAAGTAAGCTTGCTGGATGCCAATGCGGCAAGAAAAAGAAGGAGTTCTGATGAGATTTTGCAGTATGTTGCCAAACTGCAACCTGATGTGATCGGAATGACATTGTTGACTACTTTTGTCAAGGAGGCTTACGACCTGACGGCTTTGCTACGGCAGAAGGGCATCAAGTTGCTGGCGGGAGGGCCACATGCCAGCCTTATGCCTGAGGAGACTATAGAGCACGGATTTGATGCCGCGGTTATTGGAGAGGGTGAACCTACGATTAAAGAGGCGATACAAGCCTTGACGGGGCAAATGCCAATGGGGGAAGTCAAAGGCTGGGTGTACAAAGATGTCAATGGCTTAACACAAAGAACAGCTCCCAGTCCGTTGGTTGAGGATCTCGACTCCTTACCATTTGCCGCCCGCCATCTGGTCAATCCCTTGGATTATGGTTCAGCCAAGAATCTTGCCTTGCAAAATGCTGTACTAAGCTCGAGAGGTTGTCCCGGCCGGTGCTCCTATTGTTGTGGCAGTTTGTTTGGAAAATCTTTTCGGTTTCGATCTGCAGCGAACGTGATTGCCGAAATGAAGGATATGAACAACAAGTATGGAACCACACAATTTCATTTTGTAGATGACGCAATGACTATGAATCAGCTGCGAATGCGCGAGATCTGCCAAGGTTTGATCGATGCCAAGATGAATATCACTTGGAACATGATGACCAGAATCGACTCTGTCAACGAGGAGCTTCTATCTCTCGCGGTACAGGCCGGCTGTCGGCAAATTGAATATGGCATCGAAAGTGGAAATGCTGTGACTTTGCGCAATATCCGCAAGCCGCATACCATTGAGATGGTTCGCCGCATCATACCACTGACTGCTCGATTGGGGATTCGCCCCCAGGTGTTCTTTATCTTTGGATTCCCTTGGGAGGGGCCGAAGGAGATTCAAAACACACTGAGTTTTATGAAGGAACTTGCTCCCTATGTAGACTGTTTTCATCCTGCTGGTGGCTGTATTATTGTCCCTTTTCCGGGAACGGAAATATATGAACATTATAAGCAAGAGTATGAATTCGAAAACTGGTGGTTGATTGAAAATCGCCGATATAAAGCGCCTACACTGGCGACTCATTCCTATTTCGAATGCAGGATCTTTCCATTTGGAGTCGTTCTCGATGTGGATTTTTTCCATTACACTTCCGCATTAAAGCGTGAGATTCAGCACGTATTTAAATTTATGTACTACCAAAATATAAGAAATCTTGGGTTCTTCTCCAACAGGGTGCGGAAGTTTCTGTTACGGTTCTCTGAGATACTTTGCGGATTAGCTCCCTCTTGGGAGAAAAAGCTGTTCAGCGCTCTTATAAGGATGGTGCATGAAGTCTGACGCTTGAAAGATGGTGAGAATCGGCATGCGCACGGGCAGCGGGAATAACAATATCGGATGCGTGGCCTTAATTATCGGATTTACTGCTGTCCAAAATAAATGCTTCAATCCCAGAAGATCCATGTCAGTGCTGTTTTGGACAGCTAAATTCACGTCAGGGCGCTGGTTTGCTAGTCTGTCTGCCGAAAACTGATTTTAAACTCTTTATTTGCTAAGAATTAGGCTCAAAAGATTATTTTGGACAGCTGTGATCAAGCGCATGAAGTTTTCCTAGCCAAAAAGAAGAACATTACTGACTCAAGCTCCTTTTTTTTGCAGAGAACGCCAAGGTGTCATGACGACCTATTTGAATCCAATCTTGTCTGCAACACAGAACGCTGCGCCAAATCGATGGGCTCGTTAGGCAATTTGGGTTAATCCTCTTTAAACCAATGCTGCACAACTTCTATATCCTGCTGATGAGCAGGCATATGGGATCTTCTGGCACTCAACCACAAAAAAACGTGGATCGTAATGACTCGTCACCCCGGCAAAGCGACCTCTTGAGGCTGCAATCCGAGTAATTGCTGCTAGTCCGACATTTTGTCATACGCAAACTATTTATCGTTCCCAGAAATTAGTTTATCAAGGACGAATGTAATATTCAATTACTATGGACAGGCTTATAATGACTAATTGTGAAAGTCTCTATCTTACCATTGGGGAACCGATTTCTCACCTAGACCGGCTTGCCTCCATAGAGGAACAGTGGAGCGAGTTATATCAGTCCACATCTCTGAATTCCGTTTTTGTGTCGTTTGACTTTATTATGCTTTGGTATAACTGTTTTGCCAAACCCGAGCAGGTGCGTATATATCCCGTGCTTGTTGAAGATAGAATTATAAGCTTTCTCCCTTTTTTCTATTATAAAAAGGGGCCATTTCGCATCCTCTCAAGCCCGGCTTTTGTTGATGAATACTCCCAGGCCGGCCATCTTATTGCCGAAGGATATGAGGGAGTGTTTATGAGAATCTCGGCGGACACTCTTTTCTCAGGCATAAAGGGATGGGACGCATTGCAATATCATGGCGGATATTCTTTTCAGACTAACGTACATTTAACACTTGTGCAGGGGAGGCATTTGTATTCGAGGGATCGTAGTGAACCTACTTATACTATTCTATTGAACCAACCTTTTGACAAATACTTTAACCACAACCTCTCACACAAAGTGCGAAATAATGTGAAGGGCGGGAAGAAGAAACTCGAGAAGGGTCACTCATATAAATTTTGCCACTACACGGGAGCTGAAGCCATTGCTTCCTGGCCAACCTTCCTTTCGATAGAGGACTCTGGCTGGAAGGGGCAAAACGGCTCCTCAATTAAAAGACGCACTGCAAACATTCGTTCATATTACGAAGGCCTCATTTGCATATTGTCTAAGAACAATCTGCTTCACCTCTATTTTCTTGAAATCGATGGTCGCGCCGTGGCAGGGCTATTTGGCTATGTGGATCGAGATGTGTTTCAATATGCGAAGAGCGGGTATATCGAAGAGTATTCTTCATTTTCCCCCTCTCAATTGCTATTTATGTATATAATAGAGGACATTATTAACAATTTTCCGACGGTGAAGAGACTCCATATGTTCCCTAAAGACTATGGCTATAAACATCGGTATGTGAATGAGGAATCATTTTACTCGGAAGCTACTCTGTACAACAGAACAATAAGAGGTAGCACGGCATATTATCTCACATTGATGAAGGATCGATTTAAGCTCCTTCATTAGGGTAGGCCCCCTGCCTCTATTAGCTTTGTTAGTAGAGAGCATCTCAGATAGAAAGGTGTATAATTGTGAGCAACGTTGATTTATTGCCGTCTTTGTCCTTAGGCAAGCCGTTTTCTCATTTCGATCAGCTTGGTTCGATAGAGGAACAGTGGAATGAGATATATCAATCAAGACCTCAGAATTCTTTTTTTCTCTCCTTTGACTTCATTAAAATCTGGTATAACTGTCTTGCCAGACGCGAGGAGATGCGGGTATACCCAGTATTCGACGGAGATAAAATCATTGGCTTTCTGCCTTTGTTCTTATCCCAAAAGGGACCATTTCGTGTCTTGTCGAGCCTTGCCTATTTTGACGAAAGTCCACATCCTGGCCAGCTCACTGGAAGAGGATATGATGAGGTGCTTTTCACAAAGCACTGCATGGAAGCACTCCTCTCAGATATACATGGGTGGGACGTGTTGCAATATCATTGTGGCTATTCCTTTCAGCCATGCTCGTCTTTAAAAGATTTACAAATAAACCAATTACATCTTAGGGACCGTAGTATACCGACATACACTATCGTATTGCCAGGATCATTTGAAGAATATTTCAATGACGATTTGTCGGCCAAAGTGAGACATAATATCAGGTGGTGGAAGAAGAAACTTGCGAAGTTTTCATCACACAAATTTTGCCACTACACAGGAGATGAAGCAGTTGCTTCATGGCCCAAATTTCTCTCCATAGAAGACTCTGGCTGGAAGGGCCAAAAAAGTTCCTCAATTAAAGGACGTCCTGCAAACATTGGTTTATATTACGAAGGACTCATTCGCATGTTGTCCAAGAATGGTCTGCTGCACATGTATTTTCTCGAGATCGATGGCAATGCCGTTGCGGGGGGATTTGGTTATGTGGATCGAGATGTGTTTCACTATGCGAAAATCGGATATATCGAAGATAACGCTTCCTTTTCACCATCTAACTTACTTTTAATGTTCATAATCGAGGACGTTATTAAAAACCTTCCAAATGTGAAGAGGGTCCATATGTATCCCAAAGACTACGGCTATAAACATCGGTATGTTAATGAGGAATCTTTTTACTCGGAAGCTACTCTTTATAACAGAACAATAAGGGGTAGTGCTGCATATTATCTCTCCGTGATGAAGGAGCGGTTCCGGCTATTCCAGCAAAGGATGGTTCCAGCTACGGACTTTGTTCGAAAACATTTCAGGAAGAGAAGTATATGATCCTACGTGAAATTAACTCCGCTCCGTCTTTGACCTTTGGCAAAGCGCTTTCTCATTTCGATCAGCTTGCTTCAATAGAGGAACAGTGGAAAGAGATATATCATTCAAAATCTCGGAATTCAATTTTTCTATCTTTCGACTTTATTAAGCTCTGGTATAGTTGTTTTGCCAGACTCGAGGAGGTGCGAGTATACCCCGTAGTAGACAGAGATAGAATTATAGGCTTTCTTCCTTTGTTTTTGTCCAAAAGGTGGCAAGTTCGCGTCCTGTCAAGCCTTACTAATGCCCATTGTCTTCATGCTGGCCCGCTCGTAGGGAATGGATTTGATGAAATATTCGCAAGTAATTTTATGGAAGCACTTCTCACCTGTCTGCATGGGTGGGATATATTACAATACCATGAAGGGTATTCCTTCCAAGCTATTGCGTCCTTTAAACATGTGCACGGAGGATGTTTGTATGTCAAAGAACATATAGAACCTACATATACTGTCCTATTGCCAAAATCTTTTGATGAGTATTTCAATCGTCAACTCTCTGGGAAAGTGAGAAATAATCTGAAGGGCTGGAAGAAAAAACTGACAAAAATTCCTTCGCATAAATTTTGCCACTACATAGGAGATGATGCCGTCGCATTCTGGCCCACATTTCTCTCCATAGAAGACTCTGGCTGGAAGGGCCGGGAAGGCTCCTCAATCAAGCGGCTCAATCAGAACTATCAATCATATTATGAAAGACTAGTTCACATGTTGTCTGTGAATGGTCTGCTGCACATGTATTTTCTCGAGATTGATGGCCGACCCGTGGCGGGAGTTTTTGGCTACGAGGATCTGGATGTCTTTCACTATGCGAAAATCGGATACATAGAAGAGTATTCCTCTTTTTCCCCCTCCCACTTACTTTTTATATTCATAGTCGAAGATATCATCAATAGCCTTCCAACCGTGAAGCGACTGCATATGTTCCCGTGGGACTATGGCTACAAGCACCGGTATATCAATGAAAAATCTTATTTAGCTGAATTCACTTTGTACAATAGGACATTTCCCGGAAATGCTGAATATTTTCTTTCTGCAATGAAGAGAAGAATCAAGCTCTTCCCTGGCATGAATGCGACCATTGGATTTTCAAGAAAACTCATTGGCAGAAAGAGTATCTGATCATACATAGTCGCCCCTGAAAAGTAAGTTTTCTAAGCGACCGAGGAAAATATTCGAAGTTGGAGGAGTTGAAAAGTCGCATTTTTGCGATAGAAAGATCGATTCCGAATATGCGCAAAAAGAAAGTTCGCAGAAGCTTTCTCATATTCATACCACATTCCGACAACAGGGTGTTGATTCGATCTCCTTCTCTTCCCAGCAGGTAATTGCGACCCATCCCATGTTCTTGCTTGATGTGGCCTATCATGGGCTCGATGGTGGCTCTTCGTTTTAAGGCCCTGTAAAGTACCCCGCGAAGGCCCCGCCTCCCACTCACAAAAACCGCGACACCCTCTGGATGATGCTGGCTGCCCCGGTATCCTCGATCGAAGAAGGCTTCTGTGGGCTTAATCGCTGCCACTCGGTCCACCTGCTCCAGGGTCCTTTTCAACGTGCTTCCATCATAGGGATTTCCGTGCCAAGCATCGATCCCCACCCCCCAGTTGCGTTTCGAGGTGGTGACCACCGATATCATTTCAGGAAAAGGGGATAGGCCTATTTTTAAAGATCAAATGTTAAAATTTCTTGAACCAAATAAATCAAGGAATTTGTTCGCGTTGCAAAACCTATAACTGTTGCACAAATAATAGTCCCTTAAAATGCTGTTCTAGTTACAAATGTGTACATTGCCCCTGGAATAGAAAATATGGACGCGTGGATTATTGAATTTGCATTTGAAATATTTCCTATTGAATCAATCGGCTAGTAAGCGTGTGAGACGCAAATCGATTGATTCATGCTGATATTAAAATGGTAAAGAAATTGCTGATACATTATCTATTCAAGCAATTTGCTTGGATAGCTGGATCTGAATTGTCATTATAATTGTGCATAAAACGTCAAGGTGTAGTGGGAAATTTCGTTTGAGAAGACAGATCAGAGAGCTATAATATAGTTCCAATGACCCATGAAGGGATATTTTTGGATATTTAAATAGAACCAAATTTTTGTGTGGAGAATTGCTGGAAAAGAATTCTAGCGTGATTAGGGTGTCGCTTTGCAGCTGTTGCAGAGAGGGGATATTTTTACATTGCGCAAATGAAATTAATGCACACTCACGCACCTCAATCTTTTGACACGTAAGTGTAGTCCAGCCGGAGCAGCACCGTGCCGGAAAAAACGGGTCAATATTGGCGCTGCAAAAATTGAGATAACTTGCAAGAGTTTCACTGCAGGAGGAAGATGATGAAGAGATTATTCATATTTATGTTTGTAATGGTTTCAATGTTATGTATGTATGAATCTGCTTTGGCGATTACATATGTTTTAGGGGATAAGTTGTACACTTACTCTACTCAAGCACAATCGTCCAAGGGTGGTTCTTACGTTGATAGTACGTATAATACTACTATTACCCGGATAACCAATTCTTCTCCTGATCGCGGCGCATGGGGAACCAGCACTGGATATTCTACTTGGAATCCGCTTTCTAGCGACGGCTCCCATTTGATTTTTATGAATTTATCCGACGTCTCAGATGGTGGGCCGTATGTCTGCTACAATGCCAGCGACAACAGCTACAACCCAACCATCTCCGGCTATTTTAATACCTATCTGAATTGGGATAACGGTAATGACCCAGAACCGAGATGGGATGAAAGTGGCAGCCACCCCTCTTGGATATATCATCGCACCAATATGCAGCTGCGGCGTTTGGATGTTTCCACAGGAACGGACAGTTTAGTCCATGATTTCTCAACAGATTTTTCTGGTGCTTATTCTTCCGGTTACTACATCCTCAATGGAGAAGAAGGAAGCCCGTCTCTTGACTCCCGGTACTGGGGTTTTATGGTGAAGAAAACCAGTAGCGGGGCGGTTCCGATTGTTTTCACCTATGACAAAACAACCAATGCCGTCATAGCTTACCATACGGCGGCCAGTACTCCTGACAGCGTTTTGATGTCACAAAGCGGTGCTTACATTCACGTTAATTATGATTATACTGGATCAGGTGGAGAAGGTGATGGGCCACATGTCTATACAAGCGACTTTACGTCCAACCACAAGGTATGTAGTGCAGCCCCCCATATAGTGTGGGCCTATGACGCACAAGGAAAGGAAGTCTTATTTTATATGGACGGTGATTATGTATCGTTTACTAGGGCTGATACTGGGACTCAATATAAACTCTATTATCAAGGCGATTTAGGGTGGAACTCCAATTGTTTACATTCTGCACCGAATAGTTCAAAAAAGGGGTGGGGAATTATATCCACGTATGTAGGAAGCAATACAAATTGGGATTACAATCAGATATTTGCAGTCGAATTGGATGAAACAAAGGTGTACGGTGGTTCTACTTTACCAAGAATTTGGAGACTTACATTTACGCAGAATCAAGTCAACATGAACCATTATTATTTCGAGCAGCCAAATGCGCAAATGTCTCGTGATGGAACTAAAATCTGGTGGGGGGCGAACTGGCGGAATGATGCCTCCGGTAATATGGAGGTTTATAGAGTTGATTTACCTTCATCCTGGTGGAACGATTTAAATGGCATATCTTCAACTCTTATGATCGGGACTGCCACTTTGGCTAGTGGCTCTCTGGGTGCTGCGTATTCACAGACGCTAACGTGTTCTGGTGGCACTTTGCCATACACCTGGTCGATCAGCTCGGGGACACTGCCTACTGGTTTGTCTTTGAATAATTCTTCCGGTATAATATCGGGAACACCAACTGTCGTCGGCCCATTTTCTTTTACAGTACAAGTTGCTGATTCTGCATCTGCTACGGCAACAAAAAGTCTCAACCTCACAATTACTGTAGGAACCACTACTTCCAAATGCGATGTTAATGGAGATGGATCGGTGAACATCTTGGATTTTCAGGCGATTGCTGCCGCAATTGTCGCCAGTTCAAACCCCTCGAATTGCGACATTAACAATGATGGAGTTGTCAATACTCTCGATTTGCAATTAATGGGCAATATCGTTGCTGGGAATGCGGTTTGTCCGAATTAGTTATTGAAAAGATAATTGATTGTCATCGAAATATTTAGAGAACAAGGTGGTTTATATATGCCAAAAATGAAAAATAATTCATTAGTACGGCAAGGTTTATGGATTTTCATGTTAGTTAGCTTTGCTTGCCCTTTCATTGCACAGGCGCAGAATCCGACTTTTACGGTGGGAACTGCATCCGGTCTTCCAGGATCAAATATTGATTTATCTGTGAGTTTTACCAGCGGGGCTACTGGTGCCTATTCCAGTGAATTTTCTTTATCACTCCCCTCGGGATTTACCTTTGTTTCGAAGCGGGCAGGATCGGCTCTTGCCGCTGCAGGTTATACATTAAATAGTGGTGGGGGATTAAAGTCCGTAATCCAGGACGGTTCGGGAGGGACTACACCTCTTGCAACCGGGACTATTGTAATTTATACACTGGCTATTTCCTCAGGTACAACACCGGGTTCATATCCAAATTTCAGCTTGACGGGGCTGGTGGTTTCCAACTCAGCAGGGACGGCGGCTGTGACATGCAATGCTGTTTCCGGGATTGTAACGGTCACTGTACCGGCCGACACCCAAGCGCCCAGCGTGCCAACCGGTTTGACGGCAACAGCCGCTTCATCGACGCAGATCAACTTGACATGGAATGCCTCGACAGACAACGTGGGAGTTACCGGATACCGGATCTATCGGGGTGGAGTGCAAATTGCCACCTCCGCCACCAACGCTTATTCGAATACGGGTTTGACGGCTTCGACGGCGTACTCTTATACGGTGGCAGCTTATGATGTGGCGGGCAATGTTTCCGCCCAGTCCGCGGCGGCCAGTGCCACCACGCAAGCCGCGGCCGACACACAAGCGCCCAGCGTGCCAACCGGTTTGACGGCAACAGCCGCTTCATCGACGCAGATCAACTTGACATGGAATGCCTCGACGGACAACGTGGGAGTTACCGGATACCGGATCTATCGGGGTGGAGTGCAAATTGCCACCTCCGCCACCAACGCTTATTCGAATACGGGTTTGACGGCTTCGACGGCGTACTCTTATACGGTAGCGGCTTATGATGCGGCGGGCAATGTTTCCGCCCAGTCCGCTGCGGCCAGTGCCACCACGCAAGCCGCGGCCGACACACAAGCGCCCAGCGTGCCAACCGGTTTGACGGCAACAGCCGCTTCATCGACGCAGATCAACTTGACATGGAATGCCTCGACGGACAACGTGGGAGTTACCGGATACCGGATCTATCGGGGTGGAGTGCAAATTGCCACCTCCGCCACCAACGCTTATTCGAATACGGGTTTGACGGCTTCGACGGCGTACTCTTATACGGTAGCGGCTTATGATGCGGCGAGCAATGTTTCCGCCCAGTCCACTACGGCCAGTGCCACCACGCAAGCCGCGGCCGACACACAAGCGCCCAGCGTGCCAACCGGTTTGACGGCAACAGCCGCTTCATCGACGCAGATCAACTTGACATGGAATGCCTCGACGGACAACGTGGGAGTTACCGGATACCGGATCTATCGGGGTGGAGTGCAAATTGCCACCTCCGCCACCAACGCTTATTCGAATACGGGTTTGACGGCTTCGACGGCGTACTCTTATACGGTAGCGGCTTATGATGCGGCGGGCAATGTTTCCGCCCAGTCCGCTGCGGCCAGTGCCACCACGCAAGCCGCGGCCGACACACAAGCGCCCAGCGTGCCAACCGGTTTGACGGCAACAGCCGCTTCATCGACGCAGATCAACTTGACATGGAATGCCTCGACGGACAACGTGGGAGTTACCGGATACCGGATCTATCGGGGTGGAGTGCAAATTGCCACCTCCGCCACCAACGCTTATTCGAATACGGGTTTGACGGCTTCGACGGCGTACTCTTATACGGTGGCAGCTTATGATGTGGCGGGCAATGTTTCCGCCCAGTCCGCGGCGGCCAGTGCCACCACGCAAGCCGCGGCCGACACACAAGCGCCCAGCGTGCCAACCGGTTTGACGGCAACAGCCGCTTCATCGACGCAGATCAACTTGACATGGAATGCCTCGACGGACAACGTGGGAGTTACCGGATACCGGATCTATCGGGGTGGAGTGCAAATTGCCACCTCCGCCACCAACGCTTATTCGAATACGGGTTTGACGGCTTCGACGGCGTACTCTTATACGGTAGCGGCTTATGATGCGGCGGGCAATGTTTCCGCCCAGTCCGCTGCGGCCAGTGCCACCACGCAAGCCGCGGCCGACACACAAGCGCCCAGCGTGCCAACCGGTTTGACGGCAACAGCCGCTTCATCGACGCAGATCAACTTGACATGGAATGCCTCGACGGACAACGTGGGAGTTACCGGATACCGGATCTATCGGGGTGGAGTGCAAATTGCCACCTCCGCCACCAACGCTTATTCGAATACGGGTTTGACGGCTTCGACGGCGTACTCTTATACGGTAGCGGCTTATGATGCGGCGAGCAATGTTTCCGCCCAGTCCACTACGGCCAGTGCCACCACGCAAGCCGCGGCCGACACACAAGCGCCCAGCGTGCCAACCGGTTTGACGGCAACAGCCGCTTCATCGACGCAGATCAACTTGACATGGAATGCCTCGACGGACAACGTGGGAGTTACCGGATACCGGATCTATCGGGGTGGAGTGCAAATTGCCACCTCCGCCACCAACGCTTATTCGAATACGGGTTTGACGGCTTCGACGGCGTACTCTTATACGGTAGCGGCTTATGATGCGGCGGGCAATGTTTCCGCCCAGTCCGCTGCGGCCAGTGCCACCACGCAAGCCGCGGCCGACACACAAGCGCCCAGCGTGCCAACCGGTTTGACGGCAACAGCCGCTTCATCGACGCAGATCAACTTGACATGGAATGCCTCGACGGACAACGTGGGAGTTACCGGATACCGGATCTATCGGGGTGGAGTGCAAATTGCCACCTCCGCCACCAACGCTTATTCGAATACGGGTTTGACGGCTTCGACGGCGTACTCTTATACGGTGGCAGCTTATGATGTGGCGGGCAATGTTTCCGCCCAGTCCGCGGCGGCCAGTGCCACCACGCAAGCCGCGGCCGACACACAAGCGCCCAGCGTGCCAACCGGTTTGACGGCAACAGCCGCTTCATCGACGCAGATCAACTTGACATGGAATGCCTCGACGGACAACGTGGGAGTTACCGGATACCGGATCTATCGGGGTGGAGTGCAAATTGCCACCTCCGCTACCAACGCTTATTCGAATACGGGTTTGACGGCTTCGACGGCGTACTCTTATACGGTAGCGGCTTATGATGCGGAAAGCAATGTTTCCGCCCAGTCCACTGCCGCCAGTGCCACCACCAATTCCACAGCTGATTCTCAGGCTCCAGTTCTTTCCAGTATAGGCAGTGCAAATGTTACGGCCAACGCTGCAACCATCAATTGGATTACCGATGAAGCCAGTGACAGCCAGGTGGAATTTGGGACCACCACAAGTTATGGAGGTTCAACAGCCCTGAATTCGTCAATGACTACCAGCCACTCCGTGAGTTTAATTGGATTGACTGGCGGGACTACTTATCACTTCCGGGTGAAGTCGAAAGATGCCACGGGGAATATGGCTACTTCAGCCGATGGGACATTTATTACTTTGCTTCCAGCACCAGGGAATGTGCAGGTGAAGTAAGCCGTAGTTGGTGCGACATTAAACGGCAGAAGGCAGATGGGAAACTGGAGACAGGAGACGGGAAGAAAGCAGTTGGTAATAAGCGAGAACTAAGAGAGAACAATAAGCAAGGCTCAATGGGGAAACCTGTTGGGCCTTTTTTTTTCATGTCTCAGATAATGGCAGCAGTTGGGCCCAACGGAAAAATACGAGATGCGATTTTCCTGAAAGTGGAACAACATTATCCTTTTTTATCCATCTTCTTATGTTGAGAGAGAGAATCCAGATTGGATAATTTGTCTTAAGTTGTTAATAAACATATATTTATATGTATAATTGTTGATTTGTTTTCAATTGGAACACATTTTGCAATATAGGTATTTGAATTTTAGGTGCGGAGTTGCTAATGCTCAGAAGAGTAATAATGATATTAATGTTTGGGGTGTTCGGCACAACATTATTATCAGCGGGAATTTTTGGTAGTCCGATTCCATCTGCTTGGCTTACGGCCAACGATTTTTTGCATGCTCGAATTTCAGAACCTCAATTGCTGATATTGCTTGGAGTCTTTTTGATCGCCACGGCTACTTTTGTTAAGAGACGATTTTTGCAGGATTAGGTCTTCCTTGTTTTCTCTGAGCAGGTTTCATCTTTGTTCCCCTTTTATTTTAGACCCTCATTTTGTTGCGAAAAATGAGGTTTTTTTTTGAAGATTTCCCATTTCTGAGACTACAATTATTAAGTCATAACAGGCTCCCACTAGAAAAAACTGAAACCTGCACTTAGCGAGCAGCAGCTTTATTCTTGGATAGGATGATTCACCGCGTAGGGTTTGTTCTAAGATTGAAAGCCATATAATCGGGAACTTGATCGGCTAGTTTGTACAAACCGATCAGAGGGCTTTTCGGTTTTTGGGTAAGCGTCAATTAATCTCCACCTTCCAACAGGGAATAACGAGGGGCTATACTGACAGGTTTTATGAGGAATGGATCGGTTTTTTCAGAGTGACATTCCAAGGCAACAGTGGGTCGAGATTTTCATTGTGCCTGGAAGGCAGATTGGGCAACTGCTCAAAAAGGTGAGTCAGATAGGCATAAGGATTCAAACCATTTTCCTTGGCCGTTTCAATCAGGCTGTAAATGACGGCGCTGAATCGTGCTCCTTGGGGTGTATTCGAAAACAGCCAGTTTTTTCGACCAATCACAAAAGGTTTGATGGAGCGTTCCGCCCGGTTGTTGGATAGTTCCAATCGGCCATTTTCCAAAAAGCGGATCAGCTTGGGCCATTGGTGGCGGCAATAATTCACGGCCACGCCCAACAAGCTTTTGGGCAAAACCACCACTGCGAGTTCATCCAGCCACTGGCGGAACTTTTCTACCACCGGGCGGCTTTTCTCTTGCCTGACTTTCAAACGTTTTTCCGGAGTACTCTCTTTCAGTTCCCGCTCAATTTCAAAGAGCCGATTGATTTGATCCAATCCTGCCTGGGCCTGGCTGCCGCTCTTGCGGTGCTTGGCGGGCAACCCCTTTAGAGCTTCATCAAATTTCCTTCGGGCATGCGCCCAGCATCCCGCCAACGCCACATTCGGCAGATCATGATATCCCGCATAGCCGTCCACCTGCAAAGATCCTTGGAACCCTTTCAAGAATTCCTTGGGGTGATCTCCGGACCGGCTTTGCTGATAATCGTAAAGGACAATGGCCGGACCCTCTCTTCCCGTCCGGTAGAGCCACATATACGACTGGCTCTCCGCCGCTCGTCCCGGTTCCTTCAGCACCTGGACCGTCGTCTCATCCGCATGCAGGATGTCCCGCTGGATCAGCTGTTCCCTCAACCGCCGATAGAGCAGTTCCAGCCAATCGCTGCCCCGGATCATCCAGTTGGAAAGGCCCGATCTGGACAGCTCGATCCCCATCCGTCGGTAATGCTGTTCCTGCCGGTAAAGGGGCACTCCTTCCACAAACTTCATCGTCATGACATACGACACCGCACTGGGAGAAGCCAGCCCTTTTTCAATTACCGGGTTGGGCGCGGGCGCGGTCCGGATCGGAACTTCAATCCCATTCTTCTCGCAGTTGCGGCAACCATAGACGTACTTCACATGCTGTACTACTTGCGCCTGCGCGGGAACCAGCTTCAATTCATGCCGGGTCTGGATGCCCATCTCATGCATCCGCTTCCCACAGCCGCTGCAGACTTGCTCTTCTTCCGGCAACCGGTACTCGATTCTCTCGATCGGAAGATCCTGCGGGATGGGCCGGCGTCCGGGTTTTCTCTTCCGTTCAAAACTGATGGTGATCGTGTCTTCGTCAGGAGGGGGAGTGGCTTCAACCACCGCTTCCGCTTCATTGAACAAACTCGGCTGTTCCGGCACACTGCGTTCACTCGATGGTCCATACTGCTTAGCCCGGGCTAAGTGAAACTGCTCCTCAAACCAGCATAGCTTCTCTTCCAGTTGGCTGATCCGCAGCGTTTGCTTCTCTAGCAATTCTTCTTTTTGAAGCAGGATTCCAACCAGTTCTTCGCGGCTTTCGGGGGTGGCGGGCAAGACCATCGACATGCCCGCTATTATACGAATTCCCCCTTCTTATTGCAAGGGTAAAATCGCTTGAAACCAGCATATTTACTGGCCTTTTCAGCATTTTAGTCGATGTTTATTGAGAGGGGGGCAGATTCCCTTTTCAAGGTGCAACCCCGTCATATCATCACACGGGCCGTTACCGGCCGATGAGCTTGTTGCTGTTCCACGCTCAACCCATCCAACAACCATTGCAACTGCCGTCGGCTGATCACTCGCGATCTTTCGTCCGCCTCTGGCCACTGGAATCGTCCCCGTTCCAGCCGACGATAATACAGCCAGAATCCGTTATGATCCCAGAGCAGAATCTTTAGCTTGTCACGCTGCCGGTTGCAGAAAACAAACCACTGGTCGGAAAATGGATCCAGGGCAAAAACCGCACGGACCAGAACTGCCAAGCCATCGATGGATTTGCGCAGGTCTGTCGCTCCCGGTGCCAGATAAATCTGTCCCACCGACTCCAGGTTCAACATGTCGAACGCACCACTCGCAACACTTCCGCCAATAACTGGGGATCAAATCCCAATTCCACTTCAAAAACCACTTGACCGATCCTCAGGCGGATTCCACCGGCGGACCCCTGCTTTTCTTCTTCACTCACTTGCAGCGGAATCCATCCCGTCTGCTTTTTCTCTGCCAAACCGGCTGTTTGCTTTTTGAACTTGCGTTGCCAATAATCCAGGCAATGAATCTGAATCTCATTTTGTTTGCAGTACTCTCTCCGGCTCAATCCACGGCTTTGATAGCCACTCACCATCTGCTGCCAATATCCCGCACGTTCTGGAGTTGCCCTCATCCTCATGTCTCCTCAACAAAATGTCGGAAGCATTATCGATGGCTGTGTCTTTTATTGGAAGGTGGAGATTAATTGACGCTTACGTTTTTGGCATTAATTTCGCCTCGATTGCAGGACTTCCCCATAAAGCTTGGGTTCTCTCCACCGGTTCTATTTTAGACCCGATCTTGGCCACCATAGGCAATTAGTCTCAAGTGGGAATCTTCGTTGATCGGCTCCCTCAATTGCTCCATATTCCAAATACTCGGTAATAGGGCATATTCTCATTTTAAGATTATGCTTAAGCAACGCATTTTTGAAAATCTCCATGCGTTTCTTCAATGCCTACGTCCTCGACAGCCCAAAAGATTTTCTTCAGGCGCCTGATATTGCCCGTACCGTAACATAAATGTAACCTCGCCAGGTTTTAGCTTGCCTCCCCAATACTGCTCCCCAACTGGCGACAATATTATTAAGTCCAATCATTTGTAATGGATAAAACAATGGATTTTCTTGATTCATGACGTCGTATGTTCATTGTCCAAAATGGCGGAGCAGTTGCTTTTTCCCTAATGGATTTGAAATAGAAGCAACAGGGGAGAAGCATCATGAGAAAAATTTTAATTGCCCTCATTTTTGGTTTTTTTGTTTTGGGATTATTCGGCGGAAAAAGTTGGGCAGCCACAACTCAATACACTGTCACCTGGGGAGCAATTCCCAACAGCAATCTGGCGGGATATCAAGTTCTTTGGGGGATCAAATCAGGAGTATATAGTAATAATGCAAGAGTGGGAAATGTCACGCAGACCAGCATCAATGTGTATGCTGGAGCAAAATATTACATTGCCGTTCGCGGGATTGACAAACAGGGGAGAATGGGGGAGCTTTCCAGGGAGATTTGCACACCTCTTCAAACCACCAGGAATCGTAGGAGAGGCTCTCGTGCCGTCGCTGCGCCTGATGCTATTTATTTACCGAGCTTAAAAGACAATGAGCTGTTTCGGACTAATTTGGGAATCAACAATCCCACTAATGCGACAGCCAATGTGGACATGGCTTTGGTAGATCGTGACGGGATTATTCAAGGGGTAAAAAGCATTGAAGTACCGGTCGGGGGGATGGTCCAGATCAATCGAATCTTGAATGATCTCAGCGAAGATAATGCGGTCCCCATAGACAATGGCGACTTGATTTTGGAGAGCGATCAAAAAATTACCGCTTGGGCATCTGAGATCAATAACCAAACCAATGATCCGAGCCTGCTCAATAGCAAGAAGTCCGGCTCGATCAAATTATTAATCCCCTCGACGGCCAATACCGGTTCTTGGACCTCTTCCATGGCTCTGCAAAACTTAGGAGCGGAGGATGCTGCCATCTCCATTACTGCCTATTCACCGACTGGACAAGTCCAAGCTGTCACACAGAACCCCGTAGTCGTCCCTTCGGGTGGGTTTGTTACATATGAGAATATTTTGAGCTCGCTTGGCATTTCGACGGGCTATGGTCCGCTGGAAATCACCTCCACGAATGGACAACCGCTCATTGCAACCTCTCGTGTGGCGGGCAAAACCGGGGCTGGCGGTTTTTTTGAAGCCATTTCCACAGAGGCAGCCGCAACTAGCCAAGTCATCCCTTATCTGCTGGAAAATGGCACGGTTCGGACCAATTTGGGCATCAATAATTGGTCTGCCCAAATGGCAAATGTGACTTTGCGCTTCCTGAATAAAAATGGAATGGAATTGGCCAGGATATCCACTCAGGTTTTAGCTAATGGCCTGAAGCAGCTCAATGCCGATGAATTACTGCAAATCATCAACCAAGGAACAAGCGGGGATGTAGAATGCTATGTCAGAATCGACTCAGATCAACCCATTGTGAGTTGGGCTTCCCAAATTGACAATAGCACCAGCGATCCCGGTTTCTCCATGGGGCGCGGCAAAGGAAGCAGTCATTTCCTGGTTCCCTCGGCCGCCAATACCGCTAGCTGGCGTTCCAGTCTAGTGGTGGTCAATACAAACAGTCAGCCTGCCTATGTCGATATTATTTCGCGGGACAACAATGGGGATGTCCAAGGTCGTTTGATGGGGCTTCTAATACCTTCAGGTGGCTTTTTCAGCCACGATAACATTTTGGCATATTTAGGAGTGACCAATGGCTATGGACCCATCGAAGTGTCAACTCCTTATGCCTCTGCTCCTCTTATGGTCACATCTAAGATCAACAGCAACGACGGGACTAGTGGATTCTTCGAAGGACAAGTAGTTGAATAAGAAATGCTAGAACTAGAAAGTTAGAGTGATTAGGGCCTCTCGGCACATAAAAGTCCACCCAGAAACCATCAGAGCTTATTTGAGAGGGGAAGATATTTTCATAAATATTTGTCACTTCCGGTGTGCATTTTTTACATGCTTTCTGGTTGGAATGTGTAAAAAATGCATTGTCAGGGCCAAATAATTTCCATTTGGTCATTTGCATATATTTAAATTAATGATTCCATTGGGATTGATAAACCTAATATTTTTCCTATAAGTGGTCGTGGAATTGCACTTTTGTACTTTAAAATTTGGGGAAATGCCTATGCCGACAATGGGGTGAGCTAGGATGATCAATGGCAATGTAGCTTTTGGCTGAGTTCGAAAGTTGCGGGATGGAAACATATTGAAGTCTGAGTGGCGTGGTGTTGGCGATAGGCGAAGTTAAGAAGTCCCCTGTGACCGTTGAGATTGAGAACAACATTACTTGATTTGATGTTGAATCGCGGTCTTCCTGAATTCCAGTATAATTTTAAAGATTTGGTTGGCAGTCAATTACCTGTCAAATGAGAAATTTTATTTTGTCATTTTATTGCCAATTTTTTTTCATTTATGGAAAATAAATTTCAAGTGTTCCCTTTTTGGGATTAATACCGCACCAATTTCTGTGTACATATGACCTAATAGTGGTATCCAAGTCACTCGAAAATACATTTTGTTGGGGCCAGCCAACAAAATCAAGTCGAGAGAGAATTTATTACTGTAATTGAATGAGCCTGCGTAGGGGCTTCAAAACGTTGTTTCAGATTTGTGGCTTTCATCATTTGAACTTAAGAATGATTTGACTTCCTTGGAAAGTAATCTAGAGTTTTGGGGTATTTGGATAATGAAGAGGCTGATTACATTTGTTCTTATTTTGCTACCTTTGTTGATTCTCGATTCATCAATTAGTTGGGCGGTGACAACACAAGTTACCCTTTCATGGGACTCTCTCAAGAATCCTAATGTGACAGGATATCAGGTGGTTTGGGGACCCATTTCCAATGTTCACGCGAACGCGTTGAAGGTTGGCAATGTCAGCCAAGCAAATCTGGAAGTGAATTCTGGAACTGTTTACTCCTTTGCAGTTTGTGCGATTGATACACAGGGTAACCCCGGCGAATTGTCTTCAAATGTGAGTGCTTTTATTTCAAGCAACCGGAGCCAGATTGGTGCACGTGCAGTGGCCCCTGCCGACGGACTCTATTTGCCGGGCGTCAAGGATAATGAACAATTCCGCACCAACCTGGGAGTCAATAATCCTGCCCAAGAGGCAGCACACGTGGCCATAACCATGGTGGACAGGGATGGGATTGTTCAATCAATAAAAACTATTGAGGTCCCCCCTGGGGGAATGATTCAAACCAATCGAATCTTGAACGATCTTTCGAATAATAATTACGGTGTGTCGGTCGAAGGGAATCTCATACTCGAAAGCGATCAAAAAATCCTTGCCTGGGCCTCAGAAATTGACAACCACACAAATGATCCCAGCATGTTGATCAGCAAGAAAGCTGGCACATCAAGGATATTGATCCCATCAGCGGCGAATACCGGGGCATGGACTTCATCTCTTGCTTTGGAAAATTTGGGGAGCGCGGATTCCCCTGTTTCCATCACGGTCTATTCTCCAAAGGGGGAAATTGTCGCCCAAAACCAAGGAATGCTGTTAGTTCCTGCCATGGGGAGTCTTTCATTTAGCAACATCCTCGATGTTTTGGGCGCTGGCAATAGTTATGGTCCATTAGAGATCATTTCCACCAATGGTCAACCATTGATTGCAACCTCCCGTGTATCTGGAACTACAGGGGCGGGTGGTTTTTTTGAAGGGGTTTCTTCAGAATCAGCGTCTCGCAGTCAAGTTATCCCTCAGATTATCGAAGACAATAGCATCCGGACCAATCTGGGGATCAACAATTGGTCCAATCAGATAGCCAATGTGGTCCTCTATTTCAGGGACCAATTTGGGGCGGTATTGGCTCGGATGACTATTCAAGTGGCCCCGAATGGCTTGAAACAAATTAATGCTAGTGAGTTGGCCCAAGCCATCAATCAAGGAAGCGGCGCGAGCATTGAATGTTCTGTGGTTATCGATTCCGATCAACCGGTCATCGGGTGGGCTTCACAAATCGAAAATGGATTGGATGATCCGGGTTTTACCTTGGGAAAAAACATTGGGGGAAAACGATTATTGATCCCCTCCTCAGCCAACAACGGCACTTGGAGTTCAAGCCTTATCATTGTGAATCCCAGTTCGCAATTCGCTTACGTTGATATTGTGGTGCGCGACAATCAGGGAAGCACTCTGGGCCAAATGATGGCCATAATAATTCCAGCTAGAGGATTCTTCAGCCGGAATAATATTCTTTCCTTCTTAAACATCTCCAACAATTACGGCCCCATTGAAATTACAACCCGGACTCCGGACACCACTCTGCTGGCCACTTCTCGCGTGCGAAGCACCGATAGGACCGGTGGTTTCTTCGAATGCAGGATATTGGAATAGAATAACCTGCTTGTTCTTCTATTCCGCAATTTTCTTCAGAGGGTGGTTCTTTCAGGGCATGCAACCTGAAAGCTGAAATCGAATCGCTTAATCCAATCGGATGATCTTCATCACACGACGAGGCGTCTTTGCTCCGGCTTCATTGAATCCGACCCTCCATTTGGATGAAATTCCCCAACAACGTGGCTCGGAAATAATATTATCCCTCCAGACTTTGGATTTCAGGATTATTACCAGATCGAAACATATATTTTTGATTCACACAAAACCTTATCGAGACTTCTGGCAAGAGGATTCCTCAAATCATTTATCGAACCCGGGTAATGGTGGCACCCAGTTGGCGCAGTTTTTCTTCAATTTTTTCGTAGCCGCGGTCGAGGTGGTAGACCCGATCGATCAGAGTCTCTCCGTCGGCAATTAATCCCGCCAAAACCAGAGAAGCGCTGGCTCTTAAATCGGATGCGATCACGTTGGCTCCGGAAAGTGGGGTCGGTCCACTAACCATTGCACGGTTTCCCTCTATTTTAATTTCTGCTCCCATGCGATCCAGTTCTTGGGCATGCATGAAGCGGTTCTCGAAAATGGTTTCAGTAATCACCGCTCGTCCCTGCGCCTGCGTCATTAAGGTCATGTACTGAGCCTGCATATCGGTCGCAAAGCCAGGGTACTCACGGGTTTTCACATCCCGGGAGCGAAGTTCTTCCGGGATGCTAACCTGTAGGCATTGTGGGGACACCTTGACGATCTTTACGCCCACCTCCGCCAATTTCTCGACGAGCGCATCGAGATGATCGGGATTGCATTGATCGACTTCCACATTTCCCCGGGTGATTGCGCCAGCAATGAGAAAAGTGCCGGCTTCAATCCGGTCCGGCATGATCCTATGTTCGGCGCCAGAAAGCCTCGTCACTCCCTGGATACGGATCGTACTTGTACCGTCTCCTTGAATCTGAGCACCCATATTGCGAAGTAGGATGGCCAGATCTGAGATTTCCGGTTCCAGCGCGGCGTTGTGCAAAATGGTTTCCCCCTCGGCTAGTGTTGCAGCCATCATCAGATTTTCGGTGCCGGTTACAGTCACTCTCTCAAAGATGATACTGGCCCCTTTAAGCTTGGGGGAAACAGCCTCCATGTATCCGTGGGCAATGTGGACTTGAGCCCCCAGTTTTTCCAATCCTTTGATATGCAAATCGACGGGCCGCGCGCCGATGGCACAACCTCCCGGAAGGGAAACACGGGCTTTGCCAAAGCGGGATACCAATGGGCCCAGGGCGAGAACCGAAGCTCGCATGGTCTTCACCAAATCGTAAGGGGCTTCAGCGGATTGTAGCCGGGGAGCTGAAAGCTTCACAGTGTGCGATTCGTTCAAATGTTCAGTCAAAACTTCACAGCCCAAATCCGAAAGTAATTTGGCCATGGTTTTAATGTCCCGTACGGCTGGGACATTGGTCAAGTGAATTTCCTCTTCAGTCAACAGTGAGGCTGCCATCGCGGGAAGGGCGGCATTCTTCGCTCCGCTGATCTGCACTTTGCCGTAGAGAGGTTTACTTCCAATGATATGCAATTTATCCATAGTCGTATCTTAATAGGTAATGATGAGTGACAAGTGACAATAATAAAAAAGCACGGATAAATCTCCATTTTCATATCAGAGAATTAATAATCCCCTTCTTTCCCACTTTTCACTGACCACTATTCACTATTCACTCGTCATAGCTTTTCGCAGATTTTGTCCTGCTTTTTTTAACCGCAGACGGGCTTGGCCAGTGGTTTCCTGGAAATGAAGCATAAGAATGGAGACCTTAATGTTTCCCTTCGCGGATCTCAAGGCCTGATCCGCTTCCTCATATGTTTTGCCCGCGGCTTCCATGACAATTCGTCGGCTACGCTCGCGCAATTTATCGTTGGTAGGTTGGACATGGATCATTAAGTTGCTGTAGACATACCCCATACGGATCATCGCCGCCGTAGTGAGCATGTTTAGAACCATCTTTTGAGCCGTGCCAGCCTTCATCCGGGTGGAGCCTGTCACCACTTCCGGCCCAGTCAACGGCGTGATTGCTTCGTCCGCCAGTTTTTCCATGGGAGATTCAGGAGTCGAAGCAAGACTTACGACTTTGGCTTTTTTTTCTTTGGCGAATTTCATGGCGCCAACAACATAAGGGGTTCTGCCACTAGCAGCAATTCCCACAATGATGTCTTTTTCGGAAATTCTCAATCGGCGCATAGCCAATCTGCCTGCATATTCATCGTCTTCAGCACCTTCCACAGAGTCAGCGATGGCTTTATTACCTCCAGCAATAACTCCGATGACCACATCAGGGGGAACATTGTATGTGGGCGGGCATTCGCTGGCATCCAAAATTCCCAAGCGTCCACTAGTCCCGGAACCAACATAAATCAACCGGCCTTGCTGTTGAAAGGATTGGGTAATCCATTCCACAACTCGGGCAATCCGAGGAATCTGCTTTTCGACCGCTTTGGCCACCATCCGATCTTCTCGATTGATGATTCGCAGAATATCAACTGTGGATTTCTGATCAATATCCATTGAAGCCGGGTTGCGTTGTTCTGTTAGCAAATCATCCAAGTTTAGGGATGAAGATGGTGAATTTTTTTTGATCGGCATAAAAAAGTTGTGCAGGTTTGTAGCCCGAAAGTAGCTGCTTGTCCGCAAGCCGCCAGAGTGTTGATTTGCCGAACCAGAGCCTCTGGAACCAGCAGGCCGGAGTTCTGCTCGACGGTTTCTGCTCACACCGTTTTTGTCACCTTTTTAAGCGAGCGGGGATGATCAGGGCTCAGCCCTTTTACTTCGGCTAGCATCGCGGCAAAGAGTTGTCCCGGAATGATGTAAGGAATGGGGGAGAACACTTCCGCGCTCTTTGTTTTCATCTGAATTGGGCAGGTGGCCCCCTTTAATATGGAGGCTTCACTGGAAATGATTATGGTTTCTGCTCGCAGGCTTTTTAATCTCTGCCCCAGGGACATCATGTCCTTGAAGGTTCTTCCGGGTGGAGCTAGCAGGAAAACTGGGAAATCGGCCTCCACCATAGCCAGGGGGCCATGCAGGAAATCCGCGGAGGAAAATCGTTCAGAAACCACGTAGCAGGTTTCCATTAATTTAATGGCAAATTCATAGGCATTGGCATAATTCAAACCGCGGCCGACGACAATGCAATGGTCCATGAAACGGAATCGCTCGACCATGGCGCGGATGGTGGGTTCCAATTCCAACGACTCGGCGGCAAGTTCGGGAATTTTTTTAATCTCATCCAAACCTTTTCCGTTAAGGAGTGCTGACGCAAGCAAATAGAACATGAGCAATTGTCCGGTAAAAGTCTTCGTGGCCGCCACGCTCTTTTCTTTTCCGGCCCTGATGAGGAAGGTTTCGTCCACAAGTTTTGCCATGGTGGATTCAGGTTCGTTGGTAATGCCGACGGTCAAGGCTCCCCTTTTTTTGGCGTTTTTGAGAACAATGTTGATGTCATCCCCTTCGCCGGATTGCGACACCCCGATCACCAGCGCATTATGCAGACGAAGGTGGGATTGATATAAGGTGTGAACAGATGGAGCCGCCAGCGAAACTGGGATGTCACAATAAATTTCCAGCAGATATCGCCCGAATAATGCCGCGTTGTCAGAAGAGCCGCGAGCCACCAAAACAATCAAATCGATGGGCCGTGACTGGAGGAATCGACCGAATGCCATGGCATGTCCGGTTTCTTCTTGTAGAGTGCGTGCCAGAGCTTCCGGTTGTTGATGTATTTCTTCAAGCATGAGAGACATGATCAAACTCCATTAGTGTCGAGGAATGAGTAACAAGCGATCAGTGAATCCAAGAAGCTCTCAGCTCACAGCTGTTCGCTCTCAGAGCAATTCACAAATCAAAATCATCCATATATAAAGGTGGAAGTTTTTTTTGAAGGCAATTTTAATATTGGCCTCGAACCGTTTTAAGCCTCTGCAGTAAAAAATGTTGCGATTCCTCACTTCTGATCCTTCTTCAGGTCCAGCCATGTATCAGATAGCTGAAAGCTGATCGTTGACCGCCACTCAAAATAACTCCTCACTTCAAATTAATTCACTATTCACTATCCACAATTCCATTTTCCATCCCTTCCGGGCTTCATTATAATCTAAATTAAGACTCAGGAGTGGAAGTTTGGCATTCAATCTACCGGTGAAGGAGTGACCATTATGTATTTAGGCGCGCATGTTTCCACAAGCGGCGGCGTGAATAAAGCCCCGGCAAATGGTGTTCAATTGGGGTGCGAGGCCATTCAGATTTTCACTAAGAACCAGATGCAGTGGCGGGCCAAGCCATTCACTCCATCCGAAATTGAATCTTATCGGGAAGAATTTAAGAATTCGAATCTTCAGGTCGCGGTTTCGCATGATTCCTATTTGATCAATTTGGCAAGTCCGGAAGAAGCTAAATTGGCTCAATCGCTCTCATCCTTCGAAGATGAGGTGGAACGATGTGAACAACTCAGCGTCCCGTATCTTGTTTTTCATCCGGGCTCGCATGTCGGCGCCGGTGAAAAGGCCGGATTGGCGACCATTGCGGCTAGTTTGAATCATGTGTTGAAAAATAAAAAAGGATACAAAACTCAATTGCTTCTGGAGACTACTGCCGGACAGGGAAGCAATTTAGGTTATCGTTTTGAACAACTAGCTGAAATTATTGGTATGGTGAAAGAAAATGACCGCCTGGGAGTCTGTGTCGATAGTTGTCACATCTTTGCCGCGGGTTACGACATTCGCAGCCGGGCAGTCTACGAAGAAACCTTTCAGCTATTTGACTCCATCATTGGTCTATCCAAAATAAAGGCCTTTCATTTGAATGATTCGAAAAAAGGGCTGGCCAGCAAAGTGGACCGTCATGAACACATCGGTGAGGGAGCCATCGGCTTGGAGGCATTCCGGCTTATAGTCAATGACGACCGCTTCCATGGGTTACCCATGCTTCTGGAGACTCCAGGGGGCGATGTTGAGTACGAAAAAAATCTCAGAGTGTTAAAAGGATTGAGAAGCAGGAAAAAGTAGACAGGAGACGGCAAACGGCAAACGGCAGACGGAAAACGGCAGACAGAAGACTGTTTTGCGCGGACAGTAGGCAACAGACTCCAGGCAAAAAAGCTAGTGTTAGAACGCTATTGGGATTCTGGTCTCTGAATTTGTAGTTAGGCCCATCCGTTTTTTTTGCCTCGCTCGCTCCGTGGCAAATTCGTTTTGGCTTGTCCATTTGTGATGTCTATAGTTCGATGTCTGAAATCTGTAATCCAAAGTGCGAATAAGAGCGGGGACAACCGTGAACTAGCTTTTTCCAAGAAGAGCGGCAATGGCGGATTGAACCTGTTCAGGAGAAATACTGAGAATGCAGCGAGGCTGGTCATAAACCAGGCATTTATAGCCGGGGCAGGGGTTGCAATCAAAAGGATTTTGGACTAGCTCATGCGGCGCATTCCAGGGATGCCAGACTCTGGAATCGGAAGAGCCAAAAAGTACCACGAGTGGCACCTTCAATGCAGCGGCCATATGAGTGGGACCGCTGTCATTGCCGATGAAGAGCGAGGCTCTATCTAGCAAAGCAACCAGGTGGCGAATGGGAATATCGTCCAACACTATAAGTGGGACGGATGAACCTGTCGCGACTTCCCGCAAAAATCCCGTCTCCTTTCGGCTTCCGGTCAGAATGATTCTCAGCCCGTAATTTTTGTCAATGAATCCCGCTATATTTCTGAAGCGTTCCGCGGGCCATTGCTTTGTTGCAAACTTGGATGCTGGTTGGATAACGCAATATTTCGTTCCGCTGCCAATTCCCGACCCGTTGAGGCTTTTCTGAATTTCCTCACGGCTGGCGGGATCCACCACGATTTGCAGGTCCGGGATTTTAGTGGCGGGCAATCCCAATTGCCGCAACCAATCGATGAAGTATTCGACGGTGTGATGTTTCCCCGACTCTTTGCGGGGAGGGTTCAGCCGGATATTATAAGACAAGGAGTTCCGGAAGGAGGAGAGGCCAATTCGATAATGAGATTTGGAGAGCCAAGTCATCCAGGCACTAGTGGATCCCCCGTGCAGATTGATACAAGCATGGTAGGATTCTTTCCGGAGAGCGTGGAGGACGCGACTTCGTTCGCCGAGCACTTCAACGAAACTTCCCCCTTGAGCCAATGTCAGGATTTGGCGAAGGTTGGGATTCCCGCGCAGGACTTCATGATGCGGTGATTCCACTAAAACATCGAGCTGCAAATCAGGCCGCCATGATTTTAAAGCGGCATAGAGCGGCGTAGTCAATACAGTGTCGCCCAGAGATCTCAGGCGGATGAAAAGAAGCTTGGAGTCTCGTGGGAGATTCGGTAGTATCTCATCCGGCATCATAAAGGAAAAGGTAGCACATAAAAGGGGAAACCCGCCACGCTTTTGAGAGTGGACTAAATTGTGTTCCGCAATGGAAGAAGAATTTACGAAAGGGATTGAACATACGGCGGGTCATCTTATTTTGCGGGCGGTGCAGGGCGGTGGAGCGTCCAACTTTCATTCCACCGGCGTTGGAGTTCCTTTCCATCCGCAAGGATTATTCCAATGCTTCCATTCGATGTCTGCGGCATTTAACTGCGCTCATGCTTTGGCAATCGAAATGGCGGTCGCGGAATTTGGGTGACCTCAAAATAAAATATATGGATCGACGGGTTGGATTGATCCTGCTCAGCACTCGATGGAGAGTGTTCGTCTCAACTGGGAAGGGAATCGCGTGGCAGTGGAAAAGGTGTCTAAGGTTCTAAGAAAAATTTTATGAAGAAGATATAAAGACTCCAAGCAACTACTTCAATCAATTTGTGAGAACGGACATGAAAATCCTCGTCATCAATGTGGGCTCCACCTCCTTGAAGTTCCGGCTTTTCGAAATGGAAGGGGAACAAGTGTTGGCATCCGGAAAAGTGGAGCGTGTGGGAGGTGCCGTTTCGTCGAGTTCTTATCAAATGGGCCAGAATCCCCGTCAGGACAAAGAGTGGCAATGTCCTGATCAGCGATCTGCCATTGAACAAGTTTTGAGAGTACTGATGGATCCACAAGTGGGTGCAATCAATTCACTGGAGGAAGTGGCCGCCATTGGATTTAAGCCAGTGCATGCGCGAAATATTGCAGATTCGGTTTTCATCACAGAGGAAATCATTGCCGCAATGGAAGAATACACGCCACTGGTCCCGTCTCACAACCCTCCCTATATCGCCGCATTTCGAATTTTCCAGGAATTGGCACCGGGAAAGCCGTTGGTGGGAGTCTTCGAGCCTGCTTTTCATAAGACCATTCCTGACTATGCCCGGACTTATGGAATCCCTTTTGAGTGGTCGGAAAAATATGCCATTCGCCGCTATGGCTTTCATGGGGCTTCGCATCGTTATGTCTCGATAAAGGTCCCGGACCTGTTAGGAATGGATCCCAAGGCGCTCAAGATTATCTCCTGCCATTTGGGCGGCAGCTCGAGCGTTTGCGCGATTCGCAATGGCGCCTCCATCGATACAAGCATGGGATTTTCCGCGCAGTGTGGCTTGCCAAACGCTATGCGCAACGGAGATCTTGACCCCTTTATTCTTCTCTACATGATGGAAAGAGAGGCCCTGAGCGTCGATCAGATCCGGTCCGCTTTGACGTGTAACGGCGGATTAAAAGGAATCTCCGGATTGAGCGGCGACGTGCGCGACTTGGAGACAGCCGCTGCGGCAGGGAACCAACGGGCGCGGCTGGCCTTAGATGTTTTGATCCACGAAACCCGGAAATACATCGGTGCTTACACCGCGGTGCTCGAGGGTGCGGATGTGCTGGCCTTCACGGGAGGGATTGGCGAGAACGGCATACAGATGCGGGAAAAAATTTGCCGAGGGTTGGATTGCCTAGGATTCAAATTGGATTCGACTCGGAACCAATTGCACGGCAAAGATGGAATCGTTTCCCGCGATGACTCGCCGATGAAGATTGTCGTCATTTTAGCCAATGAAGAATTGGTGATAGCTCGTGAGACCGCACGGCTGATTCAAGGGAAATGATGGGTGATGAGGGAAAAGTAACGAGTGACGAGTGATAAACACTAGATGTTTGGGAAGCAGCTATCAGCTTACAGCGGTCAGCTGATAGCTGATTCCTGAACTGCTTGAGTTGATAATTTTATTCCATAGGATGTGAGTGGGGAATTCCAATCGCTGACAGCTGAATACCTTCCTTTGTGCTCACTCCGCTCATCAATTGTCACTCGTCACTTATTCCATCTCACTCCACGACTCGATTCTTGATGTTTCCAATATTTTCAATCCAGACTTCGACTTCATCCCCGTTGTTTAAATAGCCCGGCGGATTCATCGCAAATCCGACGCCAGGGGGAGTCCCGGTGAAGATCATATCGCCCGGATCCAGCGTGATGTAGCTGGAAATAAAGGAAACCAATTGAGGCACTTTGAATGCGATTTGAGAAGTATTGGAATTCTGGCGGATTTCTCCATTGACTTTACAGCCGATAGACAGGCCGTGAGGATCAGGAATTTCATCCGTGGTGACCAGCGCCGGGCCAATGATGGCAAAACTATCGCTGGATTTGGCCCGGACCCATTGTCCGTCCTTCCGCTGGAATTCCCGCTCACTGACATCGTTTCCACACATATACCCCGCGACATAACTGAATGCTTCTTCTTCAGAAACATGTTTGGCCGACCGTCCCATCACGATCACCAGTTCCGCTTCGTAATCAAGTTTGGTGGAACGGGGGGGCCGGATGATGTTTTCGCCTGAACCGCGCAGAGCATTGTGATACTTGGCGAAAATCAGGGGTTCCTCGGGGATCTTCTGACCGGATTCAGCGGCATGATCGGAATAATTCAAACCAATACAAAGCACTTTGGGGCGTTCCACTCCGGAAATCGGAGCGGCCAGCAGGATGTCCCTTTTTCTTAGAATAGTCCCTCGAAGTGGTTCTTCCAGCAGTTCACGCGTCAACTCAAGCGCTTGATCGCCCATTTCGAGAAATTCCCTCAGGTTATTGGGCATTAATGCATTGGCCCGATGCAAGTCAATGACTTCCTCTTCATTCAACTCAGCTCCGATTGATTTTGATCCCGCATGGAAAAAAGAAATTAAGCGCATGCCTTTCACCTTTTTAATATTCAAAGTTTTTGTCTGTCCAAAGCTTCACTCCGTCTTGCGGGACTTCGTCTCGCATACTAAACCATCCAAATGGATCAATTTAAAAAATGACTCAAATACGGAGATTCCCGTGGCTAAAGCAAATTATCGAATGGTTTCAGAGGGGCTATCGAAAACGCTGAAGAGAGCCCAGGGATGAGCATCCAGATCGCCGAGTAGTTCCTGCTGCCAGCGGAATTGGATGTATTTCTCCATATGAGCATCCACTTTAAAATCCATTCCGCAAGGGTGCCCCATGGCGGCCCAGAAAGACATTTTTTCCGCCAGAGATGCATCGCAGATTTTTGCCTGGACTGTTCCCCCTGGCGCATACTCAGCCAGCCACGGCCGCATGCCTCGGGGAGAGAGGTCATTGTGCGCACAAAGTGTGCGTTCATTGGGATCAATTTTTTGGGAATAGGTATCGAAATGATCCCCTAGGAATTTTTTCCCGGCAGAGATGTCAATGCTCCCCTTATTCTCGCGCATCAACTGGTCCCATCGGATCCGTCTGGCATTGGCACTTTCAGCTTTATTCGCCGGATTAAAGCTGGTCTCTTCCCGAAGAAGATTCTCATCCACCGGGAAATTGGCGCCAGAGAAATAACCATCCTTTTTGCGCCAGAGGTTCACATTTTTTAGTCCCAGTTCGAGACTGGCAATTTCATTAGTCTTGCGATCGGCCAACAGCCAATTGTTGGCATACCCCCCGTTGTTTCCCTCCCGCATGATTTTGGCAAATTCCTCAATGGATGCGGCATACTGCATTGCCTTCCGGGCACGGACAAATTCAGGAATTCCCTTAGGGTCAAATCCGAAAAAGCGGGAGATGGTGGTCTCCGTGATCAAAAGTCCCGCGGAGTTAATCCCAAAATCGTCACCGCTGTGAATTAATCCAGGGAAACCATCCATGAGAAAGCGGTACCCTTTCTCAGGGACAACATCAAAGATAATGTTCCAATGTTGTCCATTTAAGTAAGCAGTCCAGGCATTGTGTCCAATAATCACCTTTCCATCTTTGGTGTATTTGCCGGTTGCCACAAAGGCACTGCATCGTTCTGCGGGGACAAGAGCATGAGGAAGAGCAGTAGCACTATTCTGCTCCCTCCAGCGTATATAATAGGGGCTTAACTCCATCCAGGCATTCATCGCCACGATGTCAGGCAAACCCACTTTGACTCCCTTGGTGTTGAGACCTTCCACAATACCTAGGAGTTCATCCTTATATTCCTTGTCCACCTTGGGCCAGAAAACTGTTTTGGCCGCCTCTTTGAAGAAATTCCAGTCTTTGCCAGTCTCCCTGGTGATCTCGAGTATTATGCTCTTTTGAGCGCGCACAATCTCATCGGCTAACAAGTAGCCATGCTGAAAGCCGATTTTGTCGGGCGCGCCCTCCAAATGAATAAAAATCCAACCGTTCTGCATTGGCGCACGATATGATTTCCGCAGATGGAGATCTACTACAACTTGAGAAGGATAGGAGGCTATTGATGAAAGAATAATCAACCCAACAGCTAACCACAGATTTTTTTTAAGCATGAAGACTCCCGGAATTTGCGGTCACGACATTGGAAGAATAACTTGAGGATTCAATTAGCGTCAAGTTTTGGATTGTCGGCAAAAATTAAAGAGAGGAATTCCTCATACCGCTACATAACGTTCAAGTCAAAAAGAAGAGTAGATGTGACGGAGCCCTCGAATTGGATTTGCGGATATTAGCCGCCCCTTTTGGCGCCATTTTTTATCTCTCTTTAAACTCTTGCAAATGTTTCTCAGGCCGTGTATTTTCTTAGAGAATTACCTGTCCCTCTGCCAAAATATTGGGGTGAAAGCCGATTTTCTTTGGGTATTTTTAGTGTTTATTGGAATCCCAAATTACCAAAAACAAGAAATTGTTAAAGTAATCAAGTTTTAGACCGAAAAAAAAGAGCGTATGCTCACATTTATGCAGCTACGTGTTCTGCCATGTGTTAAGGAAAATTTTGCAGAGAACAAATGATTTAGGTTTTAATAAATTCCGGTTCTCCTGATTATTGGAAATCCGAAATTATTAATGCCCTGATGAGGTCCGCTATGTCGAAGCAACAAAGAGCTATGTTCTATCTTGGATGGCTTGTAGTCCTTTTAATTTGCTGGAATGTCCCATTACGGGCCCAATGTTCAAATCTAGGGCAAGCATTGGACAATTGCAATCTAGTCTGGACGACGGGTGGGGATGCAAATTGGTTTGCCTCCTCGGCGCCTTCGTATGTTTTTTTCGGAACCTCGGTGGCGCAAAGTGGAAAGATCGATAATGGAAAATCCACATTTATTCAAACTACGGTGAATGGCCCGGGAACTTTGACCTTTAACTGGAGGGTCTCCTGCCAGCCTCTCTTTTTTGATTACCTCAACTTCACGATTGATAATGTAGAGAAAGCCAAAATTAGTGGCTATGCCGATTCCCAGTGGCAATCATTGACCATGGCCATTCCAGATGGGCAACATTCCTTAAAATGGACTTATACAAAAGATTTCGCGATAACTGCGGGGGATGATGCCGGCTGGCTTGACAAAGTGGAATACCTGGCTGTTGCGCCGGTCACCATCACTGCTCCTTCAGCTGGATCTACAGTCAAGGGGAGCGTTCTGATCCAAACCACCAACAACAATAATGTCAATGTGAGCAAGGTGGAGTTTTATGTTGATGATGTGTTAAAAGGCTCATCATCATCGGCTCCCTTTCAGTTTACCTGGAAAACCGACGGTCTAACTTGGGGAACTCATGCGCTTCAAGCTAAAGCCTATGATGTTCTCAATCAGTTGATGGGATCTTCCCCCAAAGTAAATGTAAAGGTGGACAATCCACCCTCAATTTCAGTCACAAGCCCTGCCAATGGCGCAACGCTGAATGGGACGGTGTCAATCCAGGCTAATGCGAGCGACGATCAAGGGATCAGCCGAGTCGAGTTTTATGTCGATGGAGGCAAGCTTTCTGAAGTTGCAGCCTCTCCTTACACATATGGATGGGACACGACTCTCTTTTCCAATGATTTTCACGTTTTGAGGATAGTCGCTGTCGATACGTCTAGCCAATCTTCGGAAAGTCAAATCACCGTATCTGTAAACAATAGCAACCTTCAGATTCCGGCCACGGAGCGGGCCGCATTGGTAGAGCTTTTTAACACGGCCAAAGGATTGGGCTGGAGGCATCATGAACGCTGGGTTGATAATGTGGGGACTGAATGCACCTGGTATGGAGTAACTTGTAGTCCCGGCAAGAACCACATCATAGGCATCAATCTTTTTGGGAACAACCTTATTGGCACTATTCCCAGCGAACTGTCAAATCTAAAGCAGCTTTCTTCATTGAACCTGTCCGGGAATTTCTTGACTGGAGGTTTGCCCTCGACAATAACCAGCCTTGCCAATTTGACTGAATTGATCCTCTATAACAATCAACTCGCCGGAGGAATCCCCGCTGATGTGGGGAATCTGAAGTTGCTCCGAATTCTGAACCTTTCCAACAACGGCTTCTGGGGCGGACTCCCATCGAGTTTGGGGAATTGCGCCAATTTGGCGGAATTGCGCGTCTCTAGGAACAATTTGACGGGTGGCATTCCTTCAGAAGTGGGCTTGTTGAGTCAGTTGCAGTATTTATATTTGGATAATAATCAATTGGCCGGTTCGATTCCTGTTTCTCTTGGCAATTTGTCCAAGTTGATGGAACTCTCGTTTTCGGAAAATGCTTTGAGCGGAGACGTTCCATTTGAGTTGGGAAACTGTCTCGCTTTGACGAAGATTGAAATGTATCACAACCAGATTTCCGGAGGATTGCCGCGCTCTATAGGGAATTTGCGCAACTTGTCGATTTTGGATATTCACGATAATGCTCTTTCTCAGAAGATTCCTACTACTATTGGGAATCTTACCAATTTGACTTACCTTGATCTCTCCAGCAATAGCATTGATGAAAATATCCCGGATGAGATTGGCAACCTGATCAGTTTAGCCAAATTGTACCTCTCTTCTAACCGATTGAGCGGAAGCATCCCCGCTAGCATTGGGAATTTGAAGGCCTTGCTGGATCTCCGTCTGGATAGAAATAACTTGACTGGCGGACTCCCTTCAACTCTGGGGAATTTGACCCTGTTGACATCGTTGCAGCTATTTAAAAATGGGCTCACGGGGACTATCCCTGACTCCTTCTCCAGTCTGACGAAACTCCTCTCCATGGATTTGGGCATTAATCAGCTTTCAGGGGATCTTCCAGTCTCCATTTTTCAGTATCCAGCCATGGAAGAACTGTACTTGGACTCGAATCAATTCACGGGAAAGGTTCCCGCGGAAATTGGTTCCTTTCACGGGAAGATTTTAGACATTTCTTCTAATCAATTGCAGGATTTACTGCCTCAGGAAATGTCCGGTCTCCCCAAGACTCTGGCTCTCGATTTGAGATGGAATGCCATACTCCCAATTCCTGACACGGAAGAATATAAACCTCTGCGGGATTTGATGGCTATTCTTCAACCGGATTATTTGGATACACAGACTCTCCCCCCTGCAAGTGTAGCGGCCATCGCACTCTCCGCAACCTCAATCAAAATTCAATGGGATCCGGTGGCATACACCTCTGATCCTGGTGGGTATCAGGTTTTCTACAGTCGAAATCCATTGGGGCCGTATTCACTGGCGGGGACCATTGCGGGGAAGAATAATTCCTCATTTGCCGTCAATAGCCTGCTTCCCTCAGCCTGGTACTATTTTATTGTGGAGTCTTTTACTAATCCTCATGATTCGAGTAGTGTACCTTGGCGTGAAGAATTTCAGCAGAATATGTTGTCCAGCAGCGAAAGCAGCCAGGCTTATGCCCGAACCGCCGATTTTACAGGGCCCGTAGTAACCATCCTTCAGCCAGCCGACAACTCCGCTGTCAATGGAATTGTACAGATTCAGGTAAGTGTGCAGAGCCAAAAGCCAATTGATTTCGTGAAGTATTATTTGGATGGTGTTGAGATAGGAAAAACCAGCACTGCCCCTTATGAATTTGATTGGAATACCGCGGGTTTGTCGAACACTCCTCGGATTTTAACGGCCCAAGCGTTTGATATTAGCGGATTATGGGGGAAATCCGAAATCAATGTGCAGATTGCAAATCCGATGTGGATTGTTCCCTCCGCCGCAAGGATTAGCGGACAGGGCGGGGCTTTCTGGACGACAGATTTAACCATTGCCAATACAGGGGCGGAGTCCGTCAGTTTTACGGCTAAGTTCCTGGGGCATGGAGTCGATGGACGGAACGGGCCAGAGATGGCCTTGAATTTGGAAGGGGGAAAGAGTCTGATTTTCAACGATGTTCTGAATAGTTTATTTGGTCTATCCTCCGATTATGGCGCCATCCAGATTACTTCACTTTCTCCCACCTTGGCGGTTCAGAGCCAAACCTGGACGCCTATAGGGAAGGGGACATTCGGCCAGAGTGTCCCATCTGCCTATATTTCCGATTTGGTTAATTTCAAAATCGGAAGAGCCATTACCGCCATACAAGAAAATGCACAATTCCGTTCCAATCTCGTACTGGCAAATGCTACTGACTTGCCAGTGGCAGTGGATATTCGGCTTCAAGGTTTTGATGGAAGTGGCTTGGGGAGCAAGCAGGTTCTTCTTCCCCCCCTTGGAATGACTCAAATCTCTCAGATTGCTCGGTATCTTGGAGTGACTCAAGAGGTCTCTTCCGCAACCCTTTATCTTTCAACGTCCAGTTCAGGCGGAGCTTTTGCTGCCTATGTTTCGTTAATCGACAATCGTACCAACGACCCGCGCACCTTGCTGCCAAAAGCGGGAAAAACCTGGCTTCTTCCCTCCAGTGCCCATTCCGTGGGTTCGCAGGGAGCTGTCTGGGTGACGGATGTGACCATTGCCAACCTTGGGTCAGCTGCCGTCAACTATACGCTCAGATTTGTTCCGCATGATACGGATCCTCAATTTGGATCTCTCAAAAGTCTTACCATTGCCCGTGGAGAAACCGTTACTTTTGCCGATGTTCTGAATACGTTGTTCGGAGTTGCAAATAACTACGGCGCCTTGCAGATTCTTGGCTCATCCGATTCACTGGTAATGCAAAGCAATACCTATACGGCATATCTCGGCGGAACTTATGGACAGAGTCTGACTGGTCTGACCTTCGATGAGATGGCCACTTCCAAAGCCCCAAAATCTATTTGCGGAGTCAGGGAAGATAGTGCGTTTCGAACCAATTTGGTTCTTGCCAATGGTCAAGCTAATCTTGCCACTGTAGATGTGATGCTGGTTTCTGCTGATGGGGTAACCTTGGGGACTCATCGATATTCGATACTCCCAATGAGCATGACGCAAGTTTCTTCGGTGGTGCGGGCGCTTGGAGTCACTGCGGATCTGGTAGGAGCTCGGCTGGTAATCTCAACGCCTGATGTAAACGGATTCATTGCCTCCTATGCGACGACAATTGACAATACGACCAATGATCCAAGGACTCTGCTTGCTCAGTAGGATGCGTTAGCTCGAAGAGCGTAACGCATCGGAGTGCCGCATCCAACGCCAGATGGGTTACGCGCTGGTGGCCGCTGTTGCCACGCGCTAATCCATCCCACAAAAACGGTTTTACACACTTTATAAATGGACTCTAAGTAGATAACGAGAAAAACCACATAAAATTTAGCTAAAACATTTGAGATTACATCCATCACTGGAGGAACCTTTTCATGCGTAAATTGTTGTTGAGTTTGGCGCTGGTTTTGATGTTTAGTCTGGTAGCAGCGGCCCAGGAATTTCCTCAAGGGGAAATTTTTGGTGGATATTCCTACAACAGAATGGGGGGAGGCAATTACAATGGTTGGATTGCATCCATCGTTGAGAATGCCCACCATATCGTCGGAGTTAAAGGTGAAGTCAGCGGACATTACCTGACTACAACCAACTCCTTTGGCAAATCGGAAAACTCGCTCTATCACATGGTGGTTGGTCCCCAGTTTGCTTTTCGCAAGTCCGAAAAGATGACTCCGTTCTTCCACGCCATGGTGGGAGCAACGAATCGGCGATTAAAAACCACGCCTGCCTCAGCACCCCAAACTGATTCCCACACGATGTTGGCTGTCGTTGCGGGAGCAGGCTTTGACTACAATGTGACCAAAGGATTTGCCGTTCGAATTTTGCAGGCCGATTACATCTTGAATCGCTTTCAAAGGGAATCCTTCAATAATATTCGCCTCTCCTTCGGGTTTGTTTACCGGTTTGGCTGGCGTCATTAGCGATCAGCTGATCCGCCGGCCAGAGCCCATAATTTTGGCGAAGGCATCATTCCTCCCCTCACTTGATGGCGAGGGGAGGACGAATCCTTTTGGCTATTCAATTTTAACCCACTGCATCCCGGAAACGCGCTCGATCAGCCCTCGGATTTCCTACTTTCTTTCCCTTAGCCCTGGCTTTCAGGCTCAATCGCTTTGATTCTACGTGCGGGATAAAGTCCATCTTTGGCAATGCGCCCGCAAAATATACAGAACCCGGAATATACAAGCAGAATCCGTGTCGGGGCATTTCCTTCGGACACATGGCCCGTCTGTTGCCGGGCAGTCTGTTTTTTCCCCTTTGGAGAACATCTCGGTTTATTGCCCCGCCGTCTAGTGCTACACTGTGAATGCTTGTACGGTTATTTCAAAAGTGGTCAGGCAAAAAGCTACTATCATGATCGTAGAAGTCTCGCCAATTTCGAACTTGGAGGTTTGCCGTGGTGAAAGTCAAAATGGTATGGTCTGTCTTATGCGTTGTAATGATGTGCGGATTCATTATTTCGATTAGCGGATTGCGAGCTGGAGAGATGCCAAACGAATTAAAAGTAGGGGGCTTTCTAATTGGCCCCCAAGCCTACAGTTTCAACCGTTTTTCTTTCTTCGAAGCAGTTGACAAAGCCAAGCAGGTTGGCGCTAATGTGATCGAGGCCTATCCCGGCCAACGTCTAAGTCCAGAAGATAAATCACCCTTCAACCACCAGGCGTCTGCCGCAGTATGGGCCAAAGCAAAAATAAAATTGGAACAGGTGGGAATTCGCTTGCTGAATTACGGTGTGGTACCCTTGGGAAAAACGGAGGCGGAAACAAGACAGGTTTTTGATTTTGCCAAGGTTCTGGGTATTCCCACAATTACTTCAGAACCAGCGGACGGCTCCTTTGATCTGATTGAAAAATTGGTCAAGGAGTACAACATCAAGGTGGCTATCCACAATCACCCCAAGCAGCCGAATAATCCCAGTTATAAATATTGGGATCCTCAATATGTGCTTTCTTGCGTAAAGGGGCGGGACCTCCGGATGGGCGCGGCTGCTGATACGGGACACTGGGTACGTTCCGGCATCAAACCTATCGATGCGGTAAAATTGCTGGAAGGCAGGATCATCAGTTGTCATCTAAAAGACCTGAATGAATTCAGCTCCCAGGCTCATGATGTTCCTTATGGACAAGGAGTCTCCGATGTCAAGCTGGTTTTGGATGAATTGATCCGTCAACGCTTCAATGGAAATATTTCCATCGAGTATGAGTACAATTGGGACAACTCTGTCCCCGAGATTAAACAATGTATCGATTTTGTGAGAGAGTACGGGAAAACGGCATGGTAATCGGAAGTGAATAAGAAGACTGTGCCGATACAGGGGAAAGCGCCGGTCGTCAAGATTGCGGATCGGCGCTACCATCGAAATCATCGTTTGGTTTCAGCCATTCTCTCCATGATTTGGCGGGAGATTTGGACCAGCTTTTGCCGATTATCCATTTCATCGGAAACATCCGCTGGTTCGAAGCGAAAAGTTTTGTTTTTGAATTGAATCTTCAAGGATTTCCCTGCTTCTATTTTTTCGATCTCACTGTAGGGACGAATAAACCCTTCATCGGAACTTCCCACTGGCTCAAAAGAGATTTCCTCACCCTTCAGCGTTAAGACCCCGCGACAACTTCCTACAAAATGACGGTGAATAACATTGATGCTCTGTGCTGGCTGATTATTGCTGATGGCCCCACGGGCGGGCAGCATTGGCAATGGGGCAGAGACCTGCCGGGGAGTAGTCGAAGGAAGAGCCACTGTTCCAGCCGAGGATGCCGGCCTCACTTGGCTGGAGGCCGGAGGTGGAAGCATCCCTGATGAGACCGTTCCTGTTGAGGAGGCTCCTGAAGGAGAAGTCGCTGATGGAGGCGCCCCCGGTGGAGGGAGATGGGAATTAATGCTTTCGCCACCCAATTGTTCTGGATGCAGGCGCTCGAAAATTCTCTTTTTGAGCTCGAGCGCCTCCTGGTTTTGGGGCTGTTTTTCCAAAATGCGATCGCAGAACTGCAGGGCTTCCATCAACTTTCCCTGACTATATAAGACAGAGGCCGTGGAAAGCATTTCTTCAGGATTAATCAAGGTTTCGGGGAGCCTGGCCAATTTGACTGAAAGAGATGTGGGTTGGCGTTTGCCAATCAAGAGTTGCTGGGTATAAGTAAGGTAACCAGGCATCTCGATTTTTAGACTGTATGTTCCCGTTTCCACCGGCTCCAGGTGAAGATGCGTCCTTCCTTTTAACTCTCCATTCAACCAGACATCCGCTCCTTCAGGTTCTGAAATGATGTCGAGGCTGCTGGGCGCCAGCTGCCAGAATTTCCAGAAACCAGCAATACCAATCACAGTCAGGACAATAAGCATGGAAACCAAAATTTGTAACGGTCTTCGGGAAGAAGGAAAGGGGAGTATTTCAGGTTGCGAAGACTGCTCGATCTTTTCTTGATCTCCACCACCCGGATCTTCAGCACTAACCTCACCTGCTGGCTCTGAACTCACATTAGGTCCAGCGATTTCCATGACCACCGCCTGTTCACGGAGGGGAGGAGAAGAGGAATCCACTGTCGGAGCCATTCCCTGCGCATCGGGAGGAGTCTTGCTGGCCGCCGCCTGCTTTTCTAAAAGCAATTGATGGCAAAGATGCACATAATCCTGTATCGTGCGGTCTTCCGGCTTTTGTCCAGAAAGAAAAGCAAACTTTTCCTGGCTCTCGGAGTATTCTTCCCGGTCAAAAAGGTCCATGGCCTCTTTTTTCAAATTCTCAAGATAGACTTCCCATTCCTCCCGCAAACGCAATTCCTCCAGTTTCCCGCGGGCCTCCTCCGCCAGAGCCGCCGCCTCTGCATCCTGGAGAAGATGCGGCGTGAGCAAATCCAAACAGGCGATGTAGTCTTCCTGATCGAACAATATTTTGGCTTGTTTCAGAAACTCCGTTTGGCTGGCCATACTGATGAATCCCTTTATTTCCCGTCAATTTGGAAATTACGTTGCCATAACACCGTGCGGGGGATCAATCTTGGGAACAAAATCGGCCTTGAAGCAAATGACGTCTTCCCCGCCATGAGATCTGAGTGACGCGTTCGACATGTATGACAAAATAAATCAACTCGAAACCGCAATTTCATAATCTGTTTTTTCCACCCAAGAAATCTCGCGGGTGCATTCGCCAAAAATTTTATTATACATGAAAACCGACCACACTCAGGAGGTATTCCCCGTGGGCGATTCAATGTGTGAGGGGGCGGCCTAGTCGCGCTGATCGGATGAACTGAGCAAAAAGCCGGGAGGCTCGACCTCCTGTGCCTTCCATTCCCGGCACACTCTCTTTCCTGTTGCATTTTGAATCGCACCCGTACTCCCTGCCATTTTTGGATTCTGGTTATTGATGACAATTTGGGATATGAACATTGAATGAGGTTCTATTCTGAGGTATCCCAAAGATGCCTCGTAGTGGGACGCAAACTTCCAACAGGTCATAGATGCAATTTACCTCTTGAAAATTGACAGTCTTGAAATTCATCCCCACCATGGATCCTGAATTCAGTCCTCATCATTGCACTATTTGCCGTATTCTTGGGGGATACGCTACCATGGCTTGATTCGCCAATGCTCCCCATTCGAGAAAGTATCATTACCGTGTAGATGGGCTCGAAGGTGACTAGAAATCAGCTTCGATGAATTTCCAGCCTCTGAATGGTCATTCGCACTGCCGCAATGGTTATATTTATAGGTCTAGTGCGGGATCTCTTCTTTGGACCACCTATGATACATGACAATTTCTCAAGTCTCTATTTCGAGGAGTCCCAAAGTCTCGAAAGAAAACCAATAAAGACGTCCAGATTCGTCACCGCTCATCCGGAAAAAACTGCCATTCACCGATAATTAGTTCAATTCTTCCAATATCAGCAATAAAGTATCCCATCGACACCGGCTCTCGGCCTGACGGCGCTGGTCGAGGGGAGGCCTCATGGGTCGGAAAACATCCGCGTTTTCTGTTCTAAATTGTTCCGAAGATCGGATGGTGGAGGTCTGCTGACAAGGGTTCTTAGTGCTCGCGTCGAAATTGTCGGTTGTGTGGCACAAGCTGCGAAGAGGAATAGATACCGTCTATGCAAGGACTACTTCTAGGTTTAGCCAGTGGGACTGTATGTGTGGCTTACTGTGCTCCTGTCTTGGTGCCTTTCTTTCTTGGCGAAGGATTACAAATTCGCGGATCCATACTGGGACTGGCCAAATTCCTTTTTGGGAGAGCGGCTGGATATCTCTCTTTTGGATTCTTGGCTTGGTTTTTTCATGAGGTAGTCTTGAGCAGGACGAACCTCCATCACATTAGCGTGGGTGCCGTATATATTCTCCTTTCTTTCTTGTTGCTTTTCTTTGGGCTGGAGGTGAGGCACCAACACTGTGCGGGCCGCCTTTTTCATGGCTTAGCTGGTAGACTTCCAACTTGGAGTGAATGGATTTTCCCCATTGTCCTTGGCTTTTTGACCGGTCTGAACCTTTGTCCTCCGTTTTTGCTTGCATTTGCCGCGGCCACCGACATTGGTTCATTAAGCCACAGTCTGTTTTTCTTCCTGATGTTTTTTTTGGGAACCTCTCTATTCTTTTTGCCTCTCCCTTTGTTGAGTTTTTTTAACCGGCTCCAAATATTCAAGACTGTTGGAAGGATGGCGGCCATAGTCGTTGCTGCCTATTATCTTTATTCAGGGATCATTCTTTTAGGAGGAGGCCTCATCGCCCTATGAGCCAATCCAATGGTACTCCGAACCATCAAGTTGAAAAATTGGGAATGCCGCGGGCACTCCTGTTTACCTTACCCATGGTGCTACTGACGGCATTTTTATTGCTGGGGGGGGGGGAATCCCCCAAAGCCCTTTTCGTCTGGTGGCGATAGCAACGACATTTCTGTTTTTGAACTTGCTCTTCTTTCTGATGATCAAAACCGGCAAGACGGATCGTTACCGTTCTCTTTTCTTTATCGTCATGTCGGTGTGCTTCGTCATTACATTCATTTCAAGCCTGCTGGAAATGCGAGGTTCAATGTCGCTCAGCAAGGAAAATATGATGCAAGGCGAAACCCCATTTTGTCACCTGGTTATTCCGGTGACATTGATTCCAGCCGCGCTAACGAAGATCGTCATTTTCCCAGGGTCCCTTTTGAAGGGATTTGCTCCGATCCTCGGCATGTTTGTTATTTGGCTGGGAGCCTCATTGGCATTGGGGCGGGGCTGGTGCAGCTGGGTTTGTTTCTTCGGGGGAATGGATGAAGGATGTTCCCGGTTGCGGAAGAAGCCGCTGATTAAAAAAATCGATTCAAAATGGACCTACCTGCCCCATGCCGTATTATTAGGAATCGTCTTGACCTCCGCTATGGCTCTTTCTCCCATGTATTGTGAGTGGCTTTGTCCATTTAAGGCCGTCACTGAATTTGCAGCCGTAACCTCTTTCAAGATATTCGTGCAAACACTGATCTTCGTTTCACTTTTTCTAGCATTGGTCATCGTATTGCCAATTCTCACTCGCCGCCGCATTCAATGCGGGCTGTTTTGCCCGTTTGCTTCATTCCAATCGTTTACCAACAAGGCTAATATATTTGATGTCCGCATCGACAAGGAAAAATGTACGCAATGTGGGCACTGCATCCAAACATGCCCGACTTTTTCACTTGATGAGAAAAGTGTAGAAGCAGGGAAGACGCTGATATCCTGCGCCAAGTGCGGACATTGTGTGGATCACTGCCCTAAGAAGGCGGTTTCTTTTCACATCAAAGGGATTCCGGTTGTTCCGGCTTTTAATCAGGCGCGGCTCCTCTTCCTATATCCCGCTTTTCTTTTTGGCGCCACGTTGGGGAGCGGTTTTATCATTGGGGCGGTTGAACGCCTCTTGAAGTGGACAATAGGATTGGCATAGAAATTTCGTAAGTACTCAACCCCAGGGTGGCTACCACACGGACTGAAATTATCGATTCAAATGCGAGGTTGTCATGACAAAGATCAAAAAGTTCTTGGGATATACCATGGCTTGGTTGAGCGTTCCAATCGTCTTGGCCACTTTTATCGGGATGAACTTCTGGGCTCAGCAGTTGGCGTCTGCCACTGGAGTGAAGGTTTCTCCCTGGTTTACAGGCGGGGAGGAAGCCAGAATCATATCTCACAATAAGTATCAGGTGGTCATTCATCGTCCTATCTTTGATGGTCTTTTCTGGGAAAAAAAAGAGGGGTTCGTCCAAATTAACTGGCGGCCAATTACAGATCTCCCCGAGAAAGTGATCGAAGAAGTCGATGTCACGGGGGATGGCCAATCTGACTTTAAGATCGAATTGGATTCGGTGAGGCTACGGGCCAAGATGTTATCTCAAGTTCCCATGGTTGTGGGAGTGCAAGGAGTCTATCGTCTGAAAGACTCAGTGGCTGTGCGGGTGCGGATTCGAAATTATGCTCATTGACGTTAAGATTATTAGAGTGTTGTCCCTTGCAGGTAAAAAAATCGGAATCTTGGGACAGGCTTTGCCCGTTGTGGATGAAGAGGCCGGTAGCTGCAGAAGTAGGCACGGCAGGAGGGGTGCCTGAGCTCCGCGATTAGGATTTCGAGCACGATGACGAGCACGAACATGCAGACGAATCCGAAACGGTTGCTTCAGATGACGCTGATTTTTCTTTTGATCGGAGTAGCAACCTTTTTGGCTTGCTTGAGCCAATCAAGTCGATTATGGTGGCTTAGTTTTTTTGACATCTTTGATGGCCCCAGGAGGTTGGCATGAAGTCCCGTTGGCATTCCGTGAGATAGGAAAAAAGATATGTGGAAGTTTGTCCCTTTTGCTTTTAAAAATTCCCTTCGCAATAAACGGCGCACCTTCTTAACCATCGCAAGTATTAGCGTCTCGCTTTTTCTTTTGGGGATGCTCTTTGCTGTTTATCACGCCTTTTATTACAGTCCGGAAGCTCCCAGTGCCGCACTACGGCTGGTAGTTCGCAACCGGGTTTCGCTAACTTTTTCTCTGCCGGAATATTATGAAGAGAAAATCCGGAAGGTGGCGGGAGTCAAGGAAGTGAGTCCGGCTTCCTGGTTTGGCGGGATATATATAGACAATCGGCCAGAGCATTTCTTTGCCCGGTTCTCCACTGATCCCGAAAAAATCTTCAAGGTGGCTACGGATTTCAAAGTGGACCCCGGGCAATTGAAAGCTTTCCAGAATGAACGGACCGCCGCCGCGATTGGGAAAACCTTGGCGGAAAAGCAGAATTTTCGGATTGGGCAGAAAGTCACTTTGAAAGGAGACATTTACCCTGTCGACTTGGAATTGACTATTCGCGCCATTTTTGAAGGGGCGGAAGGGGCCAACGACAATGTCATGTATTTCCATCGGAAATATGTGGAAGAGGGTCTCTCTTCCACACGGAAAGGTTTTGTGGGAACGTTTGGAGTGCTCGCGGACTCGCCGGAAGCAGTTCCACGCATCGAGCGGGAAATTGACGAAATGTTCCGCAACTCAGACCGGCAGACCAAAACAGAATCGGAACGGGCTTTCCAGCTGAGCTTTGTGTCGCTGATTGGGAATGTCAAACTTTTTCTGCTGAGCATCTGTTCCGCGGTGGTTTTTACCATACTCTTGGTGTCGGCCAATACCATGGCTATGTCGGTCCGTGAGCGGATCAAAGAAGTCGGCGTGTTGAAAACTGTTGGTTTTACGAATGGCAAAATTCTTGCGATGATTGTGGCCGAGTCTGTAATCATTGCCATGGTGGGGGGATTAATTGGCTGTCTGCTGGCATTTCTGGCTTCTCTTGGTTTGAGAAATGTTCAGCTCCTATTCGGCGGATTTCAAATGCCTCCCGTGGTGTTGGTCATCAGCTTGGCTACATCGACAGCCATTGGCGTGCTTAGTTCCATTATTCCGGCAATGAGCGCTTCTCGTGTTCCGATAACTGAGTCATTGCGGCATGTCGGCTAAAAGGATCGAAATTGAGTGGGGCTAAACATGTCAGCACAACAAGAGGATGAAAATGGGATGATGGAGGCGGCCTGCCCTCAGGCCGCCAGAGCCCGGTTGGCAAAGCCAGACGAGGTGAAGGCATCCCGCCTCCATCAAAACTATTTCCTTAGGAATGCACTTTTCTCTTTTGGAAAATCGATAAATCATGGCGATACCAATTTCCTATAATTTGAGAAACCTTTGGGTAAGAAAAACCACCACGGTCATGACGACTCTCGGGATAGCACTAACGGTGGCTGTGCTGCTCGGAATTCTCGCCATGGTGGGGGGATTGCGGGCAGCTTTCACGACTACGGGGAATCCTCTGCACTTGATGGTTTTCCGCAAAAATTCTAATTCTGAATTGGTGAGTCAGATTGGGCGGGATGCCGTGTCCACCATTCAGTTCAAAAATGGGATTCAGAAGTTCCCGGATGGGCAGCCCATGGTGTCCGCGGAAATTGTGACGGTGATCAATATGGCCAGGCCTGGCAATCCGGAAGGAGCCAACCTGACGATTCGCGGCTTATCGGAATCCGGAGTAAAGATGCGATCTGAAATCGGACTGGTGCAGGGGCGATGGTTCCAATCTGGACAACGAGAAGTAACTGTAGGAAAGGCCCTCGCCAAGAGGTACCCTGACCTTGCGCTGGGCAAATCGATTCGGTTTGGCCATGGGGACTGGACGATTATAGGGATTTTCGATGCGGGCAAATCTGCCTTCGAAAGTGAGATCTGGGCTGACTTGAATCAGATTGCCTCGGATTTCAATCGGAATGAAGTGCTTTCTTGCGTGCTGGTTCGGGCCTCGGACGCAGTGGCTTTACAAGCGCTGAAGAATGCCGTCTCGGCTGATCAACGTCTAAATCTCGAGGGGAAAACCGAAGTGGAGTACTACGAGCAACAGACCTCCACGGCCGCTCCGGTGCAATTCCTGGGAATTTTCGTAGCTGTGATAATGGCCGTTGGCAGCAGTTTCGCCGCCATGAATACGATGTATGCCTCCGTCTCGCGGCGCTCTCGAGAAATTGGCACCTTGCGCGTTCTGGGGTTTTCCGGATCCAATATCCTGATTTCTTTCGTGCTGGAATCCCTTTTTCTTTCCTTGTTGGGAGGCTTGGTGGGTTTGTTCCTGGTGCTGCCGCTTAACGGATTGCAGGCCGGAATCGGGAATCTGGTAACTTTCAGCGAAACGAATTTCCAATTCAAAATTACTCCAGCCATTGCCATTGTTGGAATTTTATTTGCTTCTATTATGGGAGTTTTAGGAGGATTTTTGCCGGCCCGTTCCGCGGCCCGCACGGATGTTCTTAATGCTTTGCGCGAATTATGAGGGTTTGATTATAATAAACCTTTACATCGCACATCGAAGGAAGAATATGTCATCAGAAAAATCTAATATGGATCAAGGTTTAAATAATCTTCGAATTAATCGCAGTCAACGTCGTCCCAGAAACCATGGATCAAAATGGGCGCAACGCTGGATTATCACGGGTGTGGGGATCCTGCTCCTATTGGGGAGTGCCGCCATATTTTTTAAAACGACCAATAAGGCGACGGAAGTGGAGATTTTTCGCGTATCGGCCAATGCTGGCGATGGGGCCGGTGGGAGCAATGTGGTTTTAAATGCAGCTGGCTACATCGTGGCTCACCATAAGATCCAGTTGACCTCTAAAGTCAATGGGAAAGTTGCCTGGATTGGGGTCGAAAAAGGAGATAAGGTAAAAGCCGGACAGGTTCTGGTTCGCCTAGAGGATGCGGAGTACAAAGCACAAGTCGAACAGGCGAAGGGGAATCTGGTTTCCCTGGAAGCCCAGCTCAGAGAATTAGTCAATGGCTCCCGGCCCGAAGAAATTCGGCGGGCTGACGCGGACCTGGCTCAGGCTAAGGCCGATCTGGAAAATGCCCACATCAGTTACGATCGCGTGAAAAAATTGCATGCCGAAGGGGTCTATCCCAAACAGGATTTCGACAATGCGGAAGCCAGGCTGGAAGCGCAACAAGCCCGGGTAGCCTCGCTGACCCGGACTTTGGAGCTTTATAAAATCGGTCCGCGTCAGGAACAGATCGAGGCCATGCGAGGCCGCGTCAATCAAGCTCGCGGGGATTTGGCGCTTCGTGAGACTTATCTCGATGCCACCATCATCCGTGCCCCCGGGGATGGCACTATCCTGGAACGGGTCGTTGAAGTGGGAGAATTTGTCACCACCAGTTTCGTGGGTGAAAGAGGCGCCAAAGGGTATGTGGTTTCTCTGGCGGACCTCAACGATCTGCAGGTGGAATTGGATATCAGCCAGGACGATTTTGCCAAGCTAAACATGGGTGAGAAAGCCGTGGTTACCACCGATGCCTTTCCCGACCGAAAATATGAGGGGGAAATCGCGGAAATGTCGCCCGAGGCCAACCGTCAAAAGGCGACCGTTCAGGTAAAAGTGCAAATTCTCAAGCCAGATGCCTGGCTGCGCCCTGAAATGAATGCCCGTGCGGCGTTTCTGGCCAAGGTAGATCCGGCGGATAAAACTGGCCAAAATGCCAAGGCGGCAATTTTGGTCCCTTCCAGCGCAGTTAGGGATCGGGACGGCAAGAAGAGCGTTTTTGTGATATTTGCGGGGAAAGCAGTTGAAAAAACCGTGAGAGTATCGAACACAACTAACAATGGAGTCGAAGTGGCCGACGGATTGATAGGCGGGGAAGAAATTGTGTTGAATCCCCCTTCATCTTTGAAGGATGGAGACCGTGTAGCGCCAAAGCCAAAACAGGGATGAGGTAATTCCAAATCATTGCCAGCTCTTGAAATCTCACTTAAGGATTTTTCCATGGAAGACAACGTCATCATCGAAACCATCGATTTGAACAAGGAATATATTCGGGACGAATTTCATGTTGTCGCTCTCGACAACGCCACTATTCGAATCCAGCGAGGTGAATTTATCGCGTTGATGGGGCCTTCCGGATCAGGGAAATCCACGCTGCTATATTTGTTGGCCGCCATTGATAGGCCTTCGCAAGGGCGAGTGCGGGTGTTGGGGGAAGACATACAGGACTTAAGTGACAAAGAGATTGCTCATTGGCGGAATGAACACATTGGTTTCGTATTTCAGACCTTCAATTTGATTCCGGTCTTGACGGCCCGTGAAAACGTAGAATTGCCGCTGCTTTTGACGAATCTTAGTAAGAAGGAACGGCTTGAGCACGCCGAGACGGCGCTGAACCTGGTGGGACTTGGCGACCGGCTTTCCCACTATCCACGGCAACTCTCCGGCGGCCAGGAACAACGAGTCGCCATCGCCCGCGCTATTGTCACCGATCCTCAGATTATCCTGGCGGACGAACCGACGGGTGACTTGGATGCCCATTCAGCCCAGGAAGTATTGACGATTCTTTCCAAACTCAATAAAGAATTCGGGAAGACAGTCGTCATGGTTACTCACGACCCGCATGCCGCCAAATTCGCCAACAAAATTCGCTATCTGGAGAAAGGGATGTTGCTCCCCGAAGGGGCTCTGCCCGAAGCCTGACCTATCCGTTCGATAAAGATCGAGAGTGCTGGAGGGACTATTGCGCCTTAGCTGGCGGAATCACTCCCGGCGCTTCGGTGAATCGGCTACCCGCATAAAATGTCCGGAATTATTTGCCTTGCTTCAAAAGGTCGCGAATTTCTCTGAGCAGGATGACATCTTCAGGCGGAGCGGGCGGTGGGGCGGGTATTTCCGCTTTCTTCTTATTTAAGGTGTTTATGGCCTTAACGAGCAGAAAGACGCAGAAGGCCACAATCAGGAAATCAAAAGTGGCTTGAAGGAAATTTCCATAATTTAAGGTGACAGGGGCCTCGGGTTTGCCTCCAATGGCCAGTTTTAGAGAGGTAAAATTTACCCCTCCGACGATCAGACCAATGGGCGGCATCAAGACATCAGCCACTATTGAAGAGATAATTTTCCCAAATGCACCTCCAATAATGACGGCTACCGCCAAATCAATTACATTCCCACGCTCCACAAAGCTCCGAAATTCCTTAAGTAATGACATAAAGTGTCTCCTTATCCGCTGATTTCAAAAACCAATATGGTTCTTACTATCCGGAATTGAATATTGCCGATCTATCGCTGCATAGGACGCCTGAAAGCCTGGGAAGATTTGCGCGGACGCGCCATTCGATTGTGAAGATCCTCTTCTTTTGGATGATTGGGTCTTAAGGATTTTCCAACCAGGATACGGGAATCCAGCTTCAATTCCTAATGGCCTCCGCGCGACCACTTCAGCCGCAGCGCTGACCAGTCTTGGTCTACGGAAATCATGCCCACTGTTTGCCATCCCAGAGTGTTGGCATAGCGGCGAATGCGATCTCGATTCAGGTCGGTCTTGATGTCAGAGGTCCCTTTGTGATAAGTAATCCAGAGGATCCCTCCAGCCTTGAGCTTAATGGACAGCTCTGGCAATGTTTCTTCCAGCTCTTTGGAATTTTTGACAAACAGCTGGATTATATCGGCCGGCTTGCCTTTCGGCTTTACAATTCTTACGTCCAGAGGGATTGTTCCCAGCGCGAAAGTATAATCGGGAGGCGGATTTAAAAATAATACACTCCGCCCGTTTTTGATTTGAAGTTTTTGGAGAAGGCTTTGGTCAGACATTGGGCAATCCTCAAACACGGTAGGTGTCGGGCTTCTAACTCTTAATGGCTTTTTTGATTTGGTCTTCCGTTAATTTCTCCGCAATGCACGTTAGGCCAGGGGGGGAATTCATCGTCCACGGCGAACCACAATTCAATAATCTGCCGCAGCGTCAAGCTTGAATCCAGGAGGCTTCCGGTCAGAACAAAATGCCGGAGATTCTCTTCGGCTCTCATAGCCCGATCTTCTGCCTTTATAGAAAAAATTCGCGCCATGCAGGTGATCAGAATTACACAGAAGGTCAGCGCCAGGATCAACGATGCGCCATGGAGACATTTTTCATCTCCAAAGGATTTGACCAGATGGACAATTGCGCCACCCAAGGTAGCCAGTAACATAAGAAGGAGTACCATAAGGTACATTAGCATATATCTACAATGATTGGAATAATTCTGCATGGGAAAGCCCTCGGCAGGAGGGTCTGGAGTTTTTGACTGGCGGGAAGCGGCCGCATTCGCGCCACCCCGGCCTTAACCTCGTCTTGGCCCTCCCCTTCCGCCAGGGTGGATTTAACAACCTTGTCCGAGGATGAGAATTTTGAACCGATATTTTATTTAAGATGGCTTAGTAGATTTAAGAAGTTTCATATCCGAAAATCATTCCAAACCCGGAGATGTTTCACTTCTCCATGAAGGGCTGGTTTGAGAACCTACCCTCAGCAAAGAATCAAGCTCCATCGACGGAGCGCGCCTGAATGCGCCTTGCCTCTAGGCGAGCGCACTTATTGGCTCTACAGCTCCATTACCTTATGCATTGCGGCGGCAGTCGCAGCGCAGGCTTGTTCCCGCGGCATCGCGCGAAGTGCGGCATTGAAAGGTTCAATGGAGATCGGCCCATCATAGCCGATTTTCTGCAACGCTCTCATAAAAGCAGCCAACGGAATAACACCCGTGGCAAGCGGCAACTCTCGAGCAGAGTCCACCTGCTTGTCCAGCGGCACGCCAGCGGGAGCATCGTTAATATCCACCGCCACGATTTGCTCACTCCGCAATTTTAATAAGTCGGCTTCTGTTTCTTCCGCGTTGAACCAGTGCCAACTGTCAAGTTGCAGCCCCACATTTTTACGGCCCATGGCCTCAATCAATTCCAAGGTTTCACTGAGAGTGTGAATAAAAGGGTGTTTTGAACTACGCCAAAAGGTCTTGGGCCCCACATACTCCAGTCCCAGACGAATGCCGCGATCTCCCAAGATGGAGGCGCAGTCGCGCAAACGGTCACGGTGAAGCCGGAAATATTCGAGGTAGGTGTAGTCATTGCTGAAAGATAAAATCCACGTGGCGACGCGGGTAACTTTGATCCTCCTCAGCTGCTCGGCATATTGGGGCAATCTCTTCAGCCCGTCCTGAAAGGCCGCCTCAGCCCCGCGGAATTCGACGGGCAAACCGGCTGGGCCAAATTTCAGCTTTTTTTGGGCTAGCTGGTCTAAAAGCGCTTCCAGCTTCTGTTGCGGTAGTTGGGCAAAGTAGGCGGGATCCGGATCTACCGCTTCAAAACCATGTCGTATCGCTAAATCCAGGCTCTCTTCAAAACTCGCCTTGACTCCAATTCTGCCGCAGCTCAAATTGCTGTAATACTTGCGTGGGGCCGTTGCTGAATTTGCGAAAGCTTCGTGATTCTGGAGGGCTTTAGAAATTAGCATTGGGCTTAATGCGGAAGATGCGACAAATTGACGACGGTTGCAGCTCTTCATCTTTTTGCTCCTGAGTAAATATGATTCGACTAGTAAAACAGCAGACAATTGTTCGGCATCCCATCAATCTGAAAATAAAAAATCCACGAGACCATTCTGGTAGCCAATTTTAGGATAGGTGTGCGATTGATCAATGCCACGATCAGGAAGACCATCAAGCAATTAGTCGTGGAAAGTCGATCATTCCCGGTGAACCTGCCTTGCTCAGTCTATTCCAACAGGGAAGGAATGGCTTCAGCTGGGCACTCTTGCCAAAAGCGCCAACAGGCGCGCAGTTCGGCAAGCCAACCCCACATCAGGACAGACGACGCCATGCCCATTCAATATCCTTTTTTCCTCAAATCTCTTTCAGAGAGCCCGAAATAATGGCCAATCTCATGTTTCAAGGTTTTTTCAATTTGTTGCCGAATCTGCTCGTCGGTACGGCAAAGTGATTCGATATTTTTTTGGAAGAGCCGAATCTGAGATGGCGGCGATGCCCAGAAAACCGTCTCTCGAGTTTTGGGGACTCCTTGAAAAAGGCCGAGCAAGGTGCCTTCGAATTGTTCCTGCAACTCCTCATCGGGGAAGTCCTCTACAATAATGGCCAGATTGTGAAGCTTCTCTTTAAACGCCCGGGGAAGCCGCTCCAGGACTTGGTCTACCAGTTGGTTAAAATGCATTCGATCCATGTGATTAACAGGTGATGGGCGACAAGTAACGCCCAACGAGAAAAACACTCAATGGTCAGACTTCTGTATTTGGTTTTTATCCTTCATCCCTCCGCCCCTTTATCCCTCCTCATTTCCATTCGCAACTCTTCAACCTCTTTTTTCAATTGGTCTAGTTGAGCTTTCATTTCGGGCAGACGGCCAAAAAGCGCATTTAGCTTTTTGTATTCCGCGAGCGGGCGGATGGGAACTCCCCAATAGACTTCACCTCCGCGGACAATTTTGCCTGGAAGGATGCCGGCCTTCGAACCGATCACTGCTCCCTTCTGGACATGAATGTGGTCGCCAAATCCCACTTGTCCGCCGATGACAGCATTATCATCGATGGTGGTGCTGCCGGAAATTCCCGTCTGAGCGGCAATCACAACGTGGCGGCCGATCTTCACGTTGTGAGCAATCTGGACCAAATTGTCAATCTTGCTTCCCTGTCCAATTTGCGTCACGCCCAGAGAACCGCGGTCGACTGTGCTATTGGAGCCAATTTCCACGTCGTCTTCAATGACCACTTTCCCAGCTTGCGGGAATTTGATCTGATTTTCGCCATCAAAGACATAGCCAAATCCATCTCCTCCTACAATTGCACCGGCATGTAAAATGACACGATTCCCCAATTGTACTCCTGGATAAAGGACCACATAAGGATGCAGAATGCAATTTTCGCCGATCACACAATCTTTTCCAACGGCTACACCGCTATGCAAAATGGAGCCCTGCCCAATCCGGGCGCCCGCTGCAATGTACACATTAGGTCCAATATCGACACTGGCATCCACTACTGCATCGGCGGATACCGTGGCGTTGCCATGTCGAATCCCGTTCCCCCGTGGCAAAGGAAAAAGCAAGGCTGCGGCTCGAGCGAAGTCAAGTTTTGGTTTTGCCGAGAGAAGAGCTGTCCATCCCGGTTGTATGCTGGCGGCGGAAGCGATGATGCAAGCGCAAGGCAACGACTCGGGCAAGAAGCCAGCTTTTTCCGGAGCATCACAAAAGATCAGACTGGAATCATTAGCTTCCTGCCAGGCACTCACATTTTTGATGATGCGGTTTCCTTCTCCTTGAAAAGGCAACCCCAAGATAAGTGCGAGTTCCGAAACGGAAAGGGGCATGGTGGTCTTTCCTTTGCAGCAAATGATTGTGGATTTTAACTTAACCCGGCAGTCAGCGGTAGAAAAAAGGGAGATATGGAGAAATGAGGCAATGGGAGAACGGAGACTTATTGCATTACCTGCACCACGGCTCGAGATAAATACCTACGAACCGTGGCGCAAAGTTGAGAAAAATCATTGGGCGATCTTGAACGAGGCAACCGTTTCGTTTTCGGCTGCCCGGAAAGAACCGCAGGAACAACCGCTCCCACATCCGCCGCCGCCGTTTCCACCATTGTTGAGCACCGGCAAACTCAAGGAGTGAGCAGTCGTCTGGAGGGGCACTTTCTTCCCCTTGGCAAAAATTTCATGCCGGCCTTGGTTCTTGTGCCATTCCGCCAAGTTGGCGGTCTGATGTTTTGTTTCGATGATTTGACGCCATCCCACTCCCGTGTTGTAGGCACAGAAGGAAATTTCCCCCTCTTGAGTGCCATAAGGGATGACGCACATTTCAGTCCGGCGGAAATCGTAGGTCCACAAATCCTGGAACCACATTCCCTCAACCGCCAGAATCCGCCACATATCAGTTTCCGCACGGTTTTTCATCCGATCGTTGCGGTCGCTGTCGGATTTGGAAGAGCTGGGTTTGAATAGGTTGATCAATTGGGAGATGGGGAAGCCTTTGGGGGCTTTGTCGGCCCTGTAATTGCGCAGGATCGCGAGTCCCAACTGAAGGCCGATTACTCTCCGGCTGCGTGCCGTGTCGGTGATGACGGCTACATCGCGAATGAATTGTTCGTAATTGAAAAACTTGTAAAGAGGCTCCCATTCCCCCGTTTTCCGGTTGACCACGAGCAGGCTGAAAATGCCGCAATTGGGGTGGCAATTGCAGGCGCTCCAGCCAAACTCGGCATCGGCGCCCTGGAGCAAGTCCATTACACTGGTGAAAGCGCTATAGGTGGAAAGGGGATACCAGTCCCGCATCGGTTCCCAATTAGAATTGAGCTGTCTCTTCAAATCTTCGGTCATTTGCGACAGTGTATATCGTTGAGCGTAACGGGCCTCGTCGTCTATGTCTTCGTCTCGCCCGGTGAAAGAAACCGGCTGGAAGGCGATGGTGTGAACCTTATCGATGTTGCGAATGGCGAATTCCACGATGGCACCGATTCCACTATTATTAATGCCATTCACAATGGTAGTCACCAATGTCACCTTGATGCCGTATTTGGACATATTCTCAATGGACTGCAATTTAACATCGAAAAGATTTCCAACGCCGCGATGGGAATTCAATTCTTCATTGACACCATCGAATTGAAGATAAGCACCATGCAGTCCCGCTTCAGCGGCTTGGCGGGTGAATTCTTCGCTTTGTGCAAACTTGATACCGTTGGTGGCCGCAATGACTCGGTAGAAGCCCACCTTTTTAGCATAAGCGATGGCTTCGAAGAAATGAGGCGATAACGTGGGTTCTCCGCCGGAAAGCAAGACTATGGATTGACGCCGGGGTTTGAAAGAGATGGCCCGATCCAAAATTGCCCGGACGTCTTCCCAACTGGGTTCATGAACATACCCTACTTGGTTGGCATCCATAAAGCAGGGATTGCACATCATGTTGCAGCGATTGGTCAGATCGACCGTCAGGACGGTGCCACGACCATATTGAATTGTAGATGCCCCATGCCTGTGAACATGGTCATCTTCAGCGCAATGGAAATCCCGGCCGAAAAAAAGACTCTCTATACGTTTGGTAAATTCTGGGTTCGTGGAGAGCACATCTTCGAAGGGACCGTGCTTGTCGCAAACTTTTCGCATCAGAACGCGGCCGCCCTCTTCTATAATTTGAGCCTTGATGGAGCCAGGATTCTCTCTTATCAAGGTGGGGAGATCAATTTTGTCCTCTACAATCAGCTTTCGAATTTCAGGGATGCACTTGGGACAAAGTGAATCGGTGGTTCGGGGAAATCCGAGGGGTGGGGCAGTCCGTTGGATACTCTTCAGCATTTTGCCCGGCGCCCACTTCGGGGCAGGAAGTTCACCTTCGGGGATTCGCTGGTTTATGGCCTGAAATGCTCTCCAGGTCAAATTAGCGGCACCAGTCAGAAAAGAAGAACCTCTCCAACGCCCCAGCACTCCCTTTCCCTGATCCTCACGCACCATATGGTCTGTATACATTCATTTCCTCCAATCTCATTAACCCCGCCAGGAGACAATTTATTTTACCAGTCTCCAGCGCGGGTTCAAAACCGCACACCACTCCTCATGAGGCATGACAGGTTCATTAATAAGTCTATTGTGGTTGTGGCGAACACTCAAAAACAATGTCTGTGGCCAGCCAAGTTTTTGCATTTTAGCCACATTAGCTGAGAATTATGCTGATTTCAACTCTTCCTGTCTAGTAAATTTTTGTTTTTCTATTAGATATGGAACTTAAGAGGAATGACAGCGCAGCACGGTACGAGGTCGAAGGATCGAGATTGGATAAACTTCAGGATCGATTACGGTGTTTCTACCCAGGAGCTTGTGCCAAGGGATCTTGCCATTCGTTGTGAATCGCCGCCCATCAGCACCCACCTCCATCATTTGGGGCCTGTGATCGCCTTCAGACCAAGAACATGTGTTATGTATGTTGCAGACCCGGAATATTCTTAGTATCTTTATCATCCAGCGTTTTTCTTCAAGGAGAGGGAAAATATCCGCGGAGGGGGCAGAGACTCATAGAAATAGGGTTAGGAGGGAGAAGTGGTTCGATAATCCCGAATCTGCTCCCGCAGTATGTTGAGCTCGCGAAAGAGCCTTGCTCACTCCTGCTCTCCCTGTTTCATGCGCTCTGCAGTTTTTGGATTATCTCATTTGATTATAGCTCTGCCAGAGGTTGGCATCTGCCAATTCAATGAATTTACGGAGAAGACGATGACTCCCAAAGAGCGGTGGATGGCTTTGTTAAAAGGAGAAAAAGCAGATCGTGTCCCCTGTGACTTTTGGGGGACGGTCGAAGTGATGGATCGGCTGAAGCGCCAGTTGAATTGTCCGACGGATCGGGGATTGTGGGAACGATTGGGGGTTGACAAATTGATTCATCTAGGGCCGATTCATCCAAAGGCGCAGGAAAAGGATTGGCACCTGCAGTCTTTGTTTAGCCTATGGAAGGTGGGGACGGTCGAGATTGCCCAGGCGGGGGGAAGCGTCTATAAGGAATCAATCATCTCGCCGTTGTCCGGAGCTGATTCGGTGGCTGAGGTTGACCGTTTTTGTTGGCCGAATCCTGCGGATTGGGACCTCTCCGATGTCTCAATTCAGATCGAGGAATGGAAGGATTATCCCATTTTGTGCGGTTCTTCCGAACCATTCTATCTGTACTGCCGGTTGAGAGGAATGGAACGGGCGCTGGAGGATTTGATTTCAAATCCCGAAATTGCCGAAGCCATCCTTGAACATATTTTTCTGGTCGATGAGGGTTTGATCCGCCGGATTCTGGAAAAATTTTCCAGCCACATTGATTTTGTATACGTAGCCGAAGATTTGGGCACGCAAGAATCTCTGCTGATGAGCCCACGGCTGTGGCGAAAGTTTTTGTTGCCTCGAATGAAAAAGCTGACTGATTTGGTTCATTCGTATGGGATCAGAGTGTTCCACCATGATGACGGAGCGGTTCGTCCACTTTTGCCGGAATTGATAGATGCGGGGATTGACCTCTTGAATCCACTCCAATGGCGTTGTCCCGGGATGGAACGGGATCAGTTAGCTCGAGAATTCGGTGAAAAGGTGATCTTTCATGGAGCGGTCGACAATCAGTTGACGTTACCCTTTGGAACCGCCAGCCAAGTCAGAGAGGAGGTCCGAGATAACCTGCGGATCTTCAGGGATTGTCGTTACGTTGTTGCTCCCTGCCATAACATTCAGCCCAACACCCCCACTGAAAATATTCTGGCCTTATATGAAACCGTCCATGAATTACAATAAAAAAGGAGGTGCTGGAATCGCGACTGCTGTCACCTGACTGGCGATCGTCTTACCAAGGTTTGAGGCGTGCGCTTGACCACCGTCACCCAAGCGGCGAACTGCCACGGGTGAGTCTCTATGCGGATGAATGCGATCGTGGGAGCGACTCCGGCTTTGGCTTTCTTTCTCCATCTTTCTCTCCATCACTTGAATTCTCCCTGGCCCATAGGCCCGGATTGCTTTTTTTGGGCAGATCGTTTAAAAAGTGATGGACTGATGTTCTTGCAAACCGTTAATTGAGATTATGATCCGTCTTTCCGACCTTGTAAATGCGCTGAATCGAATGAAGGGAATCCTTCTGGTTTGCGGACTGTCGATGTGCGCCGGAGAGCTGGCATTGCTCTCTTCCGCGGAAAACATCCCAGTCACTTTCGTGGATGTGGCAAAACAAGCGGGGCTCACTTCACCGAATGTCTGGGGAGGAATCGACAGACAAAAATATATCGTCGAGGTCAAAGGAAGTGGATTGGGATTCATCGATTTTGACAATGATGGATGGTTGGATATCTATTTGACGAATGGCATCCGATTTGATGAGACCTACACTCCATCGACTGCTCCCATCTCCCATTTGTACCACAATAACCGCAACGGGACTTACACGGATGTAACACTTCGCGCTGGCGTCGGCCGGACTGGTTGGGGGACCGGAGTATGTGTCGGAGATTTCAATAATGACGGCTATGACGATCTCTTCTGCACTTACTGGGGGCACAATGTCCTATACAGAAACAATGGGGATGGAACCTTCACTGATGTGACCCGCGCCGCGGGACTCTATAACGACGAAATTCGATGGGGAACCGGCGCCACCTTTCTTGATTACGACTTGGATGGAAACCTGGATCTTTATGTGGCCGGCTTTATCGACTTGGACACTAAAAAAGTCGCTTTGCCCGGCACTCCCGGGGGATGCATGTGGCGTGGCCATCCGGTGGTATGCGGTCCTCAGGGATTGCCTCCTTCGCGCAATTTCCTTTTTCACAACAATGGGGATGGGACATTTACCGATGTATCGGAAAAATCCGGGATTCTTAAACCCGGCCCGCATTATTCCATTACTCCGGTCTCGCACGATTTTGACAACGATGGCTGGCCCGATATTTATGTGGCAGTCGATTCCATGCCCAGCATGCTTTTTCACAATAATCATAATGGAACCTTTAGCGAAATCGGCCTGATTGCTGGATGTGCCTACAATGAAGAGGGAAGAGAACAAGCTGGCATGGGGCTTGGCATTGCGGACTTCAATGAGGATGGCTGGCTCGACATTTTTAAGACTCATTTTCAGGACGATACTCCCGTGCTTTATCAAAATAACGGGGATGGCACTTTTACCGATGTGACCTTCAATGCCGGATTAGGGGCATTGACAAAATATGTGGGCTGGGGAGCCGGTTTCATGGATTTTGATAATGATGGCTGGCCTGACATTTTTTTCGTTACAGGGCATACTTACTCCGGAATCCTGAAGGATGGAGTGGACAGTTTTCGTTCTCCGCGGTTTGTATTGCGCAATATGGGCGATGGGAAATTCGTGGATGTTTCCAAAAAAATGGGACCGGGCGTAACTGCCCGGCATTCCAGCCGGGGAAGTGCCTATGGTGATTTCGACAATGATGGCGACATCGACGTTCTGGTTCTGAATATGAATGAGCCATATTCTCTTTTGCGCAATGACGGGGGGAATCTCAATCCCTCCATCACGGTAAAATTGCTGGGAACCCGCTGCAATCGTTCCGCCATCGGCGCTCGAGTTCGCGTGACGACTGGCCGCCGTTCCCAAATATTGGAGGTTGCCAGCGGAGGAAGCGTCATGTCGCAAAACGACCTGCGACTACAATTTGGATTGGGCAACTTTCGTAAAGTGGATCATCTGGAAGTGCGATGGCCGGGGAATCTCAAATGGGAGTCTTTCGGTGCGGCCGAGGCAAATCAAATAATCACCATCAAGGAAGGGGCCGGAATTACCAGGAAAGAAAAATATCACGTGACGGCTTTAAAAAAATGAGGGTGGACTCTATATTGGTTCCCCCTCCGCAAGAAGAAATTCTGAAGGGTTTGTCATTTCTCTTTGTCCACCTTTTCAAGCGGACAAAAACCGCAGCAGCATTATACTCAATCCTCACGAGCACCACCTTTTTTCCCTGGGGAGCCGCTCATGCCAGCGTGGCTGGCTTATCAAGGCGATGAAAATGGGATGATGGAGGCGGCCTGCCCTCAGGCCGTCAGAGCAGATTTGGTAAACTCAGGCGGGGTGGGGGCACCCCGCCTCCAGCCAAGCTATTTTCTTAGAAGATCCTTCGTTAAAGTCCTCAGTCGCATTTGCCCTGAATGATACATCACGAGAGGCTGCTCTCAAAGTATCGGGAAATTTCATTAAGCAAAAGAATGAATCCGTACGATACATTTCTTGATGGGTGAGGTGTCTATATGTGAGTTGTTCTTATCCAAGTGAGATGATACTTCACAATGATTCCACTCCTTTTGTCCGGGAAGAAGATGTTCTCAAGAAATTCAAGTTCGACTGGGTGGAAGGATTTTACAAAGCCCCCTGATCAAATTCGGAATAGATTTTCAATCGTCGGCCGGTCCCGCGGAAGGTGGGGATTACCCTTTCTACTGCTCGCCTTCTGGGTGTTCTGGACTTGCCCGGGGAATTTTGCTCTTCCTGCCGATGTCTCTCCCAAGTCCAAGGTTCAGCCGCTCGTGCCTCTACGCGATTATTATGTCCGGCTATCTCAAATTTTTCAGGAAAACAAAGGGAAACAGAGTTTTATGCGAGTCCGCGGCATCGTGACCTATTATGATGCTGCTTGGTTTGTGCTTTTCCTGCAAGACGAGACCGGAGGGTTGTATTTTAATCCAAGCCCCCTTCTTCCCAAAATTAAGAGCGGCCAATGGGTGGAATTGACTCTAAAAGTAAAGGGAAAAGCTTCCGCCGAACTTTGCGCGGCTAAGATCCTGGGGCGGAGGGGATTCCCGGCGCCCATCAAGATGTCGCTTTCGGAATTGACCCAACAAAATCCAAAAGACCAGTGGATTGAGCTGAACGGTGTGGTCACCCAAGCTTTCCAAGAGGATGGCAAACTCCGAATGACCTTCTCGGATATGGGGAAATCCATGGAGGTCTGGATTCAGGAATACCAGCGGGCTAGATTCGACGAGGCGGTGGACCGTCATGTCCGATTGCGAGGGGTTTGTTGCCCTAGCGAAAAAAAATCCGGCAATATCAATTTCATGCTATTGGTCCCCATTTTTTCTGAAATGCAGGTGGGGCGGCTCATCCCCATGGACCCCGACAAACTCTCCGATCGTCCCATCAGTTCACTTTTCTGGTATGGCCAGCAAGAGCCCATAAACCACTACGTAAAACTCAAGGGAAAAGTCATTAGCCGGCGGGCCAAGGACTGGTTCTTTTTGCAGGATGACAATGGTGGAGTCCACGCCCAACTTTCTCCGGAATTTGGATCGGATGCGATGCCTGGCGATTGGGTAGAAGTGTTGGGATATCCTGAAGAGAAAGAGATCTTCCCGCTCTTGATCGAAGCTCGGATGCGAGTCGTTCGCAAGAGCGGTCAACCTCGCACCGAGAAGGGATGGGTCAATTTCGAAACAATCCCGCTGACCGGGATCGAATCCATTTTAAGGACCTCCGCGCTCGATGCCGCAAATAACAAGCCTGTCCGGGTGCGCGGACGGATCACCATGTACGATCCTTCCTGGAAAATTATGTTCATCCAGGATGAAACGGGCGGGATATTTGTTTCCTCGGAGCAAATGCAATTCAAAGTAAAGTCCGGACAATTCGTAGAAGTTTGTGGATTTGTCATGAGTGGACAATACGCTCCTACGATATCGGAACCGAGAATTAAACTCATTTCCCCCTTTCCGGTGAAGCCCGTCGCCTCTTATTCTTTTGGAGATTTGAAGAACGGAATGGCGGATAGCCAATGGGTGGAATTAGAGGGCATGGTCCGTTCCGTTTCAGAGGAAGAAGGCAAGCTGGTGATGCAGCTCGCCATGGGGAACGATCGCATCAAGGTGCGATTCCACGATTATAGCTTCGAAAAAGCGGCGAAGCTTGTAAACGAAGTGGTCATGATCCGCGGAGTCTGCGGCGGAGTCTTTAATCAGAAATCCCAATTAATCAATGTCCTTCTCTATTCCGATAGCCTGAGCGACTTGCGCGTCGTGAAAGAATCGGCGGACCTTTCCAATTTGCCTCTCAGCCGGGTGGACAGCCTGTTTCGTTACAACGCGCATGGAAATAATTATCAGGGAGTCCGGTTTGAAGGTGTAGTCACTTATCAGAATCCAGGCCAATTTTTATTTCTGCACGATGGTTCGGGGGGAATTCAAGTTTTGACCAAGCAGAACCTGCACGTCCGCCCCGGTGACCAAATCGAGGCGATGGGATTTCCCATCATTGGCAGGTATTCCCCGGTATTGCAGGATGCAAGGATCCGAATCCGAACATCCGGGAAGGCTCAGTTGCCTGCCCTGCATGAGGTTACTGCCGAGCAAGCCATGTCTGGAGCCTACGATTCCGAGAGAATTGCCATTAAAGGGCGCTTGCTGGAAAAGGACGGATTACCCGGAGAACAACTGCTGATGGTTCAATCCGGCAAATGGACTTTCCCCGCGCATCTGGTCAATTCTCGAGGGGGATTGGCTATCCAGGGAATTGAAAACGGCAGCCAAGTGAAGATCTCGGGAATTTGCGCCGTCAATGTCGATGACAACCAAATTCCACGTTCTTTTGAGATTTGGGTTGACTCCGAAAAGGACATCCTCTTACTGGAAAAAGCGCCCTGGCTGACTGGAAGCCGCGCTTTGACCTTCTTGGGAGGGATGACCGGAGTAGTTTTGCTTATATTGGGTTGGGTGGGTTTGTTGCGGCACCGGGTACGTCAACAGACCGAGGTGATCTTTAATAGCGAAGCCCAATACCGTGAATTATTCGAAAATGCCCACGATGTGATCTTGATCATGAATTTGGAGAGCAGCATCCAAAATATCAACAAAGTGGGAGAACAGATTTTGGATGCCCCGCTGGAAGAATTGACGCGTCTAAAATTTGAGGAGTTAGTGATTCCCGCGGATAAAGAGCGGTTCCGGCGGTTGCTGGCAAAATGTTCACGGGGCTCGGAAGCCTTCTCATGCGAATTAACCATCGAAAACCGCTCTGGCCGTCAATTTGCCATGGATCTCAGCTTCGGCACGATTTCTCATCACGGCATCGCCACCGGACTTCAGGTAATCGCGCGCGACATTACGGAACGACTCGCCATTGAAGCGGATTTGCGGCAGGCCAAAACCGAAGCTGAGTCCGCCAGCCGGGCCAAAAGCGAATTTCTCGCCAATATGAGCCATGAAATCCGCACTCCGATGAATGGCATCATCGGAATGACTTCTCTTACCCTGGAAACCCCATTGAATTCGGAACAGCGGGAATACCTGGAAATGGTGCGTTCCTCTTCGGTCGGTCTTCTCACCGTGATCAACGACATCTTGGATTTTTCCAAAATTGAAGCCGGCAAGCTGGAGATTCATCCAATTCCCCTCTCCCTGCGGGACACGGTGGGGACAGTGGTCAAAGAAAGTTCGTATCGCGCCCACCAAAAGGGATTGGAACTGATTTATGAAATCGATCCTGCCATGCCCGATTGGTTGGAAGCCGATCCTATCCGCTTGCGCCAGGTGATCATCAACCTGATTGGGAATGCCATCAAGTTTACGGAAAAGGGTGAAATTGTAGTAACGATCAGCCTTTCAGAGGAAAGTTCTCCACTGTCCTCTCTCTCTTTACCGCAAGAAGAGGCAACGGGTAATGTGCGCCGGGACTCGGCCCCACTCCCCACGGTGGATGCTTCATTGGGATCTATGGTTCATCGGATTCATTTCCAGTTGCGAGATACCGGAATCGGCATCGCCGCTGAAAAGCAGGAGATGATTTTTGATTCATTCACGCAGGCGGATAGTACCACCAGCCGGCGATTTGGCGGGACCGGCTTGGGTTTAGCCATATCCTCGCGTTTGGTAAGGTTGATGAACGGGCGAATTTGGATTGAAAGCAGATTGGGCATAGGGAGCGTTTTTCACTTTGAAATCCCCCTCAAAGAGCCGTCGGAGGATAAACTCCAACCATGCCCTCCACTGCGCCAGTCTTCCCAGGAATGTTCTGTTCTGGTAGTCGAGGACAACGAGTGCCACCGGGCTTTTTTGGAAAAAACCTTGTGCCGGTGGGGAATGAAGGTTGTGGCGGTAGATGGGGGCCAGAAGGCCCTGGAGCTATTGAAAAATGAAAAATCTATGTCGACCTTCAGCTTGGCCCTCATTGATTCGACTCTGGAAGGTGAGGGCGGATTCGACCTTGCCGCCCAATTACAGATACCGCGGATCATGATGCTCTCCACGGCGGGAGGGCCGCCTGCGGCCGCACGCTGCAAACAATTAGGCATCGAGGGGTATTTGTTCAAACCCATCAATCCCTCCTCGTTGCTGGATAAGATGATGAGTGTTTGTGAAGGACGCTTGTCCGGTAAGGAATCCGGGCTGGATCCTGCTGGGGACTCCAGCGCCCAAGCGGCATTCTCGCCGTCCACGATGTCAGGGCTTCGCTTGCTTCTCGTGGAGGACAATCGCGTCAATCAGAAGCTGGCGTCGCGTCTTCTCGAAAAACAAGGGCACACGGTTACTCTGGCTTCCAATGGAAAAGAAGCGCTGGAGTGCTTGTATTCGCAAGTGTTTCAAGCTGTGCTGATGGATATTCAAATGCCGGGCATGAATGGGTTGGAAGCGTCAGCAGCTATCCGGAGCATTGAAAAACAAGCAGGGAAGGCAGGCCAGCCGATCCCCTCCGAGTCCACTTATGCCTACTGGGCTCAAAAAAGCAAGAGCATTCCCATCATCGCGCTGACGGCGCATGCCATGAAAGAAGATGAACAACGCTGCCTGGAAGCCGGCATGGATGGGCATATTTCCAAGCCCATTAATCCCACCGAACTGATGGAGGCACTTGAGAAATTTGCGATAAAAGAACAGGTGGCGTAGAGTCCGCCGAGATTAGGGGCCGGCGAATTCCATCGATCGAAGAGAGTTCCCTGTTCGCAATATCTCAGTTCCATCCGATATCCCCTCCGATTAATCATGCCCCATGCAAACCTATGCGTGCCGGTGTCCCCAGAACCCATAAAAAATAATGTAGAGGTAGCATAACGCGGGGAGAATAAATGCGTGATGAATACCGATGTTGTCAGCCAAGGCGCCCTGGAGCACGGGGATGATGGCCCCGCCCAGAATTCCCATGATCAGGATACTCGAGCCCTGGCTGGTGAGTTTGCCGAGACCGTCAATCGCCAAGGTAAAGATGTTGGACCACATGATCGAGTTGAAAAGCCCCACACTAATGATGGTCCACATGGCCAGCGATCCGCTGGAGAAAATCGTGACCCAGACCAGAAGCGAGGCAATCATGGCGGACAATCCCAATAATTTCCCGGGTTTGGCTCGCTGCAGGATGGCGGAGCCGGCAAAGCGCCCAATCATCGCCCCCATCCAATAATAGGAAACATAGCGAGCGGCCACTTTTTCGGCCAATCCCCCGATTTCCGGTTGTGAAAAGAAGTTGACCAAAAAACTTCCGATGGAAACTTCAGCGCCTACGTATACGAAGATCCCCACGGAGCCCAGGATCAGATGGCGCACCTTCCAGGCACTCTGATAGGTGTTTCCTTTGATGATGGCTTCAGTTCCGCCATGTTCAATGGATTTGATGGTCGGGAGTTTGAAGAGCGCCACGGCCACAGCCAACAGAATCAAAATCGCCGCAAAGCCCAAATAGGGAGTCTTGACGCTGGAGGCCTGCAGAATCCGATAGGCATCCAGCTGGTCAGGAGATAGCAGACGCATTTCTTCCGGACTCTTCAGGGTGTTGGAAAGGATGATCAATCCGCCAAGCCAAGGGGCGATCGCCGTTCCCAGCGAGTTTACTGCCTGCGCCAGATTCAGCCGACTGGAGGCGGTTCCCGGTTTTCCCAGCATTGCCACGTAAGGATTGGCGGCGACTTGCAAAACCGTCATCCCCGCGGCCAAGACAAACAGCGCGGTCAAAAAAAGCGCATAGGAAGAGATGCGGGCAGCCGGCAAAAACATCAAGGCGCCCACACTCATGATGAGCAGACCCGAAATCAAAGAGCGTTTGTAACCAATCCACTTCAGAATTTGCCCCGAGGGAAGAGAGAGAAGGAAGTACGCCGAAAAAAAAGTGAATTGGATGAGCATCACCCTGGTGTAATTCAAATCGAAGATTGCCTTGAAATGCGGCACCAAAATGTCATTCAGCACCGTCAGGAATCCCCACATGAAAAACAAGAGGGTCATCATGGCCATGGCGGGCTTGTAGCTCGGCTCCGTATTCGCGGAGGCAAGGGTCGGAGAGGAGGTCAAAATTGGCATGGGGTCTCTCGAAAATTATGATTGATCAGACTATCTTTTCCACACTTGTCCCAGGCCGGAGAGGAACATTTCCACGGCAATCACCGTGAGCAGCATTCCCATGAGCCGTTCCATGGCCAACAGCACCCGCTGTCCCAATAAATGGCTTAGCCAGTTGGAGGCCAGCAAGATTACCGCGGAGGCGCTCCAGGCCAAAACTAATGCCATCAGCCACTCCGGCCAGCGAGAAGGTTCCCGCGTGGCCAGCAGCAATACCATGGTCATGGCCGAGGGTCCTGCTATCAAGGGAATTGCCAGAGGGACAATAAAAGGCTCCCCTTCCGGTGAGCTTCCAAACATGCCCTCCGAAATGGAAAAGATCATTCGAACCGCAATCAGAAAAAGGATGATCCCTCCAGCGATACTAAGGGAAGGCTCGGTAATCTTCATCAGCGACAACAAGCCTCGGCCGCAAAAAAGGAAGAAAATCAAAACCAGCAGGGCAATGCTTAATTCCCGCATCACTATTCGGATGCGCCGCCGCCGCCCAAGATCTCCCAGTGTGGTCAAAAAGAGCGGGATGTTGCCCACTGGATCCATGACCAGGAAAAGCAGGAAGGCCGCGGAAAGCATAGTCATCAGGATTCCTCACCAAGCTAACTCTTGCTCTAATAACAAGCAAGCGGCCATTATAGTGCATATGCTTCGGATTTCGGAAATCTCTTTTGAAATTCGGGGGCAATTCAGAGTGCGACAGAGTGAACCATGCCGGGTTGATCGGCTGAACTGGGCAAAAGACGGGAGGCTTCCCTTCCCGTGGCATGCTCTCTCTCTTGTCGCACTTTTAATTGCCCCTTAAAAATCACCCCGAGCGCAATTTGAATCACCCACAGAGGAACCGTTCAGGGGGGAAACTGAACCCTTCGGGTTCCCCCCTGAACGGTTACCCCACAGAATTGATATCGCACTGGCACAATCGTGCCAGGCGTAGTAGGATTTTGGAAAATGAGCACTCTAATTAGGAAGGAGAGGAATCATGCGGAGTCTGCCAAGAATGAGCGTTGTGTCGATGGCAATCGGTGGGAGTCTTCTTTTGAGCCTTTGCGGGATGGCTCAAAACCCTCAACCGGGGAAGTCGTTGATCGGTTTTCAAAAGTACAGCCAGGCGGAGGATGACCGGATTTTGAAGCTGTATGAAGGACTGCGAGTGGCGGATGTAGCGGATGGATTGGACATGGCTGGCTTGCAGGGGATCGGTCTGCTGGATCCCCAGATCCGGCCGGTGTGGCGCGATACCAATGACTTTTCGCACCGTTTCTGCGGGATTGCCGTGACTGCACGCTATGTTCCCACCAACCGTCGAGCCGACAAAATGCCGCCTGAAGAATTTAAGAAGTGGGAAGGGCAGTGGTACAACGAGATTTCTTCCGAACCTTTCGTGGAATTGTTGAGGCCCGGTTCGGTGGTGGTGATTGATGCCACCGACGATGGAGACAGTGGGACGGTCGGATCCAATAATATCTTGGCCTACAAACTAAAAGGGGCGCGCGGTGTGGTCACCAGTGGAGGAGCGCGCGATACCGATGAAATCGTCAAGGAAAAGATCCCCCTTTACATGCGGCGCCCGGCGCGAGGGATTCGGCCGGGGCGCAATGAAATCGAATCCGTCAATCTGCCGATTACCTGTGGGGGAGTCCTGATTCGCCCCGGCGATGTGATCGTCGCGGATGGAGATGGTGTGGTGGCTGTCCCTCGCGAAAAAGCTGAATTTGTGGCAAAAGAGGCAAGAGCCATTCTGGAGAACGATAAGAAAGGACGCCGGGATCTATATCAGGAATTGGGTTTGAAGCCTGATAACACCATTGAATAAATTGGCTTCAATTTTGACTTCCAACAACGGGCCTCAATCTAAGCATCGGACCGATTCGCGGAAGCAAGCAAGGCTTGATGGGGAACTCGGCTCAGTTAGATGTTTTCGGAATCGCGGTTTGTCTGCTCGCGCGATTCTTTACGAGCGGCGGCCATTCAGGACGCAAAAAAGACGGATAGGCTGCCGGGAGATGAAATGCACGGGAGGACCGAGCCTTCCGCTGAGGTGGACTCCGCCTGGCGAGCCGCTCGTCCAGGGCATCTCCATCCAGAACAGCTCGACAGCCCAGCCTGTCTGGCTATAATTCAATTCAGCTGGTCAACGCGGCTGGTTCATTTTATTGTATTCTGAATTACCCCGACCTTTTTTCACGTCTTGTCAGAATAGGATGGGAGTGATAATTTAGAGCAGCCAAGGCGGTGGGATTGGGAACGAACGATGGATGAGGAGAATTCTTTGAGCGACTCAATTCGGGAGAATGGCGTGGTGGGATCGGGCGGAGCTGGATTTCCCACGGCCATCAAGCTTTCTGCCAAGGCCGGCACTTATATCGTCAATGCGGCGGAGTGTGAACCTCTTCTCCACAAGGATAAAGAACTCTTAAAGCACTATTCCGGTCCGGTCCTTAAGGGATTGCAAATGGCCATGAAAATGGTCGGAGCCACACGGGGCGTTATCGGCATCAAGGAAAAATATGAGGATGTCATCGAGTCGCTCTCCAGACAACTTCCCCCCGCGGTTGAGATTTGTCCGTTGAGTGATACTTATCCCGCCGGGGATGAATTTATTTTGGTTTATGAAGTGACGGGCAAAGTAATTCCTCCCGGCGGACTTCCAAAAGATGTGGGGGCTGTTGTGAACAATGTTGAAACGCTCATCAACATTGCCCAGGGAAAGCCAGTCACACACAAATATCTGACCGTGGCCGGGGCCGTGAAAGAACCTGTCACTTTGCGAGTGCCCGTCGGCATGACCTATGGGGAAGTGCTGCAGGCTGCCGGCGGAGCTTTGGTAGAAAGATTTGAGGTTTTGGTGGGCGGGATCATGATGGCAAAAATGGCGCCCGACCTCGACGAGGTTGTAACGAAAACTACGGGGGGATTAATTGTACTGCCGCATGAACATCCCCTCTTGGATCGATACAGGCTGGAGTGGAAGCACATTGACCGGATCGGCAAATCCGCCTGCGATCAGTGCAGTTATTGTACGGAACTTTGTCCGCGCTATTTGCTGGGCCATCCTATCGAACCACACAAAGCCATGCGGGCTCTTTGTTTTGCCCCGGATAAAGATCCCATGATTATGGGAACTCTTTATTGTTGTGAGTGCAATCTCTGTAGTTTGTTTTCTTGCCCGGAAGCGTTGGATCCCAAGAATGTCTGCGTCCATGATAAAGTGATCGCCCGTGAAAATGGGCTGCGTTGGAGCGGAGATCTCACGGCGATTGTTCCCCACCCGCTGGCCAGCGAAAGGAGAATCCCCACCAAACGGCTCATGTCCAGGCTCGGATTGAATGTCTTTCGTAATGTCGGTCCGCTGGATGAAAAGCCGCTGAAGCCGGGTCGTGTCTCGATTCCCTTAAAGCAGCACGCGGGCGCTCCGAGTAATCCGGTGATCAAAGCCGGAGACAAAGTGAAAGAAGGACAACTGATCGCGACAATCCCTGATAAGGCTCTAGGGGCCAATATTCATGCGAGCATTACAGGAAAGGTGACCGAGGTAAATAACATTTCTATCATCATTGAGAAATGATGGGTCGGAGAGGCATGGCGATTCAGTCCCCAATTAAAAAATTCATAACCGGGAGATTCTTGTGCAGCATCTCGACACAATTGGCTTGCTGGAATTGACCAGCGTGGGAATGGGTTATCAGGCGCAAGACGCCATGCTGAAAGCCGCGGCCGTGGAGTTGTTGGTGGCTCGGACCATATGCAGCGGCAAGTATCTGATCGTGGTGGGAGGCGATGTCGCCTCGGTTGAATCGAGCGTGGCTGCGGGCAGCGCCGCGGCCCTCGGCTCGGTGATCGAGGAGATTGTCATTCCGCGAATCCATCCCTCGGTCTTTCCCGCCATCTCATTGGCGGTGGATTTGAAAGCTGAACAGGTGGGCGCGCTGGGAATCATTGAGACTTTTTCCGCTTCTTCCATCATTGAGGCCGCCGATGCCATTGCCAAAGCCGCCAACGTAACGCTATTTCGTATTCACTTGGCCATGGCTTTGGGTGGAAAAGGATTTGCCCTTTTTACCGGAGATGTGGCAAGCGTGGAAACAGGCGTGGCTGTTGGCGCGGAAGTGGCCGGACGGGAAGGAATGCTGGTCAGCAAAGTGATTATTCCCGCGCCGCGCAAGGAGCTGTTTAAGGAATTTGTCTAACGAGGCTTCGTCTCGGACTCATAAGAATCCGTGGCAATTTGAATTGAGTCAGGTTTCAGGCCAGTCGAAACTCTACCCCTCGACTGCTCAACAACTCCTGAAATTCATTAGTGAGGTGGTCATCAGAAACGATGAGGTCCGCCGTTTCCAATGGCGCCAAATGGACCATGGCATTACGGCCGAATTTGCTATGATCGGCCACCACAATGATTTTTTGTGAAACTTCAATCATCTTCTTCTCGGATCCCACGATCAGCGTGTTTGAATTGCTAAGCCCCTGATGGGTGATCCCGCCCATTCCCATAATCAACAAATCAGCGGAAACAGTCCCCAGCATCTGCTCACAAAAAGGGCCAAGCATCACTCCGAGCCGCGGGTATAGAAATCCGCCAGTCAGGGTGGTTTCAACATTTTGAGAATTGACGAAAATTTGGGCAATCGGCAGGGAGTTGGTGATGACCTGCAAGGTACGGCCCAATAAGTGGCGCGCCACTTCCGCTACCGTTGACCCCCCGTCAAGGATAATGGTTTGTCCGTCTTCGACAATTTCCGCCGTGGCTTTTCCAATACGCTTCTTCTCTTCATAGAGCCGGGCCATATTGCGCCGGTAATCCATGATATCTTCCTTCGGGGAATTTGAGAGGATTCCTCCATGAACTCGCCTCAAAATTCCTCGCTTTTCCATTTCGATCAAATCGCGACGGACAGTCGATTCAGAAACTTCTAAGCTTTGTCCCAAGGTTTCCAGATCGATAAAATCTTTGGAACTAATGAATTCTTGGATTTTGAGCTGCCGCAAAGGAGCTTTCATGATGGAAATAATTAGCATAATTTGAAAAAAAATGCAAAGAATATTTCATTTTATGGTTGATTTCTGAATTAAAATGAAATATAAGTGATTTGAAAGTTGACATTTTTTTCATTTTTATGAGAAAAATTATGCAAAACCCGATGGCGTTGAACCGTTCAATGATAGAAAAAGTCGTTCGGGATGTAGTCATGGAGAAGTTTGCCGGGCAGGGTTGTTGTAGCCGGCGACAGGAATGCGCCGCTGCCCCTCGCCTTCTCGTCAACGTTTCGGCGCGGCATATGCATGTGACTCAGGCTCATCTGGAACAACTTTTCGGGATCGGATATCAGCTTACGCCGATGCGTCCCCTTTATCAGGAGGGGCAATTTGCCGCCAAGGAGACCGTGACTTTGATTGGGCCGCGGAGCCGCTTGATTTCCAATTTGCGTATTCTGGGCCCCTGCCGGAAGCGCTCCCAGATAGAATTGGCTTTTACCGATGGCATTACTTTGGGGATTGAAAACCTGCCTGTCCGCATCTCCGGAGAAATCGAGGGCACCCCAGGGGCTTATGTGATGGGACCTGCCGGAATGATTGAAATGAAGGAAGGGGTGATCCGCGCGGCTCGACATGTGCACATGAGTCCGGCGGATGCTGAAGGTTATGGGGTCAAGCACAAAGATATGATGAAGCTCAAAGTGGGGGGACCGGCTGGCGGCGTACTCGATCAAGTCGTGGTCCGGGTCGATCCCGCCACGAAGTTGGAAGTGCATATCGATACGGACGAGGCGAATGGTTGTGGTTTGCACCTTGCCGAGGTGGTGGAATTGTTGAAATCTTGAAGCTGATAGCGAATGGCTGGCTGCTGACAGCTCTTTAACGACAGGAGAAACAAATTATGAAACAAGCCTTGGGAATGATTGAAACCAAAGGGATGGTGGCGCTCATTGAAGCCATTGATGCCATGTGCAAGGCGGCCAACGTGACCTTTGCGCGGTGGGAACCGATTGGGTCCGGTTTGGTGACTGCATTTGTGGAGGGGGATGTCGCCGCCTGCAAAGCAGCCACGGATGCCGGCGCTGAAGCAGCGGCCCGTCTGGGCGAGGTGATCAGCGTGCAGGTGATACCGCGCCCCCATGATGATTTAGATGCCTTTATAAAAGGGAAAAATCCGGCAGCGAAGAATGGCGAAAAATAATGACTTGCGAAGCCAACGCTTTCTGAGATGGCGGCATGGAGGCTGGTGAGGGCATGGGCAATGGAAAAGGAGACGGGCGGGATTGGTTGTCGGGGTGGCCAATTTGGCTGTTCTCTCTTCTTCTTTATCTCGCATCTTCATTTTTATCGCTCCAGGTGAGGCAAGCAAAAAAAAGGAGTTTCGCGATATCGGAACTCTCACTTCTTAAGTGGAGAAAAATATGAATCAGGCAATCGGATTGATCGAAACCAAGGGGCTGGTAGGTTTGGTGGAAGCCAGTGATGCCATGTGCAAAGCTGCCAATGTGCAACTGGTGCGGATGATTCAAATCGGCGGCGGTTTTGTCACGACGGTGGTTCGCGGCGATGTAGGCAGCGTTCGAGCGGCGGTTGATGCTGGAGCGGAAGCTGCCCGGGGAGTGGGTGAATTGATGGCTGCGCATGTGATTCCACGCCCCCACGAAGCCATCAATGAAGGGGTCTTGAAATAAATCGCTCGCCAGTCCGGAGAAAACCCGGCGCGCCAAAAGCGTCGAGTCGATTTTGTCAGCCTGGCAACGGGAAGGGTATCTGCATCAGGCTGCAATATTTTTAAAAGGCCATATTTTATTGAGCTTATATTTTTGTTGTTTTTGGAATTGCGGCAAAAAGTGGAATGTGGCTCAGACCGATTCTGCTTCTATTCAAGTTTGATCAGGAGACTATCATGGCGCAACAAGCAATTGGCATGATTGAAACCAAGGGGTTGGTATCGTTGGTACAGGCTACTGATGCTATGCTGAAAGCTGCCAATGTGCAGTTTAAAGGATGGAGAAAAGTGGGCAGCGGGCTTTGCACAAGTTTTGTTACGGGTGATGTCGCGGCAGTCAAAGCCGCAGTAGATGCCGGCGTCACGGCGGCGCGGGCAATCGGGGAAGTGGTGAGCACGGATGTGATTCCGCGCCCCCACGATGATCTGTCCATCATTCTTCCGTAGATAGAGGTTCGGAAAGGATGAAGGCGGAAGGATGAGGGATGAGGGATGGGGGATGGGGGAGAAGAGTTGAGTGAAAAGTAGCGGTAATGAGGAATCCTAAACTCTCTTCCACCGATTAACCCGATCAAATCTCATCATTCTATTCACTCGACAGGCCGATTCAACCCTCATCCCTCATCCTTCCGCCCTTATCCCTCAACCTTTCATAGTGAGGTTTGCCATGTTTTTAGGAAAAGTGATCGGCAACGTGGTTTCCACCCAGAAGAATCCCAAGTTCCAGGGATTAAAGCTTCTGTTAGTGCAGCCGTACATCTCACAAGGGGAGAAGCTGGTGACCTCCGGCAGCACCATCGTTGCGGTGGATAGCGTCGGAGCGGGAGAAGGGGAACTGATTATGTTTACCCAGGGAAGTTCCGCGAGGCTCACTGACAACACCAAGGACAAACCTGTCGATGCGGTGATTATTGGGATTGTCGATACGGTAGAGGTTTCGGGCAAACGATTGGAAAAACCTTGAGAAAATTGACGAGTGATAAGTTAAAGCTGACGGGCCAGGCGAGGAAGAGTCAACCGTTCCGTCAAGGATTTCCTCTGGAGTCGATCCTTGGTATAACACTCGGCCCTTTTCACTAGCATTTATAGATGGGAGCATAAAGATGACACAACAAGACACCATGGTAGCCGCCATAGTTCAGGAAGTGTTGCAGCGCCTTCAGCCCCACTTGCAGGGCGGACACGTTGCCCCGGCTCGGGTGGAAAATGGAAAAGATGGAGTATTCTCCAATGTCGACGAAGCAGTCCAAGCGGCTACAAAGGCCCAGGAAAAACTCGCTACCATGACGTTGGATGAGCGCGAAGAAATTGTGGACATTATCCGGTGTATTTGCCAGGACCGCGCCGAGGAACTGGGAAAGATGGAATTGGCGGAAACCAAGATTGGCCGCCTCGATCACAAAATTGCCAAACTGCAAGCCATCAAGCGGGTTTTGGGGACTGAAGCTTTAAAAACTGATGCGCGATCCGATCGCAGTGGAGTCTGCTTGATCGAGCATGCTCCTTTCGGGGTGATTGGGATGGTGTTGCCGGCAACTCATTCCGTTCCAACCATGGCAGGCAACGCTATCAATGTCATTGCAGCCGGGAATACTGCCGTCTTTGCGCCGCATCCCGCCGCTTGGAAGGTGGCGGCCTATGCGATACAAATATTTAACCGGGAGATTGAGAAAAAATCCGGTTTGAGGAACCTCATTTGCACAACGGAAAATCCCACCATTCAGACTACTCAGGAGCTTTTCCAGCATCCGGGGATTAATCTGCTATGTGTTACTGGAGGGCCGGGAGTCGTCAAGGCCGCCATGCAGGCAGGCAAACGGGTGATTGCCGCGGGCCCGGGGAATCCCCCCGTGGTGGTGGACGAAACCGCCGATTTGGACAAAGCGGCCCAATCCATCATTATTGGGGCCTCCTTCGATAATAACTTGTTATGTATTGCGGAGAAGGAAGTGTTTGTGGTGGCCTCTGTAGCCGATGCCTTTATTGCGGCCATGCGCAAGGCCGGGGCCGTTCAATTGGATTCCCGGCAAATAGAAAAATTAACTCAGACTGTTTTTACCTTTGAGCCTGGGGCGGGGAGTGGGTGCGGCCGGGCCCACGTGAAACGGGAATTTGTGGGAAAAGATCCTCAAGTGCTCGGTGAAGCCATCGGTCTAAGAATCCCGCGGGGAGTGGATCTGTTGTTTGGCGAAACTCGTGAGGAGCATCCTTTTGTGCAAGAAGAGCAGATGATGCCCTTCATCCCGATCGTCCGGGTGCCGGACGTAGAAGCCGCCATCCAAGCCGCCAAGCGGGCCGAACACGATTATCGGCATACAGGCATCATCCACTCTCAAAATAATGAGAACGTGACCCGCATGGCGAGAGTTCTCAATACGACTCTTCTGATCCAGAATGCTCCATGCAATGCGAGCCTCGGCTCGGGGGGACCCGGTTATTTGAGTTACAGCATAGCAACTCCAACCGGCGAAGGGGTGACGACTCCGTTGACCTTCACCCGTCAACGGCAGCTGACCATCGGCGGAGCGCTCTACATCGTATAGGTGAAAGGTGCCAGGTGTCTGGATGGGAAGGCGCACTTGTCACTATTCACTATTCACTATTCACTATCCACTATCCACTGGCCCTATGTTTATTGCTCGAATCGATGGTTGCGTTACCTCTACGGTCAAACACAAAAGCCTTGTCGGATACCGGCTCCTGATTGCACAACGGTTGGAGTCTGACGGCAAGCCTGCGGGGGAACCACAAGTGGTGCTCGATACTTTGGGGGCCGGAAAGGGAAGCAGGGTAATCATTACCAGCGACGGCGATTTGGCTCGTCAAACCTTGAATGACAACTCCACCCCCAGCAGGTTCTTTGTGGTGGGAATTATCGACAAGGTGACCATGGATGGAAAATAGGCAAAGGCTAAAAAACGGCGAGATAGTAGCTGTTCTAATCTCCGCGAAAGATTGGACGGAAATTTCATGCGAATGGGTTATGTCAGGGGAAAAGTCGTCTTGAGTTTGGCCGTCCCGGAGTTGACAGGTACCCGGTTCCTCATGGTGGAACCGATCAGCGCGGAAAATCTCGCTGTGCGAGAGGGCAAGGGAGGCGGCAAACAGCTGGTCGTGGCGGATCACCTGGCTCCCCACGAAGGGGAGATGATTAGTTTTGTGGAAGGGCGGGAAGCCGCCAATCCTTATTGGCCGGGGAAAGCCCCCGTCGATGCCTACTGCAGCATGATCATAGATACCGTGGATTATCAGCCTCCGGCGGCGGAATTCCCGTCTGTTAATGTGGCGGGAAGCCGGAAAAGGAAAAAATCATGAAACAAGCGGATCTGATGGAATATCAAGTTTTGACTGGCCGTGATTTGGAGAAGGTGATTCATTCCGGCGCCAAAGAAGTTTTGGTTTCGTCCAAAGTTATTTTAACTCCGACGGCTCGCGACGCCATCCGGCGCGGCGGATTGCAGTTGATCCAATCAGGGGAAACATCGAAAAAAGAGGCGGGGCCTGTCGAGACGGGATCAAGCAGCGCCTGTGCAGCGCGGCCTGGTTTAGCCGCTCCCGCTGGGAAAACTTTGGAGACCCTCTTTCATTCTTCTGAAGCCCTGGCCATTAAAGAGGAAATCATCCGGGTCGGAAAAAAACTATGGGATCGTCAGTACGTGGATGGCAATGGTGGCAACATTTCCCATCGGCTCCGCGACAATCTCATCCTTTGTACTCCCACGCTTTGCAGCAAAGCGGACCTGAAGATTGAGGATATTTGCCTGGTGGATTTGGACGGGCAACAAACGGCGGGCAAACGCCCTCGGACCAGTGAAATATTAATGCATTTGGAAATTTATAAAGCTGTTCCTCAAGCTAAAGCCGTGGTTCATGCGCATCCACCGCATGCGACCGCTTATGCCATCACGGGGCTGGTTCCGCCTCTTTGTATCATCCCGGAAAGCGAGGTCTTTATTGGATCCGTAGCGCTCAGTCCTTATGAAACCCCTGGAACCAAGACTTTTGCGGAGACTGTGGTGCCTTATGCCCAACAGCATAACACCATCCTGCTGGCCAATCACGGAGTGGTTTGTTGGGCGGATTCCGTAACTCATGCGGAGTGGTACATGGAAGTAGTCGACAACTATTGCCGGACTCTGATGCTGGCGGCGCAGTTGGGGGCGCCTATCACGCGTATTCCTCCCAGCAAAGCCGCGGACCTGCTGGAGATTAAGAAACGCATGGGAATCCCCGATCCTCGCTTGGAAATGAAGGAATGCCAGTTGTGCGATCAGCCGGATTTTCCGATTGGCAGCCGTCCACAAAGTCTGGCCTGTCCCACCAAATGCGCGGATGGACAAAAGGGGAATTGCACGCAGGATCCATCCAATCTGGAAGCATTAATTCAAAGCATCACGAATGAAATCGTCTCGGCAATGAAGCTGAAATAGTTGTGACTGATTTCGGCGGTTCGATTCTTTGGCATCAGGCCGGTGTCCTTCCGTGATTCTCCTCCCTCCCTGGTTGTTTCCAAATATTCTTTGATTATCCCATCATGTTCAGATTAAAATATTATGCGGTTTGGGCTGGAATTCCCCAGGAGAAAGGTTCTTATTGTTGAGATCTGATTGGTGGGATTGAAAAAGCTCCGCACCCGTAGTCGCGAAGGTTTGCTTCCCCCTCCATTGCGTCATTTAACCCAGAGCTCCAGAAACTAGCTGAGCTTAACTTCATCAAACTCAACAAATCGATTTTGGCATTGAATCTGCCTGATCTTTAAAGGATCAGTTTGTTCTAAACAGGGCAATCGAAAGCGCGGATGGGAATATATCCAGCGGTTGCGAAACTAAGGTTGTGAAGCGACTCTGCGTTTGACTCGGAGGGGTACTGAATAGTTACGATATTATTTTTAGGGAAACCGCACCAGATAACAGCAATTGGATATTTAGAAGGGAAATTTTTTATTCTAAGATGGAGGCAATGAATGAAACGTCGCATGGTAACCATTGATGGCAACGAAGCGGCTGCGTATGTGGCCCACCGGACCAACGAGGTAGTTGCCATCTACCCGATCACCCCCTCTTCCCCGATGGGGGAATGGTCTGACGCCTGGGCCGCGGCCGGCGTGAAGAACATTTGGGGGACGGTGCCGTTGGTGCAGGAGATGCAAAGCGAAGGAGGCGCCGCTGGAGCAGTGCATGGCGCTTTGCAGACGGGATCTTTGACCACCACTTTTACAGCATCTCAGGGATTGTTGTTGATGATCCCCAACATGTTCAAAATTGCCGGTGAATTGACATCCGCCGTGTTCCACGTATCGGCCCGGACCGTCGCCACCCATGCTCTTTCGATTTTCGGAGATCACGGTGACGTGATGGCGGCCCGCTCCACTGGTTGGGGCTTGCTGGCCTCCAACTCCATTCAGGAAGTGATGGATTTTGCCCTGATTGCCCAGGCTGCCACGTTGGAAGCCCGGGTTCCATTCGTTCATTTCTTCGACGGTTTCCGGACTTCTCATGAGGTCATGAAAATTGAAGAGCTGACTGAAGACGATTTGCGGGCGATGATTGATGACGAATTGGTTCGTGCCCACCGGGCTCGCGCCCTCTCGCCCGAGCATCCGGTATTGCGTGGCAGTGCCCAAAATCCGGACGTCTTTTTCCAGGCGCGGGAAGCCTGCAATCCTTACTACAATGCCTGTCCCGGCATTGTCCAGAAGGCCATGGACAAGTTTGCCGCTTTGACCGGCCGTCAATACAGCCTCTTCGATTATTATGGCGCTCCCGATGCCGAACGCGTGGTGGTTCTCATGGGATCCGGAGTGGAAGCGGCGCAGGAAACCATCGACTATTTGATGGCACGGGGCGAGAAGGTCGGGATGATCAAAGTCCGCCTGTTCAGGCCCTTTTCGGTGGCTGATTTCATCAAGGCTTTGCCGGCCAGCGTGCAAAAAATTGCGGTGTTGGATCGGACCAAGGAACCTGGAGCGGCGGGTGAGCCTCTTTATCAGGACGTGGTCACGGCTATTGCGGAATCGATTCAGGATGGAAAGGCTCCCTGGAGCAAGCTGCCGAAGATTACCGGCGGCCGTTATGGTCTTTCTTCCAAGGAATTCACGCCAGCCATGGTCAAAGCCGTATTTGATGAGCTCAAGAAGGATTCCCCCAGACGGCCCTTCACCGTGGGAATCGAAGATGATGTCACCAAGCTGAGCCTGGCTTATGATTCGCAATTTTCCACGGAACCCGAAAATGTTTTCCGCGGCCTCTTTTATGGTTTGGGCGCCGACGGAACAGTGGGCGCCAACAAGAATTCCATCAAAATTATCGGAGAAGAAACCGACAATTTCGCGCAAGGTTACTTCGTATATGACTCGAAGAAATCCGGCTCCATCACGGTTTCCCATCTGCGCTTTGGGCCCAGCCCAATCCACTCCACTTATTTGATCGACCAGGCGAATTTCGTGGCATGCCATCAGTTTGGTTTTCTGGAAACTTATGACATGTTGAAAAATGCCGTTCCTGGCGCCACTTTCTTGTTGAACAGTCCCTATGGCCCGGAAAAGGTTTGGGACACACTGCCTCGCGAAGTCCAGAAACAGATCATCGACAAGAAGCTCAAGTTTTATGTCATCGATGCCATCAAAGTCGCGCGTGAGACCGGAATGGGAGAGCGGATCAATTCCGTAATGCAGACCTGCTTCTTTGCCATCTCTAAGATTTTGCCTCGCGAGGAAGCTATCGCCCAGATTAAGAATGCCATCAAGAAAACGTATGGCAAGAAGGGCGACGTCGTGGTGCAGAAGAATTTTGCGGCCGTAGATCAGACTCTAGCCAATCTGTCCGAGGTGAAAGTCCCTGGTGCCGTCACCAGCCAGATTACCAAGCCTCCCGTGGTTTCTGACAAGGCGCCCGAATTTGTCAAAAAGGTTTCTTCCACGATATATGCTCAAATGGGAGATAGTCTGCCCGTGAGTGCCATGCCGGTGGATGGGACTTTTCCGACCGCCACATCACAGTGGGAAAAACGGAACATTGCTTTGGAAATTCCAGTATGGGATGACGCCGTATGTATCCAATGCGCCAAATGTGCCATGGTTTGTCCTCACGCGGCCATCCGCATGAAGGTTTATGATTCCAAGTGCCTGGCAGGGGCGCCGGCTACTTTTAAATCCTGTGACTTTAAAGGACCGGAATTTCCAGGGATGAAGCTGACCATTCAGACCGCTCCGGAAGATTGCACCGGATGCGGGCTCTGCGTCAATGTTTGCCCGGCCAAGAACAAGCAGGAAGTGCGGCTGAAGGCCATCAACATGATGCCCCAACGGCCTCTGCGCGAGCCGGAACGAATCAATTATGAATTCTTCCTCAACATTCCTGAAGTGGATCGGCGCACGGTAAAAGTGGGCACGATCAAAGGATCTCAGGTATTGCAGCCCCTGTTTGAGTATTCCGGCGCCTGTTCAGGCTGTGGAGAGACTCCCTATGTCAAATTGATCACGCAGCTCTTCGGTGATCGTATGGTAGTGGCCAACGCCACGGGTTGTTCTTCCATCTACGGTGGGAACCTGCCGACCACTCCATACGCCGTGAACAAAGAGGGCCGTGGTCCAGCCTGGGCTAACTCGCTCTTTGAGGACAATGCCGAATTTGGCTTGGGTTATCGGCTCACCTTGGATAAGCAGATGGAATTTGCCCGTGAACTGCTGGCAAAACTCTCTGGCCAGGTGGGCAAAGAGCTGGCTGACTCCATCATTAATGCAAAGCAGAAAGATGAATCCGACATTTACGACCAGCGGCAGCGTGTGGCTGAGTTGAAAAAGAAGCTGGAAGGAGCTGCTTCTCCCGAAGCCAAGAACCTGCTGGGGGTTGCGGATTATCTGGTGAAAAGATCGGTTTGGATTGTTGGTGGGGATGGATGGGCCTATGACATTGGTTACGGCGGATTGGATCACGTGCTGGCTGCCGGCCGGAATGTGAATATCCTGGTGCTCGACACCGAGGTCTATTCCAATACGGGTGGCCAAATGTCTAAATCCACGCCGCGAGGGGCCGTGGCCAAATTCGCGGCCGGCGGAAAAGCCACGGGCAAAAAAGATCTCGGCATGCACGCCATGGCGTATGGAAACGTCTTTGTCGCTCAGATTGCCATGGGAGCCAACGATCTGCAGACGGTCAAAGCCATTGCGGAGGCGGAAGCTTACGATGGGCCTTCCATTATCATTGCTTATAGCCATTGCATTGCGCATGGCATCAACATGAAATCCGGCATGGACAATCAGAAAGCCGCGGTGCAATCCGGTCATTGGCCGCTTTACCGCTACAATCCTGAATTGATCAAGGAGGGGAAGAATCCGCTTCAACTGGATTCCAAGAAACCCAAGATCAAGTTCGAGGAATATGCGTACCAGGAAACCCGCTTCAAGATGCTAACCAAGATTAATCCCGAAGCGGCGCGGAAACTGCTGGAAGAGGCTCAAAAGGACGTGGATATGCGCTGGAATTTCTATGAGCAGCTTGCTCAGATTAACTATGGCGGCAGCAGGGAGCCATCAGCCCAGTAAGTAATTCCTGGGAGGAAGAACAGATCATCCTGATGGGGAAGCCCGGTTTTTGCAAGGGTCAAGCTCTTGCTTTAACCGGGCTTTGAGTTCCGTTTTAGATTTCAATTCAGAACCAACAAAATTCAATTTATGGAATGGGTGGTAAGCCATGGACTTAACGACAACCTATATGGGGTTAAAGCTGCAAAATCCGCTGGTTCCGTCCGCTTGCGGACCACTGTCGAATTCTCTCAGCAAGATCAAGTCGATGGAAGATGCCGGCGCGGCGGCGGTTGTGCTGTATTCTTTGTTCGAAGAAGAAATTCTTTTTGAGTCTCAGGAATTGGATCATTATCTCTCGAATGGCGCGGAAAGCTTTGCCGAGTCATTGAGCTACTTTCCCGAAGCGGAAAAGTATCATGTCGGCACCGATGATTACTTGGAACACATCCGCAAGGCCAAGGAATCTGTGCGGATTCCCATCATTGGCAGTCTGAATGGTGTCAGCACCGGTGGTTGGATTGATATGGCCAAACAGATTGAGCAGGCCGGCGCCGATGCGCTGGAATTGAACATTTATTATGTGGCCACCGATCCGGATTTGAGCGGCCAGGTGGTGGAGCAGAAATATATCGATATACTCACGGAAGTGAAGAAGAGCATCAAGATTCCCGTGGCGGTCAAGACCGGCGGATTCTTCAGTTCCACGGCCTATATGGCGAAGAAGTTCTGCCAGGCTGGAGCGGATGGATTGGTGATGTTCAATCGTTTCTATCAGCCGGATATTGATTTGGAAAGCCTGGAAGTGGCTCCCAATGTTTTGCTCAGTACTCCTCAGGCCATGCGTTTGCCGATGCGCTGGATCGCGATTCTTTATGGCCGGATCAGGTGCAGCATGGCGGCGACGAGCGGGATTCATACCGGAGAAGATGTCATCAAAATGTTGATGGTGGGGGCTGATGCCACCATGGTTTGCTCTGCTTTGTTGAAAAACGGAGTGGGTCACATCGGGCACATGTTGCGGGAAATGAAGTACTGGATGGAGACCAAGGAATACTCTTCGGTCAGCCAGTTGAAGGGAAGCTTGAGCCAAAAATCCTGTCCAGATCCCATGGCGTTTGAACGGGCCAATTACATGAAGTCGGTCAAAAGTTACGTCTAGTCTTCTGCAAGGACCCCGTGGCATTGGCATGGCCAAGATTGTTTGTACTGACTTGTCGCCATGATGAACTATTGATCAGAACGAAAGTGAGAGATAAAGGATGAAGGGGCACGGGGAAGTATCCGTTGCTCTTTCATCCTTTTTTTTGGTGCGGACAGCGAGGGTAAAAGATTCTCTGCCTGGCGATGATTCCCATTTCGAAGCCCTGATGAATAAGGCGAAGAATTGCCGATCAAGAAAACTCATTCTACGCGATCACTCTCTCCTTTTCCGCATCCCACAACATGATTTTGTTTTGCCGATACGAGTCCACCGCCATTTTGATGGCAACCATGGTTGCGGCCCCCAGTTCCGAGTTGCAGGCCAGAGTTCCGCCGTTGCGAATAACATCCAAAAAATTGCCTTGAATATCCTTCCCCTTTTCGGCAGGGAGCGTCACTTCAGAATATCCATTATTGCCTCCACGGAATTCCGAGACAAAGTCACCATTCCCGGTTAATTGCAGCGCATGGTCCCGGCGCTCTACTTCGAGAGTCCCGAATTTTCCGCAAATCCTCATATCCAGGGAACTGTCGTTGGTCAAGGCACTCATGAGGTGGAGAGTGAATTCGGCGGGGTAATCGGCGGTCATCATAAAGACATCCGGTATTTCCCGTCCATCCCTCTCGATGTAAAGACCCCCATTGGCACTGACTCTGGAGGGATAGGCGCCATTGTTTCCGGCAATGGCGAGCAGTAGAGGCGCCAATACGTGGTAAATCAGGTCGGTGGCCACTCCTCCGTTGTAGGGCCAGTATTTTCGGAAGCGGAAGAAATGTTCAGCGTTCCAAGCAATCTTGGGAGCCAGCCCCCACTGGGATCCCAGCCACATATCCCAATCGATGTAATCGTCCCCACTCTTGTTGGGTCCCGCGGTTTCATCCACGGGGAACCAGATATTGAAAGCGCACCCGCGAATATTCCGATTCACTCCGGCCATGCCCCAGGTCACCTTGCCGATCCTGCCGTCACGAATGATCTCTTGAGCCTTTCGCATGGCTGGATTGGCCGTGGCTCCCGGACCTACCTGAAACACCTTGCCCAGCCGGCGAACACTGTTTCTGACTTCCAGGGCCTGTTCCACCGTGAGCGTCATCGGCTTCTCGCAATAAACGTGTTTTCCCGCCTCCATGGCATCGATTGATATTTTGGAGTGCCAATGGTCAGGGGTGACGATAAAGACAGCGTCCAGATCCTTGCGTTCAAGCATCTTTCGGTAATCCATGAATCCCTCAGCCTGGGTCTGCTGGACGGCCTTGTTCAGCCGTCGTCGATACACGTCGCAGACGGCCGCAATCCGGACATTCTCCTCACTGGCATGTTTCTCCAACCAGTTTATGTGATCGAATCCTTTTCCGCCCGTCCCGATGATCCCAACCTCGATGCGGTCGTTTGAACCCAAAACCTTGCCGAATACTGTCGCGGGAACAGTCAGAGCACCGGCAAATCCAGCGGCGCTTTTTAAGAAGGACCGGCGTTTTACCTCTCTCATGGTTATAATCGCCTCCAATTTTTTCGCTAGAATCCAGAAAAAACTATGCGATTTTTTCTTGCCTGTCCAGGCAATTTATTTGACTATGCCACTAGCACGATGCGGTAGCGAGTGATCGGGGAGGCGGCCCAAAAAGCACGAAGCGGTAGCGAGTGATCGGGGAGGCAGCCAAAAAAGCACGAAGCGGTAGCGAGTGATCGGGGAGCTGTACAAGAGCCATGCAACGCCAGCAAAACCAAGCTGAACGCTCGTTATCACTTCGCGCTGGTGGCAGAAAAAGGCGGAGCAGCAGGGCTAATTCAAAAAGCACGAAGCGATAGCGAGTGATCAGGGAGCTGTATAAGAGCCATGCAACGCCAGCAAAACCAAGTTGAACGCTCGTTGCCACTTCGCGCTTTAGGCCGGGCAAAGCTGAGTGACGGTTGTTGCGGGAAATGGTAACTTATTGTTCTGGAGGAATCATGACTCGGAAAATTTTCACTATAGGCGGCATATTCCTGTTATTCGGCTCCGTTTTTCTGCCTGCTGCTCCAAAAAAAATTCAACTGCACGAACAACCGGGACAAGTGAACGTTTCGATTGGGGGAAAACCTTTCACCACCTATTTGTTCGGATCTGATCCAGCCCATCCTCTGAAAGCGGTGGGTGTCCGGCAAACCAAGCCAGTGCTGGTCCCGGTTTATTCTCCATCAGGAATCATGGTGACCAGGGCTTATCCATTTTGGGAAGTGGCGGGAGAGACCAAAGATCATCCTCATCATATGGGAATTTGGTTTGCGGTGGATCGAGTGGGGGGAATCGAGAATAGTTTCTGGGGGAACAGTCAGGATCCTTTGCCAGCCATTCAACACCAGCGAATCGTGAAGCTAAAAGGTGGGGACGGGGCGGGAGAACTTGATGTTCTTTCCAAATGGGTGGGGAAAAATGGCAGCGCAATGCTCGAAGAACTTCGCGAAATGAAATTTATGGCGATGGAGGACCGTCAATATGCCATCGATTTTACCTTTCATTTGAAACCCCTGGTAGATGAAGTTATCTTTGGGGACACAAAAGAAGGGATGTTTGCTATCCGGGTGGCGGAATGGTTGACCGAAAATGAAACCGGCCGATATTTGAATTCGAATGGAGAGAAGAAAGAGGAGGGTGTCTGGGGAAAGCGAGCCAACTGGGTTCGTCTGCAGGGAGAAAAAGAAGGAAAGAAAATTGGCATTCTCATCTTGAGCCACCCGTCGAGTGTCAATTCTCCAACTTACTGGCATGCCCGCGGATATGGCTGCTTCAGCGTCAATCCACTCGGCCAGCTCGATTTTCAAACCGCCCACAAGGGGCCCAATGCTCAAGCTTTCAATCTTCGGCTGAAACGAGGCGAGGATGCCCTGTTTCGCTATCGGGTCATCATTTATGAAGGAGATTACAACACGGAGCTGATCGAAAAACTTTATCAGGAATTTGCCCACGAGTAGGTAAGATGGGCCGTTTCCACCGCGGGCAGACGGGCCATTTTGCATGTCTGGATCTGGCGAATACTTTCTTATTTGAGGGAATTCAGGAAATTAGAGATTTCTATTTCGGCGTCCTGCAGCGCTCCTTTAAGGGTATAACGGTCAATTTCGTCATGGAAAGGGAAAACAATTCTACGTCCATCTGGATGGTCCATCTTGACATGGCTTCCTTTTCGGGACACTTCCCTGAACCCCAAACGTTCCAGGGCGTTTCGAACTTTTTTCCCAGAAAGCAAGGGCAATTTCATAGTGTCAGTTCGAGGACTTCGTGAGTGTCGTCTTGAATGATTGCGTTGGGTGACGGTTCCAAGTAGAGTTCAATTGCTTCGCGGATATTTTGAATGGCCTCTTCCCGTGTCCGGCCTTGAGACCAACAACTTCTTAAAGAGGGGCAGGTTGCCACAAAAAAGCCATCCTTGCCTTTTGTGACAACCACTTTGAGGATCATAAGGGCTCCTTTTGTTAAATAGATCCAAATCCAGCATAGTTGCGGAATGAATCGGTGTCAAATCGAAACCTTGCAAAGCTGCCGATGAAAAGGACAAGTAGTGAAGATATGGAAAATCATGCGATTCTTTGAGTCTATTCACAATCTCATTTTGGTGGCACTTATTTTCTGACAGTTCATAGGCCAAAATACCAGCGAAGAATGAGAAGGATAAAATGAAAGCCCTGGTGCTAAAAGATTATCTGCAATTTGCGTATGAAGATTTTCCCGATCCGCTGATCACGGAAAATGAAGTCTTGATTCGGGTCAAAGCTTGTGGAATCTGCGGCAGTGACGTCCATGGCCTAGACGGTTCTACCGGCCGGCGGCAGCCTCCCATCGTCATGGGCCACGAGGCCGCGGGCGTGATTGAAGCTTGCGGCTCTCAAGTGAGAGAGTGGAAGCCGGGAGATCGAGTGACGTTTGATTCCACGGTTTATTGCGGTTCCTGCTGGTTTTGCCGGCGCGGGGAAATCAACCTCTGCGATCGGCGCCGCGTGCTGGGCGTCTCTTGTGATGACTACAGGCAGCATGGCGCATTTGCCGAGTATGTGGCGGTTCCTCAGCACATTTTGTATCGTTTGCCCGACAACGTGCGCTTTGAGCAGGCCGCCATGGTGGAAGCCTTATCGATTGCCGTACATGCGGCCGGGCGTGCGCAGCCGCGGATCAATGATTCCGCGGTGGTGGTAGGGAGCGGGATGATCGGTTTGCTGGTATTGCAGGTTTTGCGTGCTGCTGGTTGTGGTCTTCTGGTGGCCGTCGATCTCGATGAAACCAGACTCAAGATGGCCCGGCAATTCGGCGCGGATTGTACTTTAGGAGCCGATACTCCGGATCTTGTGAATAAGATCCGGGAATTCACTGGCGGCCGGGGAATGGATTTGGCTTTTGAAGTCGTCGGCATGGGGGAATCGCTGCAAATCGCGTTGTCGAGCTTGCGCAAGGGCGGGACTGCCATATTGGTGGGAAATCTCAAACCTCAGGTGAATTTGCCATTGCAGTCCGTGGTAACACGCCAGATCAGTCTGCTGGGGACCTGTGCCTCCGCGGGGGAATATCCCGCCTGCCTGGAGATGATTGCCCGAGGAACAGTCAACGTGGATGCCTTGATCAGTTCCACTCCGCCTCTTGGCGAAGGGGCAATTTGGTTCAAACGTCTTTATGATAAAGAGAAGGGTTTGATGAAGGTGATTTTGAAACCGTGAAGCAGGTGTGAGGTGCGGAGGGAGACTGGAGACCGGAGACGGGAAACGGCAGACGGCAGACGGGATGTGTCTTTTATCGGCCTCATTGACCATTTCAAATAGAACGGGCAAATCGCCGTCGATTTTGATTATGAAATGCGCTTAAAGATTGATTCGTTGCAGCGATTCCTCTTAGCCCCGATTCTTATTCTCATTAATAATATCTCGCACCTAAAACCTCACACCTCGCACCTCGAACCTAACACCTGGCACCTAACACCTGATAGGAGTTAAACAATGGATCGGCTTAAAACAGCCTTGGTTGGATGCGGTAAAGTGGGCCATACGCATGCCCACGCCTTGAGGGACATCCCGGAATCGTCTTTCACGGCCGTCTGTGATTCCGATTTCGGTCGGGCGCGGCAGTTTGCGGCACAATATGGGGTAAAAGCATTTCGGGATGCTGGTGAAATGGTTTCTGAATGCGGCATTCAAGCGGTCACGGTATGCACTCCTCACCCCGCCCATGCCGCCCCCGCCCTTGCGGCTATCCACGCGGGGGCCCACGTCATTATCGAAAAGCCGCTGGCCGCCACGCTTCAGGATTGCGATGCTATCCTGGGGGCTGCCCGCCAGGCTGGAGTTAAGACGGGAATGATCTGTCAGCGCAGGTTTTATGCACCCTGCCAGCGAATTCGCCAGGCGATTGACGAGGGGAAAATTGGAATGCCGATCCTAGGTGTGGTCACCATGTATGGTTGGCGGGATGAGAAGTATTATGCCGCTGATCCTTGGCGTGGCCTATGGGGGGCGGAAGGAGGAGGAGTGCTGGTGAACCAGGCTCCCCATCAGCTTGACCTGCTGCAATGGTATATGGGGCCCATCGACGAGCTTTATGGAATGTGGGGGAATTTGAACCATTCCTATATTGAAGTGGAAGACACGGCTCTGGCCGTCATCCGGTTTAAAAATGGCGGGATGGGAAACATTCTGGTGAGCAATTCGCAGAATCCCGCCATCTATTGCCGCGTTTACGTGCATGGCAAAAATGGCGCCTCGGTGGGGGTTCAGACCGATGGTGGCGCCATGTTTGTCGCCGGCATGTCCGGCATTGCCGAACCGCCCATTAATGATCTTTGGAAAGTCCCTGGCGAAGAACATTTGCTGGAACAGTGGCAGCGCGAAGATTCGGAGTTTTTTGGGAAAATTGAAGCCACCGAATATTATCATCAGCTGCAGATTCGGGATTTCCTCCGCGCCATCCTGGAAAGCCGGGATGCCTATATCAGCGGGGAAGAGGGACGAAAGACGGTTGAAATCTTTACCGCCATCTATCGCAGCCAGCGGGATGGACTTCCCGTAAAATTTCCGCTACAGCCCGAGGTGGATCGTTGCGATATGGATGGCCGGCTCAGCGTTACAACTCCCCTCCTTTAGACCTGAGTTTTACCCACAGAATTTTGACACTGGAGAGAAAGGCAATAGCGATGCAATAAAAAGCGCGTTTCCATGATGGAAACGCTTCCACTCTTTGCCCCGAAGGGGCAATTGAAATTAGCCGGTGGTGCTGCGAATGGCACGACGCCATTCGCAGCACCACCGGAACACTATTCATTAATTTCCCCCAGCAAGATCAAATCCGCCATGGACGGCGGATTTGATCTTGCTGAAGATTGTGTGGGCAGGACGCCTGCTTGGGCACCTTGTCAGCGGCGTCAAATAATTGTGCGTAAAACTCAGCCTTTAGACAAGGAGGGGCCGTCATGATTCGCCAGAGGCGAAACACGACGGGGTGGTTGAAGCCGGCGCAGAAAGCTTATCAGCCATTGTATTGCACCATCCCGGTCTCGGCCACCCCTTCCGCCAGGACGGATTTAACAACCTCGTTCGAGGAGGGGAAGGCTTTAATCATTTTGCACTTTCATATTTGATCCAGACTATGATGTGTATCTTCATATATACATACCTAATTTCGACGAGGAACTATGACTACTCAATCTTTTATTCACGAAGATTTCTTGTTGCAGAACGAACCCGCTCGACGGCTTTATCACGAGTATGCCAAGGACTTGCCCATCATAGATTACCACTGTCATTTACCGCCTGAGCAGGTTGCGCAAAACCGGCAATTCGAAAATTTGACGCAGATCTGGCTGAATGGGGATCATTACAAATGGCGTGCTATGCGCAGCAATGGTGTGCCGGAGCGATTCTGCACCGGAGATGCTCCGGATTGGGAAAAATTCCTGAAATGGGCGGAAACCGTTCCTTACACTCTGCGCAATCCGCTCTATCATTGGACTCATCTGGAATTGAACCGACCCTTCGGAATCAACGACCGATTATTAAATGCCGATACTGCCAAAGGCATATGGGATGATTGCAATGCCAAATTGAGGCAGCCTGAGTTCTCCTGTCGGGGCATTATGCGGCAGATGAAAGTGGTGTTGGTCTGCACCACCGACGATCCGGTTTCAAATTTGGAACACCATCGGGCGATCAAAGACGATTCTTCTTTTTCCATCCAGGTTCTTCCTACTTGGCGTCCTGACAAGGCAATGGCGGCGGAGAATCCAGTTGTGTTCAATGCTTACCTGGATGATTTGTCGAATGCTGCCGATATTGAAATCAGAGATTTTTCTTCTCTAATGGACGCCTTGCGGAGGCGCCAGGATTTCTTTCAGAGCATGGGATGCCGGCTATCCGATCATGGAGTGGAAACCATTTATGCGGATCCTTACACGGAGGCTGAGGTTGCTGCTATCTTTGCCAAGGCACGGTCACGCCGAGAGCTGAATATCGAGGAACTGCGAAAATTCAAATCAGCCATGCTGTTTGAATTTGGACTTATGGACCATGAAAAAGGCTGGACTCAGCAGTTTCATTTAGGCGCCATGCGGAACAACAACAGCCGGATGTTTCAAGCGCTTGGTCCCGATACCGGTTTCGATTCCATCGGCGACTATGAAGTCGGGCGTCCACTCTCCCGATTTTTGGATCGTTTAGATCAAAGGAACAGCCTGGCCCGGACCATCCTCTATAATCTGAATCCTCGCGACAATGAGTTGCTGGCGGCAATGTTGGGAAATTTCCAGGATGGAATCACACCGGGAAAGATTCAACTAGGCAGCAGTTGGTGGTTTTTGGATCAAAAAGATGGAATGGAAGAACAGATGGAAGCGCTCAGCAATATGGGATTGCTGAGCCGGTTTGTCGGAATGCTTACCGACAGCCGTTCCTTCCTCTCTTATACCCGGCACGAATATTTCCGCCGGATTTTATGCAACATGTTGGGCGGCGATATGGTGAATGGCTTGATTCCCGCTGATTATGCCTTGGTGGGGAAAATGGTCCAGGATATTTGCTACCACAATGCAGCCAACTATTTCGGATTTGATCTGCCACGCAACTGTGGGTAAATAATATACCGGCGCAAAATGCGCAAAAGGGATTAGCCGCGAGTGTTTAGGGAGGAAAGAAAGCCCTCTCCCCTGTCCGCCACGGCGGACGGGGAGGGGGCAGCGGGCTTTCGTTTGACTCTCATCAATGGCGATCTCATCTGTCACAGCTAGGGCAAAGCGGCTGATCAGTGCACGAATAATACGAGCAGCACGGCCAGGCCAGCGCAGTAGATAATACCCCAAGTCAAGCCGCCGCGCAGCATCAGCCTTCCGGGTTGGAATGGCCCAGACCAACTGCCGATGGGGCGAAGATCGCGACCCATGGCAGCCAATTTCCCGGCGCCCCGCATGAGAATCCCCACCATGACGAGCCAGAGCCCAATGGCAGTTCCGAGAAGAATCCAGTGCAACCATATCATTGCGTTCGCCGCGGGCAATCCATGCTGCACAGTGTATGCCGCGAGTACGGCAACCAAAAACCAGCACAGGCTATCCATCACTCGCAATGAAAAGCGACGATTGGCTTCTTGCCAGCGGTGATGCTCGTCGGTCCGCTGAGCTGGCAGCGGGAAGCTACTTCGCACAAGGATGATCTTGCCAGGAAGCATGCCAAGCACCACGTAGGTGATCAGAACGGGAAACTGCCAGAGAAAGTGAGCGTTTCCCTGCTTGAACAGCAGCAGCCAGCTGGAGGCGAGAAGGGCAATGACCACAGCTTCCCTGGGCCAAGAGATGTAATCGCCCAGTCGCCGGCGCTCCAGCGGGAGAGCGACGCTCGACAGCCGAGGGAGGTTGGCTCCGAGCGTGCGGCGAACCCAGAGCGTGAATCCTCCCATCATGGCGAAGAGCGTAACCACGTCAATGGGCGCCATCAAGGGGAAATCGTTCCAGCGGCGCAAAGCGACCGGGACTGCAAAGGCAAAAATGAGAATCAGGTGCTGCGCCAGCAATAGGGTATGATACCGTTTCAACCATTGGATTCCCGGGCCGTCATAGAACCCGGGCGCGACCTCGACACCGAAAAAGAACCCAGGGCCGTGGTTCAAGGGTAAATTCCAGAAGCTTCTAATGAGCCAATAAATCCGGAAGATAACAACTAGTCCGGCAACGAAGGGAAGTACTAGATTACTCTCATGTTCACTCATTGAGAATCTCCTTTTTGATGGAGCAATTCGAGTTCTTGTCGAACGACCTTAATGATTTCACGCGCACTGAGTCCTGACAGGATCAAGTTGGTCAAGGCGGTGCGCAAAGGTTTGAGGAGTTCGCCCTCCTCGACGTTACGACAATGCCGGGACGAGACCACCACACCGACCCCGTGACGCACGGCAAGGAGGCCTTCGTCCTGCAGTTGACGGTAGGCGACGGCGATGGTATTGAGGTTGACCCCAAGGTCGGCCGCCACTTGCCGGACGGATGGAAGAGTCATTCCTTCGAGAAGCTCGCGGCGGGCGATGAGTGCTTTAATCCCATCGACGATTTGTTGGTAGAGCGGGCGTTTGTCAACGGCATCGATAGTAAGAAACATAATTCCCTCGCTTGTGTATGCTGTATGTATACTCCATACAGTCGCCATTGTCAACGATTATTTTGTTGTTTGTGTGATGGGTCAGCCCAAAGAGAGAAACGGATTCAGCTTGGTTCCAACCCCAATGGACAAAAAGTTCATGACGAGTTGTAGGCGGGATTTTTGGTTAAGTGCGTTCTAGGGTCGTGATAACGGAATCCCGTTCGGGGTGCGATGGTTTCGACCGTGGCGAGAAGATGGTTAGATTTGATTGAGGCCTGATCTCGTTTTTCTGTTTTCGCATCAGCCCTTGCCATGCGAAAACTATCCAAACCGCCCCGTTACCTCCATCAACACTGGGAAAAAGCAAACATGATCTTCCCTCGTCCGAATAAATTGCTCACCGCATAATTCCCCAGATAGTGGCCATTGTTGCTGAGTCATGGGATTGCTTCGCTTCGCACGCACTAACATTGCGAATTTGGCTGGTCACCAATAAAGCTATGGTTCTCCCCCTGTTTTGTACTTCACGGCAACTCATTGGTTCCTCACCGATGAACGGGTTCGTTTTAGTTGGGAATCGATCTCGTTTTCGATTTTCCGTGCCGCCGGGGTACGGAAGCCGTTATTGACCACCAGCAGGATCTCCTTTTCCGTAACTTGATCCGAGGTGTCGATAGCCTTCACTTTCAATTTATGCGGTCCGTCCCGATCCAGTGTGGTATTCCAGGAAAATGAATAGGAAGGTCCGCCGGATTCGCCTTTCCTCACGCCATCCAGATAGAATTCCACTTTTTTTATTCCCTTGTCGTCATTGGCAATGGCCTCGACCAGAATGGTCTGGCTCACTACGGAACCAGAGGGAGGCGAGATGCCGGAGAGTTGGGGCGCCTCGTCATTCTTGATGCCGGTGGTGGTGGCAACAATTTCGGGGCTAAACTGACTCGATACCGTGTTGGCGTTTCCCATGACCGGATTGGTTACCGTCTGGGCAACGAGAAAATAGCTGGTGCCCGGTTCCAAGTTGTCGAGGGTACTCGACAGGGTTCCTTTGTTGGGGCTGGAATAGGCAATCTGATAGGGGCCGCCCGCGGCCTTGCTCGAGAGAATATTAAAGCTGCCCGGATTGGAACTCCCGGGGGGCAGCTGCCACGTGACACTCAGGCGAGTATCCGACAAAGGCACGGCCTTCAACTCGACGGGGGGAAGAGTTTGCGTGCTTTTCCAGTCGCATTGGCATTTGGCCGCCAAAAAGTCACTGAGCTCTCCCTGCATGGTGGATAAAGCATTGTTGTCAATCTTTGTGCCACCTTCATACAAACCCGTCAGGTTCATTAAGGAAAAAGGGATCTCGCCGCTTAATTTGTTGTTCGACAGATTCAAATAAGTCAGTTGGCTCAGATTCCCCAAGGATTCGGGGATGGTCCCAACCAGATGGTTGGCTTCCAGGTCGAGCCGGTACAATTTGGAAGTGTATCCCCAAACGGAAGGAATCGTCCCGCTCAGGTCATTGGCTTGAAGATTGAGCTCTCTCAGTTCAGGCAAGGAGAGCAGCTTCAAAGGGATCGTGCCGGTGAAACGATTGATGTCGAGGGAAAGCGATTCCAGCTTTCTCAATCGCACTAATTCCGGGGGGATCGGTCCATTCAGCTGGTTCCAGGTAACCCAAAGGTAGCGGAGTTCCGTGAGGTTGCCCAACCAGGAGGGGAGTCCCCCATATAACATGTTCTGACTCAAATCCAGGTATTGCAGGCCCTTCGACCGGGCAATCCAAGGCGGGAATTCTCCGGCGATTTGATTGGAGGAAAGCCGCAGGGAGGTCAGGTTGGGGAATCCGGCAAAGTCGCTCTGGAAACCGCTTAAGCGGTTGTTGGACAAATCAAGGTCCATCAGAAGGGACAGGCGAGACAGCTCATTGGGAGTTATTCCCGTCAGGAAATTATCGTTGAGCCGGAGCGAAGTTAGGTTCTGCATCCCGGCCATTTCGGGCGGCATGGAACCAAACAGTTGATTGTAGGATAAGTCCAGGTAGGTGAGTTCCCCCAGTTTGCCCATCTCTGCCGGGATAGGCCCACTCAAGCGGTTTCCCCAAAGAGCCAGCTGTCTCAATTTTCCCAACTGGCCGATTTCAGGCGGCAAAATCCCGGCCACCAAATTGCCGGAGAGGTTCAACTCTTCCAGGTCCTTGAGATTAGAAATTTGTGGAGGAATCCGGCCGGTGAGCCGATTCCCATCCAAGTCGAGCGAAGTGAGATGGAGGCAGTCCCAAAGCGAGGAGGGAAGATCGCCTCCCAGCCCGAAACCCGCCAGGTTCAATTCCTGAAGATAAGCCAGATTGCAGATCGTCGGGGGAATCGTCCCCGCGAGGTTGTTCCAAGGCAAAGAGAGGCCGACGATGTATCCCTGGTCGTTGCAGGTCACCCCCTTCCAACTACATTCCGTGCCCGGGGAGTTCATCCATCCGCTCCGATCATACCATTGGGGACCGCCGGTGGCCTGGTAAATGGACACCAGAGTCCCGCGTTCCACTTCCGCTGAAATCTCCCCGGCAATTGTGAAAGGGGCATCGCTTTGATCGGAGAGCGTGCCGGATCCTTCAGTAACGCGAACCAAGCAGTTGGCGGATACATCAGGCGGCGCCGTCCAGCTGTAGCTGCCTGAATTGGGAACTTGTGCGGCAATCGGGGAAAAACTGGATCCGTTGTCCGATGAATAACTGATGGAAACGGCCGGGATGTTTCCCGCGGTATTCCAGGATATGGTGTGCACACTTCCCGCCAGCCAGACTTCTCCGCCATTGGGAGAAACCACGGTGATGGTTTGCCCCGATCCTTCCGGGGGATGAATGTCAATGAGGGCGCCCTGCTGAAATTGTGGAGTGTCCAGGATATTGCTCATGGAATAATAAGCGTCCGCAACGCCACCCCATCCCATGTTGATATGGATCAAGTTGCCGGCATCGGTCCGGTAACCATCTACAACCACGCTGTGCCCATCCCCTCCAATGAGAAAAGCCAGCAATACGGGCATTTTCTTGTCCATCTGGGCCTTGATTACCTCAAACCAATTGGCCCAATTGGTGTATTGCAATCGGAATACATCTCGCATGACGGGACTATAATTAAAGAATGCCTTCAGCGAAGAGGTTTCATCATGTGCATGATTACGGACCCGAACACCAGAGCCCTCCAAACCGTAATTTGTTTCAATGGAGATGCCGACATCGGAGATCAACCGGGCCACGGCCTCTCTCTCCTCGTCGCTCTCAGTGCCGGTGGAGTAGTCATCCCTCATTTGGCTCCAGTAATAAGGATGGCTGAAGTTTGCCGACAAGAGCTGACCCTGCCAGGCATAGGAATGGCTTCCCGTGCCGGAGGCTGGATATTTCCAGTAATACATCAGTTGCGCTTGGGAAATCGCCGCACAGCCGGCATAGGTGTGTTTACCGTCGAGGATGGGGCAATCCATGTTATATGTAGTGCCGCTTTCCGTGGGCCATCCCTGGTCCCATAGCGAGGTCAGCATGGGGAACACATACCAATCGCCGGCAGATTCCGCCGTCAGCCGCAAAGGGGGCGGGCTCCCCTCGGATGAAAACGAGCGGGTGAGCGATTTTTCCCACAACTGTTCGTTTTCCAAGATCATTTCGTAGTCGAGGCTGCTGGCCTGCAGTTGTTGGGCCGCCAAAGATTTTCCTCCGGCTTGGAGATAGCCCAACCGGCAACTGCCCAGGTACATCTGCTCCAAAATCGATTGCAAAATCGGATTTCCCTTCGCCTTCTCGAAATCTACATCGTAAGCAATGAACGGCGCTGGAGCCATTTCGGTCAGGCCCGAGACAAGCATAAATCCTTTCGGTTTGAATTCCGCCAGGAACCCGATGGAATCAAGATCGTGAAGGAGAGGCCGGATGGATTGGATCGAAAGTTCCCCCTTCGTTCTTCGAAGTTGGGGAACCTGAAATTCGCGCGCCATCCAGTCATGAGCAAAGAGCTCTGCTTCGCTAATCGATACAACCCGGCCCCAAACCATTGCAGGTTGGAGCATCATTAGGAATAAGACTATTTCGCGGAATCGTCTCATAAACGCGTAGGCTCGACAATTTGAGGCTTTATTTAAAGGTGGAAACCGGCCATTAAAATAGCAGATTTTCCGCCGTAATAGAAGAGGGCGTTTTGATGGCAGGAAGCGCGCATAGAGGATAAACTTATTCGCTCTTAAATCTCAATAGCCAATGGTATTTGAAGCGAAAAATATAAACTTTTTCTGCCCTTCTGCCATCTTGATCAGAAAATTCAGGTAGACCCAAGGGCTTACACTCAGTTCAGGGCAGACCGGCTCCTGCGATTAAGGTGCAAACTTTTATCTTCACTTTTCAAGCGTTTCAATTGTAGGTAATTGCATGCCTTGCATGGCCGGTGATTGCACCGCCTCTTCTCCCCGGCGGAAATAGCGATTCTTCAGCCAATTACTCCAAATCTTGCTGTCTGTGCAAATCCGTGCAATAATTGCTCAATATTCTGTATCTTCCATTTTGAACCAGGTGGCGGTTTATGATGAATTCACCCACCGATCGGATCACTCCACTACTATTGGAAAGCGGCGGTGGCGCTAGGAGATGCCAACCCATGTGCCGCATTTGGGAAGGCCGGTAGTTGGCCCTAAATATTTTCGTCCTTCGGACAAGGGGCATACCCTTCGACTCACGGTATCGGTCAATTAATGGCAAGTCGGATCGAAGGGATAGGTTCTTTAATCGCTGTTTGAGTGGGACGCAGTGGCGGATTGTCCCTCTGCGCTTCCGAAGGCCCGTCGACGAATGCCTCGCAGACATAATCATTATTGAGCGATATGGAAATGGATTCCGAGCGATTAAAGGAAATAGAAGGAATCGTTGATAAAGCTTTGGACCTGCCATTGGAGGACAGGCCTCTTTACCTCGAGAATGCCTGCAAGGAAAACCTGCAACTGCGGCGTGACGTTGACACGGTTCTCGACTATTTTTTCCAGGTGGGCACCGATAACCTCATGAAATCCCGTCAAGCGGAAATGAGAAAAGTGGCAGCCGACCTGGTTCGACAGGATACTCCAGAATTTCAGCCCGGATGCCATCTCGCTTCTTACAAGATCGAAGCGGTCATTGGGCGTGGGGGAATGGGAGTCGTCTACCTCGCGCAAGATGAGAGGCTGCACCGGCGAGTGGCCATCAAGATATTGACACCCAAAGCGTTTTGCGACGACGAGGGCCGCCGTCGTTTCCTGAAAGAAGCCCGAGTCCTTGCTCAACTCAGCCACCCCAACATCCTCACGCTCCACGATGTGACTTCCGTGGACAATTTGGATTTCATTGTAATGGAATATGTGGAGGGCAGGACGCTCAAACGGCTCATCGGGCCAGGCGGGTTGGAAATTGGGAAAGCGCTCAAATATTCCATCCAGGTTGCCGATGCACTGGTGCAGGCGCACTTGAGAGGGGTCATTCACCGCGATCTGAAACCCTCCAACGTAATGGTGACGGACACAGGCTTTGTTAAAGTTCTCGACTTCGGTATCGCAAAACTCATACAACCAGTCGGGGCGGATGACTCCACTCTGGAGTTATCCACAAGTGGGTGGAAGATCGTGGGGACCCCAGCCTACATGTCCCCGGAGCAGGCACAGGCAAGAAAACTCGATTCTCGCTCTGACATTTTCAGTTTCGGCTCTTTGCTCTATGAAATGCTGTCTGGTCGGCGAGCTTTTATTGGGGATTCCTCCCAGTCGGTGATTGAGGCAATTATTTCGGCCGATCCAACACCTCTTAACGAGCGGATACCGATGAACCTCCGCAAGGTGATAGAGCGCTGTTTACGGAAGGATCCGGAACGCCGTTTTCAGTCGATTGCCGATGTGCGGGTCGAACTCGAAGAGGTAAAGGAGGAAACCGATTCAAAGGCTCTCCATGCAGCTGAGCACGTGGAGATGCCGAAATACAGCTGGGCAAGAAAAGCCTGGTTCCTGGCACTGTTATTTACATCGGTTGGGTTGGCAAGCATAGCCGTTTGGAGGTTCTGGCCTTTGCCGGAGGAAAATACTCCACTTTCAGAGTTCGAGGTGGTCCAGGTTACCAGCAGCGCGGGATGGGAAGGGCAACCCGCCATATCTCCTGATGGCAGCCGGATCGCCTATTCATCCAACGAATCGGGAAATCTCGATATTTATGTGGCTGATGTCCATGGACGTGGCCACCGTCAGCTCACCGACGATCCCTCGGACGATACTGATCCCGCCTGGTTCCCGGATGGAAGCGCCGTTGCCTTTACTTCAGAACGCGGGGGAAAAACGGCGATTTGGAGAACCGGGATCGAGGGAGGGGGCGCCACACTGCTCCTCGACAACGCGCTGGATCCCGCCATTTCGTCGGATCGTGATCAGCCCCGGATTGCCTTTGCCAGGATTTCTCCGATAGGGTATCGGATCGGAGTTGCCCCGCTGGACAATCCAAGCAGCATCAGAATACTCACCGATGATCGCAATGGGGCGGTAATGGCCCACAATCCTGCCTGGTCACCTGACAATCGCATGATCTGTTATGAAGATCGGCAGGAGCTGTGGATCGTCGAGGCCTCAGGCGGCAAGCCGCGGCAGATTACCTTTGACGGGGAGTTCAAGCGCGACCCTGTCTGGTCTTCGGATGGCCGCCACATATATTTTTTCGGATATGTGAAAGGAGTTCAAGCCCTCTGGCGCATCAGTCGCGATGGTGACAAACCCCAGAGAGTGACCAACGGCACGGGTGAGGAAGCCCACCCCAGCATCTCGCGAGACGGCAAGCATCTTGTCTATGCGACGAATAAGACGAATTACAGGGTCGAGCTCCTCGACAGGAATTCCGGCCGCAGGAATTTCCTTCCAGAGAGCGATTGGATCTTTCCCGCCATTTCACCCGATGGAAGTAAGATCGTTCTTGTTTCGACTCGCTCGGGAGCACAAGAGGAATTGTGGCTCCAACCTTTGCTCAACACCAAGCCCGCCGGCTCGCCCAAACAGCTTATGGGACTCGGCGGCATCGCCTCCCACCCGGTTTTCTCACCGGATGGCCGATGGGTGGCCTGTTATCGCGTTCTCAAGAATAAGCGCGAAATCTGGACCTTGCCTCTGTCAGGGGAACCTGCCATCCAGTTTACTCGCGACCCGCCTTCGGCTGTTCACCCGGCTTGGTCTCCCGATGGATCGATGATTGCCTATGCGGCCTTATATGACGCTGGTTCTGAAATTTGGGTTGCATCCGTTCTAGAGGGTAGGCCGGCTGGGCCTGCCCGTAGGATTGCCGCCGGAAAAGATTATGCACGCGCACCAGCCTGGTCGCCAGATTCTAGCACGGTAGCTTTTAGGGCGTTGGACAAAGAGAAAAGTGAAGTTTGGCTGGTCCCTGCCCATGGTGCTGTACCCGCCTTTAAGCTCACAAACGGGGCAGAGGCCCGATATCTTAGATGGGATGCGGCTAGTGGAGATATTCTTGTGAGCGGCACTTGGGGTGAGAACAGGGTTACATTGCGCAAAGTTAATCCGAAGACCGGAGCTTCCTCGCCCTATCGGCCAGAGGTTGAGTTTGGGTCAAGATCCTCGGTAGAAGCAGGGCTTTTCGACATTTCCGCAAACGGGAAGCAGTTGGTTTTTTGCAGGGTTGATCAAGGGGGACATGTCTGGGTATTTAATACAACGAAATCCGTTTTTTAACGTGAAAGGAGATTGAAATGCCGCGCTTTTTAAAGTTGGAAAAACTCCAAGAGTACATCGGCACTTTGAGGGACGCCGCTGAGAACGAGGAAGTATGCGCCGCACTGGATGATTTGGCGGCGATTATGCTGCGACGGGGTCCACTCCCGCACAACGTGGGCCTTCAATGCCAGCTAAAATCAATAATTGTAAAAGGAGTCACTTCTAGTGATCTCGCTGCTCTGTTGAGGAAACTGGTGGCCGCTGAGAAAACAAATGACAAACTGCTTGGTGTGGTGAACGACATTCGAAAAGAGCTAAAACTAAAGTAAAACCTTGGAATGCAATGCCTGTGAATTCGGTAAATACCCAGGGAAGAGTCCCTTCTGACATGCCGGAGGTGAAAGGATTCACCCTTATTCTTACTGCGCAATGTAATCTGCAATGCAGCTATTGCTACCAGACTGCCAAAAAGGCTTTGACGATGGATTGGGCCAGCCTCAGAGCCTCCTTGGATCTGGCCTTTGCTTCTGCTTGCCAAAACATTGAGTTGTTGTTCGTAGGAGGTGAACCTCTCCTTGAATGGCCGCGGATTGCAGAAGGGGTGAGCTATGTCTGCCAAAATGCGCCGCCTGGAAAACGCATTGCTTTCGAAATAGTCAGCAATGGGCTGTTGATGACCGATGAGATCGCCGCCTTCCTCGACAAGCACAAATTCAAGGTGCAGCTAAGTTTTGACGGAATTGAAGCGGCGCAAAATTGCAGAGGGGAGGGAACTTTCAAATCCCTCGATTCCTTGTTGACCCGTCTTCAGAAACAACGGTCGGATCTGTTTAGATCGAGACTGTGTGTCAGTGCAACCCAAATCCCTTCCACGATTCCTTATCTCGCTCAATCCATCCGGTACCTGATGGATAAGGGCCTTCGTGACATTGACATTTCCCCCAGTCTCACTCCGTTCCCCGGATGGGCAAAAGAGTCGATTCATGAACTCGATTCTCAATTCCGACAGATTTATGAAGAGAGCTTGCGCCACTTCGAAAGAACCGGAGAGGTACCGCTGGGATTCCTCCGTAAATATAAAAGCAACGGCGGCCCGCCTTATGTCTCCGATCATACTTGCGGAGCGATGACTGGAACATCGCTGGTGGTGGACGTGGATGGAGAGGTTTACGGTTGCGTTTTGTTCGCGGAGTCTTACCAGGAGTTCGCAACCGATTTTCTCCGTTCACGCCTCGCGCCTCTTAGGATGGGAGGCGTGAGAGCCGGGAATTTCCAAGACCGCCGCGTTGCTTATGGGGAGGCAATTAAAAGCATGGACATTTTTCGGGATAGGGGAAAGAGGTATTCTTCCTACGGAAAGTGCGCTGATTGCCAATACTTTGATGATTGCTCGGTATGTCCGGTCTCAATTGCCTTTGATTCCGCCAACACCGATCCGCTTCGTGTTCCCGATTTTATTTGTGCCTTCAATCAAGTCGCTTTCAAATACCGCGAACTATATCCCTGCATGACGGATCCATTGGAGAAACTCAATTCGACGCTGAAAAGAATAGCTGCCGCGAAATCTCGACAAACACATCCTTGATTTCCCATGGATGCCTCGATGGCGCATATTGATTAAAGCTTGGTTTTGTAATTCTGTTTTGCGGGAAGTGAGAAGCCTAGACGATTAACAACTTTTTCCATAAATTGTGTGTCGGCTCCTGTCGGAAACCGAATCAAATAGGATGTGCGGGCAATTTCATGGATTTGGACGGGAATTCTCTTTATATATCCATGACATGTTTTCCGATGTCCATGAGGAACCGCTCAACAGTTCCACTGATTTCTTAGCAGGTGTTTAAAAAGTATACTTTGGAATAAGGTAGGGCTCTTTCGCCGAAAGAGCTGTCTGTGCAATGCCGTCTATGCAAATCGCAGGTGGACGGCTCGGCGAGCCATCCCTACCGATTCCCGAGAGAACAGCTACTTCTTAAACACCCTCTTAGCGAGACTTTCCAGCCTTGGCAAAATCATAAATGAATATGCCATAGCCCACGCCTGCCGGATCTTTCGATCTGGCCATCTGGAAAGCCATATAGCGGCCATCGTCACTCACCACTGGATTGGAAGCCTTGTAGCCGGGGAAATTGCTGAAGTAGGTTAAACGTTCCAGGCTCCCGCTCCCATCCAATTTCAATTTCCAGAGGTCGACGAAGCTTGAACCCTGGTGGTTCTGGCGATCACATTCCACTAGCGTGAATTTCCCGTTAGGGAAAATTCCTTCCGGCTCGTCGTATTGATCGGGTGCGTTGGAATAATTGGTCACTTTTCCCGTGTTGAGATCGACTCCACACACCTCCGTTCCCTGATAACCGTAAGCGCTAAAAGTCAGCTGAGTTTCGGCTGGAGGAACGAAGTTCTGCGTCTCCATCGTGCATTGGAAGGGAAGGGACCGGCTGTCGAGAACCAAGCGCTGATTGGCGAGACGTGGGACGCCATTCTCATAGACCAAGTCCGCCTCATAAATGCGTGACGATCCTTCCGGCATTTGATCCGGATATTGATTGCTGACATGGGTCCAGGCGATGTGCATCCGGTGGCGGGATACCGCTGGACCTTCACTGCACTTGGTTCCCAAGGGAACAGGCGGTTTGGTGAGCGATTTGTCCAGAATCCAGAGTTCCGCTTTTTCACTTCGATTGAGGTGTGGGTGAGAGGCATCGAACGACATGGCGCCGGAAAGCAAAATATCCCCATTGGCCAGATACAGAGCGCGAGTGAAACCGCCATGATAAAAATGATGAGTGACGGGACGAATAATCCGGGTCTTAAGCTCTACTTCGAAAACATCGCCATAGGTTTTTTCCACAAACAAAATTCGCTGGCCGTCATGCGACCAATCGGCTCTCTCGCCAAACCAGGTGATCCGCGAGATGTGAGGAGGCAGGTGATCGGCTGGATTGCCTTCAGGCACACCGGCAGGCAGGGTGGTTTTCTCTTTTGCATAAAAGATTGTTAGGGGATAGCCAAAGCATATCACAAGAATTACAAAACCCAAGAGTGCCGCAGTCTTTTTGAGATGGCCATGAATTCTAATCATGAGTTCCTCCATTCGGAAGCAAGAGGGGATGATGGAAAAAGAATAAGGATACTTATGCGAGAGGTAGAATAAAAGGAATGAAATCCTTCTGCAATCTCAAAAACTTGCATTTCCACAACAACCTTGTTGAATTTAAAGCTGAGTGTTGCTAAATTCAGACTGTACCGATGCAGTGCCTCCTCCTCTTTCCAATCGAAACCACAAGGCACTGAAATCTTTCGGGAAATGCCAAAGGTAGCCCTTCAATATTTCTACAAAAAGGATGGGATATGACCAACGAGATGACTCGCCGTCAATTCGTGCGCGACACGGCCATGGCTACAGCCGCTCTGGCTGCAGGTTTAGGCGCCAGTGCCAAGATCGTTCGTGCCGGAGAAGCACCTCCGGCGGGGACTGGCAAGATCCTGAGTTATAACCCGGATATGGAATACCGGACCCTCGGGAAGACGGGATTACTGATATCCGCGGCATGTCTGGGCGGACACTGGAAGCGGGTGGTCAAAGTGATTGGCGGTGAAGAACCGGCGGGCTGGATGACGGAAAACATCGATCGGGAGGATTTCCAGAAGAATCGCCACGAGGTAGTGACACGCTGCATCGAGCGCGGTATCAACTATGTCGATGCCTGCTGCCGTGAGGAGATTCTGGCCTACAGCAAAGCCCTGAAAGGGCGCCGCAACGAGATGTATTTTGGGTATTCCTGGCACATCAAGGAGAGCCGTTTCCCGGAATGGCGTTCGGCCAAGATGCTGGAGCAGGGGCTGGATGAAGGAATGAAGGAAGCCGGCTTGGATTATGTCGATATCTGGCGAATTAGCCTGCTCGTCGATAGCGCACAGCATTCGGAGGCGGAAATTGAAGAAGCCATGAAGGCTCTCGAGTGGGCCAAGAAGTCGGGCCGGGCCCGCTTCATCGGTGTTTCCTCGCATGATCGGGCTCATTTGAAAAAGTTGATCGAAAAGTATCCGGATCAAATTGAGGTCATGTTGACTCCCTATACGGCCAATACCAAAATGGTCACTGACGAGACAGGCCTTTGGGCTTCCATCAAGAAGAACAATGTCGGTTGGCTTGGGATCAAGCCGTTTGCCAGCAACTCGCTGTTCAAAGGGGACAGCTCTTCCGATAGCCCCTTTGCCGCTGAAGATAGCCGGAGGGCGCGCCTCGCAATCCGCTATATCCTTTGTAACGAATCCATCACTGCCCCCATGCCGGGAATGATTACCCCCGAGCAGGTGGATAACGTTGCGCTGGCCATCAAAGAACGTCGGGAACTGGACCGGAAAGAAAAAGCGGAGTTGGCCGAAGCCATGACTTACGCATGGAACAGCCTTCCCGAAAACTACCAGTGGTTGAAAAACTGGGAGTATGTCTAGCGGGACTTCGTTCCGGTTTATAGAAATCAACATTTATGGCAGCACAGAACTTGACTCAGAACCTTCGGCTTTTGGGCTTCAAGGGACCTGGCGAGGTTGCGCCTGAGACCGGCGAGGCATGTTCATTACACGATTTGAGCCGCAGCTTCACGGGGGAATCAGGGATCAGCAGCCAAGATTTGATAATTAGAAAAAGGCGCCGCTCCTTGCGTGAATGGAGACGGGGTTGAGTCTTGTGTGGCAATATTTGCCGTTTTTATAATTACTCAGGTCCGGGTGCTTTCTCCATCTGGCTTCGAAGGAAATTAAGCCGCGCGGTTTTGTATCGCCACCCTGATCACTCGCTGACGCTTCGTGCCTTTTCGCTTTGCCTGCTGACTTTGTTTTACCAGGCTAAATGTGCGAAGTGTCAGCCAGCAATTGGCTCAGCTTCACGTGTCTTGGATCAGGGTTCCCCCGTTTCTACCCTCAATAATCTCATAGACTTTTGTTGCTTATTTTGACCCCAGGGCGCCGGAGAGCTGAGTCGTCACCTTTTTTTAAGGATTTTCCATTCATGTCAAAAAAAATATTATGGGCTGCTTTGTTTTTTTTCTCCCTCTTTTTGGGAACCTTTTGGTGGGGCAACCTTCATATTAATGGAGCCGAAAAGAAGACTCCTCCTCCGCTGGTGGTAGATAAATCCGCTCCACTTCGATTAGATGATTCCGTATCGACCAACGATGGAAGGCCGGTGGCGGATAATTCAGCTTGCCAGGTCTGTCATATGAATTATGCGGAAGAGCTGCTTGCGGCGCGGCATGCCAAGGCCAATGTGGGATGTGTGAATTGTCATGGCGATTCCTATGCGCATCGCAATGACGAGAACAATACAACCCCGCCTGAAAAAATCTATTCCTCGGAGAAGGTCGATTCTCTGTGCCAGCAATGCCACGAACAAAAACATAATGCTCCCGCCAAAAAAGTGGTGGAGCGATGGATGAGTTTGGAGCCGATTAAGAAGAATCCCCAGGCTCTTATTTGCACGGATTGTCATGGAAAGCACCGGCTTTCCGTCCGAACCGTCCGGTGGGACAAGAATACCGGGAAGTTGCTCAGCACCAACAAGAAATAAAAAAATGACTGGGACTTTTCCAGTCGGCGTGGGAAAATTTTATTCTGCCGCCAATGCATTGGATGGAGAGGTGGGCTGGAGGAGTGAAGAGTGACGGACAAAAAGTTCAAACAGCCCCGCATTTCCATTCATCGTGTATATACCAGGAGCGGAGATTCCGGGATGACGTCTCTGGCCGGAGGGAAAAAAATTGCGAAGGACTCCCTGCCCATAGAGGCCTGTGGCGCCGTCGATGAGCTGAATGCCTTTGTAGGCGCGGCTCTTCAGACTGCGCGGGACGCGGGGCAAAGGGAGCCGGAAATTGCCGCGTTGGTCAAAGTGCTCTTCCGGATCCAACAAGAATTGTTCAACCTGGGCGCAATGTTGGCGCGGGAAAATGTCCCCCAGCCGGGTCAGCCCATCATCTCAAGTGGTGAAGTGTTGCGGCTCGAAAAGGAGATTGATTGGCTCAGGAGTCAATTGGTTCCCCTGCGATCATTTGTCTTGCCGGGCGGGACCAGGCTCAACGCGGATCTGCATATTTGCCGGACGGTTTGCCGCCGGGCGGAGCGGGCCTGTGTTAGAGTGAACCGGAAAAAGCGTTTGGCTCCTGAAATTATTCAATATTTGAATCGATTGGGGGATGCTTTTTTTTCCTGGAGCCGATGGGCAAATCGAGTCTTGAAAGGGTCGGAAATTTTTTGGGATCCCAATCAAGCTTCCTCAGCTCAAGAAGATGATTCTTCGCTGCCCTGACCGTGGATGAGCCGATTCCGAGATTACCATTTTGTTACAAGACTTGGCAGATCAGTGTATTAACTCGCCATTTTTGATTTTTCTTGAGGGTATCCATAAAGTCACGTCTGGATTGGCCGATATGAATGTTGAAGGAAAAAGGAGGAAACTTATGCCTGTTGACGGTATTGACGGGAAAGATTTCCTGGGTGTCTATCGTTTCCCTTTGTCCAATAATCAGAAAGGAGATGGTGTCGATCGACACCGAATCCCGCCTTCTGTTGAAGACGAAGTGGAATCTTCCCGAAAAAACCGGCAGTTTCAGGAGATCCGGAAGATGGTCGATTCAGTTCCGGATGTCCGCTTGGAAAAAGTCAACCAACTCGCTAAAGCCATTGATGATGGGACTTATAATGTGAGCGGTAAAAAAATCGCCGATGCCCTGATTCAAAAACACCTGGTTGATTTGAAAGCGTAATGCACAATCCAAAGTAATACCCGGATAGGGGGTCTGTTTCTGCCTTTCAAGATTCCGCGAAAGCAGATGCCAGCCCCCTTTTTTTTGTTGATATATATATGGGCCTGCTCATGGCTGGAGCGTCTTCATACAAGATGATGGAAATATTATACGCGTTCCCCTTGTCCAGTCCTCCCTCGCGTTGAAAGCTCTCCTCACTCGCTCCCGTTTCATGCTGGTTCGCTTTGCCTGGCGGCTTTGTTTTGTCGCACTACCAGCGCGAAGTGTAACGAGCGATCAGCCCAGCCTGCCAAGCTTCATGCCGCATGGTTTAAGCAAGGCAAAGCTGATCACTCGCTGCCGCTTCGTGCTGGTTCGTCCTGTCAGTGAATATTCACTTTTTTGAAACCAGCGAAACTTTGCGCCGGCAGAGCGTGGGGGGCTTCTGGCCTGCTCCGTTGGAAAAGGCGGCAACCTTCAACAGACAACCATCGGCAGGATCCGACGGCAACTGCAGCGAAACATCATAGTTCATTTGTCCCAGCGCATCCAGCCGCCATGGGACTTCCTGTTTGACGAGAATTTTCCCTTGAGAATCCTCGAGCGTCACACGCAGTTGCCCTTCAGCCGGCTGGTTTTCGTCGTTGATCATCATTACTCGAAAATCTCGCGATTGGCCGCATTCCAATTCCGGCTGGAAAAAGTTCAAATAGACTCCCAGCGGCTTAAATGCTTCGCTAACATAGTCCGCAAAATGCGACTCGAGCTTCAGCGTCGGGACATCCAGAAAATGATCGGAAGTATAGACCCCGGGATAACTGCAGGTCAGGTAAACAAAATGCAGTACGGCAGCGTGATTGCGGTGAGCGCGCCAAAATTCAGTCAATCCGGCCAGTAGATAGGCATCCATTTCAAATCGCTGTTCCGCCGTGGAATTCGAGCAGAGCAATTTGGGGTAGAGTTTCTCCGTCAATAGCGTGGGAGTGCCATCCCGGTTCAGCCAGACCCAACCATATTCATTGAGAATTAGCGGGTGGGCATCGTCGGGGGAAGAGCCCATGTTTTCCCGCCCGGCCATGTTCTCCAGATCTGTCATCCGGAAGGTGGTCTTATCGCCCATGGCGGTTTGCTGAAACAGATATGGATGGTCTTCCACCGGATCATTCGGACCGGCGGGAAGATTGTAACTATTCTCCCAGGGGCGGTTCGACAAATCCAATTTCCGGACCGCGGGAATAATTTTCCCGCCAAAAACCGGATCGAGGGTTTCATTGGTGGCGTCCCAGACGGCGACGCTGGGGTGATTCCAATTGTCCCGCATCCAGTCTTTGTATTGGCGGATCATTTCCGCCGCGTCCCACTTGCGAAAATATCCGGGATCCCAATCGGGCGCTCCCGTCCAGATGAAGAACTCATTTTGGATCAGCAACCCCGCCTCGTCGGCAATTTCCAGCCAACGATCCGGCACCGGGCCGATGCAGAAACGGAAGCTGTTCCAGTGCATCTTCTTTGGGATATCCACCAGGAGTCTGCGCACCCAGGACTCATCCCAGGGAAGAGCCCCGCACTGTGGATCTTCCAGAAAACGGTGAAATGTGATATTGGATCCCCGCATGAAGAAAACCTTTCCATTCAAATAGGCCCGTTTGGTGGCGGTGTCGAAATGGAATTCCCGCATTCCGAAACGAGTGGCGCAACTGTCCCCACCCGTGCCGCTATTCAGGACATAAAGAAAGGGAGTGTCGGGCGACCATAGTTGTGGACTTGGAATCCTGATCCGCTGCTCGATCGTTTTTTCTTCTCCTGCTTTCATGCTGATGGTCTTCGGGGCGCCCTGAGCCACGGCTTTCCGGTCTTTCCAGGTCATAACGGTTTGAGTCAGTGCGATTGTCTGGGCCGCGCCAAGATTTTTGATTTGAGTTTGCACTAGAATTTCCGAGGTAGCGAGTTGGGGAGCGACCTGAACGGTCTCTATGATGGGATTATCACTCAACCATAGGGAGACCTCATCATAAATTCCGGGCGTCCATTTCAATTTTTCGAAATCCGTACCCGTGGGAAAACTGTCCGGCAAAACCGCCGGATGGGCGCCAATCCGCACCAGCAATTCATTCTCTTTTTCCCATTGAATGGCTTCACTCAAATTGAAGAATCCCGCGGAAAAACAACCGGCATATTCTCCGACCTTTTTCCCGTTCAGCCAAACGGCAGTGCCGAATTGGGCTTTGTTAATTTTCAGAATTGCCACTTTTTTGTGAGCCGAAGGTTTGAAAGTTTTCCGATACCAGAAATAATTCCTGTTCTGTCGGGGAGTGCCGGCGTTATTGACACGCGCCGATTCGGGGAGTTTGCCGCTCCTGATCCGGTTGGAAATCAACTCCCGGCTGTCAAAAAGGTCGACTTCCGGGAAGGCCGGACTGGCGAGATTGGCCAGGCCGGGCACCGGAACTTTGTGAGCGTAGGATTTCGGCGCTTCTGAAGGTGAAAGGCTCTCCCCAATTTCCCAGGTGCCGTTTAACGAAACCGCGCTGCGCTGCGCTGAACTGTCAGTGGCAATCAAATGCACTGCCAGCAAACTCAGAATGATTGAAAGTGCCTGATTAATCCCCTTCATGCCTTCCTCCTCAGAAAATACCATGGATGGAGGCGGGGTGCCTTCACCCCGTCTGAGTTTGCCAAACTTGCTGAGACGGCCTAAGGGCAGGCTGCCTCCATCATCCCATTTTCATAATCTTGTTGTCACGGACACTCCTGCCAGCAAAGAAAGCCCCACCACTATTTGTGTTTGTCGGCATACAAAACCAGATTTTGACAATTGTTTCTTATGCGCATCTGCCTTTCTTCGCTTTGTTAGCGAGGAAGATCAGATACCTGTTAGCGAGCGAATCTTGGACGGGACAGGAGGATAAAATCCGTGGGAAGATCAAGGTTGCATACTCTTCCGCAAAGCCAATTCTTTGATGGCGCGCAGATCCATTTTGCCTGTCCCCAGGATCGGGATTTGATCGACCTGGTAAAATGCATCCGGACGAGGAAGCCATAAATTTGGCAATCCTGATTCCGGGAGACGTGAAATAACTTCCTTTAATTTTTCCTCAGAGTGCAGGGTATGCAAGACGATTAAACGCTCCCCTTTTTTTGCATCGGGCACGCCGGCTGACCGCAAATACCAAGTCTTGGGCGTTGGCCAGGTGGTGAAGAGTCTCTTCCACTTTCAGGTGCGGGACCATTTCGCCGCCGATTTTGCTGAAGCGGGAGAGCCGGTCGGTAATAGTGATAAATCCGTCGGCATCCACTTTGGCAATATCCCCCGTGATATACCAACCATCATGAAAAACCGCGGCAGTTTTGTCTGGACGGTTCCAATAACCTTGCATCACATTAGGGCCCTTGACGAGCAGCATGCCTGGCGTGTCAGCCGGGCAATGGCCGCAAGGTCTCCGGATCGACGATGCGGACACTCACCCCCGGCAGGGGATGGCCAATTCTTCCTCGCTTCTGTCCAACCTGGTAAAAGCCGGGAGCGCGGAAATCTTTGATGTTTACCGATACAACCGGAGCGCATTCGGTGCAGCCATAACCCTCCAGCGGCCTGATGCCAAATTTCTCTTCAAAAGCGGCGGCCACCCGATCGCTCAACTTTTCCGCTCCGGCCATGACCAGGTGCATACTCCCAAAATCTTCGGGGAAACAGCGCCGAATATAGGCTTGCATAAAAGTGGGCGTTGCCACCATCATGGTCACACGGTACCGAACACATAAGTTCCCTACATTCCGGGCATCCAGCGGATTGGGGTAATAGACAGTCGCAAAACCGATGATACCCGGGAACCACAAGGTGACGGTGTATCCAAAAGAATGGAAGAATGGAAGGATACCCAAGATTCGGTCGTGATGATTGACGGCAAAGACTTGGGCGACCCCTTCCAAATTAGAAAAAATATTATAGTGGCTCAGCATGACTCCCTTGGGATCGCCCGTGCTGCCGCTGCTGAAAATGATGGCGGCCAATTCATCGATATTGCGTTCGCGCGGCGAGCCAACCCAACGTTCCAAGAATCGAAGTGGCAGAAACATTCCAGCCAGCATGGCGGAGATCAAGCGTCCTCGGGTCTTGAATTGGGCGAGATCTTCCACGTAGATGACTTTTCCGGGTGCCTGGAGTTTGACTTTTTCGAGGAGTTGCCGGGAGGCAATGATGATTCGGATGCCGCATTGTTCTATGCAGGAATTGAGAATAGTTTGGGAAGATGTGTAATTCAAATTGACGGCCACCTTGCCTGCCAGTGTGGCCGCCAGGTTGGCCGCGGCGCCGGCAATGGAAGGGGGGATCAGGAGTCCCACCATTTTCTCCTTCTCCCAATGCGGCCTAAAGAGACGCGCCAGAAAAACGGCGCGAAAGAGCAGTCCAAAAAATGTGACTCTTGGATTCAGAGTGTCAGCGGCGGCAAAACGCCATGGATATCGGCGCGCCTTCCGGAAATAGGCCCGATGCAGCAATTCGTGATGGCTGCGGCGCAGCGAGAAGGCCTGCGTGCCGAGTTCCTGCACTGCCTTGCGAACTTCCACCGTCGTGGAGTTCCCCGGCTGGGGTTTGCCAAAAGTGACCGTCACTGGACGCAACGGCGCCGAAGGCCATTTGAGAAAGAATCGTCCCTTGTAATAACTGAACATGCTTTCCCAGATTCCGTCCAAATGCACGGGGATGATGGGCTCATTGACATTCCGCATGATTCGCTCAAAACCCTTGCGGAAAGGAAGCATCTGGCCGATTCGGGTCATCTGGCCTTCGGCAAAAATGCACACGATATCTCCGGCTTGAATGGTCTGCGATGCTTCGCGCAGCGAGCGGATCAGATCGCGCAGATTCTGGCGTCCGGAAATCGGGATCACCCGGAGCATTTTGGCGAAGGGCTTGATGAAGGGCAACTCGTAAATATCCTTGTCCATCAGGAACCGAATGAAACGGTCGGTGGACGCGAGCAGCAGCATGGCGTCCACAAAGGAAAGGTGATTGGCCACAATCATCGCCCCACCCTTGGAAGGGACATTTTCGCGCCCCAGGACCCGCACCCGATAGAAGGTATGAGTCATCACCCAAAAAATAAAGCGCATCAACGAGTCAGGGACGATCCGGATTGCCACAATCGTGGCGGCAAATGTCAAAATTGCTCCGGTCAAAAAGATCCGCGGAGCCGAGAAATGACAATACACGGTCAGCAACCAATACACTCCCGTAGAGATCAGCATTCCCACGAAGGTCATCAAGTTGGCCATGGCGAGGAATGAGCCTTTGATTTTGGGGTCCGGCCGCTGCTGCAGCAAGGCATTGATTGGCACAATAAAAAAACCGGAAAAGAATCCCACCAAGATCAGCAGCACGAGCGCCTGCATAAAACCCCAGAAGGGAAAGGACAATGCCACCAGAAATCCCGTCACTCCCAAACCGCCCAAAGGGATCAGACCATATTCGATTTTGTGTCCGGAAAGATGCCCAGCCATGAAACTGCCCAAGCCAATTCCCAGGCAGAGCGCGGCTTTCAGGATGGCAATAGAGGTAACTTCGAGATGGAGGGTGTGGCTCCCATAGATAAGAACGTTGTTGAGCAGCAAGATACCCAGGAACCAAAAGTAAGTGCTCCCCAACACAGCCAGCCATAAGATGCGATCCTCTCGGGCGACCCTCAGATAGCGGACCACTTCACTTAAAAAATTCAGTCGATAGCGGGCTCCCGGATTTGCGGCGGGGACTGGATCAATTTGAATACTGATAATGGTGCCTGTAATGGCCAAGAATACCAGGATGAGTCCAGGAATGTAGAGGGTGCTTTGAAAGCTTTTCCAGAGAAAACTGCCCAAAATGTCGCCCAAGATAATGGAGACAAAGGTGGTCATTTCGAGGATTCCGTTGCCCCAGGAAAGGTTCTTTTCGGGCAGAAGCTCGGGCAACAGTCCATATTTGGAGGGACCAAAAAACGCGGCTTGAGTCCCCGTGAAAAAGACCATGGCCATGGCGGCAGGAATGTTGTTGAACCAGAGAGCCATGGTAGCCGCCAGCATGGTAAGGACTTCAGCCCACTTGGTGCAAATGGTGACAGTGCGCTTGCTGAAGCGGTCGGCTAAAAATCCTCCTGACATGGAAAATAAAAGGAAGGGAAGAATGAAGAGGGCCGTGACAATAGAGATATTTTGATTTCCGGCGGCTTCGGAGCTTGCCAGCTTAAAGGCAGTATACGTTACGATGAACTTATAGGCATTATCGCTGAAGGCCCCCTGGAATTGAGTTCCGATCAGGGCCCAAAATCCTTTTTTGGGATTCGTAAGCCGCAGGGGCTGGCTATTCTCGGACAGATCATGATTTCCCTCATCAAGGGCATCGATGATCTCAGGTGAAGTCTCGTGAGAATCCCGGCTCATATTGATCCTGCTCCTGTTGGAAAATCAGTCCTGGTTTTATCACAAAGAAACCGCGGCAACAAGCACGCGATTTGGCTTGGATGCAATTAAAAGTGAGAGAGAAGTCAAGCTGCGGATGGCACAAAGTGGGAGGCGGACTCCGTTCGGCGACCTCGGTGTGCCGTGCGGGTGACGGTGGTCACATGCGCGCTTCCCAGATTTTGGAATTGTTTCCTTTCCCCTGATGTCAAATATCAATCCTTGTTTCTCTCACCGTTGATTACACCCAGATGGCGGGAAAGGTTCTTTATTAAACGGCCGGATCAGAGCGTCCCATTCCCTTCGCGGAGGCCTGCGTGTTGAATGCTAGGGGCGTGGCTGGACTTCCCCTGGCGCAATTCGAAGGCACGGACCACAACGAAGGCGAGGAGAGCAAAAATAAAGAAAACCAGCAAAAGCATGGCAATTCCTTGCAGAGAACCGATCACCGTACGATAGACTTCCAGAATCCAGCGTTCCCTGGTCAGTTGCATGATGGCGGATTCCGTGGCCCGTTCCGGCAGAATGTATTTTTCCAATTCCCAAACCCGGACCCCGCTGGAGATTCCCACCACCAGAATGGCGAATTGTAGGTACCGGAGCCAGGCACGGCTAATGATGTCGGAGAGGATTCTTTGCAAGATGAGGTCCGCGGGTTTACTGAATACTGCCACCAACACCCCGGACACAACGAGAGAAATCAGAAAGGTGACTGCCAAGAGGGTAATGAACATATGCGCCTCCCATGAAAAAAGATAATGAAGAGAAAACGTCGGATCAAACAGTGGAGCTTGGATCATCTTCGGTTTCCTTAAATGCGGACCTTAGTATTCGTTGTTTCCGCGCTAACTTACAGGCAAATTGGGTCACTTTTTGAAGTGCCACAAGGTGGGTATTTTCAGCGGTGAGGTGAAACCCGCGTTCTCACGCACGTTTGCAATGCTAACACGCAAACTTGTCAGGGGCTGGGAGTCATCGCACGATTTGCCTGCTCAGGACAATTGACGCACGAAGAGAGGGAGGAAATCGGATGCATTCGTTTTTCGTCAGCGGAAGCGGGATTGTGTTCTAATTTAGCGAGACATCGTCTCGGACTATAGAGACTTGCCGATTCCGATTCCAAAACTTGATTCAATGCCCTTAACTTATGCGGCTCATGCAAACTAGCGGGTTTTGACGGGGCTGAATTCTTCGACATACTTGATCACGTTTTGGAGTGAGGATTCGGAGATAATTTTGAATATCAGAGCAGGGCATTTGGCGGGGATATATGGAGCGGTGAGCACGTCGGTGAGAACGCAGGAATTTGCGTCAAGCCCGGCCTGCCATCCTTTTTTCCGCGCGTCGCGGAAGCTGAGGAGTTCGGAAGGCATTTGGCTGGCCGCAATCAGTTTCCGCGCCCATTCCAGAAAGCCCGGCCAATGCGAGACGACTGTAAGGAATGTGCCCGGTTTTAGACTTTTGATTTTCTTCAATTCTTCAGCAAATGGCCGAGTATGAATCAGGAGCAAATTAGTGTCATTGGGAATGCAGGCGCGAACTTCTTCCGCCAAACCATAAAGACAAAGGGGAACCGAGCCGGTGGCGGGGGGGGAATGCTTAAGGTCTTCCAGCGAAGTGTCCCGAGTGGGGAAGTGGCACCTGGCTTGGATTTCGGCTTTCAAAATATGTCGCAATTCCCGATCCGGATCGACCAGCAGCAAATGGTCCGGTGGCTGCAACTCGAGCCAGAGACGAGCGCGATTTTTAATTTCCTCCAGGGAGAATCCATGCCCTCTAGCCAACCGAATAAAAGCGGAAATCATCTGATCCAGCTCCAGGCAGCCTTCAAAGGGAGCATCGCCTCTAAGCTCGCGAATATACATCCCGCTGCCTTTTCGAAATTCTACCCAACCGTGTTCGGCAAGGCGGCTATAGACTGCACTGATCGTGTTGGGATGAACCGTTAAGCGGCGGGCCAGTTCCCGCGTGCTGGGGAGTTTTTCTCCGGGATTGCAGTCGTTGCTGACGATTGCAATGATGATCTGCGCCATTAATTGTTCCGTCAATGGCACATCACTTTTTTTGGAAATCGAAAAATGCATAGGAGTTTTTATCCCGATATCTCAATTCTACTACGTTAATTCACATCCCCTTCCTCGATCCGGTTATATTGGCGGTCCTCGGAGCTAAGGCAAACGCGGAGGATCGCGGCCCAACGGGAGGGCGAGCCGTCCGCTTAGGCGGACACCGCCTCGCGAGCCATCGTGCGGGCGGGACAGTCTCCGGCTCGGTGGGAGCCTCGCCCTCCCGTGGCTGACTTAGACTAACGAAGTGGAATTAGTCAAGGAAGCCGGAGGCTTAGGAACCAGAAACCTGCGCAGGTTCCGCGTCTCAGAGTGCCTCGGGCGAATTCGAAGTCCTCTCGCCTTCAGTCGGGAATGTTTTTACGCTCTGCCGTCCCAAACATTCTCAGAATATATTTTCTCACATAGTCGATTAATGACTCATCTTGTCGGGAAAGTGAGAGAGACGGCGGAGACTTCACCACGCGATGCACGCTTCTATTACACACGGACCAGCCCCTGATCCAATAATTGCCTGATAATCAGAATACTTTCTACCTCCCGGAAAGGGCAGATGGATAGGATGGATTGAATGTCCCAACTATCATTGATTCGTGAAAGGATAAAAGCTTCCTGCTGATTCAGCGTCAAGTGCATTATGACGTCCGGTGAAACCGAGTAGTATAAGACCGATCCGGGGGTGAGTCCTGACTGATAGAACTGTTGAATAATTTTCTTTTCTGCCTGCATCATCAGTTTTTGGGCCGCCTCATTATTCGGCTCTTTTTCCAATACCGACTGCAGGGATTGAAGCGCTTCTTCAGCTTTATTGGCCTGGATCAGATCCGAAATACTGGATATGAGTTGCGGAACGGATGTTGAGACTGGCGGAATCCTTGCCGGAGGCGGGGGAGCGGGCAACTCCCCTTCAAAGCGGATGAATCCTTGACTGAGAAGCTCGTAAAGGCAGGCATAAATATGGAATGGGGAAGCATGCATTTGCAGAACGATTTCTCCCACGCTCACTTTTTTCTTGATGAAGAATAGAATGCGAGGAGTCTCCGGGGGTAGATTTACCCCCGTAAATTTGCGGTTGGGCGCCAGGCCCAACACTGTTTGATCCGAAGGGATCAATTTTCGGAAGCGGTTCCATTCGTCCAGGCGATAAATGCCTTCCATTACAACCGTAGATGGTTTAATCGCCACCGGGATCAAATCCTTGGGATATTCCTCTCCCTCATGAAACTCAAAATGTGCCTCTGGCCAGAGAAATAGTTCGTAGATTGATTCCGTATTTCGATTGCAAAGAAGCTCCACTACTTCAACTTCAGTCAGGAGCCCCGTGGAGATAAGGACGCGCCCCAACTTCTCCTCCGTCTGCTGATGAACCGCCAATGCTTGCCGGAGTTGAGATTCCTCCAATTTTCCCCGATGCAATAAAAATTGTCCGAATAATTCCCGGGGATCATTGGATGTGGAACAAACAATCATCCCTTTTTCAAAGTAGATTTGTTTATTTATTTGCTGGTGGCCGATTTTGAGAACGCCGGTTTTTTGGCTGACTTCCAGGAACTGGAGCAAGTCAGCCACACTCATGGTTTTCAG
>CAWDMN010000064.1:0-13255 GCA_963803155.1 uncultured Acidobacteriota bacterium
CCGTCAGTCACCTGACCAATCTGAATTTGGTCAAATGGCCATAATATGGTTTGATTGATAAGTATGATCTCTGAGCTTGAGAGAAATTAATGAAAAGAAAACTTAGCAGATTAATTGGGCTTTGCCTTTTCGGGTGGATCGGAATAATCCTTTTTTCTGTAACCAGATCAGATGGACAAACTGGACCCCAACCCAAGAACTGGTCCACCCTTGAGGACCACCGCAATATGATGGGCCAACTTGGCATCCAGGCCCTCCGTCCCGGCCCCAACGGGAATGAATCGGCTCCTGATCACGCCAACTACGATGAGGCTGCCGCCAATCCTTTTCCCAATCTGCCTGAGGTTCTGAAACTGAAGGATGGACACTCTGTCACCACCGCTGAGATGTGGTGGAAGCAGCGACGGCCAGAAATCATTGAAGACTTTGAGCGCGAGGTCTACGGCCGGGTTCCTTCGGCGGTGCCGAAGATTACCTGGACCGTGACCAAAACGGTAAATGAGACTGTGGGGCCTTATCCCGTCATTGCCAAAGAGCTCATCGGGCATGCCAACAACACGGCATTCCCCGCCATCAGCGTCGATATTCAGATGGTGGTGGTCACACCGGCTTGGGCTGCGAAACCGGTTCCGGTCATGATGATGTTCGGCCGGGCCGCCCTTCCGTCGGAGCCGGTCCCGCCCGCCTTTGCCCGTTTTGCCGCCATGGCTGGACCTGACCCGTCCGCATCCTTACAGTTGATCGCCGACGGGTGGGGCTACGCACTGCTAAATTCTGGGAGCGTACAGGCCGACAACGGCGCAGGACTGACCAAAGGCATCATTGGGTTGACCAACCAAGGCCAACCGCGAAAGCCCGATGATTGGGGCACATTGCGCGCTTGGGCCTGGGGCGCATCCCGGGGGCTCGACTATTTGGAGACCGACCCGGCCGTTGACACGAGGCATGTCGGTATCGAAGGGGTTTCCCGATTCGGAAAGGCCGCCTTGGTAACCATGGCGTTTGACTCGCGTTTTGCACTGGTGTTGGTTGGCTCTTCCGGTGAGGGTGGCGCGAAACTGCATCGCCGCAATTTCGGAGAAGCCGTGGAGAACCTTACCGGATCGGGCGGGTACCACTGGATGGCCGGAAATTTCTTGAAATATGGCGCATCCCAGGCCACCTTCGGCAGCAAGAACTCGAGCGATCTGCCCGTCGACGCCCACGAGTTGATCGCCTTGTGCGCGCCCCGGCTTACATTCATTAGTTATGGCGTGCCCGAAAAAGGCGATGCCAAGTGGCTCGATCAACAGGGAAGCTTCATGGCCACCGTGGCCGCGGGAGCAGTGTTTCGACTCTTAGGGGCCAAGGATCTCGGAGCCATCCATGACTATCGCACGGCCAAAATGCCGCCGGTAAATGCAGGGCTGCTCGATGGCCAACTCGCCTGGCGGCAGCATGACGGCGGCCATACCGATGGCCCAAACTGGAAATACTTCATCCCTTGGGCCGACCAATTTATCCAGCACCTGGCGCCTCCGGTCCCACCCATTCCCGCCAATGTCCCGGTGGCGCGAACCAACGCCAACTCACTTGTGGCTCACGCGCAGTTGCTCGAAAAGGCCGCCCAAGGCCGCATCGATATTTATTTTGAGGGGGACTCCATCACAAGGCGCTGGGGGGCGACAGACTACCCGGACCTGCTGGCCAACTGGAAAGAGAACTTCTTCGGATGGAATGCGGCCAATTTCGGTTGGGGTGCCGATCGAATCCAGAACATCCTTTGGCGACTCACTAGCGGCGAGTTGGACAATGTCAATCCAAAGATTGTCGTTCTGCTGGCTGGCACCAACAACCTGGGCAGCTCGATCCCCGCGGGAGGCGAGGACGCCAAAGTGGAGGATGTCACCCGCGGAATTCAAGCCGTCATGGAGATCATCAGGAGCAAGGCTCCGCAATCCACCATCATCCTTACCGGTATCTTTCCTCGGAACGACAATATGGCCCTCATGCCGGTGATCAATAAGATCAACCTCAACCTTTCCAAGATGAACGATGGGGACAAGGTGCGGTATCTCAACATTAACGACAAATTGGCGGATGCTGTTGGCAAGCTGTTTGATGGCATGATGAACTCCGACAGACTGCACCCGACAGCAAAAGCCTACCAGGTCTGGGCCGATGCATTAAAGCCGATCTTTCAAACGCTCCTCGGCCCGCCGGCAAAGGAAGATCAGGCTCCACCTCCGACCGGCGATCCGAGCAGTGTGGCTTTTCAGGGCCAAGGACGATGACCCATCTTTCTTCCACAAAAGTCCATCTGCCTGGAGCAATTGTTTTCCCGATAGCATTTCTTGACACTTTTTCCCGCGCGGCGGGTGCATTGCTATTTCTTCCAACTTTCCGAATGACTCAGCTTGCTCATGAATCTTATCCGAGCCTGGCAAAGATCGGAAAAAATATAGATTAAAGAGATCTAATCCGAATGGCGCTTGCTTAAGGATTAAAAAGTCCCGGAGGGACAACGGAGAGTAGCCAGGGACAAGAGAACAAATCTCGCCGTCCCTGGAAACAGGAGAAAAGAGTTGGCGCCCTGAAAGGGCGCGGGAGTGAATGGTCTGAGCTGCTTCTTCCACCGCCCCTGCCGGGGCGGATGATTCTTCTGAATTAGACCGGGGTGGGTGCCGCTTCTAAGTATTTTAGAATTTTCTTTAAATCATTAGTGAATCACAGGGAAGACAACATAAAAACATGGTCGCGGTGAAAAATGGTGGATGGCACTTGGACCCTGTATCTCTTTCCCCGTGTGGTATCCATGACTCCGCCCCCCTAAAATTCCCTTGTGAAATTTGCTGAATGCCTCACTGAAAAGTCAGGCTCTTTCAGTCCTATCAAAAAAATCCTAATTATTGGGGAGCAACACTCATTCTTTGAAATATGCTAATTTATAAGCTTAACCCAAAATACTTAAATTCTTAAGAGCGGCACCTTTTTCTTTAGACAATGGGTTACGGGCTTGACATTCACATAACGGACGGGCACTAGGCGTCCTGGCAATCGGCGTCCTGGCAATCGGCGTCCCCGGAGCCGCTCATTTCCCCGCAGTTTGTGGCCGGGGATTTTCCAGCCGGTAATAGGTTTTGCCCGTTGGGATCAGCGCTCCACCGACGCCACCCGCAACACCGCCGATTACCGCGCCAATGCCATCGCGTGTATTCGTGGGGGTGTCCCGTGTGTGACCGATGTATGCTCCTCCCAAAAGGCCAACAATCGTCAATAGCATAGTGTTCCGCACCCGATGTCCTTTTGAGCTGACGCGAGCGACCTTGTCGCGATTGATCGACACCTGCTGGCCATCAACATCCAATGTAAGAGCCTCCCCGCTGGCGCTAACGAACTTGCCTTCCAGATGCCGCATGGTGGTTTCCACCACCACTATCTTCTGCCCGGTGTGCAGTTCCTTTAGTGCTTCCCACCGCGATTGGCAGAAACCCGGGATAGCACAGAATAGCGGAAACACGATCAACAAGAACAAGCAACGCATAAATGGGAATCTCCTTTTTTGGTGCCAGAACAGGGAAAAGATTTTCCCTGGGCACAATTGGGTCGGCGCCATTCGGGTCAGATTTCGTTTTTCTGTGTTAGCGTCTGGACTCGAGCGGGGCCAGCAACCATGGAGGTAAGGGATCTAGCTGGACTCTCTGCGAAAGGGGTTGCTCTTCCTTTTGCCGCCCGTTTTATTTCCAACACAGAAAAACGAGATTTGACCCCTGCATCGGCCTTGCCGATTGGAACACTATAGTACCTTCAAATCTTCAATTTCAAACGTCCAGCGCGGGTTTCCAGCCTTAAATCGGGCAGAAAACAAAATCATCTGCTGCTGTTGGGGTCTTGAGAAATCCAACTCTTTTTCTTTTTTAAAGGGGCATTGATTGAAATTGTACTGCCACCATAAATTTTGAAGTCCTTCTTCCAGAAAGTCGATCCATACAGAACCAAAATCTTATGACTCCCTTCTTCTATTTCCAGAGTGGTTGGAGTATTCCCCACAAATTTGCCATCGAGTTTAATTTTGGCACCATCGACATCAGAACTTATTATTACTTTGGCTACAGTTGTCGATTTAACTGCTTGATTAACCGCGGATTGGTCTGTATTTGGAGCCCTTGCTCCCATGGTGTGGGCCTGATTTGTAAATACTTCCAAAATCAACCCCTTTTCAAATCCTACATCCTTCCCATGTCTCAGCAGCCAGAAAGGTCCTGCAGGTATGAAAACAAACGTTGTCCCAGCAGTCAAAATTCCTGTGCTCAAGGTTTTACTCCCAGTCTCGTTCTTATTGAGCGTGTAACGAACTGGGATCGGCTCAGCATCTACAGCAATAACCCGATCCACGGAAAAATCAATCTTACCGGTTCGTCCCATTCTTTTTTTGGGAACAGCTTCGACTACTCGGCCAACCGCCGTGGCACCTTGCGCAATCACAATTTCATCTCCTATTTTCACATTGTCTATCACAGAAAGCCGCACCTCTTGTCCTTCTTGGCTCGTTGCTGATGAGAGAGACTGCTCAAGTCTCAACCGAACTTTTGTTCCCTCGGGGATCAGAATTTGTCCAAGGCAAGTACCTTCAATAATCATGAGCAAAATGACAGAATTTAAAATTATCATTTTTTGAATCCAGAGACGTTGGAATATCATTGGCTCCTCCAATCCATAATTACGAATATAGAATCAAGCGTCCGGGAATACTCAAACAAACCTTAGCCGACTTTGCCGAGCTGGAATTTTAGAGACTCAGATCTATGCTCAAGTGTTCGCAAGAAGAAACGGGCTGCCGTCAATATGCTTCCTTCCCTTAATTTGGGCCAGTGATAGACTGATGAAGTTCAGTGGCTTGCGGCTGCGGGATAGGCGACTAGCGAGATATATAAAGAAAGAAAAAGCACGATTCCTGCAACAATGACAATTTTGACAGTCTTCGATAGCCCTTTTCCGCCCAAGTGGACAACATCACGATAGGCCACTTTGGTTGAAGCTTGTGTCTCTGGATCTGTCACCACGAAGCTATCCTCATCAATTTTGCTCACATAACCTTTCACCTTCTGGTTATTCATTAATTCAACTGTCACTCGTGTTTTCTCACCAGCGCCAACTTTGGTAATCTTTTGTTTTACCTTCTCAACCTGTTTGGCTTCCTTTTTCGCTTCTTTCTCTGCCTTCGAATCTGCTTTGCTGGTTTCACCGAGCGCTGTTGTGACCAAGAGCAAGGCGGTCACAGCCACTGAAATCAAGATTCTCCACATGGCTCCTCCTTGTTGGCTTCATGGTTGGATGTCTGAAGGGTTCCGACATTTATCAGATAATCTAAGATGGGTTTGACTACCTGATCGTCAGCCGTTATGGATATTGCAACTTGATTGCCAGATTATTTTCGTTGATTATTATAAGGTTAGATGGAATGACGAGTCAACTTGCCACAAAAAGGAGGCAGCAACTGCAATTCCCAAATGGCAGTAATCGGAAGGAATTATGCCCAGTGGGCGATTATGTTGCGCTGAGACCATAGCCACAAGGGTTAGGTGCCCACTCTCTTGTCGATTCAAGCCCCCAGCGATTCGTCGCCTGGAATTCACTTTAATTTGGCTGGAGGCGGGTGGCCTGGACAAACCGGTACAAAACTTAGGGTGCTGTGCTCCGTGACCGAAGAGAGAATGTAACACCCCTATTTTTTCCTGGACGGACACTCCGCTTCGAAGTAGCTGACTTAATTGTTTCCCAATAATCATGACTGGTTAGAGGAGATAGGCAATATTTAAGGTCTGGCCCCATTTCCCCTGGCACCATTTCCCCTTGAACTTGAAAACACGGGCCAGATTGAATCTTCGTCCAAAGCAGCCAGATCCTGAAAGTGAAGGCCGATTCTCCGGCACCCGCCTATTCTCATTTTCCAAATCCCAAATAAAGAATAAAGAGATCAGGCCCCAATTGCTCGGTTTCCCCTTGAACTTGAAAACACGGGCCAGACTGAGTCTTCGTCCATACCACCCCGATCCTGAAAGTGAAAACCGATTCTCCGGCACCTGCCTATTCTCATTTTCCAATTCTCAAATAAAGAATAAAGAGATCAGGCCCCAATTGGCCCCAATTGGATTGCTGTCTGATTGTCATGGCGAAGCCCCCCGGATGTTTTACCCGGCATTTGCGGCAATTCCCGAATGGGCTCCGCCGGGAGAGAACCACATCCTGTATTCACAAGGAGTGCTGAAAGAAGTGTCTTACGACGGGAAGAAGGTTCAATACACTCTACAGATACCTCAGGATTAGAGCACCTGCGACTGACTTTCCGCCCCATGGAGGTTACCGTGAATAAAACTAAACTTTCATTACGTCCCGATCTTAAGGCAGAAGGATACACCATAAGAGATCTTGGGAGCGGGGATTTTGCGGTAACGATCAGCCGGAGGAGCGGCGGGAGTGTGGTAATCCGGTGAAATACCCCGCTCTGCGCGGCCGCTTTTGCTCCGAGCAGCGCGGAATGCAGGCTTGGTGCAGAAAGCCGGCATCTCCTATCGCGGGACTTCGGAAAGGCTCCTCTGTATTATGTAAACCGAGGCATAGAAGCTATCAGCGGCAATATCATCTTCGGCTGCGGATCGGTTACTTGTAGTAGCTTGTTGACTTGAGGGAAGTGATGTGACGCCCGCAGCTTGGACAGCCGAAATGATGCGTCACTTCCCATTCGGTTTGCCCATCGACCTCGAAGGACTTCTCCTCCATGGGACTATCCCACACAAGCATCTCGAGTATTGGACCATCCTCCCCGTGGGCACGATGCAGCCACGTAGGATATCCGCACGGGCAATAAGAGATTTGCTCGCCCCGTTCCGGGTGGAAGATGTTCCGTTGGGTGAGAAACTGCTGAACCGCCTCCTTTCGGGCTTCCTCTGAAGGCGCGGCACGGACCAGTTCCAGCAAGTCATGATACCGTGCGCGCCCGATAGTCACCCTCAACTCGGCCTTCCATCGATATGTAATGCACACACACGCCATTGTAAGGAGAACTATTCCTTCCCACGTTTCGCGGCGTTCGCGAACCTTGTGGACCTTAAGTAGCTTTTTCCCGGGCCGACATCTCACTACTAAGGCTCGAGCTTCTCCCTCTGTAGCGGCTTGGACTTCTACCGCTTCCGAGATGGGCTTGTCCAAGAGTTGGATTTCTAACACCTCCGCATTGTGCGGTACTTTGGACTTCGCCAGGGCCAGCGCATGCTCCTCGGTGTCGGCAAATTTTTTGATGCTGCTGATTCCAGCCTCAAGCGCCACGGTTTCACTGAGCACATACTCGCCCTTTGGAACTTTGGACTTAGCAATGGTCCGTGCTTCCTCCAGCGAGTCTGCAACGATCAGAATCTCGACTGCTCCTTCCATGATTTACCTCCAACCAGTTATTCCCTTGACTCCGGTAGCCCTCATGTATAGCGTGCCGAGAAGGGGAATAAGTTCCCTTTGGAATTGGACCAACAAAGAACGCAACCTGCATGGCAATGGGGACAATGTACCTCTGTTTTATGCCATGAGTACACATTTCTTCTTTCAGCAGTCCAGCAGACTGAATGGAACAGAAGGAACGGGGAGACTGGTGACTGTCCCCGTTCTCTCCAGGGCCCTCAGCGAGTGAGTCGCACCACCGTGTAGATAAGGATTACTATGACAAAGATCGCTATCACGATACGACTCGGGTAGAGTTTCCTTTTGACCGCCTCGGCGCGAACCGTGGAAAGGTCGGTGGCATCCTGGCTTTTCCGGTTGCCGTCCTGGCTGTGCCTTACTGCCGCCCTTATCCTCTCCACAACTTCCGGGATCAACTGTGTCGGTAGCTCACGATGTTCCTTCGTAGTCATTGCTGCTGCCGCGTGGCGTTGCGCGTCAGCCTCCCGGCCAAGCTCCCGATAAATGATGGCAAGATAGCTGTTCGCATTCAGAGCATCCGGCTTCGAAGCCATTGTGAGTTCTCCCGCAAAGAGCGTTATGGCCTCGTTCACATTGCCCTGGCTGATCGCGATCTTCCCAAGGATACAGCGAGCATCGGCAACCCCCGGGTATAAGGCAATAGCTTGGCGCAGAAGGGCCATTGGTGCAGCGTGAGTTGAAGGATCGTCGACATCCCACCCCTTTGCCATCGCTTGGCGGACCAGATCACTGGCCTGGTCGTGCGCGTTGGGTTCCTCACCAGACACCAAGGCCTTTATTTCCGCCGGAGCGTTATCCCAAACCCAGGATTGTCGGTTGCCCTTGATAAAAGCGATGAACTTCTCTGCCTGAACCCTAGACAGCCTGATTCCTGCTCCTAAAAGCTGAAGCACAGCATCCGGGGGATATGCAAGTTCGATTGATTCTTTCAGTTCGAGGATTTGGGCGCTGAAAAAATTCAACCCGCTGTACCCCCCTCCGACACTCCCTTGAGTGAATTGCGCGACGATATACTCGCCGGGTTCAAGGGCGTGTCGCTCAACCTTCCCGACCCAGCGTCCATCCGCTGCAATCTGGGTTGGCGAGTACCACTTTCGAGGCTCGTATCCGTCCAGGCATATATAACAAACGATATCGTTGCCGCTGAAGATCAGAGTGTCCCTGTCCACGTCCCTCTCCTTTCACCGACCGGTACTATTACTGAGCGACAGGTGGAATAAAGACCATATTTCTCCTGCCACGGATTCTCTGCCACATTTGACAAAGGCCAAAATGTCAGCCGATAGGAAAAATTAGCCCAAACACAAGGGAATAAAGTTCCCCTGTTCCTTGCCCTAAAAATGTGATTGATTGATGATGTTGCGGAAAAGCACTCTGGAATTATAAGAAATACAAATTTAATATGGCTTTGTCAAGCGCAAAGAATCGCAAGGGTGCACACCACAAAAGTTGCTTATAAATTCACAACGTCAAAAGATTCCCAATAATTTTCAAATAACCCCGAACGATGAAGAGTCCTAAGGTTGAGGAAATTTTGTGCGCCCGGTTGGGACCAGCGCATGCCGGCTTGTTTGAGACGCTGTTGCACAATCGAACGGTTGGAGGACTCCACCATCCCCGATCCGATGGGCAAATGGTGACGAAGCGCCCAAGGGTAGTCCAACCGATTGCGATTTTGTTGAAAGTAATGCAAGAGTTTTTCGGGGCTTTTTCCCTCTTCGAGTTATGAATCGGATGAATCGGTTGAATCGGGTCACACCAAGCAAGAACCGCACGGGATAGGATAGGCAGCCAATTTAAGGGATGTTTTTAGGTCTTAAATGGCCTTTCTGGACCTCGAAAAATGGTGAATAAGCAAAAAGGCCAGTCAGCCGGAAATGGCGATCAGTCCCTATATCTCTTTTCCCGTACTGTCTCCATGGCTCCACCAGAATATCCTCCCCAAAGGCCGATTACCTCATTTATGAAGCCACGCGCTTTTAGTCATTTCACCCAATTTCTAAAATGTCTTGGAGCGGCACTCATTGTATGATGTGTGTGTAATGGCCAGCGATTATTCCTTGCCGATCCGACCACGCAGTACGGTGACCGAGGCTTTGGGAAGGGAATAGAGCGCCGTCCGATTGCCCGCCACTACGGACCTTGCGGCCGGTCCGTCCGGTTCCGCGAAACCATCGGCTCCGTTGGCGTGCCACTGATACTGGGTGGCGCCGAAAGTGATCCGCTCCACTTGTCCGGTGAAGAATCGTTGCTGCTTTGCATCTGAATCGGCAAAGAAAATCCGCACCGATTGGGCATTCTCGCGATCCTTGTTTACCAGCAGCAGAGACCACTGCCCGTCTGGGCGCTGCACGGCATAGGCTGTCACCAAGAGATTTCCGGAAGAATCGTGAACATCGCTTGCGGCACGGAAGAGTTGGTGCAGCTTGTCTTCCGGTTGCACCCACTCGCGAGTGAGGAGCTGAGAGACAAAGTACTGCGGGAAATATCCTTTCACTTCGAAATCGCGGTTCACCTGGAACAGCCCAAAGGAGCCCCAGGAATTGTTGCATCCTTGATGGAGCGGCGAAGGCATATAGTGGAAAAAATAACTGCCGTTTCCACCGGCCGTCAAGAAGGCCCCGATATAGTCCGCCAGCCAGAGGCCTCCCAGGATATCCACAAAAGTTTCCCCGGTTTGCCAGGACAGATTGACTTCCGTGACGAACTGAGGCAGGTTGGGGGGCAATCCGTCGTCTTTCCAAACTTGTACGATATGGCTGATCAATTGCGGCTCCCGATAGAGATCGTTCCAGGAGGTGTTGCATGGATTGTACGGGTAGTGCTCATAGGAGAGGAATGCCAGGTCGTTCAGCCGGCCATGCGCTTTAAGGTAATCCAGGAAGCGGCCCAGCCAGGAGACTCGGCCTTCGGCGTCGGGCCAAACTTCCACATCTCTGCTCACTCCCTCGAAAGAAGGCCCTCCCAGCTTCAGTTTCGGATCGACTTGATGGATGGCGGCAGCGAATTGGAGGTAGAGTGCTCCGTAATCTTCAGGCAACATGAACTGGCCGTCCGGCTCTTCGCCCAGCTCGACGCAGGAGATGGGATAATGACGCTTCTCGAGGTAGGCAATCTGAGCCGCAGCGTCGCCAGGCGTGGAATAGAGCACCGCCACTGGAATCATCGCGGGAAGATCCCGCGTGACACCGCTCGTATAGAAAAGATCGAGGCCGACCTGGTCTCCCTTGCTCTCATCGAGATCAGAGGCCGCATGCCAGGGATCGACCGAAGAGCAGTAAGTGACAGTCTGTTGGCGGTTGGGAAGATGCCGGGTCAAGTCGGTAAATTCCCCTTTCTCCGAAAGAGTTCCGGCAAATACTTCGCTGATGGCATACCCCACGCAATTGCGGCGGTCTGCCGTGCCGTGGGTGCCGCAGGTATTGGAAGACGCGGTCATCCAGATGCGCAGGTATCGGACTGGGATCATCCAGGAGGCAAGCCGAAGCGTGACGGTTCCCCCCTGGCCGTCTCGGACGGAACCGAGCGGAAACGTTTGCCAAGCACCCTTCATTGTGGACCGCAGAGGAGAATCCTCGCCCGTCCAGAACTGAACCCGGTAATTCTGTGCGTAAGGTGAGGCCCAGGCAATCCGCAAGCCATTGATCTCCATCTTGCTGCCTAAATCAATCAGAATCCACTGTGGATGCAGAGTGTCGTCTTCGCCGGTAAAGGCACGAGTGAGGTAAGGGTTGCTTTTCCAGTACGTATTCAGGTCTCCATCCGTGAGGCGTGAATAGCCACTGCCATCACCTCTGCTGAAACCGCGGTGGGGCAGGGGATAGGCGCAAGAGTGCCGAATCGCGCCTGTTGGAGTTGAATTTCCCGTAAAGTACCCTTGCCCGGCGGGATCGCTCCAGGTGCCTTGGGGATTCCAATGCCAGGCTTCGACATGCAGTTCTGTATTCTGCCGATAACTGACAGATTGCCATCCGGCGGACAGAACCTGCTTGAGGAGCGGTTCGCTCAACAGACTGTCTGTGCTTCCAGACCGCAGCCGGTCGATGCCGGCACCCAAGGCTCTCACAGGACTAAATGTATTGACTGCTCGTGATGGCGTTGCATCGACGACAACGTTTTGAGCCAAAACCCTGCTTGGAGGAAGGAACAACAGGATCTCAAATAGAAGCGCCAACGCAACCAAACCAGTGCGGATAGCTGGATTCATGGGACCTCCTCATCGCTGATTGTCAGCTTTTCATGGCCAGGATACTCGACCCTATTAAAATATCATAGCTTTCCGGTCTTCAGAAGCCAGGCCGGCAATTTGCAGATCTGTTTCTGGCTCCTGTCTCCAGTGGATCCATAAGTGACCAGACAGTCCAAAAAATATCATGTGCATGCCAATACGTTGCGAAGCCGGTCGCTCGCATCCTCGCAATGCTCGCTCATCGTGGGTAAATGGGGCCGTTCTTAAGAATGTGACCATTTTTGCACTAACGGTTGAATGAAGGAGAGATAGCCAGGGCAAAACACGGCCTGATCTACTTGTTCCGCATTGTGATTGTCTGCGATGAAGGAAAAAACAAGGAGCCAGACAGCGGAGCGCATCCCTTATCCGACTTTTTTTTGCCCGGCAGCGGCGGCGCAGGCGGGCAGGAGCAGATCGGCGTGGGAGAAGAGCGTTAATTGTGTCGCATTGAATAGTGTCACAACGATGCTGTGAATCGATTTCGATTCTTCAGATAATGTGCGGGTGGTGGAAGAAGGGACAGAATTGAGCCAGGCCACAAATGTGAATGAATTTCCACTAATACCAATGATTATGAGGCGCCTATGAAGATCCTACTGGTTTTACCTGCCGCCGTTCATCTGCGTATGACGGTGAAAAATCAATGCGTTCCACGGCGAGCCATGCTTCGGTTCAGCCTCCTGCCACTGACGACGGTGGCCGCTCTGACCCCACCCGGAAATCACGTCGAGATTTGTGATGAAAACGTGAGTCCCGTCAATTTCGACGCCGAGGTTGATGTGGTCGGGGTCTCTTTCATGACTGCCGTTGCCCCGCGTGCCTACGAAATTGCCCGCGAATTCCGCCGACGCGGCAAGATCACCATCGCCGGTGGCTATCACCCCTCATTCCGGCCCGAGGAGGCCACCCAACATTTCAACGCAGTGGTGGTGGGCGATGCCGAGGGGCTCTGGCCCCAAGTCTTGAGCGACATCGCCTCCAGTGGCTTGCAGCGCATCTATCGAAGCTGCACCTTGCCGGATCTTGCGACTTCGCCGGTCCCCCGGCGAGAGCTCATCGCGCGATGGGCCCGTCACTATGCCACCTGCCATGCCGTGCAAACGGGCAGGGGATGCCGCCATGGTTGCCGGTTCTGCTCCGTCACCGCATTCCACCGTCAAACCTATCGTCACCGCCCGCTGGATCTGGTGCTGGACGAGCTCAAGAACGTCCCCCGCAACTTTATTTTTGTCGATGACAATATCATCGCCGATACCGGCTATGCCCGAGCGCTCTTTGCCGCCATGGTCCCCTTGAAAAAACGCTGGGTGAGCCAGTGCTCCCTGAAAATCGCCGACGACCCTGAGTTGCTGACCTTGGCTAAACGGGCCGGTTGCGTCGGCCTTTTTTTTGGGCTAGAGTCTTTGAGCGCCGAAAACCTGGCGGCGGTGGATAAAAATATCAACAATGAACAGGATAACCGGCTACGCATCCAAGCCATTCACCAGGCCGGAATCTGCGTCCAAACCGCAGTTATCGTGGGAATGGACCACGATGATGTGAGTGTTTTTCAAAACACCTTGCGCAGCAATT